>NZ_OY288125.1 GCF_958439165.1 uncultured Hydrogenophaga sp. | reverse complement strand
GATGTTCGTCGGCGTGCCTTTGATGAAGTTCACCACGTTGTCGAAGGCCGAGCTGAAGTACATCTCGTAGCTGTCCTGCTCCACGTAGCCGATGTGGGGCGTGCAGATGCAGTTCTCCAGCCGGAGCAGGGCGTGCCCCTGCAGGATGGGTTCCGACTCGAACACGTCGATGGCCGCCAGGCCGGGGCGGCCCTTGTTGAGCGCGGTGAGCAGGGCTTCCGGCTCGATCAGCTCGGCCCGCGAGGTGTTCACCAGCAGCGAGGTCGGCTTCATGCGGGTGAGGTCGTCCAGGGTCACGCAGCCCTGGCTGGAAGGGCTCAGCCGCAGGTGCAGCGACAGCACGTCGGACTGTTCGAACAGCGCATCGCGGCTGGCGGCAATCTCGTAGCCACCGGCAGCGGCCCGCGCCCGTGCATCCTCGCTGCCCCAGACGATCACCCGCATGCCGAAGGCGCGCCCGTAACCGGCCACGATCTCGCCGATGCGGCCAAAGCTCCAGACCCCCAGTGTCTTGCCCCTGAGCACCATGCCGACGCCGAAGTTCGACGGCATGGCCGACGACTTCAGGCCCGACTGCTGCCACGCGCCATGCTTGAGGTTGGAGACGTACTGCGGTATGCGCCGCATCGACGCCATGATCAGCGCCCAGGTCAGTTCAGCAGTGGACACCGGTGAGCCGACTCCCTCGGCCACGGCGATGCCGCGCTCGGTGCAGGCCGCCACGTCCACGTGAGCGCCGACCTTGCCGGTCTGGACGATCAGCTTGAGACGCGGCAGCTTCTCGATCAGTTGCCGGGTGACCTGTGTCCGCTCCCGGATCAGCACCAGGATGTCGGCGTCCCGGAGGCGGATGGAAAGCTGGCCGACGCCCTTGACCGTATTGGTGAAAACCTTGGCGGGGTACGGCTCCAGTTTTTCGGCGCACGCCAGCTTGCGCACGGCGTCCTGATAGTCGTCGAGGATCACGATGTTCATGCCCTCTATTGTGCCCGCCGGCCCATGCCGGCCCGCGATCAGGCGGCTCGCTGCAGCGCCTCTTCCTGGGCAGCGAGGCGTTCGAGTTCGGCGCAGACCTGGTCCATGCGGCCCGACAGCACCACCCGGGCGCCGGAGCGGCGTGCACCGGCCGAGGCCGGGCGACCTGCGCGTCGTTCAGGATGCCCGGCCACGCAGGCCGAGCCAGCGGGGTCGGTGGGGTCGTCGAGGCGGGGGGCATTGGCGGCCTGTCGGCCCAGCCAGCCGGCGCGTGCGAAGCGTTGCACCGTCAGCGAGGTCGGTTGCGCCGAGGTGGGCGCGTGGGGGCGTGGGCCGGATTCGGCGCGGTTGCGAGCCGCAGCAGCCGGTTCCGGCAGCCAGCAGTCGATGAGTTGCAGCGGTGCGCGCCAGCTGCGCGCAGAGAAGAACAGTCCCATGTGAATCTCCGATGGAGGTTGAACACAGGCAGGATTGATCGAAGTGCCGCGCCCTGCAGGGCCGGTGACCGCAGCCACCAGCGCCCGCCACCTGCAGGAGCGACAGGACGCCTGCGGCGTCAGATCTGGAAGCTGTTGCGGATCAGGCCGACCGCGAGACCCTCGATCTCGAAGGGTTCGCCGGGTTCGACCACGATGGTCGGGTAGTCGGGGTTTTCGGCCCGCAGCTCGATGTGGCCGGCCTGCTTCATGAAGCGTTTGACGGTGACGTCCTCGCCGAGCCGGGCGACCACGATCTGGCCGTTCTTGGCATCGCGTGTGGACTGCACCGCCAGCAGGTCGCCGTCCATGATGCCGACGTCGCGCATGGACATGCCGCGGACCCTCAGCAGATAGTCGGGCGTGCGCTGGAACAGGCTGCTTTCGACCTGGTAGGTCTGGTCCACATGTTCCTGCGCCAGGATGGGCGAGCCGGCGGCCACCCGGCCGATGAGGGGCAGCGAGAGCTGCGACAGGCCCGGCAGGTTCAGCTGGCGGCTGCGACTCTGGTTGATACTCTGCAGGTCGACATTGCGCAGCCGGATGCCGCGCGAGGTGCCGCTGACCAGTTCGATGACGCCCTTGCGTGCCAGCGCCTGCAGGTGTTCCTCGGCGGCGTTGGCCGACTTGAAGCCCAGCTCGCTGGCGATTTCCGCCCGGGTCGGCGGTGCGCCGGTGCGGGCGATGGCGGACTGGATGAGCTCCAGGATCTGCTGCTGGCGGGCGGTGAGCTTGGGCGCGCTGCTGTCGAACATGGCGTTGTCCTGTTTGTTTGTACAGTGCCTGTATTTTTAACCAGTTCGAAAGGCTTTGACAAGTGTCGGATTCAGCACAGCCACGTCGGATCGTGATTCTGGGCACCGGGGGCACCATTGCCGGCCGTGCAACGCGGGCCGGCGACAACGTGGGCTATACCGCCGGACAGGTGCCGGTCTCGGACCTGGTGGCCGGGCTGCCGGCCTGGGAAGGCCAGGCGGTCGATGTGGAGCAGGTGGCGCAGATCAACAGCAAGGACATGACCCTGACGGTCTGGCAGGCGTTGGTGTCGCGGCTGGTGGTCCATCTGCAGCGACCTGAGGTGGCTGGTGTCGTGGTCACCCACGGCACCGACACCATCGAGGAAACCGCATGGCTGCTGCAGTCTGTGCTGAAACCGGGCAAGCCAGTGGTGCTGACCTGTGCCATGCGCCCCGCCACGGCGGTGGCCCCTGACGGGCCGCAGAACCTGTCGGATGCACTGGCTGTGGTGCAGGCTGCCGGTGGCCAGGGCGTGAGCGTGGTGTGCGGCGGCCAGGTCCATACGGCCCGCGACGTCGCCAAGGTGCATCCCTACCGCATCCAGCCTTTCTCGTCCGGCGAGGCCGGGCCTCTGGGTGTGGTCGAGGAAGGGCGGATGCGTCGTTTTCGCGATGGGCCGCCGGCCTCGGCCCAGCCGTTCGACGAAGCCGCTGCAGCCCGCTTCCTGGCCCTGGGCTCGCTGGCCCGGGTGGCCTGGATCACCAGCCATGCCGATGCCGACGGCTCGCTGGTGGACGCTCTGCTGCTGCAGGCGCAGCACGCACCGGAGCTGGCCTGTCGCGGCATCGTGGTGTCGGGTACCGGCAACGGTTCGCTGCACGAGCGGCTGCAGGCCGCATTGCAGCGGGCGCGCGATGAGGGCATGGCGGTGGTGCTGGCCACACGCTGCGGCGAAGGCTCGGTGGTGCCATGGTCCGGGCAGCCCTTTGCCGATCTCGAAGGTCTCTCGCCGGCCAAAGCCCGGCTGGAACTGTCCTGGCGGCTGGCGGAGGTCTGAGTTGGGGGCCGCGCTGGGCGCCCATCCCTGGGCCTATCCGATGCTCGAGGTGGTCCACATCGTGGGCATCGCGCTGCTGCTGGGCAATCTGGTGCTGCTGGAGGCGCGGGTCTGGGGCCTGGCGTCCGACGTTCCCGTAGCGCCGCTGGCCCGGTTGTCGCTGGGCCTGGCAGTGGCCGGTTTCGGCCTGTGTGCCGTCAGTGGCCTGCTGATGTTTTCCACCCAGCCCATGGAACTGCTGGCCAACCGCATGTTCACAGTCAAGGTGGCGCTGATGATGCTGGCGGCCTGCAATGCAGGCTGGTTTCATGCACGGCGCTCGCTGGAACGGCAGGACTTCGGCGCCCGCGCCTCCCTGCTGCTGTCGACCGTGTTGTGGTTGCTGGTCATCACCTGCGGCCGCTGGATCGGTTACTGGTGACCTCCCCAAGGACTTCCGCATGAACCTGCAACGACGCGACCTGCTCCTGGCCACGCTGGCCTCCGGCTCTGCCGGCATCACGCTCCCCGCCTGGGCCCACCACGGCTGGAGCAGCTTCGACCAGAACCGACCCATCTACCTGGAAGGCCGGGTGGCCGAGGTGCGGTGGCGCAATCCGCATGCCGAGCTGGTGCTGGAGCTGCCCGAAAAGCTGGCACTGCCGGCCGATCTGGCCCGCCGGCCGTTGCCTGCCCAGCAGGCAGGGGTGGATGGCCCGGCCCTGCTGGCCCGGACCACGTTGCCGCGCCGCAGCGATCGTCGGTGGGAGGTGGAGCTGGCACCGCTGTTCCGCCTGCAGCAGTGGCAGATGGTCGAGGTGCCGGTGGGCGCACAGGTCGCGGTCGTCGGGTTCACGTTCACCGACGAAAAAGGCGCCGCACTGCTGCGTGCGGAATACGTGTTCCACGACGGTCGCGTCGTGGGTTTGCGGTCCAGCCCCGCCTGAGCGCAGGCCGAACCGCTGCGGGTTGTCAGGCCGAGAGGGCCTGCATCGCGCGCGACGTGATCTCGTCGACCGAGCCGATGCCGCTGATGGCGCGGTACTTCGGCGCGGCAGCCGGGTCGGCCTTGGCCCAGCCGCTGTAGTAGTCCACCAGGGGACGGGTCTGGGCGCTGTAGACGTCCAGACGCTTCTTGACGGTTTCTTCCTTGTCGTCCTCACGCTGGATCAGGGGTTCGCCGGTCACGTCGTCCACGCCATGCACCTTGGGCGGATTGAACTTGACGTGGTAGGTACGACCCGAGGCCGGGTGCGAGCGGCGGCCGCTCATGCGCTCGATGATGGCGTCGAAGGGCACATCGATCTCCAGCACGAAGTCCAGCTTGACGCCGGCAGCCTTCATGGCGTCGGCCTGGGGAATGGTGCGGGGGAAACCGTCGAACAGGAATCCGTTGGCGCAGTCGGCCTGTGCAATGCGTTCCTTGACCAGGTTGATGATCAGGTCGTCGCTGACCAGCCCGCCCGACTCCATCACGGCCTTGGCCTGCAGGCCCAGCGGGGTGCCGGCCTTGACGGCGGCACGCAGCATGTCACCGGTCGAGATCTGGGGAATGCCGTATTTCTGGCAGATGAACGTGGCTTGTGTTCCTTTGCCGGCACCCGGTGCGCCCAACAGGATGAGTCTCATCGTTTTCCTTTTGCAGAATGTTCAGTGGTGTGGCCGCGTCTGGCGCGCGACAGCACCCCGGGCGTGGGCACCGGGACAGCGCGGCGAGGATAGCATGCCCCGCCGTGGTGCCAGCTTACGGAAGGGGGGGTATTGCGCCCGGGGTTTTCAGCAGTTGCCGCACCCGGTCGAGGTCCTGCGGCGTGTCCACGCCAGGCCCTGGTGCATGGGCACTGATGTGCACCGAAATGCGGCCGCCGTGCCACAGCACGCGCAGCTGCTCGAGCGATTCCAGCTGTTCCTGCGGGGAGGGCGCCAGCCGCGGAAAGCCGCGCAGGAATCCGGCTCGGTAGCCATAGATGCCCACGTGCCGGAGCGGGGCCGGCGAAGGCAGCGTCGGGGTGGCCGGTGCATCGCGCCACCAGGGCAGCGGTGCGCGGCTGAAGTACAGGGCGGTGCCATCGCGGTCGGTCACCACCTTGACCACGTTCGGGTTGATCCAGTCCTCGTGCCGGTCGATGGCGTGTGCGGCAGTGCTCATCACGCAGTCGGGGCGGCGGTGCAGTTCGGTGGCCACGGCGTCGATCAGGGCCGGGTCGATCAGGGGTTCGTCGCCCTGGACGTTCACCACCACCGCATCGTCGGGCAGGTCCAGCAGGGTGCAGGCTTCGGCCAGGCGGTCGCTGCCGCTGGGATGGTCGTCCCGCGTCAGCACGGCGTGCACGCCATGCTGACTGCAGGCATCCACGATGCGCTGATCGTCGGCAGCCACCACGCAGCGGCTGGCCTGGCTGGTGGCAGCGCGCTGCGCCACCCGCACCACCATGGGGATCCCGGCGATGTCGGCCAGCGGTTTGTCGGGCAGCCGGGTCGAGCGCATCCGTGCCGGAATCAGCACGGTGAAGGCCGAAGCGGTCATCTCAGCCGAGCGGTGCAGGGGTACTGGGCCGGGCGAGTTCCTCGTCCGACAGGGTCCGGGCCTCGTGCTCGAGCAGCACCGGAATGCCGTCGCGCACCGGGTAGGCGAGGCGGGCCGGGCGGGAGATGAGTTCCTGGCGTTCGCGGTCGAAGCTCAACGGGCCCTTGGTGACCGGGCAGACGAGCAGTTCAAGCAATTTGGTGTCCATGGCCCGGATGATAGGGCGACAGGGCAGCGTCCAGCGCGGTCAGGGCTTCGGGCGGAATGTCCAGCTCCAGCGGCACCGCCCACACCGGACAGGGAAGCTCAAGACCGGCGAGCTTGGCCAGGTCCTTTTCCGTGCAGATCACGGGCGTGAGGTCATCACTGCCCAGCGCCTGTTGCATGGCTCCGGCCCCGGCATGGTCGGGCAGGGCAATGCGCTGCCGGGGGTGCACGCCGGCGGTGTTCAGCATGTCGAAGAACACTTCGGGGCGGGCAATGCCGGCCAGGGCCCGCACCGGCTGGCCGGCGAAGTCCGCCAGGGGGCGCTCATGGCCGTCGGCGTTCACGGCAAGGGTGGCCAGCCGACGCCCCACGCGCCAGACCGGTTGCCCGGCGGAAGGAACCTGCCGGGCTGCAAGCCCGGATGTCTGCTGCCAGACCAGATCCGGCCGGGGTTGGGCCCCCCGGGGTGGCCAGTGTTCCCGCAGCAATCCCGCCGGCAGCAGCCAGCCGTTGCCGATCCCGCGGTCATCGAACACGGCCAGCCGCACCGTGGCTTGCAGCGCCAGATGCTGCAGACCGTCGTCACAGACCAGCACATCGGTGTCGGGATGTGCCTGCAGCAGCGCCAGGCCTGCATCGGCACGCCGCGCGGCCACAAACACCGGCACCCCGGTGCGCCGGGCGATCAGCAGAGGTTCGTCGCCCGCTGCTGCGGCCGAGGAGTCGGACGTCACCGGCAGCACACCGCTGCCTGAACGGCCGTGGCCGCGAGAAATCACGCCGGGTTTCCAGCCTTGGCGCCGAAGGTGCTGGACGAGGGCGATGGTGGCCGGTGTCTTGCCGGCGCCGCCGACCACCAGGTTGCCCACCACCAGTACCGGCACCGGCATGCATTCGGCATGGAGCCAGCCCAGGCTGAAGAGCCGGTGACGCAGGCCGATCAGCAGCCCGTACAGCCACGCCAGCGGCAGCCACAGAGGAGCGGGCCAGGCCCGGCTGCCGGCCATCCGGCGCCAGCGCTGTTCGCGCCGGGCCTGGCCGGCTGCAGGCGACCCGCCGTCAGGGTCGTGCACGGGCCTTGCCGGCACCACCCTGCTGGGTGGCGAAGGTGATGCGCGAGAGCCCGGCGCGCCGGGCGGCATCCATCACGTTGATGACCGCCTGGTGGCTGGCGGCCGCGTCGGCGCTGATGATCACCATGGCCTCGCGGTCGTCCTGGGCGGCTTCGCCGATGGCGGCCACCAGGGTGTCCACAGCCCCGGCATCCAGCACGAGGCGGTTGACTGCGAAGCGGCCATCGGCACCGACCGACACCACCACCTCCCGCGGATTCGACTGGGGCTTTTCAGCGTCTGCGGTGGGCAGGTTGACCTGCAGCTCGGTGTACTTGCTGTAGGTCGTGGTCAGCACCAGGAAGATCAGGACGACCAGCAGGATGTCGATGAACGGGATCAGGTTGATCTCGGGCTCGTCGCGGGTGCCGGGACGGAAGTTCATGTCAGGCCTTGCGCAGGGTCAGCAGATGCCGGGCAAAGCGGTCGGCGGCAACTTCCATGGCCAGCAGGTAGTCGTCCACCCGCGAGCGGAAATAGCGCCAGAAGATCAGCGCCGGAATGGCCACGATCAGACCGAAGGCCGTGTTGTAGAGCGCGATCGAGATGCCGTGGGCCAGTTGTCCCGGGTTGCCGCCGCCGGGCACCACGCCCAGCCCGTCGCCCGCCTGCGATCCGAAGATCTCGATCATGCCGATCACCGTGCCCAGCAGGCCCAGCAGCGGCGCTGCCGAGGCGATGGTGGCCAGGGCGCCCAGGTAGCGCTGCAGCCGGGCTGCCACCAGGCGCCCGGTGCCTTCCAGGCTGGCGCGCAGGTCGTCCTCGCTGACCCGCGGGTTGGCGTGCACGGCGCGGAACCCGCTGGCCAGCACGGCCCCCAGAGCGGAGTTCTGCTCCAGCTGGGCCACCACGTCGGAGCCCGGCACGCCGTTGCGCGAAACCATGATGGCTTCGTCCAGCAGCTTGGGTGGAATCACCTTGGCGGTCTTGAGGCTGAGGAAGCGCTCCACGATGAGCGCCAGACCGATGACGGAACACGCGATCAGGGGCCAGATCGGCCAGCCGGCGGCTTGGATGATGGACAGCAAAACGGGGCTCCAGGCAGGTGCCGCAAGCGCGGCGAACGGGCGACCGGCGGATTATGGCGTACCGTTTGCCAGCCGGGACTGGCCGGCGTCCTACCCACCGTTTCTGTGGATAACTTTGTGGAGAAGCGCTCGGGGTATCCGCGCGGCCTCCCGCCATTCCTCACGATGGCATGATCTGCTCATGAATTGAGCAACTTAAAGTGCTCACAAATCAACGATCTGGCGGCCTTTGGACCACCCGCGGCGGTGTTGTCCGGAAAACCCAGACAGAAAGCGGCTTGTGGACAGATTTCCCCTCAAAACCCCGGTGAATGCCGGAATCGAAGCCGCGGCGCCCGAATCTGGCGGCCGTGTGTGGGCCGTTGGCCCGCTGATGCGTGCGATTGCGGACGCTCTGGCCGCGCGCTTCAACCCGGTTGCGGTGCAAGGCGAGATATCCGGCTTCTCCCGCGCGGCGAGCGGTCATTGTTACTTCTCGCTCAAGGACGACACCGGCCAGGTGCGCTGTGCCATGTTCCGGCGTGCGGCCGACCAGCTGAGCTTTGCGCCGCGGGATGGTCAACGGGTGGTGGCCCGGGGCAAGCTCGACGTCTATGGCCCCCGGGGCGACCTGCAGCTGATCGTGGACGAGTTGCAGCCCGCAGGGCAGGGGGCGCTTTTCGAGCAATTCCTGCTCCTGAAGGCGCAGCTGGAAGCCGAAGGGCTGTTCGACGCCGCCCGCAAGCGCCCGCTGCCGACCCAGCCGCGCCGCATCGGTGTGGTGACCTCGCTGGGTGCCGCGGCCTTGCGCGATGTGGCCACTGCGCTGCGCCGGCGGGTGCCGCACATTCCGGTGCTGCTGTTCCCGGCTTCGGTCCAGGGCGCGCAGGCGCCGGCCGAACTGGTTGCGGCGCTGGAGCGAGCCTACGCCCTGCACGGCAGCCCTCTGGCCTGCGACGTGCTGCTGGTGGTCCGCGGCGGTGGCTCGCTGGAAGACCTGTGGTCGTTCAACGACCCCGGGGTCGTCCGGACCCTGGCCCGGGCTCCCATGCCCGTGGTCTGCGGTGTCGGGCACGAAACCGACTTCACCCTGGCCGACTTCGTGGCCGATCTGCGGGCGCCCACGCCCACGGCTGCGGCCGAGCTGTGCGCGCCTTCGCTGGAGCAGCGGCTGGGCGAGCTGGCCTACATCGAGGAACGCCTGCGGGATGCGGTTCACCAGTCGCTGGACCAGCGCGGCCAGCGCATGGACTGGCTGGCGCAGCGCCTGGGCAGACCTTCGACCCGGCTTCACCAGGCCACCCTGCAGCTCGACCGGTTGCAGGCCCGCCTGAAACAGGGGCTGGTGCGCAGCACCACGCAGTCCGGGCAGCGGCTGGAGCTGCTGGCACAGCGGCTGCCGGTCGCCCTGCAGCGCGATCTGCTGGCGCGCCAGCAACGGGTGCAGCGCAGCCAGATGGCCTTGTCGCTGCTCGATCCGAAACTGGTGCTGGAGCGCGGCTATGCCTGGCTGACCGACGACCAGGGGCATGCCATCACCCGGGCGGCCGACATTGCGCCGGGTCAGCCGGTGCGGGCCAGGCTGGCCGACGGGGAGGCCGAACTGGTCGGCCGCTGACCCCGCCGGGCGCAACAACCCTGCTCGCGGCAGCGTCACGCGCGCTGCCTACAATGCCGGCTTCCCCTGCCAACATCATCGAAGAGGACATCCCCATGGAACATACCCTGCCCGCATTGCCCTACGGTCTGGACGATCTGGCCCCGCACTACAGCCGCGAGACCCTGGAGTTCCACCACGGCAAGCACCACAACGCCTACGTGGTCAACCTCAACAACCTGCAGAAGGGCACCGAGTTCGAGAGCATGGACCTGGAGTCCATCATCAAGCAGTCGAGCGGCGGCATCTACAACAACGCAGCCCAGATCTGGAACCACACCTTCTTCTGGAACTGCATGAAGCCCAACGGCGGCGGTGAGCCCACCGGCACCCTGGCTGCAGCCATCAATGCCAAGTGGGGCAGCTACGCCGCCTTCCGCGAAGCCTTCGTCAAGAGCGCCGTGGGCAACTTCGGCTCCGGCTGGACCTGGCTTGTGAAGAAGGCCGACGGTTCGGTCGACATCGTCAACACCGGCGCAGCCGGCACCCCGCTGACCACCGCCGACAAGGCCCTGCTGACCGTGGACGTGTGGGAACACGCCTACTACATCGACTACCGGAACATGCGTCCGAAGTTTGTCGAGACCTTCTTCGACAAGCTGGTGAACTGGTCGTTCGCCGAGAAGAACTTCGCCTGACCCCGGTCGGTCCGACGAGCAGAAAAGCGGCCCGCGGGCCGCTTTTTTCATGGGCCGTGCGATCGACTCAGCGCTGGCCGAATGGCGGTCCCGCCAACTTGAAGCCTGCCGTGATGCGTCGCTTGGCAAACCAGCCCTGGTTCATCTCCAGCACGTAGCGCACCGGTTCCGTGGAGCAGTGGCTGGCCTCCGACAGCGGCTGCATGTCGACCAGGTTGACGATGCGGCCGTCATCGGCCACGAAGGCGGCCGTCAGCGGTATGAGGGTGTTGCGCATCCAGAAGCACTGGGTGGCGGGCTGCTCGAACACGAACAGCATGCCTTCGTGCACCGGCATCTCGCGCCGGTGCATCAGTCCGATCTGGCGCTGTTCGGGCTGGGCAGCCACCTGCGCGTCGATGCGGTGCATGCCGGCCGACAGGGTCACGCGCGGCAGACCGAGCTGCGGCTTTCCGTCGTTCTGGGCTTGGGCTTGGGGCAGGCTGGCGGGCAGCAACGCGGCCAGAAACAGGGCGCGCAGCCAGCGAAGGGAGTGGGTGGTCAGCATGGCGCCGATCGTAGCGCCGGCGGCCGAGCGGGTGACACCTGCTGTCAGGGCCGCTACAGTGTGTGGGGCTAAAATCCGACGCTGCGCATCATGTGAAATGATGTTTCAGCGGACGTGGCGCGAACCCCGCGCAGCGAGCCGATCTCACACCGCACCATCCGGAGACCCGATTCCATGTATCAGCACATCAAAGTGCCCGCCCAAGGCCAGAAGATCACTGTCAACGCCGACATGTCGCTCAACGTGCCTGACCAGCCCGTCGTGCCCTACATCGAAGGCGACGGTACCGGCTTCGACATCACCCCCGTGATGCTCAAGGTGGTGGACGCGGCGGTGGCCAAGGCCTACGGTGGCCAGCGCAAGATCCACTGGATGGAGGTGTATGCCGGCGAAAAGTCGACCCGCGTGTACGGTCCCGACGTGTGGCTGCCGGAAGAAACCCTGCACGCCCTGCGCGAGTACGTGGTGTCCATCAAGGGCCCGCTGACCACCCCGGTGGGCGGCGGCATCCGTTCGCTGAACGTGGCCCTGCGCCAGGAACTCGACCTGTACGTCTGCCTGCGCCCGGTGCAGTACTTCAAGGGCGTGCCCAGCCCCCTGAAAGAGCCCGAGAAGACCAACATGGTCATCTTCCGCGAGAACTCGGAAGACATCTACGCCGGCATCGAGTACGAAGCCAAGACCCCCAAGGCCCAGAAGCTGATCAAGTTCCTGCAGGAGGAAATGGGCGTCACCAAGATCCGCTTCCCCGAGACCTCCGGCATCGGCATCAAGCCGGTCTCGATCGAAGGCACCGAGCGTCTGGTGCGCAAGGCCATCCAGTACGCCATCGACAACGACAAGCCCAGCGTGACCATCGTGCACAAGGGCAACATCATGAAGTACACCGAAGGTGGCTTCCGTGACTGGGCCTATGCCCTGGCCCAGCGCGAGTTCGGTGCCGAACTCATCGACGGCGGCCCGTGGTGCAAGTTCAAGAACCCGAAGACCGGCAAGGACATCATCGTCAAGGACTCGATTGCCGACGCCTTCCTGCAGCAGATCCTGCTGCGCCCGGCCGAGTACTCGGTGGTCGCCACCCTGAACCTCAACGGCGACTACATCTCCGACGCGCTGGCCGCACAGGTCGGCGGCATCGGCATCGCCCCGGGTGCCAACCTGTCCGACAGCGTGGCCTGCTTCGAAGCCACCCACGGCACCGCGCCCAAATACGCCGGCAAGGACTATGTGAACCCCGGTTCCGAGATCCTGTCGGCCGAGATGATGCTGCGCCACATGGGCTGGACGGAAGCCGCCGATCTGGTGATCAGTTCGCTCGAGAAGGCCATCCTGTCCAAGAAGGTCACCTACGACTTCGCCCGCCTCATGGACGGCGCCACCCAGGTCAGCTGCTCCGGTTTCGGCCAGGTCATGATCGACCACATGTGACGTATCGGTGAGCCGGGCTGGCCCGGCTGCCACACGGACAAGGCCCTGGCTGCTTGCGCGGCCAGGGCCTTTTTTCCGGCCACTCCGGACCGGGGGAATCAGCGGGCAGCGTACTCCAGCGATGAATGGTGGGCCACGATGCGCAGGGCGCCGGCGTCGTCCTTCACGAACTTCCAGGTCTTGTCCACGGTGGTGGTCTGGCCGTCGCGGTTGGTC
This sequence comes from uncultured Hydrogenophaga sp., assembly GCF_958439165.1. Lineage (GTDB taxonomy): Bacteria > Pseudomonadota > Gammaproteobacteria > Burkholderiales > Burkholderiaceae_C > Hydrogenophaga. The sequence goes on along the minus strand of NZ_OY288125.1, from coordinate 43,159 downwards.
AGGTGCACCTTGCCCATGGTGGTGGCGCTGTCGCCGGCCAGGAACAGACCGGCGTTCTCCACCTTGCAGCCGGTCCAGCCCTTGAGGGCGAAGCCGGTGTCCTGCGGGAATGCAGCGTCGCCGCCGACGAAGTAGGCCAGCGCACCGGCACGGGTGGTGCGGAAGGTCTGGGGGTTGGTGGTCAGGGTCGGTTTGAACAGCACGGCGCCCATCTGGTAGCCGTAGGCGCTGTCGATCACCTGCTCGGCCAGGGCCTTGGCGGCCGGCTGGCCGTTGCGGGCGCCGGTGGTGCTGATGTCCACCAGTGCCTTGCACCAGCCCTGCTGGGCGGCCAGGACTTCTTTCTCGGTCAGCGCCTGGTTGACCACCACGCTGCGGGCGTGGGCGGGCAGGGCGGCGGCGGCCAGTGCGGCCAGGGCGAGGACGATCGGGGTCTTCATGGATGCTCCTTGTGGTTGGCGGGGCGGGCCGGCAACGGGTTCCGGCCCTGCAGTCGATTGGGACCTCCCGGGGTGTATCCACCCTGAACCGGCCATGAGCAGGCGCTGAATGCCGCATGAACGCCAGATGAATCGGCCATCCGGCCCGGACGAGCGGCCACAATGCCGCCATGTTCCGCCGCCGTCTCACCCTTTCCCTGTGCTTCCTGGCCGGCGTGGCGGTGCTGGAAGGCATCGGCGCGGCACTGGCCATCGGCGTGGCCCGGGACCAGGTGGAGCGGGGCCGGGTGGCCAGCGACATCCGTACCGGCTTTGTCGAGCTGTCGGCGACCAAGCAGCGCCTGCGGACCTGGGTGGCCCAGCGTCAGCAAGGTGCCGGCGCCGACATTCAGGTGCGCGAGGCGCTGCAGGCCGACATGCGTCGCATCCTGCTGCGGCTGGAGACACTGGCCGCAGCGGCCGACCAGCATGGCGGCCCGCAGACGCAGGATGAAAACCTGCGCCGCCGAGACGCCGTGGCGGTGCTGATGCAGAGCGTGGCCGAACTCGAAGAAGCGGTGGATGCCGCCACGCCGCTGGCCCCGGGCGCCGATGCGCTGCAGGCCTGGCAGGCGCTGTCGGGGGTGTTCGACCGCTCGCAGGGCCGCGATCTGCGCCAGTTGATCGACGACAGTCTGGCGCGCGAAGCAGCCGCCGTCGACCGGGAGCGCCAGGCCGCCGATCAGACGCTGGCCTGGATGCGCAGCCTGTGGCTGGCCATGGCCTTGACCCTGGCCCTGCTCGCCGTGGCCGCGGCAGTGCATTTCGCCCGTGCCCTGCGCCGGCCGCTCGATCACCTGAGCGAGGGCGCCCTGGCCCTGCAACGGGGCGATCTGGCGCACCGCATTCCGGTGGCAGGGGTGGACGAGTTTTCTGCCGTGGCCGGGAGCATGAACACCCTGGCCGCCGAACTGGCCAGCCACCGTTCCCGGGAGGCGCAAGCGCGTCAGCAGCTCGAAGACCAGGTGGCCGGCAGAACAGCCGAATTGCGCGACGCGCTGGATGCCCTGCGCGCGGCCGATGTCCGGCGGCGCCAGTTGTTTGCCGACATCAGCCATGAACTGCGGACCCCCACCACCGCCATCCGGGGCGAGGCCGAGATCACGCTTCGCGGCCCGGACCGGCCGGCCCCGGATTACAAGGCGGCGTTGCGGCGCATCGTCGAGACATCGGCCCAGCTCGGCCATGTGATCAACGACCTGCTGGCCATGGCCCGCAGCGACATCGACGCGCTGTCGCTGGTGCGCCAGCCTGTGGATCTGCAGGCCCTGGTGCAGGAGGCTGTGGCGCAGTGCGCCGCTTTGGCGGAGGGGCGCGGCGTGACGGTGCAATGCGAGGGACCTGCCACAGCGGTCGATGCCTCGCAGGAGGTTCTGGGCGATGCGCAGCGGCTGCGCCAGGTGCTGCTCATCCTGCTGGACAACGCCACCCGGTACTCGCGCCCGGGCGGGGTGGTGCGGGTCGGCTGGGCATCCGGGTCGCAGGACGGCAGCCCGGTCTGCATCATCGACGTGGCCGATCAAGGCATGGGCATCGGCGAGGACGAGCTGCCCCAGGTGTTCGATCGGCACTTCCGCGGTCAGCTGGCCCGCGAAGCCCGGCCCGAAGGCAGCGGGCTGGGCCTGCCCATTGCGCAGGCACTGGCCCGAGCCCACGGCGGGCACATCGATCTGCAGAGCCGGATCGGGCAGGGCACGCGCGCCCGGCTGGTGCTTCCGCTGACAGGCCCCGCTGCGCGCGTGGCTGCCGATCCGGTGGTGGCGGAGGCCCGCCCATGAACATCCTGATCGTCGAGGACGACGACCGCATTGCCGACTTCCTGTGCCGCGGGCTGCGCGCCGAAGGGCATCGGGTGCAGCGCGCCGCCGACGGGCCGTCCGGCCTGGCGCTGGCCCGGGACGCCGCCCGGCAGCAGCTGGCCCAGGACGACCCGACCGTTCTGGTGCTCGACCTCATGCTGCCCGGGCTGAGCGGTCTGGAGATCTGCCAGGCCCTGCGGACCGCCCAGGTCGGGCTTCCCATCCTGATGCTCACCGCCCAGGGCTCGCTGGAAGACCGGGTCAACGGTCTGCGGCTGGGGGCCGACGATTACCTTTGCAAGCCGTTCGATTTCGAGGAGCTCCTCGCCCGGCTGGAGGCGCTGGCGCGCCGCGGGCGCGACTTTCGGCCCACGGCGCCCACCCGACTGTGCGTGGCCGATCTGGAGCTGGACCGGGACCGCATGCAGGCCAGCCGGGGCGGGCAGGCCCTGCCACTGACCGCGCGCGAACTGGCCTTGCTGGAGCTGCTCATGAGCGCCCCGGGTCGGCTGTTCAGCCGGGAGCGCATCCTGGCGAATGTCTGGGGGACCAGCGAGGACCCTCTCACCAACGTGGTGGACGTCTACATCCGGCGGCTGCGGGCCCGCATCGACCGTGAGGGTGCGCCGGCCCTGATCCATACCGTGCGGGGTCTGGGTTACCGGCTGGAGGCCCCGCCGCCTGACCCGGGTTGAGCCGGCCGGCGGTCGGCTGCATCGAAGTGCACCGGCTTTCACCCCCAATCGGCAGGATCGCCGCCCGCAAGCCTGTTCCAGAATGGGGCCATGAACGGTATTGCCCGTCCCTGCCGGATGTTTCTGGACCCTGCGCCCTCAGGCGCAGTGGGGCCAATTCCAGACCGCGCAAGGACGCCTGCCCGCTCGCTAGAATCTTTCCATGGCCTCCGAGACCCCCAAGAAACCAGAAACCCCTGCGGCGCCCCCTTCGGTGGGCAGCGACGACGCGGTGGTGCTGGAGCGCCGCACCCAGCGCGTCCAGCCGCCCCAGATGTACCAGGTGGTGCTCCTCAACGACGACTTCACCCCCATGGAGTTCGTGGTGCACGTCATACAGGAGTTCTTCAGCAAGGACCGGGAAACCGCCACCCAGATCATGTTGAAGATCCATCTCGAAGGCAAAGGCATCTGCGGGGTCTACTCCCGCGATGTGGCCGGCACCAAGGTCGACCAGGTGCTGCAGGCAGCCCGAGCTGCCGGGCATCCGCTGCAATGCCTGAGTGAACCGGTTGAATAAACCGCCAGGCACCCCATCTGGAATCCAAACTGTCTCCCGAGCTTCCGAAATCAGACCCCCAGACCAAAGGACGTGCCCATGATTGCCCAAGAACTTGAAGTCAGCCTGCATATGGCCTTTGTCGAGGCCCGGCAGCAGCGGCACGAATTCATCACGGTCGAGCACCTGCTGCTGGCCCTGCTCGACAACCCGAGCGCGGCCGAAGTGCTGCGGGCCTGCTCGGCCAACATCGAAGACCTGCGCAAGTCCCTGACCAACTTCATCAAGGACAACACCCCGCAGGTGGCCGGCACCGACGAGGTGGACACCCAGCCGACCCTGGGCTTCCAGCGCGTCATCCAGCGCGCCATCATGCATGTGCAGAGCACCGGCAACGGCAAGAAGGAAGTCACCGGCGCCAACGTGCTGGTGGCCATCTTCGGCGAGAAGGATTCCCACGCCGTGTACTACCTCCACCAGCAGGGCGTGACCCGCCTGGACGTGGTGAACTTCATCGCCCACGGCATCCGCAAGAGCGATCCGCCGGAGCCGACCAAGTCCGGCGAAAGCGCCGCCGAAAACGAGGAAGCCGCCGAGACCAAGGGCAACGAAAAGCAGTCGCCGCTGGAGCAGTTCACCCAGAACCTCAACCAGATGGCCAAGGACGGCAAGATCGATCCCCTCATCGGCCGCGAGTACGAGGTCGAGCGGGTCATCCAGATCCTGTGCCGCCGTCGCAAGAACAACCCGCTGCTGGTGGGTGAGGCTGGCGTGGGCAAGACCGCCATCGCCGAAGGTCTGGCCTGGCGCATCACCCAGGGCGACGTGCCCGAGATCCTGGCCGAGAGCGCGGTGTATTCCCTCGACATGGGCGCCTTGCTGGCCGGCACCAAGTACCGCGGTGATTTCGAGCAGCGCCTGAAGGGCGTGCTCAAGTCGCTCAAGGACAAGCCCAACGCCATCCTGTTCATCGACGAGATCCACACCCTCATCGGCGCCGGTGCGGCGTCCGGCGGCACGCTGGACGCGTCCAACCTGCTCAAGCCGGCGCTCTCCAGCGGCCAGCTCAAGTGCATCGGCGCGACCACCTTCACCGAGTACCGCGGCATCTTCGAAAAGGACGCCGCCCTGTCCCGCCGCTTCCAGAAGGTGGATGTGGTGGAGCCCACGGTGGAGCAGACGGTCGACATCCTCAAGGGCCTCAAGAGCCGCTTCGAGGAGCACCACAACGTCAAGTACGCCGTGGCCGCCCTGCAGGCCGCTGCCGAACTGTCGGCCAAGTACATCAACGACCGCCACCTGCCGGACAAGGCCATCGACGTGATCGACGAGGCCGGTGCTGCCCAGCGCATCCTCTCGCCGAGCAAGCGCAAGAAGACCATCGGCAAGAGCGAGGTGGAAGAGATCGTGGCGAAGATCGCCCGCATCCCGCCCGCCAACGTGTCCAACGACGACCGCGGCAAGCTGCAGACGCTCGAGCGCGACCTCAAGAGCGTGGTGTTCGGCCAGGACAAGGCGCTGGAAGTGCTGGCGTCGAGCGTCAAGATGGCCCGCTCCGGCCTGGGCAAGGCCGACAAGCCGATCGGGGCCTTCCTGTTCAGCGGCCCCACCGGCGTCGGCAAGACCGAGGCCGCCAAGCAGCTGGCCTACATCATGGGCATCGACCTGATCCGCTTCGACATGTCGGAGTACATGGAGCGCCACGCGGTGTCGCGCCTGATCGGTGCGCCTCCCGGGTATGTGGGTTTCGACCAGGGCGGCCTGCTGACCGAGGCGATCACCAAGAAGCCGCACGCGGTGCTGCTGCTCGACGAGATCGAGAAGGCCCACCCGGACATCTTCAACGTGCTGCTGCAGGTCATGGACCACGGCACCCTGACCGACAACAACGGACGCAAGGCCGACTTCCGCAACGTGATCATCATCATGACCACCAACGCGGGTGCCGAGACCATGAACAAGGCCACCATCGGCTTCACCAACCCGCGTGAAGCCGGCGACGAGATGGCCGACATCAAGCGCCTGTTCACGCCGGAGTTCCGCAACCGCCTGGACGCCATCGTCGGCTTCAAGGCGCTGGACGAGAACATCATCCTGCGGGTGGTGGACAAGTTCCTGCTGCAGCTGGAGACCCAGCTGGCCGAGAAGAAGGTGGAAGTCACCTTCACCGACGTGCTGCGCAAGCACCTGTCGAAGAAAGGCTTCGATCCGCTCATGGGTGCCCGCCCGATGCAGCGTCTGATCCAGGACACCATCCGCCGTGCCCTGGCCGACGAGCTGCTGTTCGGTCGCCTCACCGATGGCGGTCGCCTGACGGTCGACCTGGTCACCAAGACCGGCGAAGACGGCAAGGAGACCCAGGAAGTCGATCTGGACATCCAGCCGACCCCGAAGAAGGAAGGCAAGGCCAAGCCCGAAGAGGCGACCGCCGACTGAGCCTTCCGGCTCCATGAAAAAACCCGGCCTCGGCCGGGTTTTTTCATGCCCGTCTCAGAGCAGCTGCTGGTAGGCGACCCGCAGCGCCTCGATGCGCCGGCGGTTGGTGCCGAAGTCTTCCGCGCCCAGCCGGCTGGCACTGCGCAGGTCGATGACGCCGCGCTGCGGATCGGCGACGAATTCCAGGTCGTCCACGAAGCCCAGCCAGGGGGTCCTCGCCTCGGCCCTGAGGTACCCAGCTTCCTCGGTCACCAGCCGGACGCCGCCGACCTGTTGCAGTGCACTGGCCAGTGCCTGCATGGAAGCCGCAGCGCCACCGGCCTTGAAGGGCAGCGGGTCGATGCGGGCGTAATCGGCCTGCGGATGCCCCGGGTGCCGGTCGGCCTGGCTGGACACGCTGTTGCGGGTGGGCGAGGGCGCCTTGAGCTGGCCTGCGGTCAGCCCGAGATCGGTGGGCGGGTTGCCCTCCAGCGCACCCAGCTGGGCTGCTGCCAGGGCCAGCACCAGCACGCCTGCGGTCCACATGGCGGGGCGCCTCAACGCTTGCCGCCGAGCAGACCGCCCAGCACTCCGCGCAGGATCTGACGGCCCAGGCCGCTGGCCACAGTGCGGGCCGCCGTCTTGGCCATGGTCTGCACCAGGCCGTCGTATTGGCCACCGCGCGGGCCGGTGCGGCCGAACAGCACCTCGTTGATCATGCTCTTCTCGTCGGCTGCCGCCGGCTCCTGACCCGCTCCACCGGGGATGCGCGGCGCGCGGGGCGCGGTCTTGTCGGCGGGTGCGGTTTCGGCATCACCGCGCTGGCCGGCGTGGGCGCGGAACATCTCGTAAGCGCTTTCGCGGTCGACCAGCTTCTCGTAGGCGCCGGCCACCAGCGATTCGCGCAGCAGCGCCTGGCGCTGCTCGGGCGTGATGGGCCCGATCTGGCTGCCCGGCGGCACCACGAAGACCCGTTCGGTCTCGGTGGGGCGGCCCTTGACGTCCAGCAGGCTGACCAGGGCCTCGCCCACGGCGAGCTCGGTGATGGCGGCCTCGATGTCGAGGCCTGCCTTGGGACGCATGGTCTGGGCGGTGGCCTTGACCGCCTTCTGGTCGCGCGGGGTGAAGGCGCGCAGGGCGTGCTGCACCCGGTTGCCCAGCTGGCCCAGCACCGAGTCGGGGATGTCCAGCGGGTTCTGGGTCACGAAATACACGCCGACTCCCTTGGAACGCACCAGCCGCACCACCAGCTCGATGCGCTCGACCAGCACCTTGGGCGCCTCGTTGAACAGCAGGTGGGCCTCGTCGAAGAAGAAGACCAGCTTCGGTTTGTCGGGGTCGCCGATCTCGGGCAGGGTCTCGAACAGCTCCGAGAGCATCCACAGCAGGAAGGTGGCGTAGAGCCGTGGCGAGTTGAGCAGCTTGTCGGCCGCCAGGATGTTGATGACACCCTTGCCGTCGATCGTCTGCATGAAGTCGGCGATGTCCAGCATGGGCTCGCCGAAGAAGCGGTCGCCGCCCTGCTGCTCGATCTGCATCAGGCCGCGCTGGATGGCGCCGATGCTGGCCGAGCTGATGTTGCCGTACTCGGTGGTGAACTGCTTGGCGTTGTCGCCCACGTGCTGCAGCATGGCCCGCAGGTCTTTCATGTCGAGCAGCAGCAGGCCGTTGTCGTCGGCGATCTTGAAGATCAGGTTGAGCACCCCGGTCTGGGTGTCGTTGAGGTTGAGCATGCGGGCCAGCAGCAGGGGCCCCATGTCGGAGACGGTGGCGCGCACCGGGTGCCCTTGTTCGCCGAACACGTCCCAGAGGGTGGTCGGGCAGGCCAGGGGATCGGGCAGGGCGATGCCGCGGTCTTTCAGCACGGCGGCCAGCTTCTCGCCGATGCGCCCGGTCTGGCTGATGCCGGTGAGGTCGCCCTTGACGTCGGCCATGAACACCGGCACGCCGATGCGCGAGAACTGCTCGGCCAGTGTCTGCAGCGTCACGGTCTTGCCGGTGCCGGTGGCGCCGGTGATGAGACCGTGTCGGTTGGCCAGCCCTGGCAGCAGCTGGCAGGTGGTCTGGGCGTTCTGGGCGATCGGCATCGGCTCGGCCATGGCGGGGGGTCCTCCGGGGGGTGTGGGTGCAGAAACGTAAAATCGCGGGCTTATTAGATCAAAGCCCGTGGGGCAAAAGGACGTTTTCGTGGCCGGACACAGCAAATGGGCAAACATCCAGCACCGCAAGGGGCGCCAGGACGAGAAGCGGGGAAAGATCTGGACCCGCGTGATCCGGGAGATCACGGTGGCGGCCCGGCAGGGCGGCGGCGACCCGGCCATGAACCCGCGCCTGCGGCTGGCGATTGAAAAGGCCAAGGCGGCCAACATGCCGGCCGACCGCATCAAGTACAACGTGGACAAGGCCTCGGGCACCCTCGAAGGCCTGACGCTGGAGGAAATCCGGTACGAGGGCTACGGCATCGGCGGCGCGGCGGTCATCGTCGACACCATGACCGACAACCGCGTGCGCACCGTGGCCGAAGTGCGGCATGCCTTCAGCAAGTACGGCGGCAATCTGGGCACCGAAGGCTCGGTGTCGTTCCAGTTCAAGCATTGCGGCCAGCTGGTGTTTGCGCCCGGCACCTCGGAAGACAAGGTGATGGAAGTGGCCCTGGAGGCCGGCGCAGAAGACGTGATCACCGATGACGAAGGCGCCATCGAGGTCATCACCTCGCCGGTCGACTTCGAGGCGGTGAAGAACGCGCTGGAGGCCGCCGGTCTGCAGCCCGAGCTGGCCGAAGTGACCATGCGCGCCGAAAACACCATCGCGCTGGCCGGCGAGGACGCCGCCCGCATGCAGAAGCTGCTGGACATCATCGAAGACCTCGACGACGTGCAGGCCGTGTTCCACAACGCCGAGATCAGCGAATGAAAGTCCTCGTGATTGGCGGCGGTGGCCGCGAGCATGCCCTGGCCTGGCGCCTGAAGCAGTCCACCGGCGTGACCCAGGTGTTCGTGGCACCCGGCAATGCCGGCACCGCCCGCGATGCCGACCTGATCAACCTGCCCATCACCGACAAGGCCGCCCTGCGCGCCTGGGTGCAGGCCAACGGCATCGGCCTGACCGTGGTCGGCCCCGAGGCGCCGCTGGCCGCCGGGGTGGTGGACGAGTTCCGCGCCCACGGCCTGGCCATCTTCGGCCCCACGCAGAAGGCCGCCCAGCTGGAGAGCTCCAAGGCCTTCAGCAAGGCCTTCATGCAGCGCCACGGCATTCCCACCGCCGAGTACCAGACCTTCACCGACCCGGTGCAGGCCCATGCCTATGTGGACGCCAAGGGTGCGCCCATCGTGGTCAAGGCCGACGGCCTGGCGGCCGGCAAGGGCGTGGTGGTGGCCATGACGCTGGCCGAGGCGCACGAAGCCATCGATTTCATGCTGCTGGACAACACCCTGGGCGTGGCCCACAACGAGGGCGGCGCCCGGGTGGTGATCGAGGAGTTCCTGGAAGGCGAGGAGGCCAGCTTCATCGTCCTGTGCGACGGTGAACACGCCCTGGCCCTGGCCACCAGCCAGGACCACAAGCGCCTGATGGACGCCGACCAGGGCCCCAACACCGGCGGCATGGGCGCCTATTCACCGGCACCGGTGGTCACCCCCGCGGTGCACCAGCGCGCCATGGACGAGGTGATCATGCCCACGCTGCGCGGCATGAAGGCCGACGGCATTCCGTACACCGGCTTCCTGTACGCGGGCCTCATGATCACGCCGGACGGCCGGGTCAAGACGCTCGAATTCAACTGCCGCATGGGCGACCCCGAAACCCAGCCGATCATGATGCGGCTGCGCAGCCCGCTGGCCGACGTGCTGCTGGCCGCCACCCGGGGCGAACTCGACCGCGTCAGCCTGGACTGGGACCCGCGCGTGGCGCTGGGTGTGGTCATGGCGGCCCATGGTTACCCCATGAATCCGCGCAAGGGCGATGCGATCACCGGTCTGCCGGCCGACGAGGCCGACCGCATGGTGTTCCATGCCGGCACCACGGCGGCTGAGGGTGGCGTCGAGGTGAGCGGTGGCCGGGTGCTGTGCGTCACTGCGCTGGCCGACTCGGTGGCAGCCGCTCAGCGGCGTGCCTACGAGGTGGTCGACCAGATCCAGTTCGACGGCATGCAGTGCCGCCGCGACATCGGTTTCCGTGCGCTCTGACCGTGCGTTCTGAAAACGGCGCTGCGCTGCCGGTGCGCTTTGATGAGTCCCGCCTGGCGCGGGCGCTGCTGCGCCTGGCCGGCTGGCAGGTGATCTACCAAGGCTTTCCGACCCGTCAGGGCGTGGCCATCGTCTACCCGCACACCAGCAACTGGGACTTCGTGGTCATGGTGCTGGCCAAGTGGACCATCGGCGTGCCTGCCCGCTGGTGGGGCAAGGACAGCCTGTTCCGCGTGCCGGTGCTGGGCCGCTGGATGCGCTGGCTCGGCGGCATTCCCCTGGACCGCCGCTCCTCGCGCGGCGTGGTGGGCGAAATGGTCGCCGTGTTCGAGGCTGCCAAGGCAGCGGACGAGCTGCTCTGGCTCGGCCTGTCGCCCGAGGGGACGCGCCGCCACACGCCGGGCTGGCGCAGCGGCTTCTACCAGGTGGCGGCCGGTGCCCGGGTGCCGCTGGCCCTGATCCGGCTCGACTACGGTCGGCGCGAGGTGCGCATCACCGATTTCATCCAGCTCAGCGGCGACATGGACGCCGATTACGCCTGCATGGCCCAGGTCTATGCGGGCGTGCGCGGCCAGCGGCCCGACCAGGCCAGCCCGATCGCCCCCTTGCCCAAGCGCACAACCCCCGATACGGTATGAGCATGAACACTCCGCTCCCCCCTGCTGCCAGCGTGCAGGCACCTTCCGGCGCGATCGACACGGTCCGCCAGTTCCTCACCGGTCTGCAGGACCGAATCACCTCGGCCGTGACCGGCATCGACGGCACGCCATTTCTGGTGGACCGCTGGACCAAGCCCGCCGGCGAGAAGCTGCAGGGCAACGGCATCACCCAGATACTGGAAGGCGGCCCGGTGTTCGAGCGGGCCGGCTGCGGCTTCTCGCATGTGACCGGCCCTGCGCTGCCGCCTTCGGCCACCCAGCACCGCCCGGAGCTGTCGGGCGCGCCCTTCGAGGCCATGGGCGTGTCGCTGGTGTTCCACCCGCGCAACCCCTACGTGCCCACGGTGCACATGAACGTGCGCATGCTGGCCGCCACGCCGGCCGGCGGTGAGCCGGTCTGCTGGTTCGGCGGCGGCATGGACCTCACGCCGTACTACGGCTTCGAGGAAGACGCGCAGCATTTCCACCGCACCTGCCAGGCTGCGCTGGCCCCCTTCGGCGACGACAAGTACCCCCGCTTCAAGCAGTGGTGCGACCAGTACTTCTTCCTGAAGCACCGCAATGAACCGCGTGGCGTGGGCGGCGTGTTCTTCGACGACTTCTCCGAACTCGGCTTCGACAGCAGTTTTGCCATGATGGCCGCCACCGGCGACGCCTTCCTGGACGCCTACCTGCCCATCGTCGAGCGCCGGCAGAACCTCCCCTACGGCGAGCGGGAGCGGGCGTTCCAGCTGTACCGGCGCGGCCGCTACGTGGAGTTCAACCTGGTCTGGGACCGCGGCACCCACTTCGGGCTGCAGTCCGGCGGTCGCAGCGAATCCATCCTGCTGTCCATGCCGCCGCTGGTGAGCTGGTCCTACAACCGCCAGCCCGAGCCTGGCAGCGCCGAGCACCGGCTCTACAGCGAATTCCTGGTGCCCCGGGACTGGGCCTGATGACCCGCCCCCCCGATGGCCAGACCATCCGCCGCGTGGGCATGTTCGGTGGCGCGTTCGACCCGCCGCACGGTGCCCACCGCTCGCTGGCTGAAGCCGCCATCGAACAGCTCCACCTGGACGTGCTGCATGTGCTGCCCACCGGACAGGCCTGGCACAAGAGCCGGCCGCTGACCGATGCCGCGCACCGGGTCGCCATGTGCGGCCTGGCCTTCGGCGACCTGCCCCGGGTGCGCATCGATCAGCGCGAAATCCACCGGCAAGGCCCGAGCTACACCGCCGACACCCTGGCGGAGCTGCAGCGCGAATACCCGCAGGCCGAACTGTTCCTGGTGCTGGGTGCAGACCAGCTGCTGGCCTTCCGGCAGTGGGTGCGCTGGCAGGAAGTGATCTCGCTGGCCACCCTGGCGGTGGCAGCCCGCGCCCGGTCGATCGGTGCCCAGGCGCTGGATGCGCCGGTGGAAGAGGCCGACCTCTCCGGGGTCGACCTGCCGTTTTCCCCTTTGACCATGCCGCTCAACCCGGTGAGCGCCACCGCCGTGCGCGCCCGCCTGGCAGCTGTCGGCCCCGATGCCGCGTCCCTGGATGTGCTGGTGCCGGCTCCGGTCGCAAGCTATATTTCACAGAACCACCTCTACCAGACCCCTACATGACCAGCGAAACCACCGCCAAAAAAGACATCCAGAAACTGCAACGCGCCATCGTCGAGGGGCTGGAGGATGTGAAGGGGCAGGACATCGTGGTGTTCAACACCGAAACGCTCTCGCCCCTGTTCGAGCGCGTCATCATCGCCAGCGGCACCTCCAACCGGCAGACCAAGGCCCTGGCCGCCAGCGTGCGCGATGCCGTGCGTGAAGCCGGTTTCGACAAGCCCCGCATCGAAGGCGAGGAAAACGGCGAATGGATCATCGTGGACTGCGGCCAGGCCGTGGCCCATGTGATGCAGCCGGTGATCCGCCAGTACTACCGCCTCGAGGAGATCTGGGGTGCCAAGCCGGTGCGTCTGAAGCATGGTGCCGAGAAGGCGGCAGAGAAGGCCGCTGCGCCCGCGAAGAAGCCGGCCCGCAAGACCGCTGCCGCCGAACCGGCTGCCGTTTCGGGCAAGACCGTGGTGCGCAAGCAGGCTGCAGCCAAGACCGCAGCCAAGACCGCCACCAAGGCACCTGCCGCCAAGGCTGCACCCGCCAAGAAGGCGGCTGCGGGCAAGACTTCGGCCAAACCGGCGGCCAAGACCGCTGCCAAGACCGCTGCCAGGACTGCCCCGAAGACTGCTGCTCCGAAGACTGCTGCTCCGAAGACGGCTGCCAAGAAGGCCCTGCCCAAGGTGGTGGTCGGCAAGACCACCAAGCCCGCCGCCAAGTCCGCCGCCAAGACGCCGGCCCGCAAGACCGTGAAGCCCGCAGCTCGCAAGACCGCCGCCAAGAAGGCATGAAGCTGCTGATCGTCGCGGTCGGCCAGCGGGTTCCCGACTGGGCCCAGACCGCGTATGACGATTACGCCAAGCGCTTCCCACCCGAGCTCCGGGTGGAACTGCGCGCCGTCAAGACCGAGCCGCGCGGCTCGCGCACCACCGAGACGCTGATGGCAGCAGAGCGCGAGCGCATCCAGGCGGTGCTGCCGCGCGGTTGTCGCGTGGTGGTGCTCGACGAACGCGGCACGGCGCTCACCACCCAGGCGCTCGCGCGGCAGCTCACCCAGTGGCAGCTGGGGGGCGATGACGTGGCGCTGATCATTGGCGGACCGGACGGACTGGAGCCGGCTTTCCGGGACGCGGCCCACCAGCGCATCCGCCTGTCCGATCTCACGCTGCCCCACGCCATGGTGCGGGTGCTGCTGATCGAGCAGCTGTACCGGGCCTGGTCGATCAACGCCAATCACCCCTATCACCGCGAATGAGGCCTGTTCTCTATCTCGCTTCCCAGAGCCCGCGCCGCAAGCAGCTGCTGGAGCAGTGGGGCGTTCAGCCCGAGCTGCTGCTGCCCGATGCCGATGAAGACGTCGAAGCGCTGGAGCTGGTGCGCGGCGCTGAAGCGCCCGCCACCTATGTGCAGCGCGTGACCGCGCTCAAGCTGCAGGCTTCGCTGGAGCGTCTGCAGCGCCGAGGGCTGCCACCCGCGCCGGTGCTGTGCGCCGACACCACCGTGGCCCTGGGCCGCCGCATTCTGGGCAAGCCGGCCGATGCCGCCGAGGCGCGGGCGATGCTGCGCGACCTGGCCGGACGGACCCACCGGGTGCTGACCGCCGTGGCGGTGGGCGTTCCCGGTCGCCGGGCCGGCATGGCAGCGCGCACGGCACAGGCACTTTCGGTGTCCACGGTGGAGTTCGCGCCGCTGACCCGCAGCCAGATCGATCGGTATGTCGCCAGCGGCGAACCCATGGGCAAGGCTGGCGCCTATGCCCTGCAAGGTCAGGCGGCTCTCTGGGTCAGCCGCATGACCGGCAGCCATTCCGGTATCGTGGGTCTGCCGGCCTTCGAGACGGCGCAGGTGCTGCGCCAGGCCGGCTTCGACCTGTACTGACGTCCCCGGCGTTTCCCCAACACTGACCATCCCATGAGCCAAGACATCCTGATCAACTGGTCGCCGCAGGAAACCCGGGTGGCCGTGGTGGAGCAGGGCGCCGTGCAGGAGGTGCATCTCGAGCGCACCCTGGAGCGCGGGCTGGTCGGCAACATCTACCTGGGCAAGGTGTCGCGGGTGCTGCCCGGGATGCAGTCGGCCTTCATCGACATCGGTCTGGACCGCGCTGCCTTCCTGCACGTGGCCGACCTGATGCCCAACATCCAGGCCAAGCATGCGCCGAGCCGGCCGACCGAGACCGAGGCACCGGCGGGCAATGGCAGCGCACCCAAGGTGCTGACGCCCAACCCGGTGCTGCCGATCGAGCGCCAGATCTTCGAGGGCCAGGCCCTCATGGTGCAGGTGCTGAAGGACCCCATCGGCACGAAGGGTGCGCGGCTCACGGCGCAGATCAGCATCGCCGGGCGGCTGCTGGTGTTCCTGCCGCAGGACAACCATGTGGGCGTGTCCCAGAAGATCCCGCCGGCCCAGCGCGAAGCCCTGCGCCAGCGGGTCACGCAGCTGGCAGCCACCCCGGACGGCAGCGCCACCGGCGGCTTCATTCTGCGCACCAATGCCGAGGACGCTGCCGACCAGGAGCTCATCGACGACATCGCCTACCTGCGCAAGACCTGGCTGCGCATCAAGGAGGCTTCCACCCGCCAGCCGCCCGCCACCCTGCTGCACGAAGACCTGAACCTCATGCAGCGGGTGCTGCGTGACCTGGTGGGCGCCCAGACCCAGTCGATCCGCATCGATTCCCGCGAACAGCACGGCCTCCTCACCGGATTCGCCGGGGAGTTCATGCCCGACACCGTCGCCAAGCTGCAGCACTACAGCGGCGAGCGGCCGATCTTCGACCTGTTCCACATCGACGACGACATTGCCCGTGCGCTCAGCCGCCGGGTCGACCTGAAGTCTGGCGGCTACCTGGTGATCGACCAGACCGAAGCCCTCACCACGGTGGATGTGAACACCGGTGGTTTCGTGGGCGCCCGCAACTTCGACGACACCGTGTTCCGCACCAATCTGGAAGCGGCGCAGGCCATTGCACGGCAGCTGCGGCTGCGCAACCTGGGCGGCATCGTCATCGTCGACTTCATCGACATGACCCGGGAAGACCACCGCGAGGCGGTGCTCACCGAATTCCGCAAGCAGCTGGCCCGCGACCGTGTCAAGACCATGATCGGCGGCTTCTCGCAGCTCGGGCTGGTCGAGATGACCCGCAAGCGCACCCGCGAGTCGCTGGCCCACATGCTCAGCGAGCCGTGCGAGGCCTGTGGCGGCAAGGGCGAGGTGAAGACTGCGCGCAGCGTGTGCTACGACATCCTGCGCGAGATCCTGCGCGAGGCCCGGGCCTTCAACCCGCGCGAGTTCCGGGTGGTGGCTTCGGCCAAGGTGGTGGAGCTGTTCCTGGACGAAGAGCGCGCCCACCTGGCCGGCCTGTCGGACTTCATCGGCAAGCCGATCTCGCTGCAGTCGGAGAACTCCATGACGCAGGAGCAGTACGACATCGTCCTGCTCTGAGTGCCGGGCGATTCAGTCAGGACGCATCAGACCGGGCTGCCCAGGCCCTGCGAATGCAGCCGGGCGTACAGGCCGTCGGCGGCCATCAGCTCGGCATGGGTGCCCAGTTCGGCAATGCGACCCTCGGCCAGCACCACCACCCGGTCGGCGTGCTCGATGGTGGACAGCCGGTGAGCGATGACCAGCGTGGTGCGGCCCTGCATCAGGCGGCCCAGGGCCTCCTGCACCAGACGTTCGCTCTCGTTGTCGAGTGCCGACGTGGCCTCGTCCAGGATGAGCACCGGCGCATCCTTGTAGATGGCCCGCGCAATGGCCAGCCGCTGGCGCTGGCCGCCCGAGAGTTCGGCCGCGTTGTGACCGACCGGCGTGTGGATGCCTTGCGGCAGCCGGCCCACCAGCTCACCCAGGTTGGCCGACTGCAGTGCGGCCAGCACCCGGGCCTCGTCGATGCCGCCGGCCTCGCTGCCCAGCGCCACGTTGGCCGCCAGGCTGTCGTTGAGCATGACGACGTCCTGCGACACCATCGCGAACTGGCGACGCAGGCTCTGCAGATCCCAGTCGGGCAGGGGGGTGCCGTCGAGGGTGACGCTGCCGCCATCCACCTCGACGAAGCGTGGCAGCAGGTTCACCAGCGTGGTCTTGCCGGACCCGGACGGACCGACGAAGGCCAGCACCTCGCCCGGCCGCACCTGCAGCGACACGTCGCGCAGCGCCACATGGCCGCCGTGCCCGGCTTCACCGTCCCGCTCGGGGTAGCGCACCGTCACGCCGTTCAAGGCAATCGCGCCCTGCACCCGGTCAGCGCTGTGGGTGCCACCGGTCTGTACAGGCGTCTGCTCGATCAGCTCAAGGCCCCGCTCCAGGGCGGCCAGGCCACGTGTGATGGGCGCCGTGATCTCGGCCAGATGGCGTATGGGCGTGATCAGCATCAGCATGGCGGTGACGAAGGCCACGAAGTTGCCCACGCTCACGCCACTGCTGCTGCTCTGCCACAGGGCCACCGCAATCACCGCCGACAGCGCGCCCGAGGCCAGCAGCTGGGTCAGCGGCGTCATGGCCGCCATGGCGATGGTGGACTTCAGTGCTAGCTTGCGCAGCCGCACGCTGAGCACATCGAAGCGGCCAGCCTGCCGCTCCTGAGCACCATGCAGCCGGATCATCCGGTAGGCCAGGGCGTTCTCCTCGACCACATAGGCCAGCTCGTCGGTGGCCTGCTGGCTGTCCTTGGTGAGCTGGTAGAGCCGCCGGGTGAGCACCCGCATGATCAGGATCAGGCCGGGAAACACCGCCAGCACGATCAGGGTGAGCTTCCAGTTCAGGTAGACCAGATAGCCCATCAGCGCCAGCACGGTCAGAGAGTCCTTGGCCAGGGTCAGGAAGGCCGACACCAGCATCTGGGAGCCGGTCTGCACTTCATAGACCAGGGTGTTGGACAGCTTGCTGGCACTCTGCCTTGCGAACAGCGCCATCTGGGCTTCGTTCAGGCGGGCGAACATGGCGCGGCGCAGGTTCAGCATGCCCAGGCTGGCGGTGTAGGAGAGGGCGTACTGGGCCACGAAGGTGGCCATGCCCCGCAGGCCGAAGAGGCCCATCAGGGCCAGCGGCACCGCCCACAGCGGCACCTGGCCGGCGGCAAAGCCTTTGTCGAGCAGCATCTGCAGCAGTGCCGGTATGGCGGGCTCGGTCAGGGCACCCACCAGCGTGGCCAGCGCGGCCAGCACGATGCCCGCTTTGGCACCCTTGAAATAAGGCCACACCCGCCGCAGGCGCTGACCCAGCGTGCCGGCCGGCAGGGAAGGCGAGGGGGGCGAAGGGGGCTGGGGTGGAGGAGTGGTCAAGGGCAGAGCGTTTTTTTGTATCGCGCCGTGAATCGGCGGCGGAACCTGCAGCGACCTGCCGGATCACAGTAGCCGCCCGGGTGGGACGGACCACCACTCACATCTTGTCACGCAGGTCGATCAGGCGCCTCCGTTATTATCGGCCGCTCTCGCCCGGACCGCGACACCTGCCCGCGCAACATGTCCCGAGACCCCATCAAGATGCCCGATCAGAACCGAACCGAACCGTTCGCCCCCATGCAGCGCCGCCGCGCTCTGGGTCTCGTCTCCTCCCTGCCGCTGTTCGGCCTGCCGCTGCAGGCAGCCCATGCCCAGTTCCGCGTGGAGATCGCCGGTGTCGGACTGACCCAGTACCCGTTTTCCGCCGTGACCTTTCGTGGCAACGATGCCGCCAGCGAGAACATCGCCGCCATCGTCCGCGCCGATCTGGAGCGCAGCGGTCAGTTCCGTTTCGTGGAGCCCGCTCCCGGCGTGCTCGATGAAACCTCCCGCCCCGACCTGGCGCCCTGGCGCCAGCGCGGCACCGACTCGCTGCTCACCGGCAGCGTCACCCGCCTGGCCGACGGCCGCTTCGACGTGCGGTTCCGCCTCTGGGATGTCGTCCGTGCCCAGGACCTCGGCGGCCTGAGCTACCCGGTGGTGGCCACCGACCTCCGTCTTTCCGCCCACCGCATCGCCGACTACGTCTACGAGAAGCTGACCGGCGACAAGGGCGTGTTTTCCACCCGCATCGCCTATGTCACCAAGGCACCGCAGCGCTACAACCTGTGGGTGGCCGACGCCGATGGCTTCAATGCCCGGGCTGCCCTGACCAGCCCCGAACCCATCATCTCGCCCAGCTGGGCGCCTGGCGGTTCGCAGCTGGCCTATGTGTCGTTCGAGTCGCGCAAGCCGGTGATCTATGTGCACGACGTGGCCACCGGCAAGCGCCGCCTGCTGGCCAGCTTCCGCGGCTCCAACAGCGCGCCGGCCTGGTCGCCTGACGGACGCCAGGTGGTCGCCACGCTGTCGATCTCCGGCAACGCCCAGATCTACGGCATGGACGCCAACGGTGGAGAACCGCGCCGCCTGTCCAACAGCAGCAGCATCGACACCGAGCCGGTGTTCAGTGCCGACGGCAAATCCATCTTCTTCGTGAGCGACCGGGGCGGCTCGCCGCAGGTCTACCGCATGGAGGCCAGCGGCGGCGGCGCGCAGCGCCTGACCTTCAACGGCAACTACAACATCTCCCCGGCGCCCAGCCCGGACGGTCGCTGGCTGGCCTACATCTCGCGCATCGGCGGAGCCTTCCGCCTGCACGTGATGGATCTGGCCAGCGGTCAGGTCACGGCCGTCACCGACGGTTCGGCCGACGAGAGCCCGAGCTTCTCGCCCAACAGCCGACTCATCATCTATGCCACCCGCGACAAAGGCCAGGAAGCGCTCATGACCACAACGGTCGACGGTCGCATCAAGACCCGTCTGGCCGGCTCGCAAGGCGACATCCGCGAACCCGAGTGGGGGCCGTTCCTCAAGTGACGGCCTGCGGCCTCACCCTTGCCCATCGCTCACCCAGTTTTCCCCTGTTGTTTCTTCAGTCGTTTCATCATTCCAAAGGTCCATCCATGAACCACACCACCACCCAACCCCTGTTCCGTCGCGCCGGCCTGGCCATCGGCCTGTCGGCAGCCCTGCTGCTGGCTGCCTGCGGCTCCAACGTCAAGCTGGACGAAGTGCCGGTTTCCGACCGCTCGGGCACCGCCGCCGGTGCCGGCGCTGGTGGCCAGGGCAGCGGTGTCGATCCGCGCGGCGTGGCTGGCGTGCAGGTGCCGGGTGCCGGCGGCGCACAGCCTCAGCAGCTGCAGCGCATCGTCTACTTCGAGTACGACAGCTTTGAAGTCAAGCCCGAGTTCGCGTCTGCTCTGGAAGCCAACGCCAAGTACCTGAATGCCAACCGCAACGCGCGCGTCGGCCTGGAAGGTCACACCGACGAGCGCGGCGGCCGCGAATACAACCTCGCCCTGGGTCAGAAGCGTGCCGAGGCCGTCCGCCGCTCGCTGTCTCTGCTCGGCGTGGCCGACAGCCAGATGGAAGCCGTGAGCTTCGGTGAAGAGAAGCCGGCGCAGACGGGTCTGGACGAGGCAGCGTTCTCGAAGAACCGCCGCGTTGAAATCACCTACCGCTGACATGCAGGCCGCCCGCACACGCCCCAGCGGCCTGACCGGCCTCTGCACCTCCGCAGCCCTGGCGCTGGCGGTGCTCTGGCCGGTCCAGGCCCACGCCCTGTTCGGTGACGACGAGGCGCGGCAGGCCATCATCGAGCTGCGCCGCAAGGTGGACGCCAACCAGGCCGCCAGCGACGCCGCCCGCAGCGAGGGCGATGCGGCCACGCGGCGCAGCCTGATCGAGCTCTCCAACCAGATCGAACAGCTGCGCGGAGAACTCGCCCGCCTGCGGGGCCAGAACGAACAGCTGGCCCGCGAGGTGGCCGAACTGCAGCGTGCCCAGAAGGACGTGCAGGCCGGCGTCGACGCCCGGCTGCGCCAGGTCGAGCCGCTGAAGGTCGAGCTGGACGGCCAGAGCTTCACCGCCCAGCCGGCCGAGAAAGCCCAGTTCGACGCAGCCATGGACACCCTGCGCCGCTCCGAGTTTGCAGCAGCCTCGACGGCCTACACCGCCTTCCTGCGCCAGTACCCGGTCAGCGGTTACACGCCGTCGGCCCTGTACTGGCTGGGCAATGCGCAGTACGCCGCCCGGGCCTACAAGGACTCGGCCGACAGCCATCGTCGCCTGGTCACCGAGTTCCCGAACCACCCGCGCACGCCGGAGGCCATGCTGGCCATGGCCAACAGCCAGGTCGAGCTGAAGGACACCAAGGCTGCCCGCCGCACCCTCGACGATCTGGTCAAGAAGTACCCGCAGTCCGAAGCAGCTGCGGCGGCCAAGGAGCGTCTGGCGCGCCTGCGCTGACCATGCCCCGCCACCCGGCCAGCGCCGGGTGGCCTTTTACAATGGCGGGCTATGGAACTCGCCGAACTCAATCAGCTTCGCATCACCACGCTGTGGGCCGCGTTTGCCGTGGCCGCCGTCTTCGGCTTCATCGCCCAGCGCACCCACTTCTGCACCATGGGTGCCGTCAGCGACATCGTCAACATGGGCGACTGGACCCGCATGCGCATGTGGGGCATGGCGGTGGGCGTGGCGGCCATCGGCTTCCATGCCCTCGGATGGATGGGGCTGATCGACACCACCCAGTCCATCTACACCGGCGCCCGGGTGGTCTGGCTTTCGGCCCTCACCGGCGGCGCGCTGTTCGGTTTCGGCATGGTGCTGGCATCGGGCTGTGGCAGCAAGACGCTGGTGCGCATCGGCGGTGGCAGCCTGAAGTCGCTCGTGGTGTTCTTCGTGATGGGTCTGGCGGCATTCATGACCCTGCGGGGCGTGTTTGCCGTGTGGCGCAACGCCACGGTCGACCAGGTTTTCTTCGAACTGCCGCAGGGCAGCGCCGTGCCGACGTGGGTGGCCGGTGCCACCGGGCTCGAGCCCTCACTCGCGGGGCTGCTGACCGCGCTGGTTGTCGGCGGCGCACTGGTGGTCTGGGCACTGCTGGGCCGTGACTTCCGTACCGGCAACAACCTGCTCGCAGGCTTCGGCATCGGAGCCGTTGTCGTGGCCATGTGGTGGGTCAGCGGCCATCTCGGCTTCGTGGCCGAGCATCCGGAAACCCTGGACAAAGTCTTCCTGGGGAGCAATACCGGCCGCATGGACGCGCTGACCTTCACCGCGCCCATGGCCTACGTCCAGGACTGGCTCGTGTTCTACAGCGATGCCACCAAGGTGCTGACCTTCGGCGTGGTCACTGTGGTCGGTGTCGTGACAGGCGCGCTGGCCTGCTCGCTCATCGAGCGCAGTTTCCGCTGGGAAGGCTTTGCCGGCACGCAGGACACCGCGCTGCACATCATCGGAGCGATCTGCATGGGTGTGGGTGGCGTCACCGCGCTGGGCTGCACCGTGGGGCAGGGCCTGTCCGGTCTCTCGACACTGAGCCTGACCAGTGCCATTGCCGTAGCCGGCATCATGGTCGGTGCAGTGCTCGGCTTCCGCCTGCAGATCTGGCTGCTGGAGCGCGGGTGAACCCGTCAGCCGAGCCGACCGGTGCCGAGCTGTTCGAGCGCCGGTTCGGTGGCCTGAGGCGCCTGTACGGCGTGGAAGGCGCACAGCGCATCTTCGATGCCCATGTGGTCGTGGTCGGTCTGGGCGGCGTCGGCTCCTGGGCTGCGGAGGCACTGGCCCGCAGTGGCGTGCGGCGGCTGACCCTGATCGACATGGACCATGTGGCCGAGTCGAACATCAATCGGCAGATCCATGCCCAGCTCGGCACGCTCGGTCAGTCGAAGATCGAGGCGCTGCGGGAGCGCATTGCCACCTTCCACCCGGGTTGCGAGGTCGACTGCGTCGACGACTTCGTGTCGCCGGACAACTGGCCCGGCTTGCTGGGCCAGCAACGGCCCGATGCACTCATCGACGCCTGTGATCAGGTGCGGGCCAAAGCGGCCATGGCCGCCTGGGCCATTGGCGCGGGCGTGCCAACGGTGACTGTCGGCGCAGCTGGCGGCAAGCGCCTTGCCGAGCGGATCGAACTGGGTGATCTGGCCGAGGTCACCCACGATCCGCTGCTGGCGCAGTTGCGCTATCGCCTGCGCAAGGAACATGGTGCGGCGCGCCAGGGCGCGATGCAGGTGGCCTGCGTCTTCAGCCGCGAACCCGTGGCGCCGCCCGATCCGTCCTGCGGGCTCGACTCGGGTGACGGCAGCCTCAATTGCCATGGCTTCGGCTCGGTGGTGAGCGTGACGGCCAGCTTCGGCATGACCGCAGCCGGATGGACCCTGAACACCCTTGCCGAAGGAAAATGGCAAAAAGTGAAGGCCCCTTCAAAAACACCCAAAAATGACGCTATAATTTGAGGCTTCGCAGGGTACGGAGAACAGTGTTCAACAAGCACTGCGAAGCAGCAGAGGTCTCTTGCAAAAGAAGTGCCGAAGCAGTGTGGGACGTTAGCTCAGTTGGTAGAGCAGCGGACTTTTAATCCGTTGGTCGGCAGTTCGAGCCTGCCACGTCCTACCAGAGATTGAAGGGGTCTGATCGCAAGGTCAGACCCCTTTTCTTTTGTTCGCTGCGGCGGTGCACGACCTTGAGCAGTGGTTCACGCAAATGTCGTTCATCTGGGTGACATGCGGGGTTTTGGTGCACGGGCCCGCAAGTTGGTGCGAATATCACCGATATATCACCATGCCGTTCACCCGCCTGTTCACGCGCGACGCCGACGCGCCCCCCTTCGATGCCGTGGATGAGGTCATGCGGTTGTCCCGAGCGGGTATCCGTGTGGCGGCCGATGTGCTCAACAGCGATGCTCCCCCGCTGGAGGTGGTGCAGCGTTACTGCGATGCCATGGTGCAGGCCTCCGCCCATCTGTGCCTGGCCTGGTGCTGGTTCGGTCAGGCCGAGGCGCCGGTGATCCGGCCCCTGGTGAGCGCCGGTCGCGCCAGCGAATGGGCTCGGCAGATGCGGATCGAGCGCAACTGGCTCACGCGCAAGGGGCCTGCCTTCCGGACGGTGGACACGGGCCAGAGCGAGACGGTGGAAATCTCCCGATTTGCTGTCTGGGGCCCCTGGCGCCGGCTGGCCCAGGAACACCATGTTCGGGCAGTGCGTTGCATCCCGTTGAGGGGGCACTCGGCCCAGCGGTCCGGCATTCTGGTGGTGTATGCCGACGCGGCAGGGTACTTCGACGTGCTGGGGCACTATTTCGACGAACTGGGGCAGTTGTTCACGTCGGTGCTCCTGAACCGTGAAGCCGCTGAAGCCTCGGCCAACCACTATCTGCACCGGCTGGAGCTGGCCGCCGAGGTGGGCGCTCTGGGCATCTGGGAGCTGGACCTGACCACGCTCACCTTCACCGCCGACCAGCGCCTGACCGACATGATGGCGCTGCCGCCCAACACCTTCGAGAACCGGATGTCGGCCGCGCTCGAACGCATCCACCCGGAAGATCGGGAACGGGTGCAGGCTGCGCTGGACCGGGCCGCAGCCCATGAGCCACCGATCTCTGTCGAATTCCGCGTGGTGTTTCCCGACGGTCAGACACGCTACGTCCTCGGTCGTGCGATCGGGTTGCGGGACCGCGCAGGCAAGGCGGTGAAGCTGGTGGGCGCCAATGTGGACATCACCGACCAGAAGCGGGTGGAAGAAACCCTGCAGCGGGCGCGCGACGCGGCTGTGACCGCCAGCCAGGCCAAGAGCGACTTCCTGGCCAACATGAGCCATGAGATCCGCACGCCCATGAACGGCGTGATGGGCATGAGCGCTCTGGCATTCGACCTGGCCACCGACCCGGTGCAGCGCGAATACCTGTCTCTGGTCCGCAGCTCGGGCGAAGGCCTGATGGGTGTGATCAACGAGATCCTGGACTTCTCCAAGATCGAGGCCGGCCACATGCACATCGAGATGTCGGAGTTCGTCGTGCGGACCTGGCTGGACGAGATCACGCTTCCGCTGGAGCTGCGTGCCCGTGAAAAAGGCCTGGCGCTGGTGGTCGAGACCGCCCCCGATCTGGCTCCGGCGCTCCGCACCGATGCGTTGAGGTTGCGCCAGATCGTCAACAACCTGGTCGGCAATGCCATCAAGTTCACGGCGCAAGGCCAGGTGACGCTGCGGCTTCACGCGGTGGAGCGCGGAGGCGCTGGATCGCTGACCCTGGGCCTGGATGTGATCGACACCGGCATCGGCATCGCGCTGGAAAAGCAGCAGCTCATCTTCGAGCCGTTCAGCCAGGCCGACGGCAGCATCACGCGGCAGTTCGGTGGAACGGGCCTGGGCTTGTCCATCTGCCACCGGCTGTGTAGCCTGCTCGGCGGCACCATCGGCCTCGAAAGCACTGTCGGCCAAGGGACCATCTTCCGGGTCCGGCTGCCGGTGGTCGCAGTGCCGCTATCCTCGGTCCACCCACAGCCACCTGAGCCCAAGCCCATGAGCGCCACTCCTCCTGCGCCTGTTCGAACCGACGTCCCGGGCAGTTCGCTGCGCATCCTGCTGGCCGAGGACCACCCGGTGAACCAGAAGGTGGCGCAGATCATGCTGACCAAGAGCGGCCATGTGGTCGAGGTGGCCGGTGACGGCGCACAGGCGGTCGAGGCAGCCCGCCGTGGTTGTTTCGACCTGATCCTGATGGACATGCAGATGCCGGTGCTCGACGGCCTGGAAGCCACCCGCCGCATCCGTGCCGAGGAAGCCGAGCAGCAGCGCCCGCGCGTGACCATCATCGCCATGACAGCCAATGCCCGCGAGGAAGACCGGCAGGTCTGTCTGGCAGCCGGCATGGACGACTTCGTGAGCAAGCCCATCCGCATGGCCACGCTGGTGGAAAAGCTGCAGGCGCTGTGAGCGCCAGGCCCACCTGAATCGGCCAACAAAAAAGCCCTTGCATCGCTGCAAGGGCTTTTGAATTTTCTGGCTCCCCGACCTGGACTCGAACCAGGGACCTGCGGATTAACAGTCCGTCGCTCTACCGACTGAGCTATCAGGGAACAGCCTCAAATTATAGCGTCATTTTTTCGGTTTTCTAAGACGCTCCCAACTTTCTCAAAATTGTGTCTCGAAGGCCACGCGCACCGTGCGGGACGCAGCGGGGAACAGGTAGATGTGGCCGTACTGGAAGGGCGCTTCCTGGAAGTAGCGGCGGTCGAACAGGTTGTCGATGCCGAGCAACCAGCTGGCCGGCTGCCCCTGGACCTTGGTGGCGTAGCGCAGCGAGGCATCCACCCGCGTCCACGAGCCCAGCTCGACATCGTTGGTCGGCGTGACGGCGCGGCGGCCTTCGTGGCTGAGGTGCGCATGGGCACTCAGGCCCGGCAGCGCTTCGATGCGGCGGCTCAGGTTGGCGCGCAGGACGTAGCGCGGCACGTTGGTCGGACGCAGGCCGTTGACCGTGGGGTCGATGGTGCTGCCCAGCCGTTCGGCGTCGATCCAGGTGACGCTGGCATCGTAGTCCCACGCGCCGGTGGTGCGGCCGCCGCCCAGCTCCAGACCCTGGTGGCGCGCCGAACCGTCGATGACGCGGGTGCAGCTGTTGGCGGCACCGCTGCAGGCCGGCTGGTCGCCACTGACCGGACGGCTGATGCGGAAGTAGGTCAGGTTCCAGCGGGCGCTCTCGTCCATGGAGCGGATGCCGGCTTCCCATTGCCGGCTCTTGAGTGGCGGCAGCGCCAGGCCCCGGTTGGTGTAGCGGGCACGGCCCGGTGCCACCTCCGACTCCACACCCTGGCCCCAGCTGGCGTACACGGTGCGCTGTGCGTCCAGCTTGAAGCTGGCGGCCAGCCACGGCGTGGTGAAGCTGTCTTCGTAGCTGGTCGCGCGCGGGTCGGCTCCTGTGCGGATGCTGTCGCGCTCCAGACGGGTGTGGCGCAGGCCGGCCCAGGTCTGGAAGGCATCGCTCCAGCGGATCACGTCGGTGACGAAGAACTCGGTGCTGCGCTCGGTGCGGTTGGTGAAGCTGTCGTCGGGTGCAGTGGCCGGGGCCACGGCGGGCAAGGTGAACAGGTTGCCGGTGCCCACGGGGTTGGCGCCGAACCGGTCGTTGCCGCGCACGGTGAACCGGCTGGCCAGCACGCCGAAGCTCAGGTCGTGCTGCAGGCCGGCGGCCTCCAGCCGGCCGTTCACCTTGAACTGCGCCGCGGTGGTGTTGCGGCGCTCGTCGAAGCTGCGGTAGTCGTAGAGGTCGAAGTCGCCGTTGCTGCAGTAGCGGTCGAAGTTGTTCTCGGCGCTGCAGCCGTAAGGGAAGGCCAGGAAGTCGTCGGTCTTCAGGCGCTGGCTGCCAAGCTGGGCCTGCCAGTTCCACTGGCTGTTGATGGCCTGGGTGAAGCGCAGGCTGCCGCTGAAGTTGCGGAAGTCGGTGGGCTGCGACCAGGGCTGGGTGTTGATGTTGATGCGCGGGTCGGCCGGGGGCAGGGCTGTGCCCAGCAGGCTCAGGCCGGGTACGGTGGCCTGACGGCGGCGGCCGATCTCGAACTCGCCTTCGAGCAGGCTGTCGCGCGAGAGGCGCGCGTCCATGGCCACGGCCAGCAGGCTTCGCTTGCCTTCGGTGCCACGCGCTTCTGTGTTCAGGCGTTCGCCAGCGATGTTGACCCGCCAGCCCAGGGCGCCTTCGGCAGCGAGGCCGCTCATGTCCAGGTGGACCAGCGCGTTGCCATCTTCATTGACCTCGGTGCGGAAGGTGCGTACCGGCTGGGCGGTGGGCCGCTTCACCACCAGGTTGATCAGTCCGCCGGGTGCGCTGGTGCCGGCCTGGATGCCGCTGGTGCCCTTGAGCAGTTCCACCCGCTGCAGGTGGTCCAGCGGCAGGCTGGTCTCGGCGCTGATGGGCAAGCCTTCGCGGCGGAAGTTGTAGGTGTTGTCGATGACGAATCCGCGCACGCTGGCGTAGTCGTAGTAGCCCACGGCGTTGTAGGCGTCGCTGACCGAGGCGTCGAGGCGGTAGAGGTCGCTGATGCGGCGGGCACCGGTCTCGCTGATGGTGCGGCTGTCGATGACGGTGGTGCTGACCGGCACGCTGCCGGCGGGCTGGTCGCCGAAACCGGTGACGTCGGCCGGCGCGCTGGCGCCGGCGCTGCGGATGGTGACGGCAGGCAGCGTGGCCTCGGCGCTCTGGGCATGCGCCTGCAGCGCAGCCAGACACGCCAGACTGACGAGCGAAAGTGCTGCGGGACGCAGCGTGCGGAATGGGGGTCGTGCCATGTGTGGTGTCCGGTGGGACTCGTTATGGCAGGTGGGCTGGGCCCGCTCGGAGCGGCGCGGGCTGACCGGCACACCGAGTGGACTTTTGCTTCCCTGCGCGAGGATTACCTCAATCAGGTTCAAAGGGACTTTCTCAGTCGCGGCCTGTGAAGGCCGCAACACCCCTAGCGGAAGGCGCCGTTGCTGGCGCGGGCTGGATTCTAGTTCAGCCGCCCACGCCCAGCAGGCGCTGGAGTTTGGGGCTGGTGGTGGTGTACTGCAGCAGGGTTCGCTGCTCGGGGAACAGCCGGGCGGCTGCCGCGAAGGCGGCCAGGGTGGCTTCGTGGAAGCCGCAGAGGATCAGCTTCTTCTTGCCGGGGTAGGTGTTGATGTCGCCCACGGCGTGGATGCCTGGCACGCTGGTCTCGAAGGCGGCGGTGTCCACCACCAGCTGCTTGCGCTCCATGGCCAGACCCCAGTCGGCAATGGGCCCCAGCCGGGGCGACAGGCCGAGGCAGACCAGCAGGCTGTCCAGCGGCTGCACCCGGGTCTGGTCGTCGGGCGTGACGATCTCGATGCCGGTCAGCCGGCCGTCCTCCACCCGCAGGCCCAGCGGCTGGCCGATGCAGCGGCCGATGCGGGCCTGTTCCGTCAGGGTCTGGAACCTGGCCAGATCGGCTGCGTCGGCCTGGAACACGTCGCGCCGGTGCAGCAGGGTGACCGAAGCTGGCGCGGTGTCGGCGTCGAGCAGGCGCAGCGCCCAGTCCACGGCCAGTTCCTCGCCGCCGTGCACCACCACATGCTGCCCGGCGAAGGCAGCGGCGTCGTGGGGCCGGTGGAACACCTGGCTGCCTTCAAAGGCTTCGATGCCGTCCAGCCGGAGTGGCCGGGCCTGGAAGGCGCCCACCCCGGCGGCGATGAACACGCTGCGGGCGATGAAAGCGGTGTCGGCGGAGGTCTGGACGTCGAAGCGGTCGTCCTCCCTGCGTACCAGAGCGGTGACGGTCTGGCCGAAGTGCAGGGTGGGGGCAAACGGGCGGACCTGCTGCTGCAGCCGCTCCATCAGTTCCTGGCCGCTGCAGACCGGCAGGCCGGGGATGTCGTAGATGGTTTTGGCGGGGTACAGCTCCGCCGGCTGTCCGCCACCCCGGGGCAGGGCGTCGATGACGTGGCAGCGGATGTCCTGCAGCCCGAGCTGGAACACCTGCCACAGGCCCACCGGACCCGCGCCGATGACCAGCGCATCGGTCTCGATGGGTGCGCCGGCCATGGCCTTCAGCGGGCCAGCTGGTCGAGCTTGCCGGTCTTGTCTTTCCAGTCGTCGGCGTCCGGCAGCGGTGCCTTGCGCTTGGTGATGCTCTTCCAGCCCGGCAGACGGGCCAGTTCGGCGTTGATGGCCGTCATGTGCACCTGGTCCTTGGGCAGGTCTTCCTCGGCGTAGATGGCGCTCACCGGGCACTCGGGGATGCAGACCGCGCAGTCGATGCACTCGTCCGGGTCGATGGTGAGGAAGTTCGGGCCTTCGCGGAAGCAGTCCACGGGGCAGACATCGACGCAGTCGGTGTATTTGCAGCGGATGCAGGCTTCGGTGACAACGTGGGTCATGGTGTAGGCGGTGTTCGGGGGAAACCCGGATTTTAGGGGGTTCGCTGAGGCCCCTCAGCGCAGCAGGACAGCGCCGGCAGTGCGGTGGCTGGCGGTGTCCACCAGCACCAGCGAACCGAGCTGGCGCGAGCGTGCAAAGGGCAGGGTGGCCAGCGGCTCCTGCAGGCTGAGTTCGATGTGGCCGATGGCGTTGGGCTCCAGTTCGGTCGCGTCCTGTTCGGCCAGGGTGTGGATGTCGAGCCGGTGCACGATGCGTTTGACTTTGGCCTTGACCCAGCGGTGGCCGTGCAGGGCCCAGTAGACCCGTCCTGGAACCAGGTTTTCGTCGTCCAGCCAGGCCACGGTGGCCGAGATCTCGCGGCTGTGGTGGAAGCCCTCGTGGCCGTCGGCGTCCAGCAGCCAGTCGCCGCGCGACACATCGACCTCGCGGTCCAGCACGATGCCGGCGCTGTGGCCGGCGGACACGTCGGCCGGCCGCCGGACATGGTCCAGCACCTGGGCCACGGTGGCGGTCTGTCCGTTCGGGGCGATGCGCACCCGCTGTCCCGGCGTCACGCTGCCGGCGGCCACGCGGCCCCAGAAGATGCGGCGGCCCTGCGAGGTGTCGGCCGAACTGCTGAACTTCTCCACCCACTGCACCGGGAAGGCCAGCGGCAGACCGGTGTCGGCCGGGGTCACCGGCAGGCGTTCCAGCAGCTCCAGCAGGGTGGGGCCGTGGTAGCCGCACCAGCCGTCGGCTTCGGCGGCATCGACCACGTTCCAGCCCTTCAGCGCCGACACCGGGACGGTGGCCACCACCGGCAGACCGGCCTGCTCGGCAAAGGCGGCCAGCGCCGCGCCGATGTGGGCGAAGGCGGTGGCACTGTCGTCCACCGCGTCGAGCTTGTTGATGGCGAACACCACCGACGGCACCCGCAGCAGCTGCAGCAGCAGGCTGTGGCGACGGGTCTGCGGCAGCAGAGCCAGCTGCGGGTTGCGCCAGTCCAGCTTGGTGGCGTCCACCAGCACGACGGCGGCATCGGCGCTGGAGGCGGCCGTGACCATGTTGCGGGTGTACTGCTCGTGGCCCGGGGCGTCGCCGATGATGAACTTGCGGGCCTCGGTGCTGAAGTAGCGGTAGGCCACGTCGATGGTGATGCCCTGCTCGCGCTCGGCCGAGAGTCCGTCGGTGAGCAGTGCCAGATCGGTCTGGCCCTGGCGCTGCACGCCGGCCAGGTGATCCTGCAGCACGGCCTTGCTGTCGACCAGCAGGCGGCCGATCAGGGTGCTCTTGCCGTCGTCCACGCTGCCGCAGGTGATCAGGCGCAGTGCGGCGGAGGTGTCCACAGGAGTGGCTTGCGCGGTATCGGTGCTCATCAGAAGTACCCGTCTTTCTTGCGTTTTTCCATCGAGGCGTCGCTGGTCTTGTCGTCCATGCGGGTGGCGCCCCGTTCGCTGACCTCGGCGGCCAGGGTCTCGATCACGATGTCGGCCGGGGTCGCAGCGGTGCTTTCCACCGGGCAGGTGCAGGTGATGTCGCCCACGGTGCGGAAGCGCACGTTGCGCAGCTCCACCGTCTCGCCATCGCGCGGCGGGGTGAGTTCGGTCACCGGCACCAGCAGGCCGCGGCGGTCCACCACCTCGCGCCGATGGGTGTAGTAGATGGAGGGCAGGGCGATGTTCTCGCGGGCGATGTACTGCCACACGTCCAGCTCGGTCCAGTTGCTGATGGGGAACACCCGGAAGTGCTCGCCCATGTGGAGCCGGGTGTTGAACAGGGTCCAGAGTTCGGGCCGTTGCGCCTTGGGCTGCCACTGGCCGAAGCTGTCGCGGTGGCTGAAGATGCGCTCCTTGGCGCGGGCCTTTTCCTCGTCGCGCCGGGCACCGCCGATGAGGGCGTCGAAGCGGAATTCCTCGATGGCTTCCAGCAGCGTGACCGACTGGTGCACGTTGCGGCTCTCGCCGGGATGGGCCAGGCGCACGGTGCCCCGCTTCATGGAGTCTTCCACGCTGCGAACGATGAGTTCGGCACCCAGCTCCCGGGCGCGCTGGTCACGGAAGTCGGTCACCTCGGGGAAGTTGTGCCCGGTGTCGATCATCAGCAGCGGGTAGGGGATGCGGCCAGCGCCGAAGGCCTTCTCGGCGCACTTGAGCATGACCAGCGAGTCCTTGCCGCCGGAAAACAGCAGGGCCGGGCGTTCAAAGGCACCGGCCACTTCGCGCAGGATGAAGATGGTCTCTTCTTCCAGCGCATCGAGGTGGGCGTTGCTCAGCTGGTGGCCGTCGGCCTGCAGGGCGGTCTTGATCACGGGGGATTCGGTGCGGGCGTTCATGCGGTGTTCCGTTCGGTGCGGGAATTCGGCAGGGCGGAAACGCTGTCGGCAGCGGGCTGCACGTGCAGACCGCATTCCTTGGCGTTGTCCTGTTCCCACCACCAGCGGCCGGCGCGGAAGTCCTCGCCGACGCTGATGGCGCGGGTGCAGGGTTCGCAGCCGATGCTGGGGAAAAACTGGTCGTGCAGCGGGTTGTAGGCCAGGCGGTGTTCGGCCACGAAGTGCCACACATCACCCCAGGTCCAGTCCACCAGCGGGCTGATCTTCACCCGGCCCGGCTCCTGGATGACCTCGGCGGCCTCGGCGCGGGCGTTGGACTGCTCGCGGCGCAGACCGGTAATCCAGCCGTCCACGCCCTGGAGGGCGCGGCCCAGCGGCTCCATCTTGCGGATGTCGCAGCAGGCCTTGCGCAGGCCGATGCTGCGGAACATGGCGTCGTCGCCGTTCTTCTGCACGAAGTGCACCACGGCCTCCTCCACCGGCTTGTACCGGTCGATCGACAGCCCGTAGCGCTGCTCGATCTGAGGGATCAGGGCCAGCGTCTCATCGTGCAGGCGGCCGGTCTCCAGCACGAACACGCGGCTGCGAATGCCGGCCAGATGGATCAGGTGCGTCACGACCACGTCCTCGACGCCCAGGCTGGAGGCCTGGGTCAGTCGCGGGTGGGTGGACGCCACCTCGCGCAGCAGCGCAATGGCCCGCTCCACGCGCGCGGCGTACTGCGCTGAAGGGTGGTTGTAGAGGTCGATGGCGCTCATGGGGGCTCCGTCTTCAGGCCGGTGCGGCGGTGGCGTTGCGGGCGAACAGCGGCGAGGCCTGCACGGCGTCCCCCTGGTAGAAGGCCGCGTAGTGGGCCAGCAGCCGTGCGCCATGGGCCGGGTCCTGGTCGGCGCGCAGCACGGCCTGGGTGAAGCCGCTGCGGACCATCTGCACCAGCTGGTCGATCAGCACGTCGCCGGTGGCGCGGATCTGCCCGGTATAGCCCAGGCGGCGGCGCAGCAGGAAGGCCTGGCTGAAGGCACGGCCGTCGACGAACTTGGGGAACTGCAGTTCCACCACGTCGATGTCGCTCAGATCGGCTTCGCGCGGGTCGGCATCGTTGGCCAGCACCAGCCGTCGGGCTTCGGCCTCGGGGGCATGGAAGTCGGCTGCGCTGAAGAGTTCGATGGTCATGGGGTGTTCCTCGGGCGGGTTCAGGCGGTGGCGGTGTCCGTGCGTGCCGTGGCGGTGCGCACGGCATGGGCGGCGGCCTTGAAGCCATCCGGGCCGGTGCGGCGCAGCGTGGCCAGGAAGGTCTCGCCTTCGGTGCGCTGCTGGCGGTAGGTGTCGAGCAGGGCCTCGATCACGTCGACCACTTCGCTGGCGGCAAACGAAGGGCCGATCACCTTGCCCGGCTGGGCGGTGCCGGACAGGCGCGTGCCATCGGAGCCGCCCAGCGTGATCTGATACCACTCCTGGCCGTCCTTGTCGACGCCCAGGATGCCAATGTGCCCGCTGTGGTGGTGGCCGCAGCTGTTGATGCAGCCGCTGATGTGCAGGTCGATCTCGCCGAGGTCGTGCAGCTCGTCCAGGTCGCGGTAGCGCTCCAGCAGGGCTTGTGCCAGCGGCAGCGATCGGGCGTTGGCCAGGTCGCAGAAGTCGCCGCCGGGGCAGCTGATCATGTCGGTCAGCAGGCCGATGTTGGGTCGGGCCAGGCCGAGGCGGCGGGCCTCCCGCCACAGCTCGGGCAGAGCGTCGCAACGCACCCAGGGCAGCAGCAGGTTCTGGTCGTGGGTGACGCGGGCTTCGCCGGCCGAGAAGCGGTCGGCCAGTTCGGCGGCACGCTCCAGCTGTTCGGCAGTCGCATCGCCAGGGGCCTGGCCGATGCGCTTGAACGAGAGGGTGACGGCGCGCAGGTCCGGGTTGCGGTGCGGCTGCACGTTGCGGGTCAGCCAGCGGCTGAACTCGATGTCGTCCTCGGCAGCGGCCTTGAGGATGTGGGCGATCTTGGCGTCGGCGCTCTTGCGGTCGCAGGCCAGATTCGGCGGCACGAAGCAGGCGCTGACGCGGTCGAGCTCGGCCTGGGTGATGGTGTGGGGCGCGCCGTCGATCTCCAGGATGTCGCGGTACTCGGCTTCAACCTGGTCCACGAAGGCCTGCCCTTCGGCCTTGACCAGGATCTTGATGCGGGCCTTGTAGGCGTTGTCGCGGCGGCCGAAGCGGTTGTAGGCCCGCACCACGGCTTCGAGGTAGTTGAGGATCTGGTGCCACGGCAGGAACTCGCGCACCACCGTGCCGATGATGGGCGTGCGGCCCATGCCGCCGCCCACGCGAACCTGGAAGCCCAGCTCGCCATCCACGTTGTGCAGCAGGCGCAGGCCCACGTCGTGCCAGGGCGTGGCGGCCCGGTCCTCGCGGGCGCCGGTGATGGCCACCTTGAACTTGCGCGGCAGGAAGGCGAATTCGGGGTGCAGCGTGCTCCACTGGCGCAGGATCTCGGCGAACGGGCGCGGGTCGGCGACCTCGTCCACCGCCACGCCGGCCAGGGCGTCGGTGGTGATGTTGCGGATGCAGTTGCCGCTGGTCTGGATGCCATGCAGGTTGGCGCTGGCCAGCAGGTCCATCACGTCGGCGGCGCGGGCCAGCGGAATCCAGTTGAACTGCACGTTCTGCCGGGTGGTGAAGTGGGCGGTGCGGTCGGGCAGAGTGGGCACCTCGCTCAGGCCGGCGTTGGCTTGGGAGGTGTCGTGCGCTTCCTTGTGGTCGTATTCGCGGGCCACTTGCGCCAGTACACGAAGTTGCTGGCTGTTGATCTCACCGTACGGCACAGCCACCCGCAGCATGGGCGCGAAACGTTGTACGTACCAGCCGTTCTGCAGGCGCAGCGGCTTGAAGGCGTCGTCGGCCAGGGTGCCGGCCTGCCAGCGCTGGAGCTGGTCGCGGAACTGTGCGGCACGGCTTTGCAGGAAGGCCCGGTCGAATTCGTTGTATTGGTACATGGCGGCAGGGGTGCGGATGCAGAAGACAGGGTGATCAGAAAGCGATGAGCTTGACGCCGGCATAGGCCAGCAGCACCGACAGCAGCGAACGCACCAGGCGCTCGGGTGTGTGGCGCATCAGCCGCGTGCCCAGCCAGATGCCGGGCAGCGAGCCGGTCAGCAGCAGGCCCAGCAGCGACCAGTTCACCGAGCCCAGGGTGGCATGTCCCAGGCCGGCCAGCAGCGTCAGCGGCACGGCATAGGCGATGTCGGCGGCCACGATGCGCGGCAGCGGCAGGAGCGGGAACAGCAGCAGCAGGACCGACACGCCGATGGCGCCGGCGCCGACCGAGGTGAGTGTGACCAGGCAGCCGATGACCGCGCCGAACAGCACCGGAAGTACCGGGTGGCGGGCGCGGGTGGCGCGGTCCAGGTCGGCGGCATCGACGGTGCGCGGCAGCTGGCGGCCGCGGGCGGCCTTGTAGAGCATGGCGGCGGCGGTCAGCAGCAGGGCCACGCCCAATGTGCTGGTCATGAGCGACTGCGCCTGTGGCGAGGCGGGCCCCAGCCGGTGCAGGGCAAACAGCGTGGCCAGCGCGGTCGGAATGCTGCCGATGCAGAGCTGCCCGACCACCCGCCAGGGCACCAGCTTCTGCCGGGCCAGGCTCACCGTGCCGCCCAGCTTGGTGAAGGCGGCAAACAGCAGGTCGGTGCCGATGGCCAGGTAGGGCTTGACGCCGAAGAAAAAGATCAGGATCGGCGTCATCAGCGAACCGCCGCCCACGCCGGTCAGGCCGACGATGAGGCCGACGGCAAAACCGGCAATGACGATGGCGTATTCGGGCATGGCCGGCACTGTAGGTGCAGCTCTTTATATGCCAAACGATTTTTTATTCATGCGGGTATGCCGCACAAGAATAAAGGCGGTCAGCTTGACCCGCGTCTGGCCTGGCGCCAGGCAAATCGGGCCGGGTCGACGGCGGCCCACAGGTCGGGCTCGGCCTGGACGGCTGCGCCGTCGATCTGCTCGGCCAGCCGTTGCGCGCACCAGGCTGCCAGGGTCAGGCCGCGCGACCCCAGGGCGCACAGCGTGAACAGACCGTGCAACCGGGGCGTGTCGGCAGGGCCGGGGCGCCAGCGACGCCGCTCGGGGCGGCTCTGCTCGGTCAGCAGCGCGGCGGCGTCGGGCAGGGCGCCGCACAGGGGCAGGCGGTCGAGCGAGGCGCAGCGCACGTTGGCCCAGCCCAGCAGGTCGCCAGAGGCCTTGGCCCGCTCGAAAGCGTCGGAAGCGGCAGGGTTCAGGGCACGCAGGCTCTCCAGGTTGTTCAGGTGGGCGGCATCACGGATGTCGGTGTGGGTCGCGCCGCGTTCGTAGGTGGAGCCCATGGACCAGATGCGCACCGGCCAGTCGGGGGCCAGCCCGCTGTCGGCGTACTCGGGCACGTAAACGCCGTTGTCGCGCTGCGGCCCGTCGGCCAGGGCCGGGCCGACCAGTTCGCCCAGGCTCATCTGGCCCTGCACCGGTCGCAGGGGCAGCCATTCGGGGGGGAGGCCGCCGCTGGCCAGAAGCGGCAGGCTGCCGACGGCGCCGGTCACGGCCACCACCGGCGATCGGGCCAGGGCCTGGCCTTGGGCATCCTGCACGGACCATCCACCGGTTTCCTTCACCAGCCGGGCGGCAGGCGCATTCCAGCGCGTGGCGAGGCGGCCGCTGGCCTGGCCCGATGCGATCCAGGCCGCCACCAGAGCGCCCGGGCGCACCAGCGCTGCGGGCCAGACGCCCCGATCGTGACCGTGGTTGTGCACCTCGCAAGCCTGCCAGCCGGCACCGGGCGGCACCAGCGTTTCGAGCTGCTCCCGGGTGGTGGTCACGCCGAGTGCGGTCAATCGCGACAGGGGGGTGGGTGCCCGGGTGACATGCGGGCTGAGCATGCCCACCGGCAGGGCGCTGGCGCCGCGGGCCGGGCCATCGGCAGCGTCCAGCAGCTCGACCCGCCAGCCCCGCGCCATCAGGGCATGGGCCAGGGCGGCACCGGCCAGCCCCGCGCCGACCACGGTGGCATGGCGCTGCGGATCGGTCACGGTCAGCGGATCAGGCGGCGGGCGGCGGCACGTAGCCGGCCGCAGCGTCGGCGCCTTCGCCGAAGAAGTGCTTTTCCATCTGGCGCGCCAGGTACTGGCGGGCGCGGGCGTCGGCCATGTTCAGCCGGTTTTCGTTCAGCAGCATGGTCTGGTGCTTGAGCCAGGCAGCCCAGGCTTCCTTGCTGACGCCCTCATAAATCTTCTTGCCCAGCTCGCCGGGGTAGGGCGGAAAGTCGAGTCCCTCGGCTTCCTTGCCGAGCTTGATGCATTGAACGGTGCGTGCCATGTTGGGTCGTAGGTGGGTTTGTTAGAAACCGAAGTTATATCGGTCAGAAGAAAAGCGTCGTTCCCGTCAGTGACGGGACGCGGCATGATGCCGGGCCGCCACTGTAGCAAGGTCCTGTCGTCCGCAAGGCTGTCAGGGCCGCCCGGCGCTTCGCCGGGGCCGACTTTTTACAATACGAGCTTCCCTCCACAGGATTTCCCATGAGTGCATTTCTGGAAGAGCGCGTGCTGAGCGTTCACCACTGGACCGACCGGCTCTTCAGCTTCACCACCACCCGCGACACCTCGCTGCGGTTCTCCAACGGCCACTTCACCATGATCGGCCTGAAGGTGGACGGCAAGCCGCTGCTGCGCGCCTACAGCATCGTCAGCCCCAACTGGGCCGATCACCTGGAGTTCCTGAGCATCAAGGTGCAGGACGGCCCGCTCACATCCCGCCTGCAGCACATCCAGGTCGGCGACACCGTCATCGTCGGCCGCAAGCCCACCGGCACCCTGCTCATCGACTACCTGCTGCCGGCCAAGCGCCTGTACCTGCTGGGCACCGGCACCGGCCTGGCGCCATTCCTGAGCATCGTGCGCGACCCGGAAACCTACGAGCGTTTCGAGCAGGTCGTGGTGGTGCACGGCGTGCGCCAGGTCAAGGAACTGGCGTACCACCAGCTGCTCACCCAGGACCTGCAGAAAGACGAATTCCTGGGCGAGATGGCCCGCGACAAGCTGCTGTACTACCCCACCGTCACCCGCGAGCCCTTCGTGCACCAGGGCCGCATTCCTCAGCTGCTGGCCGACGGCGTCATCGCCAAGGATCTGGGCATTCCCCTGCTCAACCCGGCCGAGGACCGCGTGATGATCTGCGGCAGCCCCGAAATGCTGCGCGACCTCAAGGCCCTGTGCGAGAAGTCCGGCTTCAAGGAAGGCAACACCACCACGCCGGGCGACTTCGTGATCGAGCGGGCGTTCGTCAGCTGATGGCTGCCCTGCTGCACCTCTTCTCGACCCAGCCCCGGCGCGTGCTGGGCCTGGTGGCGCTGGCCTGCGTGGCCATGCTGGCCTATGGCCTGTACCTGCAGCATGTGGAGGGCCTGGAGCCGTGCCCCATGTGCATCGTGCAGCGCTACGCCATGATCCTGGTGGCGCTGCTGGCCGGTGTCGGGGCTTTCGTGTCCCGGCCGGGCACCCGCAACGCTCTGGTGCTGGGTGCCGGTGCTTTCGCGGTGTTCGGCGCCTTCACGGCGGCCCGGCAGAGCTGGCTGCAATGGTTCCCGCCCGAGGTGCTCACCTGCGGCCGCGACTTCTACGGAATGATCGAATCCTTCCCGCTCAAGCGGGCGGTTCCGATGATCTTCCGGGGCAGCGGCGACTGCTCGGTGATCGACTGGACCTTCCTGGGCCTGTCGATCGCCAACTGGTCGTTCCTGGTGTTCGTGGCCTTCACCGCCACGGCCGCGCTGCTCTGGTGGCGCCGCCCGCGCGGCTGAGGCTGCAGGGCCCGATCAGCCCAGCTTCTTCACCAGCACCTGGCTGCGCCGGTCCCAGTTGTACTTGCGCTTGCGGGCTTCGGGCAGCCAGTCGGCGTTGACCTGCACGAAGCCGCGCTTGATGAACCAGTGCATGGTGCGGGTGGTGAGCACGAAGATGCTCTGCAGCCCCTGCGCCTTGGCCCGCGCCTCGATGCGCTTGAGCAGCCGCTCGCCGTCACCCTGGCTCTGGGCCTGGGTCGACACCGTGAGGGCCGCCATTTCGCCGGTGCGTTCTTCCGGGTAGGGGTAGAGCGCGGCGCAGCCGAAGATCACGCCGTCGTGCTCGATGATGGTGTAGTTGGCGGCGTCGCGCTCGATCTCGGTGCGGTCGCGCTTGACCAGCGTGCCGTCGTTCTCGTAGGGCTCGATCAACGCCACGATGCCGCTGACATCGTCGATGGTGGCCTCGCGCACGCTCTCCAGCTTCTCGTCCACCACCATGGTGCCGATGCCGTCGTGGGTGTAGATCTCCAGCAGCAGCGCGCCGTCCACCGCGAACGGCAGGATGTGGCTGCGTTCCACACCGCCTTCGCAGGCGCGGATGCAGTGCTGCAGGTAGAAGGCGGTGTCGGTCGGCTTGTCGGCCTTGGGCAGGTTGTCGAGCATGCGGCGGGCGTCGGCCAGCGGCAGTTCGGTGTCGATGTCGCTGTCCGGGTCGGCGGCATCCACGCGCACGCCGGGCACTTCGGTCAGGAACATCAGCTTGTCGGCCTGCAGGGCCACCGCCACCGAGGTGGCCACGTCTTCCATGGTCAGGTTGAAGGCTTCACCGGTCGGCGAGAAGCCGAACGGCGAGAGCAGCACCAGCGCCCCCATGTCGAGCGTGCGCTGGATGCCGTCGGTGTCGACCTTGCGCACCATGCCGGAATGCATGAAGTCGACCCCGTCGATCAGGCCCACCGGGCGCGCGGTGATGAAGTTGCCCGAGATGACCCGCACCGTGGCGCCGGCCATGGGCGTGTTGGGCAGGCCCTGGCTGAAGGCGGCCTCGATCTCGTAACGCAGCTGGCCGGCGGCTTCCTGGGCACAGTCCAGCGCCACCGAGTCGGTGATGCGCACCCCGTGCGAGTAGCGGGCCTCGTGGCCCTTGAGGCGCAGCTGCTCGTTCACCTGCGGCCGGAAGCCGTGCACCAGCACGATCTTCACGCCCATGCTCTGGATCAGGGCCAGGTCCTGGGCGATGTTCTGCAGCTTGCCCGCCGCGATGGCTTCACCCGCGATGCCGACCACCAGCGTGTTGCTGCGGTGCTTGTGGATGTAGGGCGCCACCGAGCGGAACCACGGCACGAAGGTGAAAT
Organism: uncultured Hydrogenophaga sp.; assembly: GCF_958439165.1. Taxonomy (GTDB): domain Bacteria; phylum Pseudomonadota; class Gammaproteobacteria; order Burkholderiales; family Burkholderiaceae_C; genus Hydrogenophaga. The sequence continues at coordinate 3,723 of NZ_OY288125.1, read as the reverse complement.
TGAAGACGTTGGACATCGGCGGGTGAGGGCGGCGGGATAATGTCGGGTTGCCCGATTTTGACCGAAGTTCCCGCTTGACCGCCCCAGCCCTGCACCTCGAGTTCCCCGAAGCCCTGCCGGTGTCCGCACGCCGGCACGAGATCGAGGCCGCCATCCGTGACCACCAGGTGGTCATCGTCTGCGGCGAGACCGGTTCGGGCAAGACCACCCAGCTGCCGAAGATCGCGCTGGCCATGGGGCGCGGGCGCATCAACGCGAAGCCGGGCCAGCGCGGTCAGCTCATCGGCCACACGCAGCCGCGGCGGATCGCGGCGTCCAGCGTGGCCAAGCGCATTGCCGAGGAGCTCAGGACACCGCTCGGTGATGTGGTGGGCTACAAGGTGCGGTTCCAGGATCGGCTCTCGAAGGACGCGTCGGTCAAGCTCATGACCGACGGCATCCTGCTGGCCGAGACCCAGACCGATCCGGACCTGCGCGCCTACGACACCATCATCATCGACGAGGCCCACGAGCGCAGCCTCAACATCGACTTCCTGCTGGGCTACCTCCGCCAGCTGCTGCCGCGCCGGCCCGACCTGAAGATCATCGTCACCTCGGCCACCATCGACGCCGACCGCTTCGCCGAGTATTTCTCGTCGGCCCGGGGCAAGGCGCCGGTGCTCATGGTGTCGGGTCGCACCTATCCGGTGGAGGTGCGCTGGCGTCCGTTCGAGGAAAGCCGCGAATACGACCTGAACGCTGCCATTGCCGACGGCGTGGACGAGCTCTGGCGCGGTGGTGTGGGCGGCGACATCCTGGTGTTCCTGCCGGGCGAGCGCGAGATCCGCGAGGCCGCCGACCACCTGCGCAAGCACCTGGCGCCTCAGCCGGCGCTGCGCAATGCCGAGGTGCTGCCGCTGTTCGCGCGCCTGTCGCAGGCCGAGCAGGACCGCATCTTCCAGCCGCACGGTCAGCGCCGCATCGTGCTGGCCACCAACGTGGCCGAGACTTCCCTCACCGTGCCGGGCATCCGCTACGTGATCGACGCCGGCACCGCCCGCGTCAAGCGCTACAGCTTCCGGCAGAAGGTGGAGCAGCTGATGGTCGAGCCGGTCAGCCAGGCGGCGGCCAACCAGCGGGCCGGCCGGTGCGGCCGGGTGGCCGACGGCATCTGCATCCGCCTGTACGACGAGACCGATTTCAATGGTCGTCCGCGTTTCACCGACCCCGAGATCCTGCGCAGTTCGCTGGCCGGCGTGATCCTGCGCATGAAGTCGCTGCACCTGGGTGCGGTGGAAGACTTCGCCTTCGTCGACGCGCCACAGCGCCGCGCCATCGCCGACGGTTACCAGCTGCTGGCCGAACTGGGTGCGGTGGACGAGGCCAACGAGCTCACCGCCACCGGTCTGGCCCTGGCCCGTCTGCCGCTGGACCCGCGTGTGGGCCGCATGATCCTGGAGGCGCGCGACCGCGGTGCATTGGCCGAGGTGCTGGTCATCGCGGCGGCCCTGAGCGTGCAGGACGTGCGCGACCGCCCGATGGACAAGCAGGCCCAGGCCGACCAGGCCCATGCCCGGTTCGACGACGAGAAGAGCGAGTTCAGCGGCACGCTGCGCCTGTGGAAGTGGCTGGACGACAGTCGGGGCGGCCATGGCACCGACCACAAGCTCAGCCACCGGCAGTACGAGAACCTGCTGCGCGAACACTTCATCAATCCGCGCCGGGTGCGCGAGTGGCGCGACACCCACAGCCAGCTGCTCACCGTGGTGACCGAGCAGCGCTGGCCGATCAACAGCACGCCGGCGGGCTACGAGCCACTGCACCTGTCAATGCTCTCGGGCCTGCTGGGCAACATCGGCTGCAAGAACGAGACGGAAGACTGGTACCTGGGCGCCCGTGGCATCAAGTTCCACCGCCACCCTGGCGCCAACCTGAGCAAGAAGCCCGGGCGCTGGATCGTGTGTGCCGAACTGGTCGAGACCACGCGCCTGTTCGGCCGGGGCATTGCAGCCATCGAGCCGCAGTGGCTCGAACAGGTCGGTGCGCACCTGCTCAAGAAGCAGATGCTCGATCCCCATTGGGAGAAGAAGGCCGCCCGCGTCTCGGCGCTGGAACGGGCCACGCTGTATGGCCTGGTGATCTACAGCCAGCGCCGGGTGGACTACAGCCGGGTGGACCCGGCCGGCGCGCGCGAGATCTTCATCCGCGAAGCGCTGGTGCAGGGCGAGTGGGAAACCCGGCTGGCGTTTCTGGCGGCCAATCAGAAGCTGGTGCGCCAGGTGGCCGAGCTGGAACACAAGTCGCGCCGGCAGGATGTGCTGGTGGACGACGAGGTGGTGTTTGCCTGGTACGACGGTCAGATACCGGCCGAAGTCTGCAACGGCGCCAGCCTGGAGCGCTGGTACGGCCAGGTTGTGCGCGAGAACCCGAAGCTGCTGTACCTCACCCGCGAGGCGCTGATGCGGCACGAGGCCGCCGGCATCACTGCGCAGGCTTTCCCGCGCACCATCCGCCTGGGGGGCGTGGACTGTGCCTGCAGCTACCTGCATGAGCCGGGCGATGCGCGCGACGGCCTGTCGGTGGCCCTGCCGCTGTTCGCCCTCAACCAGGCCAGCGAAGATCGCTGCGACTGGCTGGTGCCCGGCATGCTCAAGGACAAGGTGCTGGCCCTGCTCAAGACGCTGCACCAGCGCCCCCGCTCGCGGCTGGTGCCGTTGCCCGCCACCGCCGAGCGTTTTGCGGCCGAACTGTCCGAGCCTGAGGTGTTCGGCAGCGGCAGCCTCATGGATGCCCTCCTGAAGAAGGTGCGTGCCGCCACCCAGCTCGACATCCAGCGGGCCGACATCAAGCCCGACATGCTGCCGCCGCACCAGTTCATGCACCTGCGGGTGGTCGATGAACATGGGCGGCAGCTCGGACAGGGCCGAAGCCTGGCGGCTCTCAAGGCCGATCTGGGTGCGCAGGCGCGCGGCGCCTTCCAGGCGCTGGCTGCCCTCAAGGTGGCCCGGCCCGCACCTGAGCCGGCGCCCGTATCGGCCAACGGTGCAGCCCGGCGGGTCGCGGCGCCGGCTCCGGCATCGGCCGGGCCGCGGGTCGACGCCAGCCAGCGCCACACCCGCTGGGACTTTGGCGAACTGCCCGAGCTGATGGAAATCCGCCAGGGTCAGCAGACCCTGGTGGGCTTCCCGGCGCTGGTCGACGATGGTGATGCGGTGCGCATCGAGGTGTTCGACGAGCCCGACGTGGCCCAGGCCCGACACCGGGCCGGCCTGCGACGGCTGTTCGCCCTGCAGATCCGCGACGCCTTGAAATACCTGGAAAAGAACATCCCGGGCCTGCAGGCCATGGCAGCGGCCTACATGCAGGTCGGCAAGGAGAGCGGTGGCGGCACCCTGGAAGAGTTGCGCGGCCAGCTGATCGACCTGGCGCTGGAGCGGGCGTTCCTGATCGAACCTCTGCCGGCCGACGAGGCCGCCTTCCTGCGCCGGCTCGAAGAGGGCCGTGGCCGTCTCAACCTGATCGCAGCCGAACTGGCCCGCAGTGCGGGCTCGGTGCTGACCGAGTTCGCCGCTGCCCAGCGCAAGCTCAAGGACAGCAAGCCGCCCGCCGACGTGGCTGCCGACATCCAGCAGCAGCTGGCCCGGCTGATGCCCAAGAACTTCCTGGCCCAGACGCCCTCAGGCCAGCTCCAGCACCTGCCCCGTTACCTCAAGGCGGTGCAGCTGCGGCTCGACAAGCTGCGTG
>NZ_OY288124.1 GCF_958439165.1 uncultured Hydrogenophaga sp. | reverse complement strand
GGCCCCGACATCGACCGCGACTCCACCAGCCTGGATCTGCCCGCCGAGGATTACACCCGCCTGCTGGGTCAGCCGCGCGTCGGCGCCACGGCGGCACAGCCGCTCAAGGGCCTGCGCATCGGCCTGCCGCGCGAGTTCTTCGGAGACGGTTGCGCGCCCGACGTGCTGTCCGCGGTGCGGGCCGCGCTGGCCGAATACGAGAAGCTGGGCGCAACGCTGGTGGACGTGTCGCTGCCGCGCACCGAGCTGTCCATCCCGGTCTACTACATCATTGCGCCGGCCGAGGCCAGCTCCAACCTCAGCCGTTTCGACGGCGTGAAGTTCGGCCACCGTGCCGCCAAGTACGGGGACCTGGTCGACATGTACCAGAAGACCCGCGCCGAGGGCTTCGGCCCCGAGGTCCAGCGCCGCATCATGATCGGCACCTATGTGCTGAGCCACGGCTACTACGACGCTTACTACATCAAGGCGCAGCAGATCCGCCGCCTGATCGCCCAGGACTTCCAGCAGGCCTTCACGCAGTGCGACCTGATCGCCGGCCCGGTGGCGCCCAGCGTGGCCTGGAAGATCGGCGAGAAGGGCGACGACCCGGTGGCCAACTACCTGGCCGACATCTACACCCTGTCCACCTCGCTGGCCGGCCTGCCCGGCATGAGCGTGCCGGCCGGTTTCGGCACGGGTGGCCTGCCGGTGGGCCTGCAGCTGGTGGGCAACTACCTGAAAGAGGCCGAGCTGCTGCAGGCAGCCCACGCCTTCCAGCAGGCCACCGACTGGCACACCCGCATCGCCCAAGGCTTCTGAACATGAGCAGCAGTTCCTCACCCCTGGTCCGCGGTTACGAGGTCGTCATCGGCTTCGAGACGCATGCCCAGCTGTCCACCCTGAGCAAGATCTTCAGCCGGGCTTCCACGGCCTTCGGTGCCGAGCCCAACACCCAGGCCTGCGCGGTCGATCTGGCACTGCCCGGCACCCTGCCGGTGATGAACCGGGCGGCGGTGGAGCGGGCCATCCGCTTCGGTCTGGCCGTGGGCTCGCACGTGGCCGAGAGCAGCGTGTTTGCGCGCAAGAACTACTTCTACCCGGATCTGCCCAAGGGCTACCAGATCAGCCAGTTCGAGATCCCGGTGGTGCAGGGCGGCGAGGTGAGCTTCTTCCTCGGCACCGAGAAGAAGACAGTGCGCCTGGTGCGCGCCCACCTGGAGGAAGACGCCGGCAAGAGCCTGCACGAGGACTTCATCGGGCAGAGCGGCATCGACCTCAACCGCGCCGGCACGCCGCTGCTGGAGATCGTGACCGAGCCCGACATCCGCTCCAGCGCAGAGGCGGTGGCCTATGCCCGAGAGCTGCACAAGATCGTCACCTGGATCGGCATCTGCGACGGCAACATGCAGGAAGGCTCGTTCCGCTGCGACGCCAACGTCTCGGTGCGCAAGCCCGGTGCCCCGCTGGGTACCCGGCGCGAGATCAAGAACCTCAACAGCTTCAAGTTCATGCAGCAGGCCATCGATTACGAGGTCCGCTGGCAGATCGAGCAGATCGAGGACGGCAACAAGATCCAGCAGGCCACCGTGCTGTTCGACCCCGACACCGGCGAGACCCGTGCCATGCGCACCAAGGAAGACGCGGCCGACTACCGCTACTTCCCCGACCCCGACCTGCCGCCCCTGGTGATCGCGCGTTCATGGGTGGATGAGGTCAAGGCCTCCATGCCCGAACTGCCGCGTGCCATGGCCGAGCGGTTCGTCCAGCAGTACGGCCTGCCCGAGTACGACGCCACCACGCTCACGCAGAGCCCGGCCATGGCCGCCTACTTCGAGGCGGTTGCCCGGGGCAGCGGTCAGGCCAAGATGGCCAGCAACTGGATCATGGGGGACGTGTCACGCCGCCTGAACGCGGAAGAGGGCGACATGGCCCGCGTGCCGGTGGACGCCGACACCCTGGCAGCGCTGCTGCGCCGCATTGCCGACGGCACGGTTTCCAACAACGCGGCCAAGCAGGTGATGGACGCGCTGTGGAAGGGCGAGGGCACGGCCGAAGCCGGTGTGGACGCCATCATCGAGGCCAAGGGCCTGCGGCAGGTGAGCGACACCGGTGCGCTGGAGAAGATCATCGACGAGGTGATGGCTGCCAACGCCGACATGGTGGCGCAGTTCCGTGCCGGCAAGGAAAAGGCGTTCAACGCCCTGGTGGGTCAGGCCATGAAGGCGAGCAAGGGCAAGGCCAACCCGCAACAGGTCAACGACCTGCTGCGCCAGAAACTGGGGTGACCGTACCGCCCGAGGCGGGCGCGGCGCCGGTGGCGGGCCCCCACAGCTGGCGCAGCCGCGCCAGCTCTTCGTCGAAGCGCGCATTGATGCGCTGCTTCTCGCGCAGCTGGGTGTCCAGGAAGCGCTTCTGCACCTCGAACTGGGCCGCGTTGTCTTCCTGCTTGCGCTTGAGCCAGGCGGGCGCCTTCGCCGGGTCGCCCTGGTAGAACTCCATCTCGTTCTCGATTTCCTTGCGCTGCGCCTTGAGGTTGTCTTCGCGGCGCTGCACCGCGGCGATCACGTCGTCGATCTGGCTGAGCACCTCGGCCCGGTCGCGGTCGTGCGCGGCCTTGTTCGGGTAGCGCAGCAGCAGCGCGCGCTCGCGCCGGCGTTCCTCGACGATGCGGGCTTTCTCTTCTTCCTCGGCTCGCTGGCGGGCCTCCAGGGCAGCCCGCTCCTCGCCGGTGTAACTGGGCGGGAGCACCTTGCGCACGGTGCCGGTGCGACCACGGACTTCCTGCTCGCGGTCCAGACATGCCGCGATCGGCCGGTCGGAGGTATGGCGCTTGCCGGTGCGATCGACGCAGGTGAAGATCTCTCCGGTGTTCTGGGCGGCGGCCGGTGCCGGCATGCCGACCAGGGCAGCCATGCAGCAGGACAGGGCGACGATCGGGAAGCGGCTCAGGATCATGGGGCGGTTCAGCTCACGCCGTAACGTTGTCGGTAAGCCAGCACCCGCTCCCGGTGTTCACCGGATGCCGATGCGGGCTGGGTATCCAGATACTGCAGCAGATCGCTCAGGGTGGCAATGGCGCAGACCTGCAGGCCCAGCTGCCGTTGCACATACTGGACAGCGCTGTGGTCCACGTCCCGCACCAGGCCGTCCGGGCCGACCTCGGTGGCCTTTTCCTGCCGGTCCAGCGCGATCGCCACCGCGTGCGGCGTGGCGCCGGCGGCCCGGATGATGGCGATCGATTCGCGGGCCGCCGTGCCGGCCGACATCACATCGTCCACGATCAGCACCCGGCCCTTGAGCGGAGCACCGACCAGCGTGCCGCCCTCGCCATGGTCCTTGGCTTCCTTGCGGTTGTAGGCAAACGGCACGTTCCGCCCCAGCCGTGCCAGCTCGATGGACACCGCCGCACCCAGCGGAATGCCCTTGTAGGCCGGCCCGAAGATCATGTCGAATTCGATGCCGCTGGCCATCAGCGCCTTCGCGTAACATCCCGCGAGCCGGCCCAGCTTGGCGCCGTCGTCGAACAGTCCCGCGTTGAAGAAGTACGGACTCAGGCGACCCGCCTTGGTCTTGAACTCACCGAACTTCAGCGCGCCGGCTTCCACACAGAACTGCACGAATTCCTGAGCCAGCGCCGGGCTGTTGCCCGTCTTGTCCACCATGGGTGATCCCTTGTTCAAACTGACCAGCCTCAATCTCAACGGCATCCGATCGGCCTCCACCAAGGGGCTGGAATCCTGGCTGGCGACGCATCAGCCGGATTGTATTTGCGTGCAGGAAGTCAAGGCCCAGGCGCCGGACGTCGCGGGCCGGTTCGAGCAGCTGGCGGGTCTGCAGGGCCACTTCCATTTCGCCGAGAAGAAGGGCTACTCGGGCACCGGCATCTACACCCGCCGCGAACCCAGCGAGGTCGTCACCGGGTTCGGCTGCGCCGAGTTCGACGCGGAAGGCCGTTACACCGAACTGCGGTTCGACACACCGGGCCGCCGCTTCTCCATCATCAGCGCCTACTTCCCCAGCGGCTCGTCCAGCCCGGAGCGGCAGGAGGCCAAGTTCCGCTTCCTTGACGCCTTCTTCCCGCACCTCATGGCGCTGAAGGACCGGCGCGAACTCATCCTGTGCGGCGACATCAACATCGCGCACCAGGAGAAGGATCTCAAGAACTGGCGCAGCAACCAGAAGAACAGCGGCTTCCTGCCCGAGGAGCGGACCTGGATGACCCGCCTGCTGAACGAAGGTGGCCTGGTCGATGTGTACCGCCAGCTCCAGCCCGACACCACGGACGCCTGCTACACCTGGTGGAGCAACCGGGGCCAGGCCTATGCCAACAATGTGGGCTGGCGGCTGGACTACCACCTGGCCACGCCGGCCGTGGCCGCCACCGCCCGCTCCGAAGCCATCTACAAGGGCGAGAAGTTCTCCGACCACGCGCCGATCACCATCGAATACGAACTGCCGGTCTGATCCGGGCCGGCCAGCCGTGCTCTTCAACTCCTACACCTTCCTGTTCATCTACCTGCCCCTGGTGCTGGGCGGATTCTTCCTGCTGGGCCGCTTTCACCGCCCCTCGGCTGCGGCCTGGCTGTTCGGGGCCTCCCTGGTCTTCTATGGCTTGTGGAGCTATGCCTATGTGGGACTGCTGCTGCTGTCGATCGCGTTCAACTACCTCGTCGGCGTCGGCTTGTCGAAGGCCGTGGTGGCGGGGCAGCCGGGCAGGGTGCGTGCCCTGCTCTGGTTCGGCGTGTTGTGCGATCTGCTGCTGCTGGCCTACTTCAAGTACGCCAATTTCTTCGTCTCTTCGGTGGGCGCCCTGACCGGCGTGTCGTGGGAGCTGGCCGAGATCGTGCTGCCGGTGGGCATCTCGTTCTACACCTTCACCCAGATCGCATTCCTGGTGGATGCGGCACGGGGCGAAGTGCGGGAAACGCACCCGGTGCACTACGGGCTCTTCGTCACCTACTTCCCGCACCTCATTGCCGGCCCGGTCCTGCACCACAAGGAAATGATGCCGCAGTTCGCCCGTGCCGAGACCTACCGGCCGCACTGGGAGAACCTGGCTGCGGGGTCGGCCATCTTCGTCATCGGCCTGCTCAAGAAGGTGATCGTGGCCGACAACATGGCGCCCTACGCCACGCCGGTCTTCCAGCTCGCGGCGTCCGGCGGCGACGTTTCGTTCGCCCAGGCCTGGGTGGGCGCCCTGGCCTACACCTTCCAGCTGTATTTCGATTTCTCGGCCTACTCGGACATGGCGGTGGGTCTTTCGCGCATGTTCGGCGTGCGCCTGCCGCTCAACTTCGACTCGCCGTACAAGGCCGTCAACATCATCGATTTCTGGCGCCGCTGGCACATGACGCTGTCGCGTTTCCTGCGCGATTACCTCTACATCGCGCTGGGGGGCAACCGCCACGGCAAGCTGCGGCGCTACATGAACCTGTTCATCACCATGCTGCTGGGCGGCCTGTGGCATGGCGCGGCCTGGACCTTCGTGGCGTGGGGTGCGCTGCACGGCCTGTTCCTCGTCATCAACCACGCATGGCGGGCGCTGCGGCAGCGGCTGGGCCACGACCTGTCCCGTTCCACACCGGCGGGGCGTGCGGTGTCTGTGGGCATCACCTTCCTGGCCGTCGTGGTGGCGTGGGTGTTCTTCCGGGCCGACTCGTTCGATGCCGCGCTGCGCTTGCTGCGGGCCATGTCGGGCATCGATGGTGCCGACGGGATGTCGGGTGTCGAAGCCAAGGTGCTCCTGACCCTGCTCTGCGGGGCCGTGCTGGTCTGGGGATGCCCGAACTCCCAGGAGATCCTGGTCGACCATCCACCTGCCCTGGGCGACACCCGGTCCCGCAGCCGCCTGCGCTGGCGTCCGGGTGTGGCCTGGGGGCTGGTGATGGCCTTGGCCTTTTTCCATGCATTGACCGAAATGGGGCGGGTGAGTGAGTTCCTCTATTTCCAGTTCTGACGATCACGTCGACCGGGCGAGTCGCCGCTTCATGTCGTGCCTGCTGGTGCTGGGTTTCCTGCCCGGCCTTGTGTTCTTCGTGCTGGGCATCCGCATGCAGCCCATCGATGGCGACCTCACCCGCATCGGCGCATACCCCGAGAGCCAGTACGGCTGGAGCACGCCGCAGCGTGTGTTTGCCAGGCCGCTGTTCGGGAGCAGCCTGTCCGACCAGGCCGACGTCCTGGTGATCGGCGACTCGTTTGCCACCGCCATGTCCAACCACCAGTGGCAGAACCAGGTCGTGGCGGCCACCGGTCTGACCGTCTCGACCGTGAGTTCATACGATCTGACGGTCGATCAGGTGTTGGCCGATCCGGCCTATCGGGCGCGCCCGCCCCGCTTCCTGGTGCTGACGCTGGTCGAGCGCCACTTCCCGAGCATGCTGGCGCGTCAGGCCAGCTGCAGCGGTGGGGCCTCGGCCGGGGTGGCGCCGGTGCCGCCGCCGTACGCAGCGTCGCCGGTGGTGATTCCGGCCGTTCAGGACGGTGTGGACATCACCCGCCCCACCGAATGGACCGACTGGCGTGATGTCACGCTGGGACTGGCGGTCAAGCGACTGGTGAGGGAGACGGTCTACCGCCTCACGGGTCGCCAGCTCACCAAGGCCTGGCAGTATGGGCTGACCCGCGACGATCTGTTCAGCAACGCCGTGCCGGATCGGTTGCTCGTGTTTCGCGGCGACATCGAAAAAACCGTCCAGTGGCGCGATGCCGGCCCGGCCGGCATCGACTGCCTGCTGGCGGACCTGAGGCGCAAGGTGGAGGCCGACGGCCGCACCCGTCTGGTGGTGATGGTGGCGCCCGACAAGCTCACCGCGTACACACCCTGGATCAACGATCGGTCGGTGCAGGGGCTGAGCGAGCTCGGTGCGCTGGCTGGCCGTCATCCCGACCTGATTCCCCCGCTGGACCAGGCGCTGCACGGCGTCATCGAATCCGGCACGCCGGATGTCTACCTGCCCAACAACACGCACTGGGGCATTCAGGGGCACATGGCGGTCGGCCAGGTGATGGTCGATTTCCTGCAAACCACACGCACTCCCTGACCCGACCTGTCCGACCTGCCTGCCATGCTCCGCTACCGCACCCTCCCCGTCACCGCCTTTGCCCAGAACTGCTCCATCGTCTGGTGCGACCAGACGATGGAAGCCGCCGTCATCGACCCCGGTGGCGAGGTCGAGCGGCTGCTGGCCACCGTGGCCGACCTCGGCCTGAAGCTGCAGGCTATCTGGCTCACCCATGCCCACATCGACCATGCCGGTGCGGTAGGCGAGCTGGCCGCACGGCTGGACCTGCCGATCGTCGGCCCGCATCCCGGCGACCAGTTCTGGATCGACGCGCTGCCTCAGCAAAGCGCCATGTTTGGTTTCCCGCTGGCGCAGCACTTCTCGCCCACCCGCTGGCTGCAGGATGGCGACACGGTGCAGATCGGCCAGTCCGTGCTGGCGGTGCGCCACTGCCCCGGTCACACACCGGGCCATGTGGTGTTCCATTCCGCCGAGGCCCAGCGCGTCTTCGTGGGCGATGTGCTGTTCGCCGGCAGCATCGGCCGGACCGACTTTCCGCAGGGCAATCACGCCCAGCTGCTGGCCAGCATCCGCGAGAAGCTCTGGCCCATGGGCGATGCCACCGTGTTCATTCCCGGGCATGGGCCGGAGGGCACGCTGGGTGAAGAGCGGCGGTTCAACCCCTATGTGGGTGAGCGGTCAGGCGCCTGACCGTTGGGCGGCAGTGATCAGCCCTTGCGCGCCTGCTCGTACAGCCCCTGCACCTTGGGCACGTTGGCTTCGAGTTCCTTGATGCGGTTCGGACCGCTGGGGTGGGTGGAGAGGAAGTCCAGGCCGCCGGCGCCGTTGGCGGCGGTCATCTTCTGCCACAGGCTCACGCTGGCCTGCGGCTGGTAGGCCGAGCGGGCGGCCAGTTCCAGGCCCACCAGATCGGCTTCCGATTCGTCGTCGCGGCTGAACTTCAGGCTCAGCAGCTGGGTGCCCAGATTGGCCGCCACATCACCGAGCTGGCCCAGTCCGAGCAGTTGCGCGGCGATCGACAGGCCGATGCCGGTGGCATTGCTCTTGGCCACCCGCTCGCGCGCATGTTCGCGCAGGGCGTGGGCCATTTCGTGCCCCATGATCATGGCGGCTTCGTCGTCGCTGAGCTTCAGCTTGTCCAGGATGCCGGTGTAGAAGGCGATCTTTCCACCGGGCATGCAGAACGCATTGATCTGCTCGCTGCGGATCAGGTTGACCTCCCACTTCCAGCGGTTGGCGCGGTCGTTCCATTGCGCCGAGTGCGGGATCAGCCGGCGCGCGATGTTGCGCAGCCGGACCACCTGCGGATCGCCTGCAGGCATCAGCACGCCCTTGCTGCTGGCCTCGGCCATCATCTGGCCGTACTGCTTCTGGGCTGCGCCTTCGAGCTCTTCGGCCGGTATCAGGGTGCGCATCGCCGAGGACCGCCCCACCTCCACCTGGGCCGAGGCCGGCAGTGCTGCAGCCGCAGCGCCGGCTGCTCCCGCGAGCAGGAAGCCCCGCCGCGATGACCACCGGTGCGCTGCTTGCGTGTCGGGTGTGTGCGCGGTGGCGCGCGGGGCTTTGAGGTCGCAGAAGATGCACATGGGCAAAATGATAGACAAAGCCGGCGGTTCCGGCTTGCTCTTTCTGCCTGGCCTGCCATGTCCCTACCCGACGCACCCACTCCGGCCCCGACGATTGCAGCCGACGACACCCGCCGGCCCACCTGGGGCGAGACCCTGCGCGTCTATCTGGAGCCGGCCAGCCTGCGCATGTTCGCGCTCGGCTTCTCGGCGGGCCTGCCACTGCTGCTGGTGCTGGGCACGCTCAGCTTCCGGTTGCGCGAGGCCGGGCTGGACCGCACCACCATCGGCTACCTGAGCTGGGTCGGCCTGGCCTACGGCTTCAAATGGTGCTGGGCACCGCTGGTGGATCGCCTGCCCATCCCCGGCCTGACCCGACTCCTGGGCCGCCGGCGCAGCTGGCTCCTGATGTCTCAGCTCTGCATCGTGGCGGCGCTGTGCGGCATGGCGCTGGCCGATCCGCGCAGCCAGCTCGAACTGGTGGTGTGGTGCGCGCTGGCGGTGGCTTTCGCCTCGGCCACGCAGGACATCGCGCTGGATGCCTTCCGCATCGAGTCGGCCGACGCCCGCCACCAGGGGGCCCTGGCCGCCACCTACCAGACCGGTTACCGGCTGGCCATGATCTGGGCCGGTGCCGGCGTGCTGTGGCTGGCCGCCCGGGCGGAGGTGGCGCCGGCCGTGGCAGCAGTGGCACAGGCCGCAGCAGCGCCCGGCGCCCTTTACCAGCAGGCCGCGTGGACGACGGCCTATCTGGTCATGGCGGCGAGCATGTCGGTGGGCGTGGTCACGGTGCTGTTCTCTCGCGAGCCGACCCGGGTGGAACTGCCGCCGGCGCGCAACCTGGCCGAATGGTTGCGCGGTGCGCTGGTCGAGCCCTTTGCCGACTTCCTGCGCCGCTACCGGGGTCATGCGCTGCTGATCCTGCTCTTGATCGGCACCTACCGCATCAGCGATGTGGTGATGGGCATCATGGCGAACCCCTTCTATGTGGACATGGGCTACACCAAGGACGAGGTGGCCGCAGTGACCAAGGTGTATGGCGTCATCATGACCCTGGTCGGTGCCTTCATCGGCGGGGCCTTGTCCCTGCGCCTGGGCGTGATGCGGGTGCTGATGCTGGGTGCGGTGCTGTCGGCTGCCAGCAACCTGCTGTTCGCCTGGCTGGCCGGCCACGGCCACGACGTGCGGGCGCTGGTGATGGTGATCTCGGCCGACAACCTGAGTGCGGGCGTCGCCTCGGCTGCCTTCATCGCCTACCTCTCCAGCCTGACCAATGTGAGCTATTCGGCCACCCAGTACGCGCTGTTCAGCTCCATGATGCTGCTCGCGCCGAAGTGGCTGGCGGGTTACTCGGGTGCCTTTGTGGACGCCTTCGATTACCCGACCTTCTTCCTCTCCACCGCTGCGCTGGGCTTGCCGGTGCTGGTGATCGTGGCCATGGCTTCGCGCTGGACCGCATCCCCCCGTTGACCGCGGCAGCGCACCCCGGGTTTACAAATCTTCACGCCATGCGCAGCGCAGCTTCATCCGCTGCCGCCAGCATGCAGCCTCCCCATCTCCTTCTGCACCCGAGAACCGCATGACCCCCCGCCTGCTGATGATCGAAGACGACCGCCGCCTCGCCCAGATGGTGGCCGAGTACCTGGGCCAGTCCGGTTTCGAGGTGGCGCATGCGCCCGACGGGGAGCAAGGCCTCGAGCAGCTGCGCCTGCTGCACCCCCAGATGGTGATCCTGGACCTGATGATGCCGGGCATCGACGGCCTGGAGGTCTGCCGGCGCATCCGTGCCCTGCCTGACGAGCTGGCCCGCACACCGGTGCTGATGCTCACCGCCAAGGGCGACCCGATGGACCGCATCATCGGCCTGGAGATCGGTGCCGACGACTACCTGCCCAAGCCCTTCGAGCCGCGCGAGTTGCTGGCGCGGGTGCGCGCCGTGCTGCGCCGCCGCGGCGAGCCCGGTGCCGGTGCGGCCACCCGGGTCACGCCGATCATGCGTTTCGGGTCGCTGGAGATCGATCGCGACGCCCGCACCGTCACCGTGGCCGATCAGCCCTGTGAACTCACCTCCTACCAGTTCGACCTGCTGGTGGCCATGGCCGAACGGGCTGGCCGCGTGCTCACCCGCGACCAGATCATGGAGGCCGTGCGTGGCCGCGAGCTGGAAGCCTTCGACCGCTCCATCGATGTGCACATCGGCCGCATCCGCAGCGCCATCGAGGCCGACAGCAAGGACCCCAAGCGCATCCTGACCGTGCGCGGCGTGGGCTATGTGTTCGCCAAGCAGCAGGACTGAGACCGACGCATGAGCTTCTCCGTGTTCGGTCAACGCCTCTACCTGCGCATCTGGCTGGCCGTGGTGGCGGCCGTCACCGTGCTCACCCTGGTGGTGGGCTGGTTGTGGCAGCAGGCCCTGGAGAAGGACCGTGCCGAGCGCGAGGCCAGGGTCACCCGCACCGTGATCGTTCGCGATGGCAGCGGTGCCGTGCTGGGCGATGCACCCACCCGTGCGGTGCGCATTCCCGGCGAAGGCTGGCAGTTCGAGGTGCGCATGAACGACGGTCAGACCCTGTACGTCCTGCTGCCGCGCCCGAACCGCACCGGACCGCCGTCGCCCAGCCGTGCACCCGACTGGCTGCTGACCCCGGCCGGGTTCGCCTGGCTGCTCGGCTTGGTGGCCTTCGCGGTGGCCCTGGGCGCCTATCCCATCGTGCGCCGTCTCACCAAGCGCCTCGAGACCTTGCAGAAGGGTGTGGAACGCTGGGGTTCCGGGGATCTGTCCACCCGGCTGCCCGAGACCGGGCAGGACGAGGTGGCGTACCTGGCGGGCCGCTTCAATTCGGCGGCCGAGCGGGTGCAGACACTCTTGCAGGCCCACAAGGCCCTGCTGGCCAACGCATCGCACGAACTGCGCTCGCCGCTGGCCCGCATCCGCATGGGTCTGGCTCTGCTCGGCAACGACCCAGGTCATGCGGCGCAGCGCGCCGAGATCTCGCGCAGCATCGACGAGCTGGACCAGCTGATCGACGAGATCCTGCTGGCCAGCCGGCTCGACCTGCGCGACGGCGCTGATCCCGCAGCCTTGGGCCCGAAGGAAGATGTGGACCTGGTCGGTCTGGCCGCCGAGGAGTGCGCCCGCACCGGCGCCGCGCTGGAAATGACCGAGGGCAGCGGTGAGCTCGTGGTGCAGGGTCATGCCCGGCTGCTGCGCCGGCTGCTGCGCAATCTGCTGGAGAACGCGCGCCGTTACGGCCGTGCGGCCGGAGCGGACGATGCCGAAGTGCAGGTCAGCGTGTTGCCGGTGTCCGATCGTGGCAGGCCGCAGGTGCTGATGCGCATCGACGACCGTGGCCCGGGCGTTCCGGCGGACCAGCGCGAACGGATATTCGAGCCGTTCTACCGGCTGCCTGGAGCCAGCGAGCGCGAAGGCGGTGTCGGCCTGGGGCTGTCGCTGGTGCGAACCATCGCCGAGCGGCATGGCGGTTCGGTCAACGTCACCGACCGGCCGGGCGGCGGTGCCCGGTTCGAGGTCCGACTCCCCATGCCCTGAGGCAGCCACCGGGTTTCCCCCGGGGTGCTCTGCGCCGAGGTTCCCCCGTTCTGGGGATGTTCAGAAACCGCCCGCCCCCCCAGAATCGACCCGTGCTGTCACACAACCTGACAAGTTGGCCCAGACCAACTGCTCCGGCCTGCCGGTGCATCAACGATTTCCAACGACGTCCTTCAGGGGACTTGCTACAAGCCACCGCGAGGTGGCTTTTTTTTCTGCAGATGCAGCCAGTCGACGATGTCGGTCTCCGGCTGATACCCCTGCACCAGGGTCTGCAGCATCTCCCGCACATCCGCCAGATCGCCGGCTTCCATGGCGGCATCCAGCCGCTGGAAGGCTACTCGGAGTTCGGCGGGCGCCAGCCGGGCCTCATGCGCCTTCATGATCCGTGGGTGTGGCGTGGGCTGCGGATCGTCGCCGATCAGCAGCTCCTCGTAGAGCTTCTCCCCGGGACGCAGGCCGGTGATCTCGATGGCGATGTCACCGTCCGGTTGTTCCGCCGACTTCACCGTACGGCCCGATAGCGCCACCATCCGGTGTGCCAGATCGATGATGCGCACCGGCTCGCCCATGTCGAGCACGAACACCTCGCCGCCCTGGGCCATGGCGCCGGCCTGCATCACCAGCTGGGCGGCTTCCGGAATGGTCATGAAGTAGCGGGTGATGTCGGGGTGGGTCAAGGTGATCGGACCGCCCGACTCGATCTGCTGCCGGAACAGCGGCACCACCGAACCGCTGGAGCCCAGCACGTTGCCGAAACGCACCATGCAGAAGCGGGTGCGGTCGTTGTCACCCTCGCTGTCCATGGCCTGCAGCGCCATTTCTGCCAGCCGCTTGCTGGCGCCCATGATGTTGGTGGGCCGCACAGCCTTGTCGGTGCTGATCAGCACGAAGTGGCTGACCCCGGCATCGCGGGCCGCCTCGGCACACCACCAGGTCCCCCACACGTTGTTGCGGATGCCCTGCACCGGGTTGTGCTCCACCAGCGGCACGTGCTTGTACGCCGCTGCGTGGTACAGCGTATGGGGCTTCCACGACTGCAGGATGGCGTCCATGCGCGGGCGGTCGGTCACCGAGGCCAGCAACGGCACCAGCTCCACCCCGGAGACGGCGCGTTGCACCAGCGCCTGCAGTTCCTGGTGGATGGCGTACAGCGCGAACTCGCTCTGCTCGATCAGCAGCAGGGTGGTGGGGCGCTGCAGCACGATCTGGCGGCACAGCTCGCTGCCAATGCTGCCGCCAGCACCGGTGACGGCCACCACATGATCCGTGATCAGCTGACCCATCAAGGCCGGGTCTGGGCTGACAGGCGCGCGGCCGAGCAGGTCTTCGATGTCGAGCTCGCGCAGGTCGCTCAGGCTCACCCGGCCGGAAGCCAGGTCGGACACGCCAGGCAACGTCCGCACATGCACCGGATGGGCGCGCAGCTGCTCGACGATCTGGCGCCGCCGCACCGGATCGACGGAGGGCAAGGCCAGCAGGACATCGTTCACGCCGTCGCGGGTGATCACGCCATCGAGATCGACCGGGCTGTGCACGTCGCGCCCATCCAGGCTGCGACCTTGCAGGCGGGGGTCGTCGTCGACGAAGCCCACCAGCCGGTACTCGGTGCTGCGGGCCAGCGCGGCGGCGAGCTGGCGCCCGGCTTCGCCAGCACCGTATATCAGAACGCCTGGCCGTGCCTTCTCGGCCAGCAGGTGGCGGTACAGGCCACCCAGCCACAGGCGGATGGCCAGTCGGCTCACGCCCACGAACACCAGCAGCAGCAACGGCTGCACCAGCCCGACCGAACGCGGAACGCCCTGAATGCCGATCAGCGTGAACACGGTGGCATAGAACAGTCCGTACAGGACCATGGCCTGGGCCAGGGCGACGGTGGCGTTCCACCCGGCGTACCGGAAGATGGCGCGGTACAGACCACAGCGCACGAACAGCGGGATGGCCAGCACGATGGACACCGCCACCGGCCACAGGTAGACGCCCTCCAGCCGCAACCAGACTTCCAGCCGGAGGTAGAGCGCCACCCACACGGCCAGCGTGCAGAGCGAGGCGTCGACCAGCACGGCCAGCAGACGCTTGACCGGGCGTGGCAGATCCAGCAGCGTGGCCGCAGTGAAAGAGGTGTCGGGGTGGTGGTTCATGCCGGCGTGCCTTCAGTGGCTCACGCCGTCGCGGCGCAGCACCTTGATGGCAGTGAGCCACAGGATGTTGACATCCAGGGCCAGGCTGCGGCGGCGCAGGTATTCCGCATCCAGTGCCACCTTCTGGGGAATGGGGATCTCGTCGCGCCCGTTCACCTGCGCCCAGCCGGTGAGGCCCGGGACCAGCTCGTGCACGCCGGCCTCGGTGCGCAGACCGATCAGGTCGTCCTGGTTGAAGAGGGCTGGCCGCGGACCGACGAAGCTCATGTCGCCGCGCAGGATGCTCCAGAGCTGGGGCAGCTCGTCCAGGCTGCTCCTGCGCAGGAACGGCCCGATGGGGGTGAGCCATTGCTCCGGGTTCTCCAGCAGGTGGGTCGCCACGGCCGGCGTGTCGCTGCGCATGCTGCGGAACTTGGGCATGCGGAAGATGCGGTTGTGGCGGCCGACGCGGTCGCTCCAGTAGAGCGCCGGGCCGGGAGAAGTCAGCCGCACGGCCAGCGCCACCAGCGCGATGGGCAGCGCCAGGATCAGGGCGGCCGGCAGGGCCAGGGCGAGGTCAAACAGGCGTTTCATGGGGTGCGGAGCCCGGCCACGGTGCGGCGCAGGCCTTCGTCGACGGTGATGGGAGGCTGCCAGCCGAGGGTCTGGCGCGTGTGGGTGATGTCGACCTGCAGATTGTCCAGGAGTCGCTGGACGACAGCCTGACGCCCCAGTGTGGCGGCCCCCAGCCGCAACAGCGCGGGTGGGAAGGGCAGCAGCCGGGGCGACCGGCCCAGGGCACTGGCCATGCGCAGCAGCAGCTCGGCAGTCGAAAGATCGTCACCGTCGCTGACCAGAAAGGTCTGCTGGGCAGCCGCTGGATGGTCGGCGCAGGTCACGAGCAGATCCACCAGGTTGTCCAGCGCCACCAGGCTTCGGCGGTTGCCGGTCACGCTGGCCAGGGGCAAAGGCCAGCCACGGTGCACGGCTCGGATCAGGGCGGCGAAGTTGGCCCTGACCCCTGGCCCGTACACCAGGGGTGGGCGGACGACCACCACCTCCAGCCCGGTTTCCCGGGCCAGACCCTGCAGGCCCTGCTCGGCTTCCCACTTGGATTGCCCATAGGGGTCCTCCGGCCTGCCAGGCAGGTTGGCTGCAAAGGGGCGACCCGGTGCCGTGTGCTCTCCGTTGACCTTGATCGAACTCAGGAACACCAGCCGCCGGACGCCGGCAGCTGCGGCCTGGCGTGCCAGGTTCAGCGTGCCCGCGGTGTTGACGGCGCGAAACGCGGTGAGCGGATCGGTGGCCGTCTCGTTCATGACGTGCACGCGCGCCGCCAGGTGGAAGATGGTGTCCACGCCTTCCAGTGCACCTTGCCATGCGGTCTGGCTGTCGATCTGACCGACCATCAGACCTTGTGCAGCACCCTGTTCGAATGGTCGGCGGAGCGCCAGGCGCACGTCCTTGCCCTCGGCCAGCGCGCGTCGTGTCAGGGCCTGACCCACGAAGCCGGTGCCGCCCGTGATGAGCCAGCTCATGCGTTCACCTTCCCGTCAGCGGGCTGTCGATGGAGCTGCCGCGCTTCCTCCAGCAGGGACAGCAGCCGATTCACTTGCGTGCTGCGGTCGAACTCCGCCCGGGCATACGCCTGTCCATGGGCGCCCATGTGGTCACGCGTTTCGGCCGGCAGCGCTGCCAGCCGTTCGACGGTGGCGGCCAGCGCCGCACCGTCGCCCGCCGGGCACACCATGCCCGCCTGCGCCCGCTGGATCACGTCGGCCCCTTCGCCATCCAGCATCCCGACAATCGGCCGGCCCGCCAGCAGGTAGGACTGCACCTTGCCCGGAATCGTCATGCTGAAGGTGGGGTCCTTCTTGAGGCTGACCAGCAGTGCATCTGCCTGCACATAGAAGGACGGCATGCGCTCCACGGGAAAACGTCCCAGCAGCAGAACCCGCTCACCCAAGCCGCGCTCCTTCACCTGGGCCTCGACCCAGGCCGACCGGCGACCGTCGCCCACGATCAGCCAGCGGATGTCGTCGCGGTGCTTCAGGCGCTCTGCCGCGTCCAGGATGGCGGGGAAGTCCTGTGCATCACCGACATTGCCGGCAAACAGCACATCGAAGCTGCCCGGTGCCGGCGGGATCTCCGATGCGGGCACCGGTGAACGGTCCTGAAACACATCCTCTGCCCAGCTCGGGAAGTAGCGGACCTTGGCAGCGTCGTCGCAGTACCTGGCCATGCTGGGCAGAAACGAGCGGGACTGGCCCAGCACCAGCGTGCACCGGTTGTAGATGAAACGCACCAGCAGCCCGACCGCTGCCAATGCCCTGGGGTTGCGGACCACCCCGACGGCAGCGAGCGTTTCCGGCCACAGGTCCAGGGCCCAGAACACCACCGGGCAGCGCTTGAGGCGCCCGAGCAGCACGGCCGGCAGGCCCACCGTCACCGGCGAGGGCTCGAACACGAAGATCACGTCGGGGCGGCTGCCCCGCAGCTTCCAGGGTCCGACCACACAGGCGCTCAAGGCGAAGCTGGCGTAGTTGAGCATCAGGCGCAGCGAACCGCTCGCCCTTGCCAGCATCGGTACCCGGTGAACTGGCGCGCCCTCAAAGCGTTCGAAACTGGCAGGGTCCCGCAGGTATTCGGCAAACACCTGACCTCCGGGGTAGTTGGGCCGGCCGGTCAGGACCGTGACCTCGTGCCCCTGTGCCGTCCACTCCCGCACCAGGTCGTTGATGCGAAAGTTCTCGGGCCAGAAGTATTGGCTGACGACCAGGATGTTCACGGTTCAGCCGTCGTAACGCTTCCAGACCACCCGGTTCACATAGTCGGTGTAGCTGTGGATGATGCGGCAGACCTTGTCGGACACATTGGGCATGCTGTAGTCGGCCACCTGGCGCAGCAGGCGCTCGGAGCCACGGGGCTGCTGTTCCAGAATGGCCAGTGCCTGCAGGGTCCGTTCCAGCGACTGCCCGACCATCATCACCGACGCCTCTTCCATGCCCTCCGGGCGTTCATGCGCTTCGCGGATGTTGAGAGCCGGGAAGTTCAGGATCGACGATTCTTCCGTGATGGTGCCGCTGTCCGACAACACCGCCCTGGCGTGCATCTGCAGATGGTTGTAGTCCGAGAACCCGAGCGGTTTGAGCAGCCGCACCTCGGGTTCGAATGTGGCACCCGTGGCGTCCACCCGTTTCTGCGTTCTGGGGTGTGTGGACACGACGACCGGCAGCTTGTATTCCCTTGCGACGCCGTTGAGCAGATGCACCAGCGCCCCGAACCGGGTGTCGCTGTCGACGTTTTCCTCCCGGTGCGCGCTCACCAGGAAATAGCCGCCGGGCTGGAGCCCCAGCCGGCTCAGCACATCGGAGGCTTCGATGCGGGGGCGGTAATGGGCCAGCACCTCGGCCATGGGGCTGCCGGTCTTGATCACCAGATCGGGCGGCAGACCCTCGCGCAGGAGGTATTCGCGGGCAATGTCGCTGTAGGTCAGGTTCACATCGGCCGTGTGGTCGACGATGCGCCGGTTGATTTCTTCAGGCACCCGCATGTCGAAGCAGCGGTTGCCGGCTTCCATGTGGAACACGGGGATCTTGCGCCGTTTGGCCGGGATGACCGAGAGGCAGCTGTTGGTGTCGCCGAGGATCAGCAAGGCCTCCGGACGCCGCTCGGCCAGCAGGCCGTCCATGCGGCCGATGATGTTGCCGATGGTTTCCGCCGCCGTGCCGCCGGCAGCTTCCAGAAAGTGGTCCGGCTTGCGGATACCCAGATCGTCGAAAAAGATCTGGTTGAGCTCGTAGTCGTAGTTCTGACCGGTGTGCACGATCTCGTGCTGGCAGTGTTCGTCGAGCCGCGCCATCACCCGCGACAGGCGGATGATCTCCGGGCGGGTGCCCACGACGGTCATGACATGCAGTTTCTTCACGGGTGCCTCACAGGGGTGCCGCGATCGTGTCGGGGCGTTGGCGATCAAAGATTTCATTGGCCCACAGCATCACCACCATGAGCTGCTCGCCGGTGTTCGTGATGTCGTGTGTCCAGCCGGGAATGGTCTCCACCACCCGCGGTGATGCCGCGTCGGTGTGGATCTCGTGGGTGTCGCCGGTCAGCATGTGGCGGAACCGGAAACAGGCCTGGCCCTGGATGACCAGGAACTTCTCGGTCTTGGCATGGTGGTAGTGGCCACCCCGCGTGACCCCCGGGTGCGCGGTGAAGTACGAGAACTGACCGCTGTCCTGCGTCTTGAGCATTTCCACGAACACGCCCCGCGGGTCTTCATGGCGCACCAGCGGGTAGTCGAAGGCCTCGAGCGGCAGGTAGCTGACATAGGTGGCGTACAGCGCGCGCCCCAGGCCGTGCCCGACCGTGCCGATCACGCCGCTGACACGGCTTTCCCGGAACGACCGGATGGTGTCGGCCACATGGCCCACGGTGGTGCTGTAGACCGGCCCGACGGTATCGAAGCCCTGTGCGTCGGGCTGGGCAGATGCGCCATCGAGCAGGGCCAGGAAGCGGTCGATCACATCGTCCACATGCACCAGGTGCAGCGGCGCTGCCGGGTCGCGGATCTCGATCGGCAGGTCGCGCGCGACCTGGTGGCAGAAGGTGGCCACCGCCGAGTTGTAGAACGGCCGGCACCATTTGCCGAACACGTTGGGCAGCCGGAACACATGCACACCGTGGCCGTGCTGTGCGGCCAGGGCGAGGAGGGCATCCTCGGCCGCCCGTTTCGAGGCTCCGTAGGGGTTGTCCAGCGCTGCCTGCGTCGACGAGGCGTAGATGACGGGCGGCCGTTGGCCGGTGCGCGCCGCCCGGTCGGCCAGTGCATCGCACAGGCGCTGCGTGGCATCGCGGTTGTGGGTCATGAAGTCGGCAGGATCGACCGGCCGGTTCGCGCCGGCCAGGTGGATGACCGCGTCGGCCTGCCCGCACGCTGCCACCAGCGCTTCCGGAGAGTCGCTGCGCCCGATGGCCAGCACTTGCCAGCCGGATCGCTCCCCGATCCGCACCGCCAGATTGCGGCCCACGAAACCGTGGGCTCCGGTGATCAGCACTTTCACGTCATTCCTCCGCCACAGCGGTCTCACCGCGCAGGATGCGTTGCAGGAAATCCAGCTTGAGCAGCAGCTGCTTCATGCCCGCCACGTCCAGCCGCTCGGTATTGTGCGAGTGGTATTCCTCGGCGTGCAGGGCCTGGGTCAGCCGTGTCTCGCCCTGGTCGATGTATTTGGCGTAGTTGAGGTCGCGGCTGTCTGGTGGAACCCGGTAATAACCGCCCATGTCCTGGGCATGAGCACGCTCTTCCCGGCTCAGCAGTGCCTCGTACAGCTTTTCGCCATGGCGGCTGCCGATGACCTGCACCGGGTGTTCGGGCTTGCCCAGCAGCTCCAGCAGGGCGCGTGTCAGCACCTCCACCGTGGCGGCGGGCGCCTTCTGGACGAAGATGTCGCCATTGGCACCGTGCTCGAATGCATACAGGACCAGGTCGACCGCATCGCCAAGGGTCATCATGAACCGGGTCATCGCCGGATCGGTGATGGTGATGGGTTTGCCTTGTAGCACCTGGTCGACAAACAGCGGAATCACCGAGCCGCGCGAGGCCATCACGTTGCCGTAGCGCGTGCCGCAGATGACCGTCGGCGTGCCTTCCAGGTTGCGGCTGGCGGCCACCATCACCTTCTCCATCATGGCCTTGCTGATGCCCATGGCGTTGATGGGGTACACCGCCTTGTCGGTGCTCAGGCACACCACGCGCCGCACCCCGTGCGCGATGGCCGACTGCAGCATGTTCTCGGTCCCCATCACGTTGGTCATGACCGCCTGCATCGGGTGGAACTCGCAGGAAGGAACCTGCTTCAGGGCCGCTGCGTGGAACACATAGTCCACCCCGCGCATGGCGTGGTCGATGCTGGCCCGGTCGCGGACATCGCCCAGGTAGAACTTCAGGTGGGGGTGCGGATACCGCTTGCGCAGGTCGTCCTGCTTCTTCTCGTCGCGGCTGAAGATGCGGATCTCGCCGATGTCGGAATCGAGGAAGCGGCGCAGCACGGCGTTGCCGAACGAACCGGTACCACCGGTGATGAGTAATGTGCCCTGCACGGTCGTCCTCCAATTGTGTAAATGTCAATCTCTGAATCGGGATCTGACAACGCGCGCAGGGTTGCCAGCCACGATGGAAAGCGGCGGAACATCGGCAAGCACGACCGAACCCGCCGCGACGATCGAGCCATCGCCGATGGTGATGCCGTTCAACAGAATCGCACCGTGGCCAATCCAGCAGTCCCGGCCAATCCGCGTGGGCTTCCAATGTTCGCGCCCACTGTCGATCATCAGCACGTCGCGCTGATCGAATGAATGGTCGCCGCCGACAACAGCGACCGAACTGGCGAGCATGGTGAAGTCCCCGATGGTGATGTCTCCATCGAGATAGCAATAACGACCGACATAGACGCGATTGCCAAGACTAACCCGGCCCGGATAAACAAAGAGAGACCTGTCCAGTCTGCAATCCCTTCCGACAGAGCGAAAGCGGTACAAAAAAGTGGTCTGAAACAGCAGCAGCAAAAAGCGAACCAGACTGCGGATCATGTGGGATTCTCGCTTGAAAGCGCGTCCAGAGGCGATGCGCCAGAGCCGTCCGCGTGAAAGGCGGCTGCAGAAAGCCAGTTTCCATCTTCTGAAAGAAGTTGCAGGATGGATTCGATGTTGTCGAACGTAAAAGTCATGACGGGGGGGGGAAATAAAGGCGTGGATCGAATGTCGGACCGGCGTATGCAAGCGCTGGCGCGATGCCCCGCACATCGAGGAAGACGGTCGAATTGATCGTGACAAATACAGGGCGAAATGACGCGAGAGACGACCAATCGTAGATCGGCTCGCCCGCAAAGGCGCCGGATTTGCCGTCGCCCTTCGGCCTGCGGCTATTGGGATGCATCTTGATCAGATACGTGAAGCCCAGCTGCGTGGAAAGCTGCGCCAGCTGGGCATCGATCTGTTTCTGAGCTCGGCCTTCAGCGACCAATTGGGTCAGCTCGAACGACTGATGCACAAGGACGACGGCCAGAGGCTTGCCGGAAGACGTGCTGTAAGGTGGCAGCCCGTCCAGCTTGTGGCTGTCATTCGGTATCAGTTCGAATGCGATCGTTGGGTTTCTTTGCGCGTAGAACGCGCTCTGTGAACTGGACAGGACGCGAAAGCGGGAGTAGGCCACGAAGGGGCAATAATTGCCTACGCCGTGCGCCGTGTTGATCACTTCAACCCCCGCCGCCAACAGGACCTGATGCAAAGCGAGGCTGCCGGTTTCGAACTCGTCGCTTGTCAGGACTTGGCGCGGTGCATGTTCGAGCAGTTCAAGCGCATGATTGGAGTTGGCGGAAACCTCGGCGCGCGCCAGGATCATGTGGTTCGGCCTGCGGGAAACGATGTCCGAAAGGATCTGGAGCGGGCGATAGGGCAGCCCAGCGAGCCGCATGTTCAACTTTTTCTGGCGGCACCAACGGTAGAAGCGCCATTGTCGGCGTACGTTCAGCGCGAACGGATAGATCAGAACTTCGCCGGTCACCATGGCATCCGGGTACAAGCTCGCGCTGACTTCGACCCACGTCCGCAACAGGGTGGACTCCCGCGACGGTACCCCGGGGTAAAGTCTGAAGAGCCGGTGCAGCACGGCCTTGCAGAGAAGCAGGACGACATGGTTCCACGCGATGTGCGACCCGTCGGTACCTCTCCACTCTTCGAACCGAACTCCATCGACCACGCAGTCGGGCAGCATGGCCCGGACGCCGGGCGCAACCGAAATGGCCTTGATCCCGGGTTCGGCTCGACGGAAAAAGGCCGCAATCGCCGTTGCCTTTCGGGCTGTTGTCGATTTCAAGGCGAACAGATTGGCCAGCACTTTCTGCACCATCGGATCACTGCTCTCCGACCGGGCCGCTCGCAGGCAAATGTCGTAGTGCTCTGCCGTTTGGTAGAGATCAAATGAAGTGCTGAGCATGATCTCGGCGAGCAAGACCCGGCTTCCGTCAGCAAGAAGAATGTGCTCAGTCGGGTTGGTGGCTTGCACGGAAGTATTCGCTCGAGTGGATGACGACGACGTAAAGCATCAGGATGTGGGGATGCTTCAGGAAATTCTGGAAGATCGATCCGACCAGGAAGAATGAGACTGTCACGGCGAAATAGAGTCCTCCCGTGCGGAAGGATCCGGGGGGTGGTCGCAGAAGCAGAAGAAACACGAGCAGGGCGAACACCCCGTGCCGGACCAGGATGTCCAAATAGCTGTTGTGAAAGGACGCGTGACCGTCGAAGCCCACCGAATCGTCCAGAAGAATGCTGCCGTGGCCGAACCAGGGTGCTTGCTGGAATAGATCGAAGGCGAAATCGAAGATCTGATCGCGATCGGAGAACAGCAGCATGCGCGCCAGGAACTCTTCGTTGATTCCCGCCTTCGCTGCCAGGAGAAACAGGGATGCCAGCGCCAGAGCGATGGCCCCGGCCGTCAACAGGACTCGGTCGGCCCGCGGCCGAAGGAACTGCATCCAGACGGTGCACAAGACGAGCAGGAGTATGGCCAGGACGGGCGTCCGGGACGTCGTCAGCACGGCCGCGAACAGAAGCACAAACGCCTGGATGCCGTGCCTGAACACGATCGCCTTCAGCAAGAACGCCAGCGCCAGCATGAATGCCAGATAGTTCGGCCAGTCTGGAAATATCGATGAACCCCAGAGTCTGAACTCCGGGACGACGAACAGCAGCAATCCGTGCTCATGGACGCCACTGGTGGCGGCAAGGACGATGATCAGGAGAGCCCAGATCACCATGGCGTTGCAGAAACCCAGCAGCAGGGAGCGTCGATCCGGGATGCAGCGCGAAAACAGGAAGAGCAGGAAGTAGAAACTGGTCGTGAAGATCCTGGCGGCGTCGATGTTCTGGTACGGCTGAGCCAGCAGGTTGGATAAAACGGCCAGCGCAATCAGCACGACGACCCCTGCTTCGGGAAGCATGTCGGCGATGGTCAGCGCGTTGCGGTACCAGAATGCCGCGAGGATGAAGGTGAGGAACGCCAGCACGTACATCGGAGGTGCCGGGATCGCGATGGGCATGCCTAGAAGAAACCCGAACGACATGACCAGCAGCGTATCCGGGCGGCGCTGCTCGATGGACCGTGCCGTCACCGTTGGTTGCGCTGGCATGACCAAGCCTGCAGACCAGTGACAACCAGAAGGTACGAAAACGTGGCCGCGCTCGTCCAGCACGCGCCCAAAAGCCCGTGTTCCGGAACAAGCCACAGGTTCAATAGAACGCTGAGCACGGCTGCGCTCATCGTCGATGCCGCCAGTGTGCCGGTCCGGCCATAGAACAGCAGGAAGTTCGAAGCAATTCTGGAAAGGGCGAGCATCAAGAACCCGAAAATCAGCCAGGGTATGTAAACCAGTGCCGGCTGGTAGGCGGACTTGAGGAAAAAAGGTGCCGCCACGAAGACCGCGATGACGAATATCAAGGAAAACAGTCCCAAGGTAAGGCCGTAGACGCCGTTCAACATCCTGACCGATGCGCGCGATCCCTTCGCGCCGGAAAGTCGGCTGAACAGGAGCGGAACGATGGCCTGGTTGATCGAGTTGGAAACGATGTTGGTCGACTGAGCAATCTGGAATGCCAAGGAATAGACCCCCGCCTGCGCCACGCCGAGGGCGTTGACGATGATGAACCGATCCGCCATCGCAATTGCCCAGGCGGCCAGTTGATGCGGGACCAACGGCAATGAATAGGTCAGCGCTTCGCGCAGAAGCCGGAGATTGTTCGGCAGTACCAGACGGTAGTTGCTGCGGAGAACCAGCACGGCGCAGATCGACGTGATGACCGGGGCGCAGATCTGCGCGACGACCGCACTCTCCCATTCGGCCGGGGCGAATCCGGCAAACGCGATGGTGGAGAGGACGGCCGAAGCGACTTGGACGAAGGTGATGCGGAGATAGGTCTTCAGCTGCCCGGTGGTCTGCAGGATGATCAGCGAAACCTGAGTCGTGGCGTGCATCGAAGCGACAGCGATCGCTATAAGTATCCACTTGGCCGGCAGGTTGATGAGGGCAACCACTCCCGGTGGAGAGAACAGCAACAGGATTGCCAGCAGCAGGCCGGTCGCGATGATCGAGAGAAGAACCGCGGAGACCAGAACTGCGAAATCGGATTCGGAAAGCTTGAAGAAGGATTGCTGGACGGCTGCGGACAGGCCCAGTCCGCACAAGGTCGTCAGAACGATGAACAGAACCGAGAAGATGGACGCATACCCGAAGTCCGAGGGCGACAACAGGGTTGCAAAAACAATGATCGACACGAACTGTGTTCCGGCCACACCGACATTGGCCGCGCCGTAGACGGCGCTTCCTTTTAGCAGGCCGTGCAGATCGGGCCAACGCCTTGAATTCGTCACTTGCAAGTGCTCATTTCACGTCGCTCGAACGTTCAACACTGGAGAAACCGTGAAAGGATGCGAAGACCCGAGGGCCCGCTTTTTTCCGGATGGAACTGCACTCCGAAAATGTTGTTCGACCGGATGGCTGCGCAGATGGGCAGTCCGCCGTAAAAGCAGGTGGCTAACGAATGTGCCGGATCGTCCGGCGTGACAGCATATGAGTGCACGAGATACACGGATTCACCCTCGGCGGTATCACCAAGCGGTGAGCCGGTCCATGCCTGGTCGGGAGCGTGGTGAAGCTGCGTCCAGCCGATGTGGGGTATCTTCAACGGCAGGCCATCCTTGTCGACGTTCGGCAGACCAGACACCCGACCCGGAATGAGATTGAGACCCTCGTGGCACCCGAATTCTTCGCTGTACGTCGCCAGCATCTGCATCCCGACGCAGATGCCCAGAAAGGGCCTGCCGGAACCGGCGAACCGGAGCAGCGGGTCGACCAGTCCACGCTCGCGCAAGCTGGACATGCAGTCGGCAAACGCTCCCACGCCCGGAAGAACCAGCCGTTCGGCCTTGTCCAGGTCTTCCGGCTTGTCCGTCAGAAGCACCTCGGCTCCTGCCGTCTCCAGCGCACGCGAGACACTGAATACGTTGCCGATCCCGTAATCAACAAGGGTTACGGTTCTGCTCATACTTTCCTCATTGAAATTCCGCGATCAATGGCTTGGCGTCTGACCTCGCCCAGATCGGTGCGTTTGAAGTGGAGTGCATCGGCCAGTGCAACGGCATCCGCCAAACCTGTGTTGACGACGTCGACCAGGTGTTCGATCTGGCCGTAACCGCCACTGGCGATGACCGGAACGCTGACTGCGCTGGAAATCTCGCGGGTCAGGGCAGTGTCGAATCCTTTGCGCGTACCTTCTCGGTCAATCGACGTGACAAGGACCTCGCCTGCCCCGAGGGCAACGGCTTGCCGAGCCCATTCGACGGCATCAAGTCCCGAATTCTCCCTGCCGCAGTCCGTGTACACCTCCCATTTGCCGTCCGCTCGGTACTTGGCCTCTATCGAGAGAACCATGCACTGGGAACCGAAGCGACGTGCCACCTCCGTGATCAACGCTGGACGCTTCACAGCGGCCGTATTGATGGCCACCTTGTCCGCCCCCGCCCGCAGCAGGTCGCTCACGTCGTTGACAGAACGGATTCCGCCGGCGACGGTCATCGGCACGAATACGTCGCGCGCGGCACGCCTCATGATTTCGGTCAGCTTGCTTCGACCGTAAAGGCTGGCCACGGCATCGACATAAAGCAGCTCGTCGGCACCTTGCTCGTAGTACCGTCGCGCGAACTCCTGCGGATCACCCACGACCCTCAGGCCCTCGAGGTGAACGCCCTTGATGAGGTTTTCGCCCTTGATGTCAAGCCTGGCGATCAGTCGAACTTGTTTTGGAGGAGTGGTCATGGGGTGGCATCGGACCGCCGGTGGACACGGTCTGGTGGGTCTCAGTGTGGGGTGATCTTTCGGAGAAACGATTCGAAGTCCTCACGATCATCAATATCGAGCGATTCGGACTTGTTCATGGTGTATCCGATCGTTTCGGGCGAAAGAAAGCTGCGGGATTGGCATAGCCATTCGACACTCGCGATGTATATGGCACCGTTCAAGGTGTAGGCGGATGGGAGGTCCTGGCGGCGGGATACGCCAGGCGGAGGCGAGAGCAACGAGATCAAATGATCGTTGCTCGACAGTCGGTACATCCAGTACGGCGACTGTTCGACCTCGGTGACCGAAACACAAGCCGGCGCACCGCGGCTGAGCATCAGGTCGAAGGCCTCATCGATGTGTTTCGCGGTTCGGAGGGGTGACGTTGGCTGGAGCAGGACAACATATTCGTACCCGGACAATTCTTGAAGAGCATGGAACACCACATCCATGGAACTTGCCTGATCGGTGGCGAGTTCAGGAGGGCGACGGAACGGCACGTCACAGCCGGCGCTGGAGGCCGCCGCCATGATCTCGTCGTCGTCGCTGGACAGCACGACACGATCGACGCACCTAGCCCCCATGCCCGCATCGACCGTCCATGCCAGCAGCGGCCGGCCACCGGCCTCTAGAACGTTCTTGCGAGGCAGACCTTTGGAGCCCCCTCGGGCCGGTATCAGCGCCAGGACCTTGCCTTGTTTCATCAGTACGGGGTGTGCCGAAGCTTCCACTCGTCGCCCTCAACCCTCCACAGGTGGGGCGAACGAAACTGGTCACAAAGCGCGAGAAACTCGTCTCGGGTCATGCTGATGTAGTCCAGAAACTCGCGCTCATAGCGCATCGGATACTCGCCTTCGTAGCGCCGCATCAGGGCAAGACCCTCTTCCTTGTCGATATGGTGATTCCGAATTTCCTGGGCAGAATCCATCATTGCCCGGCCGACACCGAATTTGATCCATCGGGTGAAATAGAAGAACCCATCCACCTTGTCGTCGAGGCTGTTGTATTTCGAGTAGGTTCCTTCGGTCCTGACAGGATTCGCCTCGAACCCAGTATTCTCGACGGCGTAATAATACGCATCTTGAGGAACCCACTTCTTGTAATAGCCGAGGTACTTGAAGTCGATCTTCTTCCTGTGCAGGATTTCCGGATCGAGTGGAAGGTAGCTCATCAGGTCGACCAATGGAATGCCTTCCTCGAGATACGCCCCCACCTGTTTGCCGCCCAGAAAGGCGTCGCGCAGATCCTTGCCACCGAGATAGTCGAGCGTGAAGCCTTCGCTTTCAGCGGTCTCGTCGGCCTTCGCATAGGAGGAGGTCTTGTGCGAAACCTTTTCACCGTATTCGCCCGGCATCTCCCCGTAGAAGATCAGGGGAATGTTGAAGCGCGCTGCCATCTTCGCGACAAACGTCTTCTGTCCGAGAATGAACGGCTGAAACGGATGCAGAAGATTGATCGTTGCGTTGCGCGTAAGGAGCCGGTGGATCTTGCCGTTGGGCGTGTAAAGGTAGTTGTCGAACCCGCCGACGTGGAGCCAGTTCTGGAAGTTCTTCCATCCGATCTCGGTGTACAGGTGCGGAGACCAGGTGACGGTGAGCGGATTCATGCCGTACTTGTATTTCAGCATGTGGGACTGCATCGCGCTGTCCTTGCCGCCGCTGCCGCCAACGATGCAGTCGTAGCTGCCGTCGTCCTTGCGGTACTGGTCGCAAAGATCCTTCAGCTCCTTCTCCCGCTCCGCCCAGTCGATCTCGCCCGTCTCCTTAAGGGCATTGAAGTTGCAAGCGTGGCACACGCCGCGCTCGTCGAACGACATGGTGGCCTTCTTGCTGTCGCTGTTGTGCGCGTACTCGTTGCTGGACATCGGCTGCTGGTTGGACATGTTGCACACCTTGCAGAAGTGCACGTACCGAGGCAAGCCGTACAGGACCTCCAGCTCATCCGCCGGCTTGGAAAACCGGGACAGGTCTGTGAACGGAGAGGGGCCAATCTTCATAAAAATCCTTGTTGTGCTGTGAATGGTGATCAACGGGTCATTTCTGGTGCATTTTTCGGGCGCTGGCAAGATCCTCGGGGCGGCCGACATCCAGCCAGGGTTCGTGCATGGGATAGACGATGATCCGACCAGAATTCTGCTGAATCCTTTCGAAGAGGGTCGGCATGTCGCAATGCTCCTTCTTTTCCAGAAGGTCCAGTGTCACCGGGTTGAGAACGTAGACGCCGGCATTGACATGGCTTTTGTAAACCGGCTTCTCCTCGAACGACTTGATGTCTATGCCTTCGGTGTGAACCACCCCGTATTGATTCTGGATTTCGTGCTGTCGCACAGCCATCGTTGCAGCTGCTGCGTGTCTCGAATGAAAGTCGAGGAGTTCATTGTAATGAATGTCGGTTAGCACGTCCCCGTTCGTGACTACGAATGGAAGTCCTGGGCGATGTGCCAGCAGGCTGAGGCATCCGGCCGTTCCCAACGGGTTATTTTCACGAAGGTATTCGATGCGAACGCCGTGTCGGTGGCCATCGCCAAAATAGTCCTCAATCATGTGACCGAGGTAATGCAGCGAGATCACGAAATTCTTGAAACCATCGACAACCGCCCGCTCGATGATGTGCTGCAGCATGGGTTTACCGCCTACATCGAGCATCGGCTTTGGGCAGTTTTGCGTGTGGGGGTGCAGCCGGGTCCCTTTACCCCCGGCCATGATCAGCATCATGTTTTCGATGCCGGTCGGCGCCAGGATGTGATCCCAGACATGAAGGCCAATGACGACGCCGTCCTGGTTGACGATCGGCAACTGATGAATCTTGTTGATCGTCATCAGTTGGAGAACCATTTCACGACCCAATTCCGGCGGAACAACCAGCGGATTGGTATGCACGATGTCGTCGATACGGCTGTCAAGCCGAAAGCCACGAAGGAATGCTCGACGGATGTCGCCATCGGTCAAGGTGCCGACGAGTTTGTTGCCTTCCGAGACGGCCAGCACGATCTGCATGCTGGACTGCTCAAGGCTGTGGATGGCATGCTGAATCGTGGCGCCCAAAGGGAGCGTCGTTGATCGCCAGTCTTGCGGGTGTGTGGCTTGTGTCATCTTTTGTTCCGAGATTCGGGAGTGAGTCAGCGCGACTCCGAGAAGCCTGCAAGATCGAAGAAGGTTTTTTTCAGCAACCCATCAAGCGGATGATTCTCGAGAACTTCAACAATCTGCTTCGCAGCCCCCCCCGTTCCATAAGGATTCAGAACAGAAGGCAATAGCGCGCGAAATTCCGGATCGTAAAGGCGGGACAGGGCCGAGCGGATGCTTGACATGGACGGCTCGCACTGAATCACGCTAGATGCCATCAGGCGGCCTCGCTGGCGATCGCCGATGTTGATCGTTCCGGTCCCCATGCTTGGGGCTTCCGCCAATCCACTGGATGAGTTCCCCACCACGCCGTCCACGTGGCGCAAGCAGGAAAGGTAGCGCAGCTGGCCAAGCGACTGGTAGGCGCGCGCATGGGGATGCCGGGTGACGAATGCTTCCACCAGGGCCATCAGTTCACGCCCCCCGGTGTCGGAATTGGGCATGGTGAAGATCAGGCCGGTGTTTTCCAGTTCGTCGAGCACGGCCAGCAGCTCGATCATCTGTTGCGTCGACCCCTGTTGCTCCAGCGTGACCGGATGGAAGGTGACCAGCAGATTGCGCGACTGGAACTTGAAATCCATGGATTTCTCCAGTTCCTCACGGCCGAGAAGTTCGATCCTTTTGATGGCGTCAACCCCGAGCCCTCCCACCGTGAACACACGGCGGGGATCTTCACCCAGCTGGATCACGCGACGGCGGTACTCTTCGGCTGCGACGAAATGAAGATGCGACATCTTCGTGATGGAGTGACGCATGGCGTCATCGAAGGCACCCTCGGTGAGTTCGCCCCCGTGGAGATGGGCGATGGGTATGCCGGCAACCAGTGCGGCAGCCGCGGCCGCAAATATCTCAAACCGGTCTCCCAGCACCACGATGAGGTCCGGTGCCATCCGGGCGTAGACGTCTCCAAAGCCGATGAGTCCCAGCCCCATGGCTTTGGACACACCGGTCGGTGTGTCGGAACTCATCAGCAGTTCCACCCTTGAATCGATACTGAACCCGGCCTGTTCGATTTCCCGGTAAGTCAGCCCGAATTCGGGCGAGAGGTGCATGCCGGTGGCGATGACCTGAAGCTCCAGGTCGTCACACCGGGCGATGTCCTGCATCAGCCAGCGCAGCAGGCCGAATTCGGCGCGCGTGCCGGTCACCACACAGATCTTGCGTTTCATAGCTCGATCAGCTCGTCGGTGTCGAAGTCGCGCACCGCGACCCTGCCGATCACCTCGTCCCACTGCATCGGCGAGATGCCGGTACCGGGCCGCTTGGCAGCGAGGTTCTCCGCCGAAAACCGCTCACCGGCGCGGATGTGACGCGCTGCCACCAGCGACTTGCGGGCAATCGGCTTGTTCTTGAGCTCGCTGGCGCTGGGCCGCTTGATGCCGTCGCCGAGGGCGACTTCCACATTCCGGATCGCGTCGACCATGGCCTTGAACTGGTCAGGCTCCAGGCTGGCCTTGTGGTCCGGCCCGGGCAAGTTGCGGTCGAGGGTGAAATGCTTCTCGATGATCGTGGCCCCCAAGGCCACGGCGGCCACCGGAATTTCGATGCCGGGGGTGTGGTCGGAATACCCTACGTCGACGCCAAATGCGGCCTTCATGGACAGCATGGCGTGCAGGTTCACGTCTTCCATCGGTGCCGGGTACTCGGTGGTGCAGTGCAGAACCGTGATCCGCTGCCGGGGAGTGCCGTTGCGTTCGATCACGTCCACTGCCGCTTCGACCTCGCCCAGTGTGGCCATGCCGGTGGAGAGCATCACGGGCAGTCCGTGCCGGGTCATGTGGCGCAGCAGGGGCAGGTTGGTGAGTTCGCCCGACGGAATCTTGACCTGATCCAGACCCATGTCCATGAGCATGTCGAAGCTGTCGGTGTCGAACGCGGTGGAGAAGAAACGGATGCCGTGGCGTCGGCATTCGTCGATCAGCACCTCGTGATCCTGCCGCGACAGTTCCAGCTTGCGGATCATGTCGAGCTGGCCCTCCTGGTTGCCGGTCGTCGCGATCTGGTAGGCCGCCTTCGCGGCGCCCGATGTCACCAGCTTGCGTGCGCTGAACGTCTGGAACTTGACGATGTCGGCCCCCGCCGCTGCGGCCGCCGCCACCAGCTGCCGCGCGGTATCGAGATCTCCGTTGTGATTGACGCCAGCCTCGGCAATGATCAGGACGGACATGAAATTCTCCTTGCAGGTACCCCTGCGTACACCGACCCGGCCTCGCACGGACGGATCACGGCAGCCCCGGATCCGATGACCGTCTCCGGGCCGATCTTCATGGGCGCCTCGGGGCTGCCCTGGTTGATCACCGCTCCCGCGCCGATCCAGCAGCCGTCGCCGATGTGGACATTGCCGGAAACGATGCAGCCGGGGGCCAGGTGCACATGCGCACCCACCACCACGTCATGGGCGATCAGCACGCCTTGGTTGACGATGGTGAAATCACCGAGCGTGATCTGGCTGGTCAGGCGCGCGCCGGCGGCAATGATCAGGCCTTGCGCGGCATCCACCGCCTCGCGCTGGCGGTACCCGAAGGTGGCCGAGGGATGGACCAGGTTGGTGAACTGCAGCTGGCCACCGAAACGGGCCGCGATCTTGCGTCGGATCGCATTGTCGCCAATGCCGATGACGAACGGGACACCCTCCAGGCGCAGGCATTCGTCCTCCAGGACCACCTCGTCCGGCGCCATGCCCGGGCCAGCCTCGTCCCGGTGCCGGGCGACATAGATCGGCTGCCATCCGATCGCATGCGCAATGTCGCCGGCTTCCCGGGCCATGCCGGAGGTTCCGAAGATCGCTACCCGGTTCATGCGGTCATCCCGTTCATGGCGTGATGCTGCTGGGCAGATTGACGACGCGGTCTTCCAGCCAGAGCGCGTTCTCCAGCGACCCGGTGCGGCTGGCCTTGAACGGCTCCAGATGGTTCATCAGCGCCCAGATGGGGCGGGTCATGACCCCTCGGTCATTGGTCGATTTCAGCAGGGGATCGCGGTGTGCCCGGTCGCTGCAGATGACCGAGTTCAGCCAGTAGTTGGACCGACAACCGGGCGGTTCGGTCACGAACTGCAGTTCCGAACCGGCCAGGTGGGCTGCGTAGGCGGCGGCCAGTTCGCGCTTGTTGCTCACAAAGCCTTCCAGCTGCTCGAGCTGGGCGCAGCCCAGTGCCGCATTGATGTTGGGGAGCCGGTAATTGAAGCCGACCTCGTCGTGGATGTATTCGTAGGGATGCGGCCGCTTGGCCGTGGTGGTGATGTGCTTGGCCCGCTGCCCCAGCTCCTGCGAGGTCAGCACCATGCCGCCACCACCGGTGGTGATGATCTTGTTGCCGTTGAAGCTCAAGGTGCCCAGCAGGCCGAAGGTGCCGGTATGGCGGCCGTGGTACAGGCTGCCCAGGGATTCGGCTGCATCCTCCACCAGGGCCAGCTTCCACCGGGCGCAGACGTCTAGCAGGCCGTCCAGATCGGCCGGCATGCCGAAGGTGTGCATGGGCAGGCAGGCACGCACCTGGCGGCGGTCCGAGCGGGTGACGCAGGTCTCGCCTTCCACGACGGCGTTGTCCGTCAGCCAGGTTTCCAGGGCGCGGGCGGACAGCCCCATGGTGTGGCGGTCGACGTCGACGAACACCGGCTCGGCCTGGCAATACGCGATGGCATTGCAGGTGGCGACGAAGGTCAGCGGCTGGGTGATCACCAGATCGCCAGGCATCACCCCGGCCAGTTTCAGCGCCACATGCAGCGCTGCCGTGCCGTTGACGGTGGCCACGGCGCGCGGGCTGCCGGTGTAGGCAGCCATGTCGTTCTCGAAGCGGTCCACGAACGCCCCGACGCTGGACACGAAGGTCGAGTCGACGGTGTCGCACACATAGCGCTTCTCGTTGCCGGAGAACACCGGGGCGTGCAGCGGCACGAAGTCGTCCGTGCGGTACCGGTCCCGGATGAAGCGGATCAGGGGTTCAAACATGGCGTCAGACGTTGTAGATGTCGGCCTTGTACTTGGCGAGGTTGTGCGGCTGGGTGAACCAGTCGATGGTGGACTGCATGCCACGCCTGATGTCGTACTCGGGCTGGAATCCGGTCAGTGCGCGGATGCGGCTGTTGTCGCACCAGAGCCGGAAGACCTCGGACTTTTCCGGCCGCAGTCGCTGCTGGTCGGACACGAACTCGACATCGCTGTGCATGAGTTCGCGGATCAGTTCCAGCGTGTCGCCGATGGAAATCTCGAAGTTGGAACCGATGTTGACCGTCTCGCCGATGGCCGCATCGCACCGCGCCAGCTCCAGAAAGCCACGGCAGGTATCGGCCACGTAGTTGAAGTCCCGCGTGGGGGTCAGATCTCCCAGCTGGATCTGCTTCCGGCCACTGGCAATCTGGCTGATGATGGTCGGGATCACGGCCCGGGCCGACTGCCGCGGTCCGTAGGTGTTGAAAGGTCGCGCCACGGTCAGCGGCAGGTTGAAGGCATTGAAGAAGCTCATGGCCATGGCATCGGCACCGATCTTCGACGCGCTGTAGGGCGACTGCGCCTGCAGCGGATGCTTCTCGTCGATCGGCACGTACCGGGCGGTGCCGTACACCTCGCTGGTGGAGGTGTGGATCACGCGCCCGACCCCGTTCTCCAGCGCGGCCTGGCAGATGTTCAGCGTGCCCTTCACGTTGGTGTCGACATAGCTGTCGGGCGCAACGTATGAGTAGGGAATGGCGATCAGCGCCGCCAGATGGAAGACGACGTCCACGTCCTTGGTGATGTGCTTGCAGTAATGCGGGTCACGCACATCGCCGCTGAGGACCTCGATGTCGCTGCGGCATTCGACATCTTCCAGCCATCCCCAGTAATTGAAGGAGTTGTACTGGGACAGGGCCTTGACCTTGTAGCCCTCGCGAACGAGGAGTTCCGTCAGGTGTGAGCCGATGAAGCCGTCGGCGCCGGTGATGAGTGCAGTTGTCATGCGGTTCAGGATGGAGTTGTGAACGTGGCCAATGCCTGCCGGCAGGCAATCGACTTCCACGCAAGGATCAGGGTCCAGGCCAGGCACAAGGCCACCGGGACGGCCACGGCGCCCCAGGGCCTCAGCAGCCACGCGCCGACGCAGAACACCACCAGCCCGACCAGCTGGCTCAGCATGATGGGTGTGTCTCGTCGCATGCCGTACAGCGCAAGATGGGGAATCAGGCACAGCGCCTGCAATGCCGTAGCCAGCAGAAGCCAGTACATCAGGTGCCGATTGTCGGTGAACACGGGCTTGCCAAGGACAGGAACCAGCAGCTCGGTCACCAGCAGCGCGGCCAGCACCAGCGGCACGGTCATGAGCAGCAGCCGGCTTCTCGCCTTGCCCAGCACGGCGCGAAACGCCGGGAGCTCGCCTCGACCTGCGTGTTCGACGAGCCGGGGATAACTGAAGTCCACCACGCCAGCGTCCAGGAACGACAGGATGGCCGTCGTGATGCCCATGTACAGCACATAAGCCCCCAGCACTTCCAGGCCGGCTTGGTCTTCAAGAAAGAACCGGTCGAAGGTCACCATGCCCCGTGTCGACAGCGAGGCGACAAAAAGGGGCCATGCGGCCAGGATGCCCTGACCGATCCAGCGCCAGTCGATCCTGCGTGGCCAGCCGGGTCGCGTTTCGGCCAGCAGGCTGGCATATCCCAATCCGCAGGCCAGGCCTGCAAACACGAGCCAGGCACCCAGCACCCATTCCAGGCTTCGCCATTCGGACTCGAGCTGCATCACGGCCATGACCAGGAAACACCACGCGCCGATGCGGATGAACAGCACGACGGATGCCGTCAGCTGCCTCGAGAGCGCGACCAGGTTGCGGTGGACTTCCTGCGCCAGGTACTCGACCAGCAACAATCCGGCGATCCAGAGGGCGTAGCCTTGCGGAATCGCGCCGGCCCACCAGGCCATGGCCAGTACGGCGACGCCCAGCGCGTAGGACAGGCTGTAGAGAATGCCCAGCTGTTCGACCATGTGGCGGCGCATTGCTGCATCCGCGGTCACCAGCCGGCGTCCGGAGTAGGTGTAGAACTCCCAGCCGATCAGGTAGATGCCGTACCCGACCACGGCCGTGACCAGTCCGTAGGTGCCCAGATCTGCTGGCGTGAGCCAATGGGCCAACAGGAACAGCAGCAGGAATCGGCCACCCAGTGTCAGGCCCCGCAATGCAATGCTGGACACCACCCGTGTACGGGTGTCGGTTGTCAGGGCGGGCGCAGACATGACGGTCAGGTTGCAGCTTCCAGGGGGGGCGCCAGCCGGTCGCGCTCGGACAGTTGCGGCTGCTCGCCATGCAGGGGCCATTCAACCCGGATGAACGGGTCGTTCCATGCCACGCAGCGTTCCGCTGCGGGTGTGTAGTAGTCCGTTGTCTTGTACAGAAAGTCGGCTGACTCGCTGGTCACGAGAAACCCGTGCGCCAGACCTGGCGGAATCCACAGTTGCCGGTGATTCTCGGCGCTCAAGCTGACGCCTACCCATCGGCCGTAAGTGGGCGAGTCGCGCCGGATATCCACCGCCACGTCGAACACGCTGCCGCTGACCACCCGCACCAGCTTGCCCTGGGCATGCGGTGGCAGCTGGTGGTGCAGGCCGCGCAGCACGCCCTTGCGGCTGCGGCTGTGGTTGTCCTGCACGAAGTTCACGTCGAGGCCGGTGGCTTGCCGGAAGCTGTCCTGGTTGAAGCTTTCCAGGAAAAAACCGCGCTCGTCGCCGAACACCTTGGGCTCCAGGATGAGGACGTCGGGAATCTCGGTGGGCACCACGGTCAGATTCATGGTTGCCTCCCGAACACCCTGTCGTCCAGAAGCCGCTCCAGATACCGGCCGTAGTTGTTCTTGCGCAGCGGTGCGGCGAGGGCCAGCAGTTGCTCGCCAGTGATCCAGCCGGCACGCCAGGCGATCTCTTCCGGACAGGCGATCTTCAGGCCCTGCCGTTGCTCCAGCGTGGCAATGAACTGCCCGGCGTCCAGCAGGCTGTCGTGTGTGCCGGTGTCCAGCCAGGCATAACCGCGCTGCATGATCTGCACATTGAGCTGATCGCGTTCCAGGTAGGCCTGGTTGACCGAGGTGATTTCCAGCTCGCCGCGCGCGCTGGGCCGTACCGCCTTGGCGATGTCCACCACCTGCGGGTCATAGAAGTACAGGCCGGTGACGGCATACGAGCTCTTGGGCTGGACGGGTTTCTCTTCGATGCTGCGGGCGCGGCCCTGGGCGTCAAACTCGACCACGCCGTAGCGTTCCGGATCGGTCACGTGGTAGGCGAACACCGTGGCGCCCGAGGTCTGCGCATCGGCCGCCTTGAGCAGCGGCGCAAAGTCGT
Organism: uncultured Hydrogenophaga sp.; assembly: GCF_958439165.1. Taxonomy (GTDB): domain Bacteria; phylum Pseudomonadota; class Gammaproteobacteria; order Burkholderiales; family Burkholderiaceae_C; genus Hydrogenophaga. The sequence goes on along the minus strand of NZ_OY288124.1, from coordinate 153,224 downwards.
GGCCGTAGAAGATGTTGTCGCCCAGCACCAGGGCGCTGGGCGCGCCGTTCAGAAAGGTCTCGCCGATCAGGAAGGCCTGGGCCAGCCCGTCGGGGCTGGGCTGCACCGCGTATTCCAGCCGCATGCCCCAGGCGCTGCCATCGCCCAGCAGCTGCTGGAAGCGCGGCGTGTCCTGCGGCGTACTGATGATCAGCACCTCGCGGATGCCCGCCAGCATCAGCGTGCTGAGCGGGTAATAGATCATGGGCTTGTCGTACACCGGCAGCAGCTGCTTGCTGATGGCCAGCGTGGCGGGATGCAGGCGGGTGCCCGATCCGCCGGCGAGGACGATGCCTTTGCGTGAGGTCATGGTGATCAGAGCGTCTCGTGGAGCATGCGCAACACGCCAGTTTGCCAGTGGGGCAGCTGCAGACCGAAGGTGGCCTGCAACCGGGTTGTATCCAGTCGTGAGTTGAGCGGGCGCTGCGCCGGGGTGGGGTAGGCCGTGGTCGGAATGGCTTCCACCGTCTGTACTTTCAGAGGCAGATCGGGTTTCAGGCGACGCGCCGCCTCGAACACGAACTGGGCATAGCCATGCCAGCTGGTCTGGCCAGCGGGGGCCAGGTGGTAGGTCCCTGTGGTGCCCTGCGCCATGGCCTGCCGCAGGGCGTGGGCGGTCACGTCGGCGATCAGGTCCGCCCCGGTAGGGGCCCCGATCTGGTCGTCGATCACCCGCAGCAGTTCGCGCTCGGCACCCAGCCGCAGCATGGTGCGCGCGAAGTTGCCGCCACGCGATGCATACACCCAGCTGGTGCGGAAGATGAGATGCTTGGCACCACTGGCCCGGATGGCGTCTTCGCCCGCCAGCTTGGTGCGGCCGTACACACTGAGCGGACCCGTCGGATCGTCTTCGGCCCAGGGCCGGCTGCCACTGCCGTCGAACACATAGTCGGTCGAGTAATGCACCAGCATGGCACCGCGCTCGGCCGCCAGCCGCGCCAGCAGGCCCGGGGCCTCGGCGTTGATGGCGTGAACCCGATCCGCCTCGGACTCGGCCCGGTCGACGGCGGTGTGCGCAGCGGCATTCACGATCACATCCGGTTGCACTTGTGCCACCAGCTTGACCAACTGCCCGGATGCTTCCAGGTCGGCCCGTGTGCGGTCGGCTGCGTACACCGCACCCATCGGTGCAAGGCTGCGCTGCAGTTCCCAGCCCACCTGGCCGTTGGCGCCCAACAGCAGAGCGCGCATGGGTCAACCCTTTTTGATGAAGGGCAGACGAACCGTTAGCGCGTGCATGCGAGCGGACAGTTCTGGACCGGGACGGTACTGCTTGAAAGCCTCTCTCAGCAGTATCCAGATTGACCCGATCAAAAGTCCAGCGAAAGCACCCAACAGCAACCAGGCCACAGGTTTGAGTCCGGACGGTCTCACCGGCAGGGTAGGCGCTTCCAGAATCACCTGCTCGGTCATTCCGGTGATGATCAACTGGTTGAACGTCATCCGGCTTTCCAAGGCTCCGATCTGCCCAACGATGACCCCCAGATTGCCGGCGATCTGGCCGGAGGCATCTCGTTCGTCGCCAGTGGCGACTCGCATGCGCAGTCCGTCACCCGCCTTTCGCAGTGCTTCCGCTTGCTCGTTCAAGGTCTTGAGTTCTTGCATAAGCATGGCCAGTGTGGCTGGTCCAGGTCTTGTCTTTTCCAGTGCGACTGCAATCACGGTGTCTGCCAGGTCCTTGGCGTTTTGTGGTGTGGTGCTCGTTGCCTGAAGACTGATAGTCCCGTCGGGGCGTCGATTGACACGTACATCCCCTTGACGGGTTGGAACCTGTCTGCGCTCAACAGCTTTTGCCAATGTGTCAGGAGCGGCCAGCACCAACGGCAACAGCTTTTGCCGTTCATCGCGCAGGACGGGAAACGCATGGTGATCCACGGACAGCGGCAGCCCCGCGACTGGGTCGATGAGTGCGGTGCTCGTGTATCGAGTTGGTGTCATGGATGCTGCTGTCAGAGCGAGCAGACCCACCCCAACACCGAAACCGACCAATACCCAAAAGTTCTCCAGCAGGGTCAGCAGGAGCGAGAACAGATCGTCGGTACTTTCAGAAGCAGTCGGTTGATTCGGAATGCGGTGTGTGTCGGTCATTAGGCCAGGCCTTTGCAAAAAGGGTCACGCGGTGGAGCCGCGTTGGGTTGTGTAGGCCACCCAGTCGCGGTAAGCACCGTTCAGCACGTGGGCCACCCAGTCCGGGTGGTCCAGGTACCACTGCACCGTCTTGCGGATGCCGGTCTCGAAGGTTTCGGCCGGCTTCCAGCCCAGCTCGCGCTCCACCTTGCGGGCGTCGATGGCGTAGCGGCGGTCGTGGCCGGGGCGGTCCTTCACATGGGTGATCTGCGCGGCGTACGACTGGCCATCGGTGCGCGGGCGGAGTTCGTCGAGCAATGCGCAGATGGTGTGCACGATCTCGATGTTGGGTTTCTCGTTCCAGCCGCCGATGTTGTAGGTCTCGCCCACCCGACCGGCTTCCAGCACGCGGCGGATGGCGCTGCAGTGGTCGGTGACGTACAGCCAGTCGCGGATCTGCATGCCGTCGCCATACACCGGCAGCGGCTGGCCGGCCAGGGCGTTGACGATCATCAGCGGGATCAGCTTCTCGGGGAAGTGCAGCGGCCCGTAGTTGTTGCTGCAGTTGGTGGTGAGCACCGGCAGGCCATAGGTGTGGTGCCAGGCACGCACCAGATGGTCGCTGGCCGCCTTGCTGGCGCTGTAGGGGCTGTTGGGCTCGAATCCGTGTGTTTCGGTGAAGGCTGGCGCGTCGGGTGCCAGGCTGCCATACACCTCGTCCGTGCTCACATGCAGGAAGCGGAATGCCGCCTTGCCGTCATCGGGCAGCTGGTTCCAGTGGGCCCGGACCGACTCCAGCAGCCGAAAGCTGCCGACGATGTTGGTCTGGATGAAGTCTTCGGCCCCATGGATCGAGCGGTCCACATGGCTTTCGGCGGCGAAATTGACCACGGCACGCGGCTGGTGCTCCGACAGCAGTGCTGACACCAGCGCGCTGTCACCGATATCGCCCTGCACGAAGATGTGCCTGGCATCGCCCCGCAGCGGAGCGAGGTTCTCCAGGTTGCCGGCGTAGGTGAGCTTGTCGAGGTTGATCACCGGCTCCGCGCTGCGCGCGAGCCAGTCCAGCACGAAGTTCGCGCCGATGAAGCCGGCGCCGCCGGTGACCAAAATCATTCCTCTCCCCGGTGATTGTCGTTATTGCACCTTCGTGGTGCCTTTGGCGATTATCCACGCCTGCCAAGGCGCAGACGCATGTCCCGGGAAGCCGGTGGGTCAGTGCCCGTGCGCCACCTGTTCACCGGCAGCCAGCCGGTACACCGTCCCGCAGTACGGGCACTTGCCCTCGCCGGTCTTGGCCACGTCCAGGTAGACCTTGGGGTGGCTGTTCCAGAGCTTCATGTCGGCCAGCGGGCTGGGGCAGAACACCCCGCCGTGGGCGTTGAGGTCTTTGGCCTTGAGTTCGACGACGCCTTGGCTCATGGCGGGCTCCTTCAGACCTTGGACAGCCAGGCGGCGTACTTGGGGTTGCGGCCGTTGACGATGTCGAAGAAGGCGGTCTGGATCTTTTCGGTGATGGGGCCGCGGCTGCCCACGTAGTCGCCCTTGCCCAGCTCGATGCGGTCGAGTTCGCGGATGGGGGTGACTTCGGCGGCGGTGCCGGTGAAGAAGGCCTCGTCGGCGATGTAGACCTCGTCGCGGGTGATGCGCTTCTGCACGATCTCCAGGCCCAGGTCCTTGGCAATGTGGAACACCGTGTTGCGGGTGATGCCGTTGAGGGCGCCGGCCGACAGGTCGGGGGTGTAGATGACGCCGTTCTTGATGACGAAGATGTTCTCGCCGGCGCCTTCGCTGACGAAGCCGCTGGAGTCGAGCAGCAGGGCTTCGTCGTAGCCCTCGTCGGTGGCTTCCATATTGGCCAGGATGCTGTTGGTGTAGTTGCTCACCGCCTTGGCCTGCGTCATGGTGATGTTGACGTGGTGGCGGGTGTAGCTGCTGGTCTTGACGCGGATGCCGCGCTTCAGACCCTCTTCACCCAGGTAGGCGCCCCAGGCCCAGGCCGCCACCATCAGGTGGATGGTGTTGCCCTTGGGGCTCACGCCGAGCTTGCGGTCGCCGATCCAGGTCAGCGGACGGATGTAGCCGCTCTCGAGCTGGTTCTCGCGGATGACCGCCTTCTGCGCTTCCATCACCTCTTCCATGGTGAAGGGGATCTTCATGCGCAGGATCTTGGCGCTGTTGAACAGGCGCTCGGTGTGCTCTTCCAGGCGGAAGATGGCCGGGCCGGCCGCCGTGTTGTAGGCCCGCACGCCCTCGAAAGCGCCACAGCCGTAGTGCAGGGTGTGGGTCAGCACGTGGATCTTGGCGTCGCGCCAGTCCACCATCTGGCCGTCCATCCAGATCTTGCCGTCGCGGTCGGACATCGAGGGAACGATGGGGCTCATGGGGGTCCTTTGAAGAGGCTGTCGGAATAGGGGGCATGCCCTGGGGGCAACCGGCGGATTTTACGGTGCATCGCGGAGCGGGTCGGGGACGGCTTCGGCCACCTCGGCGGGGCGCTGCAGTGTCCAGGAGGCCAGCCTGCCGCTGGCAAACCGCGCCTCCACCCAGGCGCCGCCCGGGTCGGTCCAGCGCAGGACCTGGGGCTCCTCCCCCTCGGGCGTGAGCACCTGGCCCAGCGACCGGGTGATGGCCATCACATGCAGCAGGGTGTCGCCGGCGTGCAACCTGGCATTGAGCATGACGGCGCTGTCCACGTGACCGATGGGCCGGTTGGCCGCCCGCTTGACGATGGTCATGAGCCGGGTCACGTGCAGCAGCAGCCACATGACCAGGCCGCCCGAGACGGCCGCCACGCCGGGCCAGCCGTACTGGCGGTGGGCAAAGATCAGCAAGGCGGCGGCAGCCAGGGCGATGAGGGTGCGTTGAACGGTCATGGGGCGGGATTGTCGCGCGAGCCGATCGCGTGGCGAGGGGCGGCGGGGCTGGGCTCAGGCCAGGCTGCGGGCCAGGTCCATGGCTTCCTCGATGCGGTCGACGCCATGCACCGTCATGCCGGGGAAGAGTTCGGTACCGCCGCGCTCGGCCTTGCGCGGCAGGTTGGCGCGTGGCACCACCGCCACCGAAAACCCCAGCTTGGCGGCTTCCTTCAGGCGCTCCTGGCCGCGCGGGGCGGGGCGCACCTCGCCGGCCAGGCCGACCTCGCCGAATGCGATGAAGCCCTTGGGCAGCGGCCGCCCGCGCAGGCTGCTGGTGATGGCCAGCATGACCGCCAGATCGGCCGCCGGCTCGCTGATGCGCACACCGCCCACCGCATTGACGAACACGTCCTGGTCCATGCAGGCCACGCCGGCGTGGCGGTGCAGGACGGCCAGCAGCATGGCCAGCCGGTCACGCTCCAGGCCCACCGACAGCCGCCGGGGCGATGGCCCGCCGGTGTCCACCAGCGCCTGCAGCTCCACCAGCATGGGCCGGGTGCCTTCCAGCGTGACCATGACGCAGCTGCCCGGCACCGGCTCGGCGTGCTGCGACAGGAAGATGGCGCTGGGGTTGCTCACGCCCTTGAGGCCGCGCTCGGTCATGGCGAACACACCGATCTCGTTGACCGCCCCGAAGCGGTTCTTGATGGCGCGGATCAGCCGGTAGCTGCTGTGGGTGTCGCCCTCGAAGTACAGGACCGTGTCCACCATGTGCTCCAGCACCCGCGGCCCGGCCAGCGCACCTTCCTTGGTGACATGCCCCACCAGCACGATGGCGGTGCCGCTGGCCTTGGCCGCGCGGGTGAGGTGGGCGGCGCATTCGCGCACCTGGGCCACCGAGCCCGGCGCGCTGGTGAGCTGTTCGGAATACACCGTCTGGATCGAGTCGATGACCGCGATGGCCGGGCGCACCGCGTCCAGCGTGGCCAGGATCTTCTCCAGCTGGATCTCGGCCAGCACCTTCACCTGCGAGCCGTCCAGGCCCAGCCGGCGCGAACGCAGGGCCACCTGCGCACCGCTTTCCTCGCCGGTCACGTACAGCGTGTCGAGCGACTGTTTCTGCAGCGCATCGAGCGCCTGCAGCAGCAGGGTCGACTTGCCGATGCCCGGGTCGCCGCCGATGAGCACCACACCGCCTTCCACGATCCCGCCGCCCAGCACCCGGTCGAGCTCGTCCAGGCCGGTGGGGGTGCGCTGCACGTCCTGCGCCTCGATCTCGGACAACGACTTCACCTCGGCCGTGGGTGCCAGCGCGGCAAACCGGTTTTTCGACGGTGCCGACGACTCGGCCACCGACTCCACCAGCGTATTCCAGGCGTTGCAGTGCGGGCACTTGCCCAGCCAGCGCGGCGAGGTGCCGCCGCATTCGCTGCAGGTGAACTGGGTCTTGTCTTTGGCCATGGCGGGGGAGAGGAGGGGGTCGGTGGAAGCGAGGGGGCAATATAGTCCAGCGCCATGCCCGACCGTACCTTGTCCATCGCCGGCGAAGCCCCAGGCACCTCCGCCACCGTGCGTGAATGGAACCGCCAGCTGCAGCGCATCCACCGTCTTCAGAGCCAGCTGGCGGATCTGCAGGCCCTGGCCCTGACCCACCGCCAGGCGCTGCAGGTGGCCACCGCACCGATGACCCAGGCCTTGACCGAGGTGCGCCAGCAGCTGGCCCGTTGCCTGGCCGATGCCCTGGACGGCAAGCAGCTCGCCGGTGCCGATCGCCGGGCTGCCCTGGTCCGGCTGGCCCGCCTGGCTTCCGAGCTGGCCGGCAGTGGTGATGCCACGGCCCGGGAGGCGCACGACCGCCACAGCGACATTCCCCTGGCCGAGCGACAGGCCCAGGACCGTACCGGCTGGCAGGAGCGGGTCGAGGGCTGGCGCCAGCAGACGAACGAGCGGGATGCCCGGCGCGAAGCGCGGCAGGCCCGTCGGGAGCAACGCCGCCAGCAGCGTGAAGCCCGGCAGACGCCGCCGGGCGGCGCGTCCGACAGCGCCTCTCAGCCGACCCCGGATTCGGCACTGCCGCCAGGCGACAGCCCCACCGACGATCCGGCCACGCTGCTGCGCCGCCTGTTCCGCCAGCTCGCCAGCGCCCTGCACCCCGACCGCGAGCCCGACCCGGCGCAGCGCGAGCGCAAGACCGCCCTCATGGCCGAGGCCAACCGGGCCCACGCCGGCGGCGATCTGCCGGCCTTGCTGCGCCTGCAGCAGCAGGTGTTGCAGGCTCAACCCGCCAGCGGTTGGGACGACGCCAGGCTGGCAGGCCTGCTGGTGATCCTGCGGCGCCAGGTGGCCGACCTGGAGCGCGAGCGCGCCGCCGCCCAGCAAAACCTCGCCTGGGAGGCAGGACTCGCGCCCGACTCGGCGGTGACCGAAGATGCGCTCGCGCTGGCCCGACGGGCCGCAGCAGAAGCGCTGGCGCAGGCCCTGGAGGAAGCGCGCGTCACCCTGGAGCGCGCCGGAACCACCGGTGGACTGAGGCGTTGGTTGCGCGACTAGCGCGCGCCAGGAGCGGCGTCAGGGCACCAGCGACAGGAACAGGAAGGCGGCGAACAGCACCAGGTGCACGGCGCCCTGCATCAGATTGGTCCGGCCGGTGCCCAGTGTGATGGCGCTCACCAGCAAGGTGATGCCGAGCAGTGCGATGTCCTTGGCGCTCAGGCCCAGCACCAGCGGCAGGTCGAGCCAGACGGCGGCGATCACCACCGCCGGAATCGTCAGGCCGATGCTGGCCAGCGCCGAGCCCAGGGCCAGGTTCATGCTGGTCTGCAGCCGGTCGGCACGGGCGGCGCGCAGGGCGGCCCAGGTTTCCGGGAGCAGCACCAGCATGGCGATCGCGATGCCGATGACCGCTTTCGGCGCACCCGCCGAGGCCACGGCCGCTTCGATGGTGGGTGACAGCTGCTTGGCCAGACCGACCACCGACACCAGGGCGACCAGCAGCAGGCCGAAGCTGATCCAGGCCTGGGCGTTGCTGGGCGGGGCGGCGTGCTGGTCTTCGTCGGAGGCGTTGGCCGGCGGCAGGAAGTAGTCGCGGTGGCGCACCGTCTGCACGAACACGAACACGCCCCAGGTGGCCAGCGACGAGAGCGCCACGAACACCAGCTGCGACACCGTGTAGATGCCCTCGCCGGCACTGGTGGTGAAGGTGGGCAGCACCAGCACCAGACCGGCCAGCGACACCAGTGCGGCCAGCGCCGAGTTGGCGCCTGCCAGCTGGAAGCTCTGCTCGTGGTGGTGCAGGCCACCGACCAGCAGACACACACCGACCACGCCGGTCGTGATGATCATCACCGCCGAGAAGATGGTGTCGCGCGGCAGGGTCGCCTTGTCCGGGCCGCCGGCCAGCATCATGGAGATGATCAGCGCCACTTCGATGACGGTGATCGCCAGTGCCAGCACCAGCGTGCCGAAGGGCTCACCCACCCGGTGGGCCACCACCTCGGCGTGGTGCACAGCGGCGATGACGGCGCCGATCAGGGCGACCGCACAGGCTGCCGTCAGCCAGGCGGCGGGGTTCATGAAGGTGGCACCGCCGAGCAGCAGCGCTGCCAGCAGCGGCACCAGCCAGGTCCAGGCGTCGGTCCAGCGGATCATGGGTCTCCTCGTGGATCGGGGTTGGGGTGGGTTCAGGCCAGGGCCGGGAACAGCTTGACCAGACCGGTGGCCATCACCTCCACGGCCAGTGCCGCCAGGATCAGGCCCATCAGCCGGGTCATGACATTGATGCCGGTCTGACCGAGGAAGCGGGCGATGGGTTCGGCCAGCGTGAAGCACACGACCGTGGCCAGCGCGATCACCACGCCGTAGCCCACCAGGGCCGCGTGCTGCAGGAAGGTCTTGGCCTGGTCGGCATAGATCACCACGGTGGACATGGTGGCCGGGCCGGTGAGCAGCGGAATGGTCAGCGGCACCACGGCGATCGAGGCGCGGGCGGAGGCGTCCTGCACCTCGCCCTCGGTGGCCTTGGCTTCGGCCGGCTGGGCGTTCAGCATGGACAGCGCCGAGGTCAGCAGCAACATGCCGCCCCCGACCTGGAAGCTGGCCAGAGAGATGCCGAAGAACTCCAGGATCTGCAGGCCCACGATGGCGCAGGTGGCGATCACGGCGAACGCACTGCAGGCGGCGATCAGCACGGTGCGCTGCCGCTGCTTGCGACTGAAGCCCTGCGTGTAGTGGATGAAGAAGGGAACGATCGCCAGCGGGTTGACGATGGCGAGCAGGGTGATCAGCGGCTTGAAGTCCATGCCCGCTATTGTGGGGCGGCAGAGCGCGGCGGTTCTTTCAGACGAAACATGCCGTAGCCCTCCATGTGCAGCACTTTCTCCCCTTTCTGGTTGAACATCTCCCAGACGGTGCGCACCAGCCCCACGTCGGGCCGGCTGTTCATGGGGCGTTTTTCGGTGATGGTGTGCTGCAGCCGCAGCACGTCGCCCGGAAACACCGGCTTGAGCCATTTGAGGCTTTCCAGACCGGGCGAGCCCAGGCTGGAGGTCTCGTGCAGGAAATTGGTCACCATCAGCCGCATGGCCATGGCGCAGGTGTGCCAGCCGCTGGCGCACAGTGCGCCGAACACCGAGCCACGGGCGGCCTCGTCGTCCAGGTGGAAGGGCTGCGGGTCGAACTGGCCGGCAAAGGCCAGGATGTCCTCGCGGGTCGGGCTCAGGCTGCCCAGGTCGCGCACCTGGCCGACCTCCAGGTCTTCCCACCAGATGCGGATCGGGCCACGCGGCATGTCAACGGGGTTCATGTTCAGCGTCCTCCGGAGATGTCCATCAGGGTCATGGTGGTGTAGCTGGCCGCCGGCGACAGCAGCCAGACGATGGCCTGCGCCACCTCGTCGGCTGTGCCGCCGCGCTGCATGGGCACGGTGTGGGCCAGGTCGCGCACCCGGTTCGGCAGGCCGCCGGAAGCATGGATGTCGGTCTCGATCAACCCCGGTCGCACCGCATTGACACGAATTCCCTCGGCCGCCACCTCCTTGGCCAGGCCGATGGTGAAGGCATCTATGGCGCCCTTGGCGGCGGCGTAGTCCACATACTGGCCTGGCGAGCCCAGCCGGGAGGCGGCGCTCGACACATTCACGATGGCGCCACCCTCGCCGCCGTGCAGCGTGCTCATGCGTCGCACCGCCTCGCGCGCGCACAGCATCGATCCGATCACGTTGATGTCGAACATGCGGTGCAGGCGCTGCGCGTCCATCTGGTCGACACGTGCGCTCACGTCCACCACGCCGGCGTTGTTCACCAGGCCGGTCAGGCGTCCGAAGCGGGCGTCCACGCGCTCGAACAGCGTGACCACCTGCGCCTCGTCGGACACGTCGGCCTGTACCGACATGGCCTGACCGCCCTCGGCCCGGATGGCGCGCACCACCTCGTCGGCCGCCAGCGAATCGCGTGCGTAGTTCACCGCCACCGACCAGCCCCGACGGGCCGCCAGCCGGGCGGTGGCCGCGCCGATGCCGCGCCCGCCGCCGGTGACCAGCAGCGTGCCGGCGTGGCGGGCGTCCTGACTCGAATCCATAACCTGTCTCCTGCACAGTCGGCGGGCTTCGCGTAAAAACCGGAGCTCGCCGACGGGTAACAGCCGTTCAGCCTGAATGGCGCCCATTACAACAGCCCGGGAGACCTGCCATGCGTCCCACAGTGGACTACTTCCTTGCCCCCCAAAGCCCCTGGACCTACCTCGGTCACGCCCGCTTCGTGGCCATGGCCCGCGACGCCGGCGTCACCGTCCGCCTGCGCCCCATGGACCTGGGCCGCGTTTTCCCGGTCTCGGGCGGCCTGCCGCTGCCCAAGCGGGCCCCCCAGCGCCAGGCCTACCGGCTGGTGGAAATGGAACGCTTCGCCCAGTGGCTCAAGTTGCCGCTGAACCTGCAGCCGCGCTTCTTCCCGGTGGCCGGTGATCCGGCCTCCCGTCTCATCGTCACGGTCGATCGGCTCGATGGCACCGATGCCGCGCTGGCCCTCACCGGCGAGGTGCTCTCGGCGGTCTGGGTGCACGAGCTTGATATCGCCGACCCGGCCACGCTGGCGCAGCTGCTGGCGCAGCAGGGGCTGCCGGCCGACCGGCTGGCCGCCTCCCTGGAGCCGCAGGCCCAGGCCGATCTGGATGCGCACACCCAGGCCGCGATCGACGCCGGCGTGTTCGGCGCGCCGAGCTTCGTCATCGACGGCGAGATCTTCTGGGGCCAGGACCGCCTCGACTTCGTCCAGCGCCGCCTGCTGCAGCGCTGAATCCCATCCCACATCCCGCACAGGAGTTCATCACCATGGGTCAGACCATCCACCTCACGGCCGCTGACGGCCACAGCTTCCCCGCCTACGTGGCCGAGCCGGCCGGCACGCCCAAGGGCGGCATCGTGGTGCTGCAGGAAATCTTCGGCGTCAACTCGCACATCCGTTCGGTGGCCGACGGTTATGCCGCCGAGGGTTACTTCGTGGTCGCACCGGCCACCTTCCACCGGGTGCAGGCGGGTGTCGAACTGGGCTACACCGAGGCCGACATGGGCACCGGTTTCGGCTTCAAGACCGCCGTGGACGGCCTGCCCGAACCCGGGGTGATGGCCGACATCCAGGCCGCCATCGACCACGCGGCCAAGGCCGGTGGCACCGGCAAGGTCGGCATCGTGGGTTATTGCTGGGGTGGCCTGCTCACCTGGCGCTCGGCCTGCAGCCTCACCGGTCTGTCGGCCGCCGTGCCCTACTACGGCGGCGGCATGACCGCCCAGCCCGATGCAGTCCGCCAGCCGAAGGTGCCGGTGCTGGCCCATTTCGGCGACCAGGACCACTGGATTCCGCTCGACACGGTCGAGGCTTTCCGCCAGAACCAGCCCGGTGTGGAGGTGCATGTGTACCAGGCCAACCACGGCTTCAATTGCGACCAGCGCGGCTCGTTCGACGCCGAGGCAGCCCGCACGGCGCGCGAACGCACGCTGGCCTTCTTCGCCCGCCACCTGGGCTGACGCCATGGGCGCCGCACGCCGCGTTCCGGTGCTTCGGGGTGTTCTGGCGGCCCTGGCGCTTGTCGGGTCCGGCCTGGTGCAGTCGGCCGACTACAGCGGCCCGTTGTTCGACGCCCACCTGCACTACAACGACGAGGCGTGCGTGCACGCGCCGGCCCCATCGGCGGCCTGTCCCCACCCGCTGCCCGACGTGCTGCAGCGCATGCGCGAGAGCGGCGTGCGCGGCGTGCTCGCCAATTCCCGTCCGAACGACGGCACCCGGGCCCTGGCTGCGGCTCGCGAGCAGGCCGCTGCGGCTGGCGTCACCGTGGTGCCCTTCGTGCGTCTTTACCGCAACCGGGCGGACTACAACAACTGGTTCCGCGACCCTTCCATCGTGGAGTTGGTGCGCAGTGAGCTGGAGCGCGGCACCGCCGCCGGCCCCTACCGTGGCCTGGGCGAGTTCCACCTGTACGACAGTGCCAATGCGCGCGGCCCGGTCGCACAGCAGCTCATGGCGCTGGCCGAAGAGAAAGACCTGGTGGTGCTGGCCCATGTGGACGAGGCCGCCATCGACCTGCTGATGCAGGCCACGCCGTCGCGCGGGCAGAGGCTCCAGCTCATCTGGGCCCACACCGGCATCGGTGGCACCTCGCCAGCCGAGGTGGAGGCGCTGCTGCAGCGCTACCCCGGCCTGATGGGCGAGCTGTCGTACCGCCCGGGGCTCACCTGCGAGGGCGGGCAGCTGTGCCCCGCGTGGCGCGACCTGATGCTGCGCCACCCGGACCGTTTCCTCGCCGGCTCCGACACCTGGGTCAATGCGCGCTGGCAGTCGTACGGTCGGCTGATGCAGGACTACCGGGTCTGGCTGGGTGGCCTGCCGCCGGACGTGGCCCGCCGCATTGCCTGGGGCAACGCAGCCCGCCTGTTCAACCTGCCGGATCCTGCGGCGCTGCCCTCAGCGCCCCGCTGACCGGGCCAGGTAGCGCTTGCGCCAGAACACGGCGACCAGCGCCACGGTGGTCAGGGCCATCGAACCCATGGCCCACCAGAAGCCGGTCTCGAGGTGGATCAGCGGGATGAAATCGAAGTTCATGCCGAAGATGCCGGCGATCAGGTTCAGGGGCAGGAAGATCGCGGTCAGCGCCGTGAGCGTGCGCATGATGTCGTTGGTGCGGTTGCTCTGCGCTGAAAAGTGCATCTGCACCGCCGTCTCGGCGTTCTGTTCCAGCCGCCGCACATGGTGCACCACCCGCTCGATGTGTTCGAGCACGTCCCGCGAGCGTACGCGCAGCAGCTCCAGCCCCCGTTGCCCGCCGATGGCGTCGTTCGGTTCCCAGCCGGCCAGAGCCTCGGTCCAGTCCTGGATGGCGCTGCGCTGGTCTTCGCAGATTTCGTCCAGATGGTGCAGCGAGATGCGTGCGTCCAGCAGTGAGCTCCAGTTGGTGAACCGTGTCTTGGGGTGCAGCAGCTCGGCCTGCCAGTGGTCAAGCTGGCGCGTGAGTTCGCGCCGCAGGTCGAGGTAGCCGTCGACCATCTGGTTGATGATGCGCAGCATCAGGTCGGCCGAGCTGACCGGCAGGTTCACGCCGGCGGCGCGTGATGCGGCGGTGGCACTCGCCAGCAGCCGCGCCGAGTACTGATCCAGCACGCCGCAGCTGGCCGGGTGCACGGTGAGCAGCACCCGGTCGAACACGGCAAAGCCCACCGGGCTGGTGTCGATGCGGCGCAGCACCGGCGGCCCGCCACGCCGCTGCGCGCCGGTGTGCGAGGGTCCGGTCTGCTCCACATCGTGTTCCGACTGTCCGGCCGCCAGCCGGCGGAACACCACGATGTCGTACTGGGACGTGTAGTCGTAGTGCGAGGGCAGCTGGTTGTTGATGAGGTCGGACACGTGGAGGTCGACCAGGGTGGTGCCGCACATCACCTGCAGGGCTGCCTGCACGTTGCCGTGCTCGAGTTCGAACTCGCGCCGGCCGCAGGCGATCCAGAGAAAGCCCTTGGGCGGCAACGTCATGGGCACGCCCGCCGATTCGACGACGGCGCCGGGCTGGACGTGGAAGACGCGCATGCCCGTGGCTCCGGGTTCAGGCGCGCAGCAGGCGTGCCGCGTCGCGTGCGAAATAGGTCAGGATGCCGTCGGCCCCGGCCCGCTTGAAGGCCAGCAGGCTTTCCATCATCACCGCATCGTGGTCCAGCCAGCCGTTCTGGGCAGCGGCCTTGAGCATGGCGTATTCGCCGCTGACCTGGTAGGCAAAGGTCGGCACCGCGAACTCGTCCTTCACGCGCCGGACGATGTCCAGGTAAGGCATGCCGGGCTTGACCATCACCATGTCGGCGCCTTCGGCCAGGTCCAGGGCCACCTCGCGCAGCGCCTCGTTGCTGTTGCCCGGGTCCATCTGGTAGACCTTCTTGTCGGCCTTGCCCAGGTTGGCGGCCGAGCCCACCGCGTCGCGGAACGGCCCGTAGAAGGCGCTGGCGTACTTGGCGCTGTAGGCCATGATGCGTGTGTGCACATGGCCGGCGCCTTCCAGGGCCTGGCGGATAGCGCCGATGCGGCCATCCATCATGTCGCTCGGCGCCACGATGTCCACCCCGGCTGCAGCCTGGGTGAGTGCCTGCTGCACCAGCACCGCCACCGTGGGGTCGTTCAGGATGTAGTTGTGCTCGTCGAGCAGGCCGTCCTGCCCGTGGCTGGTGTAAGGGTCCAGCGCCACATCGGTCATCACGCCGAGCTGCGGGAACCGGCGCTTGAGTTCGCTCACCACCCGCGGCACCAGCCCGTCCGGGTTCATGGCCTCGCGGCCGTCCGGGGTCTTGAGGGCCGGGTCGATGACCGGGAACAGCGCCATGACCGGAATGCCCAGCTGCACGCATTCCTCGGCCACCGGCAGCAGCAGGTCCAGGCTGAGCCGCTCCACCCCCGGCATCGAACCCACTGCCTCACGCTTGCCCTGACCGTCCAGAACGAACACGGGGTAGATCAGGTCCGAGGGGTGCAGCCGGTTCTCGCGCACCAGTTCGCGGGTGAAGGGGTCGCGGCGGAGGCGGCGCGGGCGGTTGGCGGGGTAGGGGGCGGGTGTGTGCATGGCCTATTGTGGCAAACCCGGCCGGCGTTCCGGCACCGGCCTTCTGTCGCCGCGAGATACCCCTCCGAGCGGCCCGCAAGTGTGCCGAAACGCACGCGAATGGCCGCCTTTGCACCAAAAAACACTGGCGCTGAGCTACCCAAAGGTGTTAACTTCGGATGTAACAAAACATTGCGATTTATACCCGTACCCGTTAACCCTAGACGCACCGGTGTCATCATGTCCACCCTCAAGCAAGTCGTTTCCAACCCCATGCCCCAGGTCACCCAGGACGATTCTGAAGAATGGTCGATCGACGCCCACTGGCCCACGCTGGTCCAGGGGCTGGCCGACCAGATCACCCAGAGCCTGAGCGCGCTCCAGAACAATCTGGACCAGCTGCTGCTCAAGGAACGCATCACCCGCATGGAGCACCGTGCGCTGAGCATTCCGGCCGAGCGCATCAAGCAGGCCGGCCTGGTGGCGCAGCAGATCCATCGCTTCCATGCCGGCCGCATCCGCCAGTCGCACGAGCGCATCAACCTGGCCGAGCTGGTCGAGAGCCTGCTGCAGGAGCGTCGCAAGGAATTTGCCGTCGTGGGCATCGAACTCCGTCGCAAGCTCAAGCCGGTGGACGTGCTGACCGATCCGACGGTGGCCTACGCATTCGTCAACGCCGTGCTCGACTGGGCCATGCCCTTCGGCCAGCGCGTCGATGTGCGGCTGGACATCAACAGCTGGCCGCCGCACGCCCGCCTGCAGATCCGCGCCAACAACGACGGCGTGCCCGCTTCCAGCCACGCGCAGCTGGACGGCATGGCCTGGCTGCTGGTTCGCCAGATCGCCCAGGCCGCCGGCGGCATCGAACTCAAGCGTGAGGTCAGCGAGGACAACGTTTCCGTCACCGCCATGTTCACCCGGACCGTGCAGGCGGTCGACGGCATTGCGGCGGTTGACCTGTCGGACGACCAGTCGTCGATGTTCAAGTCTCTGCAAGGCGTCTACGCCCTGACCATCTCCCCCAGCCTGCAGGTCCGTGCCGACGTCCGGGATGCACTGCGCGAGATCGGCATCATGTCCGACAGCGTGGTCGACATCGACCAGGCCCGCGATGCGCTGCGTCGCCGCATGCCCAGCCTGATCGTCATCGATTCCGATCTCAAGGGCCCCGGCTTCGATGCCTTCCGCAAGGAGGTGCTGCGCGACGTCATGGAGTTCCCGTTCGTCGAGATCTCGGCCGACAACAACTCCTTCGACATGTCCGGCTTCGACGAGATGTCCATGGCCAAGGTGGGCCGCGGCAACGTCCGCGAAGCGCTGGGCACGGCCGTGATGTTCGAGCTGGCCAAAATGATGTGACGAACCGCACGCAGCAGCGTGTGGTGTTGCTCCAAGCACAGAATCAGTTGGCGAAACAATGTCAGATCTGACAGGTTGCGTTGGATTCCAGCACCTGCTGGGGTAACATTTCGGCGGGCTTGCGCAAGTGAGCTCCCCGCTTTTCCTCCCTGAGCGGGTGCCTTGGTGTGTGACAGCAAAAAGGCTTCCCAACCCGGTCCTGGTGACCGGGTTTTTTTTCGCCCGGGCTAAACTGGCTCCATGCTCTGGGTCAAATCCTTCCATATCGTGTTCGTGGCCAGCTGGTTCGCCGGACTGTTCTATCTGCCGCGGATCTTCGTCAACCTGGCCATGGTGCCGCCCGAGAGCGTCGCCGAGCGTGAGCGCTTGCTCCTGATGGCACGCAAGCTCATGCGCTTCACCACCCTGCTGGCCGTGCCGGCGCTGGTCCTGGGCCTGTGGCTGTGGCTGGGCTATGGCATCGGCCGCGGACCGGGCAACGGCTGGATGCACGCCAAGCTGGCCGTGGTCGTGCTGGCCCTGGGTTACCACCACGTGTGCGGTCGGATGGTCCGGCAGTTCGAGATGGGGGTCAGCCGGCGCAGCCACGTCTGGTACCGCTGGTTCAACGAGGCGCCGGTGCTCATGCTGGTGGTGGCCGTGGTGCTGGTGGTCGTCAAACCTTTCTGACGTTTTGGCCCGACCCAGCTCTGCCCTGCCACTGGGTCTGCTGTTCGCCGGCCTGATCGTCTACGCGAGCCTGTACCCGTTCGAGGGTTGGCGGGTCCAGGGGGTGGCCCCCCTGGCGTTTCTGGCAGCTCCCTTTCCCCAGTACTGGACCGGCTTCGACGTCCTGTCGAACCTGGTGGGCTATGCCCCGCTGGGATTCCTCCTGGCGGTGACGCTGCTGAGGGCCGGGCTGGCCCTGCGCGCAGCCGTGTGGGCCACGCTGGCCTGTGGTGCCCTGTCGCTGTCGGTCGAAACGCTCCAGAACTTTCTGCCGGCCCGTGTTCCATCGAATGTCGACCTGGTCCTCAACACGGCCGGCGGGGCCTTGGGAGCCGGGCTGGCCAACGTGCTGCAGCGCCTGGGCTGGCTGGATGCCTGGTCACGCTTCCGCGCCGACTGGTTTGCTCCTCATGCCCATGGTGGTCTGGTCCTCTTGGCGCTGTGGCCGTTCGCCTTGTTGTATCCGGCCCAGGTGCCGTTCGGACTGGGGCAGGTAGGTGCGCGTGCGCTGGCCTGGCTGGAGGAAGTGGTGGAAGGCACGCCGTTTGCACTGTGGCTGCCGGTGGATCAGCTCGCCACCCTGCCGTTGAGCCCGTTGTCGGAGGCCTGCTGCATTGCACTGGGTCTGCTCGCCCCCCTTCTGCTGGGCTTTTCGGATCTGCGGACGTTGCGCGGCCGGCTGGCGTTCGTTCCCCTGCTGTTCGGACTGGCCATGGCGGTGGCCTCCTTGTCGGCTGCGCTCACCTACGGGCCGTCCCATGCCTGGGCCTGGATCCATCCGCCTGTGCTGGCCGGAATCGCCCTGGCCGGCGCCGTGGCGCTGGTGGCACTTTGGTTGCCACGGCGCCTTTGCAACGTCCTGATGCTGCTGGTGCTGGCGGTGTTGCTGACAGTGCTCAACCAGTCGGCCGACACGCCTTACTTTGCCCAGTCGCTCGAGGCCTGGGAGCAGGGGAGGTTCATCCGCTTTCATGGCTTGTCCCAGTGGCTGGGCTGGCTCTGGCCGTTTGCAGCGCTCATCTACGGACTGAGGGCGGTGGCGGCGCCCCCGCGGCCCTAAAATCGCCGGATGGCTGATCCGACCTCCTACTACCAGCGGCACATCTTCTTCTGCCTGAACCAGCGCGACGGCGAAGCTTGTTGCGCCGACCACAAGGCCCAGGCCGCCTTCGAGCGCTGCAAATCCCAATCCAAGGCCCTGGGGCTGCTGGGGCAGGGCAAGGTGCGGGTCAACAAGGCCGGCTGCCTGGACCGTTGTGCAGGTGGTCCGATTGCCGTCGTCTACCCGGAAGCGGTCTGGTACTCCTATGTCGATCAGGCCGACATCGACGAGATCGTCACCTCGCATCTGCGGGATGGTGTGGTGGTGGAGCGGCTGGTCACACCCCCCGACGTCGGCCGTTGATCCGTTCGCCCGCGCCGTGAACGCCCAGACCGAGTTGCTGCAGATCGAGGGCCCGGCCGGAGTGCTGGAAGCCGCCATCGACCGGGCCCCGAGCCCGGCCAGTGGTACGGCCGTCATTGCCCATCCCCACCCGCTGTTCGGCGGCACCATGACCAACAAGGTGGTCCAGACCCTTGCGAGGGCGGCCGTCCTGGCCGGGCTTGATGCGGTGCGGTTCAATTTCAGGGGTGTCGGCGGCAGCGCAGGCGCCTGGGATGAGGGGCGTGGCGAGTGTGCCGACATGCTGGCCGTCATCGAGCGGCTTGCTGCACAGGGTCCGCTGGTGCTGGCCGGCTTCTCGTTTGGCGCCTTCGTCACCAGCCATGCGCTCGCTGCGGTGCAGTCCCGGCGTGACATCCGGCATGTGGTGCTGGTGGGTACGGCAGCCAGCCGGTTTCAGGTCGCAACGATTGAGCCGGAACTCCACGCCCGAACCCTGGTCGTTCACGGCGAGGCCGACGACACCGTGCCGCTGGCGTCCGTGATGGACTGGGCCCGCCCGCAGTCCCTGCCGGTGACAGTGGTGCCTGGCGGCGGTCATTTTTTTCATGGCCAGCTCCCGCTGCTGCGGGATCTGGTGTGGCGGCATCTGAGGCCCTGAGCCCTGGACGCCATTTCTCCCGAGGATCCTTTCGTGCCCCGTTTTTTCCGTTCTGTCCTGCTGGCCATCCTGGCTGCCTGCGCCCTTCAGCTGCCTGCCCTGGCGCAGATGCCCCAGCCGCCCGAAGTGGCGGCGCGCGCCTATCTGCTGATGGACGTCACCACCGGCCAGGTGCTGGCCGCCAAGGACCCGGATGCCCCGGTCGAGCCTGCATCGCTCACAAAGCTCATGACCGCCTATATCGTGTTCGATGCCCTCAAGGCCGGCAAGATCAGCCTGACGCAGACCTTCGGGGTGAGCGAGCGCGCCTGGAAGATGCCGGGTTCGCGCATGTTCATCGATCCCAAGATGCAGGTGCCGGTTGAGGACCTCATCAAAGGCATGATCGTGCAGTCCGGCAACGACGCCACCGTCGCCTTGGCCGAGGGTGTGGCCGGGTCGGTGGAACGTTTCGTGCAGCTCATGAACGATCAGGCCAAGGCGCTGGGCATGACCGCCACCGGCTACCGCAACCCGGAAGGTCTGACCGAGCCCGGTCACACCACCACAGCACGCGACCTGGCACGGCTGTCCACCCGGCTGATGAACGACTTTCCCCAGTACGTCAGCTACTACGCCATCCAGCGGTACCGCTACCCGGGCACCCCGACCACCAATGACACCAACCGGAACATGCTGCTGTTCCGCGACCCGACCGTCGACGGCCTGAAGACCGGCCATACCGCTGCTGCCGGCTATTGCCTGATCGCGACGGCCCGCCGCCCGGTACCGGGTCTGGGCGACGGCCCGGCTGGCCAGCGGCGGCTGGTCAGCGTGCTGCTGGGGGCATCCAGCGAAAACGCCCGTGCAGCTGAAAGCCAGAAGCTGCTGAACTGGGGCTACACCGCGTTCGACACGGTGCGCCTGCTGGCGGCGGCGCAGCCTGCTGCAACGCCCAAGGTCTGGAAGGGCAAGGCCGATGTGGTGAAGCTGGGCCGGACCGAAGGCGTTGTGGTTTCGGTTCCCGCAGGAGAAGGGGCTCGCCTGAAGTCCGAGGTCATCCGGACGGAACCCATCGTGGCCCCCTTGCAGAAGGGGCAGGCCCTGGGAATGCTCAAGGTGACCACTGCCGCAGGAGCCACCGTGGCTGAAGTCCCGTTGACGGTGCTCGACACCGTGGAAGAGGCCGGCGTGTTCGGTCGCGCCTGGGACTCGATCCGCCTCTGGATTCAGTGACGCCAGGCCCGCCGTTTGGCGGAAGCTGGCCCCCGTGCTACAGTAGAGGGCTTTTCGGAATTTTCCGAGGAGTTCTCGTTTTCGCTTTTTTCAAACGTTTAGGGACGTTTTTCAATGCCAACCATCAACCAACTCGTGCGCCACGGCCGGGAGGTCGAAAAGACCAAATCCAAGAGCCCGGCCATGGAAAACTCGCCGCAGCGCCGCGGCGTGTGCACCCGTGTGTACACCACCACCCCGAAGAAGCCGAACTCCGCGCTGCGCAAAGTGGCCAAGGTTCGTCTGACCAACGGCTTCGAGGTGATTTCCTATATCGGCGGTGAAGGCCACAACCTCCAGGAACACAGCGTCGTGCTGGTCCGTGGCGGTCGTGTCAAGGATCTGCCCGGTGTGCGTTACCACATCGTCCGCGGTTCGCTGGACCTGCAAGGCGTGAAAGACCGCAAGCAGTCCCGTTCCAAGTACGGTGCCAAGCGCCCCAAGAAGGCCTAAGTCAGCCTGTCTTTCGGTGTCGGTTCCGCCCAGGCAGGCGGTTCGGACGCAGTGGCCCACAAC
The DNA here is from genome assembly GCF_958439165.1 of uncultured Hydrogenophaga sp. Taxonomy (GTDB): domain Bacteria; phylum Pseudomonadota; class Gammaproteobacteria; order Burkholderiales; family Burkholderiaceae_C; genus Hydrogenophaga. The sequence goes on along the minus strand of NZ_OY288124.1, from coordinate 132,316 downwards.
ACGGAATCGTCCGTGCGGGTCGAGTAAGTGAGAGTTGTTGCATGACTCTCGCGGTGCCTGAAAAGGTGCCAACTGAAGCAATATGAGGTGAAGAAATGCCACGTCGTCGCGAAGTCCCTAAACGTGAAATCCTGCCGGATCCCAAGTTCGGCAATGTCGAGCTCTCCAAGTTCATGAACGTGATCATGGAAGGCGGCAAAAAGGCGGTTGCCGAGCGCATCATTTACGGCGCGCTGGAGCAGATCGAGAAGAAGACCGGCAAGGATCCGGTCGAAATCTTCTCGAACGCCATCAACAATGTGAAGCCGATGGTGGAAGTGAAGTCCCGCCGCGTCGGTGGCGCCAACTACCAGGTGCCGGTCGAAGTGCGCCCGGTGCGCCGTCTGGCGCTGTCGATGCGCTGGCTCAAGGAAGCTGCCCGCAAGCGCAGCGAGAAGTCCATGGCCATGCGCCTGGCCAACGAGCTGATCGAGGCCACCGAAGGCCGTGGCGGCGCCATGAAGCGCCGTGACGAAGTCCACCGCATGGCCGAGGCCAACAAGGCCTTCAGCCACTTCCGTTTCTGATCCGGGGCAACACCCCAGGTCGTCCAGAACCGAGAGCCCGCAACCCCTGAACCAGGGACGCGGGCTCGATCCTTTTTCGGAGTATTTCCATGTCTCGCACCACGCCCCTCGAGCGGTACCGCAACATCGGCATTTCCGCGCACATCGACGCCGGCAAGACCACCACCACCGAACGCATCCTGTTCTACACCGGTGTGAACCACAAGATCGGTGAAGTGCACGACGGCGCTGCCACCATGGACTGGATGGAGCAGGAGCAGGAGCGTGGCATCACCATCACCTCCGCCGCCACCACCTGCTTCTGGAAGGGCATGGACCTGTCCTATCCCGAGCACCGCTTCAACATCATCGACACCCCCGGCCACGTGGACTTCACCATCGAGGTGGAGCGCTCCATGCGCGTGCTGGACGGCGCCTGCATGGTGTATTGCGCCGTGGGCGGCGTGCAGCCGCAGTCGGAAACCGTCTGGCGTCAGGCCAACAAGTACAAGGTGCCGCGGCTGGCCTTCGTGAACAAGATGGACCGCACCGGTGCCAACTTCTTCAAGGTCTACGACCAGATGAAGCTGCGCCTGAAGGCCAACCCGGTGGCGATCGTGATCCCCATCGGCGCCGAAGAAAACTTCAAGGGCGTGGTCGACCTCATCAAGATGAAGGCGATCATCTGGGACGAGGCTTCGCAAGGCATGAAGTTCGAGTACCAGGACATCCCGGCCGAACTGCAGGCGCAGGCGGAAGAGTGGCGCGAGAAGATGCTCGAAGCCGCCGCCGAGTCGACCGAAGAGATGATGAACAAGTACCTTGAGGAAGGCGACCTGAGCGAAGCCGAAATCAAGGCCGGCATCCGCGCCCGTACGCTGGCCACCGAAATCCAGCCCATGCTGTGCGGCACCGCGTTCAAGAACAAAGGTGTTCAGCGCATGCTGGACGCCGTCATCGACTTCCTGCCCTCGCCGGTGGACATCCCCCCGGTGGGCGGCACCGACGAGAACGAGGCCCCGACCTCGCGCAACGCAGCTGACGAAGAAAAGCTGTCGGCTCTGGCTTTCAAGCTGATGACCGACCCGTATGTCGGTCAGCTGACCTTCGTGCGCGTGTACTCCGGCGTGCTCAAGAAGGGCGACTCCGTCTTCAACCCGGTCAAGGGCAAGAAGGAGCGCATCGGCCGTATCGTGCAGATGCATGCCAACAACCGTCAGGAAGTCGAAGAGATCCGCGCCGGCGACATCGCCGCTTGCGTGGGCCTGAAGGACGTGACCACGGGCGAAACCCTGTGCGATCCGGAAGCCGTCATCATGCTCGAGCGCATGGTCTTCCCCGAGCCGGTGATTGCACAGGCCGTGGAGCCCAAGACCAAGGCCGACCAGGAAAAGATGGGCATCGCTCTCCAGCGCCTGGCCTCGGAGGATCCGTCCTTCCGCGTCAAGACCGACGAAGAGTCCGGCCAGACCATCATCTCCGGCATGGGCGAGCTGCACCTGGAGATCATTGTCGACCGCATGAAGCGCGAATTCGGCGTGGAAGCCAACGTGGGCAAGCCGCAGGTGGCCTACCGCGAGACCATCCGCAAGGATGTCGCCGAAGCCGAAGGCAAGTTCGTGCGTCAGTCGGGCGGTAAAGGTCAGTACGGCCACGTGGTGTTCAAGATCGAACCCAACGAGCCGGGCAAAGGTTTCGAGTTCGTCGACGCGATCAAGGGCGGTGTGGTTCCTCGCGAATACATCCCCGCGGTCGAGAAGGGCGTCATCGAGGCGCTGAACTCCGGCGTGCTGGCCGGCTTCCCGGTGGTCGACGTCAAAGTCACGCTGCACTTCGGTTCGTACCACGACGTGGACTCCTCCGAACAGGCCTTCAAGATGGCTGCCATCTTCGGCTTCAAGGAAGGCTGCAAGAAGGCCAGCCCGGTCATCCTCGAGCCCATGATGGCCGTGGAAGTCGAGACCCCGGAAGACTACGCCGGCAACGTGATGGGCGATCTGTCCAGCCGTCGCGGCATGGTGCAGGGCATGGAAGACATGGTCGGTGGCGGCAAGGCCATCAAGGCTGAAGTCCCCCTGTCCGAGATGTTCGGCTACTCGACCACCCTGCGCTCTGCGACCCAGGGCCGCGCGACCTACACCATGGAGTTCAAGCACTACTCCGAGGCGCCGCGCAACGTGTCTGAAGCCATCGTGGCTTCGCGCGCCAAGTAATCCCCTTCGTCTTCGGCCGCCCTTCGGGGCGGGCTCGTTGCCCGTGACGAGCCCCGGCTGGAGACGTTAAACACACACGGGCTTTGTTCTTTCATCGAGGTATTTGCAATGGCAAAAGAGAAATTTGAGCGGACCAAGCCGCACGTCAACGTGGGCACCATCGGTCACGTGGACCACGGCAAGACGACCCTGACGGCGGCCATCACCACTGTGCTGGCGGCCAAGTTCGGCGGCGCAGCCAAGGCGTACGACCAGATCGACGCGGCTCCGGAAGAGAAGGCGCGCGGCATCACCATCAACACCGCGCACGTCGAGTACGAAACGGCCAACCGCCACTACGCTCACGTGGACTGCCCCGGCCACGCCGACTATGTGAAGAACATGATCACCGGTGCTGCCCAGATGGACGGCGCCATTCTGGTGTGCTCGGCCGCTGACGGCCCGATGCCCCAGACCCGCGAGCACATCCTGCTGGCGCGTCAGGTGGGCGTGCCTTACATCATCGTGTTCCTGAACAAGTGCGACATGGTCGACGACGCCGAGCTGCTCGAGCTGGTCGAGATGGAAGTGCGGGAGCTGCTGTCCAAGTACGACTTCCCCGGTGACGACACCCCCATCGTCAAGGGTTCGGCCAAGCTGGCGCTGGAAGGCGACAAGGGCGACCTGGGCGAGCAGGCCATCATGCGTCTGGCCGATGCGCTGGACAGCTACATCCCCACCCCGGAGCGTGCCGTGGACGGCGCCTTCCTGATGCCGGTGGAAGACGTGTTCTCGATCTCGGGTCGCGGCACCGTGGTGACCGGTCGTATCGAGCGCGGCATCGTCAAGGTCGGCGAGGAAATCGAGATCGTCGGTATCGCTGTCACCCAGAAGACCACCTGCACCGGCGTGGAGATGTTCCGCAAGCTGCTGGACCAGGGCCAGGCTGGCGACAACGTCGGCATCCTGCTGCGCGGCACCAAGCGCGAGGAAGTGCAGCGCGGCCAGGTGCTGTGCAAGCCCGGCTCGATCAAGCCGCACACCCACTTCACCGGTGAGGTGTATGTGCTGAGCAAGGACGAGGGCGGCCGCCACACCCCGTTCTTCAACAACTACCGTCCGCAGTTCTACTTCCGCACGACCGACGTCACGGGCTCCATCGAGCTGCCCAAGGACAAGGAAATGGTCATGCCGGGTGACAACGTGTCGATCACCGTCAAGCTGATCGCCCCGATCGCCATGGAAGAAGGCCTGCGCTTTGCCATCCGCGAAGGCGGCCGTACCGTCGGCGCCGGCGTCGTGGCCAAGATCATCGAGTAATCCGGATCAAGGAAGGAACTGTCATGTCCAAGCAAAAGATCCGTATCCGCCTGAAGGCGTTTGATTACAAGCTGATCGACACCTCGGCTGCCGAGATCGTCGACACCGCCAAGCGCACCGGCGCGATCGTCAAGGGCCCGGTGCCCCTGCCGACCCGCATGAAGCGCTTCGACATCCTGCGTTCGCCTCACGTCAACAAGACGAGCCGTGACCAGCTCGAGATCCGCACCCACCAGCGTCTGATGGACATCGTCGATCCGACCGACAAGACGGTGGACGCGCTCATGAAGCTGGACCTGCCGGCTGGCGTGGACGTCGAGATCAAGCTGCAGTGATGCACCTCGTCTTCTGCCCTCGCGGCTGAAGACGCTTGCAGGAAAAAAGCCCGCCGGATATACTGGCGGGCTTCCCAGTTTTTGCTGGGATGAGTTTGCTCGAGCGGACGGCGCCGGAGACATCCGGGGTCGCCGTTTCATCAACGCAGCAGCTGGCAACGGCACTGCACATCAGCCCCGGCCAATTGAAGTCGGGAACGGAGAAAACAATGAGTCTTAGCAACTCCCTCGGGTTGTTGGGTCGCAAGGTGGGCATGATGCGTCTGTTCACCGATGACGGGGACGCAGTGCCTGTCACGGTGGTCGACGTGTCGAACAACCGTGTGACTCAAGTCAAAACCGACACCAACGACGGTTACGTCGCGCTTCAGGTCACCTTCGGCAAGCGTCGTGCTTCCCGTGTGACCAAGCCGGAAGCCGGCCACCTGGCCAAGGCCGGTGTGGAAGCCGGTGAAATCATCAAGGAATTCCGCGTCGCCGCCGACGTTGCCGCCCAGTATCAGCCGGGCGCCGTCGTGGCCGCTGCTTCCCTGTTTGCCGCCGGCCAGAAGGTCGATGTGCAGGGCACCTCGATCGGTAAAGGCTACGCCGGCACCATCAAGCGCCACAACTTCAGCTCGCAGCGCGCATCGCACGGCAACAGCCGTTCGCACAACGTGCCGGGCTCGATCTCCATGGCCCAGGATCCGGGTCGTGTGTTCCCGGGCAAGAAAATGACCGGCCACATGGGCGACGTGACCAAGACCATCCAGAACCTGGACGTCGTCCGCGTGGACGAGGCCCGTGGCCTGCTGATGATCCGCGGCGCCGTGCCGGGCGCCAACGGCGGTTTCGTGACCGTCCGTCCCGCCATCAAGGCCACCGCGGCCAAAGGAGCGAACTGATGCAAGTCGAACTCCTGAATGACCAGGGCCAGGCTGCATCCAACGTGGATGTGCCCGAGACCGTGTTTGGTCGTGACTACAACGAAGCCCTGATCCACCAGCTCGTGGTGGCCTATCAGGCCAATGCTCGTCAAGGTACGCGTGCACAAAAAGACCGTCAGATGGTCAAGCACTCGACCAAGAAGCCGTTCAAGCAAAAGGGCACCGGTCGCGCTCGCGCCGGCATGACCTCCTCCCCGCTGTGGCGCGGAGGCGGCCGCATCTTCCCGAACAGCCCTGACGAGAACTTCACCCAGAAGCTCAACAAGAAGATGTACCGCGCCGGCATGGCCTCCATCTTCTCGCAGCTGGTCCGTGAAGGCCGTCTGGCCGTGGTTGAGTCGATCAAGGTCGACTCGCCGAAGACCAAGCAGCTGGCCGACAAGTTCAAGGCCATGAACCTCAAATCGGTCCTGGTGATCGCCGACGAGGTGGACGAGAACCTGTACCTGGCTTCGCGCAACCTGCCCAACGTGCTGGTGGTCGAGCCGCGTTACGCCGATCCGCTGTCGCTGGTGCACTACAAGAAGGTGATCGTCACCAAAGCGGCGATCGACCAGCTCAAGGAGATGTTCGCATGAGCACCGCACAATTCGACGAAGGCCGCCTGATGCAGGTCCTCGTGGCACCGATCGTGTCCGAGAAAGCCACCCAGGTCGCCGAAAACACCAACGCCGTGCTGTTCAAGGTGCTGCGCGACGCCACCAAGCCCGAGATCAAGGCCGCCGTTGAGCTGATGTTCAAGGTCCAGGTCAAGGGCGTGTCCGTCGTCAACCAGAAGGGCAAGGTCAAGCGCTTCGGCAAGACCGTGGGTCGCCGTGATCACGTCCGCAAGGCTTACGTGACGCTGCAGCCGGGTCAGGAACTGAACTTTGGCGGGGAGGCTGCGTAATCATGGCTGTCATCAAGATGAAACCGACCTCGCCTGGCCGTCGCGGCATGGTGAAGGTCACGCGTGACCACCTGCACAAGGGCGAAGGCTACGCACCCCTGCTGGAACCCCAGTTCCAGAAGGCTGGTCGCAACAACAACGGCCACATCACCACCCGTCACAAGGGCGGTGGTCACAAGCACCACTACCGTGTGGTCGACTTCCGTCGCAACAAGGACAACATCCCTGCGAAGGTCGAGCGCATCGAGTACGACCCCAACCGTACCGCGCACATCGCGCTGCTGTGCTACGCCGACGGCGAGCGTCGCTACATCATCGCCCCGCGTGGCGTTGAAGTGGGCGCCACCCTGCTGTCGGGCTCGGAGTCGCCGATCCGCGTGGGCAACACCCTGCCGATCCGCAACATCCCGGTGGGTTCGACCATTCACTGCATCGAGCTGCAGGTCGGCAAGGGCGCCCAGATCGCCCGTTCCGCCGGCGCTTCGGCCGTGCTGCTGGCCCGCGAAGGCATCTACGCCCAGGTCCGGATGCGTTCGGGCGAAGTGCGCAAGATCCACGTGGACTGCCGCGCCACCATCGGCGAGGTGTCCAACACCGAGCACAGCCTGCGCCAGATCGGCAAGGCCGGTGTGAAGCGTCACATGGGCATCCGCCCGACCGTCCGTGGTACTGCCATGAACCCGATCGACCACCCGCACGGTGGTGGCGAGGGCAAGACCGGCGAAGGCCGCGCTCCGGTGGATCCGTGGGGCAACCTGACCAAGGGTTACCGCACCCGCAACAACCGCCGCACGCAGTCGATGATCGTCTCGCGTCGCAAGAAGTAAGGGGTTGACAACATGACTCGTTCGCTCAAAAAAGGTCCGTTTGTCGACCACCACCTGCTGGCCAAAGTCGAGAAGGCTGTGGCCACCAAAGACAAGAAGCCGGTCAAGACCTGGTCGCGCCGCTCGATGATCCTGCCCGAATTCATCGGTCTGACCATCGCCGTGCACAACGGCAAGCAGCACGTGCCGGTGTACATCACCGACCAGATGGTTGGCCACAAGCTCGGCGAGTTTTCGCTGACGCGGACCTTCAAAGGTCACCCGGCTGACAAGAAAGCCAAGAAGTAAGGATCAACCATGACTACTGAAACCCGCTGTGTCGTTCGCGGCGTGCGCCTGTCGGTGGACAAGGGCCGTCTCGTGGCTGACCTGATTCGCGGCAAGAAGGTCGACCAGGCCCTCAACATCCTGATGTTCACGCAGAAAAAAGCTGCCGGCATCGTGAAGAAGGCCCTGGAGTCCGCCATCGCCAACGCCGAACACAACGACGGTGCCGACATCGACGAACTGAAGGTCAAGACCATCTACGTCGAACAGGGCACCACGCTCAAGCGTTTCTCGGCCCGCGCCAAAGGCCGCGGCAACCGCATCAGCAAACCCACGTGTCACATCTACGTGACGGTCGGCAACTGAGAGGCACTGGAACATGGGACAAAAAATCAACCCGACCGGCTTCCGCCTGGCCGTCTCCCGTAACTGGGCCAGCCGTTGGTACGCCAGCAACCGTGACTTCGCCGGCATGCTGGCCGAAGACATCAAGGTTCGCGAGTACCTGAAGGCCAAGCTCAAGAACGCCGCCGTTTCGCGCGTCGTCATCGAGCGCCCCGCCAAGAACGCCCGCATCACCATCTACTCGGCACGTCCGGGCGTGGTGATCGGCAAGAAGGGCGAGGACATCGAGAAGCTGAAGAAGGATCTGGCCGCCAAACTGGGCGTGCCGGTGGCCGTGAACATCGAAGAAGTGCGCAAGCCCGAGATCGATGCCAAGCTGATCGCCGACTCCATCACCCAGCAGCTCGAGAAGCGCATCATGTTCCGCCGCGCCATGAAGCGCGCGATGCAGAACGCCATGCGTCTGGGCGCTCAGGGCATCAAGATCATGTCGTCCGGTCGTCTGAACGGCATCGAGATCGCCCGTTGCGAGTGGTATCGCGAAGGTCGCGTGCCGCTTCACACGCTGCGCGCCGACATCGACTACGGCACCTCCGAAGCCAAGACCACCTACGGTGTGATCGGCGTGAAGGTGTGGGTCTACAAGGGCGACACCCTGGGCCGCAACGATCTGCCGGCCGTGGAGACCCCGCGTCCTGAAGAAGAGCGTCGCCCGCGTGGCCCGCGTCGTGACCGCGCCGAGCGTCCTGCCGGCCCGGCTGCCCGCGCTGCCGTGCGTCGCCCCGGCGCCAATGCCGCCCCGGCCGATGGCAGCGACAAGCCTGCCGAAGCCACGGGTGCTGACAGCAAACCCGCCGTTAAGCGCGTTCGTAAAGACGCACCCGCACCTGCAGCTGCGGACGGCAAAGGAGAATAAACATGTTGCAACCTGCACGTCGCAAGTACCGTAAAGAGCAGAAGGGCCGCAACACCGGTGTCGCCACCAGTGGCGCCACCGTGGCCTTCGGCGACTTCGGTCTGAAGTCCACCGACCGCGGCCGCCTCACGGCCCGTCAGATCGAGGCCGCACGTCGTGCGATCTCCCGTCACGTCAAGCGTGGCGGCCGCATCTGGATCCGCGTGTTCCCGGACAAGCCGATCTCCAACAAGCCTGCCGAAGTCCGTATGGGCAACGGCAAGGGCTCTGTGGAGTACTACGTGGCCGAGATCCAGCCCGGCAAGGTGCTGTACGAGATCGTCGGTGTGCCCGAACAGCTGGCGCGCGAAGCGTTCCAGCTGGCCGCTGCCAAACTTCCGCTGCGCACCACGTTCGTGACGCGCCTGCTGGGCCAGTGATTCAGGAGAACATGAGATGAAAGCTGCTGAACTGCGCCAGAAGGATGTGGCCGGCCTCGAAGCCGAAGTGAAAAGCCTGCAGAAGGCCCACTTCGGTCTGCGGATGCAGAAGGCCACCCAACAACTCAACAACACCGCCACGCTGGGCGACACCCGTCGCGCCATTGCTCGTGCCAAGACCATCCTGGCCGAGAAACAGCGTACGGCTGCCAAATAAAGGAGCGAATCCATGACGGAAGCCAAACCCGCCCTGAAGCGCACCTTGATCGGCAAGGTGGTGAGCGACAAGCGTGCCAAGACCGTGACGGTCCTGGTCGAGCGTCGCGTGAAGCACGAGCTTTACGACAAGATCGTCGCCAAGTCCAGCAAGTACCACGCCCATGACGAACAGGGCGAGTACAAGATGGGCGACGTGATCGAGATCACCGAGAGCCGCCCGCTCTCCAAGACCAAGAACTGGGTGGCCACTCGCCTGGTGCAAAAGGCTGCCCTGGTGTAAGCCTGTTGAACGCTGCCTGCAGCGCTCACCGCAAAAGCGACCGACAATCCGGTCGCTTTTTCTTTTTGTGGCGGACTTTCTTCCGCGCCCCGTACATAACCTGTGAGGAGACCCAGCATGATCAAGATTGGTGACCAGCTTCCCGCCGCGACGCTGATGGAATACATCGAAGTGGAAGGCAATGGCTGCAGCATCGGCCCGAACCCGGTCGATGCGCACAAGGCCGCTGCCGGCAAGACCATCGCGTTGTTCGCACTCCCGGGCGCCTTCACCCCGACCTGCTCCGCCAAGCATGTGCCCGGCTACGTCGAGCATTCCGACGCCTTCAAGGCGGCGGGCGTGGACGAGATCTGGTGTGTGAGCGTGAACGACGCGTTCGTGATGGGTGCCTGGGCCCGCGATCAGAAAACCGGTGACAAGGTCCGCATGCTGGGCGACGGCAGCGCCGATTTCAGCAAGGGCACAGGCCTGACGCTGGACTTGACCGCCCGCGGCATGGGCCTGCGCAGCAACCGCTACTCCATGCTGATCAAGGATGGCGTGGTGAAGACGCTGAACGTCGAGGCACCCGGCAAGTTCGAAGTGAGCGACGCCGCCACCCTGCTCGCACAGGCGAAGTCTCTGTAAAGCACCGAGGCCCGCCTTCGACAAACGGCCATCCGGGGCGACCCGGGTGGCCGTTCCTTTTTCAGAGATCCGCCTTGAGGTAATGGGCCCCTGGGATGGGGTTGTGATAGTAGGGGGCGACCTCCTCGAAGCCAGCCTCCTGGTACAGCGCGCGGGCCGCCTCCATGTCGGTCAACGTGTCCAGCAGGATGGTGGTGTAGCCGGCCAGATGGCCCAGGGTCATGATGCGCTCGACCAGCAGTCGCCCGAGCCCGAAGCCCCGGAAAGCACGCCGCACGAAAAGCCGCTTCATCTCGCAGGCGTCGAGATGGTCTGTGTTGAGCAGGGGGCGAAGGGCGCAGCACCCGGCCGGCTGACCGTCGACCGTGGCCAGCAGCAGTGCGCCACCCGGCGGGGCGTAATCCCCGGGAAGGCTCGCGAGCTCTTCAGAGAAGCCCTGGAAACACAGGTCGATCCCGATGTCCGTCTGGTACTCGGAAAACAGGTCGCGCAGGGCGGCCATGTCGGCCGGGGTCTCTGCCAGACGGATCTCGATCGCGGGGGAAGATGTCTCGGTCATCAAAAAGCGGGGCATCGGTCGGATGCATTCAGATCGGACGGCCGGTCAATATACGCCACCGCCGCCGGCTGCGGAAAGACCGAACACCCAGGCCACGGCCAATCCGGCAGCGATGAGCAGCGCCAGAGCCAGGGTGCGGGTGACGGCGTCGTCGCGGCTCGAGGGCGCCGGCGCGTCAAGCAGTTTGTCGCCGGTGACCATGGGCGTCACCAGCGGAGGGTGACCGCGGAGGCGATAGACCACCAGTGCCGTCACATGCAGCACCACCAGGCCCAGCACCAGCCATTGCCCGATGTTCTTGTGCCAGCGCGTTGCCGTGGACACCCACTCGCCTCCCACCAGCGGTACCAGGGGGCCGAAGAAGGCGATCTCGTCGTCCGTCATGAGGCCGCTGCCGACCTGCGCTGCGAGCACCAGCAGGATGGCCCACACCGACAGCGCGCCCAGCGGACTGTGGCCCACGGAATGCAGGGTCGGTGAGCGCCCGCGCAGATACGCCAGCACGGCCGAAGGGCCATACAGGAACCGGACGAACCGGGACCAGTGACCGCCGACCAGTCCCCAGGCCATTCGCCACACCAGCAGCGCCAGCACCGCCTGACCGAACCGGAAGTGCCAGTTCATGGCGTTTCCGCCGATCTGTCCGGTGATCAGAAGACCCAGCACCGACAAGGCCAGCAACCAGTGGAACAGCCGGGTCGGGAGGTCCCAGACGCGAACTCGCTGCATGCTCAACTCCTGAAAAACCTGAAAAGAACCAACGCCCAAGCCCGAGCGGAATGCCGGGTCATCTGCAGGGTGTTTAATCTGCGCCAGCGGCCGACCACGGTGGCGGACGCATCCCCACAGGAGTTTCCATGAAGAAAGCCCTCAGCATCGCCCTGGCCGCAGCCGCCATCGTATCGGCCGCGCCGGCCATGGCCCAGTTCCAGAAACCGGAAGACGCGATCAAGTACCGCAAGGCCGCCTTCACCGTGACCGCCGCCCACTTCAGCCGGATCGGTGCCATGGCCAACGGACGCGTGCCGTTCGACGCCAAGGTGGCCGCCGACAATGCCGCCCTCGTGGAAACCATGTCCAAGCTGCCGTGGGATGCCTTCGGACCCGGCACCGACAAGGGTGACACCCGTGCGCTGCCCGCCATCTGGACCGAGCAGGCCCAGTTCAAGGCGGGCGCGGACAAGTTCCAGGCCGAAGCTGCCAAGCTAAATGCGGCCGCCAAGACCGGCAACCTTGACGCCATCAAGACCGCGTTCGGCGCCGTGGGCCAGACCTGCAAAGCCTGCCACGACAGCTACCGCAAGGACTGAGCGGGACCCGGCCGTGGGCGGGCCTCAGGCCGCCAGCAGCTTCTCGATGAGCTGGTGCAGCGCCTCGAACGAAGGTTCGCCCACATAACGCTTGACGATCTGCCCCTTCTTGTCGACCAGGTAGGTCGTCGGCGTGAGCTTCACATCGCCCCAGGCGCGCGCGATCTCGCCCGTGTTGTCCAGCGCCACCTTGAAGGGGAGCTGGCGCGACTGGGCAAAGTTCTGCACCCAGGCCGGCGGGTCGTAGCTCATGGCCACGGCCACCGTGTCGTAGCCGCGGGCCTGGTACTTGTTGTAGGTGGCCACCAGCTCGGGCATTTCCTTGACGCAGGACACGCAGGTGGTGGCCCAGAAATTCACCAGCGTGACCTTGCCGATCAGGTCGGCCGTACGGATCTGGTTGCCGTCCAGCAACACGAAGGTCGACGGTGGGGCCGGGTCGCCGCCGCTGCAGCCGCTCAGGCCCAGCAGCCCGGTGGCACCCGCCAGCCCGACGGCAGCAGTACCCCCCATGAATCGACGACGGGACTGGGAGGGCGTGGAACGGGGAGGGGGCGTGTGCGAGGTTGTCATCGAATGCTCCGGGGGCTACATTGACCGCTGATCTGTTTGTCCGTCACTGTCAGGAGGAACCCATGCAGCGCCGTCAGTTTACCCAGCAGGCATCCGCCGGCTTCGCCCTCCTGATCTGGGCAGCCCATCGGCAGGCCTGGGCCTTGTCCCTGGCCGACATCAGCAACCAGGACGCGGCGCAAGGCATCCGGGTGGCGCTCGAGAAGGGCGCGCAGTCCGCTGTGCAACTGCTGGGTCGGCCCGATGGATTCCTCGGCAATCCGAAAGTTCGGATTCCGCTGCCCGGTTACCTCGAAGACGCCGCCAAGCTGATGAAGTTCACCGGCCAGGGGCCCAAGGTGGACGAACTGGTCACCAGCATGAACCGGGCCGCGGAGGCCGCCGTGCCCATGGGCCGTGACCTGCTGGTCGGGGCGGTCAAGTCGATGAGCGTGACCGACGCGAAGAACATCCTCACGGGTGGTGATGATTCGGTCACCCGTTTCTTTGCCGATCGGACCCGTGCCCCGCTGTCCGAGAAATTCCTGCCGGTGGTGACGCGGGCGACCGACAAGGTCGGCCTCGCTCAGCGATACAACGCGGTGGCCGGAAAAGCGGCTGGCATGGGCCTGGTGAAGCAGGAAGACGCGAACATTCAGCGGTATGTCACCGGCAAGTCGCTCGATGGCCTGTACACCATCATCGGCGAGGAAGAGCGCAAGATCCGGCAGGACCCGGTGGGCACCGGGAGTGCGGTGCTGAAGAAAGTGTTTGGCGCCTTGCGCTGACGACCGGTTTCAGCGCAACCGCTGCCGGGCCTCGGCGAGTCGTGCGTCAAGGTATTCGCCATAAAAGTCGGGTACCGCAACCCCGACCAGCCGCTCGGCCAGTTCACGGCCATCCGGCCCGAAAAAAAGCACCGTCGGCGTGAAGCGCGCTTTCCAGCCTGTGGCCAGGTCGGCCGGTGTGGTGGTCTCGCCCGCGAAGCCCTGAATGTTCGACTGCCGGTCGCGCACATCGATCTGCACGGCCACCACCTGGCCCTGTCTGAGCATCGGAACCAGGTAGCTGTTGCGCACCAGGTCGCAGAAGACGCAGCCCGCGAGGCTGGTCATGACCACCAGCGGCTGACCCCGCAAGGCGGCAGCTTGGGCGGCTGCACGCAGCGAGCGGGGAACGGGCAGCTGCTCCGAGGCCATGATCAGATGGCGCCCTGGTTGCGCAACGCGGCCACCTGATCAGGCCCCAGGCCCAGCCAGTCGCCCAGGACCGCTTCGGTGTGCTCGCCCAGCAGCGGCGGCGGGAGGTCGGTGCGCACCGGCGTGGCACTGAGCTTGAGCGGACTCGCCACCAGGGCCACCGGCGTCGGGCTCAACGGGTGCTGCCACTCGTGCACCATGCCTCGCTGGAGCACATGCGGATCTGCAAACACTTCGGCCAGGTTGTTGATCGGGCCGCAGGGCACCTTGGCCATCTCCAGCGCCGGCAGCCAGTCGTGCTTGCGACGGGTCTTCATGATGGCTTCCAGCATCGGCACCAGCACTTCCCGGTGCCGGACCCGGTTCTGGTTGCGGGCGAATCGCTCGTCCGCGGCAATGTCGGGCCGGCCCGCCACTTCGCAGAACTTGGCGAACTGCCCATCGTTCCCGACCGCCAGGATGATGTGCTGCGGCTGCCCGTGCTCGTCCGGCGCGACCTCGAACACCTGATAGGGCACGATGTTCGCGTGGGCATTGCCGGCGCGGCCCGGCACCTTGCCTTCCTCGCGGCCCCGCACCAGATAGTTGGCGCCCAGGTTGGCCAGCATGGCCACCTGGGTGTCGAGCAGCGCCATGTCGATGTGTTGCCCCTCGCCGGTCCGCTCTGCGTGACGCAGTGCAGCCTGGATCGCCACGGTCGCGTACAGCCCGGTGAACAGGTCGGCCACCGCCACCCCGACCTTCTGCGGGCCGCCGCCGGGCAGGTCGTCCCGCTCGCCGGTGACGCTCATCAGGCCACCCATGCCCTGCACGGCGTAGTCGTAACCGGCCCGTTCCGCATAAGGCCCGGTCTGGCCGAAGCCGGTGATGGAGCAGTACACCAGCTTCGGGTTGATGGCGCGCAGGCTCTCGAAGTCCAGGCCGTAGCGGGCCATGTCGCCCACCTTGTAGTTCTCGACGAACACATCGGCATGCCGGGCGAGATCGCGAATCAGCGACTGCCCTGCCGGCAGGGACAGATCGCAGGTGATTGACCGTTTGTTGCGGTTGGCGCCCAGGTAGTAGGCCGCCTCGGCGGTGTCCTGGCCGTCGGCACCGCGCAGGAAGGGTGGCCCCCATCCGCGTGTGTCGTCTCCGCCGGGATGCCTGGGGCCCGCCGGACGTTCGACCTTGATGACGTCGGCCCCCAGGTCGGCCAGCGTCTGGGTGCACCAGGGGCCCGCCAGCACGCGGGAGCAGTCGAGTATGCGGATACCATCCAGAGCATTCATGCGGCCGATTGTGCGCGAGTGCCGGGCCGTTCGCTCCTCCCGAATGCCCATCCCCATGCCCATCCGCACCTCGAACGTCGCGCCGGTGACGCGGCCAGCGACCGCGCTGGCGATTGCAGGCGTCGCTCTGGCCCTGGCTGCCTGCAGCCCTGCCTTCAACTGGCGCACCGTGCGGCCAGACGCGTCGGCCCTGCAGGCCCTCATGCCCTGCAAGCCCGACGAAGCCCGGCGCGACACGCCCCTGGGTGGTGCGGTCACACCGTTGAACATGCTGAGCTGTGAAGCTGGCGGCGCCACCTTCGCCATGGCCTGGGCCGATCTCGGCCAGGCCGAGCGGGTACCGGCCGCGCTGGTCCAGTGGCGTGCAGCTTCCTTGATCAGCCTGAAGGCAGCGCCTGAAGCGGCCCGGAGCTGGACGCAGCCGGTGCCCGGCGCCGAACGCGTCGACGGCATCGACGTGCAGGGGGTCCGTCACGACGGCAGCGCCACCCGTGCCCGGGTGCTGTATTTCGCTCGTGGCGCAAGGGTCTATCAGGCGGCCATCTATGGCAGCGCCGTCGGCCCCGAAGAGGTCAGCACCTTCTTCGAAGGCCTCCAGCTGCCATGAGCCTGATCGCTTCGGTGGCCAACCCGCTGCCAGCCACGGGGCATGACCGCTTGCCGGCGCGCATGGCGGTGCTGGTGTTCCTGGCGTTCGCGCTGGCCTATTTCTTCTCGGCGCTGATGCGGGCCATCACCGCCACGCTGTCGCCGGAGCTGAGTGCCGAGTTCGACCTCACCGCCAGCGATCTTGGCTTGCTGGCGGGCGGCTACTTCTTCGGCTTTGCCTTGACCCAGCTGCCCATGGGCGCCTGGCTGGACCGGCACGGGCCTCGCCGGGTGGTGCTCGGATTCCTGACCATGGCGGTGCTGGGCTGTGCCGCCTTTGCCCTGGCCGACAGTTTTGCGGGCCTGCTGGCGGCCCGGGTACTGGTCGGCATGGGCGTCAGCGCCTGCCTCATGGGACCGCTGACCGGTTTCCGGCGCTGGCTCGATCCGGCCACCCAGATGAGGGCCACCTCCTGGATGCTCATGACCGGCTCGCTCGGCATGGTGGCCTCCACCCTGCCGGTTCAATGGCTGTTGCCGCTCACCGGCTGGCGCGGCATGTTCTGGGCCCTGGCAGCCGCCACCCTGCTGTGCATGGCGGTGCTGGCCCTGGCCGCGCCCGCCTGGCGCCCATCGGCGGAACCGGGCCAGGCCCCTGCCGACCCGGTGGCGCCGGGCTACGGCATCGTCTGGCGGCATCCGTACTTCCAGCAGCTGCTGCCGCTGGGGCTGGTGAATTACGGCGGGATGATCGCCATCCAGACCCTCTGGGCGGGTCCGTGGATGGTCAAGGTGGCCGGTCGGACGCCGGCCGAGGCAGCGGCCGGCCTGTTCGGCATCAACCTGTCCATGCTCACCGCGTTCTGGCTGTGGGGACTGGTGACGCCGCACCTGGCGCGCCGGCGGATCCGGTCGGAAGATCTGATCGCCTGGGGGTTGCCGCTGAGCATGGTGCTGTTGCTGGTGATCGTGCTGATGGGCGGGCAGGCCGGATGGGTCATGTGGGCGCTCTACTGCACCAGCTGCACGGTGGTCACGCTGTCGCAGCCGGCCATCGGCATGGCGCTGCCGCCGCAGGCTGCCGGGCGTGGTCTGTCGGCCTTCAACCTCGCCATCTTCCTGGGCGTGTTCCTGGTGCAGTGGATCATCGGCCTGCTGATCGATGCCTTCACCCTCACCGGCTGGGCCGAGCCCGAGCGGTTCCGGGCTGCGCTGCTGGTGTTCGCTCTGGCCAGCCTGCTGGCCTATGGCCGCTTCTGGCAGGCCTGGCGACGGCAGGGCCGCTAAACTGCACGGCATGAACGGCATCCTCATCGTGGCCCACGCGCCGCTCGCATCGGCCTTGCGGCAGTGCGTGCTGCACGTGTTTTCTGATGCGGCCGAAGCGGTGGTCGCCCTCGACGTGCAGCCCAATGTGCCGCCCGAGGAGTCCCTCGCCCAGGCCCGCATGCTGATCCGCCAGTCGGGTCTGAAGCAGACCCTGGTGCTGACCGACGTGTTCGGCGCCACCCCCTGCAACGTGGCGCAGAAGCTGGTCGATGGCGTGACCACCAAGCTCATCACCGGCGTGAACCTGCCCATGCTGCTGCGGACCGTGTCGTACCGCCACGAATCGCTCGATGCGCTCGTCACGCGCGCCCTGGTGGGCGCCACCCAGGGTGTCATCCAGGTCGCCGTGACCGCTCCCCAGAACCAGGCCCGCCGATCCACCCATGATCAAGACCACCGCGACCATCAGCAATAAGCTCGGCCTGCACGCCCGGGCCTCCGCCAAGCTCACCAAGCTGGCAGGCAGCTTCGCCTGCGACGTGTTCATGGCGCGCGGCGACCGCCGCGTCAATGCCAAGAGCATCATGGGCGTCATGATGCTGGCAGCCGGCCTGGGCAGCACGGTCGACATCGAGACCAGCGGCCCCGACGAGCAGGCGGCCTTGGACGCCATCCTGGCGCTCATCAACGACAAGTTCGGCGAGGGCGAATGACCTTCAGCGTGCACGGCCTGGCGGTCTCCCGGGGCGTGGCCATCGGGAGGGCGGTCATCGTTGCATCGAGCCGGGTCGATGTCGCCCACTACTTCGTCCAGCCTGACCAGATCGCCGCCGAGATCCAGCGCCTGCGCCGCGCGCGCGACCTGGTGTCCGAAGACATCGTGCGGGTCCAGCAGGGGCTGCACGAGCTCGGCCCGGCCGACGCGCACCCCGAACTCACCGCGCTGCTCGATGTGCACCTGATGCTGCTGCAGGACGAGCAGCTCACCAACGGGGTCAAGCACTGGATCACCGAGCGCCGCTACAACGCCGAATGGGCGCTCACCACCCAGCTCGAGGTGATTGCCCGCCAGTTCGACGAAATGGAAGACCTCTACCTGCGCGAGCGCAAGGCCGATCTGGAACAGGTCGTCGAGCGCATGCTGCGGGTCATGCGGGGCGGCGACACCCCGGTCGGCCTGCCCGGCCAGACGGACGCTTCGCGGCAGGGCGGCGGCGACGAACCGCTGGTGCTGATCGCCCACGACCTTTCCCCGGCCGACATGCTGCAGTTCAAGCAGAGCGTGTTCGCCGGCTTCGTGACCGACGTGGGCGGCAAGACCAGCCACACCGCCATCGTGGCGCGCAGCATGGACATCCCCGCTGTGGTGGGGGCGCGTTCGGCCAGCCATCTGATCAACCAGGACGACTGGGTCGTCATCGATGGTGATGCCGGCGTGGTGGTGGTCGATCCGTCGCCCATCGTGCTGGCCGAATACGGTTTCAAGCAGCGCCAGGGCGAGATCGAGCGTGAACGGCTCTCGCGGCTCAAGCACACCCCGGCCGTCACGCTCGATGGCCAGACCATCGAGTTGCTGGCCAACATCGAGCAGCCCTCGGATGCCGTTGCGGCCCTGAAGGCCGGCGCCGTCGGCGTCGGGCTGTTCCGCAGCGAGTTCCTGTTCATGGGGCGCAACGGCCGGCTGCCGGACGAGCAGGAACAGTACCTGGCCTACCGCGCGGCGGTGGAGGGCATGCAGGGATTGCCGGTGACCATCCGCACCGTCGACGTGGGTGCCGACAAGCCGCTGGACCGCAACACGGCCCGCAGCGACGACCACCTCAACCCCGCGCTGGGTCTGCGTGCCATCCGCTGGAGCCTGGCCGATCCGGCCATGTTCCTGGAGCAGCTCAGGGCCATCCTGCGGGCTTCGGCCCACGGCCCGGTCAACCTGCTCATCCCGATGCTGGCGCACGCCAGCGAGATCCGCCAGACGCTGGCACTCGTGCAGAAAGCCCGCGACCAGCTGGATGCGGCCTGCCAGCCATACGGCGTGGTCAAGGTCGGCGCCATGATCGAGATCCCTGCCGCCGCCCTGACCGTGCCCATGTTCCTGCGGCACTTCGACTTCCTGTCGATCGGCACCAACGACCTCATCCAGTACACGCTGGCCATCGACCGCGCCGACGAGGCGGTGTCGCACCTATACGACCCGGTGCATCCGGCGGTGCTGCATCTGGTGGGCGCCACCATCGCCCAGGGCCGTGCTCAGGGCAAGAGCGTGAGCGTCTGCGGAGAGATGGCGGGCGATGTGGCCATGACCCGCCTGCTGCTGGGCATGGGGCTGCGCAGCTTCTCGATGCATCCCTCGCAGATCCTGCAGGTCAAGCAGCAGATCCTGCGCAGCGACACCGCCAAGCTCGAGGCCTGGGCGCAGCGGGTGCTGGCGGCCGAGGACCCGGCCGGCCTGCTGCGCGATTAACCGGTCTGCGAGGCGGCTGCCGGCTGCCGGGTGGCCACCACGGCCGCACCGATGATCATCACTGCTGCAGCCGCCACGCTCAGGCTGGGGCGCTCGCCCCGCACCGCCAGCAGCACCAGGGTGGACAGCAGCGGCGTGAGGAAACTGAGCACCCCGATCTGGCGCGGGTCTCCGCGCTTGAGTGCTGCGTCCCACAGGAAGAACGCGCCACCCAGCGGGCCCAGTCCGAGCAGTGCGATCAACAGCAGGTCCGGCGTGCTGAGCGAGGTGGCCGGCTCCAGCCAGACATGGCACAGCAGCGACAGCAGGCCCGACACGACCGCGAAAGTGCCGATGGCGGCGGTCGGGAAGCTCTGCACCCGGCGCGTCAGCAGCGAATAGCTCGCCCAGATGAAGGCCGACCCGAGTGCCGGCACATATCCCCAGGCCCAGGTCGCCTCCGCGCTGCCGGCACCCAGGATGGCCAGCGCCGCGCCGGCAAATCCCACCAGTGCCGCCACCACATGGCGCACCGCCAGGGTGACGCCGGGCAGGAACAGAGGTGCCATCACCACGATGCCCAGCGGCCACAGGTAGTTCACCAGGTTGGCCTGCACCGGCGGCGCATGCCGCAGCGCGATGAACAGCAGGAAATGGAAACCGAACAGGCCGTACACCCCCAGCGCCAGCGTGCTGGCCGGCACCCGCCAGCTGCTCAGCTTGAAACGCGACAGGGGCAGGGCGATGAGGCTGCCCACGAGCAGGGACAGACCGGTCAGCAGGAAAGGCGGCACGTGCGACAGCGCCACCCCGAGGGCGGCCAGCGACGCCCACAACCCGATGGCGCCCAGGGCCAGCAGATTGGCCGTGCTGGCAGCGAGGGCCCTCACTTGGCCAGCGACTCCAGCACCCCGTGGGCCTGCTGGTCGGCGTGGTAGCTGCTGCGCACCATGGCACCCACGGCAGCGTGGGTGAAGCCCATCTCGTAGGCCTTGGCCTCGAACATCTTGAAGGTGTCCGGGTGCACGTAACGGCGCACCGGCAGGTGGTGGCCGCTGGGGGCCAGGTACTGGCCGATGGTGAGCATGTCGATCTGGTGGTCCCGCATGTCCTGCATGGCCTGCAGGATTTCCTCATCGGTCTCGCCCAGGCCCACCATCAGGCCGCTCTTGGTCGGCACATGGGGGAACAGGGCCTTGAACTTCTTGAGCAGGTTCAGGCTGAAGGCGTAGTCGGAGCCAGGGCGGGCTTCCTTGTACAGGCGCGGCACGGTTTCCAGGTTGTGGTTCATCACGTCCGGCGGCGCGGCCTTGAGGATCTCCAGGGCGCGGTCGTCGCGGCCGCGGAAGTCCGGCACCAGCACCTCGATGGTGGTCTCTGGCGACAGCTCGCGCGTCTTGCGGATGCATTCCACGAAATGGCCGGCGCCACCGTCGCGCAGGTCGTCGCGGTCCACGCTGGTGATCACCGCGTACTTGAGCTTGAGCTGCGCAATGGTCCTGGCCAGGTTCACTGGCTCGTCGACATCCAGCGGGTCGGGGCGGCCATGGCCCACGTCGCAGAACGGGCAGCGGCGGGTGCACTTGTCGCCCATGATCATGAAGGTGGCCGTGCCCTTGCCGAAGCATTCACCGATGTTGGGGCAGCTGGCTTCCTCGCACACCGTCACCAGCTTGTTGGTGCGCAGGATGTCCTTGATCTCGTAGAAGCGGGTGGTGGGGCTGCCGGCCTTCACGCGGATCCATTCCGGCTTCTTCAGCACCTCGGCCGGCGCGATCTTGATCGGGATGCGCGCCGTCTTGGCCTGGCTCTTCTGCTTGGCGGTGGGGTCGTAGGTGGCGGCCGGCGCGGCTTCGCGGACGGTCGGCGCAGACGGGTTGGAGGAGCTGCTCATGGCCAGATGGCGGCTCGTGGCCGCAGGTTGCAGGGGTTCAGGAGCCCAGCGTGGCCATGAGCTTCTGGCTCAGGACGCGGGCTGCATCGTCCCAGGAAACGGAGACGCCGATTGTAGAAAGGTCCACTGTGGGCAGACCCGCATAGCCACAAGGGTTGATGCGCAGGAAGGGCTCGAGGTCCATGGCCACATTCAGGGCCACGCCGTGGTAAGTGCAGTGGCGGCTGACCTTGATGCCCAGTGCCGCGATCTTGCCCACCCCGGTGAAATCCGGTTCCGGCGGCGGGCTGCCCGGCTCGCGACGGCTCGGCGCCTGGGGCAGCCGCGCATGACCGGACGGGTCGTCGAGCCGGACATAGATCCCCGGCGCCCCTGCAACCCGGTGCCCGGTGACGCCGAAATGATCGAGCGTGCGTATCACGGCCTCCTCCACCCGGTAGACATATTCCTTGACGAAATAACCAGCCCGCTGGAGATCGATCAGCGGATATGCCACGACCTGACCCGGTCCGTGAAAAGTGACCTGCCCACCCCGGTTGGTCGGTATCACCGGGATGTCGCCCGGCGCCAGCAGATGTCCGGTCTGTCCGGCCAGACCCTGGGTGAACACGGGCGCGTGCTCACAGACCCACAGCTCGTCCGGAGCACCGGCCGGGCGGCCGGCGGTGAACGCCTGCATCGCCTCATAGGTGGCCGGGTAGTCGGTACGGCCGAGCAACTTCAGCTGCATGGCGTCGGTGCCAAGGTCAGAGCACCACCTTGACCATCGGGTGGCTGGTCAGGGTCCGGTAGAGCTCGTCCAGCTGCTCGCGGCTGGTGACTTGGACCGAGAGCGTCAGCCCCAGGTAGTTGCCGGCCTTGCTGGGGCGCTGCTCCACCGTCCCCGGGTCGAAGCTGGCGTCGAACGCCGTGGCCACATGGATCATGGCGGCGACGAACCCGTCCACATTGGCTCCCATGACCTTGATGGGGAAGTGGCACGGATACTCGATGAGGGACTGTTCGGGAGGAATGTTCATGTCGGCGGGCTGGAGTCGTCCGGATTATCGGCCCGGCCCTGTCGGGGCGCGCTGTCCGTGTCCATGTTGGCCGCGGTACGGAGCCCCGTTCCGAGCCTTGACGGACCCATCGGGTTTCTACGTATAATCAATGGCTTTGCAACCCGGACACCTTCGTAACTCGTCTGTAACTTGTGGGCACGAACATGCAGGACCGCACGTCGTACCCGCCGGCTTCGACCGATGAAGAAGATGGGGTGCAGGAACCCGAATTCAAGCCGCTGACGCGCGAACAGGCGCAGCAGTGGCGAGCCACCCAGCCAGTGCTATCGCCCTGGCGCCTGGTGGCGGTCCAGTGCCTGATGGCGCTGGGCCTGACGGTAGTCGCGGCGCTGACCACCCGGTCGGTGTCCGTGTCGGTTTCAGTGTTGTACGGTGCTTGTGCGGTGGCGTTGCCTTCGGCCCTGATGGCCTGGGGTCTGACGTCCAGCGCCCTGGCCCGAGCCCTGTCGGGCGTGGCCCAGGCGGCGCTGGCAGGTTTCTTCTTCTGGGAAGGCGTCAAGATCCTTCTCGCCATGGCCATGCTGGTGGCGGCGAGATGGGTGGTGCCCGACCTCAGCTGGCCCGGTCTTCTGATCGGGCTGGTGCTGGTTCTCAAGGTCTACTGGCTGGGTTTCTGGATCCAGTCGCGTGGGCCGCGTGCTAACTGTTGAGGGCGATCGGGCAACCGCCGCTCTCTGACCATCGGTAAAACGAACATGGCTGCTGAAGGTACTTTGACCCCGGGCGAATACATTCGCCATCACCTGGTCCACCTGACCAACGTCAAGCAGAAATCCATCGTCGATTTCTCCGTGATCAACATCGACTCGGTGGTGGTCAGCAGCGTGCTGGGCCTGTTCACCGTGTTCGTGCTCTGGCTGGCGGCCCGCAAGGCCACCGCCGGCGTGCCGGGCCGCTTCCAGGCGGCGGTGGAGATGCTGGTCGAAATGGTCGATCAGCAGGCCAAGTCGGTCATCCACAACGCCCAGAGCCGCAAGCTGGTGGCCCCGATGGCGCTGACCGTGTTCGTCTGGATCTTCATGATGAACTTCATGGACATGCTGCCGGTCGACCTGCTGCCCCAGATCTGGCACACCGCCGGTCCGGCCATGGGCTACCCTGACTACCTGCGCGTGGTGCCCACCGCCGACCTTTCGACCACCCTGGGTCTGTCGGTGTCGGTGCTGCTGCTCTGCCTCTTCTACAACATCAAGATCAAAGGCCTGGGCGGCTGGGCGCACGAACTGGTGTGCGCGCCGTTCGGCACCAGCAAGAACCCGGTGTGGGCGCTGCTGCTGGGTGTGGTGAACTTCCTGATGCAGATGATCGAGTTCGTGGCGAAGACGGTTTCGCACGGCATGCGGTTGTTTGGCAACATGTTCGCGGGTGAGCTGGTGTTCATGCTGATCGCGCTGCTGGGTGCCTACGCCACCCTCTCGCTCGGCGGTGGACTCTTCTTCGTCGGACACCTGATCGCCGGCACGATCTGGACGCTGTTCCACATCCTGGTCATCGTCCTGCAGGCGTTCATTTTCATGATGCTGGCCCTGATCTATCTGGGTCAAGCACATGACGCTCACTGACGCGGCCGTTCTCGGACGCGCTGGGGTATCTCTCGTTTCTTTTCTTTCTCAACTCACTTCCATCAACTAGGAGTCATCATGGAAAACGTTCTGGGTCTTGTCGCACTGGCTTGCGGTCTCATCGTCGGTCTGGGCGCCATCGGCGCCTCCATCGGTATTGCACTGATGGGCGGCAAATTCCTCGAATCGTCGGCCCGTCAGCCCGAGCTGATGAACGACCTGCAGACCAAGATGTTCATTCTGGCCGGTCTGATCGACGCTGCTTTCCTGATCGGCGTGGCCATCGCCCTGCTGTTCGCTTTCGCCAACCCGTTCACCCTGTAATCGGGTTGGCTGCCCGAGCGGGCCTGGCGGCCTGAAGGCGAAAGCCCCATGCCGCCAATCTCCGGCCCGCGGGCAGCCGGTGCGTCATCACTCTTGTCAACACACAGAAAGGCGTTGCGATGAATATCAATGCAACCCTCTTTGCGCAGGCCATCGTCTTTGCGATCCTGGTGTGGTTCACGATGAAATTCGTGTGGCCCCCCATCGCCAAGGCCCTGGATGAGCGTGCAGCGAAGATTTCCGAAGGTCTTGCTGCCTCTGATAAGGCCAAGTCCGAGCTGGCCGTGGCCAACAAGCGGGTTGAAGAGGAGTTGAGCAAATCGCGCAACGAGTCCGCCACCCGTCTGGCCGACGCCGAACGCCGTGCCCAGGCCCTCATCGAGGAAGCCAAGGCACGAGCCACCGACGAAGCTGCCAAGATCGTGGCTGCTGCCCGCCAGGAAGCTGAAGCCCAGGTCGTCAAGGCCCGCGAGCAGCTGCGCGAGCAGGTGGCAGCGCTGGCCGTCAAGGGTGCAGAGCAGATCCTGCGCAAGGAAGTCAATGCCAGCGTGCATGCCGACCTCTTGAACCGCCTGAAGACCGAACTCTGATCCACTGCCGCACGGCAATCAAAGGACAACCATGGCAGAAATCGCCACCATTGCCCGCCCCTATGCGGAAGCGCTGTTCAAGGCCACCGGCAACGGTGCGGCCAGCGTCACCGTCTGGCTGGACGAGCTGGCCGCCGTGGCTGCCAACGAGCAGCTGCGCCAGTTCGCCGACAACCCGAAGTCGACCGCTGACCAGGTGTATGGCCTGGTGGCCGGCGTCATGAAGTCGTCCCTCGATGCCAATGCACAGAACTTCCTGCGCACGGTGATCGAGAACGGCCGTCTGGCCGTGCTGCCCGAAATCGCTGCTCAGTTCCGTGCGCTGAAGAACGCCCAGCAGGGTGCCTTCGATGCGGTGGTTCACAGTGCCTTCCCGCTGGATGCGTCTGCCCTGGCTGACCTGTCCAGCGTGCTGGAGAAGCGCTTTGGCCGCAAACTCAACCTCCAGGTCGAACTGCAGCCCGAGCTCATCGGCGGCATTCGCGTCGTGGTGGGTGACGAGGTGCTCGACACCTCGGTCAAGGCCCGCCTGGAACAGATGAAAGTTGCCCTGACGGCCTGAGGCCGATCTCAGGCGCGCAAACCCCTAACGAAAGAAGGAAAGAGTCATGCAACTCAATCCCGCCGAAATCTCCGAACTGATCAAGTCCCGCATCGAGGGCCTGGCTGCTTCCGCCGATGTGCGCAACCAGGGCACCGTGGTGTCCGTGACCGACGGCATCGTGCGCGTCCACGGCCTGTCCGACGTGATGCAGGGCGAGATGCTGGAATTCCCCGCCAACAAGGACGGCGTGCCCTCCTTCGGCTTGGCACTGAACCTCGAGCGCGACTCGGTGGGCGCCGTGATTCTGGGTGAATACGAGCACATCTCCGAAGGCGACACGGTCAAGTGCACCGGCCGCATCCTGGAAGTGCCGGTCGGCCCCGAGCTGATCGGCCGCGTGGTGAACGCCCTGGGTCAGCCGATCGACGGCAAGGGCCCGGTCAACGCCAAGCTGACCGACGTGATCGAAAAGGTCGCTCCGGGCGTGATCGCCCGTAAATCGGTGGACCAACCGGTGCAGACCGGCCTGAAGTCGATCGACTCGATGGTTCCCGTCGGCCGTGGCCAGCGCGAGCTGATCATCGGCGACCGCCAGACCGGCAAGACCGCCGTGGCGATCGACGCGATCATCAACCAGAAGGGTCAGAACATGACCTGCGTCTACGTCGCCATCGGCCAGAAGGCGTCGTCGATCAAGAACGTGGTGCGCGCCCTGGAACAGGCCGGCGCCATGGACTACACCATCGTGGTGGCTGCCTCGGCTTCCGAATCGGCTGCCATGCAGTACCTGTCGGCCTACGCCGGCTGCACCATGGGCGAGTACTTCCGCGATCGCGGCCAGGACGCCCTGATCGTGTACGACGACCTGTCCAAGCAGGCCGTGGCCTACCGCCAGGTCTCCCTGCTGCTGCGCCGCCCGCCGGGCCGCGAAGCCTACCCGGGCGACGTGTTCTACCTGCACAGCCGTCTGCTGGAGCGTGCAGCCCGTGTGAACGCCGACTACGTCGAAGCCTTCACCAAGGGTGAGGTCAAAGGCAAGACCGGTTCGCTGACCGCACTGCCGATCATCGAAACGCAAGCCGGTGACGTGTCCGCCTTCGTGCCGACCAACGTGATCTCGATCACCGACGGCCAGATCTTCCTGGAAACCAGCCTGTTCAACGCCGGCATCCGTCCCGCCATCAACGCCGGTATCTCGGTGTCGCGCGTCGGTGGCGCTGCGCAGACCGACCTGATCAAGAAGCAGTCCGGCGGCATCCGTACCGACCTCGCCCAGTACCGTGAACTGGCTGCCTTCGCGCAGTTTGCTTCCGACCTGGACGAAGCCACCCGCAAGCAGCTCGACCGCGGTGCCCGCGTGACCGAATTGCTCAAGCAGGCCCAGTACAGCCCGCTGCCCATCTCGCTGATGGCCTCCACCCTGTTCGCCGTGAACAAGGGCTATCTGGACGACGTCGAAGTCAAGAAGGTGCTGTCGTTCGAGGCCGGTCTGCATGCTTTCCTGAAGGACAAGCACGCTGCCCTGCTGCAGAAGATGGAAGCCGGCAAGGCACTGGACAAGGACAAGGAAGCCGAGGCCCAGCTGTCCGCCGCCATCGCCGAGTTCAAGAAGACCGGCACGTACTGAGCCGTCCACTGAACCGATCAAGGAGCAGCAATGGCAGCAGGCAAGGAAATCCGCGGCAAGATCAAATCGGTGGAGAACACCAAGAAGATCACCAAAGCCATGGAAATGGTCGCCGCTTCCAAGATGCGCAAGGCCCAGGAACGCATGCGTGCGGCCCGGCCTTACGCTGAGAAGGTGCGGCAGATCGCCGGCAACCTGAGCAAGGCGAATCCGGAGTACATCCACCCGTTCATGCAGCCCAACGACGCCACGACCGCCGGTTTTGTCGTCGTGACGACCGACAAGGGTCTGTGCGGCGGCCTCAACACCAACGTGCTGCGCGCGGTGACCAACGAGCTCAAGGCGCTCCAGGCCAAAGGCCAGGGCGCCCAGGTGGTGGCCATCGGCAACAAGGGTCTGGGCTTCATGAACCGGGTCGGTGCCAAGGTGGTGTCCAGCGTGACTGCGCTGGGCGACACCCCGCACCTCGACAAGCTGATCGGCCCGGTCAAGGTGCTGCTCGACGCTTACACCGAAGGACGCATCAACTCGGTCCACGTCTGCTACACCCGTTTCATCAACACGATGAAGCAGGAAGCCGTGATCGAGCAGCTGCTGCCCCTGAACGCCAGCGACCTGCAGGAAGGCAACACCGGCCGTGACTGGGACTATGTCTACGAGCCCGACGCCCAGGCCGTCATCGACGACCTGCTGCTGCGCTACGTGGAAGCCCAGGTCTACCAGGCCGTGGCCGAGAACATGGCGTCCGAACAATCGGCGCGGATGGTGGCCATGAAGGCCGCCACCGACAACGCCGGCAACGTCATCGGTGAGCTCAAGCTGGTCTACAACAAGACCCGCCAGGCCGGCATCACCAAAGAGCTGTCGGAGATCGTCGCCGGCGCAGCCGCTGTCTGACGCCGCCGACCTCCCACCGAATCCAGAGAAAACAGAAGGTAACCATCATGGCTCAAGTACAAGGCAAGATCGTCCAGTGCATCGGCGCCGTCGTGGACGTGGAATTCCCCCGCGACCAGATGCCCCGCGTTTACGACGCCCTGAAAATGGAGGGTTCGGCCCTCACGCTGGAAGTCCAGCAGCAGCTCGGTGACGGCGTGGTGCGTACCATCGCCCTGGGCTCGTCGGACGGCCTGCGTCGCGGCATGTTCGTGACCAACACCCACGCTCCCATCACCGTGCCGGTCGGCAAGGCAACCCTCGGCCGCATCATGGACGTGCTGGGCGCGCCCATCGACGAGCGCGGCCCGGTCAGCCAGGAGCTGACCGCTTCCATCCACCGCAAGGCCCCGGCCTACGACGAGCTGAGCCCGTCGCAGGAACTGCTGGAGACCGGCATCAAGGTGATCGACCTGGTGTGCCCGTTCGCCAAGGGCGGCAAGGTGGGCCTGTTCGGTGGTGCCGGCGTGGGCAAGACCGTGAACATGATGGAGCTGATCAACAACATCGCCAAAGCCCACTCGGGTCTGTCGGTGTTCGCTGGCGTGGGTGAGCGTACCCGCGAGGGCAACGACTTCTACCACGAGATGGCCGACTCCGGCGTCGTGAACCTGGAGAACCTGCCCGAGTCGAAAGTGGCCATGGTCTATGGCCAGATGAACGAGCCCCCGGGCAACCGTCTGCGCGTGGCGCTGACCGGCCTGACCATCGCCGAGTCGTTCCGCGACGAAGGCCGTGACGTGCTGTTCTTCGTGGACAACATCTACCGTTACACCCTGGCCGGTACCGAAGTGTCCGCCCTGCTGGGCCGCATGCCTTCCGCCGTGGGTTACCAGCCGACGCTGGCCGAAGAGATGGGCCGCCTGCAGGAGCGCATCACCTCCACCAAGGTCGGCTCCATCACTTCCATCCAGGCCGTGTACGTGCCTGCAGACGACCTGACCGATCCGTCGCCTGCCACCACCTTCGCCCACCTGGACTCCACCGTCGTGCTGTCGCGTGACATCGCCGCACTGGGCATCTACCCCGCCGTGGACCCGCTGGACTCCACCAGCCGCCAGCTCGATCCGCTGGTGGTGGGCCAGGAGCACTACGAAGTCGCCCGTTCGGTGCAGGGCACCCTGCAGCGCTACAAGGAACTGCGCGACATCATCGCCATCCTGGGCATGGACGAACTGGCGCCGGAAGACAAGCTGGCCGTGGCCCGCGCCCGGAAAATCCAGCGTTTCCTGTCGCAGCCCTTCCACGTGGCCGAGGTGTTCACCGGTTCGCCCGGCAAGTACGTGCCGCTGTCGGAAACCATCCGCGGCTTCAAGATGATCACCGCCGGCGAGTGCGATCACCTGCCCGAGCAGGCCTTCTACATGGTCGGCACCATCGACGAGGCCTTCGAGAAGGCCAAGAAGATGGCCTGAGATCCGGCACCGGGCCCGCGTTGAGCGGGTCCGATCCCGAGATCCCATCCATCTTTCACAGGAGTCCCTATGAGCACCATCCACGTCGATGTGGTCAGCGCCGAAGAGTCCATCTTCTCGGGCGAGGCCAAGTTCGTGGCCCTGCCGGGTGAAGCCGGTGAACTGGGCATCCTGCCCGGTCACATCCCGCTGATCACCCGCATCAAGCCCGGTGCCGTGCGCATCGAAAAGGCAGACGGCGGCGAGGAGTTCGTCTTCGTGGCCGGCGGCATCCTGGAGGTCCAGCCGCACTGCATCACCGTGCTGTCGGACACCGCCATCCGCGGTCATGACCTCGACGAGGCCAAGGCCAGCGAGGCCCGGGCGCAAGCCGAAGAGGCCCTGAAGAACGCCAAGAGCGACATCGATCTGGCCAAGGCCACTTCGGAGCTGGCCGTCATGGCAGCCCAGATCGCTGCGCTGCGGAAGTACCGCCAGAAAAAGTGACGTTTGCCACGCGCAGGCGAGAAAAAAGACCGGCTCTGGCCGGTCTTTTTCATGGTGGGTACACCGGCCTCATGTCGGCGGCATACCATCAAGGGCTTACCGACATGGCCTGCGCATGACATCCGAATTCGACGTCTCCCACCTGCCAGCCGAAGAGGCCGCCGCGCACCTCCTGGTGACGCCATCGGCGCTGGCCGACCTCAGCCTGGCCGACGCTGCACGGGTGGTGGCCTACATGAAGCCCAAGCGATTCAAGGCGGGCACGATCGTCATTCAGGAAGGCGAGGCCCGGCACAACGATTACATGCTGCTGCTGCTCTCCGGGGACATTGCCGTCGAAAACGAGCTGCCCGGCGCAGCCGACAGCATGGTGGTGAGCATCATCGGTCCGGGCAGCCTGCTCGGAGAGATGGGCGTGATCGACGGATCGCCCCGGTCGGCCACCTGCACCGCCAACACCGACATCACCGTGGGCCTGCTGACCCGCACCGGGCTGATGCGGCTGCTGCGGGACGAGCCTGCGGTGGGTGCGCGGCTGCTGCTGGCCATCACCAAACGCATGGCCGACCGACTCCGGGAAACCACGCGCAAGCTGAGGACCTTTGCCCAGATGAACCGCGTGCTGCAGCAGGAGCTCAATGTGGTCATGAACAACCGCATCCGTACCGAGCGGCAGAGCGCCAAGTCCTGATCTGCTGAAAGCGGCAGTTGCCGGCGAGGAGTGCCGCAGCCGCTGCACAATAACGGCATGCCGAAACCGAAACTGCCTCCCGGCACGCCGGACGACACCGAAGCCGCCTTCTACGACGCCCTGCAGCATGCCGACATCGAGCGGCTGATGGCCTGCTGGGCCGATGAAGACGAGATCGTCTGTGTCCATCCGGGCGGGCCCCGCCTGATGGGCCACGATGCCATCAGGGCTGCCTTCGACGCCATGTTCGCCAACGGTGCCGTCCTTGCGGTGCCGGAAACGGTTCGCCGCATCGATACCGGTGCCTGCAGTGTGCACAGCGTGGTCGAACGCGTGTCGGTGCTGACCGACGACGGACCGCAGGTGGCCTGGGTGCTGGCCACCAACGTGTATGCCAAGACCGCGCGCGGCTGGCGGATGCTGGCACACCATGCCAGCCCGGGCTCGCGGGTGGAGCCCAACGACCATGCCCCGGCGCGGCAGGTCCTGCACTGACGCCGATGGACTGGCCATTCCAAGCGCCCTGGTGGTTGCCGGGCGGCAATCTGCAGACCTTGTGGGCGGCGCTGCTGGCCCGCACCCATGCAGGGGAGGTGCCACGCTTCCGCCGTGAGCGCTGGAACACCCCGGACGGCGACTTCGTGGATGTCGACCATGCCGAACACCCCGCCAGCGAGCGTGCGCCGGTGCTGGTGGTCTTCCACGGGCTGGAAGGATCGTCGGGCAGCGCGTACGTCCAGGCCTTTGCTTCATGGGCGCGCGACCGGCAGATCCCCATGGCCATGCCGCACTTCAGGGGCTGCTCGGGCGAACTGAACCTGGCCCCGCGGGCCTACCACTCCGGCGATCACGAAGAGATCGACTGGATGCTGTCGAAGGTCCGCCAGAGCTACCCCGGCCGTCAGCTGGTGGCGGTGGGCATATCGCTGGGGGGCAACGCCCTCATGCGTTGGGCTGCCGAACAGGGCAGTGCCGCCGGACAGCGGGCTTCGGCCGTGGCCTCGGTCTGTTCGCCGCTGGACCTGGCCGCCAGCGGACACGCCATCGGAAAAGGGTTCAACCGGCAGGTGTACACCCGGATGTTCCTGTCTTCCATGGTGCCCAAGGCGCTGGCCAAACTGGAGCAGCACCCAGGCCTGTTCGATCGGGACGCCCTGCTGCAGGCACGCGACCTGCATGCCTTCGACAATGTCTTCACAGGACCGCTGCATGGCTTTGCCGGTACCGATGACTACTGGGCGCGGGCCTCGGCCAAGCCCTTGTTGCCCGACATCCGCATCCCGGCGCTCGCCCTCAATGCCCTGAATGACCCGTTCATTCCGGCCGAATCGTTGCCGACGCCCGAGCAGGCGGGGCGGTATGTCAGCTTGTGGCAGCCCGAACAGGGAGGGCATGTCGGCTTCGTGCGGCCGGCCAGGCCCTGGGGTCTGCCGGGCCATGTCCTCTCGATGCCCGCTGCCGTGGGGGGATGGCTGCTGAAACACACCGCAGCAGGAGAGGCCTGATGGACGATATCGTCAAGGCGGCAATGGCCAAGTGGCCCGGGGTACCGCATTGCTACGGATGGCTGGGGCTTGACCGGCGGGGCCGCTGGTACATGCGCGATGACATTGCTCAGGCGGCAGGGGCGTTCCCGGCCAGCAAGGGCTCCTTGCTCATCCACGACAAGCTCATTGCCTTCATCGAGCGCAACTACCTCGCCGACGAACACGGTCAGTGGTTCTTCCAGAACGGACCGCAGCGGGTCTACGTGGAACTGGAGGCGACGCCCTTTGTCTGGCGCCTGCTGCCCGGCGGAGCGGTGTCCACCCACACCGGCCGGGTCATGCCGGTCCAGCGCACCCTGACCGACGAGGAGGGCCGCCTTTATCTCGTGGGCGAAGGCCTGGTCGGCCTGGTCGATGGCGCCGACATGCTGGCGGCCGCCGATCGCATCGAATCGGGTGAATGGCAACCCGAACCGGTCACGGCATCGGCGCTGCCAGGCCTGTTCGGCTATGTCCGCAGTCCATCGGCCCGGCATGCCGCATCCATCAAAGGTCGGCTCTGACCTCGCTTGAACGCTGCGCCCAACAAAAAAGCCGGTCAACGACCGGCTTTTTCATGTCGGGGGAGAACGGTCACTTCACCGAGTCGACCATGTACACCACGGCAGCCTTGATGTCGGCGTCGGAGGCGGCACCGGCACCACCCTTCGGCGGCATCGCGCCCTTGCCCTTGATGACGCTGGCGGTCAGGCCATCGACGCCCAGCGCGAGGCGGGGCGACCAGGCGGCCTTGTCGCCCAGCTTGGGGGCGCCGGCCACACCGGCCGCATGGCAAGCCATGCAGGCCTGCTTGTAGAGGGCTTCGCCATTGGCAGAGGCTGCCACCGGGGTGGCAGCAGGTGCCGGAGCGGCTGCCGCTGCCGGTGCTGCAGCAACCACCACGGCCGGGGCAGCCGCCGGTGCGGCCGCAGCGGGCTCTGCCGCAGCAGCAGGCGGGTTCGGCACATCGAACTTGCCGCCTGCGCCATTGGTCAGGTGCACCACGGCACGGCCGATCTCGATGTCGGTGTAAGCGCCGCCACCCTGGGCGCCCATGGCGCCCTTGCCCTTGAGGGCGGACGTCAGCAGGGCTTCGTAGCCGGTGGCAATGCGGGCCGACCAGGCGCCGGCGTCACCGAACTTGGGCGCACCAGCCAAACCTGCGTCGTGGCAGGCCGCGCACTGCGCCTTGTAAACGGTCAGGCCATCGGCCAGCGGGCGGTTGGCGTCGCGCAGTTCCACCGTGCCGATGGGCTGGATGCGCTTCGCGATGGCCTGTTCCACGTCGACAGCGCCAGCTGCCGGCTTGTTGCCCGAGGTCACGAAATACACCAGACCGATGATGAGGAAGACGGGCACCACGAAGGCGAAGAAAGACGTCCACATCAGCTGGGAAGGCGTCTTGATGGGGCCGGTATGGGATTCGTGCGCGTGGTCGCTCATGGTGTCCTCGGGGGTGGCAAACGTAAACGTGCCGCGGGGTGAATGTCCGGAGAAGGGCGGGTGCCCGACCGAAGGCAGGCATAGCCATCGATTATAGCCAGCGGGCCTGTCCGGGCCCGGATTGCCGCAGCCGCGCTGGTAGAATGCGAGGCGTTGCGGCTGTAGCTCAGTGGATAGAGTATTGGCCTCCGAAGCCAAGGGTCGTGGGTTCGATCCCCGCCAGCCGCACCAACCGACCCTTCAGCCACGGCCCGGCGTCCACACATGCCGAGCCGGTCGGACACACCCGGTAGGGGCGCCCGGTGGTGCTGGATCTGCTGGCGATCCGGTCGATGAACGCCTCCGCGCTGTCGACACCCTCCCCGTACCGTTCCCATTTCGCCCGCAGGAAGCGCACGGCATCGCGCGCGCTGGCCCGTCGGCCGTTGCGTTCGAATTCGACACCCTTTTCCTGCTCCATCGCTGCCAGCAGCTGCTCGATGCGCTCCCGCTCTGCAGGCGGCAACGCAGCGCTGGCGGGCAGGGCGTGCAGCAGACATACGGCTGCCAGACCGCCCAGCAGGGGACGGCGCTTCAACGTGCCCCCCGGCGCAGCACCAGGGTCTGGCCCAGCACCGGCAGCACGAAGGCGTCATCCGGGACCGAGAGTCGCGCCCGGGCGGCGGGCAGGCCATCGACCGGCGCATCGACCGGGTCATCGCAAAGCCGGAAGGTGCCCCAGTGCACGCCCAGGGACAGTCGGCTCTTGACATCGAGGTGGATGCGCACGGCTTCGTCCTCGTTCACATGCTGCTGCCGCATGAACCAGCGTGGCAGGTAACAGCCCACCGGGATCATCGCCAGATCGAAGCCGCCGAAACGTCGTCCGATCTCCGCAAAGTCGGGTGCATAGCCGGTGTCGCCCGCGTAGTACAGGCTGGCTGGCGCACCCGCCACGCGGGCTTGCACGACGAATCCGCCCCACAGGGTGGCCCGCCGATCCCAGGGCGTGCGGCTCGACCAGTGGTGGGAAGGCACGAAATGCACCGTCACCGGGCCGCCCGGTGCACCGAGCTCCTGCCGATCCCACCAGTCCATGCGTTGCACCCGCTGTATGCCGGCCTGTGCCATCCAGGCATCCACACCCAGCGGCACCAGGAACAGTGGCGAACCGCCGGCCTGCGCTGCCAGCGCCAGGACGGTGCCTTCGTCGAGATGGTCGTAATGGTTGTGGCTGATCAGCACCAGGTCGATGCGAGGCAGCTGGTCGATGCTCAGTGGCGCTGGCGTGAGGCGGCGTGGACCCGCGAAGGACACGGGAGATGCGCGGGGTCCGAAATGGGGGTCGACCAGGATGTTCAGGCCAGCAACCTGCCAGAGGGCGCTGGAATGACCGAGCCAGGTGACGGCGAGATCCTGTCCAGGGTTCTGCAGCTGCTGCAGGTCGGGGGCCTGGCGGGCCACCCGTTCCGGTCGGTCGGGCGGCAGTTCGGCCTGCCACCGTTCCCATTGCCAGCGCCAGAACCCGCCTTCGCTGTTCTCGTGCGGCGAAGGGTGGGCGTTGACGAAGCCGTCAGGGCGGTGGTGTGAGCGGTCTCGGTCGTAGGCCGCGTTGGGCGTGGCGCAGCCGGCCAGCAGGGTCAACACGCCCGCTGTGAACAGGACGGGCAGCGCCCAGTGGCGAACGTGTCGTCGGGCCATCAGGCAACTCCGATGGGCGGCTGGTGCGCCAGTGAAAAACCGATCCGGGTGCGTTCGGCAGTCGACTCGGCCATGGGACTTCCTTCGTGCATGCGGGCGATGGCGGCGACGATCGACAGGCCCAGCCCATGGTGAGGCCGGTCCAGCTCGCAGCG
The DNA here is from genome assembly GCF_958439165.1 of uncultured Hydrogenophaga sp. Taxonomy (GTDB): domain Bacteria; phylum Pseudomonadota; class Gammaproteobacteria; order Burkholderiales; family Burkholderiaceae_C; genus Hydrogenophaga. Next base: position 97,087 of record NZ_OY288124.1, on the reverse strand, counting down.
CGAGCTGTCCACCCGGAAGAAGCGGTCGAAGAGGCGGGGCAAGTACTGCTGCGGCACCGGCTCGCCCTGGTTCTCGACCCACAGGCGCACGCCGTTCCCTTCGTCGGGGTCCAGCCGCACCGTGATCCGGGTACCGGGCGTGGCGTGCCGGATCGCATTGCCCAGCAGGTTGGACAGCGCCCGTTTGACCAGGGGGGCATCCACGGCGGCCTGCTGCTCGCCGGCCACTTCCACCGACAGGTCGGCCTCGCTGAGCGGTGCTTCATGAAACTCCAGCACCTGGCGGACCAGCTCCGACAGCGCCACCGGTTCGCCCCGCCGCGCCTTGACGCCGCGGTCGGCCTGGGCGAGGAACAGCATGTCGTTGACCATGCCGGCCATGCGGTTGAGCTCTTCCAGGTTGGACACCAGCGTGTCGGCCAGCTCGGCCGCCGGCCGCTCGCGGCTGAGCGCCAGCTCGGTCTGCCCGATCAGGTTGGCGAGCGGCGTGCGCAGCTCGTGGGCCACATCGGCATTGAAGCCTTCCAGCTGCAGGTAGGCCCGCTCCACCCGGCCCATCAGGCCGTTGAACTGGTCGATCACCGGCTGCAGCTCCTCCACCGGTTCGACCAGCGACAGACGCTGGTCAAGGCGGGCGACATCGATGGCGCGGGTCTGGTCGGCCACGTCGATCAGGGGCCGCAGGCTGCACCGCACCCGCCAGAAGGTGCCCCAGCCGGCGAGCGCTCCGCCCGCGATCACCACCGCCACCAGCAGCAGCGCCATGCGCTGCCCGGTCCGGGCGTCCTGGGAGCAGTCCAGCCAGACGCTGGCCTGCCAGCCCTCGGTGCGCGCCAGCGGGAGCTGGAAGTCGAGCGACTTGCTGGAGCGGGCCGCCACGTTGAAGCTGGCAGGGGGATCGCGGTAGATCACCTGCCCGGTCGCGTCCTTCACCTCCATGTAGGTGCCGGGCCGCCGCTCTGCCGACCAGGCCAGCTTGGCCAGGGCTTCCGGCACGCCACCCCGCTCCTCGCCCGCCCGTGCGATGTCGACCAGCACCTTGGCATAGTTCTGCAGCTGCTCTTCGTGCTTGGTCTTGAACAGCATCACGTTGACGGCATAGATGCAGGCCAGCAGCACACCCAGACCCACGATGGTCTGCACCGCCAGCAGCAGGGACAGCCGCCGCCCGATCGAATAGGCGTCGGGTGCCCGCGCCGTGCTGCCGTTCATGAGCGTTCCTCCAGCACATAGCCCATGCCGCGCACGTTGTGCAGCAGCTTCGGCCGGAACGGATCGTCCATCTTGGAGCGCAGCCGTCGCACGGCCACCTCGACCACGTTGGTGTCGGAGTCGAAGTTCATGTCCCACACCTGTTCGGCCAGCGTCGTGCGCGAGAGGATCTGGCCTTTTCGGCGCACCAGCAGGGCGAGCAGGGCGAATTCCTTCGCGGTCAGCTCCAGGCGCAGGCCTGCGCGCCAGGCCTTGCGGCTGATCAGGTCGATCTCCAGATCGGCCAGTGCCATTCGGGTGGGTGCTGCCTCGGTGTGTTGCGGTCCGCGGCGCAGCAGCGCGCCCACGCGGGCCAGCAGTTCGGAGAAGGCAAACGGCTTGACCAGGTAGTCGTCGGCTCCCGACTCCAGGCCCTGCACCCGGTCTTCCACCCGGTCGCGGGCCGTGAGCATCAGCACGGGGGTCTGGCGCTTCTCGCGCAGGGCCGCGAGCACGCCGAAGCCGTCGACTCCCGGCAGCATGATGTCCAGGATGATCAGCTGGTAGTCCCCCGCCGTGGCCAGGTACCGGCCCTCGATGCCGTCACGCGCCACATCCACCGTGTGTCCGGCTTCCGACAGACCACGGGACACATAGTCCGCCAGCTTCGATTCGTCTTCGACCACCAGGATGCGCATGAAGGGGTGTTGATGAAACCAATGACCCCTGCGATTGTCCCGAGGAACGGCCGTCCGCAGGATTACAAACATGTAATCCCGTTGTGCGTCAGCTGCAAGCACCGGTTTCTACAGTCCTTCCCATGCCGCGACAACGGCATGTCTCCCCTCCCCACTCTCACAAGGAACTGTCATGAAACTCGCTGCCCGTGCATTCGCTTCCCTCGTCCTCGTCGGCATGACCGGCGCCGCCATGGCCCAGTCGGCCCCCGCCCCCGAGCCCAAGACCCGGGCTCAGGTGGTCGCCGAGATGCAGGAGGCCCGCCGCCTCGGTCTGATGGACACCCAGGTCGAGAACTACCCCCGTCAGGCCACCCAGGCCGAAGCCGAGCAGATCCGCCTGGCCGGTCTGAAGGCCACCCAGGGCCAGACCCAGTTGTCCCAGCGCTGATCCGCAGGGTTCTCCCAGGTTGGTCTTCCAGGCGGCCCCGCGGGGCCGCTTTTTTTTCGTCCCTGCCGGCTTACCGGCGCGTGCGGCAAAGGTCCTCGCGCGGCAGCACCTGGTCGTCCCGGGCTTGTCTGAGCGAACGCCACGCGGCCTGCCACAGCGGCACCGAGGAGCGTAAACCCTCGTGCACCGGGACCGGACTGCCCGGTGAGTCGAGGGCGGCCATCAGGTCGGCGTGGGTCACCCAGACCCATTGCTCCCGCTCGACATCGGTGCAGCGCCGGGGCAGCGCGATCTGCGCCGCCGGCACATGCGGCACTTCGACAACGAAGGTGTGGAAGCGGCTGCCGGCGGCCACCGAAGGGCCGGTCGCTTTCTCCACAGCCAGCGCAAGGGGGGCGATGCTGCAGTTGGATTCTTCGTGCAGCTCGCGCAGGCCGGTCTGCAGCGGCGTTTCACCCGGTTCGGCACGACCGCCCAGGTGGCCCCAGCCGCCCCGTCCCGGCGCCGGGTCCAGGGCCAGCAGGAACAGCGCCTGCCCGCCGTGGCAGGCGTAGGCCGCCACACCGGCGGGCGGACCTTCGGCCGCAACCGCCTGGCACATGCCAGCCAGCAGCCATGCCGAAGCCAGCCGTGTCCGGTGCAGCAGGGGCGACATTCAGAGGAGGGCGGTGACGGGGATCAACAGGCCCAGACCATAACCGAGCCCCAGGCCGACCAGCACATCGGAGGGGAAGTGCGCGCCCGCCTGGATCCGTGCCCAGCCGGTAGCGATCGCCAGCGGGCCCAGACACCCCAGCACTGGCGCGACCGCCACCAGCGGGACGGTGCAGCCTGCCAGTAATCCCAGCACGGTGGCATGGGTGCTGGGCATGCCGCCGCGTGCCGAATGGCCGAGGTGGTTGGGGCACAGGCCCAGTGCGAAAGGCCGCGGCGCGTTCAGGTGGCGTGCCAGCCGCTTGCAGGCCAGCTGGACCAGTCCGGCCAGCAGCAGGCTGAGCAGCATGGCCGGGCCGAGGCCGTGCATCAGGGCCGCATGGGCCATCACCGCAGCCACCAGCCAGCCGCTGTGGCGTGCCAGCCAGAGCGCCAGTTTCAGCCGAAGCGGATGAACATCCCGACCCGCCCCCAGCTGGCGCATGAGTGCCCAGTCGGCACTGCGGTACAGCAGCTGTTGCGGTGGGCCGAACGGGAAGGAGGAAGGGGCGGTCATGACCCGAGGGTCGCGTGCCGCCGTGTCAGACCTGTGACGGTCGACCGTGCCCTGCGGGAATCAGCGGGGCTGAGCAGACGGGCTGCCGCTTCAGTGGTCGTCGCCCGGCTTGTCGCGGGTCAGCCGTTCGGCAAAGGAGATGCCGATGGCCGAGAGCACGAAGGTGAAGTGGATCACCGCCACCACCGCCACGATCTGGATGTTCTCCAGGCTCAGGTCGCCGCTCAGGTAGGTCTTGAGCGCATGCACGCCCGAGATCGAGATGATGGCGAAGGCCAGCTTGAGCTTGAGGTTGTAGGTGTTGACATGGTCCAGCCAGTCGGGCTTCTTCATGTCCTTGCTGTCGAAGTGCCCGGTGGTCACGAACAGCGACACACCCGCCAGCGCCACCACCCAGACCAGCTGGGCCACCATGGTCATGTCGACCAGCTCCAGCACCTTGATGATCAGGTCGATCTTTTCCAGATCGCCGGTCAGCAGGGTGGTTATGAGCTTGTAGGTCTCCAGCACGAACTTGCCGAGGATGCCCAGGATGATCGTCACCAGCCCCACATAGAAGAAGAGCATGGTGAAACGCATGCCGTAGAGCAGCGAGCCGACGCTGGAGAGCAGCTTTTCCATGGGGTGGGGCAGTGGTGGAGGGCGCATCAGAATACCACCGCGCTCATGTCCCGGCCGGCGCCGGGACAGTGCCATCAGGCGGTGGCGAACACCCGTTCCATTTCGCGACGGAACCGGACCGCCGTGGCGTTGGCGTCGAATGCCACATCGTTCCAGCTCACCGGCTGGCCGGCCGCCACCGGCCGCAGCAGCTTCACGCCATGGGCCAGGCCCAGCGGCAGTCCACCGAGCGCGAGCGATTCGCTGGCCGGCAGCAGCTTGCCGTAGACGGTGTAGCCGCCTTCGCCATCGAGCACCTCGCCCGCCTGCAGATCGCGCTTGGCCGTGGCCACCACGTCGCCGTTCCAGCCGATGGGTGCACCGGTGGATTCGCCCCGGATGCCGATGGACGCCACCGTGATGCCGAGCTCCAGGCCGATCAGGTGGAACGGCTTGTACATGCTGGAGTACTGGCCGCTGGGGTCGGTGACCAGGCCGTATTCCTTGAAGCAGCGGGCCACGTACTCGCTGTCGGCGGCGAAGGTGGCGTACACACCCCAGCGCAGGTCGCGGAACACCGGTCGGGTGTCGCGCTCCACGCTGGAGATCACCTCCACCTGACCTGGCTGGTCCAGGATGCCGCCGTGCGCGCGAGGCTTGAGGATGCGGGCCAGATCGTCCACACCTACCGCCGGGAACTTCAGGCCGCTGGGGGCTGCCAGGCCGGTGGCGTTGGCCACGGCCGCCATCTCGATGGCGCTCTTGGTGCCGTCCAGGAAGCTGTTGAACATCTGCGCGTTCATGCCGCCCCGGGCGGCGTCCTCGGCGCTGAGCCCGTAGTGGTTCCACACCGTGTCCGGCGTGCTGGCGTGGTAGCTCGGCAGGTACTTGGTGCCCTTGCCGGCCGCCACCACGCGCAAGCCGGCAGCGCGCGCCCAGTCGACCATCTCGCAGATGAGCGCGGGCTGGTCGCCGTAGGCCAGCGAATAGACGATGCCGGCCTCGTCGGCCCGCCGCTTGAGCAACGGGCCGGCCAGCGCATCGGCCTCCACGTTGACCATCACGATGTGCTTGCGGTGCTCGCAGCAGGCCAGCACATGGGCAATGCCCACGGCCGGGTTGCCGGTGGAGTCGATGACGATGTCCACATGCGGCGAAGCGATCAGCGCCATGTTGTCGTCGATGATGGCCGTGTTGCCCAGCCGGGCCGCTTCGTCCAGGCTGCGGGCCGCGAAGGCCTCATCTGTCCAGCCCACATTGCGCAGTGCAGCCCGCGCGCGGTCCGGCGACAGGTCGGCAATGCCGACCAGGTGAATGCCGGGTGTGCGCGGCACCTGCGAGAGGTACATGGAGCCGAACTTCCCGGCGCCGATCATGCCGACACGAAGGGGTTGGCCGGCAGCGGCGCGCTGCTGGAGGCGGGCGTACAGGTTCATGGACTCTCTGCAGGTGGTGGAAGGGATCAGGCGCTCGGGAAAGGCATCTCGCGCAGCGGCTTGCCGGTCAGGCGCGCCAGCGCATTGGCAAAGGCCGGCGCCAGCGGCGGCAGGCCCGGCTCGCCCATGCCGGTGGGTGTATCGGCACTGGGCACGGTGTGCACGCTGATCTGCGGCATGTCGGTGATGCGGGGCACCACGTAATCGCCGAAGTTCTGCTGTTCCACCACGCCGTCCTTGAGCGTGACGGCGGCACCGGGCAGGCACATGCCCAGACCCATCAACGCGCCGCCCTGCACCTGGGCTTCCACCGTGCGCGGGTTCACCACCAGATTGCAGTGCACGCCGGCGGTGACCTTGTGCAGCACCGGCTGGCCGTTCTGGACCGAGGCCTCGACCACGAAGGCCACGACCGACTCGAACGACTCGTGCACCGCCACGCCCCAGGCGCGGCCGGCGGGGAGTGCCTGCTTGCCGTAGCCGCTCTTTTCCACTGCCAGCTGCAGGGCGGCGGTGTGGCGCGGGTGCTGGCTGCCGAACATCTTCAGGCGGTAGGCCACCGGGTCCTGGCCGGTCTCGCGGGCGATCTGGTCGATCAGGGTCTCCATCACGAAGGCGGTGTGGGTGCTGCCCACGCTGCGCCACCAGAGCACCGGCACGTTCACCTTCGGGTGGTGCACCGTCAGGCGCATGGGCAGCGGGTAGGGCGCGCGCATGCCTTCCACGGCGGTGGCGTCAACGCCGTTCTTGACCATGCCCGACTCGAACGGGCTGCCGGTGACGATGGACTGGCCCACGATCACATGGTCCCAGGCCAGCACCTGACCGGCGGCATCGAAACCGATGCGGGCCCGGTGCAGGTGCATGGGCCGGTAGTAGCCGCCCTTGATGTCGTCCTCGCGGCTCCACACGGTGCGTATCGGCGCACGCACACCGGCGCCCAGTGCTGCCTTGGCAATGCCGCAGGCCTCCACCACGTAGTCGCTGGTGGGGATGGCGCGGCGGCCGAAACCGCCACCGGCCGACTGCACCTGCACCTTCACCTGCTCGGGCTTGAGGCCCAGCGCGGCGGCGGCGGCCATGCCGTCCAGGCCGGGCATCTGCGAGCCCATCCACAGCGTGGCCGACCGGCCGTCAAAGTCGACGGTGCAGTTCAGTGGCTCCATGGGGGCGTGTGCCAGGTACGGGAACACGAACTCGGCCTCGATGGTCTTGGGCGCAGTGGCCAGCGGGGCCATGTCGGCGTCGAAATGTTTCGCACCGGGCTGCTTGGCCAGTTCGCGGTACTGGGCCAGCTGGCGCTGGCTGTCGACCTTCTCCACCTGGCTGGTGTCCCATTCCAGCTTGAGCGCCTCGCGGGCGGTGCGGGCCGGCCAGTAGCCGTCGGCCACGATCGCCACGCCCTCGGCGCCCCGGTCCAGCGGCACGCGCAGCACGGCCTTCACGCCCTTGACGGCGCGGGCGGCGGCATCGTCGACCGACTTCAGGCGGGCGCCGAACACCGGCGGGCGTGCGACCACGGCGGTGAGCTGCCCCGGTCGGGCCATGTCGATGCCGAAGCTCTGGCGGCCGCTGCTCTTGGCGGCGGCGTCCAGCCGGCCGGTGGGCTGGCCGATCAGGCGGAACTGCTTCGGGTGCTTCAGCGTGACGCTGACCGGCACCGGCAGGGCCATGGCCGCCTGGGCCAGTTCACCGTAGCCGGCGCGGCGGCCGCCGGGGCCGATGACGACACCGGCCTGGGTGCGCAGCGTGGCGGCATCGACGCTCCAGCGGGCGGCGGCGGCCTGCACCAGCATGGCGCGGGTGCGGGCACCGAGTTCGCGGTACTGGGTGAAGCTGTTCTTGATCGAGTTGGAGCCGCCGGTCAGGTGCAGGCCCCACAGCGGATCGGCGTAGGCCACATCGTTGGTGCCCAGCTGGCTGCGCACGCGCGACCAGTCGGCATCCAGCTCGTCGGCCAGGATCATGGGCAGTGCGGTCTGGATGCCCTGGCCGAATTCCAGCCGGTTGACCGTGATGGTCACGGTGCCGTCCGGCGCAATGGCCACGAAGGCCCCCGGTTGCTGCACCGGCTTGAGTCCGGCAGCAGCAGGGGCAGCCTGGCTGTGGGCGGCCATCGGGAACAGGCCGAGGGCAAAGCCGCTGGCCACACCCATCTTGAGGAAAGCGCGGCGCGGCAGTTCGGCCACGGGCGCGTCGGGGTTTCGGGCCAGCAGGTGCTGCAGGCCCTGGGGGAGTTCGTGCAAGGCGGAGTTCAGCATGGTCGTGACTCCTTCAGGCCAGCGAACCGGCGGCGTCAGCCACGGCGGCACGGATGCGGGCATAGGTGCCGCAGCGGCACACGTTGCCGGCCATGGCCGAATCGATGTCGGCTGCGCTGGGTTTCTGGCCTTTGGGCAGCGACTTCAGGAACGCCGTGGCGCTCATGATCTGACCGCTCTGGCAGTAGCCGCACTGGGCCACGTCGTGCTTGATCCAGGCATCGCGCACGGCGCGACCCACCGGATCGTCGGTGGTCACGGCCTCGATGGTGGTGATCTTGCGGCCCTCGACGCTGGAGATGGGCGTGACGCAGGACCGGATGGCCTGTCCGTCCACATGGACCGTGCAGGCGCCGCACAGGGCTGCGCCGCAGCCGAACTTGGTGCCGGTGAGGCCCAGCGTGTCGCGCAGGGCCCAGAGCACCGGGGTGGAAGGATCGACGTCGACCTGCTGGGTGCGGCCGTTGACGTTCAGAGTGGTCATGTTTGCTCCTGAATGAGGCTGGCAGTGTCGTGGGTCCGGACGGGCCTGCGGTAGCCTGAACCTGCGGGATGTTTGCCCGATCCTGTGACCATACTGCAGGATCGGGTCAGCCTCGGTAGCATGCGTGTCACTCTGGAATATGACCCGCCATGCCCGACCCGACCGATTTCCTCCGCGATGCCCGATCGTCCCTGGCCGGGCGGATCCTGCACCGCACCGAACCTGGCCAGCTGCTGCGCCCGCCGCAGCTGCCCGGGCTCATGCTGATCCGGCAGGACCAGGTCCTGCTCGACAACTGCGCCCTGTACGAGCCCTGTGTGGCCCTCATCGTTCAGGGCAGCAAGCGGGTGCTGCTGGGCGACGAGACCCTGCACTATGGCGAAGACCGCTACCTCATCGCATCGATGGACCTGCCGGTGCGCACCGCCGTGCTGGAGGCCAGCCCCGACCGGCCCTACCTCGGCCTGGCGCTGCGCCTGGACTGGCGCGAGCTGGCCTCGCTGATGCTGGAGGTGCCTGCGCCGGCGGCCAGCCGCAAGGCGCAGACGCCGGACAGCCGCGCCATGACCACCGGCGCCTTGTCGCTGCCGCTGCTGCAGGCCTTCGGCCGCCTGCTGGATCTGCTGGACCATCCCGAGGACATACCGGCGCTGGCGCCCCTGGTCCAGCGCGAGATCCACTACCGCCTGCTCACCGGGGAGGCCGGCGCGCGGCTGCGCCAGATCGCCACGGTCGACACCCAGAGCCACCAGGTCGCCCGCGCCATTGCCCGCATCAATGCACAGTTCCACCAGCCGCTGCGGGTCGAGGAGCTGGCCCGCGAAGCGGGCATGGGCCTGTCCACCTTCCACCACCACTTCAAGCAGCTCACCGCCATGACGCCGCTGCAGTACCAGAAGCAGCTGCGCCTGAACGAGGCCCGGCGGCTGATGCTGTCGCAGCGGCTCGATGCGTCCACTGCTGCCTTCCGGGTGGGCTACGAGAGCCCGTCCCAGTTCAGCCGCGAGTACCGACGGCTGTTTGGTGTGCCGCCGTCGCGCGATGTGGCCGGCCTGCGGTCGGTGGCCGAACCGCTGCCGGCCTGATCAGGCGACCGCTGCAGGAATCCAGGCCATGAGCCGGTCCCGCACATGGGCCGGCGTGTCCAGGTGGCCCCCGCCGACCTCGACGAACTGCGAGCGCGGGTTGGCCGGCAGCTGATCGACGAAGTAGCGGCGCACGCCCTTGAACAATGGATCGGACTCGCCGATGGCGGTGAACACCGGCAGCGTGGCCGGCACCTTCGGCGCGGTGACCCCCATGTCGGCGTCCGACTCGGGGTCGAACCAAGTGAGGTACTTGCGGGCGGTGGTCACCACCGGAATGCGACGTCCCTGGTTGATGTCGTTGAAGCGCTCCACGCTGTCGCCCTTGCCGGCGGCCACCAGCGCACGGGCCTCGTCCACGCTGTCGCGAACCGCCTTGAGCGCAGGCACCATGTAGTAGCTGCGCGGAACGTGTCCGGGTGCCAGCAGCACCAGGGCGTGCGCGGTGCCGCCCCGGGCCGCAAAACTCAGCGATGCCGGCACGCCCATGCTGTGCCCGACCAGCACGATGCGTTCGCTGCCCTGGCGCTGCAGCGTGTCGACATGGGCCCCGATTTCCTGCATGGCCTGGTCCCAGTCGCCCTCCAGATAGCGGTTGCGCGACCACGGCATGTCGGGGAACAACACCTGCCAACCGGCCGCTTCGAAAGCGGTCCGCAGCGGCGCCATGGACGGGTCCTGGGGGCCGCCCGGGTTCTTGCCATGCAGCATCAGCACACCGATCCGGGGGGGTGTCGACTGCGCCCGAACGGCACCCGGAAACGACAACGCGCCCAGGGCAGAACCCATGAGCGCGGAAAACTGGCGGCGTTGCATCTGGCGTCTCCTCGCCGGCGTCTGGGGCCGGTCGAGAAAATTATGCCGACGCCGCAGCGGCGGTGGTCGCGTTCAGCGCAGGTTGGCGCAGTTGGCGTAGAAGGTGGTGGTGGCCGGCCAGTCCGAGAACACGCCGATCACGCCGACTTCCTTGGCCAGCACGTCGAGCACCCGGAACACGTCGCCCTCGCGCTGGATGGCGCTGTCGAAGGTCTGGAAGTAGAAGCCGTTGTTGCCGTCGGCCAGCACACCCGAGCGCTCCAGCGTCCAGGTGATGATGTCCAGACCGGCAGCGCGGGCGTTGCGGGCGTAGGTCGAGGGCACGATGCGGCCGTTGGCATCGGTGCTCAGCAGGGCGAAGGTGGGCGGCGCCACGATGCGGATGCCCTGGGCCTTGTACTCGCGCAGCTGCTGGGCGGTGGGCAGGTCGGCCACGGTGTTGGCGTCGTCCAGGAACACGGCCTGGCGTCCGAAGGCGGGCTCGTTGCGCACCCAGTACAGAACGTCACGCTGGTCGAACGACTGGGCCCACACGCGGCTGGGGTGCACGCCGGCCTGGCGGTACTCGTCGATCAGCTTCTGGGCATAGGCTTCCTGGGTGAAGCCGTTGAACGGCATGTCGACCACCGGGCTCTTGAGCTCGGGCGTCATCTTCACGCCCAGTTTCTTGAACAGCTCGATGCTTTCCTTGTGGGTCAGCAGCTTGCCGCTGGTGGGGCCCGAGTACAGATCGGTGCGCCAGTTGGCGGTGCCGCCCAGGTATTCCTGCACATTGCGGGCGCGCGGGTTGAAGGCATCCATCTTGCCGCGCAGGGTCTTGAACTCGGCCAGGGTGATGTCGCTGGTGCGGCACTCGGCGGTGGCCGGCGCCAGCAGCTGGCCATCCGGACCGAAGGTGGCCGGCGTGAACGGGCTGGTGCACTTGGCGGCCAGCGGCGTGGCCAGGATGTTGGTGGTGGTGTGCAGGTCGTTCTGGGCGTGGCGGCAGACCAGTTCCTTGTCCTTGGTGAAGGCCACGTCGCATTCCAGGATGCCGGCGCCCATGCGGGCGGCCGCCACATACGACTCCACCGTGTGCTCGGGGAACTGCAGCGGTGCGCCGCGGTGGCCGATGGAGAAGTCGCTGGGCTTGAAACGGCCGTTGCGGGCGCACTGCTGGAGCTGCTGCTTGAGCGGGCTCTCGGCCATGTCGTCGGCCAGGAAGAACGGACGCGGGCCCAGTTCGACCTGGGTGGGCCGCTCGATGCCGCGCATGTCGCGGTCGTGGCGGTGGTGGTCGCGGTGGTCGCGCGGGCCAGTGGCCATGGCGCTGGTGCCGAGCGTCAGCGCGGCCAGGGCGGCAAGAATGAATCGCATGGATACCTCCTCGGGTGCAAGAGTGCTGTTGGGGTGTGGCGCAGGCAGGGCCTGCGCATCCATGCTGGAAGCGCTCTGTGGAAGTGCCGTGGCAGCTGCGTGGCAGTTCCGTGGCACCCGGAGGGTGTCAGCGACCGGTGCTCAGTTCAGTGTCCGGTGATCGGCGTCGGCCCGTTGCAGCCGCTCGATGTGACGCTGCCATCGGGGTTCGAGTTCCCGCACCTGGAACGTCCAGGGTGATGCGGGGCGCGGCTCGAACAGCAGCAGCGGGTTGCGGGCTGCGCAGGGAGCCCGGAGCGGCTCATGCTCTTCGGTGCGGTTGTGCTGACCCCAGATCATGTGGTGCTCCTGATCGCGCAGTGGGACTTCATGCTCCCTCTATCGGCCGTCACCCCGGCGGACTTGACCCTGCAGCAGTTGCGACATGTCGAGCGCTGCCGCCTGCAGGGCCGGCAGCATGAGCCGGCGCATCTGGGTCGGACTGTGCCGGCTGGCATGACCCGACACGTTCAGGGCAGCCACGGCCCGCCCGCTGCCGTCGCGCACCGGCACCGCCATGGAGATCAGGCCGTCTTCCAGCTCCTGGTCGACCAGGGCCCATCCCTGTGACCGGACCTTCTTCACTTCGGCCAGCAGCGCGCCGGCATCGGTCAGGGTGTGGCGCGTGCGTGGCTGCCGGTCACTGGCCCGCAGGCCATCCTGGACGCCGGCATCGTCCAGGTCGGCCAGCAGCACCCGGCCCATGGAGGTGCAGAAGGCCGGCAGACGCGAGCCCACCCCCAGGTTCACCGACAGGATCTGGTGGGTGTGAACCCGCATCACGTAGACGATGTCGGTGCCGTCGAGCACGGCGGCCGAACACGACTCGCCCAGCTGCTCCGACAGCCGCTCCATGGCTGGGCCGGCCAGGTGCCACAGCGGCATGGAGGAGAGGTAGGCCATGCCCAGCTCCAGGATGCGCGGCGTCAGCCGGAACAGCTTGCCGTCGCTCTCCACGTAGCCCAGCGTCTGCAGCGTGAGCAGGATGCGCCGTGCCCCGGCGCGCGTCAGGCCGCTGCGCTCGGCCACACTGGTGAGCGTCTGTGCCGGCGCTTCGGCGCTGAACGAGCGGATGACCCCCAGCCCGCGCGCAAAGGACTGCACATAACCGTCTCCCGGGACGGGCGCGTCGGCAGGGCGGGCGGCGGTCTGGGCCATGCGGTAGCTCCGGCGTAAAATTCAAATGACGAACAGAAGTTCGATATTAGAACAATCGGAGACGCCACTTGATCAACAAGATTGCCCCGTCCGTCGAGGCGGCCCTGGCCGGCACGCCCGACGGCGCCACGGTGCTCATCGGCGGCTTCGGCACCGCCGGCATACCGGACGAACTCATCGACGGGCTCATCGCCCAGGGCGCACGCGACCTCACGGTGGTCAACAACAACGCCGGCAACGGCGACCACGGTCTGGCCGCCCTGCTGGCCACCGGTCGGGTGCGCAAGGTGATCTGCAGCTTCCCGCGCCAGGCCGACAGCCATGTGTTCGACGGTCTCTACCGCAGCGGAAAGATCGAGCTCGAACTGGTGCCCCAGGGCAATCTGGCCGAGCGCCTGCGGGCGGCGGGTGCCGGCATCGGTGCCTTCTTCACGCCCACCGGCTACGGTACCGAACTCGCGCGCCACCCGGACGGCACGCCGAAGGAAACCCGGGTCATGCATGGCCGGCCGCATGTGCTGGAGTACCCGATCCATGGCGATCTGGCGCTCATCCGGGCCGAGCGCGGTGACCGCTGGGGCAACCTCACCTTCCGCAAGGCCGCGCGCAACTTCGGGCCGGTCATGGCCACGGCCGCCCGCCGCACCGTGGCCAGCGTGTTCGAGGTGGTCGAACTGGGGGCGCTCGATCCGGAAGCCGTCGTCACCCCCGGCATCCACGTGAGCGCGGTGGTGCAGGTGCCCCGCACCGCCACCCGGGCCGGTGGTCTGAAGGAGGCCGCATGAACCACATCCCTCACCAGCGTCGCAGCAAGGACGAACTGGCCCGCCGGGTGGCGCAGGACATTCCGGGCGGCGCCTACGTCAACCTCGGCATCGGGCAGCCCACTCTGGTGGCCAACCACATTCCGGCCGGCCGCGAGGTGGTGCTGCACAGCGAGAACGGCATCCTGGGTGTGGGCCCGGCACCGGCGGCCGGTGCCGAGGACTACGACCTCATCAACGCCGGCAAGCAGCCGGTCACGCTGCTGCCGGGCGGTGTGTTCTTCCACCATGCCGACAGCTTCGCCATGATGCGCGGCGGGCATCTGGACATCTGCGTGCTGGGTGCCTTTCAGGTGTCGGCCACCGGCGATCTGGCCAACTGGAGCACCGGCGAGCCGGGCAGCATCCCGGCCGTGGGCGGCGCCATGGACCTGGCCACTGGCGCCCGCCAGACCTGGGTGATGATGGACCTGCTCACCCGCCAGGGGCAGAGCAAGGTGGTGCCGGCCTGCACCTACCCGTTGACCGGCATCGGCTGCGTCAAGCGCATCTACACCGACCTGGCCACGCTGGCCTGCACGCCGGACGGGCTGCGCCTCATCGACACCGTCGACGGCCTGTCGCGCGCGGAACTCGAACAACTCGTCGGCCTGCCGATCATGGCCTGACCCGATCATAAAAACCGACCCTCACACCGGAGACGACATGACCCAAGCCTTCATCTGCGACGCCATCCGCACCCCGTTCGGCCGTTATGGCGGCGCGCTATCCAGCGTGCGCACCGACGATCTCGGTGCCATCCCCATCCGGGCCCTGATGGAGCGCAACCCCGGCGTCGACTGGGCCGCCGTGACCGACGTGCTCTACGGCTGCGCCAACCAGGCTGGCGAGGACAACCGCAACGTGGCCCATATGGCCAGCCTGCTGGCCGGCCTGCCCATCGACGTGCCGGGCGCCACCATCAACCGTCTGTGCGGCTCGGGGCTCGATGCGGTCGGCACCGCCGCCCGCGCCATCCGCGCCGGGGAAGCCGGCCTGATGATCGCCGGCGGCGTGGAGAGCATGAGCCGCGCGCCCTTCGTCATGCCCAAGGCGGAGTCCGCCTTCAGCCGCAGCAACGCGGTGTACGACACCACCATCGGCTGGCGCTTCGTCAACAAGCTGATGAAGGAGAAGTACGGCGTCGACTCCATGCCGGAAACCGCCGAAAACGTCGCCACCGACCACGGCATCGAGCGCGAAGCCCAGGATCGCATGGCCCTGGCCAGCCAGATGAAAGCGGTGGCGGCCCAGCAGGCGGGTCATCTGGCCCGTGAGATCGTGCCGGTGCACATTCCGCAGAAGAAGGGCGACCCGGTGGTGGTGAGCGCCGACGAGCACCCGCGCGAGACCAGCCTGGAGGCCCTCGCCCGACTCAAGGGCGTCGTGCGGCCGGATGGCACCGTGACCGCCGGCAACGCCAGTGGCGTGAACGACGGTGCCTGCGCCCTGCTGCTGGCCGACGAGGCCAGCGCCGTACGGAACGGGCTGGTCCCCAAGGCCCGGGTGGTGGGCATGGCCACGGCCGGCGTGGCGCCACGCGTGATGGGCATCGGCCCTGCGCCGGCCACGCAGAAGCTGATGGCCCAGACCGGCCTGACCCTGGCGCAGATGGACGTGATCGAGCTCAATGAAGCCTTCGCCGCTCAGGGCCTTGCGGTGCTGCGCATGCTGGGACTGCCGGACGATGATGAGCGCGTGAACGCCTGGGGCGGCGCCATCGCGCTGGGCCATCCGCTGGGCGCCAGTGGTGCGCGGCTGGTCACCACCGCCGTCAACCGCCTGCACGCCACCGGCGGCCGCTATGCGCTGTGCACCATGTGCATCGGCGTGGGGCAGGGCATTGTGCTGGTGATCGAACGGGTCTGACCGGGTGGCGGCACGGGTCGGGCGTCAGGTCTGTACGACTTCGGTACGAACTTTCTCACGGTGCGGTGGCCAAGCTGTCCGACCGCAATGCATACCCTGCACAGTAGCTTTATGCTTCGGCGCAGATTGTGATCCGCCATGAACGCTCCTGAACCACCCCGCCCGTCCTTCAAGATCCTCATCATCGACGATGAACCCAGCATCGTGCACGTGCTGGCCCGAACGCTGCTCGGCATGGGGATGCTGAGGTTTGCCGTCCGTGGCGAGGATGCACTGCGCGTGCTTGCGGAAGACCCGCAGGACCTGGTGCTCACCGACGCCGACATGCCCGACATCTCGGGCTTCGAGATCATCGAACGCATGCGCCAGGACCCGCGCATGGCCCGTACGCCGGTGATCATGATCACCGGCCATGCAGCGCCCCAGATCCGCGAACATGCCCAGGAACTGGGCGTGTCCGAGTTCATGGTCAAGCCGATCGATCGCGATCACCTCAAGACCACGGTCCAGCGGCTGCTGGGCGGTCCGGCTGTGGCCGAGCCCCCGGTGCCGGTGGAAGCTGCGTCTCCCGCCCAGGATGCGGTCAGTGCCGACGCGCCGGCGACGTCCGCACCGGCGGGCATGGCCTCGATGCTGCTCGACCGCGTTGCCACCATCCTCGAGGAGATCGACACGCTGCGAGCCGGTGGTGTGTCGGTTGACGGGCAGCGCATGGGCACCTCGCTGACCAACATCGAGAATGCCTGCGGTGACATGACACGGCTGATCATCCAGCTCAACGATCGTCAGGACAGGGCGGCCTGATCGCCGCGGCAGGCACCGCCCAGCGAGCCGATCAGGCCATGCAGCCGGGCCGGCAGCACCGGCCGGCCGAGCAGCATCACATCGTGCAGCCGCGCCAGCCGGGTCGCATGCAGCGATGTGTCCGTCGTGATCAGGATGGCCGGCAGCTTCACGCCGCGTGCCGCTCTCAGCGAGCCGATGGCGCTCCAGACCAGCGCTTCTGCTCCTGGTGACAGCACCCCCATCAGGACGTGCAGCCGGCCACCGATGTGGCTTGCCGCGATCTGTGCCTCCCTCAGCGTCGAGGCCAGAATCACCCGACACCCCCAGCTTTCCAGCAGTGGCTTGAGCGAGGTTTCACTGCAACTGTCGGTGCCGATCAGCAGCAGCGTCATGCTCAGGGTGCCGTCCGGCGTCCAGGACGTCTCTTCCTGGACCATCGGCACGCGGGGTCCGTCGGGCTCCTCCACGGCGGCAAGCGGCAGATGGAATGAAAAGCAGGATCCCCGGCCCGGCTCCGACCGCAGCCCGATCTGCAGCCCCAGCACATTCGCGCAGCTGCGGACGATCGACAGGCCCAGGCCCAGGCCCGCTCCGTCATGGGCAACCTGGTCGTTGGCCACCCGGTAGAACTCGCGGAACACCGCCTCCTGTTCCTGGGGCGCGATGCCCACACCCGTGTCCCAGACCTGGATCAGCAACCGTTCGCCGCGCAGCCGGCACGTCACCAACACCCCGCCCCGGGCGGTGTACCGGATGGCATTGGCCACCAGGTTGTTGAGGATCCTCTCCACCAGCGCCGGATCGCTCATCACATGGGCCCCGGAGGTGCCGACCATGAGCCGCAGACCTTTGTCCTGTGCGGCGCCCCTGTGCGCCGCGCTCAGCCGGGCCAGTATCTGATCGATCGGGAACGCCATCAGGCTGGGCACCAGCTGGTCCGCATCCAGCCTGCTCAGTGCCAGCACCGCGTCCAGCAAGGACGACATCGAATTCAGCGACTGCGTCATGTGGTTCAAGACCGTCTGTGTGGCGGGCTCGGCGCAGGTCCGCCGCAGGTCTTCGACAAACAGTCCCAGCGCGTGCATGGGCTGACGCAGATCGTGGCCGATGGCAGCCATGAAGCGCGATTTCGCCTGGCTGGTGCGCTCCGCCTTCAGCTTCTGTGCGACCAGCATCACCCGTCGGTGGCTCCAGCCATCAGGGGTTCGGCGCGAGGCCGTGCCCTGGACCTCGCCCACCATTCGCACCGGAAGGCCGGCGGCACCGAGCACCGGCTGGCGTGTCAGCGTCACCGGCCAGGTGGTGCCGTCGCGGCGCAACAGCTGCAGCCTCTGCGTTCCGGCCTGTACCCATCGGTCCCGCAGCGCCAGCGAGGCGGGCGGGATCACCCGCTCGAGGCCCTGACCGACCAGTGCTTTTACCGGCCAGCCCAACGCGTGCGCCAGGGGCTCGGACACGCCCTCCAGAAGTCCGTCCAGCGACCACTCCAGGACCAGCAATGACGATGGCGCCGGCGGGCGGCGTCTGCCGGTTTGCAGTCCCCAGGCCAGGGCTTCTTCGAGAAGACCGGTCAGCACCCCCCGTTCCAGATCCCGGGGCGTGACCAGCTGAAAGATGCCCAGGCCGCGCAGGCAGGCCTCCTGATCGGCATCCATTTCCGACCCCACCAGGATCACCGGCAATATGGAGCACACCCCTTCCAGCCAACCCAGCAGCTCGGTGCTCCGCTGCGCCGTGTGCATCGGCTCGACCAGCACCACCGATGGCGGGTGCTGCCGGATCAGGTCCAGGGCGTGATCGAGACCGAAGCTCAGCTTCAGTCGCCATGTCAGTCCTTTCAGCCAGGGATCCACCGCCGCCACCGCGCTCGGGCCCCGACGGACCAGCAGCAGTTCCTGCGGTTCACGGTGCATGTCCGCGGGCTCTGAAGCAGCAGGAGGAGAAGCGGGAGGAGGCATGGAGTTGGAAGATTGGTCGGCCCAGGCGCGCCACTCGCCCGTCGGAAATGAAAAAGTAACGCTTTAATCTACAATTTATATTCGAAGTCCGATGGAAACTAATTCATAGGCAATATTTTGTGAGCCCTCAGCACTGCGAGACGCACACCCTCCGTCTCTCCACGGGGAAGCTGCCCGGCGAATCCGCTCGCAAGTTGACGGATGCGGCGATCTCTCACACGCGATTGAAGATGCTGGTGATCGACGACCACCAGCTGGTCCGCGAGGGTCTGAAGCTCCTCCTGGCGCAGATCGACCCGGCGGCAGTGGTCCTGGAGGCCGAGGCCCTCCCCGATGGCATCGAACTGTGCAAGACCCATGCTGACATCGATCTGGTGCTGCTGGACCTCTCCATGCCGGGCAGTTACTCCGGTAATACCCTCGATGTCTTTGCCTCCTCCTGTCCTGCCGTGAAGGTGGTGGTGGTGTCGGCCACCTGCGATGCCCACACGGTCCAGGCTTCCCTGCGCAAGGGTGCGCTGGGCTTCATTCCCAAACTGACCGACAACCGCTCCCTGGTTCAGGCCATCCGGTTCGTGCTGGACGGAGGTGTCTATGTGCCGCTGGAAGCGCTCTCCACCGGGCAGGCCGTGCGGCCGGAGCCTCAGATGTTCAACGGATATGTGCTGCGCTCCGACGTGCCCGCCCTGACCCAGCGGCAGATGGATGTCCTGAGGGAACTGCTGGAGGGCAAGAGCAACAAGCAGATCTGCCGCGATCTCAACATGGCCATGGGCACCGTCAAGAGCCATCTGGCCAGCATCTTCGGGGCCCTGCGCGTGGGAAGCCGCACCGAGGCGATTGCGGCGGCCGAGCGCATGGGCTGGCGAACACGGCTGCTGAAGGTCATGTGAGACCGCTGCCAAGCCGCTGACGCACCGCCGGGGCGACACCGGGGCGACACCGGGTGCGATACCCGGGGTGCAGCGCTGGAGCCGGTCAGCTCATCTTCTGGAGCAGCGACTTCATCAGGCTGGTGTATTCCTGGATGAGCGAGGCCACGAACTGCGACTGCACGTTGGCCTTGCCGGTGAGGGCGATCATCTGGGTCATGTCGGCGCTGGTGACGTCGCCTGCCAACTTGATCTTTTCGAGAAGCTTGTTGATCTCTGTGTCGCTGCCCCAGTCCGACACCCAGTTGGTGGTGGCGGTGGTGCCGGAGCCGGTGGTGACATATGTCCCTGCAAATGCAAGGAGATCGTCCATGGTACGAGAGACGGCCATCTGGGTTCCTTTGTGTGTGGGGTCGGTCGATGGGTGAGGCCGGCGGTAGCGGCTTCATCCGGCTGATGGGTGATGGATCGGAGGGCGGATGATCCATTCACCGGACCAGCGGCAGGCAGCTGCATCCAACCGGGGCGAGAGCATCATGGTCCGGTGGTGAGTTGCCGGGCCAGCTGGCCGACGTCGCTGTAATGCTGGCGCACGGCGGGTGTCAGGGCCGAAGCGTCCGGTCCGGTGTCGACTGGCAGGGACCGGCCTATTGCCTCGGCCTGGAGGGAAGCCGCCGACAGGATGCGGTCGAGGAACTTGTCGGTCACCTCGATGGCCGGCAACGACTGCAGTCGGATCGTCTCCTCGATGCGCTCCTTCAATTGCTGCCGGATGCGCTGCTGGCGCTTGGCCTGGTGGATTTGGTCCTTGTCCCATTGCGCCAGCACCTCGTTCGCTCGGCGCCAGCGGCCGCCCGGGCGGCTGCGGCCCGGGCGGCTGTCTTCCTTGATGGTGGTCCAGACGAGCGACCAGGCCTGGCTTTCGATGGTGTGAATGGCAGAGGTGGTCCGTGCCGGCACCGCAGCATATGTCAGCGGGCCGAGCCATTTCTGGATGTCCCGGGCTTGCAGGGGCTTGTGCGTGGAGATCGAGGAGACCGGACGGTTGCTCGGGCTTGAACTGGCCGCTCGCGCCTCCCAGGAGTCGAGGCTGCCAGGCCGGGTCGGAGAGTCGTCGATGGCTTCCCAGGCTCGCAGTGGCCGGTTGTCCAGGGTGCTCCGGTCTGTTGTGATGACGGGGGTTGCCGAGTCCTTCTCGGTATCCGGATGCAGGGTGTCGTGGATCTTGAGCTCCAGCTCGATCGATGCCAGCAGAGCCTTTTGCGCCGCGGCGGTGACCTGTTCGGTTGGCTGGCCGGTCCGGATCATGGCCCGGATGCGCATGATCTGTACCTCCGGGACGCCGAGCCGCCGGGGCAATTCCGTGAGGGTGGCGTCAGCCGCCTCCGGGGCGGCCATGGTCAGCTGTTTCAGCCATTGATCGGCCATGACGAGCGCGCCCAGGTAGGGGTTGGACTGCAGCAGCGCCGGCTTCTGCCTGATCTGCTCCAGGCGCTTCTGCAACGCTTTGCGCACACGATCCGACAGCTGGAGTGCGTTCATCCGGTCGGTGTCGATCTTGAACGACGGTTTTTGACTGGCCATCACTTTCATCAGACTTTCCCGGGAGTGGTTGGCCATGAACAGCCGTGCGACCGCTTCGTCCACCCGCATGGCGTCCTTCTGTTTGCGCTGGAACAGGATCATGTTGGACACGCTCGCGACAAAGAACACCGTCAGGCCGATGCCAGCCACCGCCAGCGGTATGGCGATGTAACCCATGGTCAAGATGCCGGCTGTCACGGCTGCAGCCGCCACCCCGATGGAAGCCAGGGTCGAGAGGCCGTTCAATATGCCAAGCGGCGCCCCTATCCAGCCTTTTATCCGGCGGATCCACGCCTGATTGGTCAGACGGTGGAATTCCTGGTGGCGGCGGACACGGTTGCGCATCATGGCGCCCAGCGCTTTCTCGGTGGCCTTCCGCTCCATGCCGGCAGGCCCATCGGCTGTCGCTGCGACGCTGGCTGCACGGCTCTGGGCGTCGGCCAGAGCCGACATCTGCAGCTGGGTCAGGTGCTTGGCGTGGGAGGCCCGTTTGAGTTCCCGGGGCGCATCCTTCCAGCCATCGATGTAGTTGGAAAAGACCGACACGCCGGAAGCGATCAGGCCCAGTCCCATGGCCGACATCATGGCTTCTGCGGGCGCGGCCACGGTACCCGCGATCTGGCCGAACGTGTTGACGGCAGAGATGACCTGGGCAGGGCCGGCCGTGGCTGCGGCCACGCTGTAGAGGTAGACATCGCGAACCTGTTTGGCCTGGGTCGCCGACAGATTCACATAAACGGCTTTCAGCGCTTCCGGGCCCAGCGTGTCGTACATGCGGATGCGGTCTTCCAGCTCACCGATCCTGCGCTGCAGGCGTTTGGTCTGATGCCGGCCCAGTCGTTTGCGCAGGCGTTCCAGTCGCTGTTCCATGGCCGCACGCCACGAGGCGAGGTCCGCCTGGTGGATCTGCACCTTGGCCGTGTTGGCCGCTGCGGTCCGGGCGTGGTTGTCGATGTCCACCAGCGTGTCGCAGGCCGTCATGACCTGCCGGCGCAGCGCTGGATGCTCATGCAGCCATTTGCTCATGTCCTCTGCGAGCTCCTGCTGTTTCTGCTGACGCAGCTGTTCGGGCAGGTCGGTCATGGCGGCCAGTGATTCCTGTGCTGCCTTCAGCTTGGCATGGGCGTCGGCCGCAGCACGGTTCTGGTTGATGCCGCCCTGGCGGGTGTAGTTGGCATCCAGCGCCACCAGGCCCAGGAAGACCATGGCCAGCAGCGGACCGGCTGCACTGAGCGATTCTCCGGGCAGGCTGATCAGGCGGGTGGCAGCAGAGCCTGCGATCAGCCCGTAGCTGGTGGCCGCGCCGGTGCGTCGGTACAGCGGAGCGGCAGCCACCTTGACGGGCGCGTTGGGCAGCATCATGCGTGTGATGTGTGCTGCATCCGTCCTCTTTCGCCGGGCTTCCTGGGTGAGGCTGTGTTCGCGCCCGGGGCGGGGAGCGCTGGCGTCCCGCCGGTCGTTCGACTCCAGTGGATCGGTCCTACTGCGGGGCTGCCGCAGGCGCAGCTGTCTTTTCGGACCTGAACTGATGGACGTGCTCATTTCATTCCTCCGCAGGTGGGCCGGGACAGTCCCGGGCTGGAGCCCTTATCGGGGTCTTGCTTCTTCGCCTCCTGCCCGGTACTTCAGGACCCAGAGGCGGGCCACTGCCTTCAGCGTTTCCAGAGCGGCCGCCACGGCTTGCAGCGCGGCTTCGTTGGAGCGGTGGACCTGCTTGCTCGACGGCTTGCGCAGGCTCGACTCCAGGTGAAACTTCAGGTCGGTCAACCGCGCCAGGTCCGTCCGGAGTTCGTCCCCGCTCGGATCGCTCAGGAAACGATGGGCAAGGTCGACGCTATCGTTGGAAGTGATTTGGGTCATCACGAAATCCTCAAGGGGTGAGGCGGTAGCGGACACCGTCGGCAAAGACGATCTCGCCGATCTGCACTGACGCCACCGTACGCCCCATGAGCGATCCGCCCGGTGCGATCCGATGGCCCTCCGGCGTCACGATGTAGGGGAACGTCCCCCCCACCACCGATCCGATCCGGCTGCCGAGGCGGTCCAGGTCGGTGTTGACCAGGACCGAGATGGGGGGAACGTCCCCGTGTGCTTGCGTGAACGACAGGAACAGGCGCTCCCAGGCAGGGATCTCCTCCAGGCTCAGGGACGCCTTGTAGGTGAGCTGATGGGGGTCGGCAGGGTCCGCCATGAACTTGCGTTGCAGATGGCCGGCCTGCAGGGCTTCGCGGAAACGGGCGGCCATGTCGGCGGGTTCGACCAGGATCACCGCCACCGGACCGGTCTCATCGCGCATCGCTTCGACGCGTGCCAGCAAGTCGGCCGACTGTGCCGTGTCGGTCGTGGCAATGCGCAACCGAGGACCTTCCGGCTCCAGCGTCCAGCGTGCAGAGATCCGGCCGGGAACATTCAGTTGCCGAACCAGGGCGTCGAGCTGCTCGGCAACCCGCTCGGGCGGTAAAGGGGCCGAGGCGGTGGGGTCGGGGGGTGCCGGGTCGATGGGGTCTGGTGCCGCCACGACAGCTACCGGTGCATCCGGCAGGGTCGGCGGCTTTATCGAGCCGATCCAGGCTGTCGCCGCCATGGCGCCCAGCAAGGCCAGGCCGGAACCGACCAGCAGCAGCAGGGTGCGATCCGGCCGCGCAGACGGAGCCCCCTCCGGCAACGCCGGGCGATCGGCCGGTGGCGCGGTCCCGCTGACCGTGTCGGGCCGGTTGGGCGCGGGAGAAGCATCGGGGAGATCGTCATCGTCCAGCATGGACTCGGGGTCTTCGTCCGTATCGTCGGGATCGTCCATGTCGTCGCCGCCGAAGCCGGACTCCAGCTCCCCCGCCGCGGCCGCTCCCTGCAGTGCCAGCGCAGCGCTGGCTGCGATCACCTCCTCGGAGGGCCAGGGCATGCCGACCTCGTCCACGCACAGCGCCACCCGACCCACCAGGAAGACCGACCCCAGTTCCCACAGCTCCCCTTCTCTCGGCAGCTCGTTGCCGTCGACCCACACCGATCCGCCGATCGGTCTGATCTCGACCATGTCGGCCTGTACCTGCAGTTCGGCGTGTTCCGGTTGCACATGCTGTCCCACCAGCACCACGGAGCACTCGTCGGCCGAGCCCAGGCAATAGCTCTGGTGGGGTGCGATGGCGAGCCTGCAGCCGGCCTGGGGGCCCTGCAGGACGCGCAGTTCGATGTCGGCAGAGACCGGCCTCGTCGGCGTCTCGGTGGGGGCAAGGGCATCCGGGGTCATGGATCGATCCGGGCAAGCGGCTGTATGTTGATGTCAGGCGAGAGCTCCTGGTAGGAGAGCACCGAAACCTGCGCCAGATCGGTCTCGATCAGCTTGCGCAGGTACCGCCGGATGTCCATCGACGTGAGCAGGTTGATCCGTTGGCTGCTGCCCTCCAGACGCCCGAGCACGGCCTTGATGGCATTGAGGATGCGGCGTGACGCTGCGGGATCCAGCGCGAGGTAGGAACCGCCCGAGGTCTGGCGGATCGCGGCACGGATCTCGTCTTCGATGGCCGGTGCCAGCAGGTAGGCCGCCAGGGTGTTCTGCCCGCCCGAATGCTTGTGGCTGATGTAGCGCTTGAGCCCGATGCGGACGTATTCGGTCAGCAGCACCGGGTCCTTCTCCTTCTGCCCCCATTCGACCAGGGCCTCCAGCACGGTGCGGATGTTGCGGATCGAGATGTCCTCGGACACCAGCCGTTGCAGGATCTCGGCGATCTTGTTCACCGGCATGACCCGAACGACCTCCTTGACGAGTTCCGGAAAGCGGGCTTCGGATTCGGTGAGCAGCGCGCGCGTTTCCTGGATGCCGATGAACTCGGCCGCGTGCCGGCGCAGTACCTGGGCAATGTGGTAGCTGAGCATCTGCATCGGGTCCATGAACGGAATGCCCGCCTCGACCAGCAGACCCTGGCGTTCCACCGGGGTCCACAGCGAGGGCAGGCCCGGCAGGAAACGGGCGCCTTCCTCGAACGGGATCCGCAGCGCCTTCAGGTTCTCTGCGCCCTCGCGGACCAGCAGGTGCACGGGACGCAGCTCGCCCTGCGACACCGGTATCTCGCCGACCAGGATCAGGTAGCCGTTGTCGGTGCGCTGGGGGTTGAAGCGCAGCTGCAGACCCGGGAACACGATGCCCAGGTCCATGTAGAGCGCACGCCGGACCCTGGCCAGTTCGTCGTTGAGCAGCTTGGCCGAGAAGCTCGACTCCAGGTGGGCAGAGACGTCGACCATCAGGGGCACCGTGGGCTGGAAGCTGGTGCCGTCCTGACCGGCACCGGTGCCTGGAGACTTCGGGTCGGCCGCGGGGTTGAAGTCGAGTGCCGACACCGTCCGGGACTGCCCCGTGTCGGCATCGATGGTCCGGGTCTCGCCTTTGTGCAGTGTGTAACCCACGCCACCGAGCAGCACGGCCAGCACCATGAAGGTGAGGGTGGGCATGCCCGGGATCAGCGCAAACCCGGTCATGACGGCGGTGCCGATGAGCAGTGCCTTGGGCTGCGACAGCACCTGTGCGCCGATGTCGCGGCCCACGTTGGACGGGCCGTCGCCCGTGGTCACCCGGGTGACGATGATGCCGGCGGCAATCGAGATGAACAGGGCCGGAATCTGCGAGATGAGGCCGTCACCGATGGTCAGGATGGAATACACCTGCATCGCCTCGCCCGCACTCATGCCCTTCTGCAGGGTGCCGATGGTGATGCCGCCGAGCAGGTTGACCGCCACGATCACCAGACCCGCAATCGCATCGCCCTTGACGAACTTCATGGCCCCGTCCATGGAACCATAGAGCTGGCTCTCCTTCTCGACCAGGGTGCGGCGCCGGCGGGCTTCGTCCATGTTGATGGCACCGGCCCGCATGTCGCCGTCGATCGACATCTGTTTGCCCGGCATCGCGTCGAGCGAGAAGCGGGCGCTGACCTCGGCCACCCGTTCCGCCCCTTTGGTGATCACGATGAACTGCACGATGGTGAGGATCAGGAACACCACCAGACCCACTACCAGATTGCCGCCCACCACGAAGTTGCCGAAGGTGTAGACGATGTGGCCCGCATCGCCGTCGAGCAGGATCAGCCGGGTCGTGGCGATGCTGATCGCCAGCCGGAAGAGCGTGGTGACCAGCAGCACCGAGGGAAACGAGGAGAACGCCAGTGGTGAAGGCAGGTACATGGCCACCATCAGCAGGATGGCCGAGATGCACATGTTCAGGGCGATCAGCGCGTCGACCAGCCAGGTCGGCAGCGGCAGGATCATCGCGAAGATGATGCAGACGATCAGTGCCGCCAGCACCAGATCGTTGCGCTGGACGATGAACTGCAGGGCGGTCCGGAGCCGTTCGGTCACCGTCATGCGGCGGCTCCTTCCGGTCGGGCCGCCCGCAGCCGCAGGAACTCCCGGTAGGCCCGGTAGGCATCGGTGTGGCGACCGAGCCCCTGCAGGGCCTGCCCCTCCAGCAGGCAGGTGAGTGCTGGTGCATCGCCGTCGCGCTGCATCAGCTGGACCACCTTCAGCCCCTCTGCCGGCCGGCCGGCGACCAGGCAGGCCCGTGCCAGCGCGCGGCGTGTCCAGCGGTCACCCGGCTGCAGCGCCTCGACCGCCTGAAGCAGGGTCATGCCGTGCGCGGCGTTGCCTTGGTTCACCATCAGGTGCCCCAGCAGGCGCAGCACGTGGAGCGCATCGTGTGACGGTCGGGTCATGGCTTCAAGCCTCCAGCAGTGCGTTGCGGTAGCGGGTCAGCAGGTCCCGGAGATCGGCTTGCGAGCGCAGCACGTCGAGTGCCGCCGAGATCTGCAGTCCGGCGGGGTGACCGGCACCGTGCAGCGATTCCAGGTCGGTCATGACCTGATCGAGCAGGCTGTTGAATACCGGCGCCCGCAGCAGGTGACCCTCGATCGGCAGATCCAGTGAAGCGGCGAGGAAGGCGTCGATGCCGTTGTCCGGATACAGGCCGGCCAGCCATTCGGCGTTGCCCTTGCTGGCGGGCGACAGGTCGGAGCCCTGGTAGAGCTCCGTGCGTTGTGCGGCGTCCGCAGGCAGGTGCACCACCTGCTCGATGCCGTGGTCGATGAGCATCCGGCCATCGGGCCGGAGGCTGCCGGGACTGCGCGGGTCAAGTCGGGTCGGCGACGGCATCGAGCTCTCCGCACAGGCGGTGGATGACCTGTTCCAGGCCAGCCGCCAGCAGGCCGGCATGGGGCAGGCGGATCGACGCCCACAGCCGGCCGTTGTTCCAGATCCAGCGGGGAGGTTGTGTTCCGTGCTGACGGAAGTCGGCCTTTTGCAGCAGCTGGAAGCAGAGTTCGGGCCGGAGCCAGTTGCAGGGGCCGGACACCGCCACCATCAGGCCACGGCCACTGCCGTCCTCGAGGTCCTGGATCAGCAGCACCTGGTTGCCCGGTTCCAGGTCCAGGACAAGCTGCCGGTGCTCGTCGAGCTGCAGAGGGCCAAGCCCGCAGGACTGCCCCAGCGTCTCCAGGACGCGTTCGACCTCGACGCTGGAAGGTGGCCTCACGGTAGAGCCTCCGGCGGGATCAGGTCGACGGCCGATTCCTCGCTCTCGATCATCTGGTCGAGACAATGCTGCACGCAACCCACCAGCAGGACCTGATGCTGCTCAGCGGCAAAGAGCCGTGCCGGCATGTTGCGCAGGATGAGGTTCAGGCCGACCAGCAGCTGTATCCGCTCGGCCGTTTCGGCCAGGCCGGTCGCGTCGACCAGCCGTTCGATCTGGCTGGGCACGGCCGAAGCCTGCTCGATCAAGCCCATCAGTTCGGTGAGCAGTGCCCGCATGTCCATGGGATGGCGCTGCAGCGGGTTCTGCCGGCCCTCCATGAACCGCTGAAGGGCCTGCAGCTGGTCGATCAGCGTGTTGGTGAGGTGCATGTGGCCGATGTCGTGCAGGACATCGGCCAGCCAGCGCGGGTCTCGGGAGGGGGTGGCGGCCTCGACGTCGTGGCGCAGCACGACCAGCAGCTGCCGCACGACGTTCGCCAGCTCGGCCAGGGCATGGCGCTTGATCAGCAGCAGCAGTCGGCCACCGATGGACCGGACGTGCTGGATCTGCTCCAGGTAGGTGGCGACGAACGCATGGGCATCGGGTTCGACCCCCGCGTGGAACGTGCCCAGCGCCACGGTCCCGTCGGGTGAGTTCTCGAGTTCCCGCAGTTCATGCTGGATGCCGGGCAACCGACGCCGGTCGACCCGCGGCAGATCCACCCCCAGCCAGCGTGCGACCGACTCGTCATCGGCGCCGTGCTCCAGACAGCTTTCTGCCAGCCGCAGGGCCAGGTAGCGGACAGCGGACCGTTTGAGCGCCTGTGGACGCTCCGGGGCTGCACCGCCACGCCGCCATTCGGACACCAGGGAGGCCGCCGTGTCCTGAACTTCCTTGAGCACCCCCAGATTCCCGGCGCGCCGAAGGATGTCGGTGGGCGGCGAGGCCGGCTGCGATACATCCGCTCGCACCCGGTTGTCGGTCCTGCCCTCGACCACATGGCCGTCGGTCTGGATCCGGAATGCCTGGGGCGGGTCATGCGGGAACACCGGCAAGCTGTTGCCGGGACCGATCGACACCGAGCGGCCGCGAAGCTGACCGGATGGTCGGTCGGACACCCGGCCCCGGGCTGCGGCGAGGTGGCCGTTGGTGAACAGCTCCGATGAGGGCGATGACGAAATGCGGTTCATGGCGGCGTCGATTCAGGCTGTGGCACGGGGCCGACGGACAAGTGTGGTCCGCGGTCACGTCCCGTCATATCGGCCATTTGGCCGATGCATCAGCCCGATGACCTAGCCCGCATGGCCGATAGGAAGCAAGGCAATCCCTCGACAGACTGGAACGTCTTGTAACGACAGCCCTGTGGCAGTTCCCGCAACGCCACGTCCGGCTGGCCCAACACCCGAGGCCCCTTCCATGAACGAATCAGCCGCGCCCCATCTGATCGAGGAATCGCTGTCCGCCGATGGTGCCGACACCGATGGCGACATCGGAGCGGCCACGATCATCGAACCGCCCCAGGTCGCAACGCGGTCGGCTGCCGACGCATCCGGCTGCGGCGCACCCGAGGCCCTGTTCCGACAGCTGGTCCGGGACTATGGACGTCCCCTTTACTACTTCATCCTCCGGCGGGTCCGCCACGAGACCGATGCCGAAGACCTTGCCCAGCAGGCCTTCGTGGAGGCGGCGGCCAGTTACAGCCGGTTCCGGGGTGAGGCCGAGTTGTCCACCTGGCTGTTCGGCATCGCGACCAACCTCACCCGCAATTACCTGTCCCGCTCGCCCCAGCGGCGTCACCAGTTCGAGACGACCGACCAGCTGGAGGAGTTCGAGGCGCCCCAGCCCGGTCCCTGCGACCAGCTGATCCTGACCGAGTCGGTCCGGCAACTGCATCTCGCGATGAGTGCCTTGCCGAAGGGATCTGCCGATGCGTTGATGCTGGTCGGGGTGGACGGCCTGTCGTATGAAGATGCTGCCCGCCAGCTCGGGGTGCCGGTGGGCACGGTGCGCAGCCGCGTCTCCCGCGCACGGGCCGAGGTGCGGCAGAAGCTGCGCAGCGTGCGCATCGTCACCGACTGAGCCGCGGACACCCCCCATGCAGTCCGTCTCTCAACTGGTTCAGGTCAAGCAGGTCCGCGAGCAGTCGCGCCAGCGCGAAAGCCACTCGGCGGTCATCCGGCGCGACGCAGCCCGGGAGGAACTCGAAGCCAGCATGCAGGCGCGTCTTCGTGCGGACGAATCCAGGTCGCGTCAGGAGCGTGCCCATTACGACGACCTGTGTGCGCGCACGGTCAACGTGTCCGACATCCTGCTGGTCGGTCATCACGTGGGCCTCCTGAAGCTTCAGGCCCAAGAAGACCTCCGCAAGGAACAGGAAGCCGGTGCCGTACTGGACCGCGCGCAGGAGCAGGTCCTGGCGTCCGGGCACGCACTGGATGCAGCCCGGGTCGCACTGACCAAGACCGAGGCTCTGCAGGCTGAAATGCACCAGGTTGACCGTATCGCCCGCACGCGGGCAGAGGACGCGGGTTTTGACGAGGTCTGCGAGCTCATCGACACCAGCCGGCGCGCACAGACAGCCAGCCCGGGAGAGGCGCCATGAGCGGCCGCGTCAAGACCATCGACCTGGGTCCTGCCGCCATCGAGGCTTGCGACACCGACCATTCCAGTCACCGTCCCGATGCGGTCGAGTGGGCAGAAAGCCATCTGCACCTGCGTGAAGCCATGCAGACCCGCTCGGGACGGTTCATGCCGGCAGCCGATCTGCCCGGCCAGGGCTGGGTGCAGGAGGTGGCCGACCTGATGCTGGCCATGCCCTGGCGCGAGGGCTCGGGCTCGCAGGGTCTGAACCCCGGACTGGCGTTCGCGCTGGCACGTGCCTGGCAGGCTGCCCGGGCGCGCGGTACGTCGGCCCTGCAGCTGTCGATCCGTCTGCCGGGTTCGTCCACATGGGACGTGGAAATGACCGGATCGGACGATGGTCTGGACATCCGGTTGAGCTGCACCGACGCAGACGCCGCCCACTGGATGGCATCCCGTGCCGGATCGCTCGGCGCTGCGCTGCAGTCCCGGCTGCAGTGCCGGGTCCGGGTGTCGGTCCTCCACCAGCCGGATCCTGCGGAGTGCACGCCTTGATCGCCGCTTCGACTGCTTTCACCGGTTCAACCGTGTCTCCGGTGAGCACCCGTGCCCTGCGGCTGCCGACGCTGGCCTCTGCCGGTCTGCGTGTCCGCAACCGGCTTCACCTGCGCCGTCATCCCTGGTGGGTGCCTTGGCAAGGCCGGCCCCTGGCCTGGAGCTTCACCTCGGCCTGGGCCGCCGGTGTCGGTCGGTCGTGGCAGATCGAGCTCGACTGGGACGGCGCCACCGTGCGCCTGATCCTGCCCGGCACCACGCCGCAGCGCCTCCTGACCCTGGTGTGGCCGGACGATCCGTGGCCGTCGGAAGCGAGCTGGCCGCCGGTCCTGTGGCAGGCGCTGTTCGAAGTGCTGACCGCTTCGTGGCGCCGCACCCACCCCACGCTTCGGCCTGCGCGTGTGCGCGTCACGTCCGTCCGGGAGGAGCCTCCGGGCCCGGCTCACACCCTGCTGGGTTGGAGCCTGTCCGGCGACATGGATCTGGTCGAAGGGCTGATCGCACTGGATGCAACGGCCGCGGCTCGCCTGTCCGAACTTCTGCAATCGGCGCCTGTCCGGTCGGCCGGCTCCTGGTCTGGCCTGTCGATGCCGGTCAGGCTGTTGGCCGGCTGGACCGACCTGAGCGCATCCGAACTGTCTGCCACCCGTCCGGGCGACGTGCTCCTGATGGACACCACCCATCTGGACGCCGATCGCCAGGGCATCTGCCTCTCGCTGGGGGGTGGCCTCGGTGTCCATGCCCGGCGGCAGGCCGATCGCTGGCTCATCGACCAAGGAGTGAATTCCGTCATGTCTGAACCCGAAGTGTTCGCTCAACCTGCGTCGGCTGACCTGGTCCGCCTCGACGACATTCCCGTGCGACTCACTTTCGATCTCGGCGACCGAGAGGTGAGCCTGGGTGAACTGCAGGCATTGCTGCCCGGTTACGTCTTCCATCTGGGCCGCGAGCTGCCGGCCTGCGTGTGCATCCGGGCCAATGGCCGGCCCATCGGCGAGGGCGACCTGGTCGACATCGATGGCCGCATCGGTGTGGTGGTGCTCCGCCTGCTCGGGGCCGACGCAGCATGAACGCCGATCCGGTCAGCCTGATCGTCATCATGGCCGTGCTGGCGCTGGCCCCGCTGGCCATCGCCACCATGACCTCCTTCCTGAAGATCGCTGTGGTGCTCTCGCTGGTGCGCAACGCACTCGGGGTGCAGCAGGCACCGCCCAACATGGTGCTGTATGCACTGGCCCTGATGCTGTCGATGTTCATCATGGCGCCGGTGGGCAACGAGATGGCCCGGGTCATCGAAAGCAATCCCCAGGCATTGCAGACGCCCGCCGGCCTGATCGCGACAGCCAAGGCCGGCGCCGAGCCGTTGCGACGTTTCCTGCTCAACAACAGCGATCCGCGTCAGCGCAACTTCTTCATCGATCAGGCCCGTCGCATCTGGCCACCCGAGATGTCCGCCGGTGTGGCGCAGGACCACCTCGCGATCCTGGTGCCGGCATTCGTGGTCACCGAGCTGACCGCTGCCTTCGAGATCGGATTCCTGCTGTTCCTGCCCTTCGTGGTGATCGATCTGGTGATCTCCAACATCCTGATGGCGATGGGCATGATGATGATGTCGCCCGTCACCATCTCGCTGCCCCTGAAGCTGTTCCTGTTCGTGATGGTCGACGGCTGGACCCGCCTGCTCCAGGGCCTCATCCTGACCTACCGGTACTGAGAGGCCCGCATGGATACCGCAGACATCGTCTCGCAAGTGGTTCAGGGGCTGCTGCTCACGCTGTGGCTCTCGTTGCCGCCCATCGTGGTGGCGTCGGTCGTCGGGACGCTCTTCAGCCTGTTGCAGGCACTCACCCAGATCCAGGAACAGACGCTGTCGTTCGCCGTCAAGCTGATTGCGGTGGGCATCACGCTGTACCTCACGGCCCGTTGGGTGGGCGGCGAGATCTACAACTACACGGTCGTCCTGTTCGACTCGTTTCCCTTGCTGGTGCGTCAATGAGCGCCGAGATGACCACCGTGCTGACCCAGTACCTCATGGCGGCGGCCTGCTCGGTGCCGCGGTTCGTGGCGGTCTTCAGCATGCTGCCCCTGTTGTCCCGGCAGCTGGTGCCGCTGCCGTTGCGCGGCGCGCTGCTGTTGTGCCTGGCCCTGTTCGTGGTGCCGGTCATGCTGCCCCACGTGACCGAGTCACGTTCGGCCGGCACCATCGCCGCCATCCTGGCCAAGGAGTTCGTGGTCGGCGCACTGCTGGGTTTCGTGGTGGCCATCCCGCTGTGGGCCGTGGAGACCATGGGTGACCTGATCGACTCCCAGCGGGGCGCGGCCATCGCGGACACCCTCAACCCGCTCACCGGCAACGATGCATCGCCGCTGGCGCAGCTGTTCAGTCAGGCGGTGCAGACCTTCTTCCTGGTGGCAGGCGGTTTCCCGTTGCTGCTGGGCGTGGTGTACGACAGCTTCCGGATCTGGCCGGTGTTCGGCTGGTGGCCTGACCTGCAGGCGCAGGGTCCGGTGCTGCTCCTGGGCTGGCTCGACACCTACATGCGGCTGGCGGTGCTGCTGGCGGCCCCGGTGCTGTTTGCCATGCTGCTGGCCGAGCTGGGTCTGGCCCTGCTCAGCCGTTACGTGCCTCAGCTTCAGGTGTTCTTCCTGGCCATGCCGGTCAAGAGCGGACTGGCCATGTTGATGCTGGCGCTCTACGCCACCATCCTGTTCGGCTATCTCGACGACCTGATCTCCAGCCAGATCGGTGGCGCCATCGAAGCCGTGTCCAGGCTGCTGGGAAACGGGGTACGCCATGAGTGAAAAGACCGAACAGCCCACCGACCACCGCATCCGCAAGGCCCGCGAGGACGGTCAGGTTGCCAAGAGCAAGGACTTCACCGAGACGCTGATGATGGGAGCGCTGCTCGGCTACACGCTCATCTTCGCGGACGACATCATGGCCTCGCTGGCGGCCATGGTGCTGGTGCCCTCGCAGCTGGCCGGCATTCCGTTCGCGCAGGCACTGTCCCTGGCCATGAACTCGCTGATCCGGGAGGGCGCATCGATGCTGCTGCCGTTCCTGGGCATCGCGTTGCTGGTCGGCATCGGATCCGAGGCCTGGCAGACCGGTCTGCTGGTCTCCTTCAAGGCGCTCATTCCGAAGGGCGAACGCCTCGACCCGGTCAAGAACCTCCAGCAGATGTTCAGCGTTCGCAACCTGGTGGAGTTCGTCAAGTCGTGCCTGAAGCTGGTGTTGCTGTCGGCCGTGGTGTTCATGGTCATCCGCGACGCACTGGACCCGCTGGTGCGGCTGCCGCAGACCGGCATGGGCGGTGCCGGACTGATCCTGGGCGACATGCTGTTCTCCCTGTTCGTCAGCAGCCTGATCGGTTTCGGATTCATGTCGTTGCTCGACCTGGTGTGGCAGCGCCACCAGTACATCAAGGGGCTGATGATGTCCATGGACGAGATACGCCAGGAATACAAGGAGCTCGAAGGCGACCCGCACATCAAGCAGCACCGCAAGGAACTGGCCCGCGAGATCGTTGACGGCGGCGGCGCTGAAGCGGCCCGGCATGCATCGGTGGTGGTGGCCAACCCGACCCGCTTCTCGGTGGCGCTGGTCTACACCCCGGGCATCACCGACCTGCCGGTGATCCTGGCCATGGGCTACGGCGTCCGGGCCTTGAAGATCCGGCAGACGGCCGAGGCCGCAGGGGTTCCGGTGGTCGAGAACGTGCCGTTGGCCCGGGGCCTGTTCCAGCACGGCCGGGTGGGCACCTACATACCGTCGCGCTTCATCGAGCCGGTGGTCGAGGTGCTGCTGGCCGTCGAGGACCTGGTCCGGCAGCAGCAGGGCGATCTGGAGGAGTTCGCATGAACCTCCACCGCGCCGATCGGCACCCGGCCTTGAACGCCTATCTGCAACGTCTGCAACCGCGGCTGCCGGCGGCCCGTGCGGACCGTCCCGGTGGCACCGTGGTGCTCGTCTTCCGCGAGGGCCTGCGCGTCACGTTCCATCCCGTCGGACGCGGCGACCTGGTGCTGGAGGCACGCATCATGGATCTTTCCGAGCGCTCGCCGGCCGATGTCGGTGCACTGTGCAAGCGGGCGCTCGAGCTGGCCGGGCAGCGGCCCTGGCACCACGTGGACGGCATGGCCGTTTCTCCCGACGGCTCGGCACTGCAGCTCCACCTGTGGGTGCCGGCGGACTGCTCCGTCCAGGGGCTGGAGCAGCAGGTCGACGACTTCCTGTCGGCCCTCACGTCGTGGCGCAGTGCCATGGGACTGGAGTCGGCATGAAGATGTCCCTTGCTGCGTGCGTGCTGCTGGCCTGTGCGTCCTTCGACCCTGCTCTGGCGGCGGCCTGGTCGGCGCAGCAGGCCCCATGGCCCGATGCCCCGTATGCACAGATCAATCGGGACGAGCGGCTGAGCGCCGTGCTGGGCCAGTTCGCCCGGGGCTTCGGCCTGCGCATCGAGATCGAGGGCGATGTCGATGCACTCGGTCCGGCGGCATCCGGCCGCATGACAGGTGTCTCGCCCAGCGCATTCCTCGACAGCCTGTGCGCCGCGCACGGTCTGCTCTGGTACCACCACCAGGGCGTACTGCATGTGAGCCGCCGATCCGACATGACCCGCCGGGCCCTGCCCACCCGTGGCCTGTCCGGGACCTCGGTGCGCCGCATCCTCGAGGAGATGGGGGTGTTCGATGCCCGCTTCGGCTGGAGCGACATTCCTGAACGCGCATCGGTCATGGTGATCGGTCCGCGCAGCTATGTGGACCGCGTGGCCGACACGCTGGCCGCGCTGCCGGAGGAGGCGGTCGATCACCGGGTCATGGTCTACCGGCTGCGACATGCCTCCGTCGAGGATCGCAAGATGCAGTTTCGCGACCAGTCCATCATCAGCCCCGGTGTGGCGTCCATCCTGCGCAGCCTGTTGTCCGATGACCGCACGGCCGGCCTCTCGTCCCGCACCGAAGTGGGGGAACTGGCGGCTCCCCTGGCCTCCGGCCTCAAGTCGCTGCGCCCGTTCGCCCAGGACACCGATCCGCTGAAGATGCTGGCCGATGCGGTCACCCAGTCGGACCGCTCCGGCGCCAGCCGTCCGCCGGAGGCAGGGTCCGCACGGCGCAGCGCCGGACCGCTGATCCAGTCGGACCCCCGCCTCAATGCCATCCTGATCAAGGACCGTCCGGGCCTGGAGCCGGTCTATCGACAGCTCATCGATCTGCTGGATGTACCCAGCCATCTGGTGGCCATCGAGGCCATGATCGTCGACGTCTCGGCGTCCAGCCTGTCCGAACTGGGCGTGGACTGGAGCATGACCCGCAACGGCAGCTCGGTCACCTTCGGCCTGCCGGGCGCGGCGGCACAGGCCGGCACCATCGGGCTGGCCCGTCAGGGCGCCACCACCCTGCTGGCCCGCATCCAGTGGCTGGAGGGCCGGGGGGCGGCCAGGGTGGTGGCACAGCCGTCCATCCTCACCCAGGACCACATGGGCGCCCTCATCGATCTGTCGGACACCTTCTACATACAGACCGCCGGCGAGCGGGTGGCCACCGTCACGCCGGTGTCGGCCGGGGTTTCGCTGCGGGTCACGCCGCACATCGTTCCGGGCGATTCGCCCACCTCCATCCAGCTCGTGGTCGACATCGAGGACGGCAACATCGTCTACGACTCGCCGGTCGGCAGCCTGCCCACCGTCCGGCGCAGCGTCATCGGCACGCAGGCCCGCATCGTCGAGAACCAGAGCCTGCTGATCGGCGGGTTCAACACCAACACCAGCCGGCAAGAGCGGCAGCAGGTGCCGGTGCTGGGGGATCTCCCGGTCTTCGGCGCGCTGTTCGGCCGCACCACCACCGAAGACAAGCGAACCGAGCGCATGTTCGTCATCACGCCCCGGGTGGTTGCCCGATCCGGCCCGGATGGCCGATGGATCACCGACCCTCCCCAGCCCGCCGTCACGCCATGAGTTCCAGCCACTTTCCCACCGACGCGTCATCTGCACTCGCGCTGATCACCGGTGCGGCCTACACGGCCGCCCATTTCCGGCAGGACTGGCCGGTGCTGGTGGCGGCGGTCCGGCATGCGCCACCGGCCAACCGCATGCAGTGGGTCATGGGGCTGGAGCGGCTGGCCGGGCTCATCGTGCTGCAGCCGGACTCGCTGGAACTGCAGGGGGGTCTGGCCCGTCTGGCCGCCGTGGCGGGCTACCCGGGGCTGACCCTGGACTGTCTGCAACGCCTGGATGTGAAGGGTGGCCTCAGCGACCAGGACCTGCTGCTGATGATCGAGGTCTGCCTGACCACCGGCGACACCGACCGCGCGGCCCGCGTCGCCGCAACCTTGCGGCGCCAGGGCCTCAGGACCCCCGGCCTGGTGCAGCTGCAGGATCGCATCGACCAGCGCCTGTCCGACTCGCAGCAGCCGTGGCGCCAGCCGTTCGCCTTCGGGCCGCAGATGCTGCTCGATCCGTTGCAGCCCGACCATGCCGACGCCCTGGCCCGGCAATACCGCGACCCGGCCACCGCCCTGCTCACCGGGCTGCCCGAGATCGGCGCCGACCTGACGGCGGAGCAATGGATCGAGCGGCGCCTGCAGGACAGCCCGGCCACCTACGCCTGGGTGCACAGGCGTCTGGGGCTGGTGGGCTATGGCGATCTGTACCTGCACCGGCAGGCCGGTTACCTGTGCATGTGGGTCGGCACCGATTTCCGGGGCCAGGGACTCGGGCGGTCGGTGGTGAGGGCGCTGTGCCAGATGGCCTTCAGGCGGGGACTCGATCTGGTCCTGTCCTCGGCCTATGAAAACAACCAGCGTTCCATCCGGAGCCTGCAGGCCAACCAGTTCATTCCCATCCCGGTGCGGGCCGAAGAGCCCGACCACGAGCGACGTTTCTTCAGCCTGTCCACCACCCCCATCACACCGACCCGGGCCCGGCGCAGGCTGGTCGAGTTCTGCGACCTCACCCACACCGGCGTCCGCTTCCGGCCTGGCTGGTTCGCGCCGGAGTCTGCCCCCATTCCCCTCACAACCGACAAGGAGCTGTCATGGCCATCGACGTGATCATTCCCGGCACCACCCCCTGGGTGTTCACCAATGCCGCCCTAGCCCCGGGCGAGACGTTGGAGACCGCCGTCGACCTCAATGGCCGGCACAACTTCATTGCCGAAATGCTCATTCGCGGCTATCTGGCGGGCGCACAGATCCAGCAGGCATCGGCGGACGTCCAGGCCGACACGGCGAAACTGGCCTTGCTGCGGGAGCTGCAGGCCGGCAGGCTGGGGGGGCTGGACTTCAGCACGCCTCAGGCTGCCACAGCCAGCCGGGATCTGCTCACCAGCCTGGGGGCGAATCTGACGAATCCCGACATGCCCCACACCGGCACTGCATTCAGCATGGTGATGACTGGATGGGATGCGCATCCCTTGACTGGGGCTTTCTACCTTGTCGGCAGTCCATCGACACGGCAGGTCACCTTGGCCTTGCCCCCTATCGTGATCGATCCGTTCGCCTGGAATCAGCCGCCCGGGAGCATCAACTTCAAGACGGTGTCGGTGCCTTTACCCGCCGTCATTGATCCGGTTTATGCAGATCCCTCCGGAAATCTGTTCTACGTCGCGAAGCATCCGTCTGGGACGCAACAGATTGCTTACCTGACGGATGCAAGGTTCAGTCCGCCCCGTCCGGTCACCATGGCCAACGTCACCCATATCTACCCCACCGGGCCATATACGGATGCTCAAGCCAAGGTCATCGCTGCTTCGATCGACCCTGCCAAGCTCGATGCCGAGATCGACAAGACCATCCAGATCTCGCAAGGCAAACAGGTCTACCTGCAGACACTGACCACCGACTACAGCAACTTCTACACCACTGCCGGCAACCTGATCCAGGACAACAACAAGCTGCTCAGCTTCATGATCTCGCGCATCGGCTGAAGGGGTTGAAACATGGCCGGCCACCCCACCCCCCACGACATCGAGTTCGTCATTGCCCGGGGAGAAGCCCTGGTCAGCCAGGCGCGCGGCATGGTCGCGCAGTGGGAGCAGAGCCTGGTGGAGCTGGGCATCACGCCCGAGGTGGCCCGGCAACTCAAGGACCACGCCGGGACACCGGATCTGCATGCCCTGGTGAAGGCCCGGCAGCAGGCGGCCTCAGACACCTCAACAGTCGGGCCTGTCGAGCCAGCCCGTGACGCGATCAGCAGCACGCATCCGATGCCGCCGGGGCCATCGCTGCAGGCGGCCCGGCGTGCCGTGCGCCGGTTGCGGCACGTCTGACCCTTCACCCCACCCAGGAACGCCCCATGACCATCACCGCTACCGCCACCACGGCCCAACGTATCCAGTCGCACGACTTCGCATCGGTGGGCAACGGCTATGCCGTCATCAGTGCGGCCAACCAGCTGACGCGCAGCAACAGCATGGCGAAGCTGGCCAGTCTGATGGAAGGGCTGCGGGAACGGTTGCGCGCGCTCGAACGCCTGCAAGATCTCCAGTTGTCCGACCGCCTGCAGCAGACCCGATGGGCCCTGGTCGATCCTGTCAACGGTCAGGTGCTCGGCTGGCAGAACATGGGGCCGGGCGGAATTCCCGGCCTGCAGGCCGATCTGGCGTTGGTCGGCCTGGTACCGCAGGTGGACAGTTGGTACCGGCTCAGCATCACGCAGGACGCGTCACCGTCCACGTCCTCGACGCGGTTCG
Source organism: uncultured Hydrogenophaga sp. (assembly GCF_958439165.1). Taxonomy (GTDB): domain Bacteria; phylum Pseudomonadota; class Gammaproteobacteria; order Burkholderiales; family Burkholderiaceae_C; genus Hydrogenophaga. The sequence continues at coordinate 58,129 of NZ_OY288124.1, read as the reverse complement.
TTTCTCCCGAAGTGATCGCCTATGTGCGAGGCCTCCTGGCCGATGTCGCAGCCCGTGACATGGGCAGCTCCTCAGGTAGCCGCCGGTACGAATTCATCGGCAACGATGGCGGGACCCCTGTGCGCACCGTGTTTGCCCTCGGCGAATCCGCCATCCAGACCCTGTCCCCGGCCGAGGTGTCGCGCCTGCAGCAGGGGGTTCAGTCCGTCACGGCGCTGCGGGTCGAGGAGGTGCGTCAGCTGGCGGCCAAGCTGACGGAGGCACAGCAGGTGGCGACCCAGGCGTGGTCGCACGGCAACGACATCGATGCATACCAACAGGAACGCATCCGGCGCTGCCAGCAAGGCCTTTCCAGCACGCCCTGAAGACCGTTCGCCAGACGGCTGGAACGGCCTGTTCACGCGGGTGACCAATGAGCGTCCGAAGAAAGATTGATCTCTCAGGAGTTGTGCTGTGGCCGCTGCCTCGATTCCCCCGATCCCGTTTGTGTCCGTTCCAGCCAGCCCGCAGGCCAGCACCACCGGAGGCGTGTTGTCTGGCGATCTCGGGAAGTGGGTGCTCGGCATCCTGGACGGCAGCGTGAGCACAGCCCCCCTGGTCTTTCCGGGATATTTCGCGACGCCTACCGGCGCGGTGCCTGCCGAGTCGGTGGTGCTCTATCGGTATACCAACAACTGGTATCAGTCGATCAATCCGTACACGGTCGGCAACGAGCCCAGCAACAACCGCAAGATGAAGGACGCAGTCGACCTCCTCTTGGATGTCCGCCAGATAACGGTCACTCGCAACAATGGCGTATACGAGACGGTCTTTTCTGCCGACCGTTCTCAGCTGCTGAGCCTGGCGGAGCTGGCGACAGAGCGGGAGCGGGCCGACCACAAGGCTGAACAGCAGCGTCAATCTCAGCTGAATGCCAACGCCCTCTGGAACAGGGCCTGGAACAACGGCGGGTTTGATGCCGGATACCAGACGTGGCTCAAGGGCGGAGCCAGGGACCCTTTGCGTGGCGGCACCGGTGTCAAGGTGGCTCTGGCCGGCGAGGTGGCGGCCACGTTGCGCAGCAACTCCGAGGCAGTGCTGCGCATCAACGCCCGCATGGGCGACATGAACACCGTGCTGAAGAAGCTCAACACCATGGCGGCCGATGCCAAGAGCAAGGCCGACACCGAGCAGATCACCTACGCCGAAGACATCCTGATGGGCGCTGGTCATGCGGGCGGCAACTCCTGGGCCGCCAACGTCAAGCCGCTGTGGGAGTCGTGGGGCATCGACACCTCGAAGTTCAGCGTGGTCGCCACGGCCAGCGGCAAGGGCAAGCTGGTGATCGAGAAGCGCTACATCGACGTGGCCATGGAGTCCCTGAAGATTGCCCTGGACAAGGCGTCTTCCGAAGCACAGCAGCTGCTGCAGGATCTCAACAACATCATGACCCAGTACAACGGCCAGTTCGATGCGGCCAGCGCCATCTACCAGCGCAAGAACACGCTGGATCAGGCCCTGCAGCCCCGCGGCTGAGCTCTGAAAAGCCCGTTCCTGAAAAGGTCTCCCGATGACGCCCACCAGTGCCGCAGGACAAGCTGCTGTCAACACCTATCCCGTCTCGGCGGACCCGCTCATGCAGGCCGCCTGGGCCAACTTCGGGCTCGACCTGCAGGTCGCAGCACTCCTGCATGCGTTGTCCGACCAGGTCGACGGCCTGCGGCTGAAGCTGCTTGCACGCAACTCGCTGGCCGATGCATGGGGTCAGGCCGTTGCCCGCACGCCGACGGCCAGCCAGATTGATTTCATGCAGGTGGGCACCGCAGAACGCGACCGCCTGCTGGCCGAGCTGACCGAGCTGGGTCTGGCAGGGCTGGTGAAGGCAGTCCCCGTGTCCGGCTCTTCGACCCTGTTCGCCTTCAGGGTCGGCAGCGCCGACTTCGACGCCCTGAGCAAGGGGCTGTCCCAGGGCATCCAGTCGCTGCTGACCCAGTCGCAGACCCGCCAGCTGGAACTCCAGAACCACACCGCCCGGTACTCGACGCTGGGTCAGACCGTGGCATCGCTGCAGAAGAGCTATGTGGCACTGGCTTCATCCCTGAACCAGTCCATGGGGGGCTGAATCATGACCGAACCCTGCCACGATCATCCGCTGCATCGCGGGGCCAGAGCGGAACTGCTCCGATCGCTGCTCGAATCCATCGAGGCCGAAACCGGCGACCTGTCAGGGACGCCGGGCGGTATCGACCTGTCCGTTGACCAGTGCGAGGCGCTCTACCTCCTGGCCCACCGCCACTACAGCGCCGAAGACTATCCGGAGGCCCGAAAACTGTTCGCGCTGATGGCAATGGCATCGTCCGTCGATGTCCGAGCGCACATGGGGCTGGCCGCCTGCCTGCAGATGGAGCAGGAGCATGAGCGGGCGGTTCGCCACTACTTCCTGGCCTCTCTTCTGGATCTGACCCAGCCGGCACCGGTGATCCACAGCGCGGAATGCCTGCTGGCGCTGGGGCGTACCGAGGACGCCATGAAGGCGCTCACCCTGGCCCGATCGCAGGCAGAGGCCTGTCTGGAGCACCACGGTCTCCTGCCCCGCATCGATGGTCTGAAAGCCGCTGTTGCTGCCGGCACGCCCGGCTGATCGTCCCCCATCCCGTTCCCAGGAGCTTTCGCATGACCGTATCTGCCACCAGCCCGTCCGTGACATCCACCCATGTCCATCTGGGCGGGGCCACCAGCATCGACAGGCTCACCGACCTGTGGGGTCTGGTGGTCGCCGAAACCGATGTCGCTGCAGTGCCCGGTGTCGCCGCGACGGCCCCCAGGCTGCGCCTGCCGGTCGATCTCCCGCCCGAGATCGTGATGCTGCTCATCGGCAGCATTGCCGAGAAGCTGTCCGCCATGGGCGTTGCCACCCGCATCCAGTCGGTCCAGATCAACGAGGTGCTCGCTGCTGATCTCCGCGAGGGCATCATCGACAAGCTGCTCAAGGCCATCGACAGTGCCATGGAAGCAGCCAAGGCCGCCAAGGAAAAGGCCATCGTCGACTGGATACTCATCGGCCTCGGACTGATCCTGGCCATCGTTGCGGTGGTGGCCACCGGAGGCGCACTGGCCCCTGCCCTGGCGGGCGCCGTGGCCGGCATCACGGCAGGTGCCGTGGCCGGAGGGGCTGCAGCCACCGTCGGCGTGACCACACAGGTCATGGCGGTGCTGGCCCTGTCGGTGGCGGTGCTGGGCGCCACGATGGCCACCATGGAGTTCATCAACTCGGTGATCAAGCACACCGGGCACACCCATCTGGACATCAACGGCAAACGGGTGGCCACCGATGTCTCCATCATGGGTTTCATCCAGGCCTGCATTGCACAGGCCATCGCCACGGGCGATCTGGTCATCCAGGACGAGCAGGGTCGATATCTGAATGCGAAGGGCGAGGTCGACACCAGCATCAAGCCCAAGCCGGGAGCACAGATCAAGACCCAGGCCGAAGTGGATCGGCAGGCGGGCGAAGCCGCCATGGCGCTGATGATCGCCCTGGCCGTGTCCATGGTGGTGGCCGGCGTCGGGGGTACTGCGCGGGCCATGATCGGCATCGAGAAGGCGGCGGTCAGGGCCTTGGCCACGGCGGACAAGACCAGCAGCATCGGAACGCTGATCCATGCCATGGACGCCGTGGCGGTGGCACTGGAGACCATGGCCAACCTGGGGCAGGGCGCGGTGCAGATCGGCTCGTCAGTCCTCGAGATCAACTACGCGAACAGCGTCAAGGAGCAGGCCGAGGCCAGGGCCGACAAGGTCTATGACGAGGCCCGGCTCGAAGTGATCCTTCAGCAGATGAACTTCGACCGCGACGAGGTCAACCGCGTCATGCAGCAGTTCGCTCATGTCGTCGAGCAGGTCGCCGCCATGCTGCAGCAGCTCAGCGACAGCATGGGGACCGTGGCCCGCAACACGGCCACCACTGCCACGGTCTGAACCCCATCGTTCCGTCATCCAGACCCGTTCAACCACAGGAGATCCACCATGGGCGAAACCGCCAAAGTCTCGGGCTCGACAGTCGAGTTCTTCAAAGGTGTCGACGCGTACTTTGCGGTGGACATGGCCCACCTGTCGGTCGCCCAGGCCGACGAAGTCCGTCGGCTCGCGGTCGACGGTGAGTTGACCCAGGCGGGTCTGACCGGCATCGTCGGCAACACCGAGTTCTTTTCGACGGTCAGCATGGAGGAGCTCTGGCAGTTCCCCGAGGCCATGCAGGCGGGAGCAGCCGGCATCGACGACGAAATCAACCCCACGGTGCTGGCCATGCTCTGCCTGCGCCTGCTGCAGGACACCAACCAGGACATCCGTCAGTTCTTCATGGAAAGCATGTTCCTCACGCAGGATGGCATCCTGGAGCTCGCGCATCTGGAGATGACCACGTCCAAGAATGCTGCTCAGGCGGGCTACAACTCCGCCATCATCACGGCAGCGGCAGGTCTGGTGGGCGGAGTGATGCAGGTCGGCACCTCGGTCGGGGGGGGGTACAACCTGCAGTCGATCAAGACCCAGCTGGGTGACGTGAAGCGGCTCGAGGCTGAGAACCAGGGCCTCCGTTCCGACATCGAGCGACTCGGAAGGCCGGAACCCGCAGAAAAGGCGGCAGCCGCGGCGCAGAAACTGGCCCAGAAGAACCTGGATGCCGATCCCACCAATCAGGCGCTCATCGCGGCCAAGGACACGGCCCGCCAGGAGCGTCTTGCTCTGAGGACCGAGCGTCACGAGAAAAAGGCCGAAGCCGAGCAGAAGCTGAAGGAGAACCAGCAAGAGATCGACCGCATCAAGGTCAGGATGGATGCCGGCACCAACTGGGCTGGCCTGTGGACGCGTTCGGGGCAGGCGATCAGTGCAACGGTGAACAGCGCAGCCGGCATGCCCGCTGCCGTGGAAGAAAAGGTTTCCAAGGAAACAGCAGCTCTGGCCCAGTTTTACGGAACCCAGGGTTCGACCGAACGGGCGGACTACGACTTCCTCAACGGCATGAGCCAGACCGCCGACGGCAACTTCCGGCAGGGCAACGACACGATATCGGCCGTCATCAGCGCTGCCGCGAGTTCCAACTCGGCCACCGCCAACCGCATGGCCTGACATGCAACCCGTCGCTGCACCTGCCCGTTTCGTGCTGCCGTCTCCCGATCTGGTCCGGGGGCCGCAGTCCGAGGCTGCACATGCCATGCAGGCCACCGGCGATGGCACTGTGGCCAGCCTGTACCGGCGCGCCTATTGGCTTCGGCGGCAGGGCGATGTCCGCCAGGCGGGCCACCTGCTGACGGCGTTGCTGCTGATGCGCCCGGACGAGGCTGTCTTCTGGGCTGCCATGGGAGAGTGCTGCGCAGCGGTGCAGGACCATGATTCGGCGGTGCTGGCCCTGTCCCGTGCCGCCATGCTGCGCCCCGACCATGGTCCGACCGGACTCAACCTGGTGCGCAGCCTGCTGGCCCTGGGACGCGACGACCTGGCCAGACCTCTGATCCCCGTCCTGGTGGCGCAGGCGCAGGCCTGTGCCGACACGTTGACCGCGGCCCGCCTGACCCGCCTGACCCCACCTCTGGAGCAAGCCCATGCAAGCTGATCTGAACCGACCGGCAGCCACCGATTGCGGTGCAAGTCCCCTGTCCAGCGAAGACCGTCGCCTGCTGGCGGAGATCGGTTTCCTGGCCGTGACGCTCGGACTGCCCGATCCGGCCCGACGCATCTTCGATGCCCTGCCTTCAGGTCCGGAAACCGGGAGCGTGAAGGCCATCGGTCAGGCGATGTCGGCGGTGCTCGCCGGCCGGGCCGACGAGGCCGTGCGGTTGCTGCACGACGAAGAGCTGGCGCGCTCGCCGGGCAATCCGGATGTCACGTCCTTCCTGGCTGTGGCCCTGCTGGCGAGCGGTCGGCGCCAGCAGGCGGTCCAGCTGCTGGAGCCGATGGCGGGCGGGCAGGTCGGTTCCCCGCACAGCGAGATCGCACGTCGCCTGCTGGCCAGGCTGGCGGAACAGGGAGCCCGGTCATGACCGACCTGTCAGGCGCCACCGCGGTCCCGATCGGCGGGCTGGCCGACACGCTCTCGGGCTCGCCGGGGGGCACCGCATCTGCCATGGCATCGGATGTCCGGCGGTTCGAGCAGGCCATGCAGCAAGGCGCCCACCCGATCGCGCCGGCAGCGGGGGAACCGGGGTCGCCGCCTGCTGCAGCGGCCGCTGCCGTTTCGGCACCCGAACGGCTGGGTGATGCCATCCTGGGCACCCTGAGCCGCCTTTCCAGCCTGCACCACGACACCCGGCAACAGGTCGGTCAGGTGCTGTCAGCGCCTGAAACCGAGCTCTCGCCACGCCGCATGCTGGAGGTGCAGGCCGCACTGAGCGACTTGTCGCTGGCCACCCAGCTGGCAGCCAATGTGACCACCCAGGTGGCGCGTGTGGTGGATCAGACGGCGAAGATGCAATGACACCCGATCCCATGATCACGTTTCGCCTCGGGTGGCGGCGCTGGCTGCTGGCGCTCTGTCTGGCCTGCATGACCCTGGCCGGCTGCGGCGGCGTGGTGGAGCTGTACGCCAGCATGACCGAGCGGGATGCCAACGAGGTGCTGGCGGCACTGCACCGCGTGGGCATCGAGGCCCGCAAGGTACCCGGCAAGGACGGCGTGGTCCACCTCACCGTTCCCCAATCGGAGGTGGCGGCCGCGATCGCGCACCTGGACCAGGTGGGGCTGCCGCGCGGCACCCGCGCCAACATGGGTGATGTGTTCCGCAAGGAGGGGCTGATCTCGTCGCCCCTGGAAGAGCGGGCCCGCTACCTGTGGGCACTGTCGCAGGAGCTCTCCGAGACCCTGTCGCAGATCGACGGCGTGCTGCGCGCGCGGGTGCATGTGGTGCTGCCCGAGCGCAGCACCGGCATGGATCCCGGCATGCCGTCATCGGCGGCCGTGTTCATCAAGCACCGGCCGGACGTGGACCTGCGGCCGGTGCTGCCGCAGGTGAAGCAGCTCGTGGCGAGCAGCATCGCCGGGCTGACTCCCGAGCGGGTCAGCGTCGTCACCGTGGCGGCCGCGTCGGCGGCTGCCGTGCCGGCCCGGCCCATGACCGCCGGCTCGAACGGGGCGAACGGGGCGAACGTGGCGAGCGGGGCGAACGTCCCGTTGTCCGGACACGGCCCGGCCTGGCTGCTGCTGCCGCTGGGCCTTCTGCTGGTCAGCGTGCTGGGTGCCGGTTATGCATTCTGGCGGCGCCGCTCCGACAGCCGTCTGCGCGCGGGTCTGAACAGCGCAGCCCAGCGGCCTGCATGACCGAGGTGAGCGATTTCCGCAGCGGGCGTGCAACCGGCTGGGCAGACCACATCGAGTTGCTGCGGGAAGTGGCGCGTTTCAATCTGTGCCTGGCCACACCGCAGGTGGCTGCGGGCTGGGCCATCCGCCTCGGCATGGTGTCGTCGGGCCAGCCCTGGCCGGTGCATTTCTGGAGCTCGCTGCCAGCCCTGGCCGACATCTCGGCCGCGATGCTGTCCACGTTGCAGCATCAGCCCTGCTTCGAGTCCCGTTCACCGGCCTGGCCTCTGGCCTTGTTGCCGGACGAAGAGCTGCCCGGGTTCGGCCGCCTGGTCTCGGCGGCGCTGATGCACCGGGTGGTGCGGCAGACCTTGTCGCGCCAGGACGTGCTGCACTGGCGCGACTGGCTCAAGCCGACTGCATGGCGTTTTGCCATGGAAGGCGCTGCCTTGCTGCCGGGCCTGCCGCCCACGCCCGATGTGGATGTGGCCACGGTGGGAGCCGACGCCTACGGTCAGGCCTGGCTCTGGCAGGCGTCCGGGCACTGGGACCCGGCCATCGCCGAGCGCTGGCGCCTGCGCCACGAGCTGCCGGTGGCCGCCACGGTCCGCCACATCCCGCCCGAAGTGGCCCACCGCACCGCGATGACGGTGCTTTCCGCGGTGCAACCCCGATGGTTTTCAAGATTCGCTCGCTGAACGAACCGATCCGCCTGCAGCCCCCGAGCAAGCGGCTGCGGGCCGACGAGGTCGCTGCCTGGGAAGAGGGGCAGTCGGCCGTGGCGGCCGCCCTGGCCTATGCCGACCGCATGAGGTCCGACGCGCAGGAGGCCTACGAGGCACAGCGGGCGCTGGGCTATGCCGAAGGCCTGCGGCAGGCCGGGGAAGAGAAGGCCGCCGAACTGCTGCGGGTGGAGAACCAGACCGCGCTCTATTTCAGCCGCATCACCGATTCGGTGGTGCAGCTCGTGCTGGACGCGGTCCGCAAGCTGGTGCAGGGGTTCGACGACGGGCAGCAGGTGCTGGCCGTGGTCCACAGCTGTCTGGATCTGATGCGGACCGAGCGCCATCTGCGGCTGCATGTGCACCCTGATCAGGTCGGCTTCCTGCGGTCACAGGTGGCTGCGCTGCTGGTGGCGTATCCGGGGATGGCGCAGATCGAGGTGCATCCGGACGAGGGCCTGGCCCGCGACGGCTGTCGCGTCGAGTCCGAGATCGGTGTGGCCGAGGCCAGCCTCCATGGGCAGCTGGAAGCGCTGCTCCAGGCCCTGGCCAGCGTGTTCATCGCGCCGCCGGCAGCCGGCAGCTTCCCGCTGGACGAAGCGCCATGATCGGCCCGGCCGACCCCCCGGGTGCTGCTGCCCACCCACCATTCGAAGACATAGCTTCCCGGCTGCGTGCAACGCTGTCCCGGACAGTCACGGTCAAGCTCCGGGGCCGGGTCATCCAGGTGGTGGGCACCGTGATCCGTGCGGTGGTGCCGTCGGTGCGGGTGGGCGAGGTCTGCATCCTGCGCAACCCGTCGGACGGCTCCGAGGTCAGTGCCGAAGTGGTGGGCTTCATGCGGGGCACGGCGATCCTGGTGCCGTCGGCCGGCACCCACGGCATCTCCACCGAAACGGAGGTGCTGCCCACCGGGCGCGACCAGATGACGCCGGTCGGACCGGGACTGCTCGGCCGGGTCCTGGACGGACTGGGGCAGCCGCTGGATCTGGCGCAGCGGGGGCCGATGGTGGTGCATCAGCACTACCCCGTTTATGCCCCGGCACCCGACCCCTTGACCCGTCGGTTGATCAGCGAGCCGCTGGCGCTCGGTGTTCGGGCCATCGACGGTCTGCTGACCTGTGGCCAGGGTCAGCGCATGGGCATCTTCGCGGCAGCCGGCGGCGGCAAGTCGACCTTGCTCGGCATGCTGGTCAAGGGGGCGGACGTCGACGTGACCGTGGTGGCCCTCATCGGCGAGCGGGGCCGTGAGGTGCGGGAGTTCCTGGAGCGCGAGATCGGCCCGGAGGGCATGGAACGCACCGTGGTCGTCTGTGCGACCTCCGATCGGTCATCGATGGAACGGGCGCGGGCCGCGTTCGTGGCCACCGCCATCGCCGAGTATTTCCGGGACCAGGGACAGCGCGTGCTGTTCCTGATGGATTCGGTGACGCGGTTTGCCCGCGCCCAGCGCGAGATCGGGCTGGCCGCTGGCGAGCCGCCGACCCGCCGCGGCTTCCCGCCCAGCGTCTTCGCCAGCCTGCCGCAGCTGATGGAGCGTACCGGCACCAACGCAGTCGGGTCGATCACCGCCTTGTACACGGTGCTGGTGGAGGGCGACGACATGACCGAACCGGTGGCCGACGAGACCCGATCCATCCTGGACGGTCACATCATCCTCTCGCGTGCCCTCGGGGAAGCCAACCACTATCCCGCCATCGACGTGCTGGCTTCCGCCTCGCGGGTGATGCATGCCCTGGTGCCGCGCGAGCACCGCCTCGCGGCCGGCCGTGTGCGTGAACTGCTGGCCCGCTACCGCGACGTGGAGCTGCTCCTGCGGGTGGGCGAATACCAGCGCGGCAGCGATGCCACCACCGACATCGCCATCGACCGGCGCGATGCCATCGTGAAATTCCTGCGGCAGGACATGCACGAGATCAGCGACTTTGACGAAACGGTCCGGGCGCTGCTGCAGCTCGGCGTCTGAGGCCAGCCGCAAAACCCCGCGCACTCAGCCTGATTGGCACCGCCCCGCCACTCGGCAAGCCTGGGGTGGGTATGCTGCGCCGCAATATGAGTGGTCAACCCGTCTGTTCCGAGTCTCTTCCCGAACTGCCGCTGCTGCTGGCCGGCCCGGTGCTGCGCCGGGTCGAGGCCAGCCGCATGGTGCTGTGGCTGGCCACCAGCGCGCCGGTCCGACTCCGCCTGCGGCTGGATGGCCGGGTGGTGGCACTGCCCGAATGCCCTTCCCTGCAGGCCGGCGGGCGCCTGTTCCACCACCTGATCGACGCCGAACTGCCCGAGCCGTTGGTGCCCGGCGCCTGGACGCCCTACACGCTGGAGGTGGCAGACGCCGATGCCCCGGGCGGCTGGCGTGATCTGCTGGCCACCGAACCGGGGCTCTGCCACGCCGGGCAGACCCGTCCGGGCTTCCGGTGGGAGCCCAACGTGGCCTCGCTGTTGCACGGATCCTGCCGCAAACCGCACCATGGCAGCGGCGACGAGGGCGGTGCCGGTGATGGCCTGGCCGAGGCCGACCGCCTGCTGCAGCGGCTGATGGCGGGCGAATCGACCACGGCCTGGCCCAGCGCGCTGGTGCTCACCGGCGACCAGATCTATGCCGACGATGTGGCCGGTCCCATGCTGCGGGCCATCCACCAGCTGGCCCGCCGCCTGGAACTGCCCGACGAGGTGCTGCCCGGCGTCGTTGCAGACGGCCCCGCTTCGGCGCAGGCCCTGGTGGACCATCCGATGGGTTATTACCGCCGCGAACACCTGCTGCCGCGCCAGGCGGTGAAGTCCGGGTTGCGGGACATCCTGTTCGGCGGCGTGGCCAAGCCGGTGTTCACCACCGACAGCGCGCACAACCACCTGATCTCGTTGTCCGAGGTGCTGTGCATGTACCTGCTGGTCTGGTCGCCGGTGCCATGGCAGGGGCTCGACCTGACACCGCCACCGGGTCTGTCACCACGCGAACGGGAGCGCTACGACCGCGAGGCGGCGGCGCTCGATGCCTTCGTGCAAGGTCTGCCGGCGGTGCGCCGCGCCATGGCCCACCTGCCGGTGGCCATGATCTTCGACGACCACGACATCACCGACGACTGGAACCTGAGCGCCGAATGGGAGAACCTGGCGTACGGCCACCCGTTCTCGCGCCGCGTCATCGGCAACGCCCTGCTGGGGTACCTGCTGCACCAGGGCTGGGGCAACCGGCCCGAGGTCTTCGGTGACGCCTGCCGGCATCTGGCTGCAGCACTGGCGCAGCCCGGGTCCGATGAGCATGACGCCGCCGTCACCCACCTGCTGCATTTCCACCAGTGGCACTACGTGTGGCCCACCGAGCCGGCCCTGGTGGTGCTGGACAGCCGCACCCACCGCTGGCGTTCCGACCTGTCATCGCGCCAGCCCTCGGGCCTGCTGGACTGGGAGTCGCTCACCGACCTGCAGCAGACGCTGCTGGACCGCCAGGCGGTGCTGCTGGTGTCATCGGCGCCGATCTTCGGCGTCAAGCTGATCGAGACCATCCAGCACCTGTTCAGCTGGGCGGGCAGCCCGCTGGTGGTGGATGCCGAGAACTGGATGGGCCACCCCGGTGCGGCCAGTGCCATCCTCAACATCTTCCGGCACCCCCGCACGCCGCAGCACTTCGTGGTGCTCTCGGGCGACGTGCACTACTCGTTCGTGTACGACGTCAAGCTGCGCCGTCGCACCCGCCTGCGCACCGGCGCCCGCAGCCCCGACATCTGGCAGATCTGCAGCAGCGGCCTGCGCAACACCTTTCCGTCCGGCCTGCTGGCGGTGCTGGACCATGGCAACCGCTGGCTCTATTCGCCGCGCTCGCCGCTGAACTGGTTCACCCGGCGGCGCCATCTGCGCGTGGTGCCGCGCAAGCCGGAGGGGCTGCCCAACGGCCGCCGGCTGCTCGATGCCAGTGGCGTGGGCCTGGTGGAGCTGGACGGACAAGGGCGCCCGTGGCGCATCCGCAGCCTGCTGGCCGATGGCCGCGACGTGAGCTACGTGCCCAGGGAAGCCGAGGCGCGCTGGGACTGATCGGCCGCCTGCTGCAGGTCCTGCTGCAGGTCCTGCCGCAGGAAGCTGAGCAGGGCGCGGTTGCGGCCCACCCGCAGGCGGTCCGGTGTGGTCAGGGCGGTGATCAGCGTGCCGAACTTGGTGTGCGGCACCCAGCCCGGCAGCACCGGAAGCAGGCGGCCGTCTTCCAGTGCGTCCCGGCACAGGTAGCTGGGCATCAGCGCGATGCCCAGACCGGCCAGAGCGGCGTCGACCACGGCCTCCGGGTTGTCGACGTGGTAGCGGCTGCTGACGCGTATCTGCACCTGCTCGCCCGGATTGCTCTCGCGTGCCAGCACCCAGGCTTCGTCGGACGACTCGCGCCAGTAGGCCAGGCAGGTGTGGTGCCGGAGCTCCTGCGGCTGTGCGGGCTGGCCGGCTTCGGCGAGGTAGGCGGGGGCGGCGGCCATGATCCAGTCGACCCGGGCCACCGGGGTGCAGACGAATTCGGGCGCCGGCGTGGTGGACCAGCGCAGCGCGATGTCGATGCGCTCGAAGGCCAGGTCCATGATGCGGTCGGCCAGTTGCAGGTCGATCTCGATGCCGGGGTATTCCTTCAGGAAGCAGGGCAGCTGCTTGGCCAGCACGCGCTGGCCCCACGAAACCGGCGCCGTCAGCCGTATGCGCCCGCTCATTTCCGACCGCAGGGCACGCACTTCTTCCTCCCCCGCCAGCAATTCGGCCAGGGCACGCCGGGCATGGGCGGCATACACCTCGCCGGCCGGGGTGAGCACGATGCGCCGCGTGCTGCGCGCAAACAGCGTGGCACCCAGGGCGTCTTCCAGCTGTGCCACCCGCTTGCTCACCACGCTCTTGCCCACGCCGAGCTCGTCGGCTGCGTGGCTCACGCTCAGCCCGTCGACCACCTTGAGGAAGGTGGCCAGCATGTCGCGGGAAATGGTCATGGGCGGGTGGTGGGGATTGTTTCCGGATCGGACACAAAGCGTTCGCATTCGAGCAGATGCGCCTGCAGGTGTCCATCCCTAGACTCCCCAAGAGGTGGCACAGACCACCCCGACAGCAGACCAACCTACGGAGACAGACAGCATGAAGATCTACGCCGACCCGATCACGGTCAATTGCCGCAAGGTGCTCGCAGGCCTGGACCTGATGGGCGCACCCTACGAGCTCCACCATGTCGACTATTTCAAGGGTGAACAGAAGGGCGACGCCTACACGGCCGTCAATCCGAACCAGTCGATCCCGGCCATGGTCGACGGCGATCTGGTGCTGTGGGAATCGAACGCCATCCTGCAATACGCCGCCGACAAGAACGGCGCGTCCTCGGCCTACCCGACCGACCTCAAGACCCGTGCCGACATCAACCGCTGGCTGCTCTGGGAGTCCTCCAGCTGGTTCCCGAGCTGCTATGTGTACCTGGTGGAGAACTGTGTGAAACCCCTGCTCGGCGGTGCTGCCGATCCCGCCGTGCTGGCCGCACAGGACGCCCAGTTCCACAAGCTCGCCGGCATCCTGGATGCCCGTCTGGCCGGCCGCCAATGGGTGTCCACCGACAAGCCCACCATCGCCGACATCGCCCTGGCCTCGCCGATGCACCTGCACGGCTGGCAGCGTCTGCCGCTGGACCCGCACCCGAACCTGCGCCGCTGGCTGTTCGAGAGCGTCGAGCGGCTGCCCAGCTGGGACAAGACCTGGGTCGGTGAAGGCTTCACCACCCAGCGCCTGCAGAAACAGGCTGCCTGACCGCTCCCCGAAGTGCCTTGATGCCCATGACACCCGCACGTTCCGTCCGCGCCACGCTCAACTACACGGTCGACAACGGCCGCCCGCCCGATTACTACTTCTACGAACCCGATCCCGGCGTGGAGCTCAACCCGCCCGGGACCGACCTGAAGGAAGTGGACATCCACGACGGCTGGCCCGAGGTGCACCAGCTCTCGGCCGACCGTGAGGGCTTCGAGCTGCACGACTTCGGTGCCGAGTTCCAGCAGTTCGACGATGACGACGCCATCAAGTCGCTCTTCTACGATCAGGTCATCGACTTCGTGAAGCGCCACACTGGCGCGCGGCGCGTGGTGGTGTTCGACCACACCATCCGCAAGCGGCTGCCGGCCGACCTCAAGGCCCAGACCACGGTGCAGCGCCCGGCGGTGCTGCTGGTGCACAGCGACTACACCGTGGCCAGCGGTCCGCAACGGGTGCGCGACATCCTTCCCGATGAAGCCGACGCACTGCTGCAGCGCCGGGTGGCCTTCTTCAATGTGTGGAAGCCGCTGCGCGAACGGGTGGAAGAACTCCCGCTGGCCCTGTGCGATGCCCGCACCCACGATGACGCCGACATGCTGCGCATGGACCTCAAGTACCGCGAGCGCACCGGCGAAATCTATGTGATGCGGCATTCGCCCCGGCACCGCTGGTTGTACTTCCCGCGCATGGAAGCCCGGCAGGCGCTGCTGCTCAAGACCTACGACTCCGAGACCGACGGCCGTGCCCGCTTCATGGGGCACACCGCGTTCGAGGACCCCACCACGCCCCCCGGCGCCCCCAAGCGGGAGAGCATCGAGGTGCGGACCATGGCCTTCTTCTGAAGGCCCGGTTTCAGACCGCCTGCGCAGTGTCCAGATCCGGCAGGGCCTGCAGCGCCTCCGCTTCGGTGCGGTAGGTGCGCAGGCCCGCGGCCTTGTCCAGGTGGCCGGCGCGTTGCAGCAGCTGTTCCACCGGCAGCTTGATGCCCACCAGGTGCAGGGTGATGCCCCGCCGCTCCAGCGTCTGGCGCAGCCGGCCGAAGGCCTCGGCGCCGGTGGCATCGGTCCAGTTCACCGGGTGGGCGATCCACATCACGTGGCGGGTGTCGGGATGCGCTTCCAGGTGCTCTGCGACTGCCCGCTCGAAACCGGTGGCGGTGGCGAAGTCCAGCGCGGCATCCATGCGCAAGGCGTAGAGACCGGGCGCCAGCGGCGGCAGATGCCAGAGGTGGCGGTCGCGCAGGCTGCCGTCCGGATGCAGGCCCACCTCGATGATGCGCGGATGCAGCCGCAGGTACAGGAAGTGGCTGAGCGACATCAGCACACCGGCCAGCACACCCCAGTACAGCGCCGGCGCTGCCGCCAGCGTCACCAGCAGCGTGGTGCCGGCGATCAGCGCTTCCACCCGGGAAAGCCGCCACAGCCGCACGAAGGCAGCAGGTCGGATGAGCCCCACGATGGCCACCAGCACGATGGCCGCCAGCACGGTGCGGGGCACATGGTGCAGCACCGGCATGAACAGCAGCAGGGCCAGCCCCACCATCGCCACCGACACCAGCGTGGCCCAGCCGCTGCGGGCGCCGGCATACAGGTTCAAGGCCGAGCGCGAGAACGACGAGCTGGTGGGAAATGTCCCGCTGAAGCCGGCCACCAGCTTGGCCAGACCCTGGCCGATGAGGTCCTGGTCCTGATCCCAGCGCGTCTGGCGCCCGGCGTTGTCCACCTGTGCGCTGGAGGCGGTTTCCAGAAAGCTCACCAGCGTGATCACCAGCACCGGCAGCACCAGTTGCGCCAGCACCGGCCAGCCCGGCCAGCCCGGCAGCACCAGAGCCGGCAGCCCCTCGGGCAGACTGCCCACCACCGCACCGCCCCCGGCCTCGAAACCGGTGAACCGGCTGATGCCGGCACTGGCCACCACCACCAGCAGGACCACCGGGAAGGTGGGGCGCCAGCGTCGCGCCAGCCACAGCAGCGCCAGGCTGCCCAGCCCGAAGGCCACCGACGGCCAGTGCCAGGCGCCGACCGCTCCCCCGGTCTGCAGCCCGGCGATCAGTCCGGGCCAGCCCGAGGCGCCCAGCAGCGGCGGCAGCTGCGACGCCACGATGAGCAGGGCCGCAGCCTGCGTGAAGGCCATCAGCACCGGCGAATTCACCAGGTTGAGCAACCAGCCGAAACGCACCAGCCCCAGCAGCACCTGCAGTGCACCGCACAGCAGGGCCAGCCAGGCGGCCAGCATCACCCACTGCTCGCTGCCGGCGGTGGCCAGCGGCGCCAGCGATGCGCCCACCAGCAGGCTGGTCAGGGCGGTCGGTCCCACCGAAAGCCGGGGCGAGGCGCCGAACAGCACCGCCACCAGCGCCGGCAGCAGCGAGGCATAGATGCCGGTCACCAGCGGCATGCCGGCCAGGGCCGCATAGGCCACACCCTGCGGGATGATCATCAGGCCCACGGTCAGGCCGGCCAGCAGCTCGCCGCGCAGCAGGGCAAGGTCAGGCCGGGGCCAGGCCAGGAAGGGCAGGGCGCGGCGCAGGCGGCTCACCTGGCTCAACGCCCCTGACCCCGCCGGATCATGACCGCGACCAGGGTGACCACCGTCAGCGGTGCGATGAAGCCCATGAGCACCGCCGAGAAGGTGCCCAGGACTGCATGCTGCTGGGCCGCCAGGATGAGCCAGGCCACATAGGCGGCGTAGTACGCCAGGAACACGCCACCCTCCCAGCGCGCGATCTCGCGGCCGGTCAGGAACACCGGCAGACAGGCCAGGGCAGTGGCCAGCATGACCCACATGTCCAGTGCCAGCAGCGACGATGGCACCCCCAGTCCCGAGGGGCTGACCACCGAAGCGATGCCCAGGCAGCCCAGGATGTTGAAGGTGTTGCTGCCCACGACGTTGCCCACCGCGATGTCGCGCTCGCCCTTGATGGCTGCCGTGATGGATGTCGCCACCTCGGGCATGGAAGTGCCGGCGGCCACGATGGTCAGGCCGATCACCAGATCGCTCACGCCCAGCGCCTTGGCAAAGGCGATGGATGCCGTGACCAGCGCTTCGGATCCCAGCACCAGCAGGCCCAGACCCACTGCGATCAGCAGCAGCTGCACTGGCAGCTTTGCGTCCCAGGCGCCCCTCGATGCGGGTTTCACCTCGGCTGCGTACTCGTCCTTGGCGGCCTGGCTCTCGCGGCGCGACTGGACGATGAGGAACACGGTGTAGGCCACCATCAGGCCGCACAGCAGCAGGCCATCCATGAGACCGATGCGGCCGTCCAGGCACACCAGCAGCAGGATGATCGAGGCCCCGATCATGATCGGCACCTCCTGGCGGATCAGCTGGATGTTCACCACCAGCGGCGTGATGAGCGCCGAGACACCCAGGATGAACAGCACGTTGAAGATGTTGCTGCCCACCACGTTGCCCAGGGCCAGGTCGGTCTGGCCGTCCATGGCAGCGCCCACCGACACCGCCACCTCGGGCGAGCTGGTGCCGAAGGCCACGATGGTCAGGCCGACCACCAGCGGCGAGATGCCGAACGAGAGTGCCAGTTTCGAGGCGCCCCGCACCAGCAGTTCGGCCCCGGCAATGAGGCCGATCAGGCCAGCGATGAAAAGCAGGATGTTCATGTCGGTTGCAGCAGGTCGCGCCACGTCGGCGCAGCCGCCAGCATAGTGCGGCTCGGACCGGCCGGGCATACGGCCCCTGGCGCATTGGGTCCATGCCAGGGCGGTGGATTGGACCCCGGCGGTCTGCGGGTCGCGGGCGACAATGCACCGTTCGCTGGAACCATCCATGCGGCAGTCCGGCCGGTGATCCGATCACCGCGACGCCGGCCCTTGCTGACAGCCCCTGCCCCGACCCGCGCGGACGGCAGGTGACCATGCTGCACATCGGGCCACCCGACCCGCCGCTTTCACAACCAACGCCTGCCCGACCCC
Organism: uncultured Hydrogenophaga sp.; assembly: GCF_958439165.1. Lineage (GTDB taxonomy): Bacteria > Pseudomonadota > Gammaproteobacteria > Burkholderiales > Burkholderiaceae_C > Hydrogenophaga. The sequence goes on along the minus strand of NZ_OY288124.1, from coordinate 40,455 downwards.
GGGCCTTCCGCACCGCCGTCTCCAGGCGGCTGCGGGGCCCGTCTTTTCCGTCCGGCAGGCGCATCGGGAGGCTTGCATGCAACTTTTCACATCGGCGGGGCTGATCCTTGCCATCGTTCTCTGGGGAGTCGTCTCGCCCGCATCGCTGGGCTCGGTGTTCGACACCGCCCTGGCCGTCATCACCCGCGATTTCGGCTGGTTCTACCTCTGGGTGGTGCTGGGTCTGGTGGTGCTGGCCATGGTGCTGGCCTTCGGACGCTACGGTCAGCTCCGGCTCGGTCATGACGACGATGAGCCGACCTTCTCGCGCGGCGCCTGGTTCTCCATGCTCTTTGCTGCCGGCATGGGCATCGGCCTGGTGTTCTGGGGTGTGGCCGAACCGGTTTCGCACTACGGAGCGCCACCGCCCGGGATCACGGCGGGAACGCCCGAGGCGGCCAACGCCGCCATGCGCTACAGCTTCTTCCATTGGGGTCTGCACCCGTGGGCCGTCTACAGCATGGTGGCGCTCGCCATCGCCTTCTTCCAGTTCCGGCGCGGCGGCGCAGCCCTGGTGAGCACGGCCGTGGAGTCGCTGCCCTGGGCGCCGGTGCGCCGCCTCGGGCCGGCGGCCAATGTGCTGGCGGTCATTGCCACCGCCTTCGGTGTGGCCGCCTCGCTGGGCATGGGAGCGCTGCAGATCAACAGCGGTCTGGCCGCGGTGGCCGGGGTGCCGGTGAGCACGTCGTCGCAGGTGGTCATCATCGGCGTGACGACGGCGCTCTTCCTGGCCTCGGCCCTGTCCGGCCTGGGGCGCGGCATCAAATGGCTGTCGAGTGCCAACCTGGTGCTGGCCGCCCTGCTGGCGCTGGCCGTGTTCCTGCTGGGGCCCACCGTGGCCATCATCGACACCTTCACCACCACGCTGGGGAGCTACACCAGCGAACTGGTGCGCATGAGCCTGCGCATGACGCCGTTCCGCGACAGCGGCTGGGTCGGTGGCTGGACCATCTTCTACTGGGCCTGGTGGCTGAGCTGGTCACCGTTCGTGGGTCTGTTCATTGCCCGCATCTCGCGTGGCCGCACCATCCGCGAATTCGTGCTGGGCACGGTGCTGGTGCCCACCCTGGCCGCGTTCGTGTGGTTCTCGGTGTTCGGCGGAACCGCCCTGCACATGGAAATCATGCAGGGCGTGCCGATGGCCGAGGCGGTCAAGGCCGATGTGGCCGGCGCCCTGTTTGCCCTGTTCGACGCCTTGCCCGCCGGCACGCTGATGGCCGCGGTGGCCACCGTTCTGGTGCTGGTGTTCTTCGTGACCTCCGGCGATTCGGCGGTGCTGGTGCTGGGCACCATGAGCACCGGCGGTCAGGCCGACCCGTCGGCGCGGGTCAAGGTGATCTGGGGCCTGCTGGTGTCGGGCATGGCCATCGTGCTGCTGCTCACCGGCGGGGTGAAGGCGGTGCAGACCGCGACCATCGTGTTCGCCCTGCCGTTCGCTGCCGTGGTGGTGCTGATGGCCGTGGCCTTGTGGCGCGGCGTTCAGGAGGACGGTGCCGCCCAGGAACGCAGCGAGCGGCTGCTGCGGCGGCGCCTGCGCGAGCAGCTCGACCGACCTGCCGCACCATGACGCTGGAGTGGCTGGCCGCTTTCGGCAAGAGCTTCCTGTTCGTGCTGGCGGCCCTGCTGCCCATCCTGAACCCGGCGGCCACGGCGCCGATCTTCCTGGGCCTGACCGAAGGCGCCTCCGAACGCACCCGGGCCCTGCTGGCGCGGCGCATCGCCCGCTACATGCTGTGCCTGATGCTGGGTTCCATGCTGGTGGGCTCCCACGTGCTCGCCTTCTTCGGCATCTCGCTGCCCATCGTCCGGGTGGGTGGCGGGCTGATCCTGGCGGCCACGGCCTGGCGGCTGCTGACCGCCAACCATGTCAGCGAGGACAGCCGCACCGAACTGGCCGAAGCCTTCACGCCCGAGATGGCTCGCCGCCATGCCTTCTACCCGCTGACCTTCCCGGTGAGCTGCGGGCCGGGCTCGATTGCGGCAGCCATCACGGTGGGCGTGTCGCTGAGCGACCCGCGCATGACCGTCGCGCTGGCCCGGGTGGGCGGCGGTGTGGCCGCCCTGGTGGCGATCGCCGTGCTGCTTTACCTGGCTTTCCGGTATGCCGAGCACCTGCTGCGGCCACTGGGCGAGGCCGGATCGGTCATCTTCCTGCGCCTCTCGGCCTTCATCCTGCTGTGCCTGGGGGTGCAGATCGTGTGGGACGGTGTGAGTGAATTGCTGAGCAGTCTGCCGGCTGCCTGAAGCGGTCTGGGACAATCCCCGGCTGCATGAGCGACCAACCTTCCACCCCATCCGGTTCATCCGGTCCCGCTGTCCCGACCGTGGAAGGCCCGCTGGCCCGCGAGGCCCTGGCCCTGGCCGCGTTCGACCATGTGGTCTCGCGCGCCAGCGGCTTCCGGTCGCGCCCCGGCCAGCGCGAGATGGCGGCCTTCATTGCCCAGACCTTGTCCGGCGTCCGGCTGGGGGACGAGTCGGTCAGCGGTGATGCGGCCCTGCCCGACCGTGGCATCGCGGTGGTGCAGGCCGGCACCGGGGTGGGCAAATCGGCGGCCTACGCGGCCACCGTCATCCCGCTGGCGCTGGCACAGGGGCGCCGGGTGGTCATCTCCACGGCCACCGTGGCGCTGCAGGAGCAGCTCATCCACAAAGACCTGCCTTCACTGGCCGGCCTGCTGCCGCAGCCGTTTGCCTATGCCCTGGCCAAGGGGCGCGGGCGTTACGTGTGCCGCCTCAAGCTCGACCAGCTCGGCGGTGGCGACCCGGCCCATGCCGATCTGTTCGGCACCGAAGATGGCCTCTCGCAGGCCACCGCCGACACCTGGCAGGAGCGTGGCCGCCAGTACCAGCAGTGGAGCCAGGCGCTCGACCAGGGCGACTGGGACGGCGACCGCGACCGCCTCGACGACCCGCCCGACCCCGGCCTGTGGGGACCGGTGGCGGCCGAGCGCCATACCTGCACCGCCCGCCACTGTCCGGCCTACAACAGCTGCAGCTACTACCAGGCGCGGCAGCGGCTGGCCCAGGCCCAGGTGATCGTGGTCAACCACGACCTGCTGCTGTCCACCCTGGGGCTGCACGCCCTGCCGGCCCCGCAGGACTGCTACCTGGTGCTCGACGAAGCCCACCACCTGGGGTCGATTGCGCAGGGCCAGTTCACGGCCCAGGTCGACCTCATGCGCAGCAGCTGGCTCGACCGGCTGCCGCGCGCCTTCGACGAGGTGGCCAGCGCCATCTCGCACCACCCGGCCGACGACGTGGCGGTACGGGCACGCGATCTCAAGGCCGCCATGGGCGAGCTGGCCCGGCTGGCCATGGTCCGTGTCGGCGGCATGCCCGGCTGGGGCGAACGCCGACCCGATGCCCCGCCCACGGTCGACCGCTTCGAGGGCGGCGTGCTGCCCGCCGGCTGGGACGAGGTGGTCGGCACCGTGTCGGCCCACGCCACCGCACTGCTGAAGGTGGCGGAGTCGCTGGCCACCCAGCTCAAGACCATGGCCCGCGAGGAGCCGTCGGAGGCGGCCCGCTGTGCCCAGCTGTACAGCCGCATCGGCGGCTTTGCCCCGCGCCTGCAGCATGCCCAGGAAACCGCCGACCTGTGGCTGCAGACCGCGGCCGACGGCCAGCCGCCACTGGCCAAGTGGCTGGAAGCCGGGGTGCAGAACGGCCTGGTCACGCTCACCGCCCATGCCTGCCCGCTGCAGCCGGGCCACCTGCTGCGCAGCCACCTGTGGCGGCATGTGCGGGGCGCGGTGGTCACGTCGGCCTCGCTCACCACCTGCGGCGGGTTCGAGCACTTCCTGCACGAGTCCGGCCTGGCCTGGGACGATGCCGTGGCCACGCGTCAGGTGCAGAGCCCGTTCGACCATGCCCGCCAGGGCCGGCTGGTGGTGGTGCAGACCCAGGCGGACCCCAAGGACGTCGACGGCTACACCCGCGAAATGCTCGACGCCCTCATGACCGACCTGCAGCCGGTGCGCCGCGGGGCGCTGGTGCTGTTCACCTCCCGCGCCCAGATGGCCCAGGCCCGGCTGCTGCTGGAGCGCGGCGAACACCGTGCCCTGCGCGACGCCGTGCTGGTGCAGGGCGACGCCTCGCGCACGGCGCTGCTGCGCCGCCATGCCCAGCGGGTGGCCGACGGCGAGCCTTCCATCCTGTTCGGCCTGCAGTCCTTCGGCGAGGGCCTGGACCTGCCGGGCGAGCTGTGCGAATGGGTGTTCATCACCAAGCTGCCGTTCGCCTCGCCGGCCGATCCGGTCGGGCAGGCCCGGGCCGACTGGCTGCGCAGCCAGGGCCGCGACCCCTTCAGCGAACTCGTGGTGCCGGCCACCGGCGCACGGCTCCTGCAATGGACCGGCAGGGCCTTGCGCAGCGAGACCGATGAGGCGGTGGTGGTTTGCTACGATGGCCGGCTGCTGCGCCAGAGCTACGGCCGGCGCATGCTGCAGGGCCTGCCGCCGTACCGTCTGCAGCGGCGCAGCGGCGGCGTCACGACCGACGTGTGAGACCGCACGGAACCAACGCGCGCCGCGCGCCTCCACCCCTCCATCTTCAACCCTGTCCTTTTCGCCATGCTCTACGCCATCCTCAAGCTGCTGCACGTCCTGTCCATCATCGTCTGGGTGGGCGGCATGGTGTTTGCCCACTTCTGCCTGCGGCCTGCCGCGCAGGCGCTCGATGCCCCGGTGCGCCAGCGTCTGGTGCACGACGCCCTGCAGCGCTTCTTCCGGCTGGTGTCGGTGGCGGTGGTGGTGGTGCTGGCCAGCGGGGTCTGGATGATCGGCCGCGTGGCCAAGGAGACGGTGCAGGCCGGCCTGTCGTTCAGCATGCCGCTGGGCTGGACCGTGATGGTGGTGCTGGGCCTCTTGATGATGGGCATCTTCGGCCACATCCGGTTCGCGCTGTTCAAGCGCCTGTCGCGCGCGGTGGCGGCCAGCGACTGGACCGCGGGCGGCGCCGCACTGGCGTCCATCCGCACCTGGGTGGCGATCAACCTGGGGCTGGGCGTGATCATCGTGGTCGCGACCCTGCTGCTGGGCTGACGCAGCGGCCCTGAGGCCGCCCCCAGCCGCCTGCCCATGGGGTGCAGGCGGGTTTTCCCTGTAAACAGCGCTGTATCACCCGCCCCGCAGAGGTGGGTGGAATACTGCCTGCACGCCCGCCGCTTCGAGCGGGCGACGACCCCATGCAGGAGACAACATGCGCATCATCCCCATCCAGGCCAAGGCTGCGGCCGGGTTCAGCGACTGCAATGAAGAATCGGGCGAAGTGCCCGGCATGAACCACCTGCCGCTGGCGCGGCGGGAGTTCCTCAAGGGCAGCGGGGTGCTCATGGGCACGCTGGCCACCGGCTCCCTCCTGGCGGGGCTGGCGCCCTCCACGGTGTGGGCGGTCGAGCTCAAGACGCTGAGCAAGGCCGAGGGCGAGGCCATCATGGCCATGGGGCGCGTGCTCTACCCGCACGAGAAACTGCCCGACGCGGTCTACGCCCTGCTCGCCAAGGATCTGGACGGCAAGGCCGCCGGCGACGCCGCTGCCGCCAAGACCCTGAAGGACGGCGTGGCGGCCTTGAACCAGGCCGCCGGCGGCGACTTCACCAAGGCCGACGCCGCCCGCAAGCTGGCCATCGTCAAGGCCATGGAGAGTCAGCCCTTCTTCGGCACGGTGCGCGGCCAGTGCATCACGTCGCTCTACGACAACGACATGGCGTACGCCACGTTCGGCTACCCCGGTTCGGCCTGGGAGAAGGGCGGGTACATCACCCGCGGCTTCCAGGACCTGAAGTGGCTTCCGGAGCCCGGCAAGGCAGCCAGCCCCAAGGCTGACCTCTGATCCGCGAACCCCCCACCGAACAGGAGACAAGCAACATGGCGAAATTTGCAACCAGCGACGACAGCGTGGTCGTCATCATCGGTTCGGGTGCCGGCGGCGGCACCCTGGCCAACGAACTGGCCCAGAAGGGCGTCAAGGTGGTCTGTCTGGAGGCTGGTGCCCAGCAGTCCAGTGCCAGCTTCATCAACGACGAATGGAAGTCGTTCAGCCAGCTGGCCTGGCTGGATACCCGCACCACCTCGGGCAGCTGGCGCGTGGCCAAGGACTTCTCCGGCCTGCCGGCCTGGATCTGCAAGACCGTGGGCGGCACCACCACCCACTGGGCCGGTGCCTCGCTGCGCTTCCAGGAACACGAGTTCCGCACCAGGACGGTGTACGGCAACATCCAGGGCGCCAACTTGCTGGACTGGCCGGTCACGCTCAAAGAGCTGGCGCCTTACTACGCCCGGGCCGAGAACAAGATGGGCGTGACCCGCACCAACGGCATTCCGGGCCTGCCGGGCAACAACAACTTCAAGGTGATGCATGCCGGGGCCAAGAAGCTCGGCTACAAGGAAGTGCACACCGGCAACATGGCCATCAACAGCCAGCCGCGTGACGGCCGGGGCCGCTGCCTGCAGCTGGGCTTCTGCTTCCAGGGCTGCAAGAGCGGCGCCAAGTGGAGCACGCTCTACACCGAGATCCCGCGTGCCGAGGCCACCGGCAATTTCGAGCTGCGCAGCGAATGCCACGTGACCCGCATCGAGCACAACGACAAGGGTCTGGTGACCGGCGTCGTGTACTACGACAAGGACAAGAAGGAGCAGCGCCAGAAGGCCCGCATCGTGTGCGTGGCCGGCAATGCCATCGAAACCCCGCGCCTGCTGCTGCTGTCGGCCTCGAACATGTTCAAGGACGGTCTGGCCAACAGCTCCGGACAGGTGGGGCGCAACTACATGCGCCACATGACCGGCTCGGTGTACGCCGCCTTCAAGGACCCGGTGCACATGTACCGCGGCACCACCATGGCCGGCATCGTGCGTGATGAAGCAGGTCACAACACCAAGCGCGGTTTTGCAGGGGGGTACGAGCTGGAAACCCTGTCGCTGGGCGTGCCGTTCATGGCCGCCTTCCTGAATCCGGGTGGCTGGGGCGAGGACTTCGCCTGGTGGATGGACCACTACACCAACCTCGCCGGCATGTGGCTGGTGGGCGAGGACATGCCGCGCGAGACCAACCGCATCACTCTCAACACCAACGTCAAGGACCAGTGGGGCAACCACGTGCCCAACGTGCACTTCGACGATCACGAGAACGACATCGCCATGCGCGAACACGCCTTCCGCCAGGGCGAACGCATCTACCAGGCGGCTGGCGCCATCCGGACCTTCCGTACCCCGCCGTACCCCAGCACCCACAACATGGGCACCTGCCGCATGAGCGCGCGCAAGCAGGACGGCGTGTGCAACAAGTGGGGCCAGACGCACGACATACCCAACCTGTTCATCAGCGACGGCAGCCAGTTCACCACCGGCGGCGCGGAAAATCCCACGCTCACCATCGTGACACTGGCCATCCGCCAGGCCGACTACATTGCGAAGCAGATGAAAGCCCGGGCGATCTGATGGCCCCCACCCGCTGCAGGAGACCTCCATGTGCGAATTCTTCGTCAAGGCCGACCCGATCCAGTACGAGCAGCGCTCACGCACCGTGCGCATGCACGGTGTGCTGACCAGCATCCGGCTGGAGAACATGGTGTGGGACATCCTGGCCGAAATGGCCGAGGACGAGGGCTGCACCACCAACGCGCTGATCGCCCAGTTCCACGACGAAATCCTGGCGCATCGGGGCGAGGTGCCGAACTTTGCCTCGTTCCTGAGGGTCACCTGCATGCGCTATCTGCGTCGCCGCATGATGGAGATGGAACGCCAGGGTGCCGACAGCCCGGACCTCCCGGATCTTCCGGTCCAGGCCACCGGCACCCATGGCCGAAACCTCCCCGTGCCCAGCACCACCGTGGCCACGCTGAGGCCCCGGTGACCACTCCGTTCCTTTTGTCGATCTCACCCACCGCATGAGCTTCCACACCGAAAACCAGCCGGGCGTCCATGCCCAGCCCGATGCCGCCACGCGCGGATTCGTCTTCAACCACACCATGATGCGGGTCAAGGACCCGAAGGTGTCGCTGGACTTCTACACCCGGGTCATGGGCATGCGCCTGCTGCGCAAGCTGGACTTCCCGGAAATGTCCTTCTCGCTGTTCTTCCTGGCCCGGCCGGAAGATGGCGAAGCCCCCGAAGAGGTGGGCCAGCGCACCGCCTGGACCTTCAGCCAGCGCGGCGTGCTCGAACTGACCCACAACTGGGGCACCGAAACCCAGGCCGACTTCAAGTACCACGACGGCAACGCCCAGCCGCAGGGTTTCGGACACATCTGCTTCTCGGTGCCCGACCTCGACACCGCCGTGGCCTGGTTCGACCAGAACAACGTGACCTACGTGAAGCGCCCCGATCAGGGCAAGATGAAGGACGTTGCCTTCATCAAGGACCCGGACGGCTACTGGATCGAGATCGTCCAGCCGGACAAGCTCACTGCACTGGGACGCTGAGCTCCGCTGCCCCCAGCAGCTTCACGCCGGGGGCCTGGGCCCCGGGTGACGGCACCTCGATGCCGCGCACCCGGGCTGAAAGCCAGCGCAAGCCGCTGTCCAGATCGTTGCGGGCACCCCGGCCCACGGTCGGCGTCTGACCACTGCCATCGGCCAGGTCGAAGCGGAACACATAGCTCGGCTCCTGACCCATGCGCAGGTCGGTGATGAAGTAGTTGTCCCCGTCACGGGACAGGCTGTAGTAGCCGTGGCTGAAGGCCCGTATGCGCTGGGCGCCGGCGTGTCCGGCCACGGCCGCTTCCAGATCCGCGCCGCGCTCGTGCACCGTCCAGGTGATCTGGCGGTCGTCGTCGAGCAGGCCGTAGTGGCCTTCCAGGTAGTGGGTGGGCGTCATGGCCACCAGACGCCACAGCACGGTGTTGAGCGGCGCCGGCGTGACCAGCAGTTGCTGCACATCCACGCCCTTGCTCTGCAGATCGGCCCGCGCCACCTCGGTGGCGTGCTGCTGGGCCAGCACGCTCCAGCCGATGTAGAGCGTGCTCAGCGCCAGACCCGCCTGATTCCAGCGCAGCCGTGCACCGCAGAGGACGGCGATCACACCCGCCAGCAAGGGCAGGGTGTAGGCCGGGTCGATGATGAACAGGCTGCCCACGCCGAACGGGTGGTCCGAGAACGGTTGCAGCAGCTGGGTGCCGTACACCGTCATGGTGTCGAGCAGGGGATGGGTGACGAGGGCCAGCCACAGGGCCAGCCACCAGCGCCGCCACAACGGCCCCTCGCCGTGCAGCCGCGCGACGATCCAGGCCAGCACCGGCGCCCCCAGGGTGAGGAACAGCAGGGCATGCGACTCGGCCCGGTGCAGCACCATGTTGAGCACGGCATCACCGTGGTCGATGAAGGCGTCGAGGTCGGGCAGGGTGCCGGCCACGGCGCCCCACAGGGCCGATTTCCAGACGGCGGTGCGCCGTCCCATGACGGCCACGGTCACGGCCGAGCCCAACGCGATCTGCGTCAACGAATCCATGAATGCCTCAGAGCTGAACGGTGATGGGGAATTGCGCCCGCAGGCCGTCCACGCCAGGCGCGAAGGGCACGGTGAGCGCGGCGCGGCTGGCCGCATCGAGCCGGCGCCACAGGAAGTCGCGCTCGTTGCCGGGGTCGCCGGCCACATACAGCTGGGTGGTCAGCAGCTCCAGGCGGTCCAGCCGGACCTTCACGTGGATGTGGGGCGTGCGGCCGCTGTAGGCAGCGGGCCGCAGGGTGCGGAATCGGTAGCGGCCGTCGCTGCCGACGCTGACCCGGCCGAAGCCCTGGAAGGCGGGGTCGGCCCGGTTGCCATCGCCGGGGTGGTGGTAATGGCCGTCGTGGTCGCACTGCCATATCTCCACCACGGCGCCCTGCACCGGCCGGCCATCGAGATCGGTCACCACGCCGTCGAGCCACACGGCCTGGCCCCGCTCGTAGCGCCGGTTACCCTGCCGAAGCAGGTCACCGTCGTGGTCGTCGGGCAGGCGCACCGGGTAGAACGGGCCCTCGGTCTGGCCCGGTGTGGGGCGCCGGGGCGTCGAGGGCGGGGTGGTCTGGGCCAGGGCCGGGGTGAGCCAGGCCGGCGTGGCCACCGAGGCCACCGCTGCCGCAGCACCCAGCAGCCAGGGGCGTCGGGATAAGGTCATGGGCCTTGGAAGCGGCTGCTGCAATGGAGTTCCTGCGGCTGCTATTCCGGCTTGCGGTTGGACGCCATCCACGCGATCAGCGATGAGCGCATGGCTTCCTCCACCGACATCTCGATCGGCGTGATCCAGGTGCGTGGCACGAACACGGTGTAGCCGCCGATCATGTAGCCCATGGGCAGGTACACCGCCACCTGGTCGAGCTGGCCCAGCGCGCCCGGAAGACCGTCGAAGTTCTGCCGCGTCACCAGCCCGACGATGGACATCTCGTCGCCCGGCTTGCGCAGCAGCACCACCTGCTGGCTGTCCTTCTCGTGGGGTGCGAAATAGTCGGCAAAGTTCTTGAGCGAGGAATAGACGCTCTTGATCACCGGCAGGTTGGTGAAGGGCAGTTCCAGCCATGACAGCGCCTTGGCCACATAGCGCTGCGACACCAGCACGCCCAGCGCCAGGATCAGCGCCGCACCCAGGACGATGCCCAGCCCGGGCAGGTAGAAGTCGCCGGTGATGGGTCGCACCATCCGCATGGCCAGCGATTCGACCCACACCACGAACACATAGAGCAGGTAGACCGTCAGGGCCAGCGGCAGGAAGGTGATCAGACCGCGGAAAAAGTAGGAATACAGACGTTTCATGGCGTTACCGGAGCAATCGGCCAGCATAGCAGCGCCACTTGCAGTTCGGCACAATGGCCGCATCTGTCGTCTTCCGGCCGGAACTCCCCCGCTCGCCGTCACTCAGACTTCACATGAACACATTCGCCGACCTGATTTCCCGCCTGCTGCGCTTCGCGCTGCGGATGGTCTTCGCCCTGGCTGCCACCGTCTTCCTGGTCAGCCTCATGCTGGCCTCGCTGGTGGTGGTGCTGGCCGTGTCGCTGTGGTCGCTGCTGACCGGACGCAAGCCGGCGCCGGTGGTGCTGTTCCAGCAGTTCCGTCAGGCCCGGGAGCGCTACGCCCAGGGCATGTTCCGCCCCGGCCCCTCGACGGCCGATGTGGTGGACGTGCAGGCCACCGAGGTGCGTGAACACGGCGCACCCGCCGCCGCCCCGGCCGACGGGCCGGTGGGCCGCCTCAGTCGCTGACCTCGTCGTCGGCATCGTCCGGACTCTCGCGTCCGGACCGGCGCTCCAGCGCTGCCCCGTACACCGCATTGCGCGGCTGGCCGGTGATCTCGGCACACAGCCGTACCGCCGTCTTCAGAGGCAGTTCTGCCAGCAAAAGGTCGAGCGTGCGCAGCGTGGTGGCGTCGAGTCCGTCGGCGGCTGCGGCACTGGCCGGGTGCACCATCAGCACGAACTCGCCTCGGGTCCGGTGGGCGCCGGCCCCCAGCCAGTCCGGCAGACTGGCTGCCGGCAGGCGCACCAGCTCCTCGAACTGTTTGGTCAGCTCGCGCCCGAGGCTGACGCAGCGGTCACCCAGCGCCGCCAGATCCACGGCCAGGGCCTCGATGCGATGGGGCGCTTCCAGCAGCACATGGGCACGGGGGTCGGCGGCCATGTCCTGGACCTGCCGCTGGCGCTCGGCCCGGCGCGACGAGAGGAAGCCCTGGAAGACGAAGCGCCCGTCCCACCCGGTCTCGCCGGCCACGCTCAGCAGGGCGGTGACCGCACTCGGGCCGGGCAGGGGCATGCAGCGCAGACCGGCCGCCTGCACCGCTGCCACCAGCCGCGCACCCGGATCGCTCACGCCGGGTGTGCCGGCATCGCTCACGTAGGCCACCCGTTCGCCCTGCTGCAGCCGTTGGACAACGGCCTGGGCTGCTTCGGCCTCGTTGTGCTCGTGCACGGCCAGCAGCGGTTTGTGCAGCCCGTAACCGGCCAGCAGGCTGCTGGTGTGCCGGGTGTCCTCGCAGGCCACCGTATCGGCCAGCGACAGCACGTATAAGGCCCGCAGGCCGATGTCGGCCAGGTTGCCGATGGGCGTGGCCACCATGTAGAGGGTGCCCGGCGGATGGTCCTGGTGGCGGGCAGCCTCGGCAGCGGCAGTCAGCAACGACGGGGAAGGAGCGGACACATGGACCTCGAAGGAAAAGCGCACCGGCTCACGACACGGGAGCGGGGCAACGCCGCTGAAGACCGGGCTCTGCAGCACCTGCAGGCGCAGGGGCTGCGCATGGTGGCCCGCAACTTCAGGACCCCGGGTCGGGGTGGCGGCGAAATCGATCTGATTATGCGGGAGCGTGACGGCACGCTGGTCTTCGTCGAGGTGCGCCAGCGCAGCCGCGGCGACCGTGGTGGGGCCGGTGCCAGCATCACGCCGACCAAGCGCCGGCGCATCGTGCTGGCAGCGCGGCACTTTTTGCTGCGCTGCCGATCCGAACCCCCATGCCGCTTCGATGCGGTCCTGATCGACGGACCGGATGGCGACCTGCAGTGGTTGCAGGCCGCCTTCGACACGCACGATGCCTTTTGACACGTCTGCTGACGTTTCGCCCGCCGCTATCATCGCCCCATGCTTTCGCAGCGCATCCAGCAACAGTTCATCGACAGTGCCGATCTCAAGTACCAGTGCGCCCCGGCCCTGGCGCCCATGGTGGAGTCCGCCATCCATGCCGTGCTGGCCTGCGTCACCGGGGGCGGCAAGGTGATGGCATGCGGCAACGGGCCTTCGGCTGCCGCCGCCCAGCTCTTTGCCGCCAGCTTCATGGGACGCTTCGAGCGTGAGCGTCCCGAGCTCGCCGCGCTGGCCCTGTCTGCCGACTCTGCGGTCATCACCGCCGTGGCCCAGGACTTCGACCCTGGCTGGGTGTATGCCCGCCAGGTCCGGGCGCTGGGTCAGACCGGCGACGTGCTGCTGGTGGTCGGCGGTGTCGGTCAGGCCGCCAACCTGCTGGCCGCCGTGGAATCCGCTCACGAGCGCGACATGACGGTGGTGGCCCTCACCGGCGCCCGCGGGGGACGGCTGACTGCCGTGCTGCGCGACACCGACGTGCACATCTGTGTGCCGCACGATCACCCGGCCCGCATCCTGGAGGTCCATCAGCTGGTGCTGCACTGCGTGTGCGACGGCGTGGATGCCCAGTTGCTCGGCCTGCCCGAAGAACCCCTTCCCGACCCGGAGAACCTGACATGAGCCTTCCCCTTGCCCCTTCCCGTCGCCGCGCCAGCCTGCTGCTGGCCGGCGTGGCCTTCTCCGGCCTGATGAGCGCCTGCGCTCCGCTGGTGGTCGGTGGTGCCGTCGGTTCGGCGCTGGTCGCCGTCGACCGCCGCACTTCCGGTGCCCAGCTGGACGACCAGGGCATCGAGCTGCGCGCCAGCAACCGCATCAAGGAGCAGTTCGGCGAGCGGGCCAATGTGTCCGTCACCAGCTACAACCGGCAGGTGCTGCTCACCGGCGAGGCCGCCAGCGAAGCCGTCAAGGCCGAGGTGGAAAAGACGGTGGCCGGTGTCGACAACGTGCGCAGCATCGTCAACGAACTGGGGGTGGTGAATTCGCCCAGTTTCAGCCAGCGCTCGTCCGACACGCTGATCACCGGCAAGGTCAAGGCCGGCATGGTGGATGCCAAGGACCTGTCGGCCGTGGCCTTCAAGGTCGTGACCACCCGCGGCACGGTCTATCTGATGGGCCGCGTCACCCAGCGCGAGGCCACCCGTGCCACCGACATTGCACGCAACACCTCGGGCGTGATGCGGGTGGTGCGCGTGTTCGAGATCCTCACGGAAGAAGAGCTGGCCCGCATCGGCACCCAGGGACCGACCGAGACGCCGGCGAGCCGTCCTGCGGCGCAGCCCAACTGATCGGGCTGCCGCCATGAAAAAAGGGGCCCAAGAGCCCCTTTTTCGTTTCGGCGCCGGCGATCAGCGCAGCCGCTTGATCAGGCTGGAGGTGTCCATGCGCTGGCCTCCCATGGCCTGCACGTCGGCATAGAACTGGTCGACCAGGGCCGTCACCGGCAGGCGGGCGCCATTGCGCTTGGCTTCGTCCAGCACCAGACCCAGGTCCTTGCGCATCCAGTCGACGGCGAAGCCGAAGTTGAACTGGTCGGCCACCATGGTCTTGCCACGGTTGTCCATCTGCCAGCTCTGGGCAGCACCCTTGCCGATGACGTCGAGCACCAGGTTCACGTCGAGCCCGGCCTTCTGGCCGAAGGCGATGGCTTCCGACAGGCCCTGCACCAGCCCGGCAATGGCGATCTGGTTGACCATCTTGGTCAGCTGGCCGGCGCCGCTTTCGCCCATGCGGGTGAACGCCTTGGAGAAGGCCATGCCCACCGGGCGGGCCGTATCGAAGGCCGCCTGATCGCCGCCGCACATCACGGTGAGCGCGCCGTTCTCGGCGCCGGCCTGGCCGCCGGATACCGGCGCATCGATGAACTGCAGGCCCAGGGTGCGTGCTGCCGTCGAGAGCTCGCGGGCCACATCGGCGGAGGCGGTGGTGTGGTCCACAAAGATCGCGCCGGCCTTCATGCCGGCGAAGGCGCCATCGGCGCCCAGCACCACGGCACGCAGGTCGTCGTCGTTGCCGACGCAGGCGAACACGATGTCGGCGCCCTGGGCCGCTTCGCGCGGTGTGGTCTTGAAGCTGCCCCCGTAGGTCTTGGCCCATGCCTCGGCCTTGGCAGCCGTGCGGTTGTAGACGGTGACGCGGTGGCCTGCGCGGGCCAGGTGGCCGGCCATGGGCGAGCCCATGACGCCCAGACCGATGAAGGCGACCTGGCGGGGTTCGATGGCGTCGTAAGTGCGGGGTGCGGCGGTCATGCGGGAGCCTTGTCTCGGGTTGTTGTGAAGCCCGGGACTGTAAATCAATCGCTCATCAGATGATGGTCAGGTGCTCGGTACCGGCCGCCAGGTCCTGGGTTTTGGCGCGCTGGCTGTTGAGCTTGATCTGCAGTCGCAGGTCGTTGAGCGAATCGGCATTGCGCAGGGCGTCTTCCAGCGTGATCAGGTTGGCCTCGAAGGCGTTGAACAGCGCCTGGTCGAAGGTCTGCATGCCGATGTTGGTGCTCTTCTTCATGATCTCCTTGATCTCGCTCACATCGCCCTTGAAGATCAGGTCGGAGATGAGCGGGGAGTTCAGCATGATTTCCACCACGGCATGGCGGCCCTTGTTGTCCTGCCGGGGGATCAGTCGCTGCGAGATGAGTGCCCGCAGGTTCAGGGACAGGTCCATGAGCAGCTGTGCGCGGCGCTCTTCCGGGAAGAAGTTGATGATGCGGTCCAGCGCCTGGTTGGCGCTGTTGGCATGCAGGGTTGCCAGGCAGAGGTGGCCGGTTTCCGCGAACTGCACGGCGTGTTCCATGGTCTCCCGATCGCGGATCTCGCCCATCAGGATCACGTCCGGCGCCTGGCGCAGCGTGTTCTTCAGAGCCGCTTCCCAGCTGTCGGTGTCCAGGCCCACCTCGCGCTGCGTCACCACGCAGTTCTTGTGCGGGTGCACGAACTCGATCGGATCCTCGATGGTGATGATGTGGCCCTGCGTGTTCTCGTTGCGCCAGTCGACCATGGCCGCCAGCGAGGTCGATTTGCCGGAGCCGGTGGCACCCACCAGGATGCACAGGCCGCGTTTGCTCAGGGCCACGTCCTTGAGCACCTGGGGCAGACCCATCTTGTCGATGCTGGGCAGGTTCATGGGGATGGTCCGCATGACCATGCCGATCCTGCCCTGCTGCACGAAGGCGCTGACCCGGAACCGCCCGATCGAGGGCGGCGAGATGGCGAAGTTGCACTCCTTGGTGCGCTCGAACTCGGCCGCCTGCTTGTCGTTCATGATGGCCCGGGCCAGCGCCAGCGTGTGGCCGCCGGTCAGGGGCTGCGGCGAGACCTTGACCACCGAGCCATCGACCTTGATGGCAGGCGGGAAGTCGGCCGTGATGAACAGGTCGCTTCCGCCCCGGCTCAGCATCAGCTTGAGCAGGTCGTTGATGAACTTGGATGCCTGGTCGCGTTCCATGGTGCTTATCCGGGGAAGTTCTCGGGGATCTTCGCCTTGCTGCGGGCCTCGGCGGCGCTGATCACGTTGCGCTTGACCAGTTCGGCCAGGTTCTGGTCGAGGGTCTGCATGCCGACGTTGTTGCCGGTCTGGATGGCCGAGTACATCTGGGCCACCTTGGCTTCGCGGATCAGGTTGCGGATGGCGCTGGTGCCCAGCATGATCTCGTGTGCTGCCACCCGGCCGCTGCCGTCCTTGAGCTTGCACAAGGTCTGGGAGATCACCGCGACCAGCGATTCCGACAGCATGGCGCGGACCATGTCCTTCTCTTCGGCCGGGAACACGTCGATCACGCGGTCGATGGTCTTGGCCGCGCTGCTGGTGTGCAGCGTGCCGAACACCAGGTGGCCGGTTTCCGCTGCGGTCATGGCCAGGCGGATGGTTTCCAGGTCGCGAAGCTCACCCACCAGAATGGCATCCGGGTCTTCGCGCAGCGCCGAACGCAGGGCGTTGGAGAAGCTCAGCGTGTGCGGGCCGACCTCGCGCTGGTTGACCAGGCATTTCTTGGACTCGTGCACGAATTCGACCGGGTCCTCGATGGTCAGGATGTGGCCGTACTCGGATTCGTTCAGGTGGTTGACCATGCCGGCCAGCGTGGTGGACTTGCCCGAGCCGGTCGGGCCGGTGACCAGCACCAGGCCACGCGGCTTGAGCGCCAGGTCGCCGAAGATCTTGGGTGCGTTGAGCTGCTCGAGCGTGAGGATCTTGCTCGGAATGGTCCGGAACACGGCGCCGGCGCCGCGGTTCTGGTTGAAGGCGTTGACCCGGAAACGCGACAGGCCTTCGATCTCGAACGAGAAGTCGACTTCCAGGAACTCCTCGAAGTGCTTGCGCTGGCTGTCGTTCATGATGTCGTACACCATGGCGTGGACAGCCTTGTGGTCCAGCGGCTCGACGTTGATGCGTCGCACGTCGCCATGCACCCGTATCATGGGTGGCAGACCAGCGGAGAGGTGAAGGTCGGATGCTTTGTTCTTGACGCTGAAGGCCAGCAGCTGGGTGATATCCATCCGGGATCCGTGCAGTAAGTGAATGTTCGAACCGATTATGACGACGATTGGCGACAACCTGTATAGCGTTTCCACACGCCTGCAACAGGCGTGTGCACGGGCAGGACGCGAGGCATCCGGGGTCCGCCTGCTGGCGGTCTCCAAGACTTTCGATGCCGATGCCGTCCGGCTGGCCTGGCAAGCCGGCCAGCGGGCCTTTGGCGAAAACTATGTGCAGGAAGGCGTGGCCAAGATCGAGGCGCTGGCCGCCGACGGCGACTGCCCTGGGCTGGAGTGGCACTGCATCGGACCCTTGCAGAGCAACAAGACCCGGCCGGTGGCCGAGCATTTCGACTGGGTGCACAGCGTGGACCGGCTCAAGGTGGCCGAGCGGTTGTCGGCCCAGCGGCCCTCCGGGCTTGCGCCGCTGCAGGTGTGCCTGCAGGTCAATGTGGACGGCGGTGCCAACAAGGCCGGCGTCACGCCGGACGAACTGCCTGCGCTGGCCGAAGCGGTGGCCCGTCTGCCCGGACTCCGGCTGCGCGGGCTCATGTGCATCCCCGAGCCGGCGCCCGACTTCGACAGCCAGCGGGCCGTGTTCCTGCGGGCCCGCGTCCTGTTTGACGACCTGCGCGCCAAGGGGCTCGATCTCGACACCCTGTCCATGGGGATGAGCGACGACCTGGAAGCGGCGGTGGCCGCCGGCTCCACCCTGGTCCGGGTGGGCCGTGCCGTCTTCGGCCACCGCGAGCGAAAGCCCGGTCCGGCGGGGCCGGCCGACGCGACTACAGCGGCAGCCGCGTGAGGTTCTTGACCTCTTCCATGACCGCGTAGGTGCGTGTCTCGCGCACTCCGGGCAACTGCCACAGCACCTGACCGGCGAACTGCCGGTAGGCATTCATGTCGGCCATCCGCGTCTTGAGCAGGTAGTCGAATCCGCCCGCCACCATGTGGCATTCCATGATCTCGTCGTGCACCTGCACCGCGGCCTTGAAGGCGTCGAAGACATGGGGCGTGGTCCGGTCCAGCAGCACCTCGACGAACACCATCATCCCCCGCCCGAGCTTGAACGGGTCGAGGCGGGCTTCGTACCCCAGGATGAAGCCGTCGCGCTGCAGGCGCTGTGTGCGGGCCAGCACGGCGGTGGGCGACAGGCCGATGGCTTCGGCGAGCTTGAGGTTGCTGATGCGCCCGTCGGCCTGCAACAGGTTGAGGATGCGCAGGTCGACCCGGTCAAGTTCGGAAGGACTCATGAATCACCATGAACGGCTGAAAAAATGGTGAATTATTCATGTATTTGACGGGCAAAGTTCGGT
Source organism: uncultured Hydrogenophaga sp. (assembly GCF_958439165.1). Classification (GTDB taxonomy): domain Bacteria; phylum Pseudomonadota; class Gammaproteobacteria; order Burkholderiales; family Burkholderiaceae_C; genus Hydrogenophaga. The sequence continues at coordinate 22,092 of NZ_OY288124.1, read as the reverse complement.
CATTCACCAGTTCTGGAGCTTGACATGACATCCATCTGCACCGCCCCCGCCGACCGCCTTCCCCTCCCGTGCCGGTCCGAGCCGGAAGTGCTGCGCCGGCACCTCGTCGACCTGCACGAGACCCTCGACTGGGATGCGGCGGCCCGCATGGCCGCACCCTGGGTGAGCGCCGTCCGTGACAACCCGCCACCCTTCTGGGCCATGGAGAGCCTGCTGAAGGAATACCCGATCAGCAGCGCGGAAGGCCTGGCGCTGATGCGCCTGGCCGAGGCGCTGTTGCGCGTGCCGGACGCCGAAACCGCGATCGCGCTCACGGCCGACCAGCTGGGGCGGGCCGATTTCGAGGGGGCTGCCGACGCCACCCTGGCGCGCCTGTCGTCCACGGCGATCGCGATGAGCAAGAAATTCCTGCCGCAGGAAGGGCAGGAGGCCGGCCTGATCGCGCGGCTGGGGGCCAGGACGGTCGTGGGGGCCACCGTGCGGGCGGTGCAGCTGCTGGGCCGGCAGTTCGTGCTGGGCCAGACGATCGCCGAAGCGCTGGACACGTCGGCCGGACAGCGGCGCAAGCAGCCCGGCCTGCGTTTCAGCTACGACATGCTGGGCGAGGGCGCCCGCACCGATACCGACGCCCGCCGCTACCTCGAAAGCTACCGGCAGGCACTGGTCGCGATCGCTGCCAACGAGGCCCGCCATGCCACGGCCGGCAGCGGCCCGGCCGATCGGGACGGCATCTCCATCAAGCTCAGTGCGCTGCACCCGCGCTACGAACACGCTCAGCATGGGCGGGTGATGGCCGAGCTGGTGCCCAGGGTCTGGAGCCTGTGCGAGCTCGCAGCGTCGGCCAGCCTGAACCTGACCATCGATGCCGAGGAGGTCGACCGGCTGGAGCTGTCGCTCTCGGTCTTCGAGGCCCTGGCCGAGCGGGTGGCGCAGCACTTCCCCGGCTGGACCGGGCTGGGCCTGGCGCTTCAGGCGTACCAGACCCGTTCGGTGGAACTGATCGGCGAGGTGGCGGCCATCGCGCGCCGGCACCAGCTGCGCTTCATGTGCCGGCTGGTCAAGGGCGCGTACTGGGACGCCGAGATCAAGCGGGCCCAGGAGTCGGGTCTGAGCGGTTATCCGGTGTTCACCCGCAAGCACCACACCGACGTGAGCTACCTCGCCTGTGCCCGGGCCCTGCTGGACGCGGCCGATGTGATCCATCCGCAGTTCGCCACCCACAACGCCGCCACCATCGCCGCCATCCTGCAGATGGCCCGTGCCCGCGGGGCCGCCTTCGAGCTGCAGCGGCTGCACGGCATGGGCGAGGGCGTTTACCGCGAAGTGCTGCGCGACCCCGCCGTGACCTGCAGGGTGTATGCCCCGGTCGGCGCGCACCGCGATCTGCTGGCCTACCTGGTCCGCCGCCTGCTGGAGAACGGCGCCAATTCGTCCTTCGTGCACCAGCTGGCTGATGTGCAGGTGCCGGTGGCCGAATTGCTGCAGTCACCGCTGGTGGCGGCCGCCGCCAGCGTGTCGGCCGAGTCCCCCTTGCCGGCGCCCGTTGCGCTGTACGGTACGGCCCGGGTCAACAGCACCGGCCTGGATCTGGCCGTGGCCACCGAACGCCAGGTGCTGGCGTCGGCGTGGGACCGGTGCCGGGTGCCGGTGGTGCCCGAGTCGCCGGCCGGAGCGGCCCCTGCGGCGGTGGCCCGTGCCCTGGCGGCGTTCGGGCCCTGGAGCCGACGGCCTGTGGGCGAGCGCGCCGGTGCACTGCGCAGGGCTGCCGACGCCATGCAGCAGCAGATGCCCGATCTGTGCGCCTTGCTGGTGCGGGAGGCCGGCAAGACCTGGGGTGATGCCGTGGCCGAGGTGCGGGAGGCCATCGATTTCCTGCGTTACTACGCCACCGAGGCCGAGACCCTGATGGCGCCCCGTCCGCTCGACGGCCCCACCGGCGAAAGCAACGTGCTGCGCCTGCACGGCCGTGGCGCCTGGGTCTGCATCAGCCCCTGGAACTTTCCGCTCGCCATCTTCGTGGGGCAGGTCGCGGCGGCGCTGGTCACCGGCAACACCGTGCTGGCGAAACCGGCCGAACAGACGCCGGGCGTGGCCCGGGTGGCGGTCGACCTGCTGCACGCTGCCGGTGTGCCGGCCGACGCACTGCAATTGCTGCATGGTCCGGGCGAGACCATCGGCGCGGCGCTGGTGGCGCAGCCACAGGTGGCCGGTGTGGTGTTCACCGGCTCCACCCCGGTGGCCAAGCTGATCCAGCGCGCGCTGGCGGCCAAGGACGGCCCGATCGTGCCCCTGATCGCCGAGACCGGCGGCATCAATGCCATGCTGGTCGACAGCACGGCCCTGCCCGAACAGGTGGCCGACGCGGTGGTCCAGAGCGCCTTCCGCAGTGCTGGCCAGCGTTGCTCGGCCCTGCGGGTGTTGTGTGTGCATGAGGCGGTGGCCGACGCGGTGGTGGCCATGGTCGAAGGTGCCGCCCGCGAGCTGGTGCAGGGAGACCCGTCGCAGCTGGCCACCGATGTGGGTCCGGTGATCGACGACGAAGCCGCCCAGGCCATCCGCGGCCATGTCCAGCGGCTCGGACAGGTTGGCCGGGTTCGGCTGGGGGCGATCGGGAACGGCCGGTTCATTCCGCCGCAACTGGTCGAGGTGGACGACATCGGCAGCATCACCCAGGAAATCTTCGGGCCTGTGCTGCAGGTGGTGCGCTGGTCCGGTGATCCCGCCGGGGTCATCGCGTCGATCAATGCCCTGGGATTCGGCCTGACCCTGGGCATCCAGACCCGCATCGACAGCCGGGCTCAGGCGCTCGCCAGCCAGGCCCGGGTCGGCAACGTGTATGTGAACCGGAACATGATCGGCGCGGTGGTCGGCGTGCAGCCTTTCGGTGGCGAGGGTCTGAGCGGCACCGGCCCCAAGGCGGGCGGCCCCCATTACCTGCCGCGCTTCTGTGCCGAGCAGACCGTGACCATCAACACCACCGCAGCCGGCGGCAACGTGCAGCTGTTCGCAGGCTGATCGCTTTCGGGAGCTTCAGATGTAACAAAACAATTGCAATTTGTTGCTTTTGGATTACCATGCCCCCACGATGTCCGCGTGTGCGGAACGAAACGACCGCCCGCCATCGGGGGACCTTCCATGAGCACTCTGGCCAGACTCCAACAGCATGCCGATGTGGCCAGCCTGAAATCGGCCCTGCATCAGCTGTGCAGCGAATTCGGCCGGATCACCCGGCTCGACGTGCTGGCTGCGAAGCAGCGGGGTGTTCGCCAGGCGATCTGCTTCCTGAGCATGGAACGGCCCGAGCAGGAGCAGCAGCTCATGAAGACGCTGGGCGTGGGTCGCTACGGTGGAGAGGTGGTGTTCGTGATCCGGCTGGGAGAACCCGAGCCGGCCGACACCGATGACGACACCCCCGCCTGGGCCGACTCCAATATCTACGGAGCCTGAAGGCCCGGGCACACGGCCGCGATGGCCGGGTGCACCCCCTTCTCAGTGAAGATCGCCGAAACCGGTGTTGCGGCTGCCCGCACCGGGGCGGTTGGGCGCGGTCTGGTTGATGTGCATCCAGAACTCGCACACATGCTTCATGGCGCTCAGGAACTGCGAGAACTCGGTCGGCTTGGCAATGTAGGCGTTGGTGCCGGCGTCATAGGCACGCAGCAGATCGCTGGGCTCGGTGGATGAGGTCAGGATCACCACCGGGATGTTGTGCAGCGCCTCGGACCCCTTGATCTCGCGCAGCACGCCGATGCCGTCCAGCAGCGGCATCTTCAGGTCGAGCAGCACCAGAGCCGGGTTGACGCCGTTGCGCTGGGTGAACTCGTTGCGGCAATAGAGGTAGTCCAGTGCCTGCATGCCGTCGGAGACGTGGGTCACGCGCCCGTCCAGACCATGCCGCGAGAGCGCCAGCTTGGTCAGCTCGGCATCGTCCGGGTTGTCCTCCACCAGGAGGATGCATTCGTTGATGTGGTTCATGGCTCCAGGGGTACCGGCATGGAAAGCAGATTCGCTTCGTTGGGATGGAGTCCTTCGATGGGCAGCGAGAAATGGAACACGCTGCCCTCACCCAGGCGACTCTCCGCCCAGATGGTGCCGCCGTGCCGTTCCACGATGCGCCGGGCCAGCGCCAGCCCGATGCCGGTTCCTTCGAACTCGGTCGCCCGGTGCAGACGCTGAAAGACCCCGAAGAGCTTCTGTGAATATTTTGAATCAAACCCCACGCCGTTGTCACGCACCGAGAAGGTGTAACCCAGCAGCGGATCGATCTGCCACGACACTTCGATCAAGGCGCGGTCGCGGGGGCGGGTGTACTTGAACGCGTTCCCCAGCAGATTGGTCCAGACCTCCCGCAGCAGCAGCGCGTCGCCCTGCACCACGGGCAGGTCGGGGGCGATCATCCAGTCGACCACCCGGCCTTCGGTGTCATGCGCGATCTGGCTCACCACCGTCACCACGAGGCCGTTCATGTCCACCGGCACCGGGTTCATCGCCGCCCGTCCCAGGCGCGAGAAGGCGAGCAGCCCGTCGATGAGCTGGCTCATGTGGCGGGCGGAGTTGCCGATCGTGTTGAGGTAGCGCACGCCGACGTCATCGATCCGGTCGGCCATGTGCTCGTGCAGCAGGCTGACGAAGCTGGAGATGTGCCGCAGCGGTGCCCGCAGGTCGTGCGACACCGAGTACGAGAAGGACTCCAGGTCGCGGTTGGCCGCCACCAGCTGCTCGGTGCGTTCGACCACGCGCTGCTCCAGCTCGTCGTTGATGTTGCGCATCATGTCGTCGAGCCGCTTGCCATCGGTCATGTCGCGGTTGACGTTCGCATAGCCCAGCAGCTCGCCCTGGTTGTCGCGCAGCGCAATCAGCACCGAATGCGACCAGTAGCGGCTGCCGTCGCGCCGCTCCTGCCAGGCCTGCATGTCGTGTTGCCCGCGGGAGGCCGCCAGCCGCAGCATGCGGCGGGCTTCCTCGATGCCGGCGTCCGGATCGTTCGGATCGAGCAGCAACCCGTAGTGCCGCCCCATCATCTGGACCGGGCTGTAGCCGTTCATGCGCTGCGCGCTGTCGGTCCAGTCGGTGATGCGGCCGGCGGTGTCCATGAAGAAGATCGAGTAGTCCCGCAGGTTGTCGACCATCAGGCGGAACCGCTGTTCGCTGGCCATCAGTTCGGCGGAACGGACGCGGATGCGGGCTTCCAGCTCCTCGTTCATGTCGTGGATGCGTTCCTCAATGCGCTTGCGCTCGGTGATGTCGACCATCTGCAGGAACACCCCGCGGGTGAAGCCGTCCACCGTGTCCGGTCGGTAGTGCACCTGCACGAAGACGGCCCGTCCGGCCGCATCCCGGCGCCAGGCTTCCAGCTGTCGTGCCTCCCCGTTCAGGGCGGCCGCCAGCAGGGGCTCGATGTCCTGCCAGACCTGGGCTGGAAACACCTCGCTCATGTGTCTGCCGATCAGCTGGTCGGCCTCGATGCCGTACATCTGCCGGTGTCCAGCGTTGGCAAACCGGTAGCGGCCGCTCCGGTCCACATAGGCGATCAGCACCGGGACATGGTCGGTGATGTTGCGCAGGAAATGCTGGTGTTCGCGCAACGCCTCCTCGGCGGCCTTGCGCTCGCTGATGTCGACCAGCGTGTTGTTGGTCCGCACGAAGCGACCCTTTTCGTCGTACACCGCCGTGGTGTTCAGCAGGCCATGAAAGCGCTGTCCGTTGCGCCGCAGGATGGTGAATTCGGCCGGCTCCAGTTTCTCGCCGGCGATGATCCGCGACAGCCGCTGGCGCGCCAGCGGTATCTGTTCCGGAAGGATGATGTCGCGGAAGTGCAGCTGGCCGATCACCTCGTCGCGCCGGTAGCCCAGCCATTCCAGCTCGGTCCGGTTCATCAGGACGAAGGTGCCGTCGGCATCGACCGAGTGGTAGCCGCAGGGCGCCTCGTTGTAGAGCACCTGGGCCTCGCGCAGGGCCTGGGTGATCCGGTCCTTGGCCTCGGCCAGTTCGTCGGTCCGCTGGCGCACCCGGTTCTCGAGCTCGGTGTTGAACTCCAGGATGGCGGCTTGTTGCCGCTGCAGTTCGCTGATGTCCCGCGAGACGACCAGCAGCATCATGGCCCGACCCTCGCTGCTGCGGATCGGCGAGATCATGGTGTCCCACCACTTGGGGGTGCCCTGGAACGTCGGGCACTCGGCCACGAAACGGGCGCTCCGTCCCTCGCGCGCCTGGTTCAGCGCGTCGGCCGCCAGCGGTGCACCGTCGCGCAGCCACCAGGCGGTCCAGGGGGGCATCACGGCGGCGTCGAACCGCTCGATCTCCATCAGACGGCAGCCCTGGGCGGTCATCTGGATCACCCGCCCTTCCAGGTCCAGCACCATGGTGCAGTCGGGGCTGGTGGCGATGATCTGGCGGTTCAGTTCGTCCTTGATGCGGGCCTCGGCCTCCAGCGTGCGCAGTGCGGTGATGTCCTGCACGAATCCGAGCTGCGAGGTGACATTGCCCTGGGCGTCCCGCAAGGGCGCGTTGCGGACCATGACATGGGTGGTTTCTGCATCCGGCCGCACGATGCGGAATTCCACGCTGATGCCCTCGCCGCGGGATATGGCCTGGATCCAGCTCTGGCGGACCCGCTCGAGATCGTCCGGGTGTACCCGGTCCAGCCAGCCGAAGTTGGGGAAATCGGGTTTGGACAGGCCGAAGATCTGTTCCAGCTGTCCATCCACATGGGTGAGCACCCCGGTGTGGTCGGTGCGGAACACGCCCATCGGGAACACGCTGGCCAGTGCGGCGAACAGCTCGCGGTATTCCAGCTGGGCCGTTGGCACCGAGCCGGTCTGACCCGGCAGGAGTGCGGAGTCCAGTGACAGCGGCAGATCGAGGTCGAGCTGCACATGTCCGTCGCCGGACCGGCTGGCCTGCTCGCCGGCCAGCTGTCGCGCATAGACCTGCCGCAGGTGTTCGTTCTCGGCCTGAAGGGTCTCTATCTGCAGCAGCAGTGCCCGCTCGCGTGCGCTTGTCGCAGGGTCACCGTCCGCCGCAGCCGGAGACGTTCCTTGAACGGAGGGAAGCGCATTCATGCCCGCCAATGTACCCCAGGGGGGTTGCAGCGCTCCTGTCAGACCTGTCAGAACCGTGGGAGATCGGGATGCGCCAGCTTGCCGCCGCGGACCAGCATGCGGCCATATTCGGCACAGCGCTGCAGGGTGGGAATGACCTTGCCCGGGTTGAGCAGGCCGCGGGCGTCGAAGGCCCGCTTGACCGCGAACATCTGCTCGTTCTCTTCCGCCGAGAACTGCACGCACATGCTGTTGAGCTTCTCGACCCCCACGCCGTGCTCTCCGGTGACGGTGCCGCCCATGGCCACGCTGGTTTCCAGGATGTCGGCACCGAATTTCTCGCAGCGGTGGAGCTGGTCGGCGTCATTGGCATCGAACAGGATCAGCGGGTGCAGGTTGCCGTCACCGGCGTGAAACACGTTGAGGCAGCGCAGGTCGTACTTCACCTCCATGTCGGCAATCGCCTCCAGGATGTCGGCCAGCCGCTTGCGCGGGATGGTCGAGTCCATGCACATGTAGTCGGGGCTGATGCGGCCCGATGCCGGGAAGGCGTTCTTGCGACCGCTCCAGAAGCGCAGCCGCTGGGCTTCGTCGCGGCTCACCGTGATGGCGGTGGCGCCGGCGGCGCGCAGCACATCGCTCATGCGGCCGATTTCCTCTTCGACTTCCTCGGGCGTGCCGTCGCTCTCGCACAACAGGATGGCAGCGGCATCCAGGTCGTAGCCGGCGTGCACGAAGTCCTCGACGGCCGCGGTCATGGGCTTGTCCATCATTTCCAGGCCGGCCGGGATGATGCCGGCCGCGATCACGGCAGCCACCGCATCGCCGGCTTTGCGCACATCGTCGAAGCTGGCCATGATGCAGCGCGCCAGCTGGGGCTTGGGCACCAGTTTGACGGTGACCTCGGTGGTCACGGCCAGCATGCCTTCGCTGCCGATGATCAGGGGCAGCAGGTCCAGGCCCGGGCTGTCCAGGGCGGCGCTGCCGAAGGTCACCGGCTCTCCCTGCACGGTGAAGCCGCGTACCTGGAGCACGTTGTGCACCGTCAGGCCGTATTTCAGGCAATGGACGCCGCCGGAGTTTTCGGCCACGTTGCCGCCGATGGTGCAGGCGATCTGGCTGCTGGGATCGGGCGCGTAGTACAGGCCGTGCGGAGCAGCGGCTTCGCTGATGGCCAGGTTGCGCACGCCGGCCTGCACCACGGCCGTGCGCGAGCGCGGGTCGATGCGGATGATGCGGTTGAACTTGGCCAGCGAGAGCGTCACGCCGAGTGCGTTCGGCATGGCACCGCCGGACAGGCCGGTGCCGGCTCCGCGCGCCACCACCGGCACCTGCAGTGCATGACACGCCTTGAGCACCGCCGCCACCTGCTCTTCGGTTTCCGGCAGCACCACCACCAGCGGCCGCTCACGGTAGGCGGTCAGGCCGTCGCACTCGTAGGGCACCGTGTCTTCCGCCTGCCACAGCAGGGCATGGGAAGGCACGGTCTTCTGCAGTGCTGCCACCACCTCGGCCTGGCGGGCGGCGCGTTGCATCTGGCTGACCTGGGCGGTGGAGGCGGGAGCGTTCATGGCGGGCGGCAAAGGAGGGACGACGTTCTCGGGCCAGTTTAGGACAAGCCCGGCGCGTCGTCGTGAATTTCCTTGCAAGCCCTTGTGAGCCAGACGCTCGCCGGGGAGGGGGGTGTCAGGACACCGCGTTGCGGATCCATTCCGCGAAGGCCGCGCATTCCCAGCGTTCCATGGTGCCGGTGCGCCAGCACAGGTAATGCGCATGCGGGCTGGGCACCCGGCTCTCGTACAGCGGCAGCAGCGTGCCCTGTTCCAGCCAGGGGGCTGCCAGCTTGTAGCGCAGCAGGCCCACACCCATGCCCACCGCGGCGGCGTCGCACAGCAGCCCGATGTCGTTGAACTGGGAGCCTTCCACCGGCTCCGGCCAGTCCAGGTGGTGGGCTGCAAACCAGGTGCGCCAAGGCTCGAGCGGGCTGCGCAGCAGGGGTACGCCCGCCAGGTCTTCGGGCGTGTCGAACGGACCGTGCTCGCGGATGAAGGCGGCCGACGCCATGGGCGAGATCTCGTCCTTGGACAGGCACACATGCTCCACATCGGCGTAACGGCCGGTGCCGAACCGCACGGTCAGGTCGGCGTCTTCGGCCACCACATCGAGCAGGGGGATGCTGACCTGCAAGGTCAGGTCGACCTCGGGGTAGGCCTCGCTGAACTGCTTGAGCCTCGGCAGCAGCACCGAGCGGGCGAAGGTCGGCGTGACCGCCACCCGCAGCTTGCGACGGCCGGGCGCGGCCATCTGGCTGGGGAATTTCTGCAGCGTGGCCAGGCCGTCACGGACATGGGCCAGGTACTCGCTGCCTTCGGTGGTGAGGGAAAAATCGGCCCGCCCGAACAGCTTGGTGCCCAGGATCTGCTCCAGCTGCCGGATGCGGTGGCTCACCGCGCTGGGCGTGACGCACAGCTCCTCGCTGGTCTGGGTGACGCTGCGCAGGCGCGCCAGCGCCTCGAACGTCAGCAGACACTGGATGGGCGGGATACGAAGGGTCATGTCATTTGAAGACCACGGTCTTGTGCCCGTTGAGCAGCACGCGGTGCTCGCTGTGCCATTTCACGGCGCGGGCCAGCACCTGGCTTTCGGTGTCGCGGCCCAGCGCGGTGAGGTCTTCGACCGTGTCGGTGTGGTCGACCCGGGCCACGTCCTGCTCGATGATCGGGCCTTCGTCCAGATCGGCCGTGACGTAGTGGGCGGTGGCACCGATCAGCTTCACGCCCCGGTCGTGGGCCTGGTAGTAGGGCTTGGCGCCCTTGAAGCTGGGCAGGAAGCTGTGGTGGATGTTGATCGCCTTGCCCGACAGCTCGGTGCACAGGTGGTCCGACAGGATCTGCATGTAGCGGGCCAGCACCACCAGTTCGGCACCCTCGCTGCGGATGATCTCCAGCTGCTTCGCCTCGGCCTGGGCCTTGGTCGCCGCCGTCACCGGGATGTGGTGGAACGGCACGTTGTAGCTGGCAGCGAGCTGGTAGAAGTCGCGGTGGTTGCTGATGATGGCCCGGATGTCGAGCGGCAGCAGGCCACTCTTCCAGCGGAACAGCAGGTCGTTGAGGCAGTGGCCCTCGCGGCTGACGAACAGCACCGTCTTCACGGGCTGGGCCAGCGGGTGCAGGCTCCAGGTCATCGACAGCGGCGTGGCCAGACCGTCCAGGCGCTGGCGCAGTTCGGTCTCGCTCAGGCTGGCGCTGGCGAACTGCACCCGCATGAAGAACAGGCCGGTGTCGTGGTCGTTGTACTGGGCGGCTTCCTCGATGTTGCCGCCGTTCTCGAACAGGAATCCCGAAACGGCGTGCACGATGCCCGGGCGGTCGGGACAGGAGAGGTTGAGGACGTAGGTGTTTTCCATGGCCTGCCGATTGTCGCAGCCCGGCCGCAGGGCCGTCCGGGTGGGCCTGCGTCACCCCGTCGCAGTGGCGCCATGATCGTGCGGCCGCCGGTGCCAGAATCTGCACACCGCCGCCTTTCAGGAGAAGCCCCATGGCCTACAACGATTTCCGCATGGACAACCAGTGGTTGCCCTTCACGCCCAACCGCACTTTCCAGAAAGACCCGCGGGTGTTCGTGGCGGCCGACGGCATGCACTTCACCACGCACGATGGCCGTCAGGTCATCGACGGCATCTCCAGCCTCTGGTGCGTGGGAGCCGGCCACAACCGCAAGCCGATCAACGAGGCCATCAAGAAGCAGCTGGACACGCTGGACTACAGCACGGCCTTCAACGTGAGCAACGACCAGGCCTTCCTGGCCGCCGAGGCGATTGCCGCCATGGCCCCGGGCGACCTGAACAAGGTGCTGTTCTGCAATTCCGGCTCCGAGGCGGCCGACACCTCCATGAAGGTGGCGCTGGCCTACCACCGTGCACGGGGCGAGGGCCACCGCAACATGTTCATCGGGCGCGAGCGGGGGTACCACGGCGTGGGCTTCGGCGGCATGTCGGTCGGCGGCATTCCGGCCAACCGCAAGGTCTACGGCACCGCCCTGCTGCCGCGGGTGGACCACCTGCGCTTCATCCACGACCCGGTCAACCACGCCTACATCCACCACCAGGAACCGGCCTGGCAGGAAGACATCCTGCTGGAGCTGGAGAACCGCATCCTCCCGCTGCACGATCCGAGCAACATCGCCGCCGTCATCGTCGAACCGGTGGCCGGCAGCGCGGGCTGGTACATCCCGCCGCAGGGGTACCTCAAGCGCCTGCGCGAGATCTGCGACAAGCACGGCATCCTGCTGATCTTCGACGAGGTCATCACCGGCTTCGGCCGGCTGGGCACCGGCTTCGGCGCCGACTTCTACGGCGTGCAGCCCGACATGCTGAACTTCGCCAAGTGCGTCACCAACGGCGTCATGCCGATGGGTGGCGTGATCTGCACCGATCGCATCTACGACGCCATGATGGGCGCCCACGGCAGCGCGCCGGACCATGCCATCGAGTTCTTCCACGGCTACACCTATTCGGGCCACCCGGTGGCCTGCGCAGCCGCCCTGGCCACGCTGGACCTGTACAAGCAGGAAAACCTGTTCGAGCGCGCCGGCCAGATGGGCCAGGTGCTGGGCGATGCCATGCACTCGGCCATCAAGGGCCTGCCGCATGTCATCGGCATCCGCAGCCTGGGCCTGGCCTGTGCGGTGGAACTGGCGCCAATGCCGGGCATGCCGGGCAAGCGGGCCTTCGACGTCTTCATGGACTGCTTCCACCGCGGCGTGCTGGTGCGCAACGCCGGTGAAAACCTGGTGTTCGCGCCGCCTTACATCGTGGAGCGCGAGCACATCGAGACCATGGTCTCGACCCTGGCCGATGCCATCCGGCGCCTGCCAGCCTGACGGCGGCCTGCGTCAGCGCCCGAAGCGCTGACGCAGTTCGGCGCAATAGTCCTGCGGCGGCAGCGCCGGTGTCGGCCAGACCGCGTCGGCCGGCAGGCCGGCACCGGCCTCACCCGCCCGGGCCACCAGCACCCGGTGGTCGAAGCCTGCCGGCAGGTGGCGAGGCACACCGATGTCCTGCCGCACATGGCCGTTGCCGGCAATCAGCAGCACCGTCAGGCCGGGGCGGACCCGCTGCTGCAGCGTGACCGCCATGGCGCGGTCGCGGGCCAGCTGGATGCGGGTCATCGGCGCGATCTGTCCTTCGGGCAGCAGTCCGCAGTGGCCCTCCCGGATGCCCTCTTTCTGCCTTTCCAGTCCCGCCGGTTCCAGCACGGCATCGAGCGACGTGTCCTGCATCGCGCCCCGCATGGCACTGCGTGGCAGGTTGCCCCCGGCCACCGGCACGCCGGCCCGCACAGCCGCCATCACCACCGGGCCATAGGTGGGCCAGGGCCAGCCGGTGTCGTCGCTCCAGCCCAGGGCGTCGCGCACCTGCACTTCACTGGCCGTGGTCGGCAGGCCGTCGGTCTGCCGCCCATGGTCGGCCATCTCCAGCACCACGGCGGCCAGCTGGCCCCGCTGCGCCAGCCGCTCCACCGTGGCCTTCTGCAGCGCCTGGTGCTCTGCGGCATCGTGCTGCTCGCCCAGCAGCAGCGCTCGGGTGGGCAGCAGGCGGTCGAGCACCGCATCGGAGCCGGCCGGTGCAGGCGAGGCGCACGCAGCCAGGCCGGCAGTCAGCAGCAGGGCGGCCACGCGGGTGGCGGACAGCGGAAGTTTCATGCCCCCATGCTACGCAGGCCGGCCCGCCGGCCGCAGCGGACATGAAAAAGCCCGGACGGGCCGGGCTGGTTTCGGGGGGAAGGGCGGCTTTGGAGCTGCGCGGACCTGTCAGTGCATGACCACCGGCATCTGGGCCAGGCCGGCATACCCTTCCAGCGTGCTTTCCACTTCTTCCTGGGAGGGCATGGAGCGTTGCCAGGCTGAGATCTGCTGCTGGAACATTTCGGCCCAGGAGCCGTCGAGGTAAACCTCCTTGCCGGAGCGTTTGTCCACGATCTCGAAACCGTGCCGCGCAATCTGCGGTCCATCGGCCACCTGCAGCTCTCCTTCGGCCGGAGCGTCGGCCAGGATGTGCACCACCGCGAAGGCTTCCGAGTCGTACAGCATGTTCATGTGCAATGTCCTTGTGATCAACCAGAGGGCCTTCGGTCTTTATATCGGCAAACCGGGCCCGCACTTCAACAACGGGCTTTTAACTGGGTCGGATATCGACCTTTTTCAAGGGGAGTGGTCTTTTTTCGCACTCCAGCCCGCATGGGCCGGTGTTCAGGGTCGCCGGCTCAGTTGCTGATCGGCCACATCGCCCTGTGATTGGGTGATGCGAAGCCGCACCGGCAGATGCCCCAGTTCCGGTGCCAGCCACACCTCCACCCGGCTGTCCCGCACATCGACCGGCTCGCGGACCAGCCGGCGGGCCAGGAGGCTGCCGGCCGGCAGCTCCAGCGGCTCCAGCTCGCCCACCTGGAAACGCCAGGTTTCCGATCCGCCCACCCCGGCCACCGGCAGTTCGATGGCACCGCCACCGACCACCGCCCCGGCCTGCAGCAGGCCCGCCAGTTGCAGGAACACGCTGAGGCGGTCCTGCGCGCCGGGCTGCAGTTCGGCGTCCGGCGCGTTGTTGCTGAACCGGATGCGCTGTCCGCTTCGGTCGAAATGGGCCGCCCGCTCGGACCGGGTGCGGTCGCTGAACCGATCGGGCAGCAGGCCGGTGGCATCGACCTGCCCCACGCTGGTCTGGCTGCGGCTGCCGATCAGGAAGGCCGACAGCCGCATCGACAGTTCGTAGGTCTCGCCCATCACGCGCCAGCGCAGCTCACCGCTGGCGCGGTACCGCAGGCCGCTGGCCTGCCCCAGAACCTCGTACTGCAGATCGACGTCCGGTGGCAGGGTCACCGGGGGCAGGTTCACCTGGGGTGCCGGCGGCGGGTCGGCCTCGGGCGGGGGCACTGCTGCAGCGGGTGCCGGGTCGGGTGCAGCCAGGGGTTGGGCGATCGGCTCGGCGGGTGGGGCATTCGCCGCTGCATCCGCAGCGGTGTCATCGGGGGCTTCCTGCCGGGGCGGCGCGGGGCGGGCAGGGCGGGGCGCTGGCGGGGTGATGGCGACGGGAGTGGGAGCGGGAGCGGAGGCTTTGGGGGCCGGCAGCGGTGGCGGCGGCTGCGGGATCAGCCGGACCTGGCTGGGGATCGGCGGGGGCGCTGTCTTCGGTGCCGACGATGTCCACCACGCATCCGCGATGGACTCCACCAGCAGACCATGGGCCAGCAACACCGCAACGACCAGGGCCAGCAGGCCTGCACGCGCCGCGCCGGCTGAACGTTTCATGTCGGGCCGCTGGCCGCACGGTGTCCCAGGTCGGCGCTGAGCTGTCGCGCTGTCTGCAGCAGGGCGTGTGCGGCCGGTGAGGTCCAGGCGGTGTCCAGCGTGACCACCGACCCGAGCACCACCAGGCCCAGCACCAGCCGGCCCTGGGCATCGAACACCGGGGCACAGAAACCGCCCACGCCCGGCAGCAGGCTGTGCACCACGCGGGCCATGCCATGACGGCGGGTGTCGGCCAGCAGGGTCTGCACCTCGGCCCAGTTCCGGGGTACATCCGGCAGGGGCAGTCCGTTGTCGGGGAGTTTCTTCAGTCTGGCCAGTTCGGCACGCAGCATCGGTTCCAGCCGCCGCGCATCCTGGGTCGACTCGCCCATGAACGCGGCGAAGCAGCGGCCGGTGGCCGAGGTCAGGAGCGGCATGACGTCGCCCAGGCGCAGCGTGACGGGCACGGTCTGAGGCGCTTCGGTCCAGTGCACCATGGTGGGCCCCTGGTTGCCCCAGACCGCGATGGCCAGCGTATGACCGGTGTCCGGCAGCAGGGCGTCGATGCGCTGGCGCGCCAGTTTCACGCCATCGAGCCGTGCCAGTGTGGCAAGACCCAGCCGCAAGGCCGATGGTCCGAGGTCGTAGCGGGTGTTCACCGGGTCCTGCACCACCAGACCCAGACGCTGAAAGCTCACCAGATAGCGGTGGGCCTTGGCGGCACTCATGCCGGCAGCCGCGGCCAGGTCGCGCAGCATCAGCGCGCCATCGGCCCGGGACAAGGCGTCCAGCAGTTCGAAGCCCACCTCGACCGACTGGATGCCGGCCCGCTGCGGCCCTTCCGCGGAACCGTCGACGTCGGTGTCCAGGGCGTCGGAGGTGTGCGGATCACCGCTTTGGTCTAGAATCTCGCGCTTACGCATGGGTGAATGGATTTTACTATCCGTAATTTCTGTCCCAGCACGCACCTCACTGGAGAACGGCATGAAACTCGCCACGTACAAGGACGGATCGCGCGACGGGCAACTGGTCGTGGTGTCCCGCGACCTGTCCACGGCCCATTATGCGACCGGCATCGCACACCGCCTGCAGCAGGCTCTGGACGACTGGAACTTCATCAGTCCCCAGCTGCACGACCTGTATGTGACGCTCAACCAGGGCAAGGCCCGCCATGCGTTTCCGTTCGATCCGGCCATGTGCATGGCGCCGCTGCCCCGCGCCTACCAGTGGGCCGACGGCTCGGCCTACATCAACCACGTGGAGCTGGTGCGTGCGGCCCGCAACAGCGAGGTGCCGGCATCGTTCTACACCGACCCGTTGATGTACCAGGGCGGCAGCGACGATTTCATCGGCCCGACCGACGACGTCGTCGTGCCCAGCGAGGACTTCGGCATCGATTTCGAGGCCGAGATCGCCGTCATCACCGGCGACGTGCCGATGCAGGCCTCCCCGGAGCAGGCGCTCGAAGGCATCCGCCTGTTGATGCTGGCCAACGATGTGTCGCTGCGCAACCTGATCCCGGCCGAACTGGCCAAGGGCTTCGGCTTCTTCCAGAGCAAGCCGGCCACCGCCTTCAGTCCGGTGGCGGTCACCCCGGACGAACTCGGCGATGTCTGGCAGGGCGGCCGGGTGAACCTGACGCTGCAAAGCACCTGGAACGGGCGCAAGGTCGGCATGTGCGAGGCGGGTCCCGAGATGACCTTCCATTTCGGCCAGCTCATCGCCCATATCTGCAAGACGCGCAACGTGCGGGCCGGCTCCATCGTCGGCAGCGGTACGGTGAGCAACAAGGCGATCGAGGTCGACGGCCGCAAGGAATGGCCCAAGGGCTACAGCTGCATCGCCGAGAAGCGGGCCATCGAGACCATCCTGGACGGTCAGCCTTCGACGGCCTTCATGAAGTTCGGCGACACCATCCGCATCGAGATGAAGGGCCGCGACGGCCAGAGCATCTTCGGCGCCATCGACCAGAAGATCGTCGAGCCGCAGTGAGCGGGTTCAGACCGCGTAGACCTGATCGAGCGAGGCGAATCCCTTGACCTCGATCGGGTTGCCGAACGGGTCGCAGAAGAACATCGTCCACTGCTCGCCGGGCTGACCTTCGAACCGGACCTGGGGCGGCATCACGAAGTCGATGCCGGCGGCGGTCAGGCGGTCGGCCAGTTCGCGCCACTGCGGCAGCAGCATCACCAGACCGAAGTGCGGCATGGGGACGAGGTGATCGCCCACCCGGCCGGTGCGGCTGGTGGCCAAGGGCTGGCCCAGGTGCAGCGAGATCTGGTGGCTGAAGAAGTCGAAGTCGACCCAGGAGTCGGTGCTGCGGCCTTCCCGGCAGCCCAGCACGCCGCCGTAGAAGCGCCGCGCCGCATCCAGATCGGTCACGTGGAAGGCAAAGTGGAACAGGCTGCGGGTCTGCAGCGGTGCGTCGTGGGTGCTCATTCCGCCAGCATAGCGGCCCGCCGGCGCTGCTTTCAGCCGGCGGGGTGTTCTGCCTGGGTCTGGCAGTTCACGCAGCGCTCCGCCGTAGGCTGCGCATGCAGCCGGGCGGCGGGAATGGAGGCGCCGCATTGCAGGCACAGGCCGTAGCTGCCATCGGCGATGCGCAGCAGGGCGGCGTCGAGCGCCACCAGCTCGGCAGAGTCCCGCTCCTCCAGCCCGATCAGCAGATCACGCTCTTCCGTGGCCTTGGCCCAGTCGTCGCTCTCCTGATCCCTGGCTTCGGCGGCTGCCTCGGCGCGGCTGATGGCTCCCCCGCGCTGCCGTCGCACACGGGCGAGCAGGGCGCCGCGCTGTTCCTAGAGCTGGCGTGCAAAGGTGTCGGAAATGGGCGTGTTCATGGTGTCTCCTGAAGGCACATGGTGGACTCCCTGTATCGCTGCTGCCTTGATGCAGGTCAAGCACAATCGCCCGACATTCCAGAGCCCTCAGGAGACCACCCATGCAGACCGTCGACTACAGCCGCTACCAGACCCTGGCCATCACCCGTCGCGGCCCGCTGGTGAACGGCACTCCCAGCGTGCTCGACATCCGCATGCGGGCCGACGGCCCCGGGGGCAACGGAAAGCTGCCAACCGCCGGCCATGACGGCCATTGGGAGCTCAGCGAGATCTGGCGCGACGTGGGTCGCGACGACTCGGTGCGTGCGGCCGTGCTGCGGGGCGATGGCCTGGGCTTCTCGGGCGGCGGCGATCTGGCCCTGGTACAGGACATGGCCAGCGACTTCGAGGTCCGCACCCGCGTCTGGAAGGAGGCCCGCGACCTGGTCTACAACGTCATCAACTGCGACAAGCCGATCGTGAGTGCCATGCACGGTCCGGCGGTGGGCGCCGGTCTGGTGGCCGGCCTGCTGGCCGACATCTCGATTGCCGCCCGCAGCGCAAAGATCGTCGATGGCCATACCCGCCTGGGCGTGGCGGCCGGTGACCACGCTGCGATCGTCTGGCCGCTGCTGTGCGGCATGGCCAAGGCCAAGTACTACCTCATGTTGTGCGAGCCGGTCAGTGGCGAGGAGGCCGAACGCATCGGTCTGGTCTCGCTCGCGGTGGACGACGCCCAGCTGCTGGACAAGGCCTACGAAGTGGCCGACCGGCTGGCCAGCGGCAGCACCAGCGCCATCCGCTGGACCAAGTACTCGCTCAACAACTGGCTGCGCCAGGCCGGCCCGAGTTTCGACACCTCGCTGGCCCTCGAATTCATGGGCTTTGCCGGGCCCGACGTGCGGGAAGGTGTGGCATCCTTGCGTGAGAAGCGGCCGCCGCGCTACGGCGCCGACAGCTGACCAGCGAGCAGCCCGCCACGGGCAGGAGACCGGCATGAGCGAGAACACAGGTGGATTCGGCAAGTTCGTGCCGGGTTTCGACTTCCTCCAGAGCCTGGCCGGCCAGGCCGCGGGGGGCATTGCCCAGGGGATCGGACAAAACATCCCGCAGCTGCCCAACCTGAGCCACTGGGTGGCGCCGACCTTCAACGTGGAGGATCTGGAAAAACGCATCGAAGAGCTCAAGGCGGTCCATTTCTGGCTGGATCAGAACGCCAAGGCACTGGGGGCCACCATCCAGGCGCTCGAAGTCCAGAAGATGACCTTGTCCACCCTGCAGACCATGAACTTCAGCATGGGCGACGTGGCCAACGCCTTCAAGCTCAAGGCAGCCGATTCGCTGGCGTCCTTCACGCCGGCGGCCACGCCCCGGGACACGCCGGCAGAACGCGCACCCAAGAAGGTGTACGAGGGCCTCCAGGCCCGACCCACCCCGGCCGCCCGCAAGGCGCCTGCCCGCAAGACGGCCGCCCGCAAGGCCGACGCACCCGCCGGTGGCGTGGTCGACCCCATGCAGTGGTGGGGTGCACTCAGCCAGCAGTTCCAGCAGATCGCGACCAACGCCGTCAAGGATGCCGCACGTCAGGGCGCCTTGCAGACCACCCGTGATGTGGCCGCCGGCCTCACCGATCAGGCCGTCAAGACGGCGGTGGGTGCCGGCAAGGCTGCGGGTCGCGCAGCGCTCAAGGCGGTCAAGCCGGCGGCTCCGGCCGCCCGGGCCGGCAGCCGATCTTCACCTCGTCGACGTTCAACCGGATGAAACTGTTTCCTCACGCCCACGCCACCCATCCGCAGTGGCGCATGGCTGCCGCTCTGGTGCTGGCGCAACTGCGCGCACGCATGGCCTTGCCTGATCACGCCGCCAGCCCGTCGCTCGGACTGGTCTACATCACCGACCACTATGCGGCCGACGCCCAGGCCATCCTGGAGCACCTGTGTGCGGAGCTGCCGGAAGTCACCGACTGGGCCGGCACGGTGGGTGTCGGCATCGCGTCGAACAATGTCGAGTACTTCGACGAACCGGCCATGTCCGTCATGCTGTGTGACCTGGACCCCGCCCGTTACCGGGTGTTCAGCGGCGTGGCGCCACTGTCGGTCTCCGGTCGCAGCGGCGGTGGCGAAGGTTTCGTGGCCCACACGGCCCTGGTCCATGCCGACGGTCAGACGCCCGAGCTGGCCGATCTGATCACCGAGGTGGCCGAGCGCACCGCCAGCGGCTACCTGTTCGGCGGCCTGGCCAGCAGCCGGGGTGCCACGGTGCAGTTCGCTCTGGGCAGCAACGGCCATCTGCGAGGGCAGGGTGCCAGCGCAGGGGTGTTCCATGGTGGCATCAGCGGCGTGGCCTTCGCGGCCGACGTGGGCATGCTGTCCCGCGTCACGCAGGGCGCCCAGCCGGTGGGCGCGGAGCGGACCATCACCGCGGCCGAGGGCAACCTGGTCCTGGCGCTCGATGGTCAGCCGGCACTCGACATCCTGCTGCAGGAGCGGGGCATTTCGCTGGACCAGCCGGCCCAGGCCATGCCCCGGCTTCGGGCCACGCTGGCCGGCCTGCGCCACGCGGGCCCATCTGCCCGGACCGCCGGCGCCGAGCTCCAGCGGCGCGGCCAGTTCGGTCCGGACGTGACGGTCAGGCACCTGATCGGTGTCGATCCCCAGCGCCGCGGTGTGGCCATCGGCGACCAGGCGCCGGTCGGCGCACGTCTGGCGTTCTGCGAGCGCCACACCGCCGCCGCGCGGGCCGATCTGACCCGCATCTGCGCCGAACTGCGGGAGGAGCTCGAACCCGAAGCCCGGGACCATGCGCTGGCGCACGCGCTGTCGGAGAGCGACGCGGAGTCGGCCCCGCATGCGGCCCGCCGCATCGCGGGCGCGGTTTATGTGAGTTGCGCCGGCCGTGGCGGACCCCATTTCGGCAGTCCGAGTGCCGAGCTTCAGGTGGTTCGCCGCGCCCTGGGCGACGTGCCGCTGGTCGGGTTTTTTGCCGGGGGCGAGATCGCCTACGACCGGCTTTATGGCTACACCGGCGTGCTGACCGTCTTCACCACGCCGGCCGCCTGAGATCAGCGGCGCGAACGCGCCCGGTCAAGCATGCGGCGGGCGTCGGCCACCGCGAGGCCATATCCGGAAGCGAATGCCTCCAGGTCCTGCCCGCCTTGTTCGAATGCACGCAGCAGGGCCGACTCGCGGGCCTGCTGCTGCACGGCCGCTGCCAGCGCCTCCCGTGTGATCGCATTGATCGATTCGTCCCGACCCTGCACCAGGGTGGCGTAGGCCTCCTGGCCCAGCCCTGACGCCTCGAACGCCTGAACGATGCGCTGGCGGAGCTGCGGCCGCATGTCCTGCGGGGAGCGTGTCTGCCTCCTGCGGAACACCTCGACCACCGCATGGTGCCGCTGCTCGGGGGCCACCGGTTCGACCACGTTGCTCTCCAGGTCGTGGCGGGGCTGGCCGCCTGCCACCGCGTTGAGGTAGCGGGTGGACCGTGTGTGCAGCACCAGCGCAGCCTTGATGCCGTCCACCGTCAGTTCTTCGCCGTGCCTTTCCAGCAGGTCTTCAAAGACGCCCCGCTTCAGAGGCCTGGGCACCTCCCCGAACAGTGCGGGGTAGAGCGCCGCAAGGCGATCCAGGGCCGGGTGCTGGCGTGCCGCAGGCTGCGACGGCGCCGGGCTCTTGTGGCGTGCGGTGCGCGGACGGCGTGCTGCGGCAGGTTCGCTGGATACGGGTGTCGGCTGGTCGGATTCGGAGCGGGACATGTGTGCGTGTGATGGACGACAGCCTCACATCATGCCAGCCGCGCGGACCTGCCCTCCGCTCCTGGGGAGTTCGCTGGTCAGGAGGGCCGGCGAGCGGAACCACAGGCCGCCGAAATGGCTGTACTGGAGCAGCCCGGTCTGGCGAAGCCGCCGCTCGATACGGCGCTCGACCCAAGGCATCTGAACGACCAGCGCCCGCACCGGCGGCGTCCAGCGGAGCACCTTGATGAAGCCGGCATACACATCCATGCCGGATGGAGAGGCGCCCACCGTGCGCACGCTCACGCGCAGTTCGCCGTGTTCGACGCCTTGCTGTATGAGGCAGGCATGAATGGTCAGGGCGTATTCGTCGACCAGGGAGCTGGGCAGGAACCCCGACTCGACATCGTCCTCATCATGGGCGGGGACGCTGTCGGCACGACTGTCCGGGACCCGAGGTTCCCGACGGGAAAGCAGCTTCATGTGGACCTCCTGAGCATTCCGGGTACTGCGGGTGCGTTGACCGCCTGCCTCGCGGGTTCGCATCCATGAGCGGCAGTATTCGGCGGGTTGGCGGTCCAAAAAATACAACTTACGTACTATTTTTTACCGATGTTTCTCGCGAAACGCGGTGAGGTCGCTGACGTCAGCCGGTGGGCAGCTGCGGCGCCCCGGCCAGGCCGGACTGCATGGCGTAGGCCGCGATTTCGGCCCCGTTGTGCAGTCCGAGCTTGAGCATGATGTTCTGCCGGTGCTTGCGGGCCGTCAGGACACTGATGTGGAGCTGGTCGGCGATGGCCTGGTTGCTGGAGCCTCCGGCGATCATGCGCACGATCTGCTGTTCCCGCTGGGTGAGGCTGGTCGAAAGGCCGGTGGCATGGGGTGCCCTGCGCTGGTCGGGCATGTGCAGCGAACGCACGGCGTGCGGGCTGACGTAGGTCTTGCCGGACATCACCGTCCGGATGGCATCGAGCAACTCGCCGCCCTGGTCGTGCTTGAGCAGGAAACCGTCGGCGCCGGCCTGAAGTGACTGGTCGACCGAGCCCGGATAGACATTGCCGGTCACCACCAGGATGCGGACCTGGGGGTGTGATCGGCGCACCTTGCGTGCCACCTCGATGCCCGAATAGTCGCTCAGGGCGAGGTCGAGCAGCAGGAGATCGGGCGACCGGGCCGCCACCAGGGCCAGGACGTCCGTGCCCCGCGCGGTTTCTCCGGC
>NZ_OY288123.1 GCF_958439165.1 uncultured Hydrogenophaga sp. | reverse complement strand
GTGCACGCAAGAAGGGCGCCATCGGCAAGATCCAGCAGGCCCACGGCGGCACCCTGTTCCTCGACGAGATCGGCGACATGCCCAAGCACCTGCAGGCCCGCCTGCTGCGCGTGCTGCAGGAGCGCAAGGTGAGCCCGCTGGGCGCCGGCAAGGAAATCGACGTGGATGTGGCGGTGGTCTGCGCCACGCACAAGAACCTGAAGGACATGATCGCGCGGGGCGACTTCCGCGAAGACCTCTACTACCGCCTGAACGGCCTGGTGGTGCGTCTGCCGGCCCTGCGCGAACGCACCGACTTCGAACTGGTGGTGCGCAAGATCCTGGGCACCTTGTGCGAGAACGGGCGCGAGATCGGCATTGCCGCCGACGTCATGACCCTGTTCCAGCGCTACCCCTGGCCGGGCAACTTCCGCCAGCTGCACAACCTGCTGCGCACCGCCGTGGTCATGGTGGGCTGTGAAGGCGTCATCTGCCGCGACCACCTGCCCGACGACTTCCTGGAAGAGCTGGCGCTGATCGACACGGCCGCTCCCGCCCCCGCTGCCTCACCGGCGGTATCGGGCGCAGCCGCCGTCGCGGAAACCCCTGTCTCTGCCGCCGCACAAGGCCCGGGGCCGACCCAGGGTGCTGAAGCGGTCGCCGACATCCGGTCCGCAGGTGCCGAAGGCCACAGCCTGCAGGACGTTGCCTTGCAGGCCATGGCCCAGATGCTGCGGCTGCACAAAGGCAATGTGTCTGCAGCGGCCAAGGCGCTGGGCGTGTCGCGCAACACGATCTACCGCAAGAAGGATCTGCTACCGCCCGACCTGATCAACTGAGGCGGGCACCGGGCTGGCCCCGGGGGAAAGGGGCTGGTCCATCCACACCGTCTCCAGCTCGCGCCAGGCCCGCTGGGTGTTGAAGCCCTGGCGCTCTTCGAAGCCGACCCATCCGGCCCATTCGTCCATCGCAACCGCCTGCAGCTCGCCCGCATGCCGGCCGGCGTCCATGGCGGCCAGCACCCGCTGGCGCAGCGTCTGCAGGTAGTGCCGGGTGGCCTGAAGCAGCCCGGCATCGCCCACGCGGGACGCCACCACCCAGCGCGGCTGCCGCTGCTGCAGCCGACCCAGCGCCGCCAGCCATTGCTCGATGCTGCCCTGCGCGAGCTCGGGCAGGCGGCCGTCGTAAGCCAGGCCGCCGGCCCACAGAACCCGCTGCTGCGGCAGCCACAGCACCAGATCGCTGGCGGTATGGCCCCGTTCGGAGGCCAGCACCTGCAGGGACATCCGGCCCACCGACAGCACATCGCCCGCCCTGAGGAGACGGCTCGGCCACACGATGCGGGTGCCTGCCATGGCATCCCTGCCCGCCCGCAGGGTGAGCGACTCCAGGCAGTCGGGACACCGGGCCACCATGGCCTCGTGTGTGCCGGCGTTGGCAGCGATGGGCAGATCGGCGAAGGCGGCGTTGCCCAGCACGTTTTCCGCGTGTGCATGCGTGTTCACCACCTGCACCACGCGGGCCTGGAACTGGCACGCCATGGAAGCCCTCACCCGAAGGCCATGCAGCAGTCCAGGTCCGGGATCGATGACCAGCGCCTCGCCCGCGTCCACCACGACGGAGACCGGCGCGACATGCCCTGCGTTGGCCGGCGACACCTCCTGGTTGGCGCCTTCCCACACCCACACACCGGGGGCCAGTTCGCGCCAGGGCACCGGCTCTGCCCGCTCGCACGGGGGCAGCACCACGGGCTGGGCCTGGACCCCCCATGCCGCCAGGGCACACGACAGCACCAGTGCAGACCGCCATGCCTTCATGCACGCCCCGACCCGGCCCGTGGGGCCGATGAGCGAACCGCCTTGCGCAGCGCGGCCAGTGTCGCCGGCTCATGCCCGAGGTGTCCGGCCGGCGTGATGTCCAGCTGCACCGGTCCACCCCGGCGTGCACCGAGCGCGGCCCAGCGGCGGCTGTTGGCAGGCGGGCAGACCGCATCGAACGCACCGTGCACCCAGTGCACCGGCACACCGTGTCGCGCCAGCCGGATCAGGGCACGGTCCAGATCGCCAGGCCGCACGCCGGCACGGCCGTGAAGCACCGCGGCCTGGACCCGAAACTTCTGCCAGGCAGCACGGTCGCTGCGCAGACGCTGCGGCCGGTCGGACTGCGCCTGCGCCCGGCGCCAGCGGCGCTGCAGGCCGGTCACTTCGTGAGCCACGGCACGGGCATGGGCCGCACCGGTGGTCCGCGCATGGCGCAGGCTGCGCCGCATGCCCTGCAGCGCCAGCACCTGCTCGCGCAATCCCCAGCCACGCAGTGCGCGCAGCGATGCAACAGCCGGTGTTGCAGATTGAAGCAACCGCCCAATACGGGACAACGCCTGAACAGTGGACCGGGCCTGCGGGACCGGCCCGGCGTCGCGAATGTCGCCACCCGGTCTCAGGGTTTTCCCAGGGCGGCATGACGGGACCAGCACGTTGTCGAGTTCGCGCCGGGTGAGCGCGAAGGCACCCCGGAGCACCAGACGGTCCACCCGGTCGGTGTAAGTAGCCGCATACAGCAGGGCCAGCACCGTGCCCCAGGACCCGGCGAGCAGGGACCAGCGCTCCACGCCCAGGTGCCGGCGCAGGGCTTCCAGCTCGGACACCAGCGTGGCTGCGGTCTGCGCCGCGGCTGCACCGCGCGGACGTGACCGGCCACTGCCCCGTTGGTCCGGCATGAAGGCTCTTTGCGAGGCGGGATCGAGTGCCTGCCAGAGTCCGGCGTTGCCACCGGTGCCCGGCCCGCCGTGGATGACCAGCCAGGCCTCGCCATCCGGGTTTCCCCTTGCCTGCCAGGCCAGGCGAATGCCGCTGCGCAGCGTCAGCAGGCCGGCGTTCGACCCCACAGGCCGGTGGGACGTCACCGACGCGACCGACCCGGCACTTGAGATGGCATCAATATTGCGGTACATGTTCGGGTCTGGCAGCAGTTCGGTTGCCGGATCGATAGACATGTTTCATGCCAACCCACTCAGGAGACTGAAGATGCAATGGACGACCCCCGCCTTCACCGACATGCGTTTCGGTTTTGAAATCACGATGTACATCGCCAACCGCTGATCGCGGGCTTTGACATCGAAAGCGCACGGGTGCAAACGCGTGCGCTTTTTTCTTGCCTGAGCGGGTCCCTTTCATGGATCCATTCTGACCGTTGTTCTGACTGCTGACATGCGCATCCGGGTACTGGGTTCTTCCGCCGGCGGGGGCTTCCCCCAATGGAACTGCAATTGCGCCAACTGCGCCGGCGTGCGCGCCGGCACCTTGAACGCGAGGCCTCGCACGCAATCCTCCATCGCGGTCACGGCCGACGGCACCGACTGGCTGCTGGTGAATGCATCGCCCGACGTGCTCCAGCAGATCCGCGACAACCCCGAACTGCAGCCGGCCCGCGCGGTGCGCGACACCGGCATTGCCGCCGTGCTGCTGATGGACGCCCAGATCGACCATGTCACCGGCCTGCTGATGCTGCGCGAGCGCAGCACGCCGCTGCCGCTGCTGGCCACACCCGAGGTGCTCTCCGACATCTCCAACGGCTTCCCCATCACCCGCATCCTGTCGCACTACTGCGGCGTGGCGGCCACCGAACTGCCCATCGACGGCTCGGCCCTGGCGGTGCCCGGTCTGCCCGGCATCGAGGTGCAGACCGTGGCACTGGCCTCGCAGCCACCGCCCTACTCTCCGTTCCGCGGTCGGCCCCGCCCCGGCGACAACGTGGGCCTGCTGCTGAACAACCCGGCCACCGGAGCGCGGGTGTTCTATGCGCCGGGACTGGGCGCTGTGTCGGACGATCTGCTGGCCCTGATGGCCGGCTGCAGCGTGGTGCTGGTGGACGGCACCTTCTGGACCGAGGACGAAATGATCCGCAACGGCCTCTCGAAGAAGCCGGCGGCCGAGATGGGCCACCTGCCGCAGAGCGGCCCGGGCGGCATGGTCGAGGTGCTCGACCGCCTGCCGGCCAGCGTGCGCAAGATCCTCATCCACATCAACAACACCAATCCCATGCTGGTGGAAGACTCGCCCGAACGCGCCCTGCTGACGCAGCACGGCATCGAGGTGGCCTTCGACGGCATGGACATCGCCTTCTGACATCCCACCGTCCATGGACATCGCCCGCACCCCCTTGCCGGACCCGTCGCTGCCGCCCTGGAGCCGCGAGGAATTCGAAGCCCAGCTGCGCGCCAAAGGCCGCGCATACCACATCCACCATCCGTTCAATGTGCGCATGAACTCGGGCGGCTGCACGCCGGACGAGCTGCGGTGCTGGGTGGCCAACCGCTTTTATTACCAGATCTGCATCCCGCGCAAGGACGCGGCCATCCTGGCCAACATGGCCGACCGCGAGCACCGCCGCCTGTGGGTGGAGCGCATCCTGGACCACGACGGTCACGGCGACTTCGAGGGATCGAATGCCGGCGGCATCGAGGCCTGGACCCGGCTGGGCGAGGCGGTGGGCATCTCGCGCGAGCAGCTCTGGTCGCTGCAGGGCGTGGTGCCGGCCGTGCGTTTTGCCTGCGACGCGTATGTGAACTTCGCGTCGCGCGCGCCATGGCAGGAGGCGGTGTGTTCATCGCTCACCGAGATGTTCGCGCCCCAGATCCACAAGGACCGCCTGGCCACCTGGCCCACCCACTACCCGTGGATCAAGGAAGATGGCCTGAGCTACTTCCGCAAGCGCATCCCGCTGGCCGGCCGCGACGTGGACCACGGCCTGCGCGTCACGCTCGACCACTTCACCACCCGCGCGGCCCAACACCGCGCACTGGACATCCTTCAGTTCAAGCTCGACATCCTGTGGACCATGCTCGACGCCATCGAGAAGGCCTGCCAATGACCATGACCGAACCGACCGATCCCACCACGCTGACCGACGTGCCCGAGCGGCCCCGCCTGTCCCGCCGCTTCCGCCTGCAGTACGAGGAAGCGCAACTGCGTCATGTGCTCCTGTACCCGGAAGGCATGGTGCAGCTCAACGACACCGCTGCCGAGATCCTCAAGCGATGCAACGGCGAACAGACACTCGATGCCATCGTGACCGAACTGGAGACCGCCTTCCGCGTGCAGGGCATCGGACCGCAGGTGCGCAGCCTGCTCGAAGAGGGCGTGCGCCGTGGCTGGATCGAGTGATGCCATGACCCCGGCCGCGTGGGGCGGCGCTCCGGTCGGGCAGCCGCTGTGGCTGCTGGCCGAGCTCACCTACCAGTGCCCGCTGCACTGCGTGTTCTGCTACAACCCCACGCAGCACGCGCAGGTCAGGAACGAACTGACCACCGCGCAATGGGTGGACGTGATGCAGCAGGCCCGCAAGCTGGGTGCAGCACAGCTGGGTTTCTCGGGCGGCGAGCCGCTGCTGCGCGACGACCTGGAAGAGCTGGTGACCGAGGCCCACCGCCTGGGCTACTACACCAACCTCATCACCTCCGGCGTGGGCCTGACCGAAGCACGCGCGCAGCGTCTGAAGGACGCCGGGCTGGACCATGTGCAGCTCTCGTTCCAGGACAGCACCCGCGAGCTCAACGACTTTCTCAGCCACACCAAGACCTTCGAGCTCAAGCAGAAGGTGGCGCGCATCATCAAGCAGCACGACTGGCCCATGGTGCTCAACTGCGTGCTGCACCGGCACAACCTGCCGCACGTGGACAAGATCATCGAGATGGCCCTGGCGCTGGACGCCGAGTACCTCGAGCTCGCCAACACCCAGTACTACGGCTGGGCCTGGGTCAACCGCGACCAGCTCATGCCCACGCGCGAGCAGCTGCAGGAAGCCGAAGCCGTGGTCAACCGCTACCGCGAGCAGATCGGCAACCGCTGCCGCCTGCTCTTCGTGGTGCCGGACTACTTCGAGGAACGCCCCAAGGCCTGCATGAACGGCTGGGGCTCGGTGTTCCTGTCGGTCGCGCCCGACGGCCTGGCCATGCCGTGCCACAACGCCCGCAACCTGCCCGGCCTGGACCTGCCCAACGT
Organism: uncultured Hydrogenophaga sp.; assembly: GCF_958439165.1. GTDB lineage: Bacteria > Pseudomonadota > Gammaproteobacteria > Burkholderiales > Burkholderiaceae_C > Hydrogenophaga. The sequence continues at coordinate 219,218 of NZ_OY288123.1, read as the reverse complement.
CACCACCACGCCGCTGGCCGACATCTGGAGCAAGAGCCAGGCCTTCAACGCCTACCGTGGCGAAGACTGGATGCAGGAACCCTGCCGCAGCTGCGACGAGCGCCACAAGGATTTCGGCGGCTGCCGCTGCCAGGCCTTCCAGATCGTGGGCGACGCCGCCGCCACCGACCCGGTGTGCAGCAAGAGCCCGCACCACGAGCGCGTGGTGCAGCTGGTGCGCCAGGCACCGACACGCCGGGAGATTCCCATCGTCTTCCGCAGCGACGCCAACTCGCGCGACCTGCACCCGACCCCGGCGGACGCACCGTGAGCAGCACGGCCCACCATCGCATGCTGGGTGCAGCGGTGGTGCACCGGCTGCCGGGCCTGCAGCGCAGCCCGTTCGCGCTGGAGCGGGCCGAGAACGGGCTGTTCCTGCTGTGGCTGGCCTGGATGGGCCTGCTGCTGCTGGCCACCTTCCTGCTCTGGCGGGCCGGGGCCTGGCACCGGCTGGTGGCAGCCGACCCCACCTTCCTCACCGTGGTCATCACCTTGCTCTTCTTCGGCTGCTCGCTGTGGGCCGGCCGCCGGGCCTGGGTGCTGGGGCAGCAGCGGCAGCAGCTCGATGTGTGGATCGCCCAGGGCGCGCCCAGCGGCGCCGGCCCGGACTGGGCCGAGGAATACCGCCGTGGCTGCGCCGCACCCGGCGGCGACCGCAGCACCTGGATGCAGGTGCTGGGCGAGCGCGCCCATGGCCCGCACGAAATGGCCTGGTGGCTCAACGGCATCCAGCTCAAACTGGGCCTGCTGGGCAAGGTGATCGGGTTCTCCATCCTGGCGCTGCAGCTGGGGGACATGCAGAGCTTCGACGCCAGCCAGTCCAGCCAGCTGCTCAAGAGCCTGACCGGCGGCCTGGGCATCGCGCTGCTGACCACGGTGACGGGACTCACCGGCAACATCCTGCTGGGTCTGCAGCTGATGCGGCTGGACCGATTCGCCGATGCGCTGGTGGCCGACACGCTGGCCAGCGCCGATGCCTCGTCTGACACCACCGGAGCTGCGCATGGCCATCGGCCGCCCGGTGCGTGACACCGAGACCGATCCGTTCTACGACATGTTGTTCAACATGTTGATCGCCTTCGTCTTCTGTTTCGTCATTGCGCTGCTGGCCTTCAACCCGAAATCGCGCAAGGCCGGCGACATACCGGCCAAGGCCGAATTCATCATCACCATCAGCTGGCCCGACGGCAACCCGAACGACATCGATGCCTGGGTGAACGAGCCCAGCGGCAAGACGCTGTGGTTCCGCCAGCGCGACGCCGGCCTGCTGCACCTGGACCGCGACGACCGGGGCGAGAAGAACAGCAGCGTGCTGGTCAACGGCCGCGTGGTGAGCAGCCCCATCCGCCAGGAGATCGTCACCGTGCGCGGCATCGCGCCCGGCGAGTATGTGGTGAATGCCCACTACTACGACAGCCGCGACCAGCAGCCGGTGGACGTGTCGGTGAGCGTGGTGAAGGTGAACCCGGAAGCGCAGATTGTCTTCACCGGCACGCAGCAGATTCCCCGCAAGGGCGACGAACGCACCCTGGTGCGCTTCACGCTGGACGACAGCGGCAGCGTGACCGACCTCAACACCCGTCCTCTGACCATCGTGCAGAGGACGGGCCTGTGACTTCTCTGACCTTCTCCCCGGGCACCGCGCCATGATCCCTGCCGTCTCTTCCCAGCTGCTGTTGCTGGTGATCGTCTATGCCATGCTGGCCTTCCTGCTGCTGGTGCTGTGTCTGGCCACGCGCTGGCGCTGGTGGGTCAAGGCCGGTGGCGTGGTGCTGGTGACCGGTTTTTACCTGCTGGCCCACGGCACCTTCCTGGGCATGGCCGGCTGGCCCAGCGACGACCGCCTGCCCGAACGCTTCGTGCTGCTGGCCGCCGTGTTCGACGAACCCAGCCCGGCGCGCGGCCATGCCGGCGCGATCTACATCTGGGTCAACCCGATGAAGGACAACCAGCCCCTGGCCATGCCCCGGGTGCACCGCCTGCCCTACGAGAAGGACCTGCACCGCATCCTGGGCGACGGCATCAAGAAGGCGCGCGACGGCAACACCCAGATGGGCAGCACCGAACCCATCCGGGGCCAGGGCGGCTTCTCGTGGCTGCGCCCGCCCGGCAACGACAAGCTGCAGATCAAGCTGAGTGATCTGCCCCGGGCGCAACTCCCCGAGAAATGATGACCCGCCGCACCGCTGCACGCGCAGCCCTCCTGCTGTTTCCCGTTGCCCTCCTGACCGGCTGCGGCAAGGCCGACCTGGGGCCGGTGTGGTTTCCGCTGAAGGAAGGCACGTCCATCACCTACGCCATCACCCAGACCGGCGAGGAAGCGCCTGCGCCGGAAGAGTGGACGCTGCAGGTGACGGCCCCCGCCACGCTGAACCAGGTGCCGGTGGCGGTGCGCCACCACTCGCTGGGGGTGAGCTACTACCTGCGGCACGACGAACAGGGCGTGCGCCGCATGGCCACCCGCATGGACATCGACGACGAGCCCACGCCCGAAAAGGACCCGCTGTGGGTGCTCAAGGCGCCCTACACCGTGGGCACCGAATGGACCACGCCCACCGTGCCCTACCTGATCCTGCGCAAGAACGAGCACCCGCGCGAACTGCGCTACAGCCACCGCGCACTCATGCAGTGGCGCATCGAGGCAGTGGACGACACCGTCACCACACCGAGCGGCACGCACAGCCCCTGCCTGCGCCTGGTGGGCCGGGCCGAACTCAACCTCTACACCGACCCGGTCAACGGCTTCAGCAATGTGCCCCTGATCAGCCGCGAGTGGTACTGCCAGGGTGTGGGCCTGGTGAAGTTCGAGCGCGAGGAAAAGGTGCCGCCGGGGTTCCTGAGCGGGGGCACGCTGAAGGCGGAGGCGGTGCGCTGAGACGGGTCAGGACTTTTCGATCCGTATCTGCACCACCCAGCGCACCCCCGGCGCGAAGTCGTCCCGGTCGGCCGGGCCGTACAAGGGTTCATCCGGCCGCTCCGGCGGCACGCCCAGGCGGTTCAGATCGATGGCCTGGGGCTCGCCGACCAGGGCGCTGCCCTCTTCCCGCAGCTTGAACACCATGCCATTCCACAGCTTGGCGCCGTAGTCGCGCGGCTGCTTGAAGAAGAACAGCAGGTGGTGTTCCAGCCAGGCGAATTCACCCGGTTTCACGCGGGTCGGGCCGGCGTACGGATAGGGCACGAAGCAGGTGATCTCGGGTTCGGCCGGCAGGCACTTGAACTCGCGCATCGAGAGGAAGTGGTCGCGCATGACGGCCGGGTCCACGCTGACCTTGAAGCCGGCGCCGCCCTCGGGCCGGGGTATGAAATCGACCCGGCCGATGGCGGTGCGGGCGCCGTCGCGGGTGACGGCCACCAGGTTCTTGGTGCCGCTGTAGTCGAAGGCCTGCGCCCAGCCACAGACCCCGATCAGGGCCGTGGCCAGCAGCAGGCCTGCCCTCATGGCTTGATGGTCAGCACCCAGGCCGACAGCAGCTTCAGGTCGGCCTGACCCAGGCTGGCATGCGGCGGCATGGGAATGCGGCCGTACTTGCCCTTGGAGCCGTTCTGGATCGACTGCGCCAGGGTGGCAGCGGCGTCCATGTCGCCGGCGTACTTCTCGGCGATGGTGGCAAAGGCCGGGCCGACCACCTTCTCGGCGTTGGCGTGGCACGAATAGCAGCCGCTGGCCTTGGCCAGGTCAACGGCAGCCGCCATGTCCTGGGCTTGCACCGGGGCCGCGAGCACGGCACCCAGGGCCAGGGCGGCGGTCAGGGAAAGGGGGAAACGCATGTGATTCATCCGAAAAAAAAGGGTGGCGGGCTTGCGCCGCGCCACCCCTCACCCACACAACTTACTTCATGAGCTTGAAGGTCCAGACGGAACCGCCCTGCTCCAGGAAATTCACCTTCTTGGCGACTTCACCGCCCCACAGGGGAACGGCGCCACCCCAGCCGGAGACCACGCTGACGTACTGCTCGCCATCCTGCATCCAGGTGATGGGCGGGGCCACCACGCCGGAGCCGGTCTGGAACTGCCACACCACCTTGCCGGTCTTGGCATCGGCGGCCTTCAGGAAGCCTTCGGGCGTGCCCCAGAACACCAGGTCGCCGGCGGTCAGCACACCACCCCACAGCGGGGCGCTGTTCTTGACTTCCCAGGCCACCTTGCCGGTCTTGGGATCGATGGCGCGCAGCGAGCCGATGTGGTCGTCGAACAGCGGCTTGATGGTGAAGCCGGCACCCAGGAAGGCTGCGCCTTTCTTGTAGGTGATCGGCTCGTTCCAGATCTCCATGCCCCATTCGTTGGTCGGGACGTAGAACAGGCCGGTCTTCGGGCTGTAGGCCATGGGCATCTGGTTCTTGCCGCCCAGGAAGCCCGGGGCCGAGAACACGCTCTTGCCCTTGGTGCCGTCACCACCGGCGGCGGTCGGGTCGCCGGGGCGGTTGTCGTCCACGAAGTTCGGGCGGCCGGTCTTCAGGTCGATGCCGGTGGCCCAGGTCACCTTCTTCACGAACGGGAAGGCGTTGACCAGCTTGCCGGTGGTGGCATCGTTCACGTAGAAAAAGCCGTTGCGGTCGGCCTTGGCGCCCATGCGCTTGCCGTCCATGTCGAAGGTGACGAACTCGTTCACGCCGTCATAGTCCCAGCCGTCGTTCGGGGTGTTCTGGTAGTGCCAGACGATCTTGCCGGTCTTGACGTCGATGGCCACGGTGGAGGCCGAGTACAGGTTGTCGCCCTTGCGCACGTGGCTGTTCCACGGGCCCGGGTTGCCGGTGCCGAAGTAGGCCAGGCCGGTCTTGGGATCGTAGGTGCCACCCAACCAGGTGGCGGCGCCGCCGGTCTTCCAGGTCTCGCCGGGCCAGGAGGCGTTGGTGGTGCCGGAGATGCCGTTCTCCTTGCCGTCCTTGTAGCCCATGTGGCCTTCGACCACCGGACGGGTCCAGACCATCTTGCCGGTCTTGGGGTCGCGCGCTTCCACGCGGCCGATCACGCCGAACTCGCCGCCGGACACGCCGGTCAGCAGCAGGCCTTCGGCAATCAGGGGGGCAGCGGTGTAGCTGTAGCCGGCAGAGTAGTCGTCGATCTTCTCGCGCCACACCACCTTGCCGGTGTTCTGGTCCAGGGCCACCAGCTGGGCGTCCAGGGTGCCGAAGATCACCAGGTTGTCATAGAGCGCAGCGCCGCGGTTGATCACGTCGCAGCAGGGCATGATGCCTTCGGGCAGGCGGTGCTCGTACTTCCACAGCTTCTGGCCGGTCTTGGCGTCCACCGCGTAGATGCGCGAGTAGGAGGCGGTGACGAACATCTTGCCGTTGTGCACCAGCGGCTGGCTCTGCTGGCCGCGCTGCTTCTCGCCGCCGAACGACATCGACCACACCGGCACGAGCTTGTTGATGGACTTGGCGTTGATGTTGTTGAGCGTGGAGTGGCGCTGGCCCTGGGTGCCCAGGCCCCAGCTCAGCACGTTCTCGGGGGTTTTGGCGTCGTTGGCGATCATGGCGTCGGTCACGCCCTGGGCGCTCACCTGGGCGGTGGCGGCCAGCATCAACAGACTCAATAGGGTGCGTTTCACGGTCGGTCTCCTGCTCTTTGGGGGTTGATGGCGGCGACCACGCCCCTGCGCAGCCGCTGGTGACACCCCGACCCCTCCGGTCCTTGGGTTGCACCCAGTCCCAAGGGCAACATCTGTGCCAGCCGCCACCCCCCGAAAAACCCTCGTGGAAACCCCTAGAAAAACGGTCCTGCGACGCCCCTGGCCGACCGGTTGGAACAGTGCCGGGCAGGCCCGCTGTTCATGAAGTGTTCATGCGTGTTCAAAAATGAATCACTGACCGGTGGAACAGTCCTGAACGGCGCAGTTCACGACTGCGCCACCTGCCTCAGCGGGCCTGCAGCGCCTGCTGCTCGAAGCGCGGATACCACTGGGTCAGGCTGCGGTGCAGCTCGGCCGGCTGGGCCGCCCAGCGGGCAAAACGCGGCGGTACCGGGGTGCGCAGCAGTTCGCTCAGGTCGACCCCGCGCTCGGCGCTCTCGCGCATCAGGCCGGTCATCCAGCGCAGCCAGTCGCGGGTCTGCTGCAGGCCGGACAGACCGCTGTGCACCGGGCCGTGGCTGGGCACCACGGTGCGGAACCTGCCCTGCGCATGCCAGCGCTCCAGCACGTCCAGGCTGGCCAGCCAGGCGTCGAAGTCGGCATGGGGCGTGGTGGGCACCCGGTCGGCAAAGATCAGGCCGCCTGCGTACAGCACGCCGGTGGTGGCATCGAGCAGCACCAGGTCGTCGGCGGTGTGGCCGCTCAGGCGGTGCAGCTCCAGCGCGTGGCCACCCAGCCTCAAGGTCTGGGGCAGGCGGGCCGGATCGATGGTCTCGGTCGACGGGGTGGACTCGGTGCCCTTCATCCAGTCGCCGCACAGCCGGTACAGGTTGTCGGCATAGGCGCGGCCCTCGGCCTGCATGCCGGCGATGCTGCCGGACAGCGCCGCCGTCGGCACACCCGCCCAGGCCTGGTGGCCGAAGAAGTAGTCGGGATGCAGGTTCAGGCTGAGCACCCGCTTCACCGGCTGCGGCGTGGCGCGGGCCACCGCCGCCTTCTGCTGCTCGCCGTACAGGCGCGAAGGGCCGGTGTTGATCACCCAGGTGCCCTCGGGCGTGGCGATGAAGGCGGTGTTGATGATGTTGCAGCCGTTGGCGCGGCTGAAGTCGTCCACCGCGCCCTCGATCACCCAGGTGTCGGCCGCCAGCTGGCGCGGCTGGAGGCGGTAGTCGGGCAGCGTGAGGCTGGTCTGTGCCTGGGCCGACGCCGTGGCTACCAGCACCATGCCGACCGCAGCGGTGCGCAGGTTCATGCCGTCACCTCGGCCCGGATGCGGTTGCCGTTGTTGTCGCGCCCGTGCAGCAGCCAGGTGCCGGCCGCTTCGCGCGGCAGCTCCAGCGTGAGCAGCGGGTTCTCCGACACCGGCTCGTGCAGCGCCAGCCGCAGCCAGGGCTGGCCGGCCGCGTCGTCGAGCTGCAGCTGCTCGATGAAGAAGGCCGGCACACCGGCCACCAGGCCGGTGTCCATCGGGTGCATCACCCGCAGGCGCAGCCGGCGACTGCCCTCGATGGCGTTGGGGAACACGCGGGCCTGCACCTGATTGAGGGTGCGGCTCCAGGAGCCGTCGGCGCGGGTGGCGCCGGGCACGGTGCAGCCGCCGCCAGCGGCCTGCACCCAGGTGCTGCCCACATGCCACTGACCGTCGCGGGTCTTCACCAGCGCCCGCACCGGCGATGCCTGCTCCATGCGGATGCGGAAGGCCAGCACCGGCAAGGCCCGCAGCGGCTCGTAGGTCAGCACCTCGCGCACCGGGTTGCGGTCCACCACCACCTGGATGCGCTCCACCCCGCCGCCGGTGCCGGCCAGTGCGCGCGCATCGACCTGCAAGGGCACGTTCATGGCGTCATCGGCAAAGGTCGGGCCGCGCACCAGCACCTCGGGTGCAAAACGCATCGGCGCCTGGCCAAGGTACTGCTTGCGCAGCGTGGGCCACTGCATGGAGCCCAGCGGGTCGCCGCCGGTGAGTTCGTCGCCGGCCTGCACACCGCCGGCCAGCAGTGCACCGCCGAGCAGGATGTGGCGGCGGTTCAGGCAGTTCAAGTGATTCGTCATGGCGTTGTCCTCAGCCCCCGCCCTTCTGGCGGATGAAGCCACGCTGCGGGTCGTAGCCCCACAACGCGAGCGCAAAGAAGGCGGCGCCACAGCCCAGCACCACCGCCCACGACAGGACGTTGAGCTGGCCGTACATGGCAAACCGCATGGCCTCCACCGCGTGGGTGAAGGGGTTGAACTCGGCCATGCGCAGCAGCCAGACCGCCCCCGATTCCTCCAGCTTCCACAGCGGGTAGAGCGCCGGGCTGATGAAGAACATGGGGAAGATGACGAAGTTCATGGTGCCGGCGAAGTTCTCCAGCTGCTTCACGTACACCGAGAGCATCAGACCCAGGGCGGCCAGCAGGGCGGCACCCGCGGTCATGGCCAGCAGCAGACCGGGCAGGTACAGCAGCGGAATGTCCACCCCGAAGGCCCAGGCGATGAGCAGGAACACGACCATCTGCAGCACCGACAGCACCGTGCTGGCCAGCAGCTTGAAACCGAGCAGCCAGCCGCGCGCCAGCGGTGCTGTGAGCAGCAGGCGCATCACGCCCATCTCGCGGTCGTACACCATGGAGAGCGAGCTCTGCATGCCGTTGAACAGCGCCACCATGCCCAGCAGGCCGGGCACCATGTAGACCTTGTATTCGATGTAGGTCTCGTACGGCGGAATGATGGCCACGCCGAACACGTTGTGGAAACCGGCCGAGAACACCACGAACCACAGCAGTGGCCGCACCAGGGCCGAGCCCAGGCGCGAGGGCTGGCGCACGAAGCGGCCGATCTCGCGACCCACCACGGCACGCAGCGCGCGCAGCAGGTGCAGGCCCAGCGGCGGGCGGGGCAGCGCCAGGTCGGCGGGGTTCATCGTGCCTTGCATGCGGTCTCCGCTTCATCGACGCCCAGGGTGTCGAGCACGTCCTTGGGGTGCAGCACGCCGTCCAGCGGCGCCACGCCGGCCACGCCGTCGCCATGGGCCAGGAAGAGCGGCTGGCGCAGCTGGCCGTCCCAGGCGCGGAAGCTCAGACGCGGGCCCTTGAAGCCGTCGATGTAGCTCTGTCCGGTGCGCAACCGCTGGAGGTGCTGCGCCACCGGCGCACGGGGTGCGTCCACCAGCACCGCTGCCACCGCCTTGGCCGCGGCCCAGGCGGCCCAGTCGTGGCCGAGCATGGGGCGGTTCTCCTGTTTGACGAAGCGCCGCGTGAGCTGCGGACCACCGTTGCGTTCCCACTGCGGATGCCAGGGCTGAACCGTCAGGCCGTTGGCCCCCACCACCGGGCGCGGCCACTGCGTGGCATAGGGCAGCAGGCGGGCGAATTCGCCGTTGGCGTCCATCACTGCCACCACCTCGTGTTCGCGCTCGCCGGTGAGCAGGCGGGTGTTGGCCAGATCGCGGTCGCGCGGGTCGCCGGTGAGCTTGAAGGGCTTCTGCTGGGTCACCTTGAGCCCATAGCGACGGGCGCTGCGCTGGAAGGCCTCGGTCTGCAGCCCGTCGCCGGCTTCCGGGCCGGTGAGCAGCAGCACCTTGCGCCAGTTGCGCGCGGCGAGGTACTGGGCCAACGCGTCCGACAGCATGGTCCGGCTGGGGTAGGTGTGCAGCAGGTGCGGGGCGCACTGGGCACCGCGCAGGCTGTCGTTGTCCAGCCCGGCGTTGATGATGAGGGCGCCACCCAGGGCCGCCGGTGCCGCCTGCACCAGCTGGCGCAGCAGGGGCTCGGGCAGGTCGGCCACGATGTGCTGCACCTTGGCCGCCTTGAGTTCGGCCAGCGCCTTGGGCAGGGCGGCAGCGTCGTTCAGCAGCACCTCGCGCAGCGGCATCTCGACGCCGGCGGCCTCCAGCTCGAAAGCCGCTTCTTCGGCACCCAGCTTCGCACCCTCGATGGCACGGCCGGCGGGATGGCCGGGGTAGGCCCGCTCCATGCGCCGGTTGGCGTACCGCGGATCGTCGGCCACGCCGATGACCGCCAGCGGCACGGTGACCGGTTTGGTGGCGGCCTGCGCCCGCACCGGCGCCGGAGCGAGCGCAAGACCGGACAGCAGGGTCGCGCAGAAGAGGGACAGCAACAGGGTCGGTGACATTCGGACGGCAGGCATGGACAGGGTTGGCAGCGAGGGTTGGCAGCAAATTCGGTGCCAGCGGATCGGGAACGGAAATTGCAGAGCGATGTTCCGCGTGCCTGCGTGCGCCGCACCCCCCTGCAAACCCTGAGTCAAGGCCCGCCCGCATGAAGTCACCCCTGCCCAACCGCCGCCGCTGCCTGGCCTGGGCCGTGGCCGCCGCTGCAGCGGGGCATGCACCCGTCCTTCTGGCCCGCACCGCTGCGCCCTTCCCTGCCCGGCCGATCCAGCTCATCGTGCCCTGGCCCGCCGGCGGCGCCACCGACCTCACGCTGCGGGTGCTGTGCGAGGAGGCGCAGCCGCTGCTGGGCCAGCCGGTGGTGGTGATCAACAAGCCCGGCGCCGCCGGCACCCAGGTGGCCCCGCTGCTCAAGCTGGCCGAGCCCGATGGCCACACCATCGGCCAGGTGCCGGTCACCGTGTACCGCCATGCGCTCATGAACCACGTGCCGTGGGATCCCCTGCACGACCTGAGCCCCATCGCTCAAGTGTCGGGCGTGACCTTCGGCGTGCTGGTGCCGACGGCCAGCCCGCTGCGCCAGTGGTCGGACCTGATCGACTGGGCCATGGCCCGCCCCGGCGAACTGATCGTGGGCAGCACCGGCATCGGCACCACCGCCCATCTGGCCATGGAGGACGTGCTGGCACGCCATGGCATCCGTTACGTGCACGTGCCCTACCGGGGCACGGCCGACCAGATGCTCGCGGTGGCTGGCAACCAGGTGATGGTGGGCGTGAACTCGACCGGCTTCGTGCCCTGGCTGGAACAGGGCAAGGTGCGATTGCTGGCCACCTTCAATGCAGCCCGCAATCCGCGCTGGCCCGAGGTGCCCACGCTGCGCGAGCTCGGTTATGCCAACGCGGTGCACAGCTCGCCCTGGGGTCTGGCCGCGCCGCGCGGCACCCCTGTGGACGTGGTGCAGCGCCTGCACGACAGCTTTGCCCGGGCGATGCTGTCAGAGCGCCACCAGCGCGAGCTGGCCCGTTACGATCAGACGCTGGAATACCTCAACACCCGGGAGTACCGGCAGGCCCTGACCGAGACGGTGGAGCGCGAACGGCGCCTGCTGGCGCGCATGAACCTGCTGGCCCGACCCGCTAGCGCGCCCACTGGTTCATGACCGCCCCCGCCGACCCGACCCCGACACCGTTGCTGCAGACCCAGGGCCTTCGCAAGTCCTACGGCAGCAAGCCCGCGCTCAAGGGCATCGACCTCGCCCTCTTTCCCGGCCAGCTGGTGGCCTTGCTCGGCCCCAACGGCGCCGGCAAGAGCACGCTGCTGTCGCTGCTGACCGGTCTGTTCACGCCCGACGAAGGCCGCATCGAGGTGCTGGGTCACGACATGCGCCAGCACCCCAGCCGCGCCCTGGCCGGGCTGGGGGTGGTGTTCCAGCAAAGCGCCCTCGACCTCGACCTCACGGTCATGGCCAACCTGCAGTTCCACACCGACCTGCATGGCATGCCGCGCGCCCAGGCACGCGAGCGCATCGACCAGGGGCTGGCCTTGCTGGGCCTGCAGGAGCAGGCCGGGGCCGTGGTGCGCAGCCTGTCGGGCGGCAACCGGCGCAAGGTGGAGCTGGTGCGTTCGCTGCTGCACCGCCCGCGCGTGCTGCTCATGGATGAAGCCACCGTGGGCCTGGACCCGGCCTCGCGCCAGCAGCTGCTCGACGCCGTGCGCGCCCTGTGCAGCCAGAGCGGCATGGCCGTGCTCTGGGCCACCCACCTGATCGAGGAAGCCCGTGCCGCCGACCGCTTGCTGCTGCTGCACCAGGGTCAGGTGCGGTTCGACGGCAGCACCACCGAATTCATGGCCGCCGCCCAGGGCGGCGACTTCCAGACCGAAGTGCTGCGGCAGCTGGGCCGCAACGGAGATTGACATGAACACCCCGCGTTCCGTGACCCTGCCGGGCGACGTCACACTGGCCTGGATGGAGGCCTTCAACACCGGCTCGCTGTCCGGCATCACCGGCCTGTACGACCCGCAAGCCGTCCTGTGGGGCACCACGGCGACCGACCTGATCGACACCCCGGCCGGCATCATTGCCTACTTCGAGCGGGTGCTGGCCCTGCAGCCCGCACCGAGCGTCAAACTGGGACCGAGCCGTCTGCGGGTGCTGGACGACATGGCCCTGGTCAGCGGCCACTACGAGCTGCAGCTCGGTCACCAGTGCCTGCCGGCGCGCTACAGCATGGCGCTCAAGCGCGCCAGCGACCGCTGGCTGATCGTCGACCACCACTCCTCGCTGCTGCCCGCCAGCTGAGCGCAGGCGGTTCAGACCCGCTGCCGCAGCTCGGTCTTGAGCACCTTGCCGTAGTGGTTCTTGGGCAGGGCTTGCAGCACCACATAGCGCTTGGGCCGCTTGAAGCGGGCCATCTGCGCCAGGCAGTGGGCGTCCAGCTCGGCGAGGTCTGGAGCGTGGCCGCGCTCACCCACCACGAAGGCCACCACCACCTCGCCCCACTCGGCATCGGGCGCGCCGACGACCGCCACCTCGGCCACGCCGGGTGCGGTCAGCAGCACCTCCTCGACCTCGCGCGGATAGATGTTGCTGCCGCCGCTGATGATGAGGTCCTTGCTGCGGTCCTTGAGGGTCAGGAAGCCGTCGGCATCCAGCAGACCCATGTCGCCGGTGTGCAGCCAGCCTTCGCGCACGGTGGCAGCGGTGGCCTCCGGGTTGCGCCAGTAGCCGGCCATGACCGTGTCGCCCTTGACCAGCACCTCGCCCAGTTCACCGGCCGGCAGCGGCCGTCCCTGCGCGTCGGCCACGCGCACCTGCACCGGCGTCTGTGCGACGCCGACCGAGGCTACACGTTCGGCCCAGCGGGGATGCAACTCGTCGGCCAGCGCCGCGCGCGACAAGGCCGTGATGGTCATGGGCGTCTCGCCCTGTCCGTAGATCTGCACAAAGCGCGGCCCCATGACCTGCAGCGCATGGCGGATGTCGGCCGCGTACATGGGTGCGCCGCCGTACACGATGGTCTTGAAGCAGCGCGCCGCATCCTGCGGCGTCAGGCGCTCGAGCTGCGCCTGCTCCACCAGCCGGCGCACGATGGTGGGCGCGGCAAAGGTGGTCAGCGGGCCGTGGTGGCGGCCGAGCGCGAACATCTCGGCCGGGTCCACGCCGCCGGATTCAGGCACCACATGGCGGGCACCGGCCATCAGGTGCGGCACCGCGTACAGGCCGGCGCCGTGCGACAGGGGTGCGGCATAGAGCATGGCATCCTGCGGGTCCACCGTGTCCACGTCGATGCCGTAGGTCAGGCCCATGGTCATGAGGTTGCGATGGGTCAGCACCACGCCCTTGGGCCGGCCGGTGGTGCCGCTGGTGTAGAACAGCCAGGCGGGGTGGACCGGATCGGCATCGAAGGGTTCGGCCAGCGCAGCGCCCGGTCCGGCCGGCGCCAGCAGGGCATCGGCCTGCGGACTGTCCACATCGATCTGCACCGCCACGCCATCCAGCGGGCTGGTGGCCACGTCGGCGCTGGTGAAGGCCCAGCGGGCCTGGGCGTTGTCGGCGATCCAGGCCACCTCGCGCGGATGCAGCTTGGCATTCACCGGCACCGCCACCAGCCCGGCCCACCACAGGCCCCACAACAGCTCCAGGTAGCGCGGGTGGTTGCGCAGGAACAGCAGCACCCGGTCGCCGGGCTGCAGGCCGGCATCGGTCAGGCGGCGGGCCAGCGCTGCACTGCGAGCCGCCCATTGCGCATGGGTGGCCCACAGCCTGGGGCCCAGAAAGATGGCCGGTGTTTCGGGGCGGCGCTGCGCCTGGCGCAGCAGCAGGTGGGCAAGGCTCATGGGACGCAGTGTGTCATGCGCCGTGCGCCCCGGCTGTCACATCAGGTGCGCGCCGGAGGCGACATCAGGTGGTGAAGTCGCCACTGGCCTCGGGCTGGAACAGCAGGCTCAGCACCCGCGCGCTGCCGCGCTGCCCGCCAGGTCCAGTCCAGCGGGCGGTGTCGCCCACCCTGAGACCCAGCAACGCAGCCCCCACTGGCGAGAGTACCGAGATGAATCCCTCGGCCGGCTCGGCATCGTCCGGATAGCACAAGGTCAGGCGGCGCGGTCGGTCGGCGCCTGCCTCTTGCACCTCGACCTGCGAGTACATGGTGAGCACGTCGGACGGGACCTCGGGAGAGTCGACGGTGTCGGCCCAGGCCAGCAGTTCGTCGAGCGTGTCGGACGGCATGCGGTCCACCAGTTTGTGCAGGCGGACGGCGTCGAGTCGGGTGAGCGTGCGTCCACCATGGAACGGATTCATGAAGATCTCCTGAAAGGTGGCCGCAAGTCGGCCACGGCAGCGCGGGGCGAGGGGCCCGGCGACAGGAGATGCGCGAATGTGAGGGGGTGGGGAGCGTGTCGCCGGGCTCAGGAAAGTGCGGCCGGCGCGCGGCGGCGGCAACAGTTCTGGCGTGAAACGGTGGGCAACATGCGGGGTAGTGTAGTCAACCCGGCAGGAACACCGGCGCAGCACCCGGGCCGGCCGGCACTTCGCGCACCGGCGCACCGTACAAGGCCTGCAGGTGGGCGGCGTCCACCACCTGACGCGCCGGGCCGCCGGCCAGCACCCGACCCTCGCGCAGCAGCACCGCACGGTGGGCCACGCGCAGGGCCTGGTTCGGATCGTGGGTGGTGAACAGCACCGCGAGCCCCCGCGCCGCCAGCGTGTCGATGGCGCGCAGCACCACGCCCTGGTTGCCGAAATCCAGGCTGGCCGTGGGTTCGTCCAGCAGCACCGCCTGGGGCTGCTGCGCCAGGGCGCGGGCGATCAGCACCAGCTGGCGCTCGCCCCCGCTCATGCGGTGCACCGAGCGGTCGGCCAGGTGTTCCATGCCGACCTGCTGCAGCGCCTGCAGCGCGATCTCGCGGTCGCGTGCGCCGGGCCGGCCCAGCAGCCCCAGGTGGGCGGTGCGCCCCAGCATGACCATCTGCAGGGCACTCAGACCGAAGGTGCTGACCTGGCCTTGCGGCACATAGCCCAGGGTGCGGGCCCGCTCGGGCAACGGCCATTGCGACAGATCACGGCCATGCAGCAGGACCTGCCCGGCCTGCGGCGGCAGCAGGCCCAGCAGGGTCTTGAGCCAGGTGGTCTTGCCGCTGCCGTTGGGGCCCAGCAGGGCCAGCACTTCGCCCGGGGCCACACGCAAGGTGAGGCCCTGCCCCACCGGATGACCGGGATAGCCGATGGACAGGTCGACAGCCTCCAGCACCTCAGCCCCAGCCTGCCTGCGAACGGCGCAGCAGCACGATGAAGAAAGGCGAACCCACCAGCGCGGTCAGGATGCCCAGCGGTATCTCGACCGGTGCCAGCGTGCGGGCCAGGGTGTCGATCAGCAGCAGGAAACCGCCCCCCAGACAGGCGCAGGCCGGCAGCAGCCGCACGAACGAAGGCCCGACCAGAAACCGTGCGAGGTGCGGCACCACCAGCCCCACCCAGCCCACGATGCCGGCCGCCGCCACGCTGGCCGACGTCACCAGCGTGGCCGCCATGACGATGGCCGCACGCAGCAGCACGGTGCGCGCACCCAGGGCGCGGGCTTCCTCGTCGGGCAGCGACATCACGTCGAGCCGCCAGCGCAGCGCCAGCAGCAGGGCGGTGCCCACACCCACCGGCACCAGCAGGGTGGGCAGGTCGGCCGCGTGGGCGGCAGCCAGGCTGCCGAGCAGCCAGAAGGTCATGGCCGGCAGCTGGTTGTAGGGATCGGCCAGGCTCTTGACCAGGCCGATGCCGGCCCCCAGCAACGAGCCCACCACGACGCCGGCCAGCAGCAGCACCAGCACCGGGTCGCCGTGCCGCACCCGGCTGCCCACCAGATAGACCAGCGCAACCGCCAGCAGTCCGCCGGCGAATGCCGCTGCCTGGATGCCCAGCAGGCCGATGGAGGCATAGATGCCGAGCACCGCGCCCAGCGCCGAGCCGGCCGAGGCGCCCAGGATGTCGGGCGACACCAGCGGGTTGCGGAACAGGCCCTGGAAAGCCGCGCCGGCGAGCGCCAGGGCCGCGCCCACGGCCACCGCCGCCAGCACGCGCGGGCCGCGGATCTGCCACAGCACCGTCTGCAACGCTTCGCTGCCCTGCCCCATGAGGCTGGCCAGCAGATCGAGCGGGCTGACCGGCGTGCGGCCGACGCACAGTGCCATCAGCACCATGAGCAGCAGGACCAGCACGGCCCAGGCCGCACCTCCCCGCAATCCGCCACCCTCGGCAGCACGCAACGGGGCGGTCATGTCAGTCGCGTCCGGCCAGCACCCGCTGCACCTGGGCCGAGCTCAGTTCGACCTGGTAGAACAGCCGGTAGAAATCGCGTGCGATGGCGCGCAGGTCTTCCGGGAACTGCGTCGGCAGCACTTTCTGGCCGATCCACCACAGCCCCGGCAGCCGGTTGACCCCGGGCGGAAAGTCGACCCAGCCGAACGGCAGCTTGGGCGAGAGGTGGACACGCCCGTTCTTCACCGCGCTCACGCTGCGCCACAGCGGGTTGCTGCGCACGGTCTGCGCGAAGGTCTGGTCGATGGTGATGATGACCTCGGGGTCCCAGGCCAGCACCTGCTCCAGCGGGACGCGCGCCAGTCCGCCCTGCAGGCCTTGCGCCACATGGCCCAGGCCCATGGCATCGAACATCTCCACATTGATCGAGCCGCCCAGCCCGGTTTCCAGGCCCAGCGGCCCGCGTGCAAAGTACACGCGCGGCCGCTGCTCGCGCGGCACCCGGGCCACCCGCTCGCGCACCGTGCGCAGCGTGGTCTCGGCGTAGCGGGCCAGGGCCTCGGCACGGGCGGTGCGGCCGGTCAGGCGCCCCAGGATGCGGTAGCCATCGGCCACGGCCTCCAGACGGCCATCGATCAGGGCATAGGGGATGCGGGTCTGTGACTGCACCCGGTCGGCCAGCTCGACGAAGGTCGGGCGCACCGAACCGGTATCGACGATCAGGTCGGGCTGCAGCCCGACCACGGTTTCCAGGTTGGCGCTGTTGCCACGCCCGGTCAGGCGACCGATCTCGGGCCGGCTGCCCACACCGGGCAGCAGGAATTCGATTTCCTCGGGGCGGTTGGCGCGCGGCCAGCCCAGCAGGGCATCGGGCGCCAGTGTGTAGATGGCGATGGCCGCTGGCGGTCCGGCCGGGAAGATGCGCCGGACCTGCGAAGGCGCCGGCACCTGCCGGCCGGCGCTGTCGGTGATCGGCTGCGGGCGGTCAGCGTTCGGACGCTCGGCCTGTGCCCAGGCCGGCACCACCGGCGCCAGGGCCAGCGCTGCGCCGGCCCGCAACCAGCGGCGGCGGCCTGCCTCAGGGTGCACCGAAGCCATACCGGGCAAACACCGCCTGGGCCGGCGGTTGCAACAGTGCCTGGGCAAATGCAGCGGCAGGGGCCGGTGCATCACGGCGCACGGTCAGGCCGTAGGCTGCGCCGACCTGCAGGGCCGGCGGCACCGCCACCACCTTCAGGCGCGGCAGCTCGCGCTGAGCAGCCACGGCGTTGGTGCAGTAGGTGAGGAACACGTCGGCCTGACGCTGGTCCATGACCCATTCGTAGGTGCCACGGCCCGCCGGCGGGCGGGGCGAGTTCGGTCCGCCGGTGAGCTGCAGGGCCTTGCGGTCCAGGGCTGCATAGGCGCCGGCCTGCTGCGCGTCGGCGCGGCGGAACAGCTCCCAGGCGTAGTCGCCGGAGGGGTCGGCCTTGGGGGTGGAGGTACCCACCTTGATGGCCGGGTCCAGCAGCGTGGCGAGCAGCGTCTGCGGCGTGGTCGACACCTCGGCCTGGGTCAGGGCGCACAGGCTGTTGCGCACGAAGACCACCGGCGCCTGCCAGCCGCCGGCCGTGGCCAGCCGCTGCGGGTGCTGCGTGTCGGCCGAAGCGAACACCTGCGCCGCCTCGCCTTTTTCGATCCGCTCGCGCAGCAGCCCCGAGGCCGCAAAGGTGAGCTGCAGCTTCTGCCCGGTGCGGGCTTCGTGGTCGCGCGCGATCTCGGTCAGCACCTCACGCAGGCTGCCAGCGGCGTAGACCGCCACCGGTTCAGCGGACACCGGTACCGAAGCGGGCTGCGAGGTCACGGCACATCCGGCCAGCACAAAAGGAAGACCCAGGACGAGTCTCATTTTGCGTTCGGGAAGAACAGCTGTTCGCCACCGATCTTGTAGCTGGCGATCGTGGCCTGGCCGGCCGGGCCGGTTACCCAGTCGACGAACTTCTGGCCTTCGGCGGTCTTGACCTGCGGGTGCTTGGCAGCACTGACCAGCATCACGCCGTACTGGTTGAACAGGCGCTGGTCGCCTTCGACCAGCACGGTCAGGTCGGCGCGGTTCTTGAAGTTGAGCCAGGTGCCGCGATCGGCCAGCACATAGGCGCCCTGGGCGGCACTGGCAGCGATGTTCAGGGCAGGGCCCATGCCGCAGCCGCATTCCTTGTAGCCCGAGCCCTTGTTGGCATCGGTGTCGGTCATCTTCCAGAAGCGCAGTTCGGCAGCGTGGGTGCCGCTCTTGTCGCCACGCGAGATGAAGGGTGCATTGGCGGTGGCCAGCTTCTTGAGCGCGGCCACGATGTCGCGGCCCTTGGTGCCGGCCGGGTCGGCCTTGGGGCCGATGAGCACGAAGTCGTTGTACATGACCTCCTGGCGCCTGGCGGCAAAGCCGTCGGCCACGAACTTCTCCTCGGCCACCTTGTCGTGCACGAACAGCACGTCGGCGTCACCGCGGCGGGCCATGTCGATGGCCTGGCCGGTGCCCAGTGCCACCACCTTCACGTCGATGCCGGTGGCCTTCTTGAACTCGGGCAGCAGGTGCCCGAACAGGCCGGACTGCTCGGTGGAGGTGGTGGATGCGATCACGATGCTCGACTGCGCCAGCGCCGCAGCGCTGCCCAGCAGGGCGGAGGTGCCGACGACGGCGGCGATGACAAGTTGCTTGAAACGGATCACAGGGCTTCTCCTTGAACAAAAAGATGGGCCTGCGGGCAGGAAGCCCGCAGGAGGTCGTGGTTGAAGAAATCGTTCACCGGCAGGTCGGCCAGCAGCCGGCCCTGCTCCAGGTAGACCACACGGCTGGCCAGGCGTTTGACCTGCCCGAGGTTGTGGCTGCTGAACACCAGCGTGGGCGCTCGCCCGCTGGCGGTGGGTGCCTGGGTGAAGGCCGCGATGAGCGCCTCCACCTCGCGCTTGGCATGGGGATCGAGGCTGGCGGTGGGCTCGTCGAGCAGCCAGACGTCGGGCTGCAGGGCCCAGGCCCGGGCCAGCGCGAGGCGCTGCTGCTGTCCGCCGGACAGCGCACGGGCATTGCGGTCGGCGATCTCGGTGAGCTCGACCTTGGCCAATGCCTCCAGGGCCTTGTCTTTCGCCTGCCGCCAGGGCACGCCCTGCATCCACAGGCCCAGCGCGATGTTGCGGCGCGCGCTCAGCCGCAGCATGTGGGGGCGCTGGAACAGCATGGCCACCTGGCGCTGGTCGGGCGTGTGGATCTCGCCGGCACTGGCCGGCTGAAGGCGGTGCAGGGTCCGCAACAGCGTGCTCTTGCCGCTGCCGTTGGCGCCGACCAGCGCCACCCGCTCGCCTTCGGCAATGCGCAGGAAGATGTGGTCGAGCGCCGGACGCCGGCCGGGCGAGCCCAGCTGCACGCGCAGGCCCCGCAGGTCGAAGCACACCGGGGAAACGGCCGAGGCAGTCGCCTGGGCCAGCACTGGAGTCATGGGCTTCACGCTGCCACCGCCAGCGGCATCAGGCCGTCGGCACGCTCTCGCCAGCGGCGCAGGACCGACACCAGGGTGTTGAGCAGCAGCACCACGGCCATCAGCACCAGACCCAGGCCAAGCGCCAGGGGAAGGTCGCCCTTGCTGGTTTCCAGCGCGATGGCGGTGGTCATGACCCGGGTGAACCCTTCGATGTTGCCGCCCACGATCATGACGGCCCCCACCTCGGAAATGGCGCGGCCGAACGCCGTGATGAGCACCGTGAGCAGGGCATAGCGTTCGTCCCAGGCCAGCAGCAGGCTGCGCAGGCCGTTGCCCGCGCCCAGCGAGCGGAGCTGCTCGCCGTGTTCGCGCTCGGCATCTTCCACCGCCTGCCGGGTCAGTGCGGTCACCAGCGGCAGCACCAGCACCGCCTGGGCCAGCACCATGGCCTGGAAGCTGAACAGCCAGCCCAGGAAGCCCAGCGGGCCGGAACGCGACAGCAGCAGGTAGATGACCAGCCCCACCACCACCGCCGGCACGGCGAGGAAGGTGTTGAGCACGGTGAGCACCGTGTCGCGGCCCCGGAAGCGGACCACACCGAGCCAGGCACCGAGCACGATGCCGGCGCTGCAGGCGAGCAGGCAGGCAGTGGCGCTCACGGCCAGGGACCGCAGCACGACCGTCCAGAGCACAGGATCGCCGGAAATGATGAGGTCAAACGCCGTGGCGACGCTGCCCGTGAAGCTGTTCATGTTGCGGCGCAGCTTAAACGTATGCAGTCGGCTTCCAACTACGTGGATTCGCGATATGAAGCGTTGCACATACGTTGCCCGCCACTCCCCTCGGCACTTGGTGCACACTGCAGGCCCATGCGAAGCGTCGAGCTGTCCTACACCATCGGAAAACCCCGCAGCACCGGCCCCGGCACGCCGGCACTGCTGCGCAATCCCATGATGGATGTGTTGCATGCGGTGCGCACCCAGGGGTCGATCTCGGCCGCAGCCCGCAGCATCGGCCTGTCGTACCGGCACGTGTGGGGGCAGCTGCGCGACTGGGAGGTCGAGCTCGGCCAGCCCCTGATCTTCTGGGAGCGCGGACAGGCGGCGCGCCTCACCCCCTTCGGCGAGCGGCTGTTGACGGCCGAGCGTCTGGCGCAGGCCCGGCTGGGCCCGCAGCTGGAACACCTGCGTGCAGAAATCGAGCGGGCGTTCTCCCGCATGCTCGACGGCGAAGGCGAGGCCGACGCCGGCCAGCAGGACCTGCTCACGCTGTACGCCAGCCACGACATGGCCCTGTCCGTGCTGCAGGAACACACCGCGCAGGCCAGCGAACGGCTGCACCTGGACATCCGGTTCTGCGGCAGCGTGGACGCCATCCGTGCACTGAACGAAGGTCGCTGTTCGCTGGCCGCGTTCCACACGCAGCCCTTCGCCGCCGCCGGCAGCCTGAGCGCACGCACCTACCGGCCGATGCTCAAGCCCGGCCTCCACAAGATCATCGGCTTCGCCCGACGCTCGCAGGGGCTGATGGTAGCCCCGGGCAACCCGCTGCGGCTGCGCGACATGGACGACGTGGCCCGGCTGCAGGCCCGCTTCGTGAACCGTGCCTTGGGCACCGGCACCCGCCTGCTGGTCGACGAGCTGCTGCTGCAGTCACAGCTGCTGGAGGCCGACATCGAGGGGTATCACCGCACCGAGGGCTCGCACGCCGCCGTGGCCATGGCGGTGGTCGGCGGCACGGCCGATGTGGGTGTGGGCACCGAATATGCGGCGCGCCAGCACGGCCTGGACTTCATTCCGCTGGTGCAGGAGCGGTACCTGCTGGTGTGCCTGAAGACCTCGCTGGAGACCCCGGCCATGCAGCGGCTGCTGCAGCACCTGACCAGCGCCGCCTGGGCTCAGCGCCTGCTGACCCTGCCCGGCTACGCGCCGGACCACTGCGGCGAGGTGGCCTCGATGAAGCGCCTGCTGCCCTGGTGGACCTGATCAGAAGGCTTCCTTCTCGGCCTCCAGGTAGGCCAGGCTGATGTACTTCCCGATGTTGTTTTCGAAGCCCTGCATGGTCGCGGCGCGGCTGGCCACGCGCGGGTCGCGCAGCACGGCGGTGCGGGCAGCGTCCATCGGTGCTCCGGCCTTCACCGCCTGCACGCAGGGCTCGTAGATGCCGGCCATGAAATCGCCGTAGTCCTTGAGCAGGCTCTTCGAAGGCAGACCGTGGCCCGGCAGCCAGGTCTGGTCACCGGCGGCCTTCTGCAGGGCTTCGTAGTACTTGAGCGTGCCCACATAGGAGCCGTCGTCCATGTTGGCGATGCGGTTGCCCATGGCCACGTCGCCCACGTAGGTCACGCGGTCCTGCACCACTTCCACGCACAGGTCGGATGGTGTGTGGGCCGTGCCGTAGTGGTGCAGGCGAAGCTGCACGTCGCCGAAATCGAAGCGCTGAGCATGCTCCACCGTCCGGTTGGGCACCACCACCTGCGTGCCCAACGTGGCACCCTGGGTCCAGCGCTCCATCATGCTGCGCCAGGCGCTGCCCTCGGTGCTGGCGATCTGCTCCCGGGTGTGGGCCAGCGCGTGGATGGGCAGGTCGCGACCGAAGGCGTTGACGAAGGCATGGTTGCCCAGCCAGTGGTCACCGTGGTAGTGGCTGTTGAAGACAGCCACCACTGGCCGATCGGTGACGGTGCGGATCATGCGGATAGCCATTTCGCCGATCTGCAGCGAGCAGCCGGAATCCAGCATCACCACGCCCTGCTTCGTCACAACGAACACGATGTTGGCCATCAGGCCCTGGTTGGCCGCGGTGGGAAAACCGTCGCGGGCATGGATCAGCCAGACGCGCTGCGACACCTGCTGCGGCGCCACATCCGGCACCTTCGGACCCACGATGAAGTCCTGCGCCTGCTGGGCCAACAGCCGCACCTCGGGCACGGCGGCCAGGCCGGCGGCGGCCAGCGCAGAACCGCCCGCCAGGCGAAGGAAGCTGCGCCGTCCTGGCTGCGCCTGCAGGTGCGAAGAGGCATCGGGGGACATGGGCATGGCAGGGTCTCCTTTTTATATAAGCAGCTGATTATTTAATCACAAACGCAGCGCCGTGCTGCCGCCGCTGGACCCGTCGGCACCCCGTCGGACGCAGAGGAACAAGTCAATCTTTGGTGTTACCCAGGGGATATCCAAACCCTCACCAAAGAGTCCATGTTTCGTACTTCCCGACTTCTGGCCACCGGCTTGTCGCACACCGGAACCAGCGCCACGGCCCACGCTCCCGGCACGGACTCGATACCGGCCGACACCACCACACCCCGGTTCACCACCCGGGCGCGGCTCATCGACGCCGCCGACGCCCTCCGCTACCTGGAGCAGGCCTACATGCCGGGCCTGCAAGCCTTCGCCAGGGCGTTCGAGTCGCAGCAGGGCCGCAAGCCCTGCGACCAGGACTTCCCGGTGGAACTGGTCCGGCTGGTGCCCCCCAACCCGCGGTACGCACCGCTGCTCATCGTGGGCGGCATGGGGCCGTTGGCCGGCGCGCAGGCCATGCAGGAAGCCATCGCGCGATTCGGCGACAGCCGGGAGATCGTGCTGCTGCAGCTGTGCTGCGTGCCCGACCGGACACGTGCCCTGAACGAGAACCAGCTCTCGGGTGGCCGTTCCGACCTGCACGAACAGGTGGTGCAGGCCATGTCGCAGGGCTTCATCGACGCCGAAGGTGCCCTGGAAACCCTCCACGCCGGCACGGCGCATCTGGTGGTGGCCTGCAACACCGCCCACAACTTCGCGCCAGAAGCTTTCCAGCGCTACCAGGCTCAGCGTGGCCAGCATGCGCAGCTGCAGATGCATTCGATGGTGCACTGCGTGACCCGGGCACTCGCCGGTCCGGAACAGGGCAAGGACGCTGCCATCGTGATCCTCGGCACCGACGGAACGCTCAAGACGCGCCTGTACATCGACCCGCTGCAGGCACAGGACCTGACCTGCGCAGTACCGCCGCCCGATGCCCAGCAGAGCCTGATGAGCGCCATCTACAGCGGGGTCAAGGCATTCAATGAGGCCGCCGTCCTGCAACACGGCGAATCGCTGTTCCGCCAGCTGGCGCAGGCGGGCCTGGTGGTGTCTGGCCAACCCTTCGTGGTGCTGGCCGCCTGCACCGAGGTGCCCGAAATCGTCCGGGTCCTCCAGGCCCGGGGCGCCCCCGATGTGCAGGCCCTGCTGGCGCAGGCCACCGTCGCCGACCCGATGGGCATCACCCAGGCCCATGTGGCCCGCCTGGATGCGGGCGAACCGCCGAGGCACGGCACATGAGCGGCCCGATGCAGGCCCGCTTCGACATGCTCAGGCAGGGCATGGTGGATGCCGTGAATGCACAGGCCACGCCGCCCGCGACCCGACCGGGTCAAAGCCAGGCCGGGACCGAAGATGATCCCGACTCGCTGGCGCTGGTCATCGACGGCGTCGGCATGCTGCTCACCTACCGGTCGGAGGTGAGCGACAGCTGCGCCTTCGTGTTCACCGAGTTCGGCAGCATCGCTCCCGAAGCCGAGCTGGCCGCTCTGCGCCGCCTGCTCGAAATCAACTTCCTGATGTACCGGGGCGGCGCCCCTGCATTCACACGCGACCCGGATTCCGGCCACATCCTGCTGCTGTGCGAAGTGCCGCTGGAAGTCGCCACACCGGACACGGTGCTGGCGTACTTGCGCCAGCTGGCCGGCCATGCGCGGCAGTGGCGCCAGGGCCATTACCTCGATCCCCACGCCAGCCCCGGAACCGGCGTGCTGCCCAGCCTCGCCTGACCACAAGGAGTTCTGCATGTCTGTTCCCATGAGCCTGGGGAGAACCCGTCCCTCCCTCAGCAACGCGCGTGACTGCGCCCTGGCCGCAATCGACAACGGCAACCGCAACGACCAGGCCGGCGGCCACCGGGCCACGACTGCGTTCGTGCCCGCCACGTCCTGGAAGGAACGGCTCACACGCAGTGGCTGGGCCTGTGCCAAGCTGGCTGTTCCGCTGGGCTTTGCTGCCTGCACCGGCGTGATGCTGCTGGCGAACCAGGTTCCGGTTGCCGAAGCGGCTGTGGTGTCGGCCATGACCGGCGCCCTGGCTGGCTCGCTCCATGCCTCCCGCTTCACCCGCGAGAACGCCAAGGAGTTCATCCGGATCGGGTTCACCCAGCTCAGCAGCCAGCTGGCATCGGCCATGACGCTGAAGTTCGGTTTCGAGCAGCTGGCCAACCACCTCGACCCCAGCCTGTCGGCAGCGGGTTTCCACAACGGCACCCACTGGGCGACGAACCAGACCGATCTGTCGGGCAACAGCACCGAAGCCTATGGCCTCGACCATGAACGGCTGTGGCCCGGCGGTACGGCCTGGCTGTCGCTGCTGGCGGTCGGCCTGCCGATGGCCATCCAGTTCACCGGTTTCCTGATGCCGGCGCGAGGTGGCACCACATCGGTCGATGCGCTGGTGGACCGGCTCCGATTCGACGCCTCCAACGGGCGCGGCGACACCACCGAACGCTGGAGCGACACCACCGACCGCGTGGTGCGCACCGTCACCAAGGTGGGCATCGGCACGGCCGGCCTGGCCATCGTCGGCGGGCTGCTGGCCACCGGACAGCGCAAGCTGGCCCTGCGCATCCTCTCCAACGCGAATCAGGTGCAGCTCGCCGCACGGATGCGCGACTTCATGAACATGCTGATGCGGGGTGCCACCTCGGGCAGCCCGGAGTCCGAACGGTGGCCCGACAGCGGATGGCGCCGCCAGCAACAGGTGAAGATTCCGGACGCCGTGCTGCGCGCATTGACCGACGCCTGCACCGATCCGGACACCGGCGTGCTGGACCAGGCCAGGCACCGAGATGGCCTGCAGTTGCTGAAGAACTGGTACCGCAACCTGTTCATCGGTGGCCGTGCCTGCAGCCTGCCCATCTACGCAGGCGCCAGTGCCTTCGGCCTGTTCATCATGCGGGACTTCTTCGCGCCGAAACTCGGCGGCGTGTTCGCCGCCGACCTGTCCCAGGCACTGTCGGTGGCGGTTCCGGTGAGTCTGGGCACCGCCTTCACCGAAGGCGCCGAGGAGCCCGGGTGGGCGGCCGTGGTGGGTCTGTGGGCCGACATCAACGGCATGCCGATCGAGATATCGCGCGCTCCGGCCGACCCCACTGACCGGGTGAAGGAGAACTTCGCGCAACTCAGCACGACCGCGCTGGTGCCCGGCCATCAGCTGATCCGCAGCCTGTGCCCATCGAGCTACGCCCGGAGCACGGTGACCGAACTGCCGGACGGCACAAGGACCGCCAGCCTGTCGCTGGCAGACCGCGTGGAGCTGAACTCCGGCATCCGGGCCGGTCAGAACATGGTCACGATGATGCTGCTGACCTCGGCGGGCAACGCCGCCGACCCCCAGGCCAAGGCAGCGTTCTATGCCATGGGGGTTCTGCTCAATGCGGCCACCCATTTCCGGGGCAATGTGGTGGCGCAGATACTGGACTCGGGTCGCGAAGCGCGGCTGCTGCACGACCACGAGCGCCAGCAGACAGCGGCTGGAGACGGTGATGACTCGTCATCGGTCGCCGCCAGCATGGACATCGTCTGATGCCCACCGTCGTCATGAGGCCGGCTGGTCTGACAGGTTCTTCAGGTTGTTGCGGAGCTCGTCGCTCATCGGGGCATTGAGGTTGATGCCGCGCGGCGGAATCGGCGACTCGAACCACTTCTTGTACAGCGAGACGAACTCCCCATTGCGGATCAGTTCCTTCAGCGTGTCGTCCACCAGCTTCTTGAAGCTCGGGTCATCCCGGCGCAGCATGATGGCGTAGGGCTCGACCTGGATGGGTTCGCCGACCACCGCCAGCGCAGCCGGATTCGGCGAACTGGCGCGCACTCCGTAGAGCAGGATGTCGTCCATGCCGAAGGCATCCGCCCGGCCCTGCTGCACCAGCAACGCGGATTCGCCGTGGTCCTTGGCAGCGATCAGGTCGAAGCCCAACCCACGGTCTGCATTGAGCTTGCGCAGCACCTGCAGGTTGGTGGTGCCGGTGGTGGACACCACTTTCCGCCCCTTCAGATCGGCTGCCGACCGGACGGTGGAATCTGCTTTCACCAGGAAGCGGGTACCGGTGTAGAAGTAGTTGATGCCGAACGCGACCTGCTTGTTGCGCTCGGGGTTGTTGGTGGTGGAGCCGCATTCGATGTCGATGGTGCCGTTCACCAGCAGGGGAATGCGGTTCTGGGCGGTGATGGCCTGGGTCTTGACCGTCAGGTCGCTGCGGCCGGTGACCCGCCTGACCTGCTCGACGATGCGCCCGCAGATCTCCCAGCCGAAGCCGGTGGGCCGGGCGTCGGCGCCCAGGTAGGAAAACGGCATGGAGGCTTCACGGTAGGCCACCGTGATGCTGCCGCTGGCCTTGACCTTGTCGAGCGTGGACGCAGTCTGGGCCATGGCAGAGCCGGCCAGGGACAAAGCCATGAGGCTGAACATTAGCGATCGGGTGAGGTTCATGGGGCGTTTCTCTGGGTAAGGGTTGACGCCGCTCAAACCAATACTTTAGTACTCATTTGAGGGCGGCCAAATATACCCACGGAACCCCCGCCAACCCCGACCACCCAGGCAGAACGGGCGCGCCGGTCAGCGCGGACTGACGAAAGGCGAGGCAGCCGTCAACCCAGACGGCGGGCGATCTCGGTGACCAGCTGGCGCGCCAGGCTGAGCTTGTCGGCCCGCGGCAGCTCGGTGCTGCCGCGTGCATCGACCAGCAGCAGGGCGTTGTCATCGCGGCCGAAGGTGTCCGGGCCGATGTTGCCCACCAGCAGCGGCACGCCCTTGCGCTCCCGCTTGGCCTGGGCATGGGCCAGCAGGTCGTGGCTCTCGGCGGCAAAACCCACGCAATACAGGTCCCCGCTGCGCGCACGCCCGCTGGCGGCCACGCCGGCCAGGATGTCCGGGTTCTCGACGAACGCGAGCGTGGGGACCGCCCCCGAGCCATCCTTCTTGATCTTCTGGTCGGCCGCAGTGGCAGGGCGCCAGTCGGCCACGGCAGCCGCCGAGACGAACACGTCGGCCTGCGGTACCGCAGCCAGCACCGCCGCCTGCATCTCCAGCGCCGAACGCACATCGATGCGGCGCACCCCGCGCGGCGTCGGCAGGCCCACCGGGCCGGCCACCAGCGAGACCTCGGCGCCAGCCTCGTGGGCGGCGCGGGCAATGGCAAAACCCATCTTGCCGCTGGAGAGATTGGTCAGCCCCCGCACCGGGTCGATGGCCTCGAAGGTCGGGCCGGCGGTCACCAGCACATGGCGGCCGGCCAGGGTCTTGGGCTGGAAGTGGCGCTGCACCTCGTAGAGCAGCTCGTCGGGCTCGAGCATGCGGCCGTCACCGGTCTCGCCGCAGGCCTGATCGCCCGCGCCCACACCCAGCACAACGGCGCCGTCGGCCTGCACCTGGGCCACATTGCGTTGCGTGGCGGGATGGGCCCACATCTCGCGGTTCATGGCCGGGGCCAGCAGCAACGGCACCCGCTCGATCGGCCGGGCCAGGCACAGCAGGGAGAGCAGGTCGTCGGCGCGGCCCTGGGCCAGGCGGGCCATGAAGTCGGCGCTGGCCGGGGCCACCACCACCACATCGGCCTCTCGCCCCAGGTTGATGTGCGGCATGTGGTTGGGCTGGCGTTCGTCCCACTGCGACAGGACCACCGGCCGGTTGGACAGGGCCTGCATGGTGGCCACGGTGATGAAGCGGGTGGCCGATTCGGTCATGACCACCTGCACCGACGCGCCGGCCTTGATCAGGCCCCGACAGAACTCGGCCGCCTTGTAGCAGGCGATGCCGCCCGAAAGGCCCAGAACCACGTGTTTTCCACTCAGATCGTTCATGCCGCGCAATGTAGCAGGGGCGGTCCCGGGCGGGGGGGTGCCCCAGGGGGGGCCCCTATAATTCCCATTTCCACCTCCTGCGAGCAAGCGGCTCGCCCGAGTCATGACCAAATTCGTGTTCGTCACCGGCGGTGTGGTGTCCTCCCTGGGCAAGGGCATTGCTTCTGCTTCCCTCGCCGCGCTGCTTGAATCGCGCGGCCTCAACGTCACCCTCATCAAGCTCGACCCGTACATCAACGTGGACCCGGGCACCATGTCGCCCTTCCAGCACGGCGAGGTGTTCGTCACCGACGACGGCGCCGAAACCGACCTCGACCTGGGCCACTACGAGCGTTTCATCGAAACGCGGATGAAGAAGAACAACAACTTCACCACCGGCAAGATCTACCAGTCGGTGCTGGAGAAGGAGCGCCGGGGCGACTACCTCGGCAAGACGGTGCAGGTCATCCCGCACGTCACCAACGAGATCCAGGAATTCATCCAGCGCGGCGCCGGCATCGGCACGCCGGACGCCGTGGACGTGGCCATCGTCGAGATCGGCGGCACCGTGGGCGACATCGAGTCCCTGCCCTTCCTGGAAGCCGTGCGCCAGATGAGCCTGCGCATGGGCCCGAACAACTCGGCCTTCGTGCACCTGAGCTATGTGCCCTGGATCGCCGCCGCCGGCGAGCTCAAGACCAAGCCCACCCAGCACACGGCCCAGAAGCTGCGCGAGATCGGGATCCAGGCCGACGCCCTGCTGTGCCGCGCCGACCGCCGCATCCCCGACGAGGAGCGCGCCAAGATCAGCCTGTTCAGCAACGTGCCCGAGTGGGGCGTGATCAGCATGTGGGACGTGGACACCATCTACAAGGTCCCGCGCATGCTGCACGAGCAGGGCCTGGACGGCCTGATCTGCGACAAGCTGCGCCTGAACACGCCGCCGGCCAACCTCAAGCGCTGGGACGCCCTGGTGCACGAGGTGGAGCACCCGCAGGCTACGGTGAGCATTGCGATGGTGGGCAAGTATGTCGACCTGTCGGACAGCTACAAGTCGCTGAACGAGGCGCTGCGCCACGCCGGCATGAAGAACCATGCCAAGGTGAAGATCGAGTACATCGACTCGGAAACCCTCAACCCGGACAACGTGGCCGGCGTGCTGGGCCACTTCGACGCCATCCTGGTGCCCGGCGGCTTCGGCAAGCGCGGCACCGAGGGCAAGATCTGCGCTGCCCGCTATGCCCGCGAGCACAAGGTCCCTTACCTGGGCATCTGCCTGGGCATGCAGGTGGCCACCATCGAATATGCCCGCCATGTGGCCGGCCTCAAAGGCGCCAACAGCACCGAGTTCGACCCCGACACCCCGCACCCGGTGATCGCCCTGATCACCGAGTGGAAGGACGCCGACGGCAGCATCCAGCAGCGCGACGCCAGCTCCAACCTGGGAGGCACCATGCGCCTGGGCGCCCAGAGCTCCGACGTGGCAGCCGGCACCATCGCCCACGGCATCTACGGCCCGGTGGTCACCGAGCGGCACCGCCACCGCTACGAGGCCAACGTGAACTACCTGGACCGGCTGCGCGAGGCCGGCCTGGTCATCTCCGCGCTCACCCAGCGCGAACAGCTGACCGAGATCGTCGAACTGCCGCAGAGCGTGCACCCGTGGTACGTGGGTGTGCAGTTCCACCCGGAATTCAAGTCCACCCCCTGGGACGGTCACCCGCTGTTCAACGCCTATGTGCGTCAGGCGCTGACCCGCCAGAAGTCCTGATGACGGAGGCCACCCCATGAAGCTCTGCGGATTCGACGTCGGCCTCGACCGGCCCTTCTTCCTGATCGCCGGACCTTGCGTCATCGAGTCCGAGCAGCTGCAGATGGACGTGGCCGGCCAGCTGCGCGAGATCACCACGAAGCTGGGCATCCCCTTCATCTTCAAGAGCAGTTTCGACAAG
Organism: uncultured Hydrogenophaga sp.; assembly: GCF_958439165.1. Lineage (GTDB taxonomy): Bacteria > Pseudomonadota > Gammaproteobacteria > Burkholderiales > Burkholderiaceae_C > Hydrogenophaga. The sequence goes on along the minus strand of NZ_OY288123.1, from coordinate 188,997 downwards.
GCCAACCGCAGCAGCGGAACCAGCTTCCGCGGCCCGGGTCGCGAGAAGGGCCTGGAGATCCTGGCCCGCATCCGCCGCGAACTCGGCGTACCGGTGCTGACCGACGTGCATTCCGAAGACGACATTGCCGAGGCCGCTGCCGTGTGCGACGTGCTGCAGACCCCGGCCTTCCTGTGCCGCCAGACCGACTTCATCCATGCCGCGGCGCGCAGCGGCAAGCCGGTGAACATCAAGAAGGGCCAGTTCCTGGCGCCGCACGACATGAAGAACGTGATCGACAAGGCCCGTGCCGCCGCGCGCGAGGCGGGCCTGGACGAAGACCGCTTCATGGCCTGCGAACGGGGTGCCAGCTTCGGCTACAACAACCTGGTGAGCGACATGCGCTCGCTGGCCATCATGCGCGAGACCGCTGCGCCGGTGGTGTTCGACGCCACCCACAGCGTGCAGCTGCCCGGTGGCCAGGGCACCAGCAGCGGCGGCCAGCGCGACATGGTGCCGGTGCTGGCCCGCGCCGCCGTGGCCGTGGGCGTGGCCGGCCTGTTCATGGAAACCCACCCGGACCCGGCCAAGGCCCTGTCCGACGGCCCGAACGCCGTGCCGCTGAAGCACATGCCGGCCCTGCTCGAGACCCTGATGGCCCTGGACGCCGTGACCAAGCGCAACGGCTTCCTGGAAAACGATTTCAACCACTGAACCCGACCCACCATGCCCGCCTACCTGATTGCCGACGTCACCGTCACCAACGAAGAACAGATGAAGGTCTACCGCGAGTGGAGCACCCGCGCCATGCAGGAGCACGGTGCCGAGGTGCTGGCCCGTGGCGGCCGCACCGAGCAGCTCGAGGGCGGGTGGGCGCCGCAGCGCATCGTGGTGCTCAAGTTCAAGGACCTGGCCGCCGCCCGCGCCTATTACGACTCCGAGACCTACACCCGCGCCCGCGAGGCCCGTGAAGGCGCCGGCTCGATCCGCATGATCGCCGTCGAAGGCGTCTGATCCCGTTTTTTCATCTCCAAGGCAGAAGAACCCATGAGTGCAATCGTTGACATCGTTGGCCGCGAAGTGCTGGACAGCCGCGGCAATCCCACCGTCGAGTGCGACGTGCTGCTGGAATCCGGCGTGATGGGCCGGGCCGCCGTGCCCTCCGGCGCCTCCACCGGCAGCCGTGAAGCCATCGAGCTGCGCGACGGCGACAAGGGCCGTTACCTCGGCAAGGGCGTGCTGCGCGCGGTCGAGAACATCAACACCGAGATCAGCGAGGCCGTGCTGGGCCTGGACGCTTCCGAACAGGCCTTCCTGGACAAGACCCTGATCGACCTGGACGGCACCGACAACAAGGGCCGCCTGGGCGCCAACGCCATGCTGGCCGTCTCCATGGCCGTGGCCCGTGCCGCTGCCGAAGAAGCCGGCCTGCCGCTCTACCGCTACTTCGGCGGCATGAACGCGGTGCAGATGCCGGTGCCCATGATGAACGTGGTCAACGGCGGCGCGCACGCCAACAACAACCTGGATCTGCAGGAGCTCATGATCATTCCGGTGGGCGCACCGAGCTTCCGCGAAGCGCTGCGCTGGGGTGCCGAGGTGTTCCACGCGCTCAAGAAGATCCTGCACGACAAGGGCATGAGCATTGCCGTGGGCGACGAAGGCGGCTTTGCCCCCAACGTGCCCAGCCACGAGGCCGCGCTGCAGATGATCCTGGAAGCCATCGACAAGGCCGGCTACACCGCCGGTGAACAGATCGCCCTCGGCCTGGACTGCGCCGCCAGCGAGTTCTACAAGGACGGCAAGTACCACCTGGAAGGCGAAGGCCTGCAGCTCACTGCCGAGGAGTGGACCAACATCCTGGCCACCTGGTGCGACAAGTACCCCATCATCAGCATCGAGGACGGCATGGCCGAAGGCGACTGGGACGGCTGGAAACACCTCACCGAGCGCCTGGGCAAGAAGGTGCAGCTGGTGGGCGACGACCTGTTCGTCACCAACACCAAGATCCTGCAGGAAGGCATCGACAAGGACATCGCCAACTCGATCCTGATCAAGATCAACCAGATCGGCACCCTGACCGAAACCTTCGCCGCCATCGAGATGGCCAAGCGCGCCGGCTACACCGCCGTCATCAGCCACCGCTCGGGCGAGACCGAAGACAACACCATCGCCGACATCGCGGTGGGCACCAACGCCGGCCAGATCAAGACCGGCTCGCTCTCGCGTTCGGACCGCATGGCCAAGTACAACCAGCTGCTGCGCATCGAGGAAGACCTGGGCGAGGTGGCGGTGTACCCGGGCCGCGCAGCCTTCTACAACCTGCGCTGACCCGTCCCATGGCCAGCCGCCTCATCCCTGCCCTGCTGGTCGGTCTGCTGCTGATGCTGCACGCCCAGCTGTGGCTGGGCCGGGGCAGCGTGCCGCGGGTGGCCGAGATGAAGCGCGAGCTGGCCGCGCAGGTCGAGGCCAACGAGCAGGCGCAGCAGCGCAACGACCAGATCGCCAGCGAGGTGCGCGACCTCCAGGAAGGCCTGGACATGGTCGAGGAACTGGCCCGTCAGGACCTGGGCATGGTGCGGCCCAACGAAATCTTCGTGCAGGTGGCCGTGCCCGGCCAGACGCCGCGCTGAGGGGCCATGGCCGCCGACACGGCAGCCCCGGCCCCCGCCTGCATCGCCTTGCTGGGCGGCGAGTCCAGCGGCAAATCGACCCTATCCCTCGAACTGGCAGCAGCGCTGCAGGCCCATGGCCTGCGCGTGGCCCTGGTGCCCGAACACCTGCGGGCCTGGTGCGTGGACATGGGCCGTGCACCGCTGGCACACGAACAGTCGGCCATCGCCGCCGAGCAGGACCGGCAGATCGCTGCGGCCCTGCAGGGCCGCGTGGACGTGGTGATCGCCGACACCACCGGCCTGGTGGTCGCCGCCTACAGCGCGCACTACTTTGCCGACGACAGCCTGTGGACCGATGCGCTGGAGCGGCATCGCAGCACCGATCTCAGCCTGCTGATGGGCCTGGACCTGCCCTGGCAGCCCGATGGCCTGTTCCGCGACAGCCCGGCCGTGCGCGAGGCCATCGACCGCCGGCTGCGCCAGGCGCTTCAGGGCGCCGGACGGGCCTTCACCCCGGTGTACGGGCGCGGCCCGCAACGCCTGAGCCACGCCCTTCGGGCGGTGCAGAACCTGCTCGGATCACGCCTGAGCCAGCCCCTGGTGGCCAGCGACGCCGAGCTGGAACAAGGTACCGGCCGCTGGAACTGCGACAACTGCAGCGACCCGGAATGCGAGCACCGGCTGTTCAGCGGCCTGGTGCGGCAGCGCCAGACCGGAAAGGACTGAAGCCGGGTCAGTGGGTCTGGCGGTTGACCGGCGGCTGCTGATCGACCTGCAGGAACACCTGGGCCGCATCCACCGGGTCGAAGCGGTACTGGGCGCCACAGAAGTCGCAGCCCACCTCCACGCGACCCTGCTCGGCAATGATGGACTCCACCTCCTCGCGGCCCAGGCTGCGCAGCATGCTGCTCACCCGCTCGCTCGAGCAGGTGCAGGCAAAGCGCGGGCCCTGCTCGCCGATCAGCGGCTCGAAACGGCGCAGGTCTTCTTCCCAGAACAGGCGGTGCAGGATGGTGTCGGCGTCCAGCGTGAGCAGTTCCTCGCGCTTCAGGCTGGCCGCCAGGATGGCGATGCGGTTGTAGTCCTCGTTGCGGCCGATGTGGTCCTCGTCGCTGCGGACCACGCCGCTGCCGCCCAGGTTGGCCTCGCCCTGCAGGGGAAGCCGCTGGATCAGCAGGCCGGCCGCCACCTCACCGTTGGCGGCCAGCACCAGCCGGGTGTCGAGCTGTTCGCTCTGCAGCATGTAGTGCTCGATGACCTCGCTGATGCGCTCCAGCTTCTCGTGGCGGTCGCCGAACAGCGGCACCACGCCCTGGTAGGGCTGCTGACCCGGCAGGCGATCCTTCGGGTCCAGGGTGATGGCACAGCGCCCCTGGTTGGTGACGTTCACCATGTGCGAGAGCGGTGCGTCCGGCGCCACTTCACCCATGACGGTGGCGGTGGACCGCAGGGCCAGGTCCGGCTGCACCTCGGCCACCGCCAGCTTGACCGGACCGTCGCCCATGATCTGCAGCGTGAGAGAGCCGTTGAACTTGATGTTGGCCTGCATGAGTGCGGCGGCGGCGGTCATTTCACCCAGCAGCTCGGTCACGGCGGCCGGGTAGCCGCCGGCTTCGGCACGGCGGCGCAGGATGTCCTGCCAGGCATCGGTCAGGCGGACCAGCATGCCGCGCACCGGCAGGCCTTCAAAGACGAATTTGTGGAGTTCGGACACAGGGGGCTTTCAAGGAACAACGCGGGCAGTTCGGGGTCAGCCGATCTTTTTCAAGCCCTGGCGGTAGCGGCGTGCGTTCTCGATATAGTGCTCGGCGCTGCGACGAAGACCGGCGATCTGCTCGGGCGTGAGCGTCTTGATGGCGCGGGCCGGGCTGCCGATGATCATGGAGCCGTCCGGGAATTCCTTGCCCTCGGTCACCAGGGCGCCGGCGCCCACCAGGCAATGCTTGCCGATCTTGGCGCCATTGAGCACCACCGCCCCGATGCCGATGAGCGATTCGTCGCCGATGGTGCAGCCGTGCAGCATGACCTGATGCCCCACGGTCACGTGGCGGCCGATGGTGAGCGGGAAACCCACATCGGCATGCAGCACGCTGCCATCCTGCACATTGCTGCCCTCGCCCACCGCGATGGTCTCGGTGTCGCCACGGATGGTCACACCGAACCACACGCTGCTGTCCTCGGCCAGGGTGACGCTGCCCATGACCTGGGCGTTGTCGGCCACCCAGGCGCTGGGCGCCAGCCGGGGCGCGGTTCCGTCGAGTTCGTAGATGGCCATGCGGTGCCTCCGGGGGTATGAAAACTAGAATTGTAGGGATGGCCCATGCCCCCGTTCCCGATCCCGACCCCGGCTTGCGCGCGGCCGCCCTGCAGGCCCTGCTGCTGGCCGACCCGGCTGCCAAGGTGGCGGCCACGCACGCGCTGTGGCAACGGCTGGCGGCACTGGAAAGCGCGAATGCTGCTGACCCGGCGCTGGAACGGGAAAGGGAACTGGTGCTGACCGAGCCGCCTGCCCCCCTGCCCGGCCGCCCGCCACAACCCCTGCTGGTGCCGCCGGCCGAGGTGCCCCACCGCACCCCGTTCACCCGCGAAGGGCTGGCCGCCCAGCTGCACGCCATTGCCCACATCGAGTTCAACGCCGTCAACCTGGCGCTGGACGCCGTGTGGCGCTTTGCCGGGATGCCGGCCGGGTACTACCGCGACTGGCTGCGCGTGGCCGACGAAGAGGCGACCCACTTCGGGCTGCTGGCCGAACACCTGGCCGCACTGGGGCACGGCTATGGCGACTTCACCGCCCACGACGGCCTGTGGACCATGTGCGTGCGCACCCAGGACGACATCACCGCCCGCATGGCCCTGGTGCCGCGCACGCTGGAAGCCCGGGGGCTGGACGCCACCCCCCTGATCCAGCGCCGCCTGCGCCAGGTCGGCACGCCCGAGGCGCTGCGGGCGGTCGAGATCCTGGACATCATCCTGCGCGACGAGATCGGCCATGTGGCGGTGGGCAACCGCTGGTACGGCTGGCTCTGCGACCGACAGGATCTGGAGCCGATCTCCCACTACCGCCTGCTGGCACGCCGCCACGCCGCACCCAGGCCCCGCCCGCCCTTCAACGAGGCCGCCCGCCGCGCAGCGGGGTTCTCGGAAGCCGACCTGGCGGCCCTGACCGAAGACTGACTGAAGTCTGACCGCCAGCCCGACCGGAAGCGGCCGGTTGTCACGCCCGGGGGACTTGTTACGCATACCCCCTGCCGGTAATGCATCCAAAGGGTGTCCATCGGCGTAGCATGGTCTGGACGAGGGAACAAGGCGAAGGACACATGGCCCAAAGCGTACGGCTCGACGAATACCTCGGGCAGGCATTCGACCGCACCCCGGTCTCGATGATCGTGGTCAATCAGGCCGGGGAAATCACCCGCGCCAACCGGCTGGCGGAACAGACCTTCGGCTATGGCAGCGACGAACTGATCGGACAGCGGGTGGAGGTGCTGGTGCCGGAGCGGTACCGCCATGCCCACCCCGGCTACCGCCAGGGCTTCCTGGCCGAAACCTCGGCCCGGCCGATGGGTGCCGGGCGCGATCTGGCCGGCAGGCGCAAGGACGGCAGCGAGTTTCCGGTGGAGATCGGCATCAACCCGGTGGAGACCGGCGAGGGCACGATGATCCTGTCGGTCATCCTGGACCTGTCGGAGCGCAAGCAGAACGAGCGACGCATCCAGGACGCGCTGGCGCAGAAGGAGCTGCTGCTGCGCGAGGTGCACCACCGGGTCAAGAACAACCTGCAGGTCATCCACAGCCTGCTCGACCTGCAGGCCATGCGGCTGCAGGACCACGACCTGATCGACGCGCTGCGGGACAGCCAGAACCGCATCCGGTCGATGTCGCTGATCCACCAGACGCTCTACTTGTCGGAGAACCTGGCCCAGGTCGACTTCGCCCGCTTCCTGGACGAGCTGGTCCGCAGCCTCACCGAGTCCTACCGCTCGGTGGCCGGACCGGTGGACATCCAGGTCATGGCCAGCGACATCAAGCTGCCGATCAACGAGGCCATTCCCTGCGGCCTGGTGATCAACGAGCTGGTGAGCAATGCACTCAAGCACGGCTTCGGCAGCGGCCGCAGCGGGCATGTCGAGATCCGGATGATCGAGCCATCGCCCGGCCACATGGTGCTGACGGTCAGCAACGACGGTGAACCCCTGCCGGACGACCTCGACCTGCTGCAGACCCGGACACTGGGCTTGCAGCTGGTGCAGCTGCTCACCCGCCAGCTTGGCGGCGTGCTCGACATCCACCGCAGCAACCCGGTCCGTTTCGAGTTGCGCTTTCAGCTGGAGCGGCTGGCATGAAGGGGCCCGCCCGGATCCTGATCGTCGAGGACGAAGCCATCGTGGCCTTCAACCTGCAGGAACGCCTGCAGCACATGGGTTACCGGGTGGCGGGAGTGGTCGAGTCCGGCCGCGAGTGTCTGTCGATGGTGCAAGCACAGCGACCCGATCTGGTGCTGATGGACATCCACATCAAGGGCGACATGGACGGCATCGAGGTCGCCGTCGCGCTGAACCACCTGCCCCTGGGCGCCGTGCCGGTGATCTACCTCACCGCGTATTCGGAAGACGCCACGCTGGAGCGTGCCCGTCTGACCCATCCCTACGGTTACCTGATCAAGCCGTTCTCGGAGCACGAGCTGCACGCCACCATCCAGATGGCGCTGGAGCGCCACCAGATGCAGCTGGCCTTTCACGAGAACCAGCACCTGCTCGCCCAAGCGCTGCAGTCGGCCAACATGGGCAGCCTGGAATGCGACCCCGAAGCCGGCACGGTGCGCACCGCCGGTGCCAGCGCGCGCCGCATCGGCGTGGCCGAACATGCCGCCGTTTCACTGGCCCAGGTGCTGCAGGTCGTGGTCGAGGACGACCGGCTGGCGGTCACCCGCTGCCTCATGGGCCAGGTGCCCGGTCGCTTCAGCCAGGAGTTCCGCACCTGGATGCGGGGCGAGGGCCTGCGCTGGCTGCGCATGGACGGTGCGAGGCTGGAAGACGGCCGCACCAGCTGCGTGGTGCAGGACATCACCGAGGCCAAGCTGGCGTCCGACGCCCTGCAGCAGGCCAATGAAGTGCTGGAGGCCCGGGTGCAGGAGCGCACACGCGAACTCCAGCACAGCATGAAGGAGCTCGAAGCCTTCAACCACACCGTGGCGCACGACCTGCGTGCGCCCCTGCGCGCCATCTCGGGCCTGAGCCTGATCCTGACCGAGGAACATGCACAGGCGCTGGGAGACGAGGGAACTGCCATGCTCGACCGCATCAGCACCTCGGTCCGGCACATGGGCAAACTGATCGACGCGCTGCTGAACATGTCGCGCCTGTCCCGCCAGGACATCATGCCCGCGCCCCTGGACCTCAGCGAGCTGACCCGGGAGCTGATGGACACCCTGCGCGACGCCGAGCCGCTGCGGGCCTGCGAGCTGCAGGTGCAGCCCGGCATGTCGGTGGTGGCCGATCTGGCCCTGATGCGCAGCGTCATGGACAACCTGCTGCGCAACGCCTGGAAGTTCAGCGGCCGCCAGGAGGTCATCCGCATCGAGGTCGGCAGCGAGATCCTCGAGGGCGAAACCGTGTACTTCGTACGCGATCACGGCTGCGGCTTCGATTCGACCAAGGCCTCGCGCCTGTTCGATCCGTTCTGCCGGCTGCATTCGGAACGCGACTACGCCGGCACCGGCCTGGGTCTGAGCATCGTGCACCGCATCGTCACCCGCCACGGCGGGCGGGTCTGGGCCGAAAGCGCCCCCGGCCAGGGCGCCACCTTCCGTTTCACGCTCGATGCCAGGCTGGGGAGCGACAATCGGGAATGACCGATTCCCGCTTCGCCTCCCTCCCCCTGCACCCCGACCTGCTCGGCGCCCTGGCCCGACTGGGCTATGAACAGATGACACCGATCCAGGCCGCGGCGCTGCCGCCGGCCCTGCTCGGCCGTGACCTGATCGCCCGGGCCCAGACCGGCAGCGGCAAGACCGCCGCCTTCGCACTCACCCTGCTGACCCAGCTCAACCCGCGCCATTTCGGCGTGCAGTCGCTCGTGCTGTGCCCGACCCGCGAGCTGGCCGATCAGGTGGCCACCGAAATCCGGCGCCTGGCCGCGGCGTCGGACAACATCAAGGTGGTCACGCTGTGCGGCGGCGTTCCGTTGCGCGGCCAGCTGGCCACGCTGGAACACGGCGCCCATGTGGTGGTGGGCACGCCCGGGCGGGTACTGGACCACCTGCAGCGGCAGAGCCTGCAGCTCGACGGCCTGCGCACCCTGGTGCTGGACGAGGCCGACCGCATGCTCGACATGGGCTTTGCCGACGACATCGCCGCCGTGGTGCGCGCCTGCCCGGCCCAGCGCCAGACCTTGCTGTTCTCCGCCACATACCCGGACGACATTGCGAAACTCTCGGCCCGCATCCTGCGCGACCCGCTGTCGGTGGAAGTGGCGGCAGCACCCCAGGCCGGCCGGATCGAACAGCGCTGGTACCAGGTGACCGAGAAGGAACGCCTGCACACCGTCGGGCGTCTGCTGATGCACCTGCGACCGGCCAGCACCATGGCCTTCTGCAACACCAAGGCCCAGTGCAACGACCTGGTGGACGTGCTGCGGGCCCAGGGCATCGGCGCCCTGGCCCTGCACGGAGACCTGGAACAGCGCGACCGCGACCAGGTGCTGGTGCGCTTTGCCAACCGCAGCTGCCCGGTGCTGGTGGCCACCGACGTGGCCGCCCGCGGTCTGGACATTCCCAGCCTGGCCGCGGTCATCAATGTGGACACCACGCCCGATGCCGAAGTGCATGTGCACCGCATCGGCCGCACCGGCCGTGCCGGCGAGGACGGCCTGGCCCTGAACCTGGCCAGCCTGGAGGAGATGGGCCGGGTCGGCCGCATCGAACAGCTCAGCGGCCAGGAAGCGGTGTGGCATCCGCTGGACAGCCTGAAGGACAGCGGCCAGGGCCCGCTGCTGGCGCCCATGTCCACCCTGCACATCCAGGGCGGCCGCAAGGAAAAGATCCGCGCCGGTGACGTGCTGGGCGCGCTCACCGCCGACCTGGGCTACACCCGCGAGCAGGTCGGCAAGATCAGCATCAACGACTGGTCGACCTACGTGGCCCTGGAGCGCAGCATCGCGGCCGAGGCGACCCGCCGGCTGGCCGGCACCCGGATCAAGGGCCGCAGCGTCAAGGTGCGGCTGATCGGCGATCTGGAAGTGTCGGACAATGCCGGCCCATGAACGACAGCACCATGAACCCCTCCGCTTCCCCTGCCCCTCAGGACAACCGCCCCGCCCTGCCGGACCGCCTGAGCATCGACCCGCGCAGCCCGCACCATGTGGCCGCCGTGTTCGAGCACGACATCGGCATCGTCTTCAACGGCAAGGAACGCTTCGATGTCAGCGAATACTGCGTCAGCGGTGGCTGGATCAAGGTGCCCTCGGGCAAGACGCTGGACCGCAAGGGCCAGCCGCTGCTGATCCAGCTCAAGGGCCAGGTCGAGGCCTTCTACAAGTAAGCCGAGGCAGCTGCCAGCAGATCACCCACGCGGGTGGTGCCGGGCCACCAGCGTCTTCAGGCGCTCTCGCGCCACATGGGTGTAGATGGTGGTGGTGGAAATGTCGGCATGCCCCAGCAACAGCTGCACCGCCCGCAAGTCGGCCCCGTGGTTGAGCAGGTGGGTGGCAAAGGCGTGTCGCAGCGTGTGCGGTGACAGGTGCACCGAAATGCCGGCCTGCTGCGCATAGCGCCGCACCAGCTGCCAGAACATCACGCGGGTCATGGCCTCGCCGGCGCGTGAGCCGCGCGAGGTGACGAACAGGTCGTCGCTGGCCTGGCCGGCCAGGATGGCGGGCCGGCCCTCGGCCAGCCAGCTTTGCAGCCACTGCCCGGCGACCTGGCCGAACGGCACCAGCCGTTCCTTGTTGCCCTTGCCGGTGACCCGCAGCACCCCTTCGGAGAGCGACACATGCCAAGCCTTGAGGGTGACCAGCTCGCTCACGCGCAGGCCGCTGGCGTACATCAGCTCCAGCATGGCCCGGTCGCGCAGGCCCAGCGGCGTGCCGGTGTCGGGCGCCTGCAGGAGCGCTTCCACCTGAGCCTCGCTCAGGGTGTGCGGCACCCGCAGCGCCTGCTTGGCCGGCATGAGGCGCAGCGTGGGGTCGGCGTCGATGAAGCGTTCGCGCAGCGCCCAGCGGAAATAGCGGCGGAACACGGTGAGCCGCCGGTTGGCGGTGCTGGCCCGGGTCTGCGCATGCCGGGCCGCGAAGTAGGCGTTGAGGTCGGCTTCGGTGGTCTGCAGCAGGGGCTTGCCCTGCTGCGCCAGCCATTCGCCCAGCAGGACCAGGTCGCGCCGGTAGGCCTCCAGGGTGTTGCGCGAGAGGCCTTCCTCGAGCCAGAGGGCGTCGACGAAGGCCCCGGCCAGGTCCTGCGGACTGGCCGGCGCGCGGGAGGCCGTGGCGGTCATCAGTCCAGCTTGAGCTTCTGCTTCTCGACCACCTGCTTGTAGACGCCGAATTCGGCCTTGATCTGCTCGGCGAACTGGGCCGGGGTGTTGGCCACCACCAGCGAGCCGGTGTCCTCGATGCGCTTCTTCACGGCCGGGTCGGCCACGGCCTGCAGGGCAGCGGCGTGGATCTTGTCGACCACGTCCTTGGGCATGCCCTTGGGACCGATCAGGCCGTAATAGGCCATGCGGTTGACGGCCTCCAGACCCACTTCCTTGAAGGTCGGGATGGTGGGCAGGCCGGCCACGCGCTCGGGAGCCGCCACCACGATGGCGATCAGGCGGCCGTCGCGGATGAAGGGCAGAGCCGAGGGCAGGTTGTCGAAGATGATCGGCACCTGGCCGCCCACCGTGTCGTTCAGGGCCGGGCCGGCACCGCGGTACGGGATGTGCGTGATGAAGGTGCCGGTCAGGCTCTTGAACAGCTCGGTCTGCAGGTGGCCGATGCCGCCGGTGCCCGAGGTGGCATAGCTGTACTTGCCGGGGCTCTTCTTGATCTCGGCCAGGAAGCCCTGGTAGTCGCGCGCCGGGAAGCTGGGGTGCACCGCGATCACGTTGGGCGTGGCGGCGATGTTGATGATGGGAGTGAAATCGGTCAGGGTGTTGTACGGGATCTTGGGATTGATCGCCGGGTTGGCCGCCGTGGTGGACACGGTGGCCATGCCGATGATGTGACCGTCCGGCACCGCACGGGCCAGTTCGGAAGCACCGACCACACCGCCGCCGCCGGCCTTGTTCTCGACGATCACCGACTGGCCCAGGGCCTTGCCCAGGGGTTCGGACATGACGCGGGCAATGATGTCGGTGGTGCCGCCCGGTGCAAACGGCACCTGCAGGCGGATCGGCTTGTTCGGGAAGGCCTGGGCCCAGACGGCGGCGCTTGGTGCGGCCAGGCCGGCCAGCACGGCGGCGGTCGTCAGGACATGGCGTCGGTTCAGCATGAGAGGTCTCCAGTGGGTGGGTATGGAAAGGCGGCAGGCAACGTTGGCCTGCACAGTGCGGGTGACCCCTGAATGTACCAACCGGTTCCCGTATTCCGATCCGCATGACCACCTACGGGGAAAACCCCGAGACGGGCCCTGCTCAGCCGCTATGCTCGCCCGGTGAACCACGCCCAGCTGCTCTTCCCCGACTTCGCGCTCATCCTGTGCGGCTTCCTGCTGTGCCGCTTCACCGCCCTGGACCGCAAGGTGTGGGAGCCGGTGGAGGCGCTGGTGTACTACTTCCTGTTCCCGGTGCTGCTGTTCCAGGCCATCGTGCGCAACCCGCTCGACCTGGGTGCTGCCTCGCACCTCATGGGGGCCGCCGTCACGCTGGGCATCTGCGGCATTGCGCTGGCGTATTCGCTGCCCTACTGGCCGTGGGTGGGCCGGCGGCTGGACACCCGGCTGCACGCGGCCAGCGCGCAGGTGGGGTTCCGCTTCAACTCCTTCATTGCACTGGCCCTTGCCGACCGGCTGGCCGGCGCACAGGGCGTGCAGATGATCGCCGTGATCATCGGCGTGTGCGTGCCGCTGTTCAATGTGGCGGCCGTGTGGCCGATGGCCCGGCATGCCGGGCGCGGCTTCGGCCGCGAGCTGCTGCGCAACCCGCTGATCATCGGCACCACCAGCGGCCTGCTGTTCAATCTGGCGGGCGGTTCGATCCCGGTGTGGATCGAACCCACCGTGACCCGCATCGGCCAGGCCTCGCTGGCCCTGGGTCTGATGGCTGCCGGTGCCGGCCTGCAGTTCGGCCTGCTGGCCAGCGCCAAGACGCTGGGTGGTCTGGTGCTGGCGGTCAAGCATCTGGGCATGCCGCTGATGGCCTTCGGCATTGCGCAGCTGTTCGGTCTGGACCCGTTGCAGACCACGGTGCTGCTGATGTTCTCGGCTGTGCCCACCGCGTCCAGCTGCTATGTGCTGGCCGCCCGCATGGGCTACAACGGCCCGTATGTGGCGGGTCTGGTCACGCTGTCGACCCTGCTGGGCATGGTCAGCCTGCCGCTGGCCCTGGGCGTGCTCGGCGGACGCTGAACGCCGCAGCACGGCGCGCCATCAACGGGCCGTCACCAGGTCCATGCGGCGCTGCAGCCGCGCGGCCTCGGCCACATCGCCCGCCTGCTGGGCGCGTTGCCGCTGCACCCCCAGCCAGGCCAGCAGCGGTCGGCTCCAGCCCTGTGCCGACGCCGTCTCCACCGCCAGCGCCACCTCGGTCGGCGTGATCTGACCGACCTGCATCCGCACACCCGCGGCCACCAGGCGCGACAGCGGATCGCCGACCTCGGCCAGCGGCTGTCGCTGCGTCGGCGGCAGCAGCGCGCGGTCGGCCTCGCTGGCCTGCCCCTTGAGGTGGCGGGCATAGGCCTGCTCGGCGGGCGCTGCATCGGCGAGCAGAGCATCGAAGGCGGGGCAGTTGCCGGGCTGCAGTGCCGCAACGCGGGTGGCGCAGTGGGCCAGTTCGGTGCGTGCCAGCAGGGCGGGCTGGCCGGTGGAGCGCAGGTCGCGCCGGACCCGCTGCATCTCGGCCTCGGCCACCCGGTCGTTGCCCTGCAGCCAGGCCTCTGCAGCGCGGTCGAGCGAGATGCGGGCCGACATCTGCCAGCCGGGTGGCGGCGGGGTGCTGCTGCAACCGGCCAGCAGGGCGGAGGTCAGCATCAGGCACAGGGGGGCGGCAGCTCGGTTCATGGCAGCTTCAGCTCGGCATCGCGGGCAAACGGCCAGCGGCGGTTGAGGTCGAGGATGAGGCCGTCCACCCGGCGCAGGCTGGCTTCCACCTCGGCGCGCAGGGCCGTCAGGTCGGTGGTGGCCTCGCGGGTGTTGGCGGCCACGCCCTGGGCTTCCACCAGCACGGCATCGAGCTTCTGCAGGCTGCCCCGGGTGTCGGCCAGCAGCGCGTCGAGCTGGCGCACGGTGGCCCGCACGTCGCTCACCAGGCCGGCGGGTCTGCCGTCCGGTCCGGGTGGCAGGCCCTGACCGAACACCTGGCGGTCGGCATTGGCCACCAGCCCATCGATCCGGGCCAGCAGCGCGTTGCTGCGCTCGACGGCCTGCAGCAGGCGGCGCGCATCGGCCTCGTTGCCGGTGATCATGCCGGCCATGCCCTGCGGCCCGGCAAGCCGGCCGGTGGCCACCTCGACATGGTCCAGCGAACGGGCCAGGGGCGCATCGCTGCGGGTCATCGCATTCAGGTTGCCCAGCAGTTCACGCACGGCAGCGGTCAGCTGCGGTATCTCGGCCGCCGCGTCGCCGCGCAACACGGTGCGCTCGGCTCCGTCGGGCAAGGGTGGATCGTCCAGCACGCCGCTGTAGGCGCGCAGCCGGGTGCCCCCGACCAGGCTGCGCTCCAGGGTGAAGATGCTGGAGGTGCGCAGCCAGCGCGCATCGGTCCGGGGCACGTCGACCAGGATGCGGACCCGGCCATCGTCGGCCAGCTCGATGCGGGCCACGCGGCCGATGGCAAAACCGGCAAAGGTCATGTCCATGCCGACCGACACGCCCTCGGAGTCGTCGGCCACCAGCACCACGCGCTGGGTCGGCTCGAACACGCCACGGGCATACAGCACATAGACCAGCGAGCCGATCAGCAAGGCCAGCATGAGCACGATGAGTGCGGCAGCCTTGAACGCCAGCAAAGGCACGGGCGGGTCGGCGTCGGGCGGCAGCACGGGGGTCATGGCAGGGGTGTCTCCAGAAGGTTCATGTCAGGCATAGTTCCCCAGGAGGGACCCGACCTCGATCAGCAGCAGCGCGGAAAACAGCCTGGCGAACGCGGCCATGTCGCTCTGGCGCCGGAACCGGCCGGCTGCATCGGGGCGCGCGGCGGCGGCCAGCGGCACCACGGCCACAGCGAGTGCGAACAGACCGGTCTTGAAGGTGAAGATCAGGCCGACCGCCGGACTGAAGATGCCACCCACCGCATGGGTGTAGGCCGGCAGGCCCCAGGGCGAGAAGCCATAGACGGTGAGATAGGCCAGCACCAGCGCCGTCACGCCGGCCAGGCCGGCCAGCAGGAGCACCGCAAAGCCGCTGGCCAGCGCCCTAGGGAACAGCGCCAGGGCCACCATGGCCAGCGCGTGTGGGTCGGCCACTGCCTGGCGGCGACGCGCCAGCAGGCTGCGCACCTGCTGCGCATCGGGCATGGTGTGGCGCACCGCCACGAACAGGGCTGCATACAACGGGATGAGTTCCAGCACCAGGGTGCGCACCAGCACCTCGATGGCGTACTGCGACAGGCCGTAGCTGGCGGCGGTGGCCACGACGATGCGGATCAGCACCAGGCTGACCAGCGCCGACAGCACCATGAACCAGCTCAGCAGCGGCAGCGTGGCGCGCACCAGCTGGCGCAGCACGGCATGCCGGGTTTCCTGCCGGCGGTAGCTGGACACGGAAAGCGACAGCGCCACCATCAAGGCACCCAGCCGGACCAGATGCAGCAGGCCGCCGGCCAGCCGCAGCAGACCGCGGCCCGCCGGGTACGGATTGAACGGAAAGGGCAACCGGTCCATCCGCCGGATGATAGTGGCGGGCCCTGCAACAGCCTGTAAGGCCTTGTGGTGCCGGGGGCAGGGGCTGGTGAAAACGCGCATGGTCGAAAAACCGTCTGGCGGGTCGAATTCACCGGTTGCACAGCTCCTCATGAACCGATCCGCCATGTCCCACCATCTCGACCCCGTCATCCGCCGCCAGACCATCGCCGACGCACTGCACCGCACCGCCCTGCGCCTGCCCGACAAGACCGCCATCGTCTGCGGCGATGTCTGCTGGACCTACGCGGACTTCAATGCGCTGGTCACGCGCCTGGCGGCCGGGCTGGCCCACATCGGCGTGGCCGAGGGCGACAAGGTGGCGGTGCTGGCCCGCAACTCGCACGCCTTTGCCGCGCTGCGCTTCGCCATTGCCCGCCGGGGTGCGGTGCTGGTGCCGATCAACTTCATGCTCAAGGCCGACGAGGTGGCCTACATCCTGCGCCATGCCGGTGCCCGGACGCTGGCCACCGACAGCGGCCTGGCCGATCTGGCCCGTGCCGCAGCAGAGCTCGACACCGCGGTGGAACAGTTCATCTGGATGCCCGGCGAAGACCCGAGCGAGCCGGTGGAGCGCATGCACCGCTTCGACCATCTCGCGGCCTGCGCGGACCCGCTGCCGCCGGTGCGGCTGGCCAGCACCGACCTGGCGCAGATCGTCTACACCAGCGGCACCGAGTCCAGCCCCAAGGGGGCCATGCTCACGCACGACGCGGTGATGTGGCAGTACGTGAGCTGCGTCATCAACGCCGAGATCGCCGAGGCCGATGTGGCCCTGCACGCCCTGCCCCTGTACCACTGCGCGCAGCTCGATGTGTTCTTCGGTCCGGCCATCTATGTCGGCAGCACCAACATCATCACCGGCAAGCCGGTGCCCGACCACCTGCTCAAGCTGCTGGAGCAGCACCGCATCACCAGCTTCTTTGCACCGCCCACGGTGTGGATCGGCCTGCTGCGCTCGCCGGCCTTCGACCCGGCGCGGCTGGCCCGCCTGGCCAAGGGCTACTACGGCGCGTCCATCATGCCGGTGGAGGTGCTCAAGGAACTGGCCTCGCGTCTGCCGTCGGTGCGCCTGTGGAACCTGTATGGCCAGACCGAAATCGCGCCGCTGGCCACCATGCTCGGACCGCAGGACCAGCTGCGCAAGCCCGGCTCGTGCGGCAAGGCGGTGCTCAATGTCGAGACCCGGGTGGTCAACGACCAGATGGAAGATGTGGCGGTGGGTGAAGTCGGCGAGATCGTGCACCGCTCGCCGCACCTGATGCTGGGCTACTTCAACGACCCGGACCGCACCCGTGCGGCGTTCGAGGGCGACTGGTTCCACAGCGGCGACCTGGCGGTGGTGGACGACGAAGGCTTCATCACCGTGGTCGACCGCAAGAAGGACATGATCAAGACCGGCGGCGAGAACGTGGCCAGCCGTGAGGTCGAGGAAATGATCTACCGCCTGGGGGCGGTCAGCGAGGTGGCCGTCATCGGTCTGGCCGATCCGAAGTGGGTCGAGGCGGTGACGGCGGTGATCGTGGTCAAGGCCGGCCAGCACCTCACCGAGGACGAGGTGATCAACCACTGCAACGCCCACATGGCGTCGTTCAAGTCGCCCAAGCGGGTGGTCTTCACCGAGACGCTGCCCAAGAACCCCAGCGGCAAGCTGCTCAAGCGCGAACTGCGGCTGCGTTACGCGCAGGCTTGAGGACGAGGCCGGAGCGACCAGGCCACCTGCTCCCGCACCACCTCGCTGGGGTGGTCGGCACGGGCCTGCAGGGCGGCCCGGGCGGCATCGGCCGCCGCGCCGCCCAGGCCAGCGTGCAGCGCATTGCCCAGCGCCAGCGCGATGTTGCGCAGCCAGCGCTCGTGCCCGATGCGGCGGATGGCGCTGCCCTCGGTGCGCTGCAGAAACTCGGTTTCGGTCCAGCCGAACAGTTCCACCAGCGTGCTGCCGCTCAGGCCGGCGCGCTCGTCAAAGTCCGGCAGCGGCGAGCGCTGCGCAAACTTGTTCCAGGGGCAGACCAGCTGGCAGTCGTCGCAGCCGTAGATGCGGTTGCCCAGCAGCGGCCGCAGCTCGGTCGGAATGGACCCTTCGTGCTCGATGGTCAGGTAGCTGATGCAGCGCCGCGCGTCCAGCCGGTACGGACCGGTGATGGCCTGGGTGGGGCAGGCATCGATGCAGGCGCTGCAGCTGCCGCAGTGCCCGCTGACCGGTTCGGTGGGCGGCAGCGCGAGGTCGACGAAGATCTCGCCCAGAAAGAACATGGAGCCGGCATCGCGGTCCAGCACCAGGGTGTGCTTGCCGCGCCAGCCCAGGCCGCTGCGGGTGGCCAGCTCGGCTTCCAGCACCGGCGCAGAATCGGTGAACACCCGGTGGCCGAAGGGGCCGATGTCGGCCGCCATGCGGTCGGCCAGCTTCTGCAGCCGCTGCCGCAACACCTTGTGGTAGTCCCGCCCGCGGGCATAGACCGAGACCACCGCCTCGCCCGGGCGCTGCAGGCGCTGCAGCTCGCGTCCGGTCCAGTCGGGCGGGGTGTCGGCGGGCAGGTAGTCCATGCGGGCGGTGATGACGCTCAGCGTGCCCGGCACCAGCTCGGCCGGGCGGGCCCGGGTCAGGCCGTGGCGGGCCATGTAGTCCATTCGACCGTGGCAGCCGGCCTCCAGCCAGGCCAGCAGTCCCGGTTCGGCCGAACGCAGGTCGACACCCGCCACACCGATTTGGGAGAATGCGAGCTCTTGCCCCCAGGCGCGTATGCGGGAGACCAGTTGAGCGACATCCAGACCCGTGTTCATGCGGCACCGATTGTAGGAAGCAGCGTGTGGCATGGCCGCTGGCCCCACGAGGAGGCCACGCAGGCCTTTGCGCAGCGCCTGGCCGCCTGCCCGGCCGTGGCCCATGCCACGCTGGCGTTGCAGGGCGATCTGGGTGCGGGCAAGACCACCTTCGTGCGTCACCTGCTGCGGGCCCTGGGGGTGCGCGGGCGCATCAAGAGCCCCACCTATGCGGTGGTGGAGCCGCACAGCGCCATCGACTGCCCTCTGATGCCACCCGGCGAGGCGCTGTCGATCTGGCATTTCGACTTCTATCGGTTCACCGACCCAAGGGAATGGGAAGACGCCGGGTTCCGCGAACTTTTCGGGAGCCCCGGCCTCAAGCTGGTGGAGTGGCCCGAACGGGCCGCCGGCTTCATGCCCGCCATCGACCTGACGCTGGACATCGACCCCGACCCCATGAACACCGACCCCGAACACGACGGTGCGCGCCTGGTGCGCGCCACCGCCCACAGCCCGGCCGGTCAGCGGCTGCTGGAGGCCATCGCCGGATGACCCGTCTGCCCGATCCCGCCCGGCGCAGCCTGCTCCAGGTCGGCTCGCTGGTGCTGCTGCTGGGGCCGCACCACATTGCGCGCGGAGCCAGCGTGCTGGCGGTCCGCATCTGGCCGGCCGATGACTACACCCGGGTGACCATCGAGTCCGACGCCCAGCTGGTATCGAGGTCCAGCTTCGTGGACAACCCGCCCCGGCTGGCGGTGGACATCGAAGGCCTCGACCTGCTGCCCGGCCTGCGCGACCTGGTGGCGCAGCTGCGCTCGGACGACCCCAACATCGGCGGCATCCGGGTCGCGCAGTTCGCACCCAACGTGGTGCGCCTGGTGATCGACCTCAAGCAGGCCATGCAGCCCGAGGTTTTCAGCCTGCCCCCGGTGGCCGCCTACCAGCACCGGCTGGTGCTGGACCTGCGGCCGGTCAACCCGCCCGATCCGCTGGAGCAGCTGATCGCCCAGCGCATGCGCGACCTCGACGACGCCAGTGCGCGCGCTGCACGCCTGCTGGGCCTGGAAACCCAGGGCAGCGGCGTGACCGTGACACCCGAGCGTGCCGGCCGCCCCGACCCGCTGGGCGAGCTGATCGCCCGCCAGGAATCGTCCGGCGGTGCTGCGCGCGGCACGCCACCGGCACGCACCGAACCGCCAGTGGCTGCCGCGCCGGTTCCGCCCGTCTCCCGCCCCGCCGCGCCGTCGGCCAAGGCCCGGGAGCGCGCCCGCACCGAACGCCTGATCGTCATCGCCCTGGACCCCGGCCACGGCGGCGAGGACCCCGGGGCCATCGGCCCCGGTGGGACCCACGAGAAGAAGGTGGTGCTGCAGATCGCCCACAAGCTGCGCGACCGCATCAACGCCACGACGGTCAACGGCAATCCGATGCGCGCCTTCATGACCCGCGATGCCGACTTCTTCGTGCCGCTGCAGGTGCGGGTGGCCAAGGCCCAGCGGGTGCAGGCCGACCTGTTCATCAGCCTGCACGCCGACGCCTTTTACAGCCCACGGCCGCAGGGCGCGAGCATCTATGCCCTGAGCACCCGCGGCGCCAGCAGTGCCGCCGCCCGCTGGATGGCCGACAAGGAAAATGCCGCCGACCTGGTGGGCGGCATCAATGTGCGCGCCCGCGACGCGACGGTGCAGCGCGCCCTGCTCGACATGAGCACCACCGCGCAGATCAACGACAGCCTCAAGCTCGGCAACTCCATGCTGGGCGAGGTCAAGCGCGTGGGCAAGCTGCACAAGCCCCGCGTGGAGCAGGCCAACTTTGCAGTGCTGCGCGCGCCCGACATTCCCAGCGTGCTGGTGGAGACCGCCTTCATCAGCAACCCGGACGAGGAAAAACGCCTGAACGACCCGAAGTACCAGAACGACCTGGCCGATGCCCTCATGCGCGGCATCGTGCGGTACTTTGAAGCCAACCCGCCGCTGGCGCGCAACCGCCAGATCTGACCCCCGACCCCCGAACCGACATGGCCCACCAGTACACCGCCGACATCCTCTGGGAGCGCGGCGACCAGACCTTCACCGACAACCGCTACAGCCGCCGCCACACCATCCGCCTGGACGGAGGGCTGGAGGTGGCCGGCTCCTCATCGCCGCTGGTGGTGCCGCTGCCGTACTCCGACCCGGCCGCCATGGACCCGGAAGAAGCCTTCGTGGCCTCGCTCTCCAGCTGCCACATGCTGTGGTTCTTCTCCATTGCGGTGCGCGCCGGCTTCTGCGTCGACCGCTATGCCGACCATGCCGTGGGCGTGATGGCCGCCAACGAGAAGCGCAAGTTCTGGGTCTCGAAGGTCACGCTGCACCCCGCCGTCACCTTCTCCGGCCGCCAGCCCACCGCCGAGGAACTGGCCGACATGCACCACCAGGCCCACGAGGAATGCTTCATCGCCAACTCGGTGAAGACACAGGTGGTGGTGGAGCCGCAGACCCCGGGAGCCTGACCATGCCGCTGCCGATCCACGACATGGGCTACGAGCCCGACGACCTGAAGGTGACCATCTCCGAAATGCTGGTGGCCACCGCCGACCAGTCCGACGAAGCCCTGGACCGCAACATCACCGAGGTGCTGCGGACCTTGCGCGAACGCATGCAGATGGATGTGGTGTTCTGCTCGGAGTTCGTCGACGGGCAGCGTGTGATGCGCCAGGTGGCGGCCGACAGCACCCGGCCGGTGGTCAGTGCCGGCCAGTCGGACCGGCTGGAGGAGAGCTGGTGCCACCATGTGGTGGAGGGCCGCCTGCCGGGCTACCTGCCCGACACCTCGCAGCACCCGCTGGCCCGCACGCTGGCCGCAGCCCTGCCCTTCAGCGTGGGCACGCACATCAGCACGCCGATCGTGCTGAGCAACGGCCAGGTCTACGGCACCCTGTGCAGCTTCACCTTCAGCCCCCAGGACAACCCGAACCCGGACGATCTGAAGACGCTGGAGATGACGGCCCGCCTCGCCGCCATGCGGATTGAAGCCGGCCGGCGCAGAGCGCCCTGAGCCGTCAGACCGGGTAGATCAGCGAGTTCAGCACCATCTCGCTGTCGTACACACAGTGGCGTTCCTGCAGGCGCAGGCCGCCCTCGGTGAGCACGAAGGCGTCGATGTAGCGGCCCGCCTGGAACACCTCGCTGGTGCTGCCGGGCTTGGTGCGGAACACCGCATAACTGGCCTCGGCCCGCACGGGATCCTCGGCTGTGCCGACACCGGCATGGGTGATGCGCGAGGTGCCCACCACGTGGCGGGTGTAGTACGGCGCGTGGTAGATGGTGGTGGTGGCGCCGACCACACGGTCGCGCATCATGGCCTGGCTCTCCAGGTGGATCAGGCACAGCGGCAGGCCGCGGTCGAAGTTCTCGCGACCCTGCACCTTGTAGCGGGCGTCCGCGACGAACAGATCGGGCCATTCGGCGAAGCGGCGGTCGTCCAGCACGGCGGCGTAGTCGGCATTGAAGGCGTCGATCTGCTGCCGCAGGGCCAGGGCTTCGGGGGTCAGTAGGGACATGCTCAGACCCCCATGGCCCGACGCCAGTAGGCGTACATGGATCGGATCAGCGTTTCGGTGACCATGTGCTCGGTCGGCGGGTTGCCGACATCGTCGGCCTTGCCGCCGAGCTCGACCAGGGTGGCACCACCCTCGCCCCACTGGCGGAAGCCGTCCTGGCTGAACTCGATCACCTCGCCGTCGTCGGCACTCACGAAGCCGGCCGGGCCGAACAGGTTGGCCTGGCGCAGACGTCGGGTGGTCATCTCCTCGGTGTCGTCGGCAAAGCCGAAGTGCGTCCAGACGAAGTCGAATTCGCCCGGGCCGCGCGGCACGATGTGGCGGGTGGAGAGCGAGTTGACCTGCTGCTGCACGATCAGGCCGGGGAACAGGGTGATCATGGTCACCGTGGGGGTGATGGCGGTGCCGGGATTCGACGGGTCGTCGATGGTCCACCAGGGCTCGGGCACCACATCCAGCAGACGCGGATCGCCGAGCTGCATGTCGGCCTTGAAGCTGGTGACACCTTCGGTCACCGCCTTGTTGGCACCGCCGTCGTTGCGGCGCGAGAGCATGACCGCGTGGCGGCCGTGCGCGTCCATCACCATGCGGCTCTTCTGGTCGGCGCGCCAGAGGCCGAAGGTGACGAACCAGGTGTGCAGCAGGCCTGGGTGGTACGGGTCCTTGATGTTCTCCATCATCAGCTTCCAGTTGCCCGGAATGCGCTGGCGGTTGGTGCCCAGCAGGCGCAGTTCGCGACCCTGGAAGATCCGGTTCAGCCAGGGCATGACATCGCTGCCCAGGTAGTCTTCCAGGGGCTCGGCCTCCTCGCTGAAGGTGGCGAACACCAGACCGTGCAGCACGGCCACACGCAGCTTGGTCAGGCCGTTCTTCGACAGGTCGAAGTCGGCCGGCATGCCGCCGTGCACGCATTCACCGCCGGGGCTGTCGGCCTTCACGCCGTCCTTGAACGGCAGGCCGGCCAGATCGCCGTTGAGCTTGTAGGTCCACTGGTGGTAGGGGCACACGAAACTGCGCGCGTTGCCGGTCTGGCCGTCCATGGGCGGCTGACAGAAACGCACGCCCCGGTGGGCGCAGCGGTTCTCGACCACGCGGATGCCGTGGTCGGTGTCGCGGTCGCGCGGGGCCACCCGGTCGCGCACCATGATCACCTGACGCTCACCCACCCAGCTCAGCTTGTAGTCACCGGTCTTCGGGATCTCGATGGCCAGACCGATGTAGTTCCAGTGCGGGCCGTAGAACAGCCGGTCCAGCTCCTGCTGGTAGAGCGACGGGTCGGTGTAGGCCCAGTAAGGGATGCGGCTGGTGCCCGGGTTGGGCCAGCGGACCAGGGGCTGGGGTGCGTTCATGTGGCCTCCGCTTTCATGGGGTCGCAGGGTTTGTGCGGGCCTTCCATGCGCCCCACAGCGCAATGAGTCCCGGGATCAGGATGAGTGCCCAGATGATCTTGCTCAGGTTGGCCTGCACCCAGGGCAGGTTGCCGAACCAGTAGCCGGCCAGCGTGAGGCCCACCACCCAGATGAGCGCGCCGATCACGTTGAAGGCAGTGAAGCGCGCGCGGTTCATTTCGGCCACGCCGGCCACGAAGGGCGCAAACGTGCGGATGAAGGGCATGAAGCGGGCCAGGATGATGGTGATGCCGCCGTGGCGTTCGTAGAAGGCATGGGCCTGGTTGAAGGCGTTGCGGTTGAACAGCCGCGAGTTCTCCCACTGGAACACCTTCGGCCCGAAGTGGCGGCCGATGGTGTAGTTGGTCTGGTCGCCCAGGATGGCCGCTGCCACCAGCAGGGCCATCACCAGCGGCAGGTTCATCAGCCCGGCGCCGCACAGCGTCCCCACCACGAACAGCAGCGAGTCGCCCGGCAGGAAGGGCATGACCACCACCCCGGTCTCGGTGAAGATGATGAGGAACAGCAGCGCATACACCCAAGCACCGTAGGCCTGCACGAAGGTCTGCAGGTGCTGGTCCACATGCAGGATGAAATCGATCAGAAAGGTGATGAGCTCCATGGCCGGAGATTATCGGCGCCGCCTTCCTACAATTTGCCGATGACCACCCTGCCCCCCGCTGCCCCCCGGCCGATCCGCGAGCTGCCCGACGAACTCATCAGCCAGATCGCGGCCGGCGAAGTGGTGGAGCGCCCCGCCTCGGTGGTGCGCGAGCTGGTCGACAACGCGCTGGACGCCGGCGCGCGCCAGATCACCGTCCGGCTGCAGGCCGGTGGCGTGCGGCTGATCAGCGTGGAGGACGACGGCCACGGCATCCCCCGCCACGACCTGCCGCAGGCGCTCAAGCGCCATGCCACCAGCAAGATCGCCAGCCTGTCCGACCTCGAATCGGTGGGCACCATGGGTTTTCGGGGCGAGGCGCTGGCCGCCATCGCCTCGGTGGCCGAGGTCTCGCTGCTGACCCGGGTGGACACCCTGGATGCCCCGCACGGCTGGCTGCTGGATGCCCGCAGCGGTGAAATGGAACCGACCGCCCGCCAGCGCGGCACCACGGTGGAGGTGCGTGAACTGTTCTTCGCGACGCCGGCCCGGCGCAAGTTCCTCAAGACCGATGCCACCGAGCTCGCGCACTGCGTGGAATCGGTTCGCCGCCATGCGCTGGCGCGACCCGATGTGGGATTCGCCATCTGGCACGACGGCCGCCTGGTGGCCCAGTGGCGCGCCGCCAGCGCCGACCTCGCCACCGATCCGAACGACGCGCTGCCGGCCCTCCAGCAGCGGCTGGCCGATGTGCTGGGTGCGGACTTTGCCGAACAGGCGGTGCCGGTGGCCTGGCCCGCGTTGCCCGGCGCATCGACGGCGGTACGGGTCTGGGGCTGGGCTGGCGTGCCCGACGCCGCCCGCTCGCGCGCCGACCTGCAGTTCACCTATGTGAACGGGCGCTACGTTCGCGACAAGGTGATCCAGCATGCGGTGCGCAGCGCCTACGAGGACGTGCTGCACGGTCAGCGCCAGCCGGTGTTCGCGCTGTTCATCGCGCTCGATCCGACCCGCGTGGACGTGAACGTGCACCCGACCAAGATCGAGGTGCGCTTCCGCGACAGCCGCGAGGTGCACCTTGCCGTCCACCAGGGTGTGAAGACGGCGCTGGCGGCACCCCGGGCCGGCGTGGCACCGGCGGCAGCCGAGCCGGTGCCGCTGGCGACCGTTTCGCCGGCCGATCCGTTGCTGGCAGCGCGCCAGGACCGCCTGGTGTTCGAGCACAGTGCAGCGCCGGTTGCGGGTGGCGTGCCGGTGAACGACCTGGCCGCGCTCTGGACACCTGCCGCCGGTGGCACAGCATCTCCGACCCCGGCATGGGGGCGCGTACCGACAGAGCCGCCCCAGGCACCGCAGGCGCAGCCTCCGCTCCCCGACGGCGACTGGCCGCTGGGCCGTGCGGTGGCCCAGCTGCAGGGCGTCTACATCCTGGCCGAGAACGCGCAGGGGCTGGTCATCGTGGACATGCATGCGGCCCACGAGCGCATCGTCTACGAGCGGCTGAAGCAGCAGCTCGATGCACGGTCGGTTCCGATGCAACCCCTGCTGATACCGGCCACCTTCGCCGCCACACCGACCGAGGTGGCCACCGCCGAGGCCTCCACCGACGTGCTGGCCCGACTCGGGCTGGACATCACCGCGCTGTCGCCACGCACCATGGCGGTGCGGGCTGTGCCGATCACGCTGTCCGAGGGCAACCCGGTGGAGCTGGCGCGCAGTGTGCTCGCCGAGCTGGCCGAACTGGCCGGGGTGGACGCGGCCAGCGTGGTGCAGCGGGCCCAGCACGAGCTGCTGGCCACCATGGCCTGCCACGGCGCCGTGAGGGCCAACCGCCGTCTGACCCTGGACGAGATGAACGCCCTGCTGCGCCAGATGGAGGTCACCGAGCGCAGCGACCAGTGCAACCACGGCCGTCCGACCTGGCGCCAGATGGCCATGCGAGATCTGGACGCGCTGTTCCTGCGCGGGCGCTGAACCCCTGCGGTGAACTTTTTCGGCAACCGGCGCTCCATTTTCCCCATGAAGCGCCTGATTGCCCTTCTGCTGGTGTCGCTTGGCCTGTTGGCCGGGTGTGCCACGCTGGACGAAAAACAGCGGCAGTGGATCTTCCAGCCCTCCGACCGAACCTGGTCGGGCGGCTCGCTGGCGGCCGAGGACATGGACGATGTCTGGATCGAGTTCACCTCGACCGAGTCCGGCCAGCCGGTCAGGCTGCATGGCCTGTGGCACCCCCATCCCGACCTGCGGCAGCGCGCCGATGCGCCGGTGCTGCTGTACCTGCACGGCGCCCGCTGGAACGTGACCGGATCGGCCTTCCGCATCCGGCGCATGCAGGAGCTGGGCTTCTCGGTGCTGGCGGTGGACTACCGGGGCTTCGGCAAGAGCACCCAGGAACTGCCCTCCGAAACGCTGGCCGTCGAAGACGCGCGCGCCGCCTGGGACTGGCTGGCGCAGCGCCACCCCGACCGGCCCCGCTACATCTTCGGCCACTCGCTGGGTGGCGCGATCGCCATCGACCTCGCCACCCGGGTGCAGGACGAGCGCGGCACGCTGGTGGAAGGCACCTTCACCTCGATCCCCGATGTGGTGAGCACTTTCCGCTGGGGCTGGCTGCCGATCTCGCCGCTCATCACGCAGCGGTTCGAATCGGTGCGCAAGGTGACCGACATCGGCTCGCCGCTGCTGGTGGTGCACGGCAGCGAGGACCGGCTGATCAAGCCCGAGCTCGGCCAGAAACTGTTCGAGGCCGCGCGCGGCCCCAAAGCCTTCGTGCTGGTCGAGGGCGGTTCGCACCACAACACCAATTCGGTCGGCCAGCCGCAGTACCGGCAGGCGCTGGCCGAGCTGTTCGGTCTCGGGCGGGAAGCGTCATCCGCCGCGGAAGCACCCCAGGCACTGCGCTGACCGGGCCGCGGGCGGGGCCTTCTGCTACCCTCGACCGGATGTCCGCTCCGCCCTCTCCTGCTGCCGATCCCGCCGCCATGAGCCCCGGATTCGTGGTGCTGGCCCTGGCCCTGCTGCTGGGCCTGCAGCCGGTGGCCACCGACCTGTACCTGCCCGCGCTGCCGGCGCTGACCACCGGCTTCGGTGCCGCCATGTCGCAGGCCCAGCTCACGCTCACCGCACTGCTGCTGGCCTTCGGGGTGTCGCAGATGGTGTGGGGCCCGCTGTCCGACCGGTTCGGCCGCCGACCCATCCTGCTGATCGGGCTGGGTGCCTTCGTGGCAGCGTCGGTGGGCAGTGCGCTGGCCGACAGCATGGAGCAGCTCATCGGCTGGCGCGCCCTGCAGGGCGCGGCCCTGGGCGCTGCGGTCATGTGCGCCCGCGCCATCGTGCGGGATCTGTATGCGCCGGCCGAAGGTGCACGCTTCATGTCGCGCGGGCTGACCGGCCTGGGCGTCATCGCCTGCTGCAGTGCGCCGCTGGGCGGACTGTCGTCCGACCTGCTGGGCTGGCGCGCGGCGCTCCTGCTCATCGGCGTGTTCGGCGCGGTCACGCTCGCCATCGTGGCCTGGCGTTTCCGGGAGACGGTGCGTCAACCCAACCCGCAGGCACTGCAGCCCCGGGTGCTGATCACCAACTGGTTGCGCATTGCGCGCCACCCCACCTTCCGCGCCTATGCCCTGCTGGCCACGGCCTCGTACGGCGGACTGTTCACCTACCTGGCGGCGTCCTCCTTCGTGTTCATCCAGGTGCTCGGTCTGAGCAAGACGCAATACGGACTGGTCATGTTCACCATGTCGCTCAGCTACATCGGCGGGACGGTTCTGTGCCGGCGCCTGCTGACCCGGCTGGGCGTGCGACGCACCGTGGCCGTGGCCGGGGCACTGTCACTGGCCGGTGGCAGCACCATGGGCCTGCTGGCCCTGGCCGGCGTGCAGTCGGTCTGGGCCGTGGTGCTGCCGTTCTATCTGTTCATGGTGGCCCACGGCATCCACCAGCCCTGCGGGCAGAGCGGTGCGGTGGCACCGTTCCCGCAGTCGGCCGGAGCAGCCTCGGCCCTGGCCGGCCTGGTGATGATGGTGACGGCCTTTGCCATGGGCAGCTGGCTGGGACACAGCATGGCGTCCTTCGGTCCCGGGCAGGGCAGCGTGCTGCCGCTCACCAACGGGATCTGGTTCTGGGGCGTGCTCTGCGCGCTCTGTGCGTGGACGCTGGTGCGCCGGCATGGCGACGCCCCGGCAGCGCCCCTGCCGGCCGCCTCGACGGCGCCCTGAACCCGGCATGACCGCTGTGCCCCGCCCGCGCTGCATCGCCCTGGCCGGCCCCACCGCCAGCGGCAAGAGCGCCGCCTCGCTCGCCCTGGCGCAGCGCTGGCCGATCGAGATCGTGAGCGTCGATTCCGCGCTGGTCTACCGGGGCATGGACATCGGCACCGCCAAGCCCACCCCGGCCGAGCGGGCACAGGTGCCGCACCACCTGATCGACCTGATCGAGCCGACCGACGCCTACAGCGCTGCGGCCTTCGTGCGCGACGCCACCCGGCTGGTCGGCGAGATCGCGGCACGCGGCCGCACAGCGGTGCTGGTGGGCGGCACCATGCTGTATTTCAAGGCCCTGCTGGTCGGTCTGGACGACATGCCCACCGCCGACCCGGCGGTGCGCGAAGCCATCGAGGCCCGTGCCCGCCACGAGGGCTGGCCTGCCCTGCATGCCGAGCTGGCGCGGGTCGATCCGGCCACCGCCGCCCGTCTGGCCCCCAACGACTCCCAGCGCATCCAGCGGGCGCTCGAGGTGCATGCCGTCTCCGGGCAGCCCCTGTCGGCCTGGCAGAGCGGCCGCAGCCACAACCCCGACAGCCCGCTGCTGCCGCGACACCTGCTCTCGCTGGAGCCGGCCGATCGGGCCTGGCTGCACCGGCGCATCGCACAGCGGTTCGATGCCATGCTGGCCGACGGCCTCGTGGACGAGGTGCAGCGCCTGCGCGCTCGCGGCGATCTGCACGCCGACCTGCCCTCCATGCGCTGCGTGGGTTATCGGCAGACCTGGGAAGCGCTGGACCGCGCCGATGGACCCGACGGCGCCGCGCTGACCGATCTGCTGGCCGATGTCCGCGAACGCGGCATTGCCGCCACCCGACAGCTGGCCAAGCGCCAGCTCACCTGGCTGCGCTCCATGCCCGAACGCCGCACCGTGGCCTGCGATGCGCCCGACGCGCTGGAGCAGGTCATCGGGGTGGTGGCCAGCTTGCTGGATTCAACACACCGGACCCCATGACCCTGCAACTCCACCAGCTCTCCAAGCAATACGGCAGCACCCGTGTATTCGGCGGCGTGAACCTGCGGGTCGACCCGGGCGAGTTCGTCGCCATCGTGGGCGAATCGGGCGTGGGCAAATCCAGCCTGCTCAACTGCATGGCAGCGCTGGACACCTGGAGCGAAGGCCACGTCACCTGGACCGGTGCCGACGGGAAGGTCACCGACCTGGGTGCGCTGGACGACACCGGGCAGGCCCTCTGGCGACGCGCCCACCTGGGCTTCGTGTTCCAGGCCTTCCATGTGCTGCCGCACCTGGACGTGGCCCAGAACGTGGCGCTGCCGCTGATGCTGCTTGGCCGCAGCGACCCGCAGCGGGTGGAAGAACTGCTGGCCGCCGTCGGTCTGCAGGGCCTGGGGCACCGGCTGCCGGCCGAGCTGTCGGGCGGGCAGCTGCAGCGGGTGGCCATTGCCCGCGCACTGGTGCACCGGCCTGGGCTGGTGCTGGCCGATGAACCCACCGGCAACCTCGATCCCGGCACCGCCGCCACCGTCATGGACGTGCTGCAGCAGCAGACCCGCACCCACGGCGCCGCGCTGATCCTGGTGACCCATTCGGCCGGCGCCGCCGCCCGGGCGCAGCGGGTGCTGCAGCTGCGGGCCGACGGCCTGCACCCGGCGGACACCCCACAACCGGTTACCGCCTTGTAACTTCATTACATTAAACTTTGGACTTTCTGTAACTCAACACGCTCCATGCCCGACACCCCCACCCCCGACCGACCGCTGGACCTGGTGATCTTCGGGGGCGCCGGCGACCTGTCGGTGCGCAAGCTCCTGCCGGCGCTGTTCGCGGCCCACCGCCACGGCCACCTGCCGGCGCAGGCCCGCATCGTCGTGCTGGGCCGCCAGGCCTGGGACCGCGGTGGTTTCCTGGACTTCATCCAGGACAAGGTGGCCGGCTTCGTGGGCCTGGAGGACCGCCAGGGCGATCACTGGCCGGGCTTCCTGGACCGCCTGGTACATGCCACCCTGGACGCCACCCGTCCGGGCGATTTCGTGAAGCTGGGTGCGCTGCTGCGCGCCGATGCCCTGCGGGTGTTCTACCTGGCCACCGCACCGACCTTGTTCACCGACATCTGCGCCCATCTGGACGCGGCCGGTCTGATCGAGCCGGACAGCCGGGTCGTGCTGGAAAAGCCGCTCGGGCACGACCTGGCCTCCGCCCGCCGCATCAACGACGAGGTGGCCCGCCACTTCCACGAAGACCGCACCTACCGCATCGACCACTACCTGGGCAAGGAAACGGTGCAGAACCTCATGGTGCTGCGCTTCGGCAACGCCATCTTCGAGCCGCTGTGGCGCAGCCCGGGCATCAAGAGCATCCAGATCACCGTGGCCGAGAGCGTGGGCGTGGGCAGCCGTGCCGGCTTCTACGACGGCACCGGCGCCCTGCGCGACATGGTGCAGAACCACCTGCTGCAGCTGCTGTGCATCGTGGCTATGGAGCCGCCGGTCTCGCTCGACCCCGACGCGGTGCGCGACGAGAAGCTCAAGGTGCTCCGCTCGCTGCGGCCCATGAGCCCGGCCGACGTGGTCCGCGACACGGTGCGCGGCCAGTACACCGCCGGCCACATCGACGGCCAGCGGGTGCCCGGTTACCTGGACGAGGCCCAGGTGCCCGCCGGCAGCCCCACCGAAACCTTCGTGGCGCTGCGCGCCCGCATCGACAACTGGCGCTGGGCCAACGTGCCGATCTTCCTGCGCACCGGCAAGCGCATGGCCGAGCGGCGCAGCGAGATCGTGGTGGAGTTCGCCGACCTGCCCTGCTCGCTGTTCCCGGACACGGTGCGCCAGCCGGTCAACCGCCTGGTGCTGCGGCTGCAGCCGGAGGAGCATGTGCAGCTTCAGATGATGGCCAAGGAACCTGGCAGCGGCATGCGGCTGCGTCCGGTGCACCTCGACCTGGATCTGCAGTCGGCGTTCACGGAACGGCGGGCCGAAGCCTACGAGCGCCTCCTGGTGGACGTGATCAAGGGCCGTCTGACCCACTTCATGCGGCGCGACGAACTGGAGGCCGCCTGGGCCTGGATCGATCCCATCCAGCAGGGCTGGGCCTCCGTGGGCGAAGCGCCCCGGCCCTATGCCGCCGGCAGCTGGGGACCGGCCGCGGCCTCCAGCCTGCTGGCCAGCGAGAACGCTGCCTGGGCTGAAGCCCACTGAACCCGAGGATCACCATGCCATCCACCGAGCCCTCGCCGACAGTCCGGTCCGTGCAGGAACACCTGCACCAGCCGGCCGACACCCTCTGGCCAGCGCTGGCCGAGCACATCGGCACCGCCCTGGAAGCCGCCATGGCACAGCGCGGCCAGGCCACACTGGCGGTCTCCGGCGGACGCAGCCCGGTGCCGCTGTTCGAAGCCTTGCGTCGTCTGCCGCTGGCCTGGGCACGGGTGCAGGTGCTGCCGGTGGACGAGCGCTGCGTGCCACCGCTGCACGCCGACAGCAACGCCGCCCTGGTGCGGCGCCATCTGCTGCAGGAGCACGCCATCGGAGCGCGCTTCGTGCCCTTCTTCGACGCGCTGCCGGATGCCCCGGAGGCGCTCGACACCCGCGATCTGGACGAGCTCGCCCGCGCCGCCAGCCGCCGGGTGGCACCGCTGCTGCCGGCCGACGTGGTGGTGCTGGGGCTGGGCGAGGACGGTCATACCGCCTCGCTGTTCCCCGATGCGCCCGGCACGGCTCAGGCACTGGCCACAGCCGAACCGGTGGCCTGGACCCGACCCGCGCGCGCGCCGCACGCTCGCCTGACCTTGACCTTGGCGGCGCTGCGCGGTGCCGGCCTGCTGGAACTCCCGCTCTGCGGGCCGGTCAAGCAGGCGGTGTACCGGCAGGCGCTGCAGGGCGAGGTGTCGCCGGAGCGCCCCCTGTCCCTGCTGCTGACCGGCGCCGCCGCACGGCCCGCACCGCCGCTGCATGTGTGGCTGGCACCCTGACCCGATCGCACCCATGACACCTTCCCCCATTCCCCTGCACCCGGTGCTGGCCACCGTGACCGAACGGATCCGCCGGCGCAGCGCCGACAGCCGTGCCGACTACCTGGCCCGCATGGCGCAGCAGCGCCGCGACGGTCGACAACGTGCCGGCCTGGGCTGCGCCAACATGGCCCACACCACGGCCGCACTGCCCGCCGACGACCGCCTGCGCATCCATGCCGAGCGTGCGCCGCACATCGGCGTGGTCACCGCCTACAACGACATGCTCTCGGCCCACCAGCCGTTCGAGCACTACCCGGCGCTCATCCGCGACCATGCCCGCACCGTCGGGGCCACCGCCCAGGTGGCCGGCGGTGTGCCGGCCATGTGCGACGGCATCACCCAGGGCGAGGCCGGCATGGAGCTCTCGCTGTTCTCGCGCGACGTGATCGCGCTGTCGACCACGGTGGCGCTTTCGCACAATGTGTTCGACGCCGCGCTCATGCTGGGCGTGTGCGACAAGATCGTGCCCGGCCTGCTGATGGGCGCCCTGTCGTTCGGTCACCTGCCGGTGGTGTTCGTGCCGGCCGGCCCCATGGCCAGCGGCCTGTCCAACGACGACAAGGCCCGGGTGCGCCAGCAGTACGCCCAGGGTCTGGTGGGCCGCGAAGCGCTGCTGCAATCGGAGGCGCAGGCTTACCACAGCGCCGGCACCTGCACCTTCTACGGCACCGCCAACAGCAACCAGATGCTCATGGAGATCATGGGACTGCACCTGCCCGGCAGTTCGTTCGTGCCGCCGCACGGCCCGCTGCGCCAGGCCCTGACCCGGGCCGCCGTGGAACGCGCCGCCGCGAATGCCGCGCCCGGTGGCATCACCCTGGCCGAGGTGGTGGACGAACGCGCGGTGGTCAACGGCATGGTGGGGTTGCTGGCCACCGGCGGCTCGACCAACCACACCCTGCACCTGGTGGCCATGGCGCGTGCGGCCGGCGTGCTGATCGACTGGGACGACTTCGCCGAGCTCTCGGCCGCGGTGCCGCTGCTGGCCCGCATTTACCCCAACGGCAGCGCCGACGTGAACCATTTCCACGCCGCCGGCGGCATGCCCTGGCTGGTGCGTGAACTGCGCGCCGCCGGCCTGCTGCACGACGACGTGACCACCGTGGTGGGCGCAGGCCTGCTGGCCTACACCCGGGAGCCCTGGCTGGACGGCGACCGGCTGGCCTGGCGCGAGGTGCCGGCCCAGAGCGGCGACGCCGCCGTGCTGCGACCGGTGGCCGACCCCTTCAGCCCCGATGGCGGGCTGCGCCTGCTGCGCGGCAACTTGGGTCGCAGCGTGATCAAGGTATCGGCCGTGAAGCCGCAGCACCGGGTGGTGCGCGCGCCCGCCAGGGTGTTCCACGACCAGGCCGAGCTGCTGGCCGAGTTTGCTGCCGGCGGCCTGCGACACGACCTGGTCGCCGTGGTGCGCTACCAGGGGCCACGCGCCAACGGCATGCCCGAGCTGCACAAACTCACACCGGCCCTGGCCGTGCTGCAGGACGCCGGCCACGCGGTGGCGCTGGTCACCGACGGTCGCATGTCGGGCGCGTCGGGCAAGGTGCCGGCGGCCATCCACGTCAGCCCCGAGGCCCTGGCCGACGGCCCCATCGCCCGCGTGCGCGACGGCGACTTCATCACCCTGGATGCCGAACGCGGCGTGCTGCAGCTGGAGGTGGACGACGCCACGCTGGCCGCGCGCAGCGTGCAGCACCCCGACCTGTCAACCCACAGCCACGGCGTGGGCCGCGAGCTGTTCGCGCTGTTCCGCCAGCACGCGGGCGTGGCCGAACAGGGCGCCTCGCCCCTGTTTCCACCGCTGACCTGAAACTGCCGCCATGAGTCCTCCTGCCCTTCCTGTCCTGCCACCCCTGCCCGCCTTCCGCTCACGGGTGGTGCCGGTGGTGGTCATCGACGACGCCCGCACCGCCGTGCCGCTGGCCCAGGCCCTGCTCGAAGGCGGCATCGACGTCATGGAAATCACCCTGCGGTCCGACGCTGCGCTCGACGCCATCGAGGCCGTGGCCCGCGCCGTGCCGGCCATGCACCTGGGTGCCGGCACCGTCACGCGCGCCGCCGATGTGCCCCGCGTGGTCGACGCAGGCGCCCGCTTCGCCCTGTCGCCGGGCTGCACCGACGCCCTGGTGGACGCGGTGCATGCCGTGGGCCTGCCCTTCATCCCTGGCGTCATGACTCCCGGCGAGGTGATGCGCGCCCGCGAGCACGGCTTCCTGCTGCAGAAGCTGTTCCCGGCGGTGCAGGCCGGCGGCACCGCCCTGCTGCGCGCGCTGGCGGCGCCCCTGCCCGATGTGCGCTTCTGCCCCACCGGCGGACTCACCCCCGACAATCTCGCCTCCTTTCTGGGCCTGCCCAATGTGACCATGGCCGGCGGATCCTGGCTCACCCCGGCCGATGCCGTGGCCGCCGGCGACTGGCACCGCATCACCCGGCTGGCCCGCGAGGCGACAGCCCTCTCCCGCACTGCATGAATCACCTCACCCACCGCCCCCATCCCGTCGATCTGCCCGCATGGAGCCGCCTCACCGACCTGGCCCGCGCCGGCCAGCCCCATCTGCGCGAACTGCTGGTGACCGAGCCCGACCGCACCGCGCGCCTGAGCCTGTCGGCCGCCGGCATCACGCTCGATGCCACCCGCCAGCGCCTGACCCCTGAAGTCGAAGCGGCCCTGGTCGAGCTGGCCCTGCAGGCCGATCTGCCCGGCCAGCGCGATGCCATGTTCCGGGGCGAAGCCATCAACACCACCGAACAACGGCCGGTGCTGCACGTGGCCCTGCGGGGAGGCAACGCCAGCCCCGGGAACCCCCACCCCTGGCCCGCCGACGTCAGCCACAGCGTGGCCCGCGAACTCGACCGCATGACCGGCTTCGCCGAACAGCTGCGCGCAGGCGCGGTGACCGGTTCCGACGGTCAGGTGATCCGGGACGTGGTGAACATCGGCATCGGCGGCTCCGACCTCGGGCCCCGCATGGCCACCGAGGCCCTGGCCCACCTGGCGCACCCGGAACTGCGGGTGCACTACCTGGCCAACCCGGACGCATGGGCACTGTGGAGCCTGCTGCGCACCCTGGATGCGCGCCGCACGATGTTCATCGTGGCCAGCAAGACCTTCACCACCCAGGAGACGCTGGCCAACGCTGCCACCGCGCGGCGCTGGCTGCTGGACCAGGGCATCGCCGAGCACGAGCTGCACCACCACCTGGTGGCGGTGACGGCGGCGCCGGATGAAGCCGCAAAACACGGCCACACCCCGGAACGCACCTTCCTGTTCAGCGACTGGGTCGGCGGGCGCTACTCGCTCTGGTCGGCCCTGGGCCTGCCGCTGGCAGTGGCCATCGGGCGCGACGGCTTCCTGCAGCTGCTCGCCGGCGCCCGCGCCATGGACCTGCACTTCCTGCAGGCGCCACCCGCACAGAACCTGCCGATGCGGCTGGCGCTGCATGGCGTCTGGAACCGCAACTTCCTGCAGATGCACAGCCTCATGCTGGCCGCCTACACGGCGCGCCTGGGCCGCTTCACGCCCTATGTGCAGCAGATGGACATGGAGAGCAACGGCAAGCAGACCCACCTGGATGGCACGCCGGTCACCGTGGACACCGGCCCGGTGATCTGGGGTGGCCTGGGCATGGACGGACAGCACGCCTTCTACCAGCTCATCCACCAGGGGCAACACCGTGTGGCGGTGGACTTCATCGGCGTGCGCACCGACGACACGCCACTGCCGCTGGCGGCCGACCACCTGGCCCTGGTGAACCGGAACATGCTGGCCCAGGCCGAGGCCATGGCACGCGGTCGCAGCCTGGAAGACACCCTGGCCATGCTGCGCCGGCAGGGCATGCACGAAGCCGAGGCGCAGGCCCTGGCACCGCACCGCCAGTTCCACGGCAACACGCCCAGCCATGTGTTCTGGCTGGAGCAGCTCGACGCCTTCAGTCTGGGGGCGCTGGCCGCGCTCTTCGAGCACCGGGTGTTCTGCCAGGCCGCGCTGTGGAACATCAATGCCTACGACCAGTGGGGCGTGGAGCTGGGCAAGACGCTGGCCAAGGCGATGGAGTCCGGCCGGTAACCGAATCCCGCGGCAGCTGGCCATCGTGCGTGCCGATGAGGTGATGGAATGGTGAGGAGTGGAAGCCGGTGCGGACTCCACCCAGGCCGTCACTTCACTTCGGCACAGGTCCGCCATGCACGGCTCATCCCATCCCGGTCCATCCCGCCCCAGCTTGGGCACCCATCTCACCCCCTGCTTCACGCCACCGGTGTCCGACCGGCAGCTTGAGCATCCGAACTGGCAGCCAGCCCGGGTGCAGCTGCACCCCAACCGGCTCCACATCCGGCTCGACGTCCCCAAACCCCCCACGCAACGCAGGCGGCTGGAACGGCTGGAGCCAGTGCCGCCCGACCTGCCGCCGCCACGGCCGGTGCACGAGATCGTGCAAGGGCTGGCACGGCATTTCGACGCCTGCGTCGGCCGGGTCGGCGCGCTGCGCCTGTCGAAGCACCACAGCGCGGCTGAGCTCCGGACTGCGCTCACCTACGCCCGGGAAGCCGCCAAAAGCTGGGTACGCCTGTGCAACCAGCTCTGCATCGACCACCCGGACGCCATGACGTCGGTGCAAAAGGTGCTGAACTTTCTCCAGGCGCGGCTCGAAGAAGTCCAGCACCATGCCGGCGCACTGGCGGGCTTCAAGGAGGCGCGGTCCGATCTGCAAGCGGCCCAGCAGGCGATCATGGCGCTGCAGGACCAGGCGAGCCGCATGCCGGCATACACCACCTCGGTGTGGCCGGCCGATGGCAGCTGGGACCGCCAGCCCCCCAGCGTGGCCGATGTGCTGATGATGATGCAGGCCCCCGCCCAAGACCTGTCCACCGTGCGCGCGCGGCTGGAAGACGGGCAGCGCCCGATGGACATTGCCTCCACGCCATCACCGGTGAAGCTCGACGACATGCAGCAGCTGCAAGGCCACCTGGCACAGCAGCTCGGCAAACCCGATCTCGGGCTGCCCATGACCGAGCTGCAGGTCTTGCTGGCTGGACCGACGCTGCCGATCGATGCCATTGCGCAAGGACTGCTGCTGGGTCTGAGCGCCACCGAGACGCGCGCGCTGTTCGAGGCGGGCGTGCCGATCCACCCGCACACGGCGCCCGATCGGCAGCTGCGGCAACAGCTGCAGCAACTCAAGCCCGTGCCCGTGCAGCAGGTCGGCCAGGGCATGGTGAACAACGTGCACCTGCACCGCTGGACCGACGGCGTGCAGACCTGGTCGTACACCTGGCGCCCGGAACGCCCCGATGCCGAGGCCGACGCCATGACCGACTGCGGCATTCCGATGCGGGCCGCCACCGAATGGGATCGACCGGGGCCCAACCTGACCGGCCGGCAGGTGCTGACCAGCCTCCTGGCCGAGCGGCTGCAGCTGGAGCGCCACATCACCGTGGCGAAGTCCTGGCCAGCGGTGATCGACTCGACCTACGGTTCCCTCAACGAGTTCGTGCCCGGGTTGCAGAAACTGCTCGTGCACAGCCCGCACGACATGGCGCTGGACAACGACGACCTGCAGTGGCTGCGCTCCTGGGCCGAAGGCCCGACCCTGCTGGCCGACATCGCCCGCTGGCAGGGGCTGACCCGGCTGGAACTCACCGCCACCGGCCTGCGCGCCGAAAAATGCGTGCCACAGCCGGGCGGCGCGACCTTCCACCTGCCCATGGTCCGACCGCTGGATGTGAAACAACCCCAGGTGCGCTGCCAGATGGTGGTGGCGGTGTGGTTCCACCTGCTCACCGGCCAGGTGGACTGGAACGCGGGGAACGTGGCCTTCGCGCCCGACCCCACTGTGCCGGAGCAGCACCGCCTGGTGCTGTTCGACAACGACCTGGCATTCGGGCGGTTTCTCATGCACCCGGAAGACGCCTGCAACCCCCTGCGCCACCAGCCCGATGGACCGCGGGTGCGCCCACCGCGATCGGCACTCCATGGCACCCGGATCCCGCCGGTGATACCGGCCGATCTCGCCGAATCGCTCCTGGCAGTCACCGCCCGAGACCTGCTGGACTGCGGCGGCGCAGGCCTGATCAGCCTGCCGGAGTTCACGGCTTTGCACTCGCGCCTGCGGCACCTTCAGGCCCGTGTGCGGGAGTTGCGGCAAGACCCGCATGGCTGGCTGCGCACCGATGGCGACTGGCTCACACCCGAAACCACCCGCCGGCTGGGCCTGGACGATCTGCCGGCCCTGGCCGACGAAGTGGCCAGGACCGTCCTGCAACCCCCGGGGCGGCGGGTGGACGACACCCTGCTGCGCGAGATCGAGTCCAGCAGCCTGCTGCGGGCATTGGCCGTTGCGCAGGAAGTTGCGCGGCGGCATCCGCAGCAAGACTGGTTTCCCACACTGCTCGACGAAACCGCCATCCGATCGGCGGTGCATCAGGCACGCACATTCCAGGGCGGGAGTGGTTCTCTCACGGCGGAGATCATGAATTCATGAGGACTGAGAAAGGCTGCCAGCCCCACCCAACGGGCTCTTCACTTCCCCAGCACCATGAGACCCTCGACCGACACCCGACCCCTCGCCCGTGTACCCATGCTCGGAAGGAGCCGGGCCTCTCACCGACCGGGATCCGACCCGACCCCGGTATCGCCACCCCCCCCGCAGCGCCACACATTCGCACCGGAAGGCCCGATCACCACCGCCCCGCCGACTCTGGCA
Organism: uncultured Hydrogenophaga sp.; assembly: GCF_958439165.1. Classification (GTDB taxonomy): domain Bacteria; phylum Pseudomonadota; class Gammaproteobacteria; order Burkholderiales; family Burkholderiaceae_C; genus Hydrogenophaga. Next base: position 150,150 of record NZ_OY288123.1, on the reverse strand, counting down.
CAACCCATGTTCTGCGGCATCGCCATGCCGTCTGCCATGGAGGCCTGGCAGCTCAAGCTGGCACTGCCCCTGCGCGACCTCGCCGAGGCTGCCTCCCTGAGGGCCCTTGCAGGGGACCCTGTTCCCCAGGCGACCGTTACCTCCCGCGCCATCGCAACTTGCCTGAGCGCGTGTCAGAACACCGCCCGCGACCTCGATCAGCCCCGCGCGCGGACCCAGCTGGACCGCCAGGCAGAAGGATGGCGCGCACTCGGTTCGCGCATGCACGCGATCGCGGTGGCCTTGCAACGGGAACCGAAAACAGGCCCGGCCATGGCGACATCGCTGCTCGGCTGGACCCTGGGGGACTTGCTTCAATCTCTGGCAGACCCGCCTATTTCGGCCGAACTCTGCCTGGAAGGCCTGCGCGAAGGCCTGTCGGCCGCCGAGTTGCTCGGTCTGCACCAGGCCGGCCTGAGCATCATCGAGGTGCGCCGGGTGCGCCGGGCCTGCGAGACCGCACAACGGCCCGTGCCATCGCTCAGGGAGATCCTCCTGTACGGCCCCGCCAGCTCGCTGGACCCGGCCTTCCTGGCCTGGGGACTGGGCCACGGATTCGAGCCCTTGGAGCTGACCGCGCTGGCGCAGGCTGGCTGGAGCGCCGATGCTTCGCCTGCCCCGCCCGCACCGGACGCCACCGCCCGACGGCTGACGCAGCTGCAGCCACTTGAACAACCCCATCGGGAGGGCTGGATCGATCTGACCGACCCAGCGCGCCCGGCAGCGAGCCCCAGATACCGGTTCATGCCATGCCGCTGCGGCAGTCCGGAAGAAGGTCGGCTGCGGCTGGCCCTGTTCGCTCAGGCCATGGCCAGCGTCCTGGGAATGGATCAGCAGCTGCTGCCGGTGCGTGCCCATGTGCAGCACATCCATGGCCAACCGGTGTACGGCGTGTTGCTCGGCCCCCTGCTGCCGGAATCATCGGCAACACCCGCGCGTCCATCGACCGAGGTGATCCCCGATCGCCTGCAGGCGGCGGAGCAGGCCTGGCTGGCATGGCTGGGTGATCTGTCCTGGGGGGAGGCGGATCAGTGCTGGTCGCATACACCGCAGGGCCCGCGACGCCTGCTGGGTCTGCCGAACAGGCCCGACGACGGGGCGGCGGGACCGGACGGACCGCCCCTGCGCTGGGTCGGCTTCGGGCAGCCTGACACCGTGTCGGCCGCCCTGAGGCAGCGGCTGCAGACCCTGAACCTGGATGCCTGGCAACCGGCCATGGCCTGGCTGACCGAGGACCAACGGCGAGCCTTCGAGAGACGCTGGCACAACCTCGATCTCGCCGAAGCGGCGGTGCTGCCGCCGTCCCGTCCGCCCGCCCGCAGGATCAGCCGACTGGACCGTGCACAGCCGACGCAGACCCCGCCGCCCACTGCGCGGCGTGAGCGCACCTGGGTCCAGCGCCTGGAGGACCTGAAGCCCGCGCCCGACAGCCTGCTGCAGGCCGCTGCCCTGCGGGTGGATGTCCTGGAGTTTCGGTTCGCCGAACGCCTGCCCGAATCCGCAACGACCCTGGCCGTGCAATGGGGTCAGCTGCAGAGGGCTCGGGCCGTCGTGAACCGCGAACTCATGCGCTGGACGCCCGAGCACCTGAGCGTTGCAGAGCGCTCCACTGCGCAGCGCCAGCAACAGGCGCTGCTGCTGCGGCTGCAGGGCGTGAAGGCCCCATCGCGCCGGGTTTCCGAAGCCACCATGGCACGGCACTGGCCGGCCAGCGAGGACCCCGAGGGTCGCAGGCCCCTGGCCAGCATGCTGCGCACTTACGAGCAGTTGCTGCGCCAGCCGACGCCCGACCGGGCCTCGCTGCAGACGGTCATCGACTGGAATGGCCGGCTGATCCGGTCGCTCGACCGGCTGGCCATGGCGGCCCAGTCGTCATCGCCCGACGGGACCATGCCGGACTGGCTGCACCGGGCGCGACAGACCATCAAGACCGACCGGGTGGGCCTGGAAGATGCCTCCGTCATCCTGACCGAGATCCCGCAGGGATCGGTCGAGGAAACGCCGCCCCCCACGGCGGCCGAGCTGCTGGCGCTGGCCGGGCTGAACGGCCTGAGGGCACCGCAACGGCAGCTCGCCTGGCAAGCCGGCGCCACACCCGGGGACCTGACCCGTCTCCACAACGCAAAGGGATCGCGGCAGATGCCTGCGGCCTGGCTGCTGCTGGCCCGACGTCTGCTGCAGGCACAGGCCCGGTGGTCTCCGCAGCCGGCTCAGCCACTGCGGTCGGTCTATCCTGTGTCGGAGGTGGCCCGCATGGCGCTGACCTTGTCGCAGCAGAAGCCAGGGCAGAGTCCCGATGCCTTCCCCCTCCGGACCACACCGCTGCCACCGGATTCCATGGTCGGACGGATTCAACGCACCGCCGAAGAAGAGGCATCGTCACGGCGGATGAGCACGACCACCCCGTCCGCCGATGCCTGGGGCCCGGTGCGCGCCGCCACCGCGCGGTATGGCCAGTGCCTGCTGCGGCTGCGCCAGCTGGCGCCATCGGACGACTCGCTGCCATTGATCGCCACCGGTGCCGAAATGGCCCTGAGGGAGCTCGAAAACGCCCTGCTGACCTTGCTCGACCACCCGCAGACGAGCAAAGCGGTCAGGCAATGGATCGCAGGCAGCCTGGAGGAGGTCAGCCAGCAGGAGCGCGAAGCCCTGAAGTGCCTGCCGGCCATGGCAGCAGATCTGCCGGCCAACGACCCGATGGACCTGCCGTTGCTCCACAGCCTGCTGGCTGGCTGGGACCTGAGCACCCAGCTGCCGACGCACCTGGCCGAGCTGCAGCAGCAGCTTGTGCCGCTGCCGGACTGACCTTCCACCCTGCCCGATGGAACCCGCATGATTCCCGACAGCCTGCCAACCCCCCGCCGTACCCGCGCACCCCTGACGCCGGTCGATCCGATACCGCTGCACGGTACCCCCCCATCAGGCCCCGACCGCGGCACCGTCCTGGCCAGCCCCCGCGACCACCGGCTACCGGCCAGCCCCCGACCCGAACCGCTGGAGGACATTCCACTGCACGACCCACCGTCGCACCGGGCGGCATGGCTGCGACAGCGGCAGCATCCTCTGGGTGCCATCACCGAATGCCACCGACTGGGTGTGCAGGCCGAGACCCCGCCGCCGGACAGCCGGAAGCGCTGGATGTTCGTCGAAGCCTGCTGCAAGGCCGCCAGAGCGGAGGTGTCGCGGGACCGCCGTGCGCCACCGGCGCTGCTGGCCGAGCTGGACCAGCACCAGGAGGTGCTGGGTCATGCCAGGACGCGTATCGAGGCACTGACCCAACGGCTCGCCGCCGACACGCACGGCAAGGTCATGGCGCAGGCGCTCATGACCTGGACCTGTGGCGACCTGATCGACAGCCTGATCCCGCCCTGCATGCCTATGGAATTCATGCTGCCGGGCTTGCACGACGGCGTGGCACCCGCTCGGCTCATCGAGCTCCACCGCAATGGCCTGAGCGTGGACACGGTGACGCAGGCCCGAGCCGCCTGCCGCCAGCGGGGTCTGCCGGAACCGATGCTGGCCGACGTCCAGGCCTGGGAGCGGCACCCCGATGCGGGCGACGCGCTGTACCGCTGGAGCATGGTGCGCCGACTCGATGCACGCCTGCAGGGCTGCATGGCCCGGGCCGGCTGGTCGGCCGACGATCCGATGGCATTGCCGTTGCCCGACCACATGCCTGACGGACTGAGCCTGGAAGGCGGTCCACGCTGGCGCCTGCCGGCATCGGGCTGGCTGACACTCGGCGGCACCGCCCCATCCGGCGAACATCGGCGTTTCCGCTTCAAAGCCTGCCAGCGCACCAGCAGCAAGGCGCGGGAGCTGCGCCAGGCCGTGGCGGTGCAGGCGCTGGCGCGGTCACTGGGCGTGTCCCACCTCCTGACCCCGGTGCAGCCCTGCATCTTCCAGCCACCCGGTCAGGAGCCGGCGTACGGCATGCTGATCGAGATGCCGACCGAGCGGACGGGCAAACCCGCCCCCCTCGATCCGGCCCAGCGCCAGCACGATCAGCTGGCCCTCGACTGGCTGGCCCACTGGGTAGGCCTGATCTGGGCCGAGCCACCGCGCGAGGTGACCACCCCGGGCGGCGTGCACCTGCGGGCCGGGCGGATCCAGCCGACGGGTTCGTCGTGGTGGCGGACCGGCATCGGCCCCGCAAGGCCTCAGCATATGCCAGCCTCGATGGCCAGCGCGCTGCGTGCCCTGCAGATCGACGGGCTGCCCGAAGCGCTGGAATGGCTGCCGGCCGACCAGCAACGGGCGGTCAGGCAACGGGTGTGCTTCACCACCACCGGCCAGCTCCTGTCGCCGCCCAGCGCACAGACCAGTGCCCAGCGTAGCTCCATCGGGGCCGAGGACAGCGACCTGGGCTGGCTGCAGCGCATCCAGCTCACCTGGTTGAAACAGGGCAGCCAGCCGGGAGGATCCGGCCACTCGGTGCAGCACCTCTGCGTCCATCTCGACGCAGCCGAAGGCACCCTGCGCCGCCTCACCGACATCGGCTCCCGCATCCAGGTGTGGGCATCGGTACAACGCTCCCGGGCCCGGCTGGTACAGGCCCTGCTGGAGCAGCAGCCTGCCAGCCACGCCGAGCGGCAGACGCTGCAGGGCCTGGTCCGCAGCCTGCAGGGCGTACCAGGCCCGCGTCCGGCCCTGTCGGTTCCTGGCGACGGCTCGGTCACCGCGGAACTGGCCATGCTGGTGGAGTCGCACCAGCATTCACTGAGCCAGCCACTGGGCCACGATGAAGACCCTCTGGCACTGCCCTGGGAGCAGCGTCGGGACCGTTGTCTGCAGCTTTACTCGGCCTTGTCCAAACAAGCCGCCAGATTCGACGAAAGCGGCACGGCAACGCCGGCATGGCTTGAACCGCTGCGGGACACCATTCGTCAGGACATTCGCCACTGGGATGATGCGCTCGCTCTCGCTCCGGTGGTGCTGGCCACGCGGCTGCACAGTCACGAAGCGGAGCCCACCTTCGAGATCCTGCTGGCCCTGGCCGCACGGCTCAACGGCCAGCCCCTGCATCGCCGGGCCGAATGGGTGGCCGGCGCCCGACCGGGCGACCTGCTGGCCACCCCACCCAAAACCGCGCCCGACCGGCCCGCCACCTGGGCCTTGCTGGCCCACAGCCTGTTGCAGGCCAGCGCCCGGCAATGGGTCGAAAGCCAACCGGACCCCGGTCTCGCCCCCGGCCTGGAGGAGCGGCACCGCCAACTGCAGGCCATCTATCCGCTGGCTGGCGTGGCCGACATGGCGCTGGACATCCTGCGGTCGTCAGCCCACACCGACACCGGATCGCTGCCAGCCCCGCAGGTCGGCTCGCCAGCGCCTGGGATCCGGGCATGGCCGACGCTGACCCGGACTCTGACCACCCACTGGAACGCCGAGGGCTTGAGCAGCGCGAGCAACGGGACTGCATCGAGCGAACTGCAATCGGCATGGGACAACGTCGATCAGGCCACCACAACCCACGGCCGGCGCATGTCGGTGCTGCTGGCCCTGAGGCTGAACGACGACGCCCTCCCCGACGCTGCCAGCCAGGTCCTGACGGCACTGCGCTCGCTCGACCGCGCGCTGGACACGTTGGCGAGCGCCAGCGATCTCTCGCCCTCAGCCAGCCAATGGATCGTCACGGTCCGACAACTCGCCAGCGCCGACACCCAGGCGCTGCAAAGGCTGGCGGGTACCGCCCCATTTCTGTGCGCCCACCTGCAGCCCGACCAGGCAGTCCCCACCGCCGGCGAACTGCTGCCCTGGCTGCAGCCCGGTGGGCCTGACGACCGACGGCTGCTGCACGGCCTGCTGGCCGGCTGGGACCTGAATGCAACAGGCCAGGCCCATGCCGACGGACTGCCCGCCTGGGCGATGGATCTGCATCCGGAACCCCACCGGGCACGCGCCGTTCATCAGAACGAAGAGCTGCGTCAGGCCATGCGGGACCTGCAGCATCAACTCGCGCTGCCCCACAGGGACTGAGCGAACCGGGGAGGCCACTCTCTGGACGAGCGGCTCGCAGTTTGGTGATGAATTGGTGACAAATGACCATTCCTCCCAACCGAGTCCGCCCATGTCAACCCGCCTCTCCACCAGTCCGCTGCCCCTGACAAGCCCATCTCCGTCCCGGAACGAAGCGCCGTCCCAAGAAACATCCGCAAAGGGTGTGGTGAGCGTCCTCTCCAGAAACAACCTGGAGGCTCAGTGGGAGCTCTTGTGCGCGGCGCGAAAGGAACCCAAGTCGACCCGACAGCCCGCACCGACACTGCCCCCAAAGCAGCCCAGAACCCGGAATCCGGTCCTCCACAGGAGCAAGGCGCTGGACAGCCGATCGCCAAGGAGCCTGTTGACATCCGGGCCAGGCACCAGCGGTCCGACCTCCCACAAAGCACCGCCAGACCACCCGGCATCGACGTCGGTGGATCCCGCATCTTCATCGCAGCCCGACAGGGATGGCGCCGACTCGGTCCACACCCTGGCGAACAAACAAGCACATCAATCCGGATCGGCCGACACACCTGCCTCGACGCAGCCTGACCCAGGCTCCCTGGAAAGCCGCCATGGCCCGTCCAGCGACCCGGACCTGTCCATCCCGGCGGAAATCGAAACCTCCACCAGCTCATCGGCCGCGTCCGAGCACGCGCCCCGGGTGCAATGGGTGACGAGTTCCCCCGGCCAGCTGGGGCGCCTGACTCCACCATCCAGTTCGCCAGTGAACAGCGAAGACAGCACGAGCGGGGTCGGTTCGGGCCGGAACAAGGCAAAGAGCCGGGGACGGTTGCTGCGCGACAAGTTGATGCATACGCCCCGAACCAACAAAAAGCTTGATCTGAAAGCCACGCCGGAGTCCCCGACCTTGGTGCGGCCGCTGAAACTGGGCCTCAAGGATTCACCCCGCGAAAACGGCGGCACCTCCGAGGCCCGAGAGGCCTTGATGGAGCGTGAACGCGAGCAGGCCTACGACCTGCGGGTCCGATACCGACCCGTGATCACAATGGGTGACAACAAGGGCAAGCTGAAGGAGCAGGAAGTCGATGGCCATTTGCTGAAGCAGCTTTCTGCGCCCGGCCTCAAGCGACAGCTGAACGCGCATGTGGAAGCGACCCGAATCGACAACTGCAGCGACTTGCACACCGCAATCGCCCCCGCACAAACCTCGCTGTACGGGTTGATCGAGGCGCTTTCAACGGCCCGGCGCCAGGAATCGATGAAGCCGAAGGACCTGCAGCAGCCGGGAACTGTGACAACCGCAGAGAAGCTGCTGGCCCAGCTCACAACCGAACTGGGCCAACTGATCCAACTGCCAGACAAACTGGAGGACCTGGAAGGCCGGTATGGCCAGCTGCCGGCAGGCACCCGCTTGATCGAAGCCATGGCACTGGCTACTGTCCCGAACGATGAGGTCCAGTCATGGATCGACAACGGCTTCAACCTGGGTCATGCAGCTCGGGCGGCTCACGGTGGCCTGACCCTGGCCGAACTGAACCAGGCCGCCGGCAATCGGGCCAATGAAAAGGCGGTGATCGACCGGCTGCTGAGCGCCCGCCAGCTGTTCCCCCGCACCGCCCAGGCCAGTTTTCTGAAGTCGGCTGCCGAGATCGTCAAGCGAGGCGTCAAGGTGAAGACGCTGCAATCCATGCAAAAGCTCGGCATCGAGCTTCACCCGGACAATCTGCCGGACATCCGGTTGGACACGCAGGCCGAGCTGGCGTCTTCCAGAGTGCTGGGCCAAGGCACGATGGCCACCGTTCATCTGCTGGAGTGGCAAAGCGCTGAGGGCAACGAGCGATGGGTCTTCAAGGAGGCCACCGACGAGGTGGCCGACGCCGGCCAGGCTGCCGGCATTCCCGAGCGGGGGGCCAACCTGAGCGGACGGATCATGGCCACGGCAAAAGTGTCGAGCGCGCTGGGGATCCGCTCGGCGCCAGCGGCCAAGCCGGTCATGTACCGGGCGCCCGGTTCGGACGAGAAAAAGTACGGGACCCTCAGTCGGTTCGTAAGCGGGGAGATGCTTGAGTCAGGGGTCGGAGCACCTGCCAAGCTGTCACTGAATCGCTTCGACATGCAGAGCATCAAGAAGATGGCGCCGGGAAGACTGAGCCGTCTGGCCGAGACCTACGGCTTCATGGGCTACCAGATCGACGAAGACGCCAGCACGCTGAACTTCCTCACCACCGGAACCCTGACGCCTGAGCAGCTCCAGCGAAGGGAAGCGGCGCCAACCACGCAATTCCTGATGAAACTGGACTTCACCTCGGCGCCTCTGCTGGAATCGCTGTCGAATCTGGGCGTCCTGGCTTATCTCACGGGGCAGGACGACATGCACTCGGGCAATCTCATGAAGGAGCGCCGTCCGGACGGACAAGTCGAGGTTCAGACGATCGACAACGACATGTCGAACGGCAAAAAGACGAACTCGGGCCTGGAGTCCATCGCCACGCCGAATCCGGTGACTGCAACGTGGGAAGAGTCCCTGAGAGCCATGGCCCGACTCGACAGCAAGGCCTCCTCGCCAAAACTTCCAGACACCATTGGCCGGGAATACCGTTTGGAGCTGCTCGGGATGCAGAAAGCGGAATTCCTGTCGCGGTACGGTCAAGGCCTCGATGCGAACCAGGCAGATCAAGCCTGGACCCGAATGCAGGCCGTTCAGCGCCAGCTCCTCCAGCGGGACATGTCCTCGGGCTTCAACCCGACAGGAGTGACCACCATCCGGCAGGTGGATGACTGGGAAGCGAACTCTGCCGGTAACGCGCACAGCTATGGATTTCCCAAGGTGATTCGGGCGGACGTCAAAGCTGCCATCCTGAACCTCGATGAAAGCACCGTGAAGGAAGAGCTGTTCGGCATGCTGGGTCCGGAGGAACAGGCGGCGGCCTGGCATCGTGTGCAGGCGGCACAGAAGCGGCTGCAGGTGCCGGACATGATCGCGGTGGTCAACAACCCGGCCGACTGGACCTCGCAGGCCAACCTCGAGCTCATGGGACTGAACCCGGATGAGCTCAAGGCGGCCACCGATGAGCTGAGAAACGCTCCCGACCAGTGGACAACCCGCCTGGTCCAGCGGAAATATGCCATCGACCACAGCGTGACCGGTCTGTTGGCCATGCGCCAGAACATGGCAACCATGCAGGTGGAGGAGCGCCGGGGCCCATCAACCGTGACTCCCCTGCCCGCGTTCGAGGGCTCGGCCGTCTTCGACTCGGCCGCCATGATGGCCGAGCTGTTCCCGAACCGTTGATCCAGGGACTTGGCCGGGGGCGTCCGACCAGCCCCCGGCCAGTGCGCGGTCAGCGCATCAGGCGCCGCAGATCCGCGCCTTGGCTTCCGCGTATTCCCGCTTGAAGCGGGCCACCAGATCGGCAGCGGGAACCACCTCGCGGATGGCGCCGATGCCCTGGCCGCAGCCCCAGATGTCGCGCCAGGCCTTGGCGGCGTTGGCACCTTCACCGGTGCTGAAGTTCATCTTGCTCGGGTCGCTCTGGGGCAGGTTGTCCGGGTCCATGCCGGCGTTCTGGATGCTGCCCTTGAGGTAGTTGCCGTGCACGCCGGTGTAGAAGTTGCTGTAGACGATGTCGTCCGAGTTGCTCTCGGTGATCATCTGCTTGTAGCCGTCGACCGCGCGGGCTTCGTCGGTGGCGATGAAGGCCGAGCCGATGTAGGCGAAGTCGGCGCCCATGGCCTGGGCGGCCAGGATGGCGCCGCCCGAGGCGATGGAGCCGGACAGCGCCAGGGGGCCGCCGAACCACTCGCGGATCTCCTGCACCATGGCGAACGGGCTCTTCACGCTGGCGTGACCGCCGGCACCGGCGGCCACCGGAATGAGGCCGTCGGCGCCCTTCTCGATGGCCTTGTGGGCGAACACGTTGTTGATGACGTCGTGCAGCACCACGCCGCCCCAGCTGTGCACCGCCTGGTTCACATCTTCGCGGGCGCCCAGGCTGGTGATGACGATGGGCACCTTGTACTTGGCGCACACCTGCAGGTCGTGCTCGAGCCGGTCGTTGCTCTTGTGCACGATCTGGTTGATGGCGAACGGCGCGGCCGGGTTGTCCGGGTTCGCGCGGTCGTGTTCGGCCAGGGCTTCGGTGATTTCGTGCAGCCACTCGTCCAGCTGCGCCGCCGGCCGTGCGTTGAGCGCGGGCATCGATCCCACCACGCCGGCCTTGCACTGGGCGATGACCAGCTTGGGGTTGCTGATGATGAACAGCGGCGAGCCGATCACCGGGAATTTGATGTTCTTCAGTACCGGCGGCAGGCTGCGTGCGGGTGCGGTCATGTTGTCTCCTGAATGGGTGTGATCAGAACGCGTCGGCGGTCAGCGCCGTGACGGCCTCGGCGCCTTCGACGATGGCATCGCGGATGCCAGGGGCGCGGCTGAGGATGTGGTCGGCGTAGAAGCGCGCGGTGGTGATCTTGGACTGCATGAAGGCCACGTCCTGTCCCTGGGCCGACAGGGCTTCTGCCGCCAGCAGGGCTCGGCCCAGCTGCCAGCCGGCCATGAGGTTGCCGGCCAGCATGAGGTACGGCACGCTGCCGGCGAAGGCCGCATTGGGGTTGCTGCGGGTGTTGGCGGCGATGAAGTCGACCACCTCGATGAAGGCTTCGCGGGCGGCCTTCAGGCGCTTGGCCACGGCCTGCGCCTGCGCGCTGCCGGCGGCCAGCTCGGCTTCGGTGACGGCGATCTGGGCAGCAATGGCCTTGGCGGTGGCGCCACCGTCGCGCGCGGTCTTGCGGCCCACCAGGTCGTTGGCCTGGATGGCGGTGGTGCCTTCGTAGATGGTCAGGATCTTGGCGTCGCGGTAGTACTGGGCAGCGCCGGTTTCTTCGATGAAGCCCATGCCGCCGTGCACCTGCACGCCCAGGCTGGTGGTCTCCAGGCTCATCTCGGTGCTGTAGCCCTTGACCAGCGGCACCAGGAATTCGTAGAAGGTGGCGTTCTGCTGCCGCACCGCCGCATCGGGGTGGTGGTGTGCCGCGTCGAACGCAGCGGCGGCCACGCTGGCCATGGCCCGGCAGCCCTCGTTGGTGGCACGCATGGTCATGAGCATGCGCTTGACGTCGGGGTGGTGGATGATGGGCGCGGCGGTGTTGAAGCTGCCGTCCACCGGGCGGCTCTGCACCCGGTCTCGCGCGTACTGCACCGCCTTCTGGTAGGCCCGCTCGCCGATGGCGATGCCCTGCACGCCCACGGCGTAACGGGCGGCGTTCATCATGATGAACATGTATTCCAGACCCCGGTTCTCCTGGCCCACCAGGAAGCCCGTGGCACCACCCTTGTCGCCGTACTGCAGCACGGCGGTGGGGCTGGCCTTGATGCCCATCTTGTGTTCCACGCTGACGCAATGCACATCGTTGCGCGCACCCAGCGAACCGTCGTCGTTCACCATGAACTTGGGCACCACGAACAGGCTGATGCCCTTCACGCCTTCCGGTGCGCCCACCACGCGGGCCAGCACCAGGTGCACGATGTTGCCGGCCATGTCGTGCTCGCCGTAGGTGATGTAGATCTTGGTGCCGAAGATCCTGTAGGTGCCGTCGGGCTGCGGCTCGGCGCGGGTGCGCACGGCGGCCAGATCGGAGCCGGCCTGCGGCTCGGTCAGGTTCATGGTGCCGGTCCATTCACCGGTGACCAGGCGGCCCAGGTACTTGGCCTTCATCTCGTCGCTGCCGGCGGTCAGCAGGGCTTCGATGGCACCGTCGGTGAGCAGCGGGCACAGCGCAAAGCTCATGTTGGCGCTGTTGAGCATCTCGCCACAGGCGGCGCCGATGGTCTTGGGCAGGCCCTGGCCGCCGAACTCCACCGGGTGCTGCAGGCCTTGCCAGCCACCTTCGGCGTACTGCCGGTAGGCCTCCTTGAAGCCAGGGGTGGTGGTGACCACGCCGTCCTTCACGAAGGACGGGTTCTTGTCGCCTTCCCAGTTCAGCGGGGCGATCACGCCTTCGTTCAGGCGGGCGCACTCCTCCAGCACCGCCTGCGCGGTTTCCAGGCCGGCGTCCTCGAACCCCGGCAGGGCCGCCACCTGGTCGATGCGCGCCAGGTGCTCGATGTTGAACAGCATGTCCTTGATGGGGGCAACGTAACTCACTGCGGGTCTCCTGATGGGGTTCGGGTACGGTGTCTCTGGCCGTGTCGGGTGCAAAAAAAGGGCATCGCGACGATGCCCTTGGGGGTGCTGTGTGCTTACAGCTTGGCGATCAGCTCGGGCACGGCCTCGAACAGATCGGCTTCCAGGCCGTAGTCGGCCACGCTGAAGATGGGCGCTTCGGCGTCCTTGTTGATGGCCACGATGACCTTGCTGTCCTTCATGCCGGCCAGGTGCTGGATGGCACCCGAGATGCCGCAGGCCACGTACAGCTGGGGGGCGACGATCTTGCCGGTCTGGCCGACCTGCCAGTCGTTGGGTGCATAGCCGGCGTCCACTGCGGCGCGGCTGGCACCGAGGGCGGCACCGAGCTTGTCGGCCAGCGGGGTCATGACTTCGTTGAACTTCTCGGCGCTACCCAGGGCGCGGCCACCGGAAACGATGATCTTGGCGGCGGTGAGTTCGGGGCGGTCGCTCTTGGCGATCTCGCTGCCCACGAAGCGGCTCTGGCCGGCATCGGTCACGGCGGCCACGGTCTCCACGGCGGCCGAACCGCCGGTGGCGGCAGCGGCGTCGAAGCCGGTGGTGCGCACGGTGATCACCTGGGTGGCGTCGGCGCTCTGCACGGTGGCAATGGCATTGCCGGCGTAGATCGGACGCTCGAAGGTGTCGGCAGCGATCACCTTGGTGATGTCGGACACCTGAGCCACGTCCAGCAGGGCGGCCACGCGCGGGGCCACGTTCTTGCCGCTGGCGGTGGCGGGGAACAGAATGTGGCTGTAGCCGGCGGCCAGGGCCAGCACCTGCGAGGCCACGTTCTCGGCCAGACCGTGCTCGAAGCCCGGGGCGTCGGCGTGGATCACCTTGCTCACGCCGGCAATCTGCGCGGCGGCGGCAGCGGCGGCGGCGGCGTTGTGGCCGGCCACCAGCACGTGAACGTCACCACCGCAGGCAGCGGCTGCGGTGACGGTGTTGAGGGTGGCGCCCTTGATGGCGGCGTTGTCGTGTTCGGCAATGACGAGTGCGGTCATGAATGTTCTCCTGTGGGGGCGCGGGGGTCAGACCACCTTGGCTTCGTTCTTGAGCTTGTCGACCAGGGCAGCCACGTCGGCCACCTTGATGCCGGCGCCGCGCTTGGGCGGCTCGCTGACCTTCAGGGTCTTGATGCGGGGGGCCACGTTCACGCCCAGGTCTTCCGGCTTGAGGGTGTCGAGCTGCTTCTTCTTGGCCTTCATGATGTTGGGCAGCGTGACGTAGCGCGGCTCGTTCAGGCGCAGGTCGGTGGTGATGACGGCCGGCAGGCTCAAGCTGAGGGTTTCCAGGCCGCCGTCGACCTCGCGGGTCACGCTGACGCGACCGTCGGCCACTTCCACCTTGCTGGCGAACGTGGCCTGGGGCATGCCGGTGAGGGCAGCGAGCATCTGTCCGGTCTGGTTGCAGTCGTCATCGATGGCCTGCTTGCCCAGGATCACCAGCTGCGGCTGCTCCTTGTCGACCAGGGCCTTCAGCAGCTTGGCCACGGCCAGCGGCTGCAGCTCCTCGGTGGTTTCCACCAGGATGGCGCGGTCGGCGCCGATGGCCATGGCGGTGCGCAGCGTTTCCTGGCACTGGGCCACACCGCAGGAGACAGCGATGACTTCGGTCACCACGCCCTTCTCCTTCAGACGCACCGCCTCTTCCACGGCGATCTCGTCGAACGGGTTCATGCTCATCTTGACGTTGGCGATGTCGACGCCGGTGCCGTCGCTCTTGACGCGCACCTTGACGTTGTAATCCACCACGCGTTTGACGGGGACGATGACCTTCATGTTGCTGGGCTCCAGAGTTGGGATGGTGGTCGTGCAGACCGGCTTGAATTGACGTGCACGTCAATTCGGATTGTATGTCTGCCCCCGGCGGTATCGCCGCGCCAGGCAGGCATAAAAACGAACGGTCGTGCTTTTTCGAGATTATAGGCGCCGTACTCCCGATGGCCCGCAATCTCCCCGCGTCCCGGTGCGACAAGGGCAGGCCCCAGCCATTCACCGACCTGACGGTCGGCGAATTCGGGTAAGTCTGGAGCCTGCGCGGCAGTCACGTCCCGTACAGTGCCCCGTAGCCTTTCCAGGCCACCACACCACCCCTGAGATCCGGAGACAACCCCATGCCATTCCGCCCGTTTGCTGCTGCCGCCGTCACGGCCGCCCTGCTTGCCGCCACCTCGGCCGGCGCCCAGACCGTGTTCACCGTCTCCAGCTGGCTGCCGCCCACGCATGCCGCCAGCGTGGCCCAGAAAACCTGGTGCGATCAGGTCGAGAAGGAAAGCGCCGGACGGATGAAGTGCAACATCCTGCCCAGGGGTGTGGTGGCGGCACCCGGCACGTTCGATGCCGTGCGGGACGGTCTGGCCGACATCTCCTACACGGTCGACGGTTACACCCCGGGCCGCTTCATCTTCACCCAGGTGGCCGAGTTCCCGTTCCTGGGCGACAGCGCGGTGTCCACCTCGGTGGCTTACCAGCGCATCTACAGCAAGTACTTCGCCCCGCTGGGCGAACACCGGGGCGTGAAGGCCCTGGCGGTGTTCACCCATGGCCCCGGCATCATCTTCAACGCCAAGAAGCCGGTGACCTCGGCAGCCGAGGCAGCGTCGCTCAAGTTCCGCATCGGCGGCGGCAACATCAACGAGCTGTCCAAGGCCATGGGCTGGAACACCACGCTGAAGGCAGCACCCGAGTCGTTCGAACTGCTGTCCACCGGCGTGATGGACGGCACCTTCTTCCCGGACGAGTCGATCACCTCGTTCAAGCTCGCCATGATCAAGCACGCCACCACCTTCCCGGGCGGCCTGTACAACACCAGCTTCGTCTTCATGATGAACCAGGACAAGTACAGCAAGCTGAGCGCACAGGACAAGGCGGTCATCGACAAGCTCTCCGGCGAACACGCCGCCCGCCTGTTCGGCGAGGGCTGGGACCGCATGGACGCCGCCAGCCGCGAGAACCAGAAGGCCCAGGGCGTGCAGCGCATCGTGGCCGACAAGACCTTCGTGAAGGCCGTGATGGACAAGCAGGACTACCTGGAGACCACCTGGGCCGCCCGCGCCCAGGTCAAGGGTCTGAAGAACCCCAGGGACGTCCTGAACGAGTTCCGCGCCGAAATCGCCAAGGTCAAGTGATCTTCCGCACCACCTGACCCGCCTCGGCAGGTCGCCTCCGGGCCGGCGCCGCAGCTCACCCGCTGCACGCCGGCCTGATTGCTTCCGGAAACAGAACAACATGCTCGCCTCGTTGGAAAAACTGCTGCGCTGGACCACCGGCCTCATGGCCGCCTCGGCGCTGTTTGCCATCATGTGGCTCACCGTGGTGGACGTCTCGGGTCGCCGCTTCTTCAGCCAGTCGGTTCCGGGTGGACTGGAACTGACCGAGATCCTGATGGTGGTGGTCATCTTCGGCGCCCTGCCGCTGGTGTCGTGGCGCAACGAGCATGTGGTGTTCGACTCCCTCGACGCCTTCCTGAGCGATCGCTTCAAGGCGGTGCAGGAACGGGTGGTGCACCTGGTGTGCGCCCTCACCTTCGCACTGCTCGGCTGGCTGCTGCACGGCCGCGCACAGCGCTTCGCCGAATACGGCGACACCACCGTGTATCTGCAGTGGTCGATTGCACCGGTGGCCTGGCTGATGGCCGGCCTGCTCGGTGCCACGGCGCTGGTGCACCTGCTGTTCGTCTTCGTGCAGCCCCCACTGGTGGAACGCGGAGGAGACGCAGCATGATCGAAGCTTCACTGGGTTTTCTGGCGGTCTTCGTGCTCGCCTTCATGCGGATTCCGCTGGCGCTTGCGATGGCGCTGGTCGGCCTCGCCGGACTGGGCCTGATGCGCGGCTGGACGCCAGCCTTCGCCAGCACCAGCCAGGTGATCTTCGAGACCGGCTTCCAGTACGTGCTGTCGGTGATCCCGCTGTTCGTGCTGATGGGCAACTTCGTGGCCCGGGCCGGCATGGCGCGCGAGCTGTACGCCGCCGCCAACGCCTTCGTGGGCCACCGGCGTGGAGGCCTCGCCATGGCCAGCATCATTGCCTCCGGCGGCTTCGGTGCCATCTGCGGATCGTCGATCGCCACCGCTGCCACCATGACCCGCGTGGCCTACCCGGAGATGAAGCGCCACGGCTACCGCGACACGCTGGCCACCGGCGCCATCGCCTCCGGCGGCACGCTGGGCATCCTGATCCCGCCGTCGACCATCATGGTGATCTACGGGATCATCACCGAGACCGACATCGGCAAGCTGTTCATTGCCGGCATCCTCCCCGGCCTGGTGGCCGTCGTCTGCCTGTGCCTGGCGGTGGTGGTGGTGACCTGGCGCGACCCGCTGGCCGGTCCGCCGGCCGAGCGCACCGACTGGGCCGGACGCCTGCGGGCGGTGCGCGGCATCTGGGGTGTGGCCGTGCTGTTCGCGCTGGTCATCGGCGGCATCTATGGCGGCGTGTTCACGGCCACCGAAGGTGCCGGTGTCGGCGCGGCCGGAGCCTTCCTGTTCGCTTTGCTGCGCGGCTCGCTGACCTGGCGCAGCCTGCTGGAGATCCTGATGGAGAGCACGCGCACGACCGCGATGCTGTTCACCATCCTGATCGGCGCCATGATCTTCACCAGCTTCGTGAACTTCACCAGCATGCCGGGCGACCTGCGCGACTGGCTGCTGCAGTTCAGCCCCCACCCCATCATGGTGGTGGCGGCCATGATGGCCATCTACGTGATGCTGGGTCTGGTCATGGAGGAACTCTCCATGGTGTTGCTGACCATTCCGGTGTTCTTCCCGGTGATCGTCGGCCTGGGTTTCGACCCGGTGTGGTTCGGCGTGCTGATCGTGACGGTGGTGGAGATCGGCATGATCTCGCCGCCGGTGGGCATGAACCTGTTCGTCATCAACTCGTTGCTGCCCAGCGTCAAGCTGGGCGACATCTTCAAAGGGGTGTGGCCCTTCGTGCTGGCCGACGTGGTCCGGCTCGCCATTCTGGTGGCCTTCCCGGCCATCGCGCTCTGGTTGCCCGGCCTCATGGGCCGGTGATGGCCTTCGGAGCGGCAGCGGTCGCAGCGGCGGGGCCCTCGCCCGGCTTCACATGCAGCACCCGCTGGGGGTACGGAATCTCGATGCCGTTGCGGCGCAGCGCGTCCAGGATGGCGAGGTTGATCGCCGAGCGGATGTTGAGCTGGCCATTCTCGGGGTCGGCGATCCAGTAACCCACGGTGAACTCCAGGCCATCCGGTCCGAACGCAGAAAGCGCAGCCGACGGGCCCGGGTCCTGGAGCACCCGCTCCTGCGAGGCGGCCGCCTCGGTCAGCAGCCGGCCGACCAGGTCGACGTCGCTGTCGTAGGCCACCGAGACCACGGTGGACAGCCAGACACGCGGATCGGCCAGCGACAGGTTCTCCACCCGGTTGATGATGAGCAGCTCGTTGGGCACGATGGACTCGCGCCCGGTGGCCGAACGGATCAGCGTGTAGCGGGCATTGATGTCGGTGATGCGGCCTTCGAAGTTGTCGACACGCACCATGTCGCCGATGCGCATGCTGCGTTCGGCCAGGATCACGAAGCCGCTCACATAGTTGGACGCCAGCTTCTGCAGACCGAAGCCCAGGCCCACACCGATAGCACCACCCAGCACCGACAGCGCAGTGAGATCGATGCCCACGGCCGAGAGCGCGATGATCATGCCCACGAACAGCAGCAGCGCCCGCGTGGCATTGCTCACCGCCTTGCGCAGGGACAGGTCGCTGCCGGCGGCATGCCGCAGCAGCCGGGCCTCGATGGCGGACGACACCCACAGCATCAGGATGAGCACGGCGCCGGCGGTCAGGCCACCTTCGATCAGGGTGCGCACGCTCAGTGTGCTGCTGCCCACCTTCCAGGTGATCTGATCGAGTTCATTGAGCACCACCGGCAGCAGGCCGCTGACCCACAGCACCATGGCCAGCCACGCCACCCACGAAATGGTGCGTTCCAGCGCCCGCACCCAGGGCGCCTGGGCGAAGGCGACCTGCAGCACCTTCACGCCCACGCGGATCACCACCAGCGACACCAGCACCGGGATGATCACCTTGAAAGCCGCCAGCGGTATCCACATCGCGAGCAGAGCCCGGGCCACATAACCGAGCAGCAGCAACAGCACCGGGAACAGCACGCCGTCGACCAGACGCCGGCCGAACAGCACGCTGGTGTGGTTCTCCGAAGCAGCTGCCGAGCGCCGAACCAGGAAGGCCATGCCCCAGGCCAGCAGCACCGCCGTGGCCAGGGCGGCAAACTCGATCAGGACCGTGGGCTGGAGGAAGGAGGCGGCCCAGAGGGCCAGATCGTCGATGGGTTTGGGAGCTGCGGAAACGGTCATGGGTACGGAGAAGACGGATCAGGCACGCCAGGCCGGCGCGCGTTTGTCGATGAAGGCCTGCACACCTTCCTGGGCCACCGGGTGGGCCATGTTGCAGGCCATGGTCTGGCCGGCGAGCTGGTAGGCGGCGTCGATGCCGGTTTCCAGCTGGCGGTAGAACAGCTGCTTGCCCAGGGCCAGCGCTTCACGCGGTTTGGCGAGCAGCTGAAGAACCAGACCCTCCAGTCCGGCGTCAAGTTCCCCGGCCGGCACCACGCGGTTGACCAGACCGCGCTCGCGGGCCTGGGCCGCATCGATGAAGCCGCCGGTCATGAGCATCTCCATGGCCTGCTTGGGCAGCAGGTTGCGGGACAACGCCACGCCGGGCGTGGCGCAGAACAGGCCGACGTCGATGCCGTTGACACCGAAGGTGGCGTGATCGGCGGCCACCGCCAGATCGCACTGGGCCACCAGCTGGCAACCCGCCGCCGTGGCCAGGCCCTGCACCTTTGCCACCACCGGCACCTCCAGGGCGCGGATCGACAGCATCAGCTTCGAGCAGCGGGCGAACAGGTCCTGGTAGTAGGCCTGTTCAGGGCGGGCCTTCATCTCCTTGAGGTCGTGACCGGCGCAGAAGGCACGGCCCTCGGCAGCGATGACCAGCACGCGCGAAGCCGGGTCGGCCGCCACCGCCGCCATGCCGTCGCGCAAGGCAGCCAGCATGGCCTCGGACAGCACATTGAAGGCGCGAGGGTTGTTCAGGGTGAGGGTGTGAACGCCGCGGTCGTCGCGGTGGTGCAGCAGCAGGTCTTGCGGTGCGGTCATGGCAGCTCCGGGGTGATCAGACGTCGGCCAGCACGCGCAGATGGGCCTCCACGCTGCGGGCCAGGGCACTGAGGGAGTAGCCGCCTTCCAGGCAGCTCACGATACGGCCCTTCGCGTGGCGCTGGGCCACTTCCTTGATGCGCGAGGTCATCCACGCATAGTCCTGCTCGACCAGACCGAGCTGGGCCATGTCGTCCTCGCGGTGGGCGTCGAAGCCGGCGCTGATGAAGATCAGTTCGGGCTGGTGGGCATCGAGCCGGGGCATCCACATGACATCGATCAGCTCGCGGATGTCCATGCCCTTGGTGTAGGCCGGCACCGGCACATTGACCAGGTTGGCGGCGGTGGAGTGGTCGCAGGCCGGATAGAACGGGTGCTGGTAGAAGCTGCACATGAGGATGCGTTCGTCGCCGGCCACGATGTCCTCGGTGCCGTTGCCGTGGTGCACATCGAAATCGATGATGGCCACGCGCTTCAGGCCGTGGCGCTCCAGCGCGTAACGCGCCGCCACGGCCACGTTGTTGACGAAACAGAAGCCCATGGCCTGCCGGCGGGTGGCATGGTGTCCCGGGGGTCGTACCGCGCAGAAGGCATTGGTCAGCTCGCCGGCCAGCACCGCATCGGTGGCGTCGATGGCAGCGCCGGCAGCCATGAGGATGGCGTCCCAGCTGTGCAGGTTGATGGAGGTGTCGGGATCGACCTGTGCGTGGGCGGGGCCGCCGGCAGCCACCTCGTCACGCAGGTTGTCGGACAGACCGCGCAGGGCCGCCAGGTGCAGGCGGTCGTGGGCCAGTTCGAGGTCGGCCAGGGAGGCCGGGGTGGCTTCGCGTCGCTCCAGGGCCACGTCCAGTCCGGTGATCAGCAGCCGGTCTTCGATGGCGCTCAGCCGCTCCGGGCATTCCGGGTGACCGGCGCCCATTTCGTGTCTCCAACAATCCTGGTGGGTGAAATAACCGGTGGCCTGTCTCATGGCGGATTTACGGTAAGGTTCGCGGCTTCTTCAGCCCGCACTGTCTCATGCAAGCCGACGCCCACATCCAGCAACTTCTGAACCAGCTTAACACGGTGATCGTGGGCAAATCACGGCAGGTCCATGACTGCGTGGCCTGCCTGCTCGCCGGCGGACACCTGCTCATCGAAGACGTGCCCGGCGTGGGCAAGACCACCCTGGCGCATGCGCTGGCCAAGTCGTTCGGACTACAGTTTTCGCGTGTGCAGTTCACCGCCGACCTCATGCCCACCGACCTCATCGGCGTCTCGGTGTACGAGCGCGGCCGTGAAGGCTTCGTGTTCCACCCGGGCCCGGTGTTTGCCCAGGTGCTGCTGGCCGACGAAATCAACCGCGCCAGCCCCAAGACCCAGAGCGCCCTGCTCGAAGCGATGGAAGAAAAGCAGGTCACGGTCGAGGGCGACACGCGCGACCTGCCGCAACCCTTCTTCGTGATCGCCACCCAGAACCCGCACGACCAGCTCGGCACCTACGCCCTGCCCGAATCCCAGCTCGACCGCTTCCACATGCGGCTCTCGCTGGGCTACCCGGACCGCCAGGCAGAACGCGCCCTGCTGCGCGGCGAGGACCGGCGCGACATGCTCGACCGGCTGCCCGCAGCCCTCACGCCGGCGGACCTCACCCGCCTGCAGCAGACCGTGGCCCGCACCCACACCGCCGAACCGGTGCTGGACTATCTGCAGGATCTGGTGAATGCCACCCGCAGCGGGCGGTGGTTTGCCCAGGGCCTGTCGCCGCGGGCGTCGCTGGCCGTGGTGCGCGCCGCCAAGGCCGAGGCCTTCCTGCAAGGCCGCGACTACGTGGCCCCTGACGACATCGCTGCCGTGCTGCCCCAGACCACCGCCCACCGCCTGGTGCCGGTGCGCGATGCCGGTCGCGGCGCGGTGGAGCAGGTTCGCGCCATGCTGGACGCCGTTCCCCTGCCCTGACACCCATGAAGATGCCGCTCGGCTTCCTGCGCCGCCGGCTGCAGGCCTGGCTGTTCCAGCGCCTCAAGGCGTCCGACACGCTTGTCCTGACCCAGCGCAATGTCTACATCCTGCCGACCCGGCCGGGCTGGATGCTGGGCATCACCCTGCTGGTGCTGCTGGTGGCCAGCATCAACTACCAGCTCAACCTCGGCTACCTGCTGACCTTCCTGCTGGCCGGGTGCGCGGTGGTGGGCATGCACGTGTGCCACGCCAACCTGCGCGGCCTCACCCTGCACCTGGATGCGCCGGTGCCGGTGCACGCGCACGAGGCGGTGCAGCTGGACATCCGGCTGGTGAGCGAGAAGCGCAGCGAACGCCTGGGCATCGGCCTGGGTGTGCTGCACGAGGACGGTTCGCCCGCTTCACTGGCCTGGACCGACGTGCCGGCCCAGGCCAGCTGCACGGTGCGCGTGGCCTGGGAGGCGCCCGGGCGCGGCCTGCACCGCCTGCCGGCGCTGACCGCCCAGACGCTGTTCCCGCTGGGCACCTTCCGGGTCTGGACCGTGTGGCGCACCGCCGCCGAGGTGCTGGTCTATCCGGCCCCGGAAGACCACCCGCCGGCCCTGCCACCCGGTGAACCGATACCAGGCGGACACGGCGCCGCCCGCGCACGCAGCACCGGTGAATTCGATGGTGTCCGCGCCTACCAGCGCGGCGACCCCATGAAATCGGTGGTCTGGAAGCGGGCCGCCCAGGCCTTCGCCAGCGGCCGTGACGATCTGGTCAGCCGTGACACCCTGTCCAGCGAACGCGTGCAGCTGTGGCTGGACCACTCGCGCTGCGGTGGCGCAGGCCTGGAGGGCCGGCTGCAACGGCTGACGGCCTGGGTCCTGATGGCCGACCGGCTCGGCCTCTCCTACGGTTTGCGCCTGCCGGGCCGCGAGATCGCGCCCGAGCAGGGGCTGGCCCACCGCAATCGCTGTCTGGAGGCACTGGCGCTGTGCTGAACCGCATCACCGACACCCTCTCCAGCCTGCCGCGCGAGGCGCGTGACACGCTGTTCCTGCTGGCCGTGATCGCCTGGGTGGTGCTGCTGCAGAGCGCGCACATCCCGTGGTGGTGCAGCGGCATCACCGCCGGTGTGCTGGTGTGGCGCGCGGTGCTCACCGTGCGCGGAGCGCCACTGCCCGGCTGGGTCTGGCGCGCGGTGCTGCTGGTCATCACGCTGGGCGCCACCTTCTTCACCTTCCGCACCCTGGTCGGCCGCGATGCCGGTGTCACGCTGATCGTGGTGCTGCTGGCACTCAAGACCCTGGAACTGCGCGCCCGGCGCGACGCCTTCGTGGTGTTCTTCCTGGGCTTCTTCACGCTGCTCACCCACTTCTTCTATTCGCAATCGCTGATCACGGCGGCGGGCATCCTGGTGGCGCTGCTCGGGCTGCTGACCGCGCTGGTGAATGCCCACATGCCGGTGGGCCGGCCCAGCCTCGCCCGCTCGGCCCGCATCGCCGGCTCCATGGCGCTCATGGGCGCGCCGATCATGCTGGTGCTGTTCCTGCTGTTCCCGCGGCTGGCGCCGCTGTGGGGTACGCCGGGCGATCCGGAAACCGGCCGCAGCGGCCTCTCGGGCCAGATGCGCGTGGGACAGATCGCGCGGCTGGCGCTGGACGAAAGCATTGCGCTGCGGGTGCGATTCAACGGCCCCACACCACCGCAGGACCGCATCTATTTCCGGGGCCCGGTGCTCTCCACCTTCGACGGCCGCGAATGGCGTCCACTCGAATCGGACTTCGGTCTGGGGAACACACTGGACGCCAAGCTGCGCGTCGCTGGCGAGCCCCTGGACTACGAAGTGACCATGGAGCCGCACGACCGCTCCTGGCTCTTCGTGCTGGAAGGCACGGCCACCCCGCCCGAGGTGCCGGGCACCCGGGTCCGCATGAACGCAGAACTGCAGTGGCTGACCCAGCGCCCCATGGGATCGCTGGTGCGCTTCACGGCGCAGGCCTACCCCGAGTTCCGCCACGGACCGCAGCAGATGGTGCTGGGCCTGCAGGACTTCCTGACCCTGCCGCCCAGCTACAACCCCCGCACCCTGCAACTGGCCCAGGAACTCCGACGGCAGTACGGCCCCGGACCGGACAACGCCCCCCGGCTGGTGCAGGCCGCCCTGGACCTGCTGCGCACCGGCGGCTACAGCTACACCCTGGACCCGGGCGTGTATGGCCGAGACACCGCCGACGAATTCTGGTTCGACCGCAAGGCCGGCTTCTGCGAGCACATCGCCAGCAGCTTCGCCATCCTGATGCGCGGCATGGACATCCCGGCGCGCATCGTCACCGGCTACCAGGGCGGTGAAGTCAACGCCGTCGACGGGTTCTGGACGGTCCGCCAGCGCGATGCCCACGCCTGGACCGAAGTCTGGCTGCAGGGCCAGGGCTGGGTGCGGGTCGATCCCACGGGCGCGGTCATGCCCGGGCGCATCGGCTCGTTCGACCGCCTTGCTGCGCCGCAGACCGGCGTGGCCGGCGCCCTGACCGGCGTGCTGCGCAACACCTTCAGCGATGCCGTCATCAACCGCATGCGCCAGAGCTGGGAGGCCATGAACAACCGCTGGAACCAGTGGGTGCTGAACTACACCCAGGGCCGCCAGCTCGACCTGCTGCGCTCGCTCGGCTTCGAGTCGCCGAGCTGGACCGATCTGGCCAAGGTCATGGCCGGCCTGCTGGCCCTGGTCACCCTGATCGGTTCGGCCTGGGCGCTGTGGGAGCGCCAGCAGCACGACCCCTGGCTGCGGCTGCTGGAGCGGGCGCGGCAGCGGCTGCGCAAGGCCGGCCTCGAACTCCCGCCGCAAGCCCCGCCGCGCACGCTGGCCGTCGCGGTGCGGGCCCGCTGGGACCAGGCCGGCGAGCCGGTGGCCCAGTGGCTGCTGCAGCTGGAAGCGCAACGGTACAGTGCAGGGTCTGCGCCACCGCTGCGCGACGTGGCCGCTGCCTTCCGGCAACTGGCCTGGCCTGCCGACCACCCGACATGACACTGCCCTCCTCCGCCTCCCGCCTCTGCTTCCTGATGCTGGCCTGTCTGGCCAGCCTGCCCCTTTCGCAGGCCCATGCGGCCCAGCCCCGCAAGGCCGAGTCCAGAGCTGCTCCGGCCCTGTTCAGCTACAGCCAGAGTCCGGCGGCCATGGCCTTTGCCGACGACCTGGCCAGCCGGCGCGACCTGGACCCGGCCTGGGTGCGGGCCCAGATCGGCGCGGCCCAGCGCATCCCGTCCATCATCCGCGCGGTCACGCCGCCGCCGGCCAGCCAGCCCAAGAACTGGGCCGCCTACCGCGCCCGCTTCATCGAACCCATCCGCCTGAATGCCGGCCAGCGGTTCTGGGAAGAGAACGCCGCCACCCTGTCCCGCGCGGAGGCCCGCTTCGGCGTGCCGGCCAGCCTGATCGTGGGCGTGCTGGGCGTGGAGTCGCTCTACGGTCGGCACATGGGCAACCACCGCGTCATGGACGCGCTGGTCACGCTGGCCTTCGACTTCCCGGCCAGCCACCCGCGCGCTGCCGCACGCAGCGAATTCTTCCGCGGCGAACTCGAGCAGTTCCTCAGCCTCATGAACCGCAGCGGCCGCGACCCGATGGTCCTGCGCGGCAGCTATGCAGGTGCCATGGGCTGGCCCCAGTTCATGCCCAGCAGCTGGGCCAAGTACGCGATCGATTTCGACGAAGACGGCCAGATCGACCTGTTCAACAACACCGCCGACGTGATCGGATCGGTGGCCCACTATTTCCAGGTGTTCGGCTGGCAGAGCGGCATGCCCACCCACTATCCGGTGCAGGTGGAAGCGGGCCGGACCGATCTGGACACCCTGCTCGCCCCGGACATCCTGCCCACCTTCACTGCCGCGCGCATGCAGGCCCTGGGTGCCGGGCTGGAGGGAGCAGCCGCCGGCCACACCGGCCCGCTGGCGCTGGTGGAACTCCAGAACGCCGGTGCACCGTCCACCTATGTGGCGGGCACCGAGAACTTCTATGTGGTCACCCGCTACAACTGGAGCAGCTACTACGCCCTGGCGGTGATCGAGCTGGGTGAGGCGGTGCAGGCGCGGATGAACGCACCGCGCACCGGCGCCCAGCGCTGAGCCCGCAGGGGCTGCCTCAGAAATCGAAGCCGATCTGCTGCGCTGCCACTTCGGCGGCACGGCGCTGACGCGGCCCGGCCAGCTGCTCGGCACGGCGCTGTTTCGACCCGTGCCGGCGCACGATGTCGGCCTGCCCGGCCTGCACCTCGCGGCGGGCGCGCAAGGCATGCACCCGGTCCTTGGCCTGGCGGGTGGCCTGCTCCAGATCGACCACCGGGTCCACCAGGTCCACCCCCGGCTGCAGCCCCATGCGCTGCTGCAGGTCGGGTGGCATCAGCCAGGGCTGGAACAGCCAGGTGTCGGGCACCCGCTGCAGCGCCGGCAGCCAGTGCCGGACGAACCGACCATCCGGGTCGTGGTCCTGCGCCTGCTTCACCGGGTTGTAGACCCGGGTGGTGTTGATGCCGGTGGTGCCGCTCTGCATCTGCATCTGGCTCCAGTGGATGCCCGGCTCGTAATCGAGGAATTCGCGTGCCAGCCACTCGCCCACCGGCCGCCAGTGCAGCCACAGCGGATACGCCGCCACCGAGACCAGCATGGATCGCATGCGGAAGTTGAGCCAGCCGGTCTCGCGCAGCATGGCCACGCAGGCGTCCACCATGGGCCAGCCGGTGCGCCCCGCCATCAGGGCCTGCAGCCGGGCCTCGCCGTGTTCTGCCTCGCGCAGGCCGTTGTAGCCCCGGTGCATGTTGTGGTGTTCGATCGCCGGCTCGGTCTCCAGCTTCTGGATGAAGTGGCAGTGCCAGTGCAGGCGGCTGAGGAACGCGGCCAGGCCGGCGTGCTGGCGGGTGCCGGCCAGCTCGGCGTCGTGCATGCGGATGCGGGTGGCCTGCACCACCTCGCGCATGCCCAGCGTACCGAACGTCAGATGGGCCGACAGCCGCGAACAGGCATCCGGCGCCGTCAGCGGTGACGAGATGCCGCCGCGGTAACGCGCGCTGCGCTGCTGCAGGAAATCGGTCAGCACCGCTTCGCCCTGACGGCGCCCGCCCCGCTGGCGCTGCGGCGGCTCATGGGACGGCAGACCGAGTTCGTCAGCGCCGGGCCAGGGGCGCGGGTCCCAGGCAGCGGTTGGCACCGGCGCCGGGATGATGCGGGTCAGAGCCAGCTGCGGCTCGGCCATCAGCGCTTCCCACTGGGACACCCAGTGCCGGCGCTGGCGCAGGCCGCGCACCACGCCGAAACTCCGGAACTCGCGCCACGGCACGCCGGCCTCGCGGCACCAGCGCAGGACGCGTCGATCACGCTCGTAGCTGGCGGCGTTGCCGGTTTCCTGATGCGACAGCAGTTCCGCGAACGGGGCGTGGTGGTGCAGGCGGTCGAGCACCTCCACCGCATCGCCCACCGCCCACTGCAGGCGCCCCCCATGGGCCCGCAGATCGGCAGCCAGATCTTTCAGACTTTCCTGCAGGAAGCCCAGGTGCTGCCGCGCTGCGTCCGGCTGCTGCCAGAGCGCGGGCTCCAGGATGAACAGGCACAGCACCGGACCGCTGCGGGCAGCCTCGACCAGCGGGGCATGGTCCTGCACCCGCAGATCGCGCTTGAACCACACCACCCTGTATGACATGCGCGGCATTGTGGGCAGCCCAGAAAAAAGCCGGACACAGGGTCCGGCTTGTCCGACTGACCGGGAGGGTCAGCCACGGGAGCGGTCGCGATCAGCGCGGTGCGCGGCGCGGGGCCGGGCGGCTGCCACGGTCATTGAAACCGCTGCGATCGGCGTAGTTGCGCTCGCCACCCCGGTCGGCAAAGCCGCCCCGGTCGTTGCGGTCGGCAAAGCCGCCCTTGTCGCTGCGACCGGCGCTGAAGCCAGCGGGCTTGCCGGCACGGGCCGGACCGCGGTCATCGAAGCTGCGGGGCGCCGGGCGCTGGTCGCGGAAATCGCCACGCGGGGCACCACGCCCTTCAAAGGCCGGGGCTTCGCGGCCTTCGAAGCGCGGGTCGAAGCGGCCGTCGGGACGGCTGCGGTCGACCACCGGGGCATCGCCACGGAAGTCGCTGCGCGGGCCGGCGCGGAATTCGCCGCGCGAATCACCACGCGGGTCGAAGCGCGGTGCGCTGTCGCGGTTCTCGAAACGCGGGCCGCGCGAGGGCGGACCGCTGCGGCGGTCACCGCCACGGTCGTTGCGGCCACCGAAGCGGTCGCCACCCGGACGGCCACGGCCGAACTCGGGTTGCGGGGCGCGCATGCGCGGCTCCAGACCGGGGATCACCTCGGCGGTGAAGCGCTGGCGGGTATAGGCCTCGATGTCGGCGATGCGGCGGCGGTCACGCTGCTCGGCGAAGGTCACGGCCAGGCCATCGCGGCCGGCCCGGCCGGTGCGGCCGATGCGGTGGGTGTAGTCCTCGGCCTTCATCGGCAGGCCGAAGTTGAAGACGTGGGTGATGGTGGGCACGTCGATGCCGCGGGCGGCCACGTCGGTGGCCACCAGGATCTGCACCTGGCCGCTGCGCAGCGCCATCAGGCGGCGGTTGCGGATGCCCTGGCTGAGCGCACCGTGCAGTGCCACGGCCGAGAAGCCGGCCTGCTGCAGGTCGTTGGCCAGGCCGTCGCACTCGATCTGGGTGCTGGCGAACACGATGGCCTGGTTGATGGTGGTATCGCGCAGCCAGTGGTCCAGCATCTTGCGCTTGTGGTCGGCGGTGTCGGCCCAGAACAGCACCTGCTTGATGTTGGCGTGCTGCTCCTGCGGGCTGTCGATCTGGATCTTCTGGACCTGCGATCCGTTGTCGTGCATCACACGCATGGCCAGCTGCTGGATGCGCGGCGCAAAGGTGGCGCTGAACATCATGGTCTGGCGGCGCTGGGCGGTCAGCAGGTTGACTTCGGCCAGGTCGTCGGCGAAGCCCAGGTCGAGCATGCGGTCGGCTTCATCGACCACCAGGAACTGGACTTCGTCCAGCTTGAGCTGCTGCGAACGTTGCAGGTCCAGCAGGCGACCGGGCGTGGCCACCACCAGGTCGGCGTTCTGCAGCTTGGCGATCTGCAGCTGGTAGGGCATGCCGCCCACCACGTTGGCGACTCGCAGACCACGGCAATGGCGCACCAGGTCGATGGCGTCGTGTGCCACCTGCTGGGCCAGCTCGCGGGTGGGGCACAGCACCAGGGCGCCCGGGGTGGCGGCCTTGAAGTGGCGGGGGTTGGTCGGGTCCTTGCGCTTGGGCGCCTTGGGCGGGGTCTCGCCACGGGCCAGGGCTTCGGCAGCCAGGCGCTCGCGCTCGGCACGTTCGCGCGCCGTGGCTTCGGCACGCTGCTGCAGCAGGGTGTGCAGCACCGGCAGCAGGAAGGCTGCCGTCTTGCCGCTGCCGGTCTGGCTGGAGACCATCAGGTCGGCATGACGGGTCTCGCCTTCGGCCAGCAGGGCCTTGGGCATGACGCGGGCCTGCACGGCGGTCGGCTGGGTGTAGCCCAGATCGGCCACGGCTGCCACCAGCTCGGGGGCCAGTCCCAGAGCGGCAAACGCGCTGGCGTCCACCGGGCCGGCATCGGCCACGGGTGTGTCGACCGCTTCGACAGCGGCTTCGACGATGGTGTTGAGGGTGTCGGGCGCGGCGTCGCCGCGTTCTTCAAAAGAGTCGCTCATGTCTGTTCCGGCGCGGATGCGCCATAAAACCGAGCCGACGGGGAAACATGTGTCCCGGCGCCGGATCCGTTCGTGGTTACAAAACATCAACCACAAACGGTCCGCGCCGATGCGTCAGGTGACGCTGCTGGCGATGGCCCCTGTTCGAGTCGCCCGGCTGCGGTTGCAGCGGCGTTCGTGGTCGGGGGCCGGGTGTATGAGGCCAATGCACAAAATCTGTCCGGTCAGTTCCGGGCAGCCTGTGATTATGGCACGGTTCCGGGAAAACCCTGAAGATTCCTTGACGGTCAGGCGAGGACGGCCCGCACGATGTGGAAAAGCACCGCGGCCAGCACCGCAGTGGCCGGCACGGTCACGATCCAGGCGGCCACGATGCGCATCACCGCCGACCGCTTGACGATCTCCTGCTTGTAGGCCTTCTTGAAGGCCTTGCGCTCGTTCTTGGCGAAAAGCGCACCCTCGGTGCCTTCGCGCAACTTGGCCCGCCGCTTCATGTCGGCCAGCATGCGCTTCTTTTCCTGCACCTCTGCGGCTTCGAAGCGCTGCAGGTAGCCCTCGACATCGCCGCGGTCTGCCCCCTGGTGGCCTGCGCGCACGGTGGCTTCCATCTTGGCGTAGTTGACCTTCAGCAGTTCGCGCAGGAAACCCACGCCGAACACCGCGCCGATCGAGATGTGGGTGGTCGACACCGGCATGCCCATCTGCGAGGCCACGATCACGGTGAGCGTGGCGGCCATGGCGATCGAGAAGGCACGGATGTTGTCCAGCTCGGTGATTTCCTTGCCCACGGTGCGGATCAGGCGGGCACCGTAGAGCGCCAGACCGACCGACAGGCCCAGCGCGCCCAGCACCATGATCCACAGCGGTGTGCCGGCCTTGGTGGCAATGGCGCCGGCCTTGACGGCTTCGTAGATGGCGGCCAGCGGACCGATGGCGTTGGCCACATCGTTCGCGCCGTGCGCGAAGCTCAGCAAGGCGGCCGAGCAGATCAGTGGCCAGGTGAACAGGCGGTTCACGCCGTCCTTGCTGTTGTCCTGGTTCTGCGCCATGCGAGCGATGGGCCTGCGCACCAGCGCCCAGGTGATGATGCCGATCACCAGACCGCCCAGCAGGCCGGTGACAAAGCCCACCTTGACCAGCTGCCCCAGACCCTTGAGCAGCATGTAGGACCCGTAGGACCAGGCCATGGCGCCGATGAGCAGCGGCACGACGCGGGCCGCGGCCTCGGTCTTGTCGGACTTGTAGGTGACGCTGCGCTTGATCAGATAGAGGAAGGCCGCAGCGATCAGACCGCCGGAAAGCGGCGAGATGATCCAGCTGATGACGATGGAGGAAATCGTCCCCCAGTTCACCAGGCCCCAGCCGCCTGCCGCAATGCCGGCACCCATGACGGCGCCGATGATCGAGTGGGTGGTGGACACCGGTGCACCGAGCGCGGTGGCCAGGTTCAGCCAGAGCGCACCGGCCAGAAGGGCGGCGAACATCACCCAGGCAAACAGTGCCGGATCGGCAATCTCGGCCGGATCGATGATGCCTCCCTTGATGGTGCCCACCACGTCGCCGCCGGCCACGATGGCCCCGAGCGCTTCAAAGATGGCTGCCACCAGGATGGCCCAGCCCATGGTCATGGCCCCGGACCCCACTGCCGGGCCCATGTTGTTGGCCACATCGTTGGCGCCGATGTTCATCGCCATGTAGGCGCCCACGGCGGCCGCAACGATCAGCAGCCACACAGCCGAGGTGCTCAACCCGGCGCCGGAGGCACCGGTGAGCGAGGCATAGACGCCGGTCAGGACCAGAAACGCGATGGCGCCGGAGAGCTGCAGCAGCTCCTGGTGGCGGGCGAGAAACTTGTTTTTCTTGGGCATGGCGGAGCGATGTGCAACTTTCGTGAATGTCACGATTTTGACATCTTTGACACCCAGCCTTCCGGGCCCGTCAACGCAGGAAATGGGTCCGGTAGTGCTCCAGCTCGTCGATCGACTCATGCACATCGGCCAGTGCCGTGTGGCGCTGGTGCTTCTTGAACGCCTCGTATACCTCCGGCCGCCAGCGCTTGGCCAGCTCCTTGAGTGTGCTCACATCCAGGTTGCGGTAGTGGAAAAAGGACTCCAGCTTCGGCATGTACTTCACCAGGAACCGGCGGTCCTGGCTGATGGTGTTGCCGCACATGGGCGAGCCGTTGCGCGGCACGTAGCGCCCGATGAAGTCGAGCAGCTGCTGCTCGGCCTGCGCCTCGGTCAGCGAGCTGGCCTTGACCTTCTCGATCAGGCCGCTCTTGCCATGGGTGCCCTTATTCCAGGCGTCCATGGCCCCGAGCAGCGCGTCGCTCTGGTGGATGACCAGCACCGGCCCTTCGATGCGCGGCGTGAGCTGGGGCCCGGTGATGACCACCGCAATCTCCAGCAACCGTTCTTTCTCGGGGTCCAGACCGCTCATTTCGCAGTCCAGCCAGACCAGGTTCTGATCGCTTCTGGCCAGCTCGGCCACGGGGGTGTCGGCGCCGGGCGCCTCGGAGGTGGGGGTATCGGAAGTCATGCCGGAATTGTCGCCCATGGCCCCGGCAGGCCTGAGGCCACGGCCGGTTCGCTAGACTCCGGCACATGGACACTGCCTCCCTCGCCTTCACCGCCGTCTTCTGCGCCCTGCTGCTGGTCGGCCTGCTCACCCGCACCGTGCTGGGCAGCCGCCAGATCCGTCACGTGATGAGACACCGCGATGCGGTGCCGGCAGCCTTTGCCCACACCATCACGCCCGAGGCGCACCGCAAGGCGGCCGACTACACCGTGGCCAAGACGCGGCTGGCATTGCTCAACGCCTCGTTCGAGGCCGCGGTGCTCATCGGCTGGACCCTGCTGGGCGGCCTGGACTGGCTCAACGGCGTGCTGCTCGACTTCATGGGCGGCGGTCTGCTGCAGCAGCTGGTTCTGCTCGGCAGCTTTGCCGTCATCGGCGGCCTGATCGGGCTGCCGCTGGCCTGGTACGCCACCTTCCGTGTCGAGGAGCGCTTCGGCTTCAACAAGACCACCCCGGCGCTGTGGCTGGCCGATCTGGTCAAGGGTTCGGTGGTGGGCGCGCTGGTCGGCCTGCCGATCGCGGCGCTGGTGTTGTGGCTGATGGGTGCTGCCGGTGCGGCGTGGTGGATCTGGGCCTGGGGCGTGTGGATGGGCTTCAATCTGCTGGCCCTGGTGCTCTACCCCACCCTCATCGCGCCGCTGTTCAACAAGTTCGAGCCGCTGGCCGACGAGACCCTCAAGGCCCGGGTCAGCCAGCTGATGCAGCGCTGCGGCTTTGCCGCCAAGGGACTGTTCGTCATGGACGGCAGCCGACGCAGTGCCCATGCCAACGCCTACTTCACCGGCTTCGGTGCGGCCAAGCGGGTCGTGTTCTTCGACACCCTGCTGCAGCGTCTGGCCCCCGGCGAGATCGACGCGGTGCTGGCCCACGAGCTGGGCCACTACAAGTGCCGTCACATCCTGCAGCGCATGGTGGTGATGTTCGGCATCAGCCTGGCCGGGTTCGCACTGCTGGGCTGGCTTTCTGCGCAGGCCTGGTTCTACAGCGGACTGGGCGTGCAGCCTTCGATGGACACGCCCAACGATGCACTGGCCCTCATCCTGTTCATGCTGGCCGCGCCGCTGCTGAGCTTCTTCCTCTCTCCGCTGCTGGCACAGCTCTCGCGCAAGCACGAATTTGAAGCCGATGCCTACGCCGTCTCGCAAACCAGCGGCGACGACCTCGCCAGCGCCCTGCTCAAGCTGTACAAGGACAACGCCAGTACCCTCACGCCGGACCCGCTGTTTGCGCGCTTCTACTACTCCCACCCGCCGGCGAGCGAACGCCTCGCCCGTCTGCAGACCGCCACCCCGGCCGCTGCCTGAACCCGCATGAACCCCATCCATCAGAACCGCAAAGCCCTCGGCCCGACCGAGATCGTCACCCAGCTGACCCAGCTCAACGGCGAATCTGCCAACGGCTGGAAGCTGATCGACGGCGCGCTGGAAAAGCATTGGCGTTTCGCCAACTTCCACGAGACCATGGCTTTCGTGAATGCGGTGGCCTGGATCGCCCACCGCGAAGACCACCACCCCGACATTGCGCTGGGCTACAACCGCTGCTCGCTGCGCTTCAACACGCACGACGTCGACGGCATCTCGGTGAGCGACTTCTTCTGCGCAGCCGCGGTCGACGCGCTGCAGTCCTGATGGGCGATCAGGCGACCGGTCTGGTGGTGGCTGCCCATGGCCGCCACTGCCTGGTGGAAAGCCCGGACGGCAATCGCCGCATCTGCCACCCCAGGGGCAAAAAGAACGCGGTGGTGGTGGGCGACCGGGTCCGCTGGCAGGTCAGCGGTGACGAGGGCAGCATCGAGCAGGTGCTGCAGCGTCGCAACCTGTTCTACCGACAGGACGAACTCCGCACCAAATCATTCGCCGCCAACCTCGATCAGGTATTGGTGCTGGTGGCTGCAGAACCCGAGTTCTCGGAGACCCAGCTGGCCCGTGCCCTGATCGCGGCCGAGGCCGAGCGCATCGAGGTGTTGGTGGTCCTCAACAAGAGCGATCTGGCGGCGGCCTTCGAGCGCGCATGGCAACGGCTGGCACCGTACCGCCGCATGGGTTGCAGCGTGCTGCCGCTCTGCCTGCAGCCGGGCGCCGAGCAGGGGCTGGACGAACTGCAGCAACGCCTGCACGGCCGCTGCACCCTGGTGCTGGGGCCTTCCGGCGTCGGCAAGAGCACCCTGGTGAACCGGCTGGTGCCGCAGGCGGGCGCACAGACCGGCGAGATCTCGAAGGCACTGAACTCGGGCAAGCACACCACCACCAGCACCACCTGGTACTGGGTGGACGAAACCCGCGAGACCGCATTGATCGACTCGCCGGGATTCCAGGAATTCGGCCTGCACCACATCGAAGCCACGCAGCTGGCCTCGCTCATGCCTGACCTGCGGGCCACGCTGGGCGACTGCCGCTTCTACAACTGCACCCACCTGCATGAACCCGGCTGCGGCGTGCGGGCCCATGTCGGGGCCGACGAGCAGTCCGACGCGCTGGCCATCGGCGAGCACCGGTACCGCCTGTACGGACAGTTCTTTGAAGAACTGTCGGCGCCGCAGCGCTATTGAAGGCTTGCCACGACTCCCGTCCGGGGGTCAGATCCGGGCCAGCGTCAGCAACGCGAGCAGCAGCATCCACAGCACCACCGAGCGCCATACCAGGCCCACCACGCTGCCCAGATGGGCCAGCTGCGGATCGGGCCGGCTGGCCGGATCACCTTCCTCGGGCGGGACAGCACCTTCCGGCAGCGGCATCAGCCGGACATTGATGGCGCCCGAGGTTGCGGCGAGCACGACACCGTCGCTGCCGACCGCAAAGCGCTCTGCATCGCCCCGCCAGCTGGCCACGGCCTCCTCGAAATTGCCGACGATGGCAAAGCCCATGCCGGTGAAGCGCGCCGGCCAGTGGTCGATCCAGCGCCAGGCCTGGGCAGCGGCCTGCTGCAAGGCCGGACTGGGCGTTCCGTCCTGCCGCGCACGCCAGTTGCGCGACAAGTACTCGGCCATGCGGTAGAGCACGGCACCGGCCGGGCCCAGGCCCACCACCCAGAAGACCAGGAAGCAGATCAGCACGCCGAACACATGGCGGTGTGCCGCCAGCACCGAGTGCTCGATGACCTGGCGCAGCAGCTCCGCACGCGGCAGGCTGGTGGGCTCCACCCGCAGCCAGTTGGCCAGCTTCTGCCGCGCGATGTCGTCATCGCCCTCGTCCAGGGCACGCCGGATCTCGCTGAAGTGGTGGCTGAACTGCCTGAACCCGAGGGTGACATACAGCACCCCGATGACCCACATGAAGGCCAGCAGGACGCTCAGCTGCATCAAGGCCAGGTAGAGGCCGCCGGCAACAGCCGCAGGGACCAGCACGGCCAGCAGCCAGGCCACCCAGCCCTGGGGGGCTTCACCGGCGTCCAGATTGCGGCGCACGGTGCGGGTCCACGAGCGCAGGCCGGCGTGGACCGGATTGTCGTAGGCCAGAGGTCGGGCCTGCTCGATCAGCAAGGCAAGAAGAATGGCAAGGAATCCCATGCCGCGATGATAGTGGGGGCTCGCATGCCCCCAATCATGCCGCCGTGAGCAGCCGGTAGAAATTGCGCAGCATCCCGGCGGTGGCACCCCAGATGAACCGCTCCTGACCACCATCATCGAACGGCATGGAATACCACTCGCGACGCTGACCTTCGAATTCAAAGGCGTGGCGACGGTGGTGGCAGGGGTCCATCAGGAAATCCAGGGGGACCTCGAACACATCGGCCACTTCATCGGGATTGGGCCGCAGGGAGAAGCCCGGCTGCACCAGCGCGACCACCGGGGTGACGGTGTAGGCCGTGCCGGTCACGTAGTCGGGCAGCGTCCCTAGCACCTCGATGTGCCGGGCCGGCAGGCCGATCTCCTCATCGGCCTCGCGCAGCGCTGCGGCCACCGCATCGACATCCTCGGGATCGATGCGACCGCCCGGCAGGGCGATCTGGCCGGAATGGGTGCTGAGGTGGGCCGTGCGCAAGGTCAGCAGCAGGCTGAGCCGGTCGCGCATCACCAGCGGCAGCAGCACCGAGGCACGGGCGGGAGTGCGGTCGGTGAAACGGGGCTCCTGGCGCAGTTCCGGCGTCCACTCGGGTGGTTGCCGGAACAGGCATCGCAGACCGTCCGGTGTGAGCAACGACGGCGTCGGGCGCGGATCGTTCAGGCCAGTGGCCACCACCGGCACGGTACGGGGATCGAAGGGCGGCAAGCGGTTGGACATGGGCGGAAACAGCAGACACAAAAAAGCCGCTCCAGGGAGCGGCTCTTGAGGACAGGACCGGGCAGCCGATCAGGCGCCCAGCTTTTCCTTGATACGGGCCGACTTGCCGCTGCGGTCGCGCAGGTAGTACAGCTTGGCGCGGCGCACATCGCCGCGGCGCTTCACTTCGATCTTGGCGATCAGCGGGCTGTACAGCGGGAAGGTGCGCTCGACGCCTTCGCCGTTGGAGATCTTGCGGACGATGAAGCTGGAGTTCAGGCCGCGGTTGCGACGGGCCACCACCACGCCTTCGTAGGCCTGCACACGCTTGCGGGTGCCTTCGATGACGTTGACGCTGACGATCACGGTGTCGCCGGGGGCGAACTCGGGAATGGTCTTGCCCAGGCGGGCAATCTCTTCCTGCTCGAGGATCTGGATAAGGTTCATGGTTTCCACTTTCACGATCGTGACCGCGCTGCACTAAAGGCTGCAGATCCGGCGGTTCGCTCGGCCACAGCGGCCGGTCAGAGGATCGAACAACCCGAGATTATAGCAAGCCTTCGGATCGCAGGAACGACTCGTCCGCGCGGCTGAGGCGGCCGGACTGCCGGGCCACGTCGATCAGGTCCGGGCGCAGGCGGGCGGTCAGCTGCAGACTGCGCTCACGGCGGTAGCGCGCAATGTGGGCGTGGTTGCCGCCGAGCAGCACTTCGGGGACGCCCAGGGGACCTTTCGGCCCTTCCCACACCTCGGGACGGGTGTGGTGCGGACTGTCCAGCAGACCGTCGAGCGCGGAATTGAAGCTGTCCTGCTGGTGGCTGCCTTCATCACCCAGCACCCCAGGCTGGAGCCGGGCCACCGCGTCCATCAGGGCCATGGCCGGCAGCTCGCCGCCGGACAGCACGAAGTCGCCCAGGCTGATCTGGCGATCCACGCAGGTATCGATGAAGCGCTGATCAATGCCTTCGTAGCGGCCGCACACCAGGATCGCGCCCGGGCTGTCGGCCCAGCGCTCCACCGCCGCATGGTCCAGGCGTTCACCGATGGGAGAAAACAGGATCACCGGGCCTCGCGCCTGCTCGGGTTCGGCCCGGTCGGAGCGGATGGCCTGCAGGCAACGCCACAGGGGCTCGGCCATCATGACCATGCCGGGCCCGCCGCCGAAAGGACGGTCGTCGACCCGGCGGTAGTTGCCGTCGGCATGGTCGCGCGGGTTCCAGAGGCGCACGTCGACCTGGCGCGATTCGAAAGCCCGGCGGGTGATGCCGTGCTTCAGAAACGGTTCGAAGAGTTCGGGGAAGAGCGTGATGACGTCGAAGCGCATGGGGCAGCCCCGGGCTTCAGTAGTCGACGCCCCAGTCGGCCGTGATGCGGCGCGCCGTGCGGTCCACGTCGTCGATGTAGGCGGACACGAAGGGAATGAGGCGCTCGGCCACGGTCTCGACCCCGTCCTGCACAACCGGGTACTCGAGCACCAGCACCGAGGTGGGGCCGGTGGGCATGAGATCGCGCACCACGCCGAGATCGATGCCCTCGCGGTTGAAAACCTGAAGGCCGATCAGATCGACCCAGTAGTACTCGCCCTCCGGCGTGGCCGGGAAGGCGCTGCGCGGCAGATGGATGCGGACACCCTTGAGGGCCTCGGCAGCGTTGCGGTCGTCCATGCCCTCCAGGCGGGCAACGACTCCGTCGGCGTGGACCTTGATTTCGGCCACCCGCGACTGCACGCTGCCCTGGAAAGCAGAAAAGCCGCGCGCGAACCGGGGTTCGGGCGGCTGGAGGTACCAGTCCTTGGAGGCGAACAGCGCTGCGGTGTCGGCGCTGTGAGGCTGGATGCGGACCCAGCCCTTGATGCCCCAGGCCTCGCCGATCCGTCCCAGTTCGATCGCATCGGCCGGCAGGGCCGAGGCCTGAAATGCCGCCGACATGAGGGAGCGGATCCGCGGAAGGCCGATCAGGCTGCCGGGGTGGCGGCAGCGGCCTGCTTGACCAGGCGGGCCACGGTGTCGGACGGGGTGGCGCCGACGCTCAGCCAGTGGTTCAGGCGGTCCTGGGCAATGCGCAGCGGCTCTTCGCCACCGCGGGCCAGCGGGTTGTAGAAGCCGATGCGCTCGATGAAGCGGCCGTCGCGGCGGGCGCGCTTGTCGGCGATCACGATGTTGTAGAACGGACGGGCCTTGGCGCCGCCGCGGGAGAGTCGGATCACGACCATGATTTATCCTTCGGGTGGTTCGGCAACGCTGCGAACATCGCAACGCACCAGCGGATCTTTCAATCCGCTTTCGGGTCACAGCCGAAACGCCTTCCCAGGCATCCGAACCGGCGACCCAATCATTGCAGCACTCCAGACACGACTGACCACCCGGTCAGCGGAACGCCACAAAACCCGTGATTATAGCCCGCCGCCCCCAACCGGGACCGGCATTCATACCTCTTTCCTCATGCCCCTGATCCGCCCCAGTCGCGACACCGACCTTCCCGCCATCACCGCCATCTACGCGCACCATGTGCTGCACGGCACCGGCACCTTCGAAACCACGCCGCCCACCGAGGCCGACATGACGACCCGCCGGGCCGATGTGCTGGGCAAGGGCCTGCCCTGGCTGGTGGTGGAGGACGACGCCGGAACGGTGCGCGGCTTTGCTTACGGCAACTGGTTCAAGCCCCGCCCGGCCTACCGCTTCTCGGTGGAAGACTCGATCTACATGGCGCACGATGCGGCCGGACAGGGCCTGGGACGCCTGCTCATGACCGAGCTGCTGGCCGCCCTGGAGCGAGCGGGCGTGCGGCGGGTGATGGCCGTCATCGGGGACTCCGACAACGCCGGCTCGGTCGGTCTGCACCGCGCCATGGGCTTCGAGCACGCCGGCACCATCCGCTCCTGCGGCTGGAAGTTCGACCGCTGGCTCGACATCGTGCTGATGCAGCGCAGCCTGGGCAGCGGCGACGCCACCCCCCCGAAGGAAGACTGATGGCCCGCCCTCGCAACAAGACCATCACGGTGGTGCTGGCCGTCCTGGGCGGCACCCTGGGCCTGCATCGCTTCTATCTCAAGGGCCTGGGCGACTGGGTCGGCTGGCTGCACCCGGTGCCCACTGCCCTGGGCTGGTGGGGCGTGGAACGGGTGCTCGCCTACGGACAGGACGACAAGCTGTCGTGGGTGCTCATCCCTCTGCTGGGCATGTCAATGGCCAGCGCCTGCCTGGCGGGCATCATCTACGCGCTGATGGACCGCGAGAAATGGAATCGCACCTTCAATCCGGAGCACGCGAGCGACGCTCGTTCCGGCAGCACCAACTGGCTGACCATCGGTGCCCTGATCGCTGCCCTGATGGTGGGCACCGTGGGATTCATGGGCAGCCTGGCCTTCGGCATCCAGCACTACTTCAGGTACCAGATCGAGGAAGCCCGCAAGATCAGCCAGTAAGTGCCATGACCAGGCTCAGCGTGACCATGGCCAGGATGGTCGACAACCCCATGCTGGCGGTGGTCAGCTCCTGGTCCACCTCGTAACGCTGGGCAAACAGGAACACGTTGGCACCTACAGGCAATGCTGCAGCCACCACCATCACGGTGAACTGCAGCCCGTCGATGCCGGCGATCCAGCACGAGGTCGCCACCATCGCCGGCAGCAGCAGGTTCTTGGAGGCCGCGATCCACAGGGCATCGCGCAGGTGCCCTCCCAGCGGCGTGCGGGCCAGCGTCACGCCCACCAGCACCAGCGAGATGGGACCGAAGGCACTTCCCAGCAGCTGCAACGGCTTGTCCACCACCGCCGGCAGCCCCCAGCCGGTCTGGGCATAGAGCAGGCCGCACAGGATGGGCAGCGGGATCGGATGGATGAGCGCTCCCTTGAAGGCCGACCAGGCTGTTTCCAGCACATGCGGCGCGCGCTGGCCGCCAGCCCGTGCCTCCCGCGCCACTGCCAGCTCCAGCACGACCGAGCCGAGCGTGAGCAGGATGAGCGCGTGCACCGACACCAGCGTCAGCAAGGTGACCAGCCCGGCCTGCCCGTAAGCCAGTCCGACCAGGGTGATGCCGATCATGACCATGTTGGAGAAGGTGCCGGCCAGCGCCCGCACCACGCTGGCCCGGTTGAAGCCACGCCAGGCGATCGACCCCATCAGCAGCAGCAGCGCCGCCGGGAAATAGGCCGCGATCGGCCGCAGATCGAGCTGCTCGAAACGCACGCTGCTCATGGTGCGGAAGAGCAGCGACGGAATCAGCAGCAGGAAGACCAGGTTGGACAGGTCTTTCACGGCACTGTCGCGGATCCAGTCGCGACGGCCGGCCAGGAAGCCGGCACCGATGAGGAGAAAGACGGGCGTCAGCGACGCAATGACGGGGTGCTCGGCGAAGTTCACCGGGCGATCGTAGCGTCCCGTCCAGGACCGGACCCGATGCAGGGTCGCATGCGTGCCATAGGAGCAGCGCTGTGGTCAGCTGCCCCCGGAGCCGGGTTCGCCGGTACAGGTGGCACATGAAGCGCAAGTGCCGTGCACCGCCAGGTCGATGCGCCCCCCCTGATGCCCCAGCATGGCCAGGGTGTGCTGCAGCTGCTCGACCACGGCACGGGTCGGACCGGCCGCATCGGGCAGGCGGAACTGCTGGTGGCAGGCATCGCATTCAAAGCGGGGGACGGCGGCATCTTCAGGGCCGTCGGCCAGTGTGAAGCGCCAGGTCCGGTCGCCGTCGGTGTGACGTTCCAGCACGCCGATCGCGGCCAGCCGATCCAGCAGGCGGTAGAGCGTCACCCGGTTCACCGCCGCCCCTCGACTCTCCAGCGCAGCCAGCACCTGGGCATGGGTGAACCCCTGGGCCGGACGCGCCAGGAACAACCCGATCACGGCACGGGTGGCCAGGGTGCGACGCAGGCCGGCCTGTGCCAGGCGGGCCTGGATGTCGGGCGGAACGGTCACCGCCTCGGGGAATGCGCTGGGGTCACGGGGCGCGGTACGGGACACTCGGACTCCTCCCGATGGGACCAGGCCATCGGATCATTAATGCAATCAGGTTGCGATATGATCGCCGCATCGCAACTGAGTTGCAAGATCATAAACCCGCCGTGGCCGACCATCCCCTGATTGCCCTGCACGATCTGACCCTGGGTCACGACCGTCATCCGGCGGTGCACCACCTGAACCTGGCGGTGCAGTCGGGCGACCTGGTGGCGGTCGTCGGACCGAACGGGGCCGGCAAGTCCACCCTGCTCAAGGCACTGGCCGGGCGGCTGGCGCCACTGGGCGGCCACCTGCATGGCCCGAAGGCCGAGGCCGTGGCCTGGCTGCCCCAGGCCAGCGCGATCGACCGCAGCTTCCCGCTCAGCGTTGCCGAGTTCGTGACCCTGGGCTGCTGGCACCGCCTGGGTCCGTGGCGCCGGCCCGGTGCAGCCGATCGCCGAGCGGTCCAGGAGGCGATCCACACGGTGGGGCTGGCCGGGTTCGAGAGCCGACCCATCGGCACGCTGTCGGGCGGCCAGTGGCAACGTGCGCTGTTCGCCCGGCTGGTGGTGCAGGACGCCCGGGTCATCCTGCTGGACGAGCCATTCACCGCCGTCGACCCCCGCACCACCGATGAACTGCTGGCCCTGCTGCAACGCTGGCACGCCGAAGGCCGCACGGTGATCGCCGTGCTGCACGACCTGGAGCAGGTGCGCCGCCACTTCCCGCTGACCTTGCTGCTGGCCCGCCACCGCGCACGCTTCGGCCGCACGGCCGAGGTGCTGACCGACACCCACTGGGACGAAGCGCAGCGATTGCAGGAACCCTTCGAAGAGCAGGCCGAGGTGTGCGAAGTGCACGAACCCCACGCCGCCCATGGAGCCCACCCATGATCGACCTGCTCTGGTCTCCCTTCGCCGAATTCGCCTTCATGCGCCATGCGCTGCTGGGCTGCGTGGCCTTGTCGCTTGGCGCGGCGCCGGTGGGCGTGTTCCTGCTGCTGCGCAGAATGAGCCTCACCGGCGACGCCATGGCCCACGCCATCCTGCCGGGTGCAGCGGTGGGTTATCTGGTGAGCGGACTGTCGCTCACCGCCATGACGGTGGGCGGCATCGCGGCGGGCCTGCTGGTGGCCGTCGGCTCCGGCCTCGTGGCGCGGCACACGGTGCTGCGGGAAGACAGCAGCCTGGCGGCTTTCTATCTGCTGTCGCTGGCCAGCGGCGTGCTGATCGTGTCGGTCAAAGGCAACAGCGTGGACCTGCTCCATGTGCTGTTCGGCACCGTCCTGGCGCTCGACAACGACGCCCTCATGCTGCTGGGCGGCATCACGGCGGTCACGCTGCTGGGCCTGCGCGCCTTGTTCAGGCCGCTGGTGATCGAGAGCCTGGACCCCGAATTCCTGAGGGGGGTGAGTGTCTGGAGCGCACTGGCCCACCACGGCTTTCTGGTGCTGGTGGTGCTGAACCTGGTGGCTGGCTTCCACGCCCTGGGTACCCTGCTGGCGGTGGGGCTGATGGTGCTGCCGGCTGCTGCCGCCCGGCTGTGGGTGGTCCGCATCCTGCCGCTCATGGGCCTGTCGGCGCTGCTGGCCCTGGCCGCCAGCTTGGCCGGCCTGCTGATCTCCTTTCACGCCGACTGGCCCACCAGCCCGGTGATCGTGCTGTGCCTGGGCTTGGTGTACGCCATCTCCATGGTCGCCGCACCCGATGGCCTGTGGCGCCACAGCCGCCCCGGACATTCGCACCTGCGGGCCTGATTCTCCAACTGCTCATTACTGCCATGACCCAGCTTGCACGCCGCCACCTGCTCACCGCCCTGATCTCCCTGCCGCTGCTGGCCCAGGCCCAGACGCCGACCGCTCCACCGGTGCGGGTGGTGGCCAGCTTCAGCATCCTGGGCGACTGGGTGCGCACCGTGGGCGGTGATCGCGTGGCGGTGGACGTGCTGGTGGGGCCGGGTGCCGATGCCCATGTGTTCCAGCCCACGCCCGCGCATGCAAGGCAGGTCGGACAGGCGCAGGCGGTGTTCTCCATCGGCATGGGATTCGAGGGCTGGCTGGGGCGTCTGCTCAAGTCGGCGGCCTATCGCGGGCCCCAGGTGGTGGTGTCCCAGGGCATCGATGCCTTGCGCGAAGGTGCTCAGAAAGAAGCCAAAGGCCACAAAGGCCACAAAGGCCACAATCACGGCCATTCGCACGATCACGGGGGCACCGATCCGCATGCCTGGCAGAGCGTCACCCAGACGCTGGTGATGGTCGGGCGCGTGGCCGACGGCCTGTGCAAGGCCGACCCGGCAGGCTGCGACACCTACAGGGCCAACGCCCAGGCCTACGCCGGCCAGCTCAAAGCGCTCGATCAGGACATCCGCCAGGCCTGGAGCGGCGTGCCGGCCGAACAACGCAAGGTCATCACCTCGCACGATGCGTTCGGGTACTACGCCCGGGACTACGGCGTGCGCTTCCTGGCAGCACAAGGCGTGAGCACCGAAAGCGAAGCCTCTGCACAGGGTGTGGCCCGGCTGGTGCGACAGATCCGGCAGGAAAAGGTGAAGGCCCTGTTCATGGAGAGCATTGCCGATCCGCGCCTGATGGAGCAGATCGCCCGTGAGACCGGCGTGAAGCCTTCCGGCGCCCTGTTTTCCGATTCGCTATCGCCCGCCGGCGGCCCGGCCGCCACCTACATCGAGCTCATGCGCCACAACACCCGCGCCCTGGTGACAGCCGCCCGCGGCGACTGACGCCATGCTCCCGGGATGCCGCTGACCCATCTTCTGCTGGCCCTGTCCGTGGTGGCGGTCTGGGGCACCAATTTCGTGGTGATCCGCTGGGGCCTGGACGGGCTCCCGCCCTTCCTGTTTGCCACGCTGCGCTTTGCGCTCTCGGCCCTGCCCTGGCTGCTGTTCGTGCCGCGCCCCGCTGCGCCCTGGTCCAGGATGGCCGCCTTCGGCGTGCTGCTGGGGGTGGGTCAGTTCGGGCTGCTGTTCCTGGCCATCGACGGCCGGATCGCACCCGGCCTGTCGTCCCTGGTGGTGCAGACCCAGGTGTTCTTCACCATCGGCCTGTCGATGTGGCTTCTGCGGGAGCGGGTGCGCCCGTGGCAGATCGCCGGCCTGCTGCTGGCGGTGGGCGGGCTGTCCATCATCGGCTCGCACCTCGATGCCACCGTCACGGC
Organism: uncultured Hydrogenophaga sp.; assembly: GCF_958439165.1. Lineage (GTDB taxonomy): Bacteria > Pseudomonadota > Gammaproteobacteria > Burkholderiales > Burkholderiaceae_C > Hydrogenophaga. Next base: position 106,341 of record NZ_OY288123.1, on the reverse strand, counting down.
AGCCGGCGTGGGCCTGGTGCTGGGCGCCGCCTTCTTCTGGGCCTGCGCCAACCTGGTGGTGAAGTCGCTCGGGCCGGTGAACATGCTGCACTTCATGGTGTGGAGCAGTGCCTTCGCAGTGCCGCCGCTGTTGCTGATCTCGCTCGCCGTGGAGGGCCCGCAGGCCATCGGTCACGCACTGCAGCAGGCCGGCCCCGGCGTCTGGGCCAGCGTGGTCTGGCAGGCCCTGGGCAACACGCTGTTCGGTTACGGCGTCTGGAACTGGCTGCTGGCCCGGCACCCGGCGGCCACCGTCACGCCCATGGCCTTGCTGGTGCCGGTGTTCGGCATGGGCGCGTCGGCGCTGGCGCTGGGCGAAGGGCTGCCGGGCTGGAAATTGCTGGCCTGCGGCCTGGTGCTGGCCGGACTCGCGGTGAGCGTGTTGTGGCCCCGCCTGATGTCCGTCACTTCGCGAACCGGCTGAAGGTCTGACGGAACTTGGCCACCTTCGGTGCGGCCACTGCCATGCAGTAACCCTGGTGCGGATTGCGCTCGAAAAAGTCCTGGTGGTAGTCCTCGGCAGGCCAGTAGTTCGACAGCGGCACCAGCTCGGTGACCACCGGGCGGGCGTAGATCTGCTCCTGCACCACTTCATCCACAAAAGCCCGGGCCTCGGCCAGCTGTGCATCGCTGGTGGCGTAGATCCCGCTGCGGTACTGGGTGCCCACATCGTTGCCCTGGCGGTTGAGCGTGGTGGGGTCGTGGATCAGGAAGAAGATCGACAGGATGTCGCGCAGCGCGATGACCGCCGGGTCGAATTCCAGCCGCACCACTTCGTTGTGCCCGGTGTTGCCGCTGCAGACCTGCTCGTAGCTGGGCTGCACCACATGGCCATTGCTGTAGCCGGATTCAACGTCGGTGATGCCGCGCACCTGCACGAACACCGCCTCGGTGCACCAGAAGCAGCCGCCGCCCAGAACGATGACGTCGCGGGGGTTCGGGGGGTTGTCGGTCATGCGGTGCTCCTGATCGGATGAAACAAGGGCCTCACTCTAGCGGCTGGGCCATGGCCCTGACGTGTTCCAGGAATGCCGCGAGGGCCACCGGTTCGCGCCCGGTCTTCCAGAGGCAGCGGGTTTCATAGGCTGGCGTCGGTCGATCCAGCGGCAGGAACACCGCGCCGGCCAGCCCGCTCAGGCGCAGCGCGGCCGGCACCAGCGCCACCGCCAGCCCCTGCGACACCACCGACGCGACGCTGAGCCAGTGGCGCAGCTCGAAGCGGATGGCGGGGGCAAAGCCGTGGTCGGTGCACAGGCCGAGCAATCGCTCGTGGTAGTCCGGCGAGACGGTGCGCGAGACCATGGCGAAGGGCTCGGCCGCCAGATCGGCCAGGTGCAGCTTCCGGCGCCGGGCCAGCGCATGGCGGGCCGGCACACAAGCCACGAAGGGCTGGCGGGAGACCAGCACGCTGGAGAAGCCGGGCGGCACGCGCGGCGTGTGGACAAAACCCACGTCGAGCCGCTCGTGGCCCAGGTCGACCAGCTGCTCGGCCGAACTCAGTTCGTGCAGCACCAGCCGCAGTCGCGGGTGGTCGGCCTCGAAGCGCTGCAGCAACGCGGGCAGCCCCAGATGCAGCAGGGTGCCGGCGAAACCGATCTGCAGGTGACCCAGCAGGCCGTTGGCCACGTCGCGCGCCTCCTGTGCGGCCTGCCCGGCCTGATCGAGCAGCGCTCGCGCTGCCGGCACGAAGGCCTGTCCTGCCGCCGTGAGCTGCACGCCCCGGCTGTTGCGCTGGAACAGGGCCGTGCCCACCGAGGCTTCGAGCTGCTGGATGTTGAGCGAAAGCGGCGGCTGCGTGATCGACAGCCGTTGCGCGGCCCGGCCAAAGTGCAGCTCCTCGGCCAGCACCAGGAAATAGCGCAGGTGGCGGAATTCCATCGATATGTCTTTTGTATGGATGAATACACCATCGATATTAGACAGGTATGCATGCAGCCGGGACAATCACCCCACTACATACCCCCCGGAGACACGCCATGCTCGCACCCACCAAGGCCAAAGCCAGCTTCAGCTGGGAAGACCCGTTCCAGCTCGACCTGCAGCTCACCGATGACGAGCGCCAGGTTCGCGAGGCCGCCCAGGCCTATTGCCAGGAACGCCTGGCCCCCCGCGTGACCGAGGCCTTCCGCAAGGAAATCACCGACCCGGCCATCTTCCGCGAGATGGGCGAGCTGGGTCTGCTGGGCGTGACCATCCCCGAGGCCTACGGCGGCGCCGGCCTGAACTACGTCTGCTATGGCCTGGTGGCCCGCGAGGTGGAGCGGGTGGACTCCGGCTACCGCTCGATGATGAGCGTGCAGAGCTCGCTGGTGATGGTGCCCATCTTCGAATTCGGCACCGAGGCCCAGAAGCAGAAGTACCTGCCCAAACTGGCACGCGGCGAATGGATCGGCTGCTTTGGCCTGACCGAACCCAACCACGGCTCCGACCCGGCCGGCATGACCACCCGGGCCCGCAAGGTGGACGGCGGCTACAGCATCAGCGGCAGCAAGATGTGGATCAGCAACAGCCCGATCGCCGACGTGTTCGTGGTCTGGGCCAAGGACGACGAAGGGTCCATCCGCGGCTTCATCCTGGAGAAGGGCTGGAAGGGCCTGTCGGCCCCCGCCATCCATTCCAAGGTCGGCCTGCGCGCCTCCATCACCGGCGAGATCGTGATGGACAACGTGTTCTGCCCGGATGAGAACGCCTTCCCCGAAGTGCGTGGCCTCAAGGGCCCGTTCACCTGCCTCAACAGCGCCCGCTACGGCATCGCCTGGGGCGCTCTGGGTGCCGCCGAGGACTGCTACTTCCGCGCCCGTCAGTACGTGATGGACCGCCAGCAGTTCGGCCGGCCGCTGGCCGCCAACCAGCTGATCCAGAAGAAGCTGGCCGACATGCTCACCGAGATCAGCCTGGGCCTGCAGGGCTGCCTGCGCCTGGGCCGCATGAAGGACGAAGGCCAGGCTCCGGTGGAGCTGACCTCCATCCTCAAGCGCAACAGCTGCGGCAAGGCGCTGGACATCGCCCGCCTGGCCCGCGACATGATGGGCGGCAACGGCATCAGCGACGAGTTCGGTGTGGCCCGGCACCTGGTGAACCTGGAGGTGGTCAACACCTACGAAGGCACCCACGACATCCATGCCCTGATCCTGGGCCGCGCCATCACCGGGATTCAGGCGTTCAGCTGAAGCGGACTTCACCCGGGCTTTACCGGGACGACGGGGCCGCGACACGGTGGCATTCGATCGATGGGCTATAGTTGCTGACCCACCGGTCATTAGACACATGGCATCGCCCGCTCCCACCCCCCCCCCGTCCGCCGACGCTGCGCCCGACCGGCAGCGCCGCACCCGGCGCAAGGAGGCGCGTCCCGGTGAGCTTCTGGAAGCTGCACTGACGCTGTTCGTCGAGAAGGGCTTTGCTGCGACCCGGGTGGAAGAGGTGGCCGCCCTTGCCGGGGTCTCCAAAGGCACGCTGTTCCTGTATTTCCCGAGCAAGGAAGAGCTGTTCAAGGCGGTGGTGCGCGAGACGATCGCCGGCCGCTTCACCGAATGGAACGAGGAATTCGAGCGCTTCGGGGGCGACAGCGTCGATCTGGTGCGCTACTGCATGCACAGCTGGTGGGAACGCGTCGGCCAGACCCAGGCGTCGGGCATCACCAAGCTGGTCATGAGCGAGGCCGGCATGTTCCCCGAGATCGCCGCCTTCTACCAGCAGGAAGTCATCCGGCCCGGGCACGACCTGATCCGCCGCATCCTGCAGCGCGGCATCGACCGTGGCGAATTCCGCAGCCTGCATCTCGACTACGCGGTCTATTCACTGATTGCTCCCATGATCTTCCTGCTGATGTGGAAACACTCCATGTCGGCCTGCACACCGAGCTCGGCACCGATCGACCCGGTGAGCTTCATCGATACCCAGGTGGACCTGCTGCTCAGCGGCATGCTGGTCCGTTCTGCCCAACCTTCCCTGCGCTGACACGCGCCCGACTCCCATGAAACGCCCCCTGTCTCGCTCGGCCAAGATCCAGATTGGTCTGCTGGTGCTGCTGATCCTGGCAGTGGCCTTTGGCGTGGTGCGCGCGCTTGACCGCCGGGCCACCCAGGCAAAAAGTGCCAGCGCGGCAGCCCAGAGCCTGCAGACCGTGCCGACCTACCAGCTCGGTCCCCGTGACGTGCTGCAGGTGGTGCAGGCCGATCTGGAGGTGACGGTGCCGGTGTCGGGCACGCTGGAAGCCGTCCAGACGGTGGCCATCAAGGCCCGGGTGGCCGGCGAGTTGCAGGGACTGCGCCTGCGCGAGGGCGACGCGGTGAAGGCCGGCGACGAGGTGGCCCGCATCGACAGCACCGAGGCCCTGGCCCGGGTGCGGCAGGCGGAGCAGCAGGCCGCATCGGCGCAGGCGCAGGCGGCCATCGCCCGCCGCAACCAGGACAACAACCAGGCGCTGGTCAAGCAGGGCTTCATCTCCCCCACCGCGCTGGACACCTCCACCGCCAATCTGGATGCGGCCGAGGCCAATCACCGGGCGGCACTCGCGGCGCTCGACATTGCCCGCAAGGGCCTCGCCGACACCCGGCTTCGTTCGCCGATCACCGGTCTGGTGTCGGCGCGCCCGGTGCAGGACGGCGAACGGGTCGGGGTGGACGCCCGGGTGCTGGAAGTGGTGGACCTGAGTGCCTTCGAGGTCGAGGTCACGGTGGCGCCGTCGGCGGCTGCACCGCTGAAGGCCGGACAGACCGCCCTGCTGCGCATCGAAGGGCTGCCCGAACCGGTCAAGGCCACGGTGGCGCGCATCAACCCCAGCGTGCAGGCCGGCAGCCGCAGCGTGCTGGTCTACCTGCGCGTGCCATCGGTGCAGGGCATGCGCCAGGGTCTGTTCGCCCAGGGCCATGTGGTCACCGGCAAGACCCAGGTGGCGGCCGTGCCGCTGAGTTCGGTGCGCAACGACAAGCCGCAGCCCTACGTGCAGGTCGTGCGCGAAGGCGCCGTGGTGCACCAGACCCTGCCCGAAGGCCTCACCGGTCTGCTGGAGCGCGAACCCATGCGGGCCACGCCCGAACTGGCACCCGGCACGCCGGTGCTGTCGGTCACCGCCGGGCTGATCCGCGAAGGCACGCCCGTGCGCCTGCCCCAGCCCTGAACGCGCGAACGGAACAGCACCATGTGGTTCACCCAGGTCTCGTTGCGCAACCCGGTCATGGCCACCATGGTCATGCTGGCCTTTCTGGTGCTCGGTGCGTTCTCGTTCCAGCGGCTGCAGGTCGACCAGTTCCCGAACATCGATTTTCCGGTCGTGGTGGTCACCACCACCTACCCGGGCGCCTCGCCCGAGATCGTCGAATCGGAAGTGACCAAGAAGGTCGAGGAAGCGGTCAATGCCATCGCCGGGGTCAACACCCTGACCTCGCGCAGCACCGAGGGGCTCTCGGTGGTGATCATCGAGTTCCAGCTCACGGTGGACGGGCGCAAGGCCGCCGAGGATGTGCGCGAGAAGATCGGCATCCTGCGGCCGGTGTTCCGTGACGAGGTGGAAGAGCCGAGGGTGCTGCGCTTCGATCCGGCCAGCCGTTCGGTCTGGTCGGTGGCGGTCATTCCCGAAGCGGTGAACGGCCTCGCACCCAGCGCGGTCGAGCTCACCACCTGGTCGGAGCAGGTGCTGAAGAAGCGGCTGGAGAACGTGCGCGGGGTCGGATCGGTGACCCTGGTGGGCGCCACGCGGCGCGCCATCAACATCGACCTCGACCCGTCGGCCATGGAGGCGCTGGGCGTCAGCACCGAACAGGTCAACGCAGCGGTCCGCAGCGAGAACCAGGACCTGCCGGTGGGCACGCTCAAGACCGACCGCCAGGAACAGGTGGCCCAGGTGCTGTCGCGCCTGAAGAACCCGGCCGACTTTGAACAGATCATCGTGGCCCGCCGCAACGGGCAGCCGGTGCGCCTGGGCCAGGTGGCCCGCGTCACCGACGGGGTGCAGGAAGTGGAGAGCCTGGCCCTCTACAACGGCCAGCGCACGCTGTTGCTGCAGGTGCAGAAAGCCCAGGACGAAAACACGATCGCGGTGGTCGACGGGCTCAAGGGGGCGCTTGACGACCTCAAGGCCGAGGTGCCGCCGGGCGTGCGGCTGGAGCCCATTGCAGACGGTTCGCGGCCGATCCGGGTGTCGGTGGAGAACGTGCGCCAGACGCTGATCGAAGGCGCCATCCTGACGGTGCTCATCGTCTTCCTGTTCCTCAATTCCTGGCGCTCCACCGTCATCACCGGGCTGACGCTGCCGATCGCGCTGGTGGGCACCTTCTTCTTCATGAACCTGTTCGGGTTCACCATCAACATGATCACGCTGATGGCGCTCACGCTGTCGGTGGGTCTGCTGATCGACGATGCCATCGTGGTGCGCGAGAACATCGTGCGGCATGTGCAGATGGGCAAGACCCCCTATGTCGCCGCCATGGACGGCACGCAGGAGATCGGGCTGGCCGTGCTGGCCACCACGCTGTCCATCGTGGCGGTGTTCCTGCCCATCGGCTTCATGGGCGGCATCATCGGGAAGTTCTTCCACGAGTTCGGCATCACCATGGTCGCCGCGGTGCTGATCTCGATGTTCGTGAGCTTCACGCTCGACCCCATGCTCTCGTCGGTGTGGCACGACCCGGAGGTGGAACAGCACGGCGCGGCAGGGGGTGGGCGACGCTCGTTCTACGACCGCACGCTGGGTCGGCTGACCGGCTGGTTCGCCCGCTTCCAGGACGAGCTGGCCGACACCTACCAGGCTGCGCTGCGGTGGTCGCTGGTCCACAAGGCGGCCACCATGGCACTGGCGGTGGCCACGCTGGTGGCCAGTCTGTTCGTCATGCCGCTGCTGGGCACCGAGTTCGTGCCCAAGGCCGACTTCTCCGAAACCTCGCTGAGCTTCCACACCCCGGTGGGCTCCTCGCTGCAGGCCACCGAAGCCAAGACGCGCGAGGTGGAGGCCATCCTGCGCGAGTTCCCGGAGGTCCGGTACACGCTGTCCACCATCAACACCGGCGGCTCGCTGGGCTCCATGTACGCCAGCATCTATGTGCGGCTGGTGGACCGCAAGGACCGGGCGCGCAGTGTGGACGCCATGTCGGCGGTGCTGCGGGAGCGTCTGCGCAGCGTGCCGGGCATCACGGTCACCCATGTGGGTCTGCTGGATTCGGTGGGCGGCAACAAGCAGATCGAGTTCTCGCTGCAGGGCGACGACCTGGACGAGCTCGAACGTCTGACCACGACGGTGATGGAGCGCATCCGGCCCATCGTCGGTCTGGTCGACCTGGACGCCAGCGTGAAGCCGGACAAGCCCACAGTCGATGTGGTGCTCAAGCGCGACGTGGCGTCCGACCTCGGCCTGAACACGCAGGCGGTGGCAGCGAGCCTGCGCACCTGGGTGGCCGGCACGACGGTGGGCAACTGGCGTGCCCAGAACGGCGAAAGCTACGACGTCAACGTGCGGCTGGCCCCGGAGCGCCGTGAACGCACCGACGACCTCCGCCAGCTGCCCTTCGTGGTGGGTGCTGCCAGCGACGGCAGCAACCGGGTGGTGCCGCTGGGCCAGGTGGCCGATCTGGTGGAGGCCACCGGACCGAACCAGATCAACCGGCGCAACCTCAACCGCGAGGTCTCGATCAATGCCAACGTCTACGGACGCTCGGCCGGCGAGGTCACGGCCGAAATCCAGAAGGTGCTGGACGGCGTCGCATTGCCGCCGGGCTACCGCACCGAGTTCGGCGGCTCGGCGAAGAACATGCGCGAGTCGTTCGGTTATGCGGTTTCGGCGCTGGCGCTGGCGGTCATCTTCATCTACATGATCCTGGCCAGCCAGTTCCACAGCTTCCTGCAGCCGCTGGCGCTCATGACCTCGCTGCCGCTGACCCTCATCGGGGTGGTGCTGGCGCTGCTGATGTTCGGCTCGACCGTGAGCATGTTCTCGGTCATCGGCATCGTGCTGCTCATGGGCCTGGTGACCAAGAACGCCATCCTGCTGGTGGACTTTGCCATCCGCGCCCGCGAGGGACTGGACGGTCAGGCCCCCATGGCGCGGGAAGAAGCGCTGCTGCTGGCCGCCAAGGTGCGGCTGCGCCCCATCCTCATGACCACGCTGGCCATGGTGTTCGGCATGGTGCCGCTGGCCTTCGCCCTGACCGAAGGTTCGGAACAGCGCGCGCCCATGGGCCAGGCCGTGATCGGCGGCGTGATCACCTCGTCGGTGCTGACCCTGGTCGTGGTCCCGGTGGCCTACTGTTATCTGGACGACCTGGCCAGCTGGCTGCGCAAGCTCTGGGGCGCACCGGCAGCAGCAGGGGTGGTCCAGGACCCCCCCCGATAAAATCCCGACCTTCATGCTCAACATCGCCACAGGAGTACTTCGATGACGTCCCCCGCAGGACTGGGCCTCAGCCCGGAACAGGCCCGCTTCAACATGATCGAGCAGCAGATCCGCCCCTGGGAAGTGCTCGATGGCCGCGTGCTGGACCTGCTGGCCCGCGTGCACCGCGAAGACTATGTGCCCGAAGCCCACAAGGCCCTGGCCTTTGCCGATCTGGAACTCCCGCTCACCGCACAGGGCACCGAAGGCCCCTGCATGCTGGCCCCCAAGGTGCAGGCCCGGCTCGCACAGGACCTGCAGCTCAAGCCGACCGACCGGGTCCTGGAGATCGGCACCGGCAGCGGCTACATGGCCGCCCTGCTGGCCGGCCTCTCGGCCAGCGTGCTGGCGCTCGAGATCGATCCGGTTCTGGCCGGCATGGCACGTGCCAACCTGGCCCGCCAGGGCCTGACGCAGGTCGAGGTGCGCGAGGCCGATGCCGCCGCACAGGACTTTGCAGCCTGCCGCACCGGCGCACCGTTCGATGCCATCGTGCTCGGCGGCTCGGTGGCCGAAGTGCCCGCCAGCCTGCTGTCGCTGCTGGCCCCGGGCGGGCGGCTGGCGGCCATCGTCGGACACGACCCCGTCATGCGCGCGACCATCATCACCCGTACCGGCGACGCCGCCTTCCAGACTGCCCAGCCCTGGGACACGGTGGCACCACGGCTGCGGAACTTTCCCGCGCCTTCCCGCTTCCGTTTCTGAGACCACATCGTTCCATGCAATCCATCACCCCGGCACAGTTGACCCAGTGGCTTGAGCAGGTCCGGCAGGAAGATCCGGACGGACCGTTGCCACTGGTGCTGGACGTGCGCGAGCCCTGGGAGCTGCAGACCGCATCGGTCCGGCCGCAGGGTTTCGAGCTGCTGCACATTCCGATGCGCACCGTCCCGGCCCGGCTGAACGAGCTGGACCCGCAACGTCCGGTGGCCTGCCTGTGCCACCACGGCATGCGCAGCGCCCAGGTGGTGCATTTCCTGAACAACCAGGGTTTTGCATCGGTGGTCAACATCCATGGCGGCATCGATCGCTGGTCCCAGGAACTGGACCCGACGGTGCCCGTCTACTGAATGTCCGTCTTTGCAAGGAATCTCATGAACCCGCTGTCCGCTCGACCCTTGTCGGCCCCCGGTGCCCTGCGCCGCATCGCCATCGCCGGCCTGCTGGTGCTGGGCGGTGCCCAGGCTCAGGCCCAGAGCCTGCTGGAGCTGTACCAGGCCGCCCGCGACTTCGACGCCACCTACCTGGCAGCGCGGGCCCAATTCGACGCCAGCCAGGCGCAAGCCGATCAGGCCCGCGCCGGCCTGCTGCCGCAGGTCGGTCTGGGTGCCGGCGCCAGCTGGAACAACCGTGACAGCAGCAACAACCTGCTCGACGGCTCCAGCAGCAACCGCTCGGCCACGCTGTCGGCCAGCCAGCCCCTGTACCGGCCCATCGCCAAGCTGACCGACGAGCAGGCCACGCTCACGCGCGACATTGCCCAGGCCCGGCTGACCCAGGCCGAACAGGATCTGGTCGTGCGGACCACCCAGGCCTACTTCGACGTGCTGGCCGCCCAGGACACCCTGACCTTCGTGCAGGCCCAGAAGACCGCCGTGTCCGAGCAGCTGGCCGCCGCACAGCGCAACTTCGAGGTGGGCACCGCGACCGTCACCGACGCCCGCGAGGCCCAGGCCCGGTTCGATCTGGTGGTGGCCCAGGAGATCGCCGCCGAGAACGACCTGCGTGTCAAGAAGCTGGCCCTGGACCAGCTCGTCGGCCGCGGCAACACCAGCCCACGTCCGCTGGTGCTGCCGGTGACCCTCCCACCGCTGAACCCGGCCGATCCGCAGGCCTGGCTGAACATGGCGGGCGAGCAGCATCCGAGCATCCTGCAGGCGCGGCGCAACTTCGAGATCGCGCAGCTGGAAACCGGCAAGGCCGAAGCTGGCCACAAGCCCACGGTCGATCTGGTGGCCTCCTACGGCACCAGCCGTGCGCCGTCGTCCATTCAGGGTGTGCCCGGCAATGTGCGCACCAACACCGGCAGCGTGGGCGTGCAGTTCAACCTGCCGCTGTTCGCCGGCTTCGCGGTGCAGAACCGCGTCAAGGAAACCCTGGCGCTGGAGGAGAAGGCCCGCAACGATCTCGAAGGCGCGCGCCGCGGCGTCGATCAGTCGGCCCGCAGTGCCTTCTTCGGCGTGCTTTCGGGCCAGGGGCAGGTGAAGGCGCTGGAGGCGGCCGAGGCATCCAGCCAGAGCGCCCTCGACGCCAACCGCCTGGGTTACCAGGTGGGCGTGCGCATCAACATCGACGTGCTCAATGCCCAGAGCCAGCTGTTCCAGACCAAACGCGATCTGGCCCAGGCCCGCTACAACGTGCTGCTGGGCAACCTTCGCCTGCGCCAGGCGGCCGGCGTGCTGACGCCCGAAGATCTGCGGCCCATCAATTCGCTGCTGGCCCAGTGAGCACCCGCACCGCCGACACCGTGAACCGGAACCCGAACGGCACTGCCTGGCAGTGTGTGCTGATCTGCTGGGGCACCAAGTACCCCGTGTCGATCGTCAACCGGCTGGTAAGGGCCATTGCCGACCACAGTCCTGGCGTGGCCCGTTTCACCCTGCTCACCGACCGGGATCGGCCCGGGCTCGATCCGCGTGTCACGCCGGTGGAGATGCCCGAGTTCTTCCGTCAGCCCGCACTGATGCGCGCCGGTTGTCAGGCCAAGCTCTGCATGTTCGAGTCCGGCGTCCTGCCCACCGACCTGCCGGCCATCTATGTCGACCTGGACACCCTGGTGTTCGGTGACCTCGGTCAGGCGCTGTCGCTGATGGACACGCCGCAGACGGTGGCCATGCTGCAAAGCGCCATCATTCCCTTCGGACCGGTCGGGCGGTTCATATTCCGCCGCACCGAAGGCCGCAAGTACGCCCGGGGCAACTCGTCGCTGGTGGTGTTCCACCCGGCACAGTGCCACTACATCGCACAGCGCTTCCGCGAACTGTTTGCACAACACCCGGACCTGGGCTACCGCCCCATGGTGGCAGACGAACGTTTCATCAGCTGGGCTGCACAACCGCACATGAAGGCCCTGAGCGGGCGCTTCGCGGTCAAGCTCACGCTGGAATACATGTCCCGCATCCGGATCTGGCTCTGGATCAAGCCCTTGCTGCCCTGGATCCGTTCGCGCCGTCACCAGCAGGTGGCCGTCACGCTCAACGGCATCGACATCAAGCCCGAGAACCTCATGAAGCTGCGCGACGGCGATGTGGTCACCGACAACAAGGGCCGGGCCCTGATCTGGTCGGGCTGGACGCTGGGTGCCATGCGCCAGCGCATCCTGGACTTCTACGCCGGCGTCGTCTGAGGCCGATCAGCCACCCGGCTGCGGACCTCAGGCCGTCGGGGTGCGGCCCCGCACTTCGGCCAGGACCGCTTCGCCCGGGTCGGGCAGATCGCCGGCCTGCACAGCGCGCAGGTACTGGCGGCGCATGCGGACCTGCAGCTCGCCCGCGTTTTTCTTGAGGTACGGCACGCCCATCCACCGGATGGCCGCGTAGCACAGCGTGGACACCGGGTTGCGCCGCTCGGCTGCAGCCAGCAGGTGCTCCAGCGCCCTGTCGCGCCAGCCCGCTGCGCCGACCGGCTCGGCCAGCAGGGCATCACCGCGCCGCTGCAGCGGCTCGTCGGTGTAGGCAGCGTAGTCCAGCACCTTGCGCAACTCGTCCTCCGGCAAGCCGCGCAGGCAGGCCATGAGCCGGTCTCGCGAATGAATGCCCTCGCTGGGCACACCGGCGCCCATCAGGGTCCGGGAAAAGCCGCGCTCGCCGCGCTTGACGGTGAGCACCTTGTTGCTGCTGCAGACGTAGTCGGCCCAGTAACGCCGGAAGACATCGGATCGCCAGAGCGACTGCTTGAAATGGAAGAAGTAGGACAGGAAGATGCCCGCGTGCTCGGCATCGGAGCCGGGCACGTCGACAAACCGGAACGCGCCTGTGAAGCTGGCCGGTGAGGCCTCCATGGCCGGCAGCAGGGCATCGTGGGGCACCACCGGATACCAGATGCTGTCGTTGAGCATGACCACGTGATCCGGATCGACACCCCAGTGCTGGAGCAGGCGGATGCCGTCGCGGTAACCGCCGAAGTCATACCCGAAGTTGGGGCGCTCCACGAACCGCCACACCGCCGGGCGCAGTCGCAGGACATCGGCTTCCCGCAGGGCATGGTTGGCCACCAGCAACACGGCGTAGCCCGATGCCGCGAGGTGATGGCAGGTCTGGCGGCAGGATTCGCTCAGTCCCCCGGGCTGGAACACCAGGAAGACGGCGACCTTGCCGACCATGACCTGATCGCCGTCCTGTACCCGGCAGTCGGCCGGGAAGCGGGCGTCCAGCCGGCGCTGGCGCGAAGGTCCGATCCACCGCTCCGGCAGCGCCTGACATTGCTGCTTCAGCGACGCCCATTCCCGCTTGAGCTTCCAGAGCGGAATCATGCTGGCCTCGACCGTGCACCCCGGGCGGTGGCCGCAGCCCAGCCCGCCAGCAGCAAGGGCAGCACCGAGGCAAACAGGTGCCGCTCGGTGGTGACCCAGAACGGGCCGTTGATGAATCCGTCCACGAACAGCACCGCCAGGAAACCGGTGACCAGGGCGCGCTGCGCACCGTGGCTGCGCCACACCAGCGCCGCCAGACAGCCCAGCACCCACAGATACAGGAGAAGGCCGGGGATGCCGTGGTCGACCATGAAGAACAGGTACTGGTTGTGCGGGTGGATGCACGACACCGAGCACTGGGCACCCACGGAATAAATGGCGGTGGACAGCACCCGGTATCCCCCGGGTCCGTGGCCGATCCAGGGGTTGTCCAGGAACATGGTCCAGGCGTTGCGCCACATGTCCAGACGGGCGCCTATGGAGGTGGACACCACACCGGCACTGTCGTACTGGCGCGCCTCGGCGAGCGCCTGCGTAACGCGCGCCACGATCAGCGGCGAGCTGAAGGCCAGCACCACCGCACCCGCCGCCAGCAGCAGCACGGCCGCCCAGCGCACCCGCGCCGACTCGATGGTCAGGACCATGGCCAGGCCCATGGCCACCACCGTGACCTGACCGGTACGTCCTTCGAGCAGGTGGGTGACGCTGAACACGCCCAGCGCCGCGATCAGGGCCCAGCCCCAGCGCAGCGCTGGCTGCCGCGCATCCACCGCCCGGGAGATGGCCCAGGCAATGAAGACCGACATGGCCAGCCCCTGGGCGATGTAGTCGTTGAAGATGTGGTGCGACACACCGAACCCGCGCTGATTCGAGTCGGCCCAGGGGATGTGCACCCAGATGCTGGCGTAGGTCGAACCCAGCGTGATGAGACAGCCCACAGCGAAAGCCCACCAGGCCCGCTGGCGCCAGCGGGCTTCGTCGAACACCGTCAGCAGCACCAGCATCAGCGGGAGCTTGCTGTAGACGTACAGGTGGGAGCCTATGACCTTGCGGTCGGCATCGGACCAGGCGATGCCGAGCAGCATCCAGAGGCTGAGCAGCAGCACCGGCAGGGTCAGCGGGCTGGCTTTCAGGACGGCCCATTTGCGCTGCCACCGGCCCGAACCGACCCAGCCGATGAGCAGGAACAGGATGCTGATGTTGACCAGGGCGATCGAGGTGGGCACGCCGATGAGCAGGCCGACCGCCGACCACCGGGCCATGCCGTCAAAGAAGGCGGTGGTCCGGTCCAGCCAGCCACGGTCCGGCGCAGCCATCACGGTGTCACTCATCGGCAAACACCTTCTGCAAAGGACGGTCCCAGAAGGCCGGTTCCTGCAGCACCTGGACGAAGCGCAAGGCGGCATCGCCCGCACCGAAGGTGGTGTCGGGCTCGAAGTGCCGGCCCCAGGTCTCGGTCAGGAAGCGGTCGATCACCGGTGTGTCGAAGGCCGAACACGGGGTGATGGACGGCCCGCTGGCCCGGCGGTTCTGGCGCGTGCCCACGTCCAGGCTCGGCAGCCCCAGGAACGGCGCCTCGCGCACCCCGGCACTGCTGTTGCCGATCATGGCGCTGGCGTGGCGCATGAGCTCGCTGAAGTAGGCGAAACGCATCGACGGGATCAGGCGGAAACGCTCGGGGGGCAAGGCATCGAGCACCGCGAAGATGTCCTCGGTGCCGGGGTCGTTGTTGGGGGCAATCACCACGAAGTGGCGTCCGCTGGCCTCCAGTCGCCCGAACAGCGAGCGGGCCTGCGCACCGATGGTGGCGGCCTCCGAGGTGACCGGGTGGAACACGGCAATGCCGAAGTCGTCGAACGGGATCGCGTACCGGGCCTTCACCTCGTGCAGGCTGACGCCGCTGGGCCGGGCATGGGTGTCGAGCTCGGGCGAGCCGATGTTGAACACGCTGCCGGCCGCTTCCCCGAGCGAGAGCACTCGCTGGCGGGCCGGCTCGGAGCTCACGAAGTGGGTGCTGCACAGCTTGGTGTTGCAGTGGCGGATCGACTCGTCGATGGTGCCCGACACCTCGCCACCCTCGATGTGCGCCGAGGGGATGTACTTCATGGCGCAGACGATGGACGCAGCCAGCGCCTCCACCCGATCCCCGTGGATCACCACCAGATCGGGTCGGTGCTCGTGCAGGAAGTCAGAGAAGCCGAGCACCGTCTTGGAGAGGATGAAGTCCTGTGCGTCGCCTTCGCGCTGGTTGACGAATTCGTAGATCTCGGCGCCGGGAAAGCGCCGCACTTCCAGCCGGGTCTCGCCGTAGCGGCCCATCATGTGCATGCCGGTGACGAAGAAGTGAATGGCAAAGCCGGCCTGCTGGGCAGCCAGGGCCAGCGGTTCAAGCTTGCCGTAGTCGGCGCGGGTGCCGGTGACGAAGAGCAGGCGTCTGGCCATGGTCATCAGGTGTTGACCAGCGGGGCCACGCCGTCCAGATCGGCCCAGCGCAGCTGCTGGTTGCGCCGCACCGAGCGGGTCAGGCGGGCGCCGATCAGGCGGTCGAAGTGCTGCACCGAGATCTCGCCGGAGCCGGGCCGACGGGCCCAGATGTCCTTCGCGGTGATCACGTGGCCCAGCGGCAGGTCGCGGTCGGCCACCATGGAGCCACGGGCGAAGCGGTACACATCTTCCTCGGGCGCGGTGCGCACCTTGGGGTTCATCAGGGCGGTGTGCACCTCGCGCGAGCGGTCGATCAGGAAACGCAGCTCGGCCGGGTCCATGGAACAGGGAATGTCCGGGCCCTTGCGGTAGCGGGTGTCGGTGAAGTGCCGCTCCAGGATGCAGGCGCCCAGCGCCACCGAGGCGATCGCCATCTCGGGGCCGATGCTGTGGTCCGAGAAACCGATGACGGCCTTCGGGAACGCACGCTGCAGTTCGCCGATGCCCTGCAGGCTCACGATCTCGGGCGGTGACGGATAGAGGTTGGTGCACTCCAGCAGCGCGTAGTCGATGCCGGCTTCATCGAGCGCCTGCACCGAGGGCCGCAAGGTGTCGATGGTCTGCATGCCGGTGCTCATGATCACCGGCTTGCCGAAGCTCGCGATGTGCCGGATCAGGGGCACGTGGTTGCATTCGCCGGAACCGATCTTGAAAGCCGGGATGCCGATCTCGGCCAGGAAGTCGGCCGCTGCGCGCGAGAACGGCGTGGAGATGTAGATCATCCCCAGCGATTCGGCATAGCGTTTGAGCGCGATCTCGTCGTCCTTGCCGAGCGCGCATTCCTCCATCACGTGCCAGATGGACTTGTCGGCGTTGGGCGGGAAGATGGCCTTGGCCTCGTCGGTCATCTCGTCGTCGACGAAATGGGTCTGGTGCTTGACCATCTCGCAACCGGCCTTGGCAGCGGCCAGCACCATGCCTTTGGCGACCTCCAGGCTGCCCCCGTGGTTGATGCCGATCTCGGCCACCACCAGGGGCGGCTGGGTGGGGGAAATCTCGCGGTGTGCAATTTTCATGGGTGCTCCAGTGCGTGTCGGGCGAGCAGGCGTTCGGCCTGTTCGAAGTCGTGCAGGTTGTCGATGTCGTGGCTGCGTTCGGGCGGCATGGTGACCACGCCCACCGCATCGGCGGCCAGGCTGCCGGTGTCCATCAGGCGGGCGGCGTCGAACACATAGACGGCGCCGTTGGGCCGAACCACCGGCGGCAGGGACTGCCGGTTGGCGAAACAGTGTTCCGGGCTGGACAGCGGGACGAAGCGCGTGCCCTCCAGACGCCCCCATTTCAGAACGCCACGATCGGCTTCGGTCACGCTCATCACCAGTCCATGGGCACCGGTGGCGAACAGCTCGAGGGCCGCGCGGATGTCGGCCGGCACCCGCAGCGGCGATGTGGCCTGCAGCAGCACCACCGTGCCCTGAACCTGTGCCTGCTGCAGCGCATGCACCAGCACCGGTGCCATCGGGACCGTGTCGCCGGCCAGCTCGGACGGGCGCTGCACGCACACCACCTCGGGGGGCAGTGCGGCATCCAGCACATCGGGCAGATCGGTCGTGATCAGCACGCGGGATGCCCCGGCGGCCAGCGCCTGGTCGATGGCATGCCGGTACAGCGGCCGGCCGGCCAGCGGGCGCACATTCTTGCCCGGCAGGCCCTTGGAGCCTGCGCGCAAAGGAATGACGGCGGTCCAGACCGGCGTGTCGAGGGGCATGAAGGGGGTTCCTGAGGGTGGGTCCGGCGGGGCAAGACCCGAGGTCGCCGTCCAGGGCGTAACTATACTGGCCGGGCCTTGCGCCAGCCGACAGGCCGCGCTGCGGGCATCCCACCCTTCCTGCCACGTTCACGCGTCCTGCGCCCGCTCATGCCCGCTGCCTTGCCGTCCTCCGCTGCACGTCCGTTCCCGCCCCGCCGGCGGACCGCGGTGCTGCTGTGGCTCTACGAGCTGGCGTGGCATCTGCTGCTCCCGGTGTTCCTGCTGTTCCTGTGGCGGCGCGGCCGCAAGGAGCCGATGTACCGCCAGCACTGGGGTGAACGCTTCGGCGGTGTGACCACATCGCTGCAACGCCCGGTGTGGCTGCATTCGGCCTCCATGGGCGAGCTGCGCGGCGTCGCCCCTCTGATCCGCGCGCTGCTGGCCGATGGTCACCATGTGCTGATCTCCACGCTCACACCGGCCGGCCGCACGGCCGCCCGGACGCTGTTCGGCAACGACATGGACGCCGGCCGGCTGCAGGTCTGTTTCGTTCCGCTGGAACTGGGCTGGGCGGTGCGCCGCTTCGTCCGGCACACCCGACCCCGTGCAGCACTGATGACCGAGATCGACACCTGGCCGGTGCTGCTGGCCGGCATCCGTCAATGCGGTGTGCCACTGGGCATGGCCAATGCGCAGTACCCGCGCAAGAGCATCGAGCGCGACCAGCGGGTGGCCTGGGGCTTCCGGGCCGACATATTCCAGGCCTACGAGCTGGTCATGTGCAAGTCGCAGACCCATGCCGAGCGCTTCCGCGAGGTGGGCTGCCCGCGGGTGGAGGTGGTGGGCGAGACCCGCTTCGACCTGCCCCCGTCGCAGACGCACCTGGACGCCGGCCAGGCGCTGCTGGCGCCCTGGAATCTGGCCACCGGTGCAGCGGGCGGGCGCCCGGTGCTGTGCTTCGCCAGCGCCATCGTGGGCGAGGACGAACAGTTCATCGAAGCGATCCGTCAGGTGCGGCGGGCCGTGGCCGCTGCCGGGCTGCCACCGCTGCTGGTCGTCTATGTGCCGCGCAGCCCGCAACGCTTCGATGCCGTCGCCGGCCTGATGACCGATGCCGGCCTGCAGGTGAGCCGGCGCAGCCGCGACCTGGACGCCCGGCTGCAGCCTCGGGCCGACGCTCCCGACATGGCCGGCGTGGATGTGCTGCTGGGCGACTCGCTGGGCGAGATGTACTTCTACCTGGCCCTGTCCCAGGTGGTGGTGGTCGGCGCCTCGTTCGTGAACATGGGTGCCCACAACGTGATCGAGCCGCTGGCACTGCGAAAACCGGTGATGGTGGGACCGAGCATCTGGGGCATCGAGTACCCGGGCGTGGAAGCGCTGGAGGCCGGGGTGCTGCAGCAGCACATGGGCATCGACAGCCTGTCACGTGCCCTGATCGAGCTGCTCACCTCGCCGCAGAAGCAGGCCCAGGCCACGGCCGGCGCCGAGGCGTTTTATGCCGAGCATGGCGGATCGACCCGGCGGCACATGGCGGTGCTCAGGCCCTGGCTGGAGAGCCAGGCATGACGCTGGCACTGCGGGCCTATGTGGCGCTGTCGCATCTGCTGGCGCCGGTGTGGCACCTGGGCCTGAAGCATCGACTGCGGCGCGGCAAGGAAACGCCGCGCAGCGTGCACCAGAAGCTGGGTCACGAATACGCCGACCGACCTGCTGGACCGATGGTCTGGGGCCACGCGGTCGGCGTCGGCGAAGCGATGGCGCTCGCCGGCCTGTTTGCCCGCATGGCCCAGGCCCGGCCGGATGTGCATTTCCTGATCACAACCACAGCGCGCACCTCGGGCGATGCCCTGCGCCGCACCGGCCTGCCGCCCCAGGTGCAGCACCAGTTCGCCCCGGCCGACACACCCGGTGCAGTGCGCCGCTTTCTGAACCACTGGCAGCCCGACCTGGCCATCTGGTGCGAGATGGACCTCTGGCCCACGCTGATCGACGCCACCGCCGCACGGGGCATTCCGCGCGTGCTGGTCAACGCCCGGCTGAACGACACCTCGATGGCGCGGCGCCGCAAGGGCCGCTGGATCTACCGCGCATTGCTGCCCGGTTTTGACCGGCTGTTCGCGCAGAACGACAGCAGCGCGGCGCATCTGGTGGCGCTGGGAGCCGATCCGTCACAGGTCACGGTGAGCGGCACCATCAAGTCGCTCACGCCGCCACTCGCCTGCGATGCCGATGACCTGTCGGCCTGGCTGGCCGCGCTGCGGACCCGGCCGGTGTGGCTGCTGGCCTCCAGCCACCCCGGCGAAGAGACGATGGCGCTGCAGGCCCACCAGCAGTTGCTTGAACGGCATCCGGACGCCCTGCTCGTCATCGCGCCCAGGGCACCGGCGAGGGGCGGCGAAGTGGCCGCCCTGTGCCAGCCGCCGGCTCCGCTGCGCAGCACAGGCACGCACCTGCCTGACGATGGTGCCGTGTATGTGGCCGACACCATCGGCGAGATGGGCCTGTGGTACCGCCTGGCCCCCGTGGCCCTGGTGGGTGGGTCGTTCGCGGCGGTGGGCGGCCACAACCCGCATGAGCCGCTGGCGCTGGGCTGCCGGGTGCTGCACGGACCGAACACCTGGAACTTTGCCGAAAGCTACGAGCAGATGGACGCCGCCGGCCTGAGCCTGCCGGTGGCCGACGCAGCCGCGGTGGAAGAGGCGGTGGAGGCCGCCTGGGCCGGCGCTGCCCTGCCCGATGCCCGGCCACCGGAAGACGGCCGCGCCGCCGGGGTGCTGCAGCACCTGCTGGATCTGCTGCCGCGCTGACCCGGCTGCGTGGTTCGTTCAGTGGGCAGCTGCGCCCACCACGGCGTCGGGCTTGACCTGCCGCAGCAGCGCCAGCATGTGGGCCTCGATGCGGTGCAGGGCTTCCACCGTCTGACCCTCGAAACGCAGCACCAGGACCGGCGTGGTGTTCGAAGCGCGGATCAGACCAAAGCCGTCGGGCCAGTCGATGCGCACACCGTCGATGGTCGACAGCCGCGCGGGCGCTTCCACCTTCACCTGCTCGATCAGCCGTGCCACCAGGGCGTGCGGCTCGCCTTCGGTGCAGGTCACGTTCAGCTCGGGGGTGCTGTAGCTGGTGGGCAGGGCTTCCAGCGTGGCGCTTGCGTCCTGCTCGCGGCTCAGGATCTCGAGCAGGCGGGCGCCGGCATAGGTACCGTCGTCGAAGCCGAACCAGCGTTCCTGGAAAAAGATGTGGCCGCTCATCTCGCCCCCGAGCGGACTGCCCAGTTCCTTCATGCGCGCCTTGATCAGCGAATGGCCGGTCTTGTAGATGTGCGGCGTGCCGCCGGCTGCCTCGATGGCGGGTCCCAGGCGCTGCGAACACTTCACGTCGAACACGATGTCACCGCCCGGCACGCGGCTGAGGACGTCCCGCGAGAACAGGATCATCTGGCGGTCGGGGTAGATGTTCTGGCCCGATCGGGTGACGATGCCCAGGCGGTCGCCGTCGCCGTCGAAGGCCAGACCCAGCTCGGCATCGGTGGCGGCCAGCGTCCGGATCAGATCCTGCAGGTTCTCGGGCTTGCTGGGGTCGGGGTGGTGGTTCGGGAATTCGCCATCGACCTCGCTGAACAGCTCGATCACCTCGCAACCCAGTGCCCGGAACAGCGCCGGGGCCGAAGCGCCGGCCACGCCGTTGCCGCAGTCCACCACGATCTTCATCGGGCGGGCCAGCTTCACATCACCCGTGATGCGGTCGCGGTATGGTCCGGCCACATTGACATGGCGCACCCGGCCGCCTTCGGCATCCGCGCCACCGTCCTGCTCGATCAGGCGTCGCAGGGCCTGGATGTCGTCCCCGAAGATGGCGCGGCCGGCCAGCACCATCTTGAAACCGTTGTAGTCCTTGGGGTTGTGGCTGCCGGTGACCTGGATGCCGCTGCGGCACAGGGTGCTGGCCGCGAAGTACAGCATGGGGGTGGTGACCATGCCGACATCGATCACGTCGATGCCGGCGCGCACCAGACCACGGATGAGGGCTGCCGACAGCGCCGGGCCCGACAGGCGCCCGTCGCGCCCCACCGCCACCGCGGTCTCGCCCTGCTGCCGTGCCACGGTGCCGAAGGCATGCCCCAGGGCCTCGGCCACCGACTCGTCCAGCGTGGCAGGCACCACGCCGCGGATGTCGTAGGCCTTGAAGATGGACGCGGCTACCTGCATGCAATGCTCCCTGGAAGACAAACCGCCGATTGTAGGAAGCGCCGTCCGCCAGGCCTGTGAAGCAGCGGTAACCACATGTCCGGAAACGGCCATCGACAGACCGCCTGCGGGCCTACCATCACGCCATGTCGCTCCACAGCCGCTCCGCACCGCCACCACCGGCCGAAACCGCCGGAGCGGACGATGCGCGCTACCTCGCTCTGTGTTCACGCGACCGGCGCTTCGACGGCCGCTTCTTCACCGGCATCACCAGCACGGGCATCTACTGCCGCCCGGTCTGCGCGGTGCGCACCCCGCGCCGCGAGAACTGCCGCTTCTTCGACCATGCGGCCCAGGCCGAACACGCAGGCTTCCGGCCCTGCCTGCGCTGCCGACCGGAACTGGCCCCCGCCGACCGCTGCTGGTCGACGCAGGACGCCGGCGACATCCTGATGCGGCACGCGCTGCGCTGGCTCGACGACCCGGCGCAGCATCAGGCCAGCGACGGCTCCACCCTCGCCCAGCTCGCCGAACGCCTGGGCGTGAGCGATCGCCACCTGCGCCGGGTGTTTGCCCGGCATCTGGGGGTTTCGCCGCTGCGGGTTCTGCAGACACGGCGACTGCTGTGCGCCAAGCAGCTGCTCACCGACACCGGGCTGCCGGTGGCCGAGGTGTCCCAGGCGGCCGGGTTCGGCAGCCTGCGCCGCTTTCACGCTGCATTCCGGCAGCACTACGGGCTGTCACCGTTGCAGGTCCGCGCCAGCGGCGCGCGCGCGCGCCAGCCCGGTGTGGTGTGGCTGGGCTGGCGACCGCCGCTGGATGTGGACGGCCTGCTGGGCTTTCTGGCTGCGCGCGCCCTGCCCGGCGTGGAAGTGGTCCGGCGCTCCGACGGGGTCTATGCCCGCACCCTGTCTCTCGCTGTGGCCGGTCGGACCCACGCCGGCTGGTGCGCCCTGCGCTTCGAACCGGAGCGCGACCGTGTCGGCCTGCAAGTGAGCGATGGCCTGCTGCCTGCCCTGCCGGCCGTGATGGTGCGGCTGCGCGCCCTGCTCGATCTGGATGCCGATCCGGCCGCCATCGCCGCGGTGCTGGAGCCGGCCTTCCCCGATGCCGGCGGTCTGCGTGTACCGGGCGCAGTCGACGGCTTCGAGCTGGCGACAAGGGCCATCCTCGGCCAGCAAGTGACCGTGGCAGCAGCACGCACCTTCGCCACCCGGGTGGTGGAGGCTTTCGGACAGCCTTGTCCGGATCGGACCGACGCTCCCGCCGGCCTTGAACGCCTGTTCCCAGCCGCGAGCCGGTTTCTGGAGGCGGACGCTGCCGAGCAGCTGGGCCAGGCGGGTGTCGTCCGGCAGCGCCAGCAGGCCATCATCGCCCTGGCACAGGCAGTGGTTCACGGCGGCCTCGACCTCTCGCCCCATGCTCCGCTGTCCGCCACCCTGTCTGCCCTGCAGGCCTTGCCCGGCATCGGACCCTGGACCGCCCACTACATCGCCATGCGGGCCCTGCGCTGGCCGGACGCATGGCTGCCCGGCGACGTCGTGCTGCTGGAAGCGCTGGCCCCCCGGGCCCACGGAGAGCGACCGCGTGAACGCCAGCGGCATGCCGACCAGACGGCCTCTGCGTGGCAGCCGTGGCGCAGCTACGCCGTCATACGCCTGTGGGCCGATCAATCACCCGCCTCTGTCGCCTCATGAAAAACCCCGCCCGCCCCGTCGTCTGCACCGACATCGTCACACCGCTCGGCCCACTGCTGCTGGCCGCCACCGATCGAGGGCTGGCGGGCGCCTGGTTCCATGAGGGCCAGCGCGACACGCCGACGGCCGACCAGGTGGCCTGCTGGACCCGTGACGCCGCGCACCCGCTGCTGCGGCAGGCGGCCAATGGGCTCGCGCGCTACTTCGAGGGTGAACGAGTGGCCTTCGACCTGCCACTGGACCTGAGTGCCGGCACCGAGTTTCAACAAGCGGTCTGGCAAGCGCTGTGTCTCATCGAGTGCGGCCATACCGTGAGCTACGGCGACGTGGCCCGCGCCATCGGCAAGCCTGCTGCGGTGCGCGCGGTGGGTGCAGCGGTGGGCGCCAATCCGGTCAGCGTGATCGTCCCGTGCCACCGCGTGATGGGTTCCAACGGGTCTCTCACCGGTTATTCTGGCGGGCTGCACCGCAAGGTGGCCCTGCTGGCGCTCGAATCCGGCGAACCCCGGCTGCTCTGAACGCCTTCTCTCTGGTACCCGATGCCTCCCTTGCTCATTCTGGAATTCGTCGTCCTGGCAGCCCTGTGGGGCTCGTCGTTCCTGTTCATGCGACTGGGAGCAACCGATCTGGGCATCGTGCCCACCGCCGGCCTGCGGGTCGGGCTGGCTGCGCTGTTCATGCTTCCGGTGTTCCTGGTGCCAGGAGTCTGGTCGGACTTTCGCCGGCGCCTGGGACCGATCCTGTTCGTCGGGCTGCTGAACTCGGGCATCCCTTTCCTGCTGTTCGCGTTTGCGGTGCTGCACATCCCCACCGGGCTGACCTCCATCCTGAACGCCACCGTCCCGCTGACCGGCGCGCTGGTGGCCTGGATCTGGCTGAAGGAAAGACCTGGCGCATCGCGCATGCTGGGGCTGGGCATCGGATTTGCCGGTGTGTGTCTCCTCGTCATCGGCAAATCGGGCCTGAGCGGACTGGCTGCATCGTCGAGTCCGCTGGCCCTGCTGGCCATGGGCGCCTGCCTGCTGGCCACGCTGTGCTACGGCCTTGCAGCCAGCTTCACCAAACGGCACCTGGGCGGTCTGCACCCGCTGTCCACCGCCAGCGGCAGCCAGATCGGGGCCGCACTGGCACTGTTGGCTCCCACCGTGGTGTTCTGGCCCGAGACACCGGTGAGCACCACCGCCTGGGGAGCCGTGATCGCCGTGGCCTTGCTCTGCACCGCCGTTGCCTACGTGCTGTTCTTCCGGATCATCGAACAGGCCGGCCCCAGCAAGGCACTGACCGTCACCTTCCTGGTGCCGGTGTTTGCGCTGGCTTACGGGGCACTCTTCCTGGACGAGCGCATCACCGCCTGGATGATCGGCTGTGGTCTGGTGATCGTCTGCGGGACGGCACTGTCCACCGGCCTGGTGCGTGTGGGCTGGCTGGAGCGGCGGACAGGAGCGGGATGACCGTTTGTGCCACCGGCGTGCGGTGAGACACAGACGGGCTACAAGGCCTGCACCCAGACTGAGGCATCTGAACGAGCCCACACCCTGTGGGCGACGCAGCCCGCTCCCACCTTGCCGAGGTCGCCCTGTCAAACGATGTCCTTCATCGAAGCGCTGAACGCACGTCCAGGCCGACCCGGTTCGTCGATCTGCTGCGGACGCTGGGCATGGTCTCCGGCTGTGCACTGCTGAGCGCCTGCCTCGAATCGGCGCGACTGCCCTTGGCCGCGGGTACCGGGCCGCATCCCGAACTGCCGGCACCGCAACGCACGCTGATACCCACAGTGAACATTGCACCGGCGGTGGGCTGGCCGATCGGAGCCACGCCCACAGCCGCCCAGGGCACCCGCGTGGTGGCCTTCGCCCAGGGGCTGTCACACCCCCGCTGGCTGCTGTTGCTGCCCAATGGCGACCTGCTGGTGGCCGAGAGCAATGCGCCTGCAAAAGGCACCCAGAACAGCGCCGGCCTGCTGGAGCGCATCAAGGGCTGGGTGATGGCGAAGGTGATGCAGCGTGCCGGCGCGGGCGTGCCCAGCGCCGATCGCATCACGCTGCTGCGCGACACCGACGGCAACGGCACGGCCGACCTGCGCACGCCATTCCTGACGGGACTGCATTCGCCTTTCGGCATGGCGCTGGTGGACGGCCGGTTGCTAGTGGCGAACACGGACGAGGTGCTGTGGTTTCCCTATGCATCCGGCGACACCCGCATCGTTGCGCCGGGTACGCGGCTGGTCGCACTGCCGGGCGGGGCGATCAATCACCACTGGACCCGAAGCCTGCTGGCCAGTGCCGATGGTCGCCACTTGTACGTGGGTGTGGGTTCGAACAGCAACGTCGCCGAACGGGGCATGGAGGCAGAGCTGGGACGGGCGAGCGTGTGGCAGGTGGATATCGCCACCGGCGACCACCGCCTTTTCGCCACCGGGCTGCGCAATCCCGTGGGGATGGCCTGGGCGCACCCAAGCGCATCGGCTACAGCCGTGAGCGAGGCCCCGCCGGTGCTGTGGGCCGTGCTGAACGAGCGCGACGAATTGGGTAGCGACCTGGTGCCCGATTATTTGACCTCGGTGCGGGCGGACGGCTTCTACGGCTGGCCCTACAGCTACTACGGCCAGCATGTGGATGCACGCGTGAAGCCGGGCGATCCGGCGCGCGTGGCCACAGCACGCCTGCCCGATTTCGCCCTGGGCGCGCATGTCGCGCCGCTGGGGCTGGCCTCGTCGACGGGAAGCACCCTGCCTGTACCGTTCACGCAGGGCATGTTCGTGGGCCTGCACGGTTCGTGGAACCGGAGACCGCAGAGCGGCTATCAAGTCGTCTTTGTTCCGTTCCGCGATGGCCGCCCGGCCGGACCGATGGTTGAACTGCTGGGTGGCTTCCTCAGCCCGGAAGGTGAAGCCTGGGGCCGCCCTGTGGGCGTGGCGGTCGACACGCGCGGCGGCGTGCTGGTGGCCGATGATGTGGGCAATACCATCTGGCGTGTGACGGCAACGCCCTGAACACGTGCGCTGACACCCCACCCAAGAACCGGGAACCCACCACCATGAACCGATTTGTTGCTGCCTACGCAGGTACGGCCACCGTGATGGTGATCCTCGATCTGGTGTGGCTGGGGATCATCGCCAAACCGCTGTACCAGGAGGGCATCGGCCACCTGATGGCCGAGCAACCTCTGGTGCCTGTGGCCGTGGTGTTCTATCTGCTGTATGCGCTGGGCGTGGTGGTGTTTGCGGTGGCGCCGCAACTGGCGCCGGCTGCGCCGCGCGGCTGGGTCGAGACGCTGGGCATGGCGGCGCTGTTCGGCTTGATCGCCTACGCCACCTACGACCTGACCAACCTGGCCACGTTGAAAGCCTGGCCTTGGAAGCTGACGATCGTCGACATGGCATGGGGAACGGTGGTCACGACCGTTTCTGCCGCCGGGGGCAAGCTGGCCCTGGGCTGGGCAACGCGGCAGTGACCCGGCCTGGATCACGAGCGGGTTTCCAGCCCCGAAAAGCACAACGGGCTGCGCGATTTCTCGTGCAACCCGTTGGTTTCCTTGCGGAATGTTTGGCGGAGTGGACGGGGCTCGAACCCGCGACCCCCGGCGTGACAGGCCGGTATTCTAACCAACTGAACTACCACTCCTGGCAGTTGGCGTTTGTTCTTGCGAACCAAGTGCCACCACTTGTGCCTACGTGCCTTGCGGCATGTTTGGCGACCCTACGGGGATTCGAACCCCGGTACTCACCGTGAAAGGGTGATGTCCTAGGCCTCTAGACGATAGGGTCATAACCTGGACTGGAATCTCGCATTGTAGCAGCGATCAGAGCTGATTTTCTGACCGTGCCGCACTGCGCGACTCTGAATTGTTGGTGGAGGTAAGCGGGATCGAACCGCTGACCTCTTGCATGCCATGCAAGCGCTCTCCCAGCTGAGCTATACCCCCACAGGGTTTGCTTTCAACCCACTTGACCCCGCTTGAAGCAGCTTTTGAAGTCTGCCCGTTTGCGTTGCGTCGTGTGCATCAGCAAGCCTCAAATTATAGACCACTTTTCAGGCGTTCTGCAAACGCCCCACCACAACTTTTTTGTCGTGCAGTGCCAGCACCGCATCCAGCGACGGTGTCTGGGCCGTGCCCATGACCAGCACGCGCACCGGCATGGCCAGTTGCGGCATCTTCAGGCCGTGCTCGGCCAGCACCGACTTGATGACCGCAGCAATCGACGCCTTGTCCCAGGCGCAGGCTTCCAGCTGCTGCGCCAGCGACTGCACGGCCGGTCGCACGACATCGGTGACATGCTGGGCCAGTTCGGACGCATCGGGCTGCACGTCGGCATAGAAAGCTTTGGCCCATCCAGCCAGCGCCACCGTGGTGTCGCAGCGATCCTTGAAAAGACCACAGATGGCAGGCAGACGATCGTCGGCCTGCAGACCCAGTCGTTGCAGCTGTTCTGCCACCAGGGGCGCCAGCTCAGCATCGTCCATGGCCTTGAGGTGCTGGGCATTGACCCAGCGCAGCTTGGCCTCATCGAACTGAGCGGCACTGCGGCCCAGGTGGTCGAGGTCGAACCACTGCAGGAACTGCTCACGGCTGAAGATCTCGTCGTCACCATGGCTCCAGCCCAGGCGGGCGAGGTAGTTCACCATGGCATCGGGCAGGTAGCCTTCGTCGCGGTACTGCGTGACCGGCTTGGCACCGTTGCGCTTGCTCATCTTCTCGCCCTGCTCGTTCAGGACGGTGGGCAGGTGCGCGTACACCGGCGGCTCATGGCCGAGTGCGCGGAAGATGTGGATCTGCCGCGGGGTGTTGTTCACATGGTCGTCGCCCCGGATCACATGGGTGATGCCCATGTCGATGTCGTCGACCACCACGCAGAAGTTGTAGGTGGGCGTGCCGTCCGGGCGCGCAATGACCAGATCGTCCAGCTCGGCGTTGCTGATCTCGATGCGGCCCTTGACCTTGTCGTCCCACACCACGCTGCCCCCCACCGTTGTGCGGAAGCGCAGCACCGGCTGAACGCCCTCGGGAACGGGTGGCAGGGTCTTGCCGGGCTCGGGACGCCAGGTGCCGTCGTAACGCGGCTTCTCCTTGGCGGCCATCTGCCGCTCGCGCAGGGCGTCGAGCTCGGCCACGCTCATGTAGCAGGGATACACATGGCCGGCGGCCTTGAGCTGCTCCAGCACCGCCTTGTAGCGGTCCATGCGCTGCATCTGGAAGAACGGACCTTCGTCATGGTCCAGGCCCAGCCACTTCATGCCTTCGATGATCACGTCGACCGCTGCCTGCGAGGAGCGCTCCAGATCGGTGTCCTCGATGCGCAGGATGAAGTCGCCCTGCTGCGAGCGGGCGAAGGCCCACGGGTACAGGGCGGAGCGGATGTTGCCGAGGTGGATGAAGCCGGTCGGCGACGGAGCGAAACGGGTGCGTACTTTCACGGGATTCACAGGGTGTCCAGGCCGCGCGCGAGGTCGGCTTTGAGATCGTCGAGGTATTCCAGGCCCACGGCCACGCGCACCAGGTTCTGCCGGATGCCGGCGGCCTGGCGCTGCTCTTCGGTCAGGCGGCCGTGCGAGGTGGTGCCGGGGTGGGTGATGATGGTCTTCACGTCGCCGAGGTTGGCGGTGACCGACATGAGCTGCGTGGTGTCGATGACGTGAAAGGCGCGACGACGACCCTCTGCCGCATCGGGCGCTTTCACATCGAAAGAGAGCACCGCACCGCCGAGGCCCGACTGCTGCGCCATGGCCAGTTCGTGCTGCGGATGGCTGGTCAGACCGGGGTAGTACACCCGCTCGACCTTGGGATGGGCCTCCAGCCACTGCGCCAGTTCCAGCGCGCGGCGGGACTGCGCTTCCATGCGGATGCCCAGCGTCTCCATGCCCTTGAGCACCACCCAGGCGTTGAACGGCGAGAGGCTGATGCCGGCACTGCGCATGACCGGGATGAAGGTCTTGCGCACCAGCACTTCGCTGGCGCACAACGCACCGGCCACCACGCGGCCCTGGCCGTCGAGGTACTTGGTGCCGGAATGGATGACGATGTCGGCGCCAAACTTCACCGGCTGCTGCAGGGCCGGCGAGCAGAAGCAGTTGTCCACCGCCAGCAGCGCACCTGCCTCGTGGGCAATGTCGGCCAGTGCGCGGATGTCGCACACGTCGGTCAGCGGATTGGTGGGCGTCTCGGCAAAGAACAGTTTCGTGGTGGGCCGGACAGCGGCTTTCCACTCGGCCACATCGGTCTGGGAGACGAAAGACGTCTCGACGCCGAAGCGGGCGAACTCGGTGCCCAGCAGCTTGATGGTGGAGCCGAACACCGAGCGCGAGCACACCACGTGGTCACCGGCCTTGAGCAGACCCATGCACAGCAGCAGGATGGCGCCCATGCCGCTGGCCGTGCCCACGCAGGCTTCCATACCTTCGAGCGCGGCCAGCCGCTGTTCCATGCTGGCCACGGTGGGGTTGGAAAAACGCGAATAGATGTAGCCGTCCTCTTCGCCGGCGAAGCGGCGGGCGGCGGTCTCGCTGTCGGGCTGGGTGAAGCTGCTGGTCAGGAACAGCGCTTCGGCGTTCTCGCCGTACTGCGATTTGTCGACCGCTGCGCGCACCGCCAGCGTGTCGCGGTGCAGGCCTTCGGGCAGGGGCTTTCCGCTCATCAGGCCACCTGTGCGTTGGGCAGGGCCAGACGGGACGTGTCTTCGGTGCCCTCTTCGGTCTGGTCGCGGCCCTGGTTGAGGCGGGCGATGTCTTCAGCCGTGATGTCGCCGGTGACGTACTCGCCGTCGAAGCACGAAGCGTCGAAACCGCCCAGCTTCGGGTTGAGCTGACCCACGGCCTGCTTCATGCCGTCCACATCCTGGTAGACGAGCGCGTCGCAGCCGATGATCTGGCGCACCTCGTCCACCGTGCGGCCATGGGCCACCAGCTCGTCGGGCGTGGGCATGTCGATGCCGTACACATTGGGGAACCGCACCGGCGGCGCTGCGCTGGCCAGGTACACCTTGCGGGCGCCGGCATCGCGCGCCATCTGCACGATCTCGCGGCTGGTGGTGCCGCGCACGATGGAGTCATCGACGAGCAGCACGTTGCGGCCCTTGAACTCGCTGCCGATCACGTTGAGCTTCTGGCGCACCGACTTCTTGCGCACGGCCTGGCCCGGCATGATGAAGGTGCGGCCCACATAGCGGTTCTTCACGAAGCCTTCGCGGTAGGGCAGGCCGAGCAGCTGGGCCAGCTCCATGGCGCTGGGGCGCGACGACTCGGGAATGGGGATGACCACATCGATCTCGTTGGGGGGCACGGTGGAGATCACCCGCTTGGCCAGCGATGCGCCCAGGTTCAGCCGGGCCTGGTAGACCGAAATGCCGTTGATGACCGAGTCCGGACGGGCCAGGTACACGTATTCGAAGATGCAGGGCTTGAGCGCGGGTGCGCTGGCGCATTGTTCTGCCTGCACGTTGCCCTGCAGGTCGACGAACACGGCCTCGCCAGGCGCCACGTCGCGCTCCAGCTCGAAGCCGGTGCCTTCCAGCGTGACCGACTCGCTGGCCAGCATCACGTTCTGGCCCTGACGCCCCAGGCACAGGGGACGGATGCCGTAGGGGTCGCGGAAGGCCAGCAGGCCGTGGCCGGCGATCAGCGCCACCACGGCGTAGGAGCCACGCACGCGCTGGTGCACGCCGCGCACGGCGGCAAACACGTCGGCGGGCTTGAGGGTGAGGCCACGGGTGACCTTCTCGAGTTCGTGCGCCAGCACGTTGAGCAGCACCTCGGAGTCGCTCTCGGTGTTGATGTGGCGGTGATCGGTCTGGAACAGCTCCTGCTTGAGCGCGTGGGCATTGGTGAGGTTGCCGTTGTGCACCAGCACCAGGCCGAAAGGCGCGTTCACGTAAAAGGGCTGGGCCTCTTCCTCGCTGAAGGCGTTGCCGGCCGTGGGATAACGCACCTGACCCAGGCCGCAGTTGCCCGGCAGCGAGCGCATGTTGCGGGTGCGGAAGACGTCGCGCACCATGCCCTTGGCCTTGTGCATGAAGAACTTGCGCCCTTGCTGCGTGACGATGCCGGCCGCGTCCTGGCCCCGGTGCTGCAGCAGCAGCAAGGCGTCATAGATGAGCTGATTGACCGGGTCCTGGCTGACCACACCCACGATTCCACACATGTCGGGATCCTTCGAAAAATCTTTACGGTATGTAGGCCGCCACGGTCTGTGGCAGCAGCGGGCGCAACTCGTGCAACGTGGCCGACAGCAGGCGCCCGCCTTGCGATTCGGTCCACCAGACGGCATCGTGCTGGCCCAGCATGTTCACCACCAGGGCCATGGCCAGCAGCAGCACCACGCCGCGGGCCAGGCCGAAGCCGCCGCCCAGAATGCGGTCCACCGGGCGCAAGCCGACGCTGGTCACGGCCTTCTGCACCAGCCAGGCCACCAGACCGCCGGCAAAGACCACCGCGATGAACACCAGCACGAAACCGATGGCCAGCCGCAGGGGCTCCGTGAGACTGTCGGTCGGCAACCAGCCAGCCACGTCGGCCGCGTAAATGGGAGACATCACGAAAGCGGCGACCCAGCCGGCCACCACGATCACCTCGTACATCAGCCCGCGCCACAGTCCGATCAGGACCGACAGCAGCAGGATGACCAGCATGACGATGTCGAGGGCGACCATGGCGGGTCCGTCAGAGGGTCAGCACCGCTGCCGGCAAACCGAGCGCCTTCACCCGCGCAGCCGCCTTGTCGGCATCGGCCCGGGTGTCGAAGGGACCCACGCGCACCCGGGTGCGCTTGCCTTCGGGCGTGCTGGCGGTGTGCACATAGGTCTTGAGGCCGGCGCGCTCCAGCTTCTGGCGCACGTCGCGCACCCGGTCCTCGTCGGCATAGGCGCCGACCTGCACCACCAGACGGGCCGCGGCGGCGGCCGATGCCGGCCGGGGGTCGGGCTGGCCCTTGAGCAGCGCTTCGGCACGGGCTGCCTCGCTGGCGGCAGGACGGGCAGGCGCTGGGGCCGGGGCGGGTACAGCGGGTGCCGGGGCAGGCGCTGCGGCCTGAGCCGGCTCGGCTTTGGGTGGCTCTGCCCTGGGTGGCTCGGCCTTGGGTGCCGGAAGCTGGGAAGCCTCGGTCTTGGCAGCGGCGTCGGCCTGCTCGGTGATCATGGGCAACTTGCCACCCGCAGGAGCGGCGGCGGCGGGAGCCGGGGTCGACGAGACCTTGGCCGCCGGTGAAGGGGTGTTGCGGGCCGGGATCTCGATGGGGATGTCGACCGGGATCGGACGCGGCTGGGTGTCGAACAGCAGCGGGAAGCCGATCACGCCGACCGCCACCAGCACGCTGGCGCCGATCAGGCGGTGGCGCGCGCGCCGACGCACCGCATCGATGGTGGGAGTGGGTGCGTTGCCTGCGGGGCCGGAGCGGGGGTTGACCATGCGGTGGGGGACCAATTCGCCATCTACGGCTGGCGGTGGCACGGGGCTGGCCGGGGCCTCAGCCCTTCAGGTGCTTGGCGGCCAGCCGGGGCACCCCGTCCTGCAGCACACCGCCCACCGTGTGGAAGGAACCAAAGACCACGATTCTATCAGCCGGGTCTGCGGCGGCCACGGCGGCGGCGAGCGCCGCGCGGGGGTCCGGAAAGCAGCCGGCGACCCGCGACGGCTGGCCCGAACGCCCCTCGGTGGCCGCCACCACAACGCCCGAGAGCTCGCGCGCCGGCAGGGCCCGGGGCAACGGCAGATCGGTCAGGTACCAGTGGTCGATCAGCGGGGCCACCCGCTCCACCATGGCCGAGAGGTCCTTGTCCGCCATGGCGCCGAACACCGCGTGGGTGCCGGGGTAAAAACCCATGGCGTCCAGGTTTTCGGCCAGTGCCGCCACCGAATGGGGGTTGTGGGCCACGTCCAGCACCAGGGTGGGGTTGCCGGGAACGATCTGGAAGCGGCCCGGCAGCTCCACCATGGCCAGCCCGGTGCGTACCGCCTGCGCGGTGACCGGCAGGCGGGGCCGCAGCGCCTCGACCGCCGCCAGCACCCCCGAGGCGTTGACCAGCTGGTTGGCTCCGCGCAGGGCCGGGTAGGCCAGGCCGGCGTAACGGCGTCCGCCCCGGTTCGGGTGGGTGGCCCAGCCCCATTGCTGCTGGTCACCGGCAAAGTGGAAGTCCAGCCCCAGGCGCCACAGGTCGGCGCCGACCTCCAGGGCCCGGTCGAGCACGCTTTGCGGCGGCATCGGGTCGCTCACCACCACCGGGCGGCCGGTGCGCATGATGCCGGCCTTCTCGCGGCCGATGGCTTCACGGTCCGGGCCGAGCAGGGCCATGTGGTCCAGTGCGATGCAGGTGATGACGGCGCAGTCGGTGTCGATGATGTTGACCGCGTCCAGCCGGCCACCCAGACCGACCTCCAGGATGACCACGTCCACGCCGGCCCGCGCGAGGGTGCGCAGGATGGCCAGGGTGGTGAACTCGAAATAGGTCAGGCTGATTTCGGGCTGGTCGGCCCCCTGCCCGCGCCGGGCCTGCTCCACCTCGGCCATGGCCGGCACCAGGTCGGCAGCGTCCACCGGCCGGCCGTCGATGCGGCAGCGTTCCTCGAAGTGCACCAGATGGGGCGAGGTGTAGAGCCCGGTGCGGTAACCGGCCTGCCCGTAGACCGACTCCAGCATGGCGCAGGTGCTGCCCTTGCCGTTGGTGCCGGCCACCGTGATGACCGGACAGGGTATGACCAGGGCCATGCGGCGGGCCACGGCCTGCACCCGGTCGAGACCCATGTCGATGGCCTGCGGGTGCAGGCGTTCGGCATGGGCCAGCCAGTCGGCCAGGGTGGCGGGGTGGTCGGGAACGGGAATGTCTAGCATGGGCGGGATTGTCCCATCGGCGGAGGCAGCCCCCCGGCCGTCGGGGACAATCCGCGGCATGAACGCTCCCGCCTCCCCATCCTCCGTCACGGTGTTCGGCATACCGAACTGCGACACCGTCAAGAAGGCACGAACCTGGCTCCAGACCCAGGGCATCGAGCACCGCTTCCACGACTTCAAGAAACAGGGCGTGCCCCCCGAGGCGCTGGACCGCTGGCTGGCTGCGGCCGGCTGGGAATTGCTGGTCAACCGCAAGGGGACCACCTGGCGCGGTCTGGACGACTCGCTGCGCGCCGGCGTGACCGATGTGCCTTCGGCCCGCGCCCTGCTGCTGGCACACGCCAGCGTCATCAAACGCCCGGTGGTGGAGTGGGCCGATGGCCGCATCACGGTGGGCTTCGACCCGGTGGCCTGGGCGGCTGCCTAAAATCGAGGGTTCTGCCCCTCCCACCGAACCTTCCCCCGCACCCATGACCACCACCCAATTCAGCGGCGTGACCGTCGCCACCCAGGCCAATGTGTACTTCGACGGCAAGTGCGTGAGCCACGGCATCACCCTGGCCGACGGCACCAAGAAGTCGGTCGGCGTGATCCTCCCGGCCACCCTGACCTTCAACACCGGCGCACCGGAAATCATGGAATGCGTGGCCGGCTCGTGCGAATACCTGCTGGCCGGCAGCAGCACCTGGGTGAAAAGCGGCCCCGGCGACCAATTCGCTGTTCCGGGCAACAGCAGCTTCCAGATCCGCGTGACCGAGCCTTACCACTACATCTGCCACTTCGGCTGATCCACGGACCCACGGACCCGACCATGGCCACCATCCTCCAGAACCTTCCCCTGCAACAGAAAGTCGGCATCGCCTTCTCCGGCGGCCTGGACACCAGCGCCGCGCTGCTCTGGATGAAGCAGAAGGGCGCCCTGCCCTACGCCTACACCGCCAACCTGGGCCAGCCCGACGAGCCGGACTACGACGAAATCCCGCGCAAGGCCATGGCCTACGGCGCCGAGAAGGCCCGCCTGATCGACTGCCGCAGCCAGCTGGCCCATGAAGGCATTGCCGCCCTGCAGTGCGGCGCCTTCCACATCAGCACCGCCGGCGTGACCTACTTCAACACCACGCCGCTGGGCCGCGCCGTGACCGGCACCATGCTGGTGGCCGCCATGAAGGAGGACGACGTCAACATCTGGGGCGACGGCTCGACCTTCAAGGGCAACGACATCGAGCGCTTCTACCGCTACGGCCTGCTGACCAACCCCAGCCTGAAGATCTACAAGCCCTGGCTGGACCAGCGCTTCATCGATGAGCTGGGCGGCCGTGCCGAGATGAGCGCCTTCATGACGGCCAACGGCTTCGGCTACAAGATGAGCGCCGAGAAGGCCTACAGCACCGACAGCAACATGCTGGGCGCCACCCACGAGGCCAAGGACCTGGAACACCTGAACTCCGGCATCCGCATCGTCAATCCGATCATGGGCGTGCCGTTCTGGCGCGAGGACTGCGTGGTCAAGGCCGAAGAAGTGACGGTGCGCTTCGAGGAAGGCCAGCCGGTGGCCCTGAACGGCCAGACCTTCGACAGCCCGGTCGACCTGATCATGAAGGCCAACGAGATCGGCGGCCGCCACGGTCTGGGCATGAGCGACCAGATCGAGAACCGCATCATCGAAGCCAAAAGCCGCGGCATCTACGAGGCCCCGGGCCTGGCACTGCTGTTCATTGCCTACGAGCGCCTGGTGACCGGCATCCACAACGAGGACACCATCGAGCAGTACCGCATCAACGGTCTGAAGCTCGGCCGCCTGCTGTACCAGGGCCGCTGGTTCGACCCGCAGTCGATCATGCTGCGCGAGACGGCCCAGCGCTGGGTGGCCCGTGCCATCACCGGCGAGGTGACCATCGAGCTGCGCCGCGGCAACGACTACAGCATCCTCAACACCGACAGCCCGAACCTGACCTACGCGCCCGAGCGTCTGAGCATGGAGAAGGTGGAGGACGCACCGTTCTCGCCGCTGGACCGCATCGGCCAGCTGACCATGCGCAACCTGGACATCACCGACACGCGCGCCAAGCTGGGCATCTATGCCAAGAGCGGCCTGCTGTCGCTGGGCGAAGGTGCGCAGATGCTCAAGCTGGAAGGCGGCAAGGGGGACTGAGCTTCCCTGTGCTTCCTGGAAAGGCCGCTCTGTAGGGCGGCCTTTTTTTGTGGGTTCTTCAAGACATCGCGGGCGGGGTGGCCGGTGGGTGTGTGGGCTCTGGTCTCGCTCGCGGGCGGCTGGGTGGGTTGGCATCGGTTGCTTCTTGAACGCCGGATCGGCGGGAACTGGTTTGTGGCAACCGCGAATCGGACCGGCGCCCACACACCCACCGACCACCCCGCTGAATCAATGCAGGCACACCACCGGCTGCGCACCACCATCGTGTGGACGGGCTGGGGCGGGTGCCGGGCCGCCGGCTGCATTCGCGGTTGCCACACCGCCCCGCCCGCGCACACGGTGTTAACGAAGCAACCGATGCGACCCCAGGCAGCCGCCCGCGAGGCCAGCCAGAGGCCCGGCACCCGCCCCGGCCCGTCAGAAGCAACCGCCGAGCGAAACCAGAAAACCGTCAGATCACCACAGGCTCAGGCTCCAGCCGGATCCCGAAGCGCTCGTACACGCTGGTTTGAATGGCCCCCGCCAGCGTCATCACCTCACCCCCGGTAGCCCCACCCCGGTTCACCAGCACCAGCGCCTGCTTCTCGTAAACGCCTGCATTGCCCACCCCCCGGCCCTTCCAGCCGCAGGCGTCGATCAGCCAGCCCGCTGCCAGCTTCACCGTCCCGTCGGGCATGGGGTAGTGCACCACCCGCGGCTCGCGGGCAATGATGTCGGCACACTGCTCCGGCGTGACGGTGGGGTTCTTGAAAAAGCTGCCCGCATTGCCGATCACGGCCGGGTCCGGCAGCTTGGCACGGCGGATCTCCACCACCCAGTCGAACAGGGTGCGCGCGTCCGGCGCGTGGTTGCCGGTCTCGGCCATGCGGCGCTCCAGATCGGCGTAGCCCAGCACCGGCTTCCAGGGCTTGGGCAGCCAGAAACGCACCCGCGTGATCAGCGCACGGCCGGCCAGGCCGAAGCTGCGGCCGTCGACCGGGACATGCTTGAACACCGAGTCGCGGTAGCCGAAGCCGCACTGCGCAGCCTGGAGGGTGAAGCCTTCGCCGGTGTGCAGATCGACCGCATCCAGGGAATGGAAGCGGTCCTGCAGCTCCACGCCATAAGCGCCGATGTTCTGCACCGGCGATGCTCCCACCGTACCGGGAATGAGCGCCATGTTTTCCAGACCCGGCCAGCCCTGGTCGATGGTCCACTGCACGAAGGTGTGCCAGTTCTCGCCGGCTCCGGCCTCCACCAGCCAGCCCTTGTCGGAGGCTTCGATCAGCCGGCGGCCCATGATCTCGACCTTCAGCACCAGGGGGCGTACATCGCCGGTGATGACCAGATTGCTGCCGCCGCCCAGCACGAACGGCGGGGTGGCGGCGGTGAGTTCGGACCACTGCGGATCGGCCCGCAGGGTGGCGATGTCGGCATCGGTGCGGATGCGCGCCAGGTGCAGCGCGCGGGCCACGATGCCGAAGGTGTTGTGGGGCTGCAGGGGCACCTGCTTCTCGACTATCATCCGCCGATTCTCTCACCCGGGCCGCCGCGTCCGGCCTGTCGGCCACCGCCTGCAGCCCCTCGGACGACCCTTTCCCCGCACACCACCATGCCTTCTTTCGACACCGTTCTGGAAGCCGATTTCGTCGAGGTCAAGAACGCCATCGACCAGGTCTCCCGCGAGATCGGCACCCGCTTCGACTTCAAGGGCACCAGCGCCGCCATCGAGCTCAAGGACAAGGAGATCACCCTGTTCGGCGATGCCGATTTCCAGCTGCAGCAGATCGACGATGTGCTGCGCAACAAGCTGGCCAAGCGCAATGTGGATGTGCGCTTCCTGGACGTGGGCAAGGTCGAGAAGATGGGCGGCGACAAGGTCAAGCAGGTGGTCAAGGTGCGCAACGGCATCGCCACCGAAGATGGCAAGAAGATCCAGCAGGTCATCAAGGGCAGCAAGCTCAAGGTGCAGGCCGCCATCCAGGGCGATGCCGTGCGTGTGACCGGCGCCAAGCGCGACGACCTGCAGGCCGCCATGACACTGATCCGCAGCGAGCTGAAAGACCTGCCGCTGTCGTTCAACAACTTCCGCGACTGACCCGCCCATGCGCCGCCCTGCACTGCCCACCGTGCTGCTGACGGCGGTGGTGGGCATGGGCATGTGGACAGGGGCTGCCGCCCAGCAAGTGTCCATCGGCGGCGTATCCGGCTCTCGGGCACTGCTCATCGTGGATGGCGGCGCGCCGCGCTTCGTCGCCGCCGGCCAGACCCATCAGGGCGTCAAGCTGCTGCGGGTGGAGGGCGACACCGCAACGGTCGAGATCGATGGCCGTCGCCAGACCCTGCGGGTGGGAGAGGCACCGGTCAGCCTGGGGGGCGGCGCTGTGCCTCAGGGCAGCGGTCGGGTGGTGATGACGGCCGACAGCCGTGGCCACTTCTCTCCCGCCGGCCAGATCAACGGACGCACGGTGCAGTTCCTGGTGGACACTGGCGCCACCGAGGTCATCCTGAGCGAGGTGGAAGCCCGGCGCATCAACCTCGACTTTGCCAAAGGCCAGCGGGTGACGGTGTCCACCGCCAACGGTCAGGTCAACGGGCACCGGATCCAGCTCGATTCGGTCCGCGTGGGGGAAGCGCAGATCTACGGTGTGAGCGCCATCGTGCTGCCGCAACCCATGCCGGCGGTCCTGCTGGGCAACACCTTTCTCAACCGGTTCCAGATGCAGCGGACCAACGACCAGCTGACGCTGGAGCGGCGTTACTGAATCCGCTCAGGCCACCGCGGCGGTGACCACGATCTCGATGCGCCAAGACGAGTCGGCCAGCGCGGCCTGCACCGTGGCACGGGGTGGTGCGGTGCCGGGCACCACCCAGGCATCCCACACGGCATTCATGGCACCGATCTCGGCGATGTCGGCCAGAAAGATCTGGGCGCGCAGGATGCGCGACTTGTCGCTGCCGCATTCGATCAGACGCTGCTCGACCTGGGCCAGCACGTCGGCCGTCTGGCCGGCGATGTCGGTGTCGCCCCGCTCCGGCACCATGCCGGCCAGGTAGACGACGCCGTTGAACACGGCGGCCTCGCTGTAGCGCGCGGCCATGCCGACGCGGTGGATGTAGCGCTCGGGCGAACTCATGGCGTCACTTCTTTTTCGAGCCCAGGCGGCTCTCGGTGCCGGCCAGCAGGCGGTTGATGTTCTCGGCGTGGCGCCAGATGAGCAGCACGCCCATGACGGCCAGTGCCAGCACCATGACACCCGGCGCTTCCCAGGCCACGTCACGACCGAGCAGGAAATAGGCGGGCGCGAACACCGCGGTCACGATGGCCGCCAGCGACGAGAAACGGAAAAAATACGCCACGATGACCCAGGTGGCCAGCGAGGCCAGCCCCAGCCAGGGGTTGAAGGCCACGATGACGCCCGCTGCCGTGGCCACGCCCTTGCCGCCCTGGAAGCGGAAGAACACCGGAAACAGGTGGCCCAGGAATGCGGCCAGGCCGACCAGTGCCACCGTGCCGGCACCCAGCCCCCAGGGCTCGCCCCAGCCCTGCACCAGCACCACCGGCAGCCAGCCCTTGAAGGCATCGAGCAGCAGCGTCAGCACGGCCGCTTTCCGGTTCCCCGAGCGCAGCACGTTGGTGGCACCGGGGTTCTTGCTGCCGTAGGTACGCGGGTCGTTCAGACCCATGAGCCGGCTCACCAGCACGGCAAAAGACAGCGAGCCGATCAGGTAGCTGGCCACGGTGGCCAGCAGCGGGTAGAGGAAGTCCAAGGGAATGCTCCGAAGCGGTCAGGGCAACAGGGCCCGACGGATGTAGCCGGTTGTGCCGGCCTATTCTGCCAGCGCGCACTGCACGCCCACCGCACCCAGCGGCCCGGCCAGCACCGCCGGATCGATGCCCACCAGAAAGCCGCGTCGCCCGCCATTGATCCAGATACGCGGAAGACCCAGCACGGTCGACTCCACGTACACCGGCATCGCGCGGCGC
Organism: uncultured Hydrogenophaga sp.; assembly: GCF_958439165.1. GTDB lineage: Bacteria > Pseudomonadota > Gammaproteobacteria > Burkholderiales > Burkholderiaceae_C > Hydrogenophaga. The sequence continues at coordinate 66,531 of NZ_OY288123.1, read as the reverse complement.
AGCCCGAACGGCGAGGTGCCGCCCACCAGATAGCCGCTGTGGCGGTTGGCCACTTCGGGCCTGCAGGGTTCGATGGATCGCACGCCCACCTGCCGCGCCAGGTTCTTGGTGGAAACCGTGCGGTTGCCGTGCATGAGGATGGCCAGGGGCTTCGCATCCTGGTCCTGCATGATGAGCGTCTTGACCACCGCGAACGGGTCCAGCCCCAGTACCTGGGCGCTGTGCTGGGCTCCGCCGTGCTCCAGGTACTCGTACGGATGCTCGGTGTACGCCACACCGTGCGCCTTGAGCCACGCGGTGGCCGGGGTTTCGCTGACGTGAACCTTCTTGCCCATGGCCTCGGCCGGTCACTGGGCCGGGTCGCGCAGCTCCCAGCGGATCTGGTCGATGGCGGCCAGCAGTTCGGGGGACAGCTGCACGTCCCAGGCGTCGATGCATTCGTCGAGCTGGGCCAGGCTGGTCACGCCGATGATGGTGCTGGCCACCCGCCAGTTGCGGTAGCAGAAGGCCAGTGCCAGTTGCGACGGAGTGAGTCCGTGCTCGCGGGCCAGCGCGTTGTAGCGGCGCGCGGCCGTCAGCGATTCGGGCCGACCCCAGCGCTGTTTGCGCATCGATTCGAAGATCGCCATGCGGCCGTGGTCGCCCACCAGACCGGTGTCGTCGTACTTGCCCGACAGCAGGCCGAAACCCAGCGGCGAATACGCCAGCAGCGACACGCCAAGGCGGTGGCAGGTCTCGTCCAGCGCGTTCTCGTAGGACCGGTTGATCAGGCAGTACGGGTTCTGCACCGCGGCCACGCGGGGCAGATCGCGCTCGTCTGCCAGACGCACGAACTCGTGCACGCCCCAGGGCGACTCGTTCGACAGGCCGATGGCCCGCACCTTGCCGGCCTTCACCAGGCCGGCCAGCGCGTCAAGCTGCTCCTCGATGCCGGCGCAATCGCGGTCCTTGGCGGGGTCGAAATACAGGCTGCCGAACATCGGCACATTGCGGGCCGGCCAGTGGATCTGGTAGAGGTCGATCACCTCGGTCTGCAGGCGCTGGAGGCTGCCCTCGCAGGCCGCGACGATCTCGGCGCGGGTCAGGCCGGACTGGTCGCCCCGGATCCAGGGCATGCCGCGCGAGGGGCCAGCCACCTTGGTGGCCAGCACGATGCGCTGGCGCATGCCGGGCCGCGACGCCAGCCAGCGGCCGATGATGGTCTCGGTGGCGCCGCAGGTCTCGGCGCGGGCCGGCACCGGGTACATCTCGGCAGCGTCCAGAAAGTCGACGCCGCGTTCCACGGCGCGGTCCAGGATGCGGTGGGCATCGAGCTCGGCCACCTGCTCGCCGAAGGTCATGGTGCCCAGGCAGATGGGGGAGACGCGCAACGGGCTCTGGCCCAGGGAAACAGGAGTCATGCGAAACATTCTTAAACAGAGGCGATACAGGGTGGGGGTATAAGTTTAGGGGTGTCACACCCACGATCCTCCAGGAGACCTCACATGAACCAACACACCTCCCTCGCCCCCCATGCATCGCGCCTCACCCTGGGCGTGGTCGCCGTCGCCCTGGTGCTCTCCGGCTGCGCCAACATGAGCGAAACCCAGTCCGATTCGGCCAAAGGCGCGGGCATCGGCGCCCTGGCCGGAGCGGTCCTGGGTGGCCTCACCGGCGGATCGAAGGGCGCCACGCAGGGCGCGGTCATCGGCGCTGGCGCCGGTGCGCTGGGCGGCTACATCTGGTCGACCCGCATGCAGGAGCAGAAAAAGGCCATGGAACAGGCCACTCAGGGGACCGGCATCGGGGTGAGCCAGACGGCCGACAACCGCCTCAAGCTCGACGTGCCGGCCGACGCCGGTTTTGCCGTGGGCCGTTCGGCCATCAACCCGGCACTGGGCGGTGTGCTCAACCAGTTCGCCGGCACGCTGCAGCAGAACCAGGTGACGCAGGTCACCATCGTCGGCCATACCGACAACACCGGCAGCGACGCCATCAACAATCCGCTGTCGGTCGACCGGGCCAACGCCACCCGCGACTACCTGGTGGGGCGAGGTGTCTCTGCATCGCGCTTCACCACCGACGGCCGCGGCTCGCGCGAGCCGGTGGCCGACAACGGCAGCGCCACAGGCCGCGCCGCCAACCGCCGGGTGGAGATCTATGTGGCCGAACCGGCCACCACCGCCCAGCGCTGAAGGCCAGGGTTCACGGCAGAGGCTCGAAACCCGACTCCGCCGGGGACACCACCGACACGAACTTCAGCGGCACGGTGCCGGTGTTCAGGGCGCTGTGCCAGTCGCCGGTGGCTGCCACAGCGACCATGCCCGGACGCAACCGCTGCGGTGCGGCGCCCGGGTGGGTGAAGTACTCCCCCTCCCCCGACAGCACGATCCAGGTGTCCTGACCCGCCGGATGCCGGTGCATGCCGATGCGCTGGCCTGGCTCGACCTGCCAGCACACCACCGCCGCATCCTCGGAAGCGGTGATCACCACCCGCGGCGGTTCGGTCGGGTCGGACCGGAAGAACCGATGGCTGTCGAATGTGCGTTGCTGGTGCATGGGTGGCCTCCGTGGACGGAACAGGCCATGACAAGCAAGGCACGGGCCACGGCAACGTGAGCCGGCAGCCCAGCGGCTCGGTCTTTCAGCCAGCCGCCAGGCGCGCCCGCTCCTCCTCCTGCAGGCGCAGCACCCGGCGCTGCACCTTGCCGGTGGTGGTCATGGGCAGGGCATCGATGAACTCGATGTCCTTGGGGTACTCGTAGGGCGCCAGCTGCCCCTTCACATGCGCCTGCAGCGAGGCCACCAGAGCGGCGTCGCCGGAGTGCCCGGGCGCCAGCACCACGTAGGCCTTGACCACCGCACCGCGCTCGGCATCGGGCTTGGGCACCACGGCGGCGTTGGCCACGGCCGGGTGCTTGACCAGGCAGTTCTCGATCTCGCTCGGGCCGATGCGGTAGCCGGCGGCCTTGAACACGTCGTCGCTGCGGCCCTGGTACCACAGGTAGCCATCGGCATCCTGCACCGCGAGATCGCCCGTGCGGCACCAGCTGGATGAAGGGTCGCCGGTGAACTTGGCCCGGGTGGCCGGCTCGTTCTTCCAGTAGCCCAGGAAGAACACCGGGTCGGGGTCACCGTGCACATCGAGCCGGTGCACCGCCACGTCGCCGGGCGTCCCTGGCGGGCACTCACTGCCCTCGTCGTCGATGACGGCCACCCGGTGACCGGGGTAGGCCTTGCCCATGCTGCCGGCACGCGCGGGATAGAGCCGGTCGCAGTTGCCGACGATGTAGTTGATCTCGGTCTGTCCGAACATCTCGTTGACCACCACGCCCAGCTGGTCGCGGCAGTAGGCAAACACCGCGTCGCCCACCGCCTCGCCGGCGCTCATGATGGCCTCCAGGCGCAACCTGAACTGCTGTGCCGGCCGGGGGCAGGCCTTCATCATGGCCTTGAGGGCGGTGGGGAACAGGAAGCTGTGGGTCACGCCATGTCGCTCGATCAGCTCGAAGGCCACCTGCGGACCGAAACGGCCGTTGTGCGCGACGATGGGCCGACCGAAGTACAGCGTGGGCAACAGCGCGTCCATCAGGCCGCCGGTCCAGGCCCAGTCGGCCGGTGACCAGAAAACCGCACGGGACGGCTTGCGCGCATCGAAGGGGTCGAAGCCGAACCAGTTCTGGCTGCACACGAAACCGGTGAGGTTGCCGATGAGTGCCCGGTGCGGAATGAGCGCACCCTTGGGGTTGCCGGTGGTGCCGCTGGTGTAGATGAGCACGGCCGGGTCGTCGGCGCGGGTCACCACCCCGTCGAAATCGCCGGAGGCCTGTGCGCACAGGGCGTGCCAGTCCAGTGCGCGGCCAGCGGCTGGCGCATCCACGCACACCACATGACGCAGCAGCGGGCTGTCGGCGACCACTGCCTCGATGCCGGCTAGCGTTCCGGCATCGCACAGTGCCACCACGGCCTCGCTGTCGTGCAGCCGGTACGACAGGGCCTCCGGCCCGAACAGCTGCGACAAGGGCATGCCCACGGCGCCCATCTGCAGCACGGCCATGTAGGCCACCGCCGTCTCGAAGCGCTGCGGCAGCACGATGGCGACCCGGTCGCCCCGGCGCACGCCGAGCGAGGCCAGCAGGTTGGACAGGCGATTGGCCGCCATCTGCAGGTCGGCATAGCTGTGGCTCCGGTCGGGCTGGCCCGGAGCCGTATCGATGACGGCCACATCCCCGGCATGGGCCGGATCGGCGGCCCAGCGGCGGGAGCAGACCTCGGCCATGTTGAACCGGTCGGGCACCTGCCAGCCGAAGCGGCCATGCAGGGCCTGGTGCAGGTCGAGGCGAGGGGTGTCGCTGCCTTGACGTTGGGGCATCGCTTGTCTCCGTGGGCGTCTCTATGATCGGCCGAATGTACCAAGTGCGACGTCCCTCCCGCAGCGAATTCCGGCCGGTTCGCGGCCTGTCCTATCACCTTCGCGTCTGGGGCGAACCCGACCCGCAGACCCCGCCGCTGGTGCTGGTTCACGGCTGGATGGATGTGTCGGCCTCCTGGCAGTTCATGGTGGACGCCCTGTCCCGGGACCGCTGGATCATCGCCCCCGACTGGCGCGGCTTCGGCCTGACCCGGCACGAGGGGCCGGCCGTGGACAGCTACTGGTTTCCGGACTACCTCGGCGACCTCGATGCCCTGCTCGACCAGATCGCACCCGACCGGCCGATGGACCTGGTCGGCCACAGCATGGGCGGCAATGTGGCCACCATCTATGCCGGCGTGCGGCCTGCGCGGGTGCGGCGCCTGGTCAATCTGGAAGGCTTCGGCATGCCCGCCACCCGGGCCGCGCAGGCGCCGGGACGCTATGCCCAGTGGCTGGACGAGATCCGCGATTGCCGACAGGGCACCAAGGGCCTGCAGACCTATGACGATGTGCAGGGCGTGGCCCGACGCCTGATGAAGACCAACCCGCGCCTGCCGGCCGACAAGGCGCAATGGCTGGCCAGCCAATGGGCCGCACCCGACGCCGATGGCCGCTGGGTCATCCTGGGCGATGCGGCCCACAAGGTGGTCAGCGCCTACCTGTACCGGGCGGACGAGGCGGTGGCGGTCTACGAGCGCATCACGGCGCCTGCGCTGTCGGTCATCGCCAGCGACGACAGTCTGGCCTTGTGGTGGAAAGATCGCTACACCCTGGCCGACTACCAGGAACGCATCCGCCACATTCCACAGTTGCAGGAAACTGCCCTGCCCGACTGCGGACACATGCTGCACCACGACCAGCCGGTGGAACTGGCGCAGCGGGTGGAGGCCTTTCTGGCCGGCGCCTGAGCCCGTCTGACACACTTGGTTGCCGGTTTCGCGCCGACCGACAAGGTCCGGACCGCGTCAGCAGGCACACTTGGCGGATGCCCATCCGCCACCACCTCCCCCACGCGCTTCTCGCGCTGGCCGCGCTGTCGGTCGCCCCGCTGGCCCATGCCGACCTGTCCGACACCCTCTGTCCCGGTCTGGGCAGCGACGCCGAACCCACCCGGCCACGCTACGAGCTGTTCTATTCGCCCTACACCCACCACTGGACCTATTCGCCCGAGCACCGCACGGTGCATGCCCTGAGCCTGAGCCGGCGGCTGGAGAACGGCCGCTTCTGCGGCTTCAGCCTGTTCAACAACTCGTTCGGCCAACCTTCGGCCTATGTGTTCGTGGGCAAGGAGTGGGCCGGTCTGCTGCCCTCGGTGCCGCAGCTCAGCGTGGGGGTCACCGCCGGCGTCATTTACGGCTATGTGGGCCGCTTCAAGGACAAGGTGCCCCTGAACGTGGGCGGGTTTGCGCCGGCCGTGATCCCCTCGGTGAGCTGGCGCCTGACCGACCAGGCCGCGCTGCAGGTGCAGCTGCTGGGCACGGCAGCCATCATGGTCGGCGGGACCTGGCGGTTCTGAGTGGCTGCGTGGGATGGCGGGGGCGTGAGAAAATCGCGCCTTTAGCCCGAACACGCAGGAACACCGCCATGGAAGCCGAACGCAGCAACGCCATCCGAAGCCAACTCGAAGACCTGACCGCCCGGGTCGTCGAGCTCCGGAGGTATCTTTGACTACGATGCCAAGGCATTGAAACTCTCGGAGGTCACCAGCGCGCTGGAAGACCCCGCCGTCTGGGACAACCCCAAACGCGCCCAGGAGCTGGGCAAGGAAAAGAAATCGCTGGAAGACGTGGTGGTGGTGCTGGACCGCCTCACCCGTGAACTGGCCGACAACTCCGAACTGTTCGACATGTCGGCCGCCGACGGCGACGAAGCCGGCCTGGAGACCATCGAGGCCGAGGCCGGGAATCTCAAGCTGGACGTCGAGAAGCTCGAATTCCGCCGGATGTTCAACAACCCGGCCGATCCGCTGAACTGCTTCGTCGACATCCAGGCCGGTGCCGGTGGCACCGAAGCCTGCGACTGGGCCAGCATGCTGCTGCGCCAGTACCTCAAGTACGCCGAGCGCAAGGGCTTCAAGTCCACGGTGGAAGACGAGACCGCCGGCGACACCGCCGGCATCAAGAGCGCCACCATCAAGATCGAGGGTGAGTACGCCTTCGGCCTGCTGCGCACAGAGACCGGCGTGCACCGCCTGGTGCGGAAGAGCCCGTTCGACAGCTCGGGCGGCCGCCACACCAGCTTCGCCTCGCTGTTCGTCTACCCCGAGATCGACGACTCGATCGAGATCAACATCAACCCGGCCGACGTGCGGGTCGACACCTTCCGCGCCAGCGGCGCCGGTGGCCAGCACATCAACAAGACCGATTCGGCCGTGCGCCTGACCCACATTCCCACCGGCATCGTGGTGCAGTGCCAGGACGGCCGCAGCCAGCACAGCAACCGCGACGTGGCCTGGCAGCGCCTGCGTTCGCGTCTGTACGACTTCGAGATGCGCAAGCGCATGGAAGAGCAGCAGAAGCTGGAAGACACCAAGACCGATGTGGGCTGGGGTCACCAGATCCGCTCGTATGTGCTCGACCAGAGCCGGATCAAGGACCTGCGCACCAACGTCGAGATCTCCAACACCCAGAAAGTGCTGGACGGCGATCTCGATCCCTTCATCGAAGCCTCCCTCAAACAAGGGGTTTGAACATGCTGTCTTTCCGTGAAGGCCCCAGCACCGTGGTGCGGCGCGAAGATTACGCGCCCCCGGCGTACTGGATCGACACCGTCGACCTGAGCTTCGACCTCGACCCGGCCAAGACCCGTGTGCTCAACCGCATGCGCCTGCGCCGCAACACCGCCGTGGCGCCCGGACCGCTGCGGCTGGACGGCGAAGACCTGAACCTGGCGCGGGTGCTGGTCAACGGTGCCGGCTGCTCGTTCCGCATGGACAACGGCCAGCTGGTGCTGGACAACCTGCCGGAAGGCGAGGCCCCGTTCGACCTGGAGATCTTCACCACCTGCGCGCCCGAGAAGAACAGCCAGCTCATGGGCCTCTACGTGAGCCAGGGCACCTTCTTCACCCAGTGCGAGGCCGAGGGTTTCCGCCGCATCACCTACTTCCTGGACCGGCCCGACGTCATGGCCAGCTACACCGTGACGCTGCGCGCCGACAAGGCCCGCTACCCGGTGCTGCTGTCCAACGGCAACCTGGTGGACAGCGGCGATCTGGAGGGCCCCGGCAACGAAGGCCGCCACTTCGCCAGGTGGGTCGACCCGCACCGCAAGCCCTGTTACCTGTTCGCGCTGGTGGCCGGCAACCTGGTGGCCCGCGAGCAGCGCATCGTCTCGCGCAGCGGCACCGAGCACCTGCTGCAGGTGTTCGTGCGCCCGGGCGACATGGACAAGACCGAACACGCCATGAACTCGCTGATGGCCAGCGTGGCCTGGGACGAAGCCCGCTTCGGCCTGCCGCTCGATCTGGAGCGCTTCATGATCGTGGCCACCGCCGACTTCAACATGGGCGCGATGGAGAACAAGGGCCTGAACATCTTCAACACGAAGTACGTTCTGGCCAACAGCGCCACCGCCACCGACACCGACTTCGCCAATATCGAATCGGTCGTGGGCCACGAGTACTTCCACAACTGGACCGGCAACCGCGTGACCTGCCGAGACTGGTTCCAGCTCTCGCTCAAGGAAGGCCTGACCGTCTTCCGCGACCAGGAATTCAGCATGGACCTGTGTGCCGACCCGTCGGCACGCGCGGTCAAGCGCATTGAAGACGTCCGCGTGCTGCGCACCGCGCAGTTCCCGGAAGACGCCGGCCCCATGGCGCACCCGGTGCGACCCGACCAGTATGTGGAGATCAACAATTTCTACACGGTCACCGTCTACGAGAAGGGTGCCGAGGTCGTGCGCATGATGCAGACCCTGACCGGACGCGAAGGCTTCGCGCGGGGCATGAAGCTGTACTTCGAGCGGCACGACGGGCAGGCCGTGACCTGCGACGACTTCGCGCAGGCCCTGGCCGATGCCAACCCCGACAGCACGCTGGCCCGCCTGCTGCCGCAGTTCAAGCGCTGGTACAGCCAGGCCGGCACGCCGCGGGTGAAGGTGCGCACCGAGTGGAACGCCGCCGAGGGCAGCTACACCCTGCACTTCGCGCAGTCGTGCCCGCCCACGCCGGGCGCCGCGCTCAAGCAGCCGTTCGTGATCCCGGTGGCGATCGGCCTGCTCGACGCGGCCGGACAGGACCTGCCGTTGTCGGCCGAGCAGCGCCTGTTCGTGCTGACCGAGGAACAGCAGAGCCTGCGCATCGACGGCCTGAGCGCCGAGCCGGTGCCTTCAGTACTGCGGGGCTTCTCGGCCCCGGTGGTGCTGGAGTGCGACTACAGCGACGAACAGCTGCTGGCCCTGCTGGCCCACGACAGCGACCCGTTCAACCGCTGGGAGGCCGGGCAGCGTCTGGTGCTGCGCCGCGCTCTGGCCACCATTGCCACGCCCGGCCCGGTCAACCCGACGCCGCTGGACCATGCCGTCATCGATGCGCTGCGCGCCGTCCTGCGCCACGACACGCTGGATGCCGCCTTCAAGGAACTGGTGCTGACCTTCCCAAGCGAGACCTACATCTCCGAGCAGCTCGACACCGTCGACCCGCAGCGGGTGCATGCCGTGCGCGAAGCCATGCGCCAGCAGCTGGCCACGGCCCTGCATGACGACTGGGTGTGGGCGTTGGAGACCCACAGCGACAACGGCGGCTACCGACCCGACCCGCGCAGCGCCGGCCGCCGCGCCCTGTGCGGCCTCTCGCTGACCATGCTGTGCCTGAGCGCCCGCGCCAGCGGCGATACTGTCTGGCCCGGCCGGACGTACCAGCGCTTCAAGGACGCCGGCAACATGACCGACCGCTTCCATGCGCTGTCGGCCCTGGTGATCAGCGACAGCCCGCTGGCCCGCGACGCCCTCAGCCGCTTCCACGCGATGTTCCGGCACGAGGCGCTGGTGCTGGACAAATGGTTCGCGCTGCAGGCCGGCGCCCCCGACCGGGGTGGCAACATCCTGCCGGCGGTGCGGCAGCTGCTGACCCATCCGGACTTCTCGATGCGCAACCCCAACCGGGCCCGCAGCGTGATCTTCAGCTACTGCAGCGCCAACCCCGGCGCGTTCCACCGCTCGGACGCCGCCGGCTACGTGTTCTGGAGCGACCGCGTGATCGAGATCGACCGTTTCAACCCGCAGGTGGCAGCCCGCCTGGCGCGCGCCCTGGACCGCTGGAAGAAGCTGGCCGAGCCCTACCGCAGTGCCGCCCGCGAAGCCATCGCCCGCGTCTCGGCACAGACCGATCTCAGCAACGATGTGCGCGAGGTGGTCACCCGCGCACTGGCCGACTGAAAGCCCTCCCCATGAGCAAGAAGATTTCCCTCACCCGCCACCTGGTCGAGCAGCAACGCGTCGACGGCAAGATACCGGCCGAACTGCGCCTGCTGCTGGAAGTGGTGGCCCGCGCCTGCAAGACCATCAGCCAGGCCGTCAACAAGGGCGACCTGGGCGGCGTGCTGGGCACGGCCGACTCCGAGAACGTGCAGGGCGAGGTGCAGAAGCAGCTCGACATCATTGCCAACGAGGTGCTGATCGAAGCCAACGAATGGGGCGGTCACCTGGCCGCCATGGCCAGCGAGGAGATGGAAGGCATCTACCTGGTGCCCAACCGCTACCCACAGGGCGAATACCTGCTGCTGTTCGACCCGCTCGATGGCTCCAGCAACATCGACGTGAACGTCAGCATCGGCACCATCTTCAGCGTGCTGAAGAAGCCCGACGGCACCGCCGGCGTGAGCGAGCAGGACTTCCTGCAGCCTGGCGCCCAGCAGGTGGCCGCCGGCTACTGCGTGTACGGCCCGCAGACCACGCTGGTGCTGACCGTGGGCGACGGCGTCTCCATGTTCACGCTGGACCGCGAGCAGGGCTCGTTCGTGCTCACCCGCGAGAACGTGCAGATCCCGGCCGACACCAAGGAATTCGCCATCAACATGAGCAACATGCGCCACTGGGACGCCCCGGTGAAGCGCTATGTGGACGAGTGCCTGGCCGGCAAGGAAGGCCCGCGCGGCAAGGACTTCAACATGCGCTGGATCGCCAGCATGGTGGCCGACGTGCACCGCATCATGACCCGTGGCGGCATCTTCATGTACCCCTGGGACAAGCGTGAGCCCGAGAAGGCCGGCAAGCTGCGCCTGATGTACGAAGCCAACCCGATGGGCTGGCTGGTGGAACAGGCCGGTGGCGCTGCCACCAACGGCCGCCAGCGCATCCTCGACATCGCGCCCTCGAAGCTGCACGAACGGGTCAGCGTGATCCTGGGCTCGCGCAACGAGGTCGAGCGCGTCACCCGGTACCACCTGGAGCCCGGTTCACCGTCCTGAACGACCAGCACCCGCAAGGGGTGCGCTGGCTATAATCTCAGGCTGTGCCGGAATAGCTCAGTCGGTAGAGCAGCTCATTCGTAATGAGAAGGTCGGGGGTTCGATTCCTCTTTCCGGCACCAAAAATTCGCTGCAAAATCAAGCAGTTACAGCAAAAAGGCCGTCACTAGGATGGCCTTTTTCATTCTTTATGTCATTTTTTTCACAGGTCGCCTGTACCCAGTATTCAGTACAGACGCTCTGCCGTCCGCCATCAATCCCGGAGGACGGGAGTCCAGACCTTGGTAGTACCTTGCCTGAGCGGCATGACGGCGCCCTTTTCCTGCATCCTGGAGAGATGGACAGCTGCAGTCATCCTTGACGTGCCGATCACCTCTGCAATCTCAGCCGCAGTCTTCGGGCCATTACTCAACAGCTGAAGGATTTCCCCCTCACGCTCAGATAAAAGCGCACTCTGGATTGTCTGGTCGATACTTGCGATCACCTTGTCTAGGTAGGCTCTCACCTGTTCTGGGGACTTGGTTTTTGCTTCTACAAGCTCACGCTTCAGCTTCTCACCAGCTTCTATGAACCCGTGCGCCGCGAGGTAGCTCTCATCGCTCGTGAAGTCGCTTGGCGCGTATAGGACCTTGGAGTTTGTGATAAGCGTCAAGAAGAAGGCGCCGACGAGCAGGATCGGGAACGCCATGACGAACCACACGAACGTCCGCTGAATCTCTGTGGGAAGCTGTATCAACGCTACCGCTGCGAACCCTTCAGCGACGCCAGCAAAGATGGCGATTACGGTCAGGGGGTTTGAAACCTTGGCAACCATCAGGCACTCCAGATTTTGGTGACTGCAGTGGGTTGTTCCAGCAGCCACACTGAATCACTAGGTCAGCACTCTTTCGGCGGCAGGATACACGTGCTCGATCTGTCGCCTTCTACGATTGCCAAGTGGTTGAACCTGCTGTGGTCGCTTTCATCGGCTGTCCGTTTCCGATAGCATGAGCTCACGGGACCGCCCTTGGTGATCAGGGATAACGGCCACCCGAGAACTCTCACAAGGTTCGCTGCCGCCCGTGAAGCGGCTTAAGGTAGAGAAAGCGAAGGACCGGTAAGCCTGAAGGGGTAGCCCTCCGCGAGCTATTGGGACACCCGCTCACACGGCCCCAAGCGGCTTAGAAAACAGCATGCAGGTGGTCCGACAACTGGAGCCGACGAAGCCGACTCTCTGGAGCTGACCTAGGCAGCGAAAGAGAAAGCGCCCGGCAAGGCGCTCTACAAATCATCCGACCTTAAACGTCGGTGGGCCCACTGACTTCACAGGGTTAAAGCCATGTTGAAGATTAGTGTGCAGTACGGAAAGTTGAAGATCAACGTCTCGGTAACGAAGTCTGCGATTGCAACAATCCTGTTAACGCTGCTATAGGTGTAAGGGTGGGCCACTGGCCCACCCTTCTCCCGATCTGAGGAACATTCACATGAAAGCTCACCTTGGAATACTTGCAGTGTTGATGATCACTGCAAGTACAGCCCAGGCAGTTGAACTGTCGATAAGCGACTACCTTGCCTCAAGGAACTCTCCAACTACGAAGGCGTATGTAGCTGGCCTCGGCGAGGGCATCGACTTTGCAAATCACCAAGCTAGCTCCCTCAGCAAAGCTCCGTTGTTCTGTCCTCCTCCGCGACTGAAGCTCACAACACAGAACTTCATCGACATCATCGATGCAGAGCGTGCTGCGGATCCGCAGAGGAATACAGGTTTAGCCCCATTGGTAGGGGTACTGCTACGCGGTATGGCGCGAACATTTCCGTGCAAGTAACTCCTGTGTGCGTACTCATTCAACTCCAATAAATGCCAGTGGACGATACAGACGATAAGGTTCGACGCAACCTAGTGGTGTTTAGCGCGCTAATCGTGGCATCCGCCTGGCTTGGGCACCCAGAACTCTGGCTGGTCACGAAGCTGCTCTCGGCTGAAGCTGTCCCACCGCCAGCTTGGAAGGTATCCGTATTAGCCCTAGCAGTCCTCTTTTATTTGTTTACTCGGTATTGGTTTTCACCTACTCGCGAAAAATCGAGAACCACGATGGACACTGAGTTATACAGGATCAGGACTACGCTACTCCACAAGCAACTTACAAACAGCGTCAAGAACCACCACAAAACAAAAAAGCAACCCAGCTTTATTAAGACTGACCTAGCATCCTACGTAAAAGACGAACTTGAGACCCGGAATATAGCCTCAGATTTGAATGTCATTGTTGAGATTATTCCTGGACAAATCTTCCAATCCAACGAATGGAAAGGCTCGATTCATACGACTCGAAGCGTCACCAGTCCAAACCGTGGTGGCATGTCGTCGGGCGGCAACGCCATCGACTTTGAGATTCCTCAATCTATGCAACAAACATTGAAGATAACGGCCGCGTTGAAACAAGCAATTTACTCGCAAACAGCAGTTGAGTTTTACACGCCACTAGTCTTGTCTGCCATAGCTTTTCTCACGCTGGCTTATCGCTTGTTTAGGGCTGTATATAGAAGTTAGGGAGATCACCTCGATCTAGGTGCTTTTCTTGAAGGCTCGGTTGCTCACTCCACTAAGCCTTCTACCTTTCTAGGACAGCAAGATACCTCCTTGCGGAGGCTTCAGCTTCGTGGAAAAACCTGTTAGCTGGGATGTAGGCCAAAAGCTTTTGCAATGTTTCCACGAGTGCCTGTTCGTTTGCTCGTGCCTTGTTGATTGCACCCAAGGCAAACTCATCCTTGTCCAGCTTGAGCGCACCAGTTGCAGGAAGGCCAATCTCAGGAAAGTGATACCCGTTCACGAGTCGGATAGCTCCGAATAGCGCGATGTCGCGAAGTGCCTGCTGGTCATTAGCAATACCAAGCTTTGTCCGAAACACTGATGCGAGACGCGGTACGACAAACGACGCGTTACCGAAGGGCATGAGGACATCACGTCTTATAGTCTCGATTCCGTTGAAGTATGGCAGCGAGTCCTGATAAAAATCAAATAAAAGCTCCATTGACATGATCAAATCCGAGTCCAGAAAGAGCTGGTGCTTGAAATAGACAGCTTCGAGCTTGCGACGGGACGCGTACGGTGCCGGGTCTAGCAAGTCTTCGTCGGGATCTATTACGTTGTCCCACTCCTTCTGCATCTCCACGACCGCTGCCAGCACTTCACCAAATGCAACTCTTTGATGGTCAAAAAACAGGGATGTACGCAGCTGATCTACTTCATAGGCATGCTTCACAGCTTCCAACTTCGCACTGAGTTCGTTCCGAACCGTCTCAAGCTTGGTCGAGTATTCGTGCGAGATTGCTTGCTTTAATCGCTCGGATAACCAAGTCCGACCAGCCCAAGCTACAGCCGCTGCGGCGACGCCGCCCGACAAAGCACTACTCAGCAACTCATTCATAGTCAGTCATCCAGTCAACTGACTAAGAATTCTTCGAGCGCACGGCCAGCAGCGACGTACTGATGAATCCAGGCAGGACGCTTGCCCTTGCCGCTCCAGGTGTTGTCCGGGTTCGCCGGATCGCGGTACTTAACATCAGCCTTCTTGCCGCCAGCACCCCTCTTCGGGAGATACGGCTTCAGCGCATCAATCGCCTCCTGCACGGAAAAGCCAGCAGCGACGACCTTCTTTGCGTAAGCGTCAGCTAGGACCTTGATTTCCTCTTCACGCTTGGCCGCAAGGCGCTCCTGCGCTTCTGCAACAAGCAGCTGCAGCTCGCTGTAAGACAGCTTCGACACATCGGGTGCGGTAGACATTTTTTGGATCCTCGTTGGTCAGTACTCTTCTGGCAGCAGGATACACGTGCTCGATCTGTCCGCCTCCGTGATCACCCAGAATTTGAATGAGCCGTAGACGAACGAAGAGAACACTCTTCCGCCGCGAATAACGGCTGTCAGATTCGACCTCTGATCTTCAGCATCAAGAGCACCAGGATCGAGGTCACCATGCCTTCTAAGCAGTTCTAGAGGATGTATGGACGCTTCAGCAAGTGCATCAATTGCACCGCGTGTTGCGACTATTTGTCCGAGAGGAAATGTGGCATCGACTGCTCTCCTGTTGAAAGCGTCGAGCATCCCGAGGCCGACTGTGGAAAGACAGTTTGGACGGTTAGCGCTCACCGTCTGACTTCTCTGCACTCCTGCCGTTGCGGATGTTGGCGAATGTCTGGAGGCCGCGAAGGCCAAACGGAAAGACAAGGTACGACAGCAAGTACCACTCCGTGAACTTGTCCGTGTAGACAAGGACGGTCAGCCACCGAGTGACGAATGCAAAGCCGATCACCTGCATCGTTTTTGTAGAGCTGAATGTGCCGTCAGCGTTGTACGTGAGGCCAGGGACAGCGGCGAGCAGTGACTTCCACATCAGAACAGCTTCTCTAGGATGAACTGCCCTAGGAAGATCAGCACGCCGCCTGCACGCCTGAGCCACACGTTCTCATCCAAGCTCGTACAAGCAGGAGTGACGCTTCAGGAGCTGAAAGATTTGCCTAGTCATGCATCGCCGAACACTTCAGCAATCTACGTACACCTTGTACGCAACCAAGCTGCCGCACGCGCAGCTGCAATCCTCAACGCCACGACCATCTCACACAAACTATCGACCACTGGCTTTTTATACATACCCCTCCTTCGCTGTGTTACAAAAGGGGAACCCGAGGTATCTATGGATCAGTACAAATACGACATCGCACTCTCCTTCTTGGCACGAGACGAATCCATCGCCAAGGACATCTACAACCGGCTCAAGGATCGATACAACGTCTTCATCTACTCGGAACAACAAAAGACACTGGCCGGAAAGGATGGCGAAGCGGCTTTCAAGCAGGTGTTCGAGACTGAGGCAAAGCTTGTCGTTGTGCTGTACCGGCCGGAGTGGGGATCCACCCCGTGGACGCGAATGGAGGAGACCGGAATCCGTGACCGCGCATATAAGTTTGGTTATGGATTCACAACATTCGTTGCGCTAACGGATACCCCGCAAGTCCCAGATTGGTTTCCTAAACAGCGCCTCTACGTCGGATACGAGAGACTTGGTCTTGACACTGTAGTAACAGTGATTGATGCCCGCGCACAAGAAGCGGAAATTCCCAGTCGCGAGCTGTCGGTTATTGAACAGGCGCAGATTTTACAAAAGCGCCGATTGTTTGAGGCTGAAAGAGTTGGCTTTCTCAGTTCTTACGAGGGCGTACAATCAGCGCAAAACTCAGAGAAAAAGCTTCGCCTCTTGGTTGAAGAAAAATTCACCGAACTTTCGGTAGCTGCACCAAGCCTCAGAATCGAAATTCATACTAACGACGCACAATTAGGCATTTCTGGTGTTGGTCCAGCACTATTGATTGGATACCGGCAAGTTTATGGAAACACCCTGACAGACTCAAAGTTCAAAGTTGAACTTTTTTCGTTCGGTCCACCGATGAAGCACAGGAGTTATTATGAACAACCCCAGCGTCTGCGCTCGATGGAGCTCTACTTTGATCGCACTGAGGACCAACCGACTTGCTGGCGTTTCAATGGTCGACACTACAGCGAAGAGCAAACTGCTGAACTCATTGTCAAGGTTTGGCTAGATGCACAGCCAGACGGAAGCGGGGGCACCAACAGCCAGAGAAAATTTCGGCGCTAAGCGCCCCAAAGAGTTCGTTGTGTCAGTCGTTATGACAGCGCCGGATGTACAGGAATACAGGGGTAATCAAAAGGGTTCAACTTTCGAGAAACCCGGTCCGTCAAACCCCGCAGAACCTGCGCCGTTCCTAGCTACTTACATTCTGCGGCGCATTTTCGTAATGAGAAGGTCGGGGGTTCGATTCCTCTTTCCGGCACCACCACATCAGGGGCAGTCTTCAGTGACTGCCCCTTTTTTGTGCCCGCCGCGCGCTGCCCCAGGCCCAGACCGATGCCGACCAGCCGCAGCGCCTGCTCGGTGGCCTCGGCCAGCCAGCGGTCCGCATGGTCCAGGGCTTCCTGCGCTTCGCAGGGGCGCCGCACGGCGCTGAGCCAGGCGTCGATGCCGCAAGCGAGCGTGCTGGCCACACCGGGGCCGATGGCGCCGGCCACGGCCAGCACCGGCAGCCCCCGCTGCCTGGCGCGGCGGGCCACCTCGGCCGGCACCTTGCCGTTGGGGGTCTGGTCGTCGAGCTGCCCTTCTCCGGTAATGACCAGATCACAGCGGTCGAGCAGGCCGTCCAGGTCGAGGTGCTGGAAGACCACGTCAAAGCGCGGGCACAGCACGCCGCCCAGCAGGGCATGCAGGCCGGCACCCAGACCGCCGGAGGCGCCTGCGCCGGGCACCTGGTCCACGGGAATGCCGGTGCTGTCGAGCAGGAGTTCGGCCCACCGTTCCAGAGCCTGCTCCAGCCATTCGACCTGCGCAGCTGTTGCCCCCTTCTGCGGCCCGTGCACACGGGCCACGCCACGCGGCCCGAGCAACCGGTTGCCCTGGTTGACGGCAGCGTGGATCGGCACATGCTGGAGCCGGGGATCGATGCCTCCCAGGTCGATGCGGTCGAGCCGCAGCAGACCCGCGGCTCCGGGTGCAATGTCCTGCCCGTCGGCATCGATCAACCGCACGCCCAGTGCCTGCGCCATGCCGGCCCCGCCGTCGTTGATGCCGGAGTCTCCGCAGCCCAGGAGGATGCGTTCTGCACCCCGATCCAGGGCCGCACTTATCAGTTCACCCACGCCCCGGCTGGTGGTGTGCAACGGGTTGCGACGGTCCTGCGGCACCCAGCGCAAGCCGGCGGCGGCGGCCACCTCGACGACGGCAGTCCGGCCAGGCCCGCAGGCCGGGCCGAGCCAGCCGAGGTGGGCCGTCAGGCGCTGCCCCACCGGGCCACACACCTCCACCGTCTCAACGTGTCCGCCGCTGGCGCGTGCCAGCCCTTCGGCGAATCCTTCACCCCCGTCCACCAGAGGCAGCTGCAGCACGCGGGCTTGCGGCCAGGCCTGCTGCACGCCACGGGCCATGGCCTGGGCTGCCTGCCAGGGCAGCAGGCTCTCCTTGAAGCCGGAAGGAGCGATCAGTACGGTGAGGTTCATGGATGGGCCAACGGTGAGGTGAACGGGTCCAGGGCAGGCCACACCCACAGGCCAAAGCCCATGAGCAGCAACCACAGGGGAAACAGCAGCAGCGCACTCAGCCGGAGCAGGTCGCCCGGGCCGATGCCGCTCTGCGGGTGCCGGGTGAACAGCAGCATGGCCTTGGAACTGATGGCGAAGGTCTGGCAGAAGCCGGTGCCCATCACCGCCACCATGACCAGCACGCGGGCGCTGCTGCCTTGCGCATCGGGCAGGGCCAGGGTCAGCGGAAGCACCAGCAGCGGCAACAACACCGCCACACGGGCGCTGCGCGAGGTCAGCAGCAGGTGCAGCAGCAGAGACACCGCTGCCACGACCGCCAGCAGGCCCGTCTGCCCGAACTGCCGGGCCGGCGCCAGCAGCTGGTCGGCCATCCACTGGGCGGCGCCACTGGCCATCACGGCCTCGGCCAGCAGCAGGCTGCCGGCGAGGATGAGCAGCATCCGCACATCGACCCCCCGAAGGGCCTCGCGCAACGGAGTGCCGCCCCAGCGGGGCCATGCCGCCAGCACAGCGGCGCCTGCGGCGACCGGCGCCGGTCCGATGCCGGTCCACGGCCCCAGCACCCACATCAGCACCGTGGCCAGGGTGAGGATGGCGAGGCGGCGTTGCACCGGTGTCCAGGGTGCCAGCGGCTCCTGGGGCAGATCGATGCGGACATGGCGCTGCGTTGCCGGCACCATGCTCCGAAGCACTGCCAGCGTGGCCAGGCCGCAAGCGCACACCGCAAACGGCGCCGCCCAGACGAGCCAGTCCAGGTAGCCGGGGGCCGGGAGACCCTGTGCCCGCAGGGCATCCACCGCCAGCAGGTGGGCGCCGGCCCCCATCAACGAACCGCCTGCCGACAGGAGCACGGTGGTCGGCAGCAGCAGCGCCATGGCGCGCCGCTGTGCCGGGTGGTGCAGGTGCGCCGCCAGGCCGGTGAACACCGGCAGGCACAGCGCAGCCCGGGCGGAAGTCGATGGCAGCAGCCAGGCCGTGGCCCCCACGAGCGCCGTCATGCGCCAGCACAGGTCGGCAAAGCCGGGCCTGCCCCGGCAGGCCCAGGCCGCCAGCCGCTGCACCACCCCCTGGGCCTGCAGGCTCGCTCCCAGCACGCCTGCCCCGGCCAGCAGCACCAGCAGGCTCCAGGCGGGCGCGGTCAGCAGGTCGATCAGGGCGGGGAGATGGGTCATCGGCGGAGAGGGGATCGGGCAGACGGACAACGGCAGGACGGTCCGGCTTCGGCGTCGCCCGCGATTACAACGACGCCGAACCGCCGCCATTCCGCTCGAAGCGCTGCGGAATGTGAGCATTGGTAACGTCCGCGGTCGGCCCGCCGGATCGAATGACCCCAGTAACCCGACGTCCGCACGGGGCGGCCACTTGCCCTAGCATCCGGCGCGCATGAACCCCACACCATCGGTCCCGCACGAACCCCTGACCGTCCTGTACGACGGCGGCTGCCCGCTGTGCCGGCGCGAGATCGCGCATGCGCAAGGTCTGGCGCAGCGGCAGGGCGACGCTGCCCTGTGTTTCGTGGACATCAGCCAGACCAGCGACCCGGCCCTGCAGGCAGAACAGCAGCGGCTGCTGGCGCGCTTCCATGTGCAGAAGGCCGACGGTTCTCGGCTGGACGGTGCCGCCGCGTTTGCGGCCATGTGGGCACGCCTGCCCGGCTGGCGCTGGCTGGCCCGCCTGTCGCGGCTGCCGGGCATGCTGTGGCTGATGGAACGCGCCTACAACGGCTTCCTTCGGGTGCGTCCGGCCATGCAGTCGGTTGCGCGGCGGCTGGAACCGGCAACCGATCCGACGGTGCCGGGCGGCTCGGAGCACATGGTGCGCGAGCTGCGCTCCGACCATGCCGGCGAGACCGGCGCAGTGCAGATCTACCGGGGCATCGCGGCGGTGGCCCGCTGGCGGGGCAACAGCGAACTGCTGGCCTTCGCCGAGCGCCATGGAGCCACCGAATCCGAACACCTGCGGCTGATCGAGGACTGGTTGCCGCCCTCGCAGCGCAGCAGGCTGCTGGGGCCATGGCGGCTGGCCGGCTGGCTGACCGGCGCCCTGCCTGCACTGGCAGGACAACGGGCGGTGTATGCCACCATTGCTGCGGTCGAGACCTTTGTGGACCACCACTACCAGCAGCAGATCGACCACATCCGCCAGCACGGCGGGCCACCGGGCCTGCTGGACCTGTTGCTGCAGTGCCAGGCCGACGAATGCCACCACCGCGACGAAGCCGCTGCACTGGCGGGCAACACGCCCTGGCCGCTGAAGCTGTGGTGCAGCGTGGTCGGTACCGGCTCGGCAGCAGCCGTGGTGCTGGCCCGCCGCATCTGACCCTGCCCGAGACCCCTCCCCATGCTTGAAATCGCCAGCGTTCTGACCGTGGCCCTGCTGTTCGGCGGCATGGCGCTGTTCTCGTTCGGTTTTGCCGCTTTCCTGTTCACGGCCCTGCCGATGGCCCAGGCCCGCTCCACCATCCGCGCAGCGTTTCCGCACTTCTACCTGTTCGTGCTGGTGACGGCAGTGGCGGGAGCCCTGCTCGTGGCCAGCATCGACACGTCATCCGCCCTGTTGCTGGCCGCGATCGGCATCACCGTGGTGCCGACCCGGCAGCTGCTCATGCCGGCCATCAATGCCGCCACCGACAACGGCGACAGGACACGCTTCAAGTGGCTGCATGGCGCGTCGGTGCTGATCACGCTGGCCCACATCGGCCTGGCCGGCTGGGTGCTGGCGCGGTTCGTCTGACGTGAAGACCGTCATGGGCCTGGACGACCCGGCCACCGTGGGTGAAGTCATCCAGATGGCCCTGAGCGACCATGTGAGCTTCGATCAGATCCGCGCAGCCCACGGGCTGTCCGCCGACGAGGTGAAGGCGCTCATGCGCCGGGAGCTGGCCCCCGGCAGCTACCGGGCCTGGCGCCGCCGGGTCCGGCGCTTCTCCGACCGGCGCGCCAGCTACAAGTGACCCGCGGCATCAGCGCTGCGGAGTCGGGCTCCTCCATGGAGCCAGGCCTGCTGCGTCGAGCCGGAGCCGCACACCGAGAGAACCCGTGCCCTTGCGCACCGGCGTCTTGCGCAGCCCGATCTCCAGCGCGATGACATCAGGGTAGGCAGCGCAGGCCTGAACGATGCGGGTCATGAGCCGCTCCTGGGTTTCGTAGTGACCGTCGGCCGCGAGCCGGTCGATCTCCACCACCAGCGGGTCGTAGTCGAACACCCGGTCCATGCCGTCGGCGTCGATCAGGACCTGGTCGGGGCGGATCTTCAGGGTGAGGTCCAGCCAGTGGTGGTCCGGCACGCAGTCGTCCGGGCCGTAGGTGCCGATATCGGTGTCGATCTGCAAGTCGCGCAGTTCGATGGTGCTGTGCTGGTTCATGCTGTGCTTCCGAGATGAGGCAATGTGTCAGTCCGATGAAAAGGGGTGTGCTGCATGGGAGGTGTCGTAAATGAGTGAAAACCCCGGCTATTTTTCCCCTGACGACAAAATGTCCGCCGTGATTGGGGAAAATACCCCCCGTCCCCCTGCACGGTGCAGGAGACGAAGGCCTTCCGGCCTTGACCTCATTCCACACGGAGTCACATCCTCATGAAAAAGAGCCTGATTGCTCTGGCCGTTCTGGCCGCTTCCGGCGCCGCTCTGGCGCAGTCTTCTGTCACCGTCTACGGCCGTCTGGACGCATCGGTGGGTTCGTCCAAAGTGGGCAACGTGGGTCCCGCTCTCACCAGCAACACCCAGCTGTTCTCCAACAACCTCACCACCAGCCGTCTGGGCTTCCGTGGCACCGAGGATCTGGGCGGTGGCCTGAGCGCGCTGTTCATCATCGAGACCGGCTTCGCTCCCGATTCGCCCGTGGGCACCACCCTGGGTGACCGCGCTGCAGTGGTCGGCCTGTCCGGCGGCTTCGGCACCATCAAGCTGGGTCGTCACGACACTTCGTTTGACGACATCCGCGACCTGATGGTCAGCAGCAACATCTGGGACGCCACCAACTTCGCCACCACCGAGACCATCGTGGGCACGGGCGGCACCGCCACCAACGGCGTGGGCGGTCTGGGTGACTACGGCGATCGCGCCAACAACCAGATCCGTTACGAGTCGCCCTCCTTCAGCGGCTTCACCTTCGGCATCAGCCACGGCTTCGGTGAAGCCACCAAGCCGGCCAAGACCGACGTCACCGCCTTCAACATCCGCTACAAGGCTGGCGCCCTGGACGTGGGCTACGCCTACCAGGAAAACAAGAACATCAGCGCCACGCTGGTCAACACCGGCCTCGAGTACAACACCCTGGCCGCTGCTTACAACTTCGGCGCCTTCCGCGTCTCCGGCGGCTGGAACCAGGCCAAGCGTGACGTGGCTGGTGGCGTCAAGGCCAACACCTACACCGTGGGTGTGAACGTGCCGGTCAGCGCCTTCGACTTCTCGGTGGGTTACAGCACCGGCAAGGCCAAGCAGAACGGTGTCACCCTGGAAAAAGGCGACGCCTTCTCCGCCGGCGCCACCTACGCTCTGTCCAAGCGCACCCGCCTGTACGCAGCCATCACCAACGGCGACATCGAGAACGGTGCCGGCGTCAAGCAGCGTCAGCGTGACATCTACGCCGCTGGCGTGATCCACACCTTCTGATCCTGAAGGACCGGAACTCCGGTTCTCCAAGGTTTGTTGATGCCCTCCGGCCGCAAGGCCGGAGGGTTTTTTCATGGCCGTTCGGCGGGTGAGGTTCGGGATCGATCGGGGGTGTTGCGCAGACACCAAAAACCCTACGGTACCGCCCAAGGTATGACCGTTCAGGGATTTTGATACTGCGCCAGCCGCACGGCACTGTGCCTGCGGTGCACGCATGCCGTCCGGCATGACAACCTCTGGAGTAACCCGGTAATGAACAGCAAGCAACTCGTTGCAGCGGCCGCCATGGCCCTCTCGGGCGCCGCGATGGCGCAATCGTCGGTGACGGTCTATGGCCGTCTGGATGCCTCGATCGGCTCGGCCAAGGTCGGCAACATCACCAATGGTGTCGGCCCCGCCGGCGTGACCCAGATGTTCTCGAACAACATCACCACCAGTCGCATCGGCTTCCGTGGCACCGAAGACCTGGGCGGTGGCCTGAGCGGCCTGTTCATCGTCGAAACCGCTTTCAGCCCCGATGCACCGGGCAACACCTCCCTGGGAGATCGCGCTGCAGTGGTCGGCCTCTCGGGCGGCTTCGGCACCATCAAGCTCGGTCGCCACGACACCTCGTTCGACGACATCCGCGACCTGATGGTCAGCAGCAACCTCTGGGATTCGGGCAGTCTGGCATCGACCGAGACGGTTCTGAGCACCGGCGCAGGCGCCACTGCCACCAACGGCGTGGGTGGTCTGCAAGACTACGGTGACCGCGCCAGCAACCAGATCCGCTATGAATCGCCGTCGTTCTCCGGCTTCACCTTTGGTGTGAGCCAGGCCTTTGACGAGAACAACGCCACCAACCGCGACGTGACCGCCTTCAACGTGCGTTACAAGGCCGGCAATCTGGATGTGGGCGTCGCCTACCAAGAGAACAGCCAGCAATCCGTGGCTCCGGTGTCACCCGCCACCACCATCGTCACCAACGCCATCGACTACACGACCGTTGCAGGTGCGTACAACTTCGGCTCGTTCCGCGTGTCCGGCGGCTGGAACCAGGCCAAGCAGAAAGAAGTGGCTTCGCCGGTCAAGGCCAACACCTACACCGTCGGGGTGAACGTTCCTGTTGACGCCTGGGACTTCTCGCTGGGCTACAGCACTGGCAAGTCGAAGCAGAACGGAGCCACCACTGAGAAAGGCAGCGCCTTCTCGGCCGGCGTCACTTACTCGCTGTCCAAGCGCACCCGTCTCTACAGTGCTCTCACCAATGGCGACATCAAGAATGCGGCCGGCACGAAGCTGCGCCAGCGCGACATCTACGCCCTCGGCCTGATCCACACCTTCTGATCAAGGTCTGAACCCGCCCGCCACACGCGGGCACTTCAAATCCGAGCCCGCCCGCCCACAAGGCCGGCGGGCTTTTGTCATGCCAGGCCCGGATTGCCCTGCATGCCCTCGATGCGTGGCGCGTTGATGCGCACGCCCTTGATGACCTTCTTGTCGCGCAGATAACCCGCCACGACGTCCCAGATCGGCTCGCCCTTGACGTTCTCCTGCACCGAAGCCCAGCCGGCCACCTTGTAGTTCTTGCCGGCCTCGATGGGCTTGCCCTTGAGCATCATGTTGTGGATGCGCTGCCCCATGGGAGCGGTCGGGCGGATGGTGTAGGTCATGCCGCCGATGCGCACCATGTCGCCACCCTGCTGGTAGTAGGGGTCGGGATTGAACAGGTTGTCGGCGACGTCTTCCAGAATCGTCTTGATCTGCTCGCCGCTGAATTCGTTGACGGTCGTGGCCGGATAGGTCATGGCCATCTGGTCCATCATCCGTTCGTAGGTGATGGCTTCGCCGGGCAGCAGCGAGGTGCCCCAGCGCACACCCGGCGAGAACGCGATCTCGGCGCCCTTGTTCTGCATCAGGGCTTCGCAGATGACCTGGTCCCAGGAGCCGTTGAAGTTGCCGCGGCGGTAGAGCAGGTCTTCGGTGACGGCCAGCTTTTCTTCCAGGCGCGCCTTGAACGGCGCACGCACGCCATCGATGAAGGCCTGCATGTCGGCGTCGGCCTTGAGCAGGTTGCTGAAGACGGGCAGCAGGCGGTACTGGAATCCCTGCACCTGACCACCACGCACGTCGAAGTCGAGCACGCCCAGGAACTTGCTGTTGGAGCCGGCGTTGGTGACCAGGGTCTGGCCACCGCCATTGCGCACCACCACCGGCGCCGGCATGCCGTCGTGGGTGTGACCACCCAGGATGGCGTCCACGCCCCGCACGCGCGAGGCCATCTTGATGTCCACGTCCATGCCGTTGTGGGACAGCACCACGACCACCTTGGCGCCTTCGGCCCGGGCCTGGTCGACCATCTTCTGCATGTGCTCGTCCTGGATGCCGAAGGTCCAGTCGGGCACCATGTGACGCGGGTTGGCGATGGGTGTGTACGGGAAGGCCTGGCCGATGACGGCGACCTTCACGCCGTTCATCTCGCGCATCGCATAGGGCTTGAACACCAGATCCTCGAAGTCGGTGGTCTTGATGTTCTGCGCCAGGAACTCGATGTGGCCCTTCAGATCCTTCTCGACGATTTCCTGCACCCGCTTCGCGCCGAAGGTGTGCTCCCAGTGCGAGGTCATCATGTCCACGCCCAGCTTCTTGCAGGCGTCGACCATGTCCTGGGCGTTGGTCCACAGCGAGGTGGCCGAGCCCTGCCAGGTGTCGCCGCCATCCAGCAGCAGGGCATGCGGGCGGCTGGCGCGCATCTGCTTGACCAGCGTGGCCAGATGGGCAAAACCGCCCACGCGACCATAGGTGCGTGCGGCCTGCGAGAAGTCGAGGTAGCTGAAGGCGTGGGCGCTGGCCGTGCCGGGGCGGATGCCATAGTGCTTGAGGAGCTTCTCGCCCACCAGGTGGGGCGGCCGACCCACGGCGTCGGCCACACCCAGGTTCACGCTGGGCTCACGGAAATGGATCGGCGTGAGCTGGGCATGGCAATCGGTGAAGTGCAGGAAGCTGACATTGCCGAAGGCCGGCACTTCATAGAGCTTCTCGCCGGCGCCCGGGGCCGCCGCCAGCACGTCCCGGTGGTCCAGGGCCATGCCGGTGGCACTGGCCACGGCCAGCACCTGCAGAAATTCACGACGGCTGAAGCTCATGTGTATGCCTTCTCAATTGATGGCTGATATTCGAGAACTCAAAAAGCCCCGTGGGCATCTGCCCGACGGGGCCCGGCGGGTCACTTGTTGACCGGCGAAGCGGGGTCGAGCAGCAGGGCCATCACGTGGCGCAGCTGGGTCTCGTTGAGGATGCCCTTGTGCCCCACACGTGGCATCTGGGAGCAGGCGTTGTAGGCACGGGCGTTCCACAGCTTGCCCCAGGTGTACTCCAGCATGGGTTTGGCCGCCGGGCTGTTCGGGTCGGTGACGCCGCGCAGCTTGCCGTACTGGTACAGGCTGGGACCAAGCGTGCCGAAGGAGATCTCTTCCTTGCTGATCTGGTGGCAGTTGTAGCAGTTGCCGCCGTTGGCATCGCCGGCCTTGTCGGTCCAGGTCAGGCCACGGCCGCTCTGGGCGATGCGCTCGCCCTCTTTCCAGTCACCCAGGAACTTGCCGTCCGACGGCCACTTGACCGTCTTCATGTTGGCGTCCTCGATGGCCTTGGACAGCTTGTCGTCCAGCGGCTTGCCGTCGATCTCGGCGGTGGCGCAGGCGGCATTGGCCTGGTCCTGGTCCAGGCGGTCCAGCGTGGCGATGCCCCGGGCCTGGAACGAGTTGCGGAGCATGTCGGCCGAGGCCTTCTCGACCTCGGCAGGCGCCGGGGCGGAACTGCAGGAGGCCAGCAGCACGGTGGTGGCCAGCAGGGCCAGGGCAGAGAAACGGTGGTGTCGGGTCATGGCGGTTCTCCGGTCAGCGCTTGATGGCGGGCACGATGGATTCGGCCGACTTGGCGTTCACGCCCATGTAGACCGACAGGGCCAGGGTGGCGTCGCTGCCGAACTTGGGCTCGGGCCAGCGCATCTGGCGGAAGCAGTCGTTCAGACGCAGCTGCATGCCCCACATCTGCGCGTTGGACACGCGATAGGCCGGCCAGGCCGCGAAGCCGATGCCGTCGCCAGGATTTTTGGTGAGGTTGGGCAGGTCCTGCAGGCGGATGCGCTTGTCGTCGCTGCCATGGCAGGAGGCACACGAAAAATCGTGCGTGCCGCCACGGGTGAAGAACAGGCGCTTGCCGGTCTCGTACATCAGCTTTTCCTGCGCATGGCTTTGCGGCAGGTTGAACTTCATGCCGCGCGACGCGGTGGCCACATAGGTGGCCAGGGCGGTGACGTTGGCCATCTCGCCGCGACCGAACGGGGTGCGCATGATCTCGTCGGCCTTGAAGCCCTGCAGGGTCTCCATGCAGGTGATCAGGCGGGTCTCGAGGTCCTGCACGCGGCCGGTGTCCTTGAAGTAGCGCGGCAGCTCGACGAATGCACCGGCAATCACGCCCGGGCCCTTGCCCAGATCGCACTGCTCCATCGAAGCATTCTTCGGACCGCGTTTTTGCTTCCAGAGCTCTTCGCCCTTCATCTCGAACAGTTCGGCCGGGTTGCCGTCCTGCAGCATCTCGCGGTATTTGGCGATGCCTTCAGCCGTGGAGGACTGGGCATGCAGCGAGCCGGCGGCCAGCAAGGCCGACAGCGCCAGGGCCAGGGCCAGGCGATCGGAAATGTGTTTCATGGTGTCTCCTCCTATGTCTTCGACCGCAGGTTTCGAGGAACCGCGTGCCTTCATCCAGGGTCACCGTGGATCTGGCTCCGCCAGTCCACCGGTGACGCCCCCCTGGGGGGGTCGCGCGCAGCGCGGCGGGGGGGTCAGCTGATAACAGCTTCGTCGGTGCGGTTGTCGCCCTTGTTGTCGGTCCACTTGACCACAACCTTGTCACCCTTGGCGCCGCCCTTGAACTTGAAGGACAGGAAGGGGTTCTGGGCCACGGCGCCGCTGAACTGCGCCTGCAGCACGACCTTGCCGTTGTGGGTGGCCTGCACGTCCTTGATGTGGTGGGCCGGGATGGTGGCACCAGCCGCGTCCTTGCGGGTGCCGGTCTCCATGATGTGGGACATCAGCACGCGGACAGTGGTTTCGTCGCCGGCCACAGCGGCACGGATGCGCATCGGATCTGCCATGGGAATCTCCTGGATAGGTTCGGTGGGATGAGGTCGTTCGGAGGGTGGCGATCAGCCGCCGCAACCGCCGAGGGTGACCTTGGTTTCCTTGGTGGCCGAGTAGAGCTTGCCGTCGGCCTTGACCACAGCGATCACGTTGGAGCTCTGGCCCATCTTGATGCGGGTCTGCACGTCGGCGGTGGTGCCGGCCGGGATGGTGAAGGCGGCCGCCAGCGGAGAGGGGTTCTTCTCCACGATGATCATGATGTCGGTGGTGTTGGGCAGCTTGCTGACAGCACCCACCGGCACCACGGCGCCGTTTTCGGCGATGTCCGGAGCCACCACGGTGACCTGGTCGCTGGTGGCCGGCGTGCCGCCGACGGCCTTGAGGGCATCGGCCAGGGTCTTGGCCTCGAAACCGGCGGCACTGACGGCGGCCTGTGCCTGGCTCTGGGTGATCAGACCGAGGGACACCAGGGTGGCGAATGCGCCGGTGGACTGAATGGCGGCGCGACGTGAGCGGTTCATGGGAGGCTCCTGTGAAAAATGCGAGTGGCGAGTTTACTGGCGGGGTGGGTCAACGGACCAGTGTGGGAATTACGGGGCACCGCCGATTGCTCACCTGGCTCCCGCTGCAATCCAGCGGGCCATGGCCTGGGCATCGGACTCGGACAACTGGGGCTGGGGCGGCATCGGCACCGAGCCGAACACGCCCGAACCGCCGCTCCTGATCTTGCCGGTCAGGTAGGCCTCGGCGTCGGCCCGGCCCTTGTACTTGGCAGCGATCTCGTTGAAGCCGGGGCCGACTATTTTGTTGGTCATGCCGTGGCAGGCGATGCACGAGTTTTTCGACAGCAGACCTTTTACGTCCGGACCGGTGCCGGCCGCAGCGGCCACCACCACCGGAGCGGCAGCGGCGCCTTTGGGCAGGCTGGCCGGCGGCGGCCGGGTGGTGTCGGCACCGCGCACCGGGCCGATTCCGCGGTTCTGCTCCAGGATGTTGCCGTGGGCGTCGCGGGCAAAGTCGGGCAGCGAAGAGCGCACCGTGGCTTCGGTGGGGCAGTCCTTCATGCAGGCCACGTTCTTCACGTCGCCCTTTCCGTCCGCCTTCCACAGCGGCTCGTAGAACACCATGCCGTTGCGGTTGGGCATGCGCTGCTGCACCTCGGCGATGTTCCTGTCGCTCAGCGTGAAGTCGGCCGGCACCACCTCGGCCAGGTTCAGGATGTAGGCCACCACGCCATAGACCTCTTCGGTCTTCAGCGACTTCGGCGCATTCCAGGGCATGGCGCGGTTGATGTAGTCCCACAAAGTGGACACGGTGGCCACCTTCATCATGGTGGTCTTCTGGGGGAAGGTGCTGCCCTGCTCCAGGTTCTTGACGCGGCCGCGGGCGATGTCGGCTTTGGTGGTGCCCCCGACGATCGGGGTGAACACCTCGTTCGATTCACCGAACACGCCGTGGCAGGAAGCGCACTTGCTCTCCCACACCTGCTCGCCCAGCGACACGCTGCCGGCACCGGCGGGCAGGCCCTTGAAATCCGGGCGTACATCGATGTCCCAGGCCTGGATCTCGGCCCGGGTGGCCGGGCGGCCCAGCTCGTGCCACGGCTGCGCCTGGGCGAGGGCCGGGACCGACACGGACGATGCAACGAGTGCCAGGGCGGCGAAGACGGGGCGGATCATCAGAACACCTGCACGTTGGAGACTTCGCCGTTCTCGGCCACCCGCCACGACTGGATCGCGTTCTGGTGATAGACCGAGCGGGTGCCGCGCACCGCACGAAGCTGGTTGATCTTGGGTTGCACATAGCCGGTGCTGTCGATGGCACGGCTCTGGAGGATGGCGGGCTTGCCGTCCCACACCCAGTCGATGTTGAAGCGGGTCAGCGCTTTCGGCAGCACCGGACCTTCGAGCCGCGCGGTGCGCCAGTTGCGGCCGCCGTCCACGCTGACGTCGACCCGCTTGATGGCGCCACGGCCCGACCAGGCCAGGCCGGTGACGTTGTAGTAGCCCTTGTCCAGCAGCGTCTGACTGCCCGACGGCGTGGTGATGACGCTCTTGCACTCCTGGATGCCGGTGTACTGGCGGTGGGTGCCATCGGGCATGTGATCGATGTAGTGGATGGCCTCGTCCTTGGTGGCCCATTTCTGGTCGCCCACTTCCAGGCGGCGCAGGTACTTGACCCAGCTCACACCCTGAATGCCCGGCACCACCAGGCGCAGCGGGTAGCCGTTCTCGGGGCGCAGCATCTCGCCGTTCATGGCCCAGGCGACGATGCAGTCGTCCATGGCGCGCTCGAGGTCGATGGTGCGGGTCATGGACGAACCATCTGCGCCTTCGGCCAGCACATAACGGCCCATCTTCCTGTCGTAGCCGCACATCTCCAGAAGCGTGGACAGGCGCACCCCGGTGAACTCGGAGCAGCTGATCATGCCGTGCGTGTACTGCACCGACGGCAGCGCCACGTTGCCCCACTCGGGCGCCGAATTGGCACCGCATTCGATGAAGTGGATGCGCGAGACGCTGGGCAGGCGCATCAGGTCGTCCATGGTGAACACGCGTTCGCGCTTCACCAGGCCGTGCACCATCAGGCGGTGTTTTGAAGGATCGATGTCCCACCAGCCCTGGTGGTGGCGCTCGAAGTGCAGGCCGTTGGGCGTGATGATGCCGAACAGTCCCTGCAGGGGCGTGAAGCTCACCGAGGCCTGGTTGACCCGGGTCAGGCCCGGGCTCTGGCGGCGCTGCAGGTTGCCCTCCCACTTGCTGGGCTTGCCATAGCCATCGGTCACCACGCCCTGCCCCAGCCCACCGGTGTGCTCCGGCATCTTGAGGATGGCGTCCTCACCCTCGGCACGGGCCGGGCGGGCTGCGCTGGCAGCGGCCACGGCGCCGGCTCCCATGGCCAGCGCCTTGCCCATGAAGGACCGGCGGGCCTTGCGGGCCTCTTCCATGCGGGCGGCATCCAGGTGGTTTTCCGGTGCCGGCAGGATGCGGCCGATCACATCGCGAAGGTCGTCGGACACAGGGCTTTCCTTCAGGTCGGGACGTTGAGAAGACTGGAAATTGAATATATGCGTGCTTGCTAATATTTGAATGGGTGGAAACCCTGATATCGAATACCCAAGCGTGGCGTCGGGCCTGCAGAGGGCTCTGCTACATTTTTCGCTGGACCCTTCCCAACGAGACGCTGGAGACCACGATGCACATCACGGTGAAATGGCTGGCCGCAGGTACCCTGCTGGCCGCCGCGCTGGGCGCCCATGCCCAAGTCAATCAAGTCAAGGTATGGGCTGCAGCCTGCGCCAACTGCCACGGCACCGACGGCCGCGCGCAAGAGGGTGGCTTCAATCTGGCCGGCCAGAACAAGGACGACATGCTCAAGAAGCTGCTGGCCTACAAGAAGGGCGAACGCCCCGCGACCATCATGCACCAGCTGGCCAAGGGCTACACCGACGAGCAGCTGGCCCAGATCTCGGCCTACTTCGCCGCACAGAAACCCTGAGGAGCGCCACCATGAAACGTCGTCAATTCGTACAGACGCTGGGCGCCGGCTCGGCCGTGGCCGGCCTGGGGCTGCTGGGCGGTTGCGCCAGCACCGGCGGCAGCAGCGCCAAGGTGGTGGTGATCGGTGGCGGCTATGCCGGCGCCACCGCCGCCAAATACGTGCGCATGTTCTCCGATTACCAGATCGACGTGACGCTGATCGAGCCCAGCGCCATGTTCGTCTCGTGCCCGATCTCCAACCTGGTGGTGGGCGGGCACAAGACCATGGCCGACATCACCACGCCGTACGACAACCTGAGCAAGCGCCACGGCGTGCGCCTGGTGCGTGACCGGGTGGACAGCATCGACGCGACCAAGCGCACGGTGAAGCTGGCCGGCGGCGCCGAGCTGCCCTACGACCGCCTGATCGTGTCGCCCGGCATCGATTTCCTGAACGACATCCCGGGCCTGAACAAGCCGGGCGCCCAGGACAAGGTGCTGCACGCCTGGAAGGCCGGCCCGCAGACGGCCGCCCTGCGCGCCCAGCTCGAAGCCATGCCCGATGGCGGCGTGTTCGCCATGACCATCCCGCTGGCGCCCTACCGCTGCCCGCCCGGCCCGTACGAGCGCGCCTGCATGGCGGCCAGCTACTTCAAGCAGGCCAAGCCGCGCAGCAAGGTGGTGATCTTCGATGCCAACGACGACATCACCTCCAAGAAGGGCCTGTTCATGAAGGCCTGGGACGAGCATTACAAGGGAATGATCGATTACCGCCCGAAGCACAAGGTGGTCGACGTGGACGTGGCCACCAACACCCTGAAGTTCGAATTCAACGACGACTTCAAGGCGGCCGTGCTCAACGTCATTCCCAACCAGAGCGCCGGCAGCATTGCGGTCAAGACCGGCCTGGCCACGGCCAACAACCGCTGGTGCGAGGTGGACTTCCTCACCTTCGAGTCGAAGGCGCAGAAGAACATCCACGTGCTGGGTGACGCCATCCAGGTGGCACCGCTCATGCCCAAGTCGGGCCACATGGCCAACCAGCACGGCAAGACCTGTGCAGCCGCCGTGGTCTCGTTGCTGCAGGGCAAGGAGCCGCCGGCACTGCCGATCTACGCCAACACCTGCTACAGCTTCGTCACCGCCTCCGACGTGGTGCACGTGGCCAGCGTGCACCGCTACGACGCCGAGAAGAAGACCATGCTCACCGTGCCGGGCTCGGGTGGTCTGTCGGCGCAGGCGAATGCACTGGAGGGCCAGTACGCCATGGCCTGGGCCCGCAACATCTGGGCCGACACGCTGGCCTGACCTGCGTCGCGCCAGACGAAGGAAGCCCCGGCCTGCCGGGGCTTTTTTTCGGTCGGTCGATTCCCGTCTCAGTGGTAGCGCGGCACCAGGCGCTCCAGGGGCAGCGGCTGGATGCGGGACGCCTGACCAGCGCAGCCGAAGGCCTCGAAACGTTGCCGGCACAGGTCGCGTGCGGCTGCCGTGGCCTGCTTGAGGAAGGCGCGCGGATCGAATTCACCGGTGTTCTGGGCCATGCTGCGGCGCATGGCGCCGGTCATGGCGAGCCGGATGTCGGTGTCGATGTTGACCTTGCGCACGCCGCTGCGGATGCCCCGCACGATCTCGTCGACCGGCACGCCGTAGGTCTCGCGGATGTCACCGCCGAACTCCCGGATGATGGCCAGCCATTCCTGCGGCACGCTGCTGGAGCCGTGCATCACCAGATGGGTGTCGGGGATGGCGCGGTGGATGGCCTCGATGCGGTCGATGGCCAGGATGTCGCCGGTGGGCGGACGGGTGAACTTGTAGGCGCCGTGGCTGGTGCCGATGGCAATGGCCAGGGCATCGACCCCGGTGCGCTGCACGAAGTCGCGCGCCTGCTCGGGGTCGGTCAGCATCTGGTCATGGCTGAGCCGCCCCTCGGCGCCCACACCGTCTTCCTCGCCGGCCTCGCCGGTCTCCAGCGAACCCAGGCAGCCCAGCTCGCCCTCCACCGACACACCCACCGCATGCGCGAATGCACATACCGTGCGGGTGACATCGACGTTGTAGTCGTAGCTGGCCGGCGTGCGCGCATCCTCGCGTAATGAGCCGTCCATCATCACGCTGGAGAAGCCGCTGCGGATGGACTGCTGGCACACCGCCGGTGTGGCGCCGTGGTCCTGGTGCATGACGATCGGAATGTGCGGGTACATCTCCACCGCCGCCTCCACCAGCTTGCGCAGGAACGGCTCGCCGGCGTACTTGCGGGCACCCGCACTGGCCTGCAGGATGACCGGGGCATCGCAGGCATCGGCGGCCTGCATGATCGACTGGATCTGCTCCAAGTTGTTCACATTGAAGGCCGGCACGCCGTAGCCGTTGTCGGCGGCGTGGTCGAGCAGCTGGCGCAGGGCGATCAGGGCCATGGGAACTCCTTGAGGTGCAGGGACGGTGGGGGAAGGTCAATCGACCACGGCGGGGTCGAGCAGGGCCGACACGTCGGCGATCACCCGATCGGGGCCACAGGCCTCGATGGGTTCGCCCATGTTGTAGCCATACGGCAGCGCCCAGACCTCGATGCCGCCGTTGCGCGCGGTGGCCACGTCGATGGACGAGTCGCCGACGAACAGCGCGCGGTCGGCCGGTACGCCGTAGTCCTGCAGGCAGGCATGGATCGCAGCCGGGTCGGGCTTCTTCACCGGCAGGGTGTCGCCACTGACCACACGGTCGAACAGCGGGGTCAGCCGATGGGCGTCGAGCACCGTGCGGGTGTAGCGCCCTTCCTTGTTCGTCACCACCACCAGCTTCACACCCCGGGTGCGCAGCGCGGTGAGGGTTTCGCGGACCTGCGGGTACAGGTGACTGCGGGTGCCGCAGCGGGCCAGGTAATGCACGCCGAAAGCGGCTTCGATGCGGGCAAACGCGGGACTGCTGCGCACCGCATCGGTGGTGGTGCCATCGCACGAGGCCAGGGCCTTGATGAGCAGTTCGCGCGTGCCGTGACCGATCCAGTCGTTCACCTGCTGCTGGCTGACCCGCGGCCGGTCGAACGCGACCAGGGTGTCGTTGACCGCATCGGCGATTTCCGGCGCGGTCTCGATCAGGGTGCCGTCCAGATCGAACAGCACCAGGCCGAAGCGCGGCGTCATGCCAGACCCAGCGCGCGCTGGCGCCGCTCCATCATCCGCCAGATGAAGGGCGTGAAGATCAGCTGCATGGCGAGCTCCATCTTGCCGCCCGGCACCACGATGGTGTTGGCGCGGCTCATCCAGGACCCGTTGATCATGTTGAGCAGGTACTGGAAGTCGATGCCCTTGGGTTTGGCGAAACGGATCACCACCATGCTCTCGTCGGCGGTGGGTACGTCGCGCGAGACAAAGGGGTTGGAGGTGTCCACCACGGGCACGCGCTGGAAGTTCACATGGGTGTGCTGGAACTGCGGACAGATGTAGTTCACGTAGTCGGGCATGCGGCGCAGGATGGTGTCGGTGACGGCCTCGGCGCTGTAGCCGCGCAGGTGCTTGTCGCGCCAGAGCTTCTGGATCCACTCCAGGTTGATCACGGGCACCACCCCCACCAGCAGGTCGGGGTAACGCGCCACGTCCACCTCGGGCGTGACCACCGCGCCATGCAGGCCCTCGTAGAACAGCATGGCGGTGTCCGGCGGCAAGGGCTCCCATTCGGTGAAGGTGCCGGGCTCCTGGGCATAGGGTGCGGCCTCTTCGGCGTTGTGCAGGTACTTGCGGCTGCGGCCTCGCCCAGTGGCGGCGTACTCGCGGAACAGGGCCTCGATTTCCTCGAACAGGTTGGCTTCGGCGCCGAAGTGGCTGAAGTTCATGTCGCCGGCCGCCTCGGCCTCGCTCATGCGCTGCTTCATGGTCTTGCGGTCGAAGCGGTGGTAGCTGTCACCTTCGACGATGGCAGCCCTGACACCCTCGCGCCGGAAGATGTTCTCGAAGGTGCGGGTGACGGTGGAGGTACCGGCTCCGCTGGAGCCGGTGATGGCAATGATGGGGTGGCGTTCGGACATGGGGAGCTCGACAGGGATGGGATCACGCAGCGTCGCGGAACAGGCTGCGTTCGGCGAACAACGGGTTGCTGTCCTTCCAGGACAGCGGCTCGGCGTGGTAACGCTCGATGCGCTCGACTTCGTTGCGCGAACCGAACACCAGGCCGATGCGCTGGTGCAGCGAACCCGGCTGCACCGTGAGCACCGGTTCGCGCCCGGTGCTGGCGCGGCCACCGGCCTGCTCCATCAGCATGGCGATGGGGTTGGCTTCGTAGAGCAGGCGCAGACGACCGGCTTTGGAAGGGTCCTTGGTGTCGCGCGGGTACAGGAACACGCCGCCCCGCATCAGGATGCGGTGCGCCTCGGCCACCATGCTGGCGATCCAGCGCATGTTGAAGTCCTTGCCCCGCACGCCGGGACGGCCGGCCATGCATTCGTCCACGTAGCGCTTGACCGGCGCCTCCCAGAAACGGCTGTTGGACGCGTTGATGGCGAACTCATGCGTGTCTTCGGGAATGCGGATGAGCGGATGGGTGAGCTTGAACTCGCCCAGGTTCGGGTCCAGCGTGAAGCCGTAGACACCGCTGCCCACGGTCAGCATCAGCATGGTGGTCGGTCCGTACAGCGCATAGCCGGCAGCCACCTGCTGCGCACCCGGCTGCAGGAAGTCCTCCACCGTGACGTCGCGCCCGGAGGCCACCACGTCGGCCGGGGCCCGCAGAATGCTGAAGATGCTGCCCACCGACACGTTCACATCGATGTTGCTGGATCCATCCAGCGGGTCGAACACCAGCAGGTATTTGCCGCGCGGGAATTCGCGCGGAATCGGGTAAGGCTGCTCCATTTCCTCCGAGGCCATGCCGGCCAGGTGCCCACCCCACTCGTTGGCCCGCATGAACATCTCGTTGCTGATGACGTCCAGCTTCTGCTGCACCTCGCCCTGCACGTTGGTGCTGCCCTGCGCGCCCAGCACATCGCCGAGCGCGCCGAACGACACGCTGCGGGCAATGGCCTTGCAGGCCAGGGCCACGTCGAGGATGAGGGCGTTGAAGTCACCGCTGGCCTGCGGAAAACGGCGACGTTCCTCGATGAGGAACTGGGTGAGCGTGGAGCGGCGTGACAACGGCATGGTGGTGGGCTCGGTTCAGGAACGGGGAATCAGGTCGGCGCGTTGATGCCGAACACCCGGCTGGCGCGGATGTCCTCGGCGGTCAGGGTGGTGAGGTCGGCGATGTCGAGCGGGCGGTCACGGTCGGCAAACAGCCGGCTGGCCTGGCGCAGGCGGATGCGGTCGAGCGCGTTGCGCACGCTGCGAGCGTTGGCAAAGTGCGGCTGCTGCAGACGCCGGTCGAGGTAGTCGCCGAACACCTCGCGTGCGCCCGGTGCAAACCGGTAGTTCATGCTGCCCAG
Source organism: uncultured Hydrogenophaga sp. (assembly GCF_958439165.1). Lineage (GTDB taxonomy): Bacteria > Pseudomonadota > Gammaproteobacteria > Burkholderiales > Burkholderiaceae_C > Hydrogenophaga. The sequence goes on along the minus strand of NZ_OY288123.1, from coordinate 30,029 downwards.
CATGCGGTCGCCGATGTCCAGCAGCTCGCCATGCGCGTAGTCCGGGAAGTCGATGTGGTGGGCCACCCGGCTGCTCAGGCCCGGGTTGCTCTGGAAGAAGGTGTCCATGCGGTCCTTGTAGCCGGCCAGGATGACCACCAGGTCGTCGCGCTGGTTCTCCATGACCTGCAGCAGGATCTCGATCGCCTCGCCACCGTAGTCGCGTTCGTTCTCGGGCTTGTAGAGGTAGTAGGCCTCGTCGATGAACAACACGCCGCCCATGGCCTTCTTGAGCACCTCGCGCGTCTTGGGCGCGGTGTGCCCGATGTACTGCCCCACCAGATCGTCGCGCGTGACCGCCACCAGGTGGCCTTTGCGCACATAGCCCAGCCGGTGCAGGATGGTGGCCATGCGCAGCGCCACCGTGGTCTTGCCGGTGCCCGGGTTGCCGGTGAAGCTCATGTGCAGCGAAGGCGTCTGGGCCTGCAGGCCGTGGCCCATGCGCAGCCAGTCGATCACCAGCAGCGCAGCGATGTCGCGGATGCGCTGCTTCACCGGCTGCAGACCGACCAGATCGGCATCGAGCTCGGCCAGCACCGGCTCCACCTGGCTGTGGGCCAGCACCTCGCCGACCGTGCGAGGTGTGCTGCGCGGCGCGGCATTCGCTGGCGGTGCCTCGGTGGCACGGGGTTCTGCCCCGGGAATGGCGTAGAGCATGTTCATGCCGATCTCAATACCGCTGGGTTTCCGGCTTGTCGGTGGCGTAGCTGTGGATGGTGTAGCGGATCTGGCGGCCATCGGCCTCCTGCCGCACCAGCCCGAAGCCGGGTTCGTTGGTCGGGCGGTTGACCATGAAGCTCATGGCGATGCTCTCGACACCCCGTGTGCTGTCGAAGGCCATCAGACGGATGTAGTGCTGCGGGAAGGTCTTGCGGCAGCTGGCCAGCTCGAGCATCACGCCGGCCGCGTCTTCCAGATCGAACATCGGCATGCCGTACATCTCCCAATAGGTGTTGCGCGGGTGCGGATCGTCGGTGTACTCGATGCTCCAGGCGTAGTCGCGGGCCAGGCCGTAGTCGATCTGGGCACGGATCTCGTCGTCGGTCAGGTCGGGCAGGAAGCTGAACTGGCCCTGGGTCACGCGGCCGGTGGGGTTGGTCATCATGGCGGTGTCTCCTGGTGGATGCAGAGGTTCAGGCCACGGCGGGCGTGACGGCGTAATCCGACGTGTCGGTGGGCGTGTAGTTGAAGCTGATGTCGCCCCAGGTGTCGAGCGCCTGCTTCAGCGGGGTGCAGAACCGGGCAGCGGCCTTCAGGATGTCGGGCCCCTCGTTGATGATGTCCTTGCCCTCGTTGCGGGCCTTCACCATGCATTCCAGCGCCACCCGGTTGGCCACACCGCCGGCCTGGATGCCGGCCGGGTGGCCGATGGTGCCGCCGCCGAACTGCAGCACCACGTCGTCACCGAACAGGTGCAGCAGCTGGTGCATCTGGCCGGCATGGATGCCGCCGCTGGCCACCGGCATGACCTTCTTCAGATCGCACCAGTCCTGCTCGAAATGCAGGCCGCGTTCCAGGTTGACCTTGTTGAAGGACTCACGGCAGACGTCGTAGTAGCCCTGCACCGTGGGCGGATCGCCTTCGAGCTTGCCCACCGCCGTGCCGGTGTGCATGTGGTCCACGCCGGCCAGGCGCAGCCACTTGGCGATCACGCGGAAACTCACGCCGTGGTTCTTCTGCCGGGTGTAGGTGCCGTGGCCCGCGCGGTGCAGATGCAGGATCATGTCGTTGCGGCGGCACCATTCGCCCAGGCTCTGGATGCAGGGCCAGCCCACGATCAGGTCGATCATGATGATCACGCTGCCCAGGCTCTTGGCGAACTCGGCGCGTTCGTAGATGGCTTCCATGGTGCCGGCGGTCACGTTCAGGTAGCTGCCCTTGACCTCGCCGGTGGCCGCACTCGCCTTGTTCACGCCGTCCATCACGTACAGGAAGCGGTCGCGCCAGTGCATGAAGGGCTGCGAGTTGATGTTCTCGTCGTCCTTCATGAAGTCCAGGCCACCCTTGAGGCCTTCGTAGATCACGCGGCCGTAGTTGCGCGCAGAGAGGCCCAGCTTGGGCTTGGTGGTGGCACCCAGCAACGGGCGACCGAACTTGTCCAGACGCTCGCGCTCGACGATCATCCCGGTGGGCGGGCCCTTGAAGGTCTTCACATAGGCCACCGGAATGCGGATGTCCTCCAGACGCGCAGCCTTGAGCGGCTTGAAGCTGAAGACGTTGCCGATCAGGCTGGCCGTCATGTTGGCGATCGACCCCTCCTCGAACAGGATGATGTCGTAGGCCACCCAGGCAAAGTACTCGCCCGGCCGGCCCGGCACCGGCTCCACCTTGAAGCACTTCGCACGGTAGTTTTCGCAGGCGGTCAGCCGGTCGGTCCAGACCACGGTCCAGGTGGCCGTGCTGCTCTCGCCGGCCACCGCCGCGCCGGCCTCCACCGGGTCCACGCCCTCCTGCGGCGTGATGCGGAACAGGCAGATGGTGTCGGTGGCGCTGGGCTGGTAGTCGGGCACCCAGTAACCCATCTGCCGGTACTTGAGCACACCGGCGCTGTAGCGCTTCTTGCTGTCGGTGATCTGGGTGGCGTCGGCCTTCAGGCCAATCTGGTCAGGTGCGTTCATCGTGTCTCCTTGTGGGCGCCGCCGCCGGGATCGGGCAAGCACGGGTGCCATCATGAGGAGGCGCTGATATAAAGGACAGTCAATCTTTGTTGGCTTTCGATTAAGGGAAGGCTGAACCATGAACCTGAGCTTCCGGCAGTTGCGGGTGTTCCTCGAAGTAGCCCAGCGTGGCGGCGTCACGGCGGCCGCCAACGCGCTGCACCTGACACCGCCAGCGGTGTCGATGCAGATCAAAGAACTGGAAAACCAGGTCGGGCTGCAGCTCTTCGACCGCAATGGCCGCACCCTGGTGCTGTCCACTGCCGGCGAGTACTTCGTCGTGCATGCCAAGCGCATGCTGGGCGCCCTGCGGGACGCGGACAACGCCATGGCCCGGTTCAAGAAGCTGGAGCACGGGCTGCTGACGGTGGGCATGGTCAGCACCGCCAAGTACTTCGTGCCGCGCCTGCTGGCTCTGTTCCGGCAGGAGCACCCGGGCATCGAGGTGCGCCTGACCGTGGCCAACAACCGCGAGTCGCTCCTCACGCAGATGGACGCCGGCCAGATCGATCTGTCGATCATGGGGCGGCCGCCACCGGAACTCTCGACCCGCAGCGAAGCCTTTGCCGCCCACCCGCTGGTGTTCGTGGCGCCGCCGGGTCACCCGCTGATGCGGATCGGGCATCCGCCGCTCAAGGCGCTGACCGGCTACCCCTTCATCGTGCGCGAGCAGGGCTCGGGTACCCGCAGCGCGATGGAGAGCTTCTTTGCCGAGCAGCGCTTCGAGCCGCAGATCACGATGGAGATGAGCAGCAACGAGGCGATCAAGCAGGCGGTCATGGCCGACATGGGCATCAGCTTCCTGTCGCTGCACACGATCGGGCTGGAACTGCGCATGGGACTGCTCAAGCGCATCGACGTGGAAGGCACGCCGATCATGCGCACCTGGCATGTGGTGCACCTGCAGAGCAAGGTGCTGTCGCCCGCCGCCGAAGCGTTCCGCTACTTCGTCATCGAACGCGGCGAGGACATGCTGGTCGAGCACGACACGCCGCTGCTCTCGGGCTGATCAGGCCGCCACCGCTTCGCCGGCGTGCCAGGCGCGCAGATCCTCCAGCGTCACGCCGTCCAGGTCGGGCAGCACGCGCAGGGCACCGTCGAACACATGGTGGGCAGTGAAGGCGGTCGGCGTGATGATGGTCTTGAGCCCTGCCGCCCGTGCTGCCAGCAGGCCGTTGCGCGAGTCCTCGAAGGCGATGCAGCGGGCCGCCGGCATGCCGAGCTCGCCCAGCACCTGCTGGTACACCTGCGGATGCGGCTTCTTGACGGGCGCGGACGATGCGTCGCCCACTGCGGCAAAGTGGGTGCGCCAGTCCGGCCCCATGGCGGTCCGCAGGAGCGCTGCAATGTTCACCGGCGAAGTGGTGGTGGCAATGGCCAGCCGCCAGCCGCTGCGCATGGCTTCCTCGATCAGGGTCAGCACGCCGGGGCGCAGGCCCACCCGCCCCTCCTGCACCGCGTTCTCGTAGTAGGCGGTCTTGATTTCGTGCAACCGGTCGATGCGCGCCCGCACGGCACCGTGGTCCAGCTCACGCAGGTCGGGGTAGCGTTCGTTCCAGAAGTGCTGCATGCGCTCCTTGCCACCGGAAATCTCCAGCAGCTGGCGGTAACGGGCTTCGTCCCAGTGCCAGTCCAGTCCCTCTTCGGTGAACGCATGGTTGAAGGCCTCCAGGTGCACACGCTCGGTATCGGCCAGGGTGCCGTCGACGTCGAAGATCAGGGCTTGGAGCATGGCGGTGCCTTTCGGTGGCCGGGGGAGCGGCAGAGGGTGTTCGGGATGGCGCGGACCAATGTAGGGCGCCATGGCCGGCAGGGGAATTCAGGAAAAGTTCAGACCGGGTTCAGCAAACACTGAACAGGCCGCCGAGGGTGTCCAATACTGGGCATGACCACCCCAGACCTCCTCGAACAGCGCCTGACCGAGCTGGAAATCAAGTTCAGCTACGCCGACGACCTGCTGGAAACCCTCAACAGCCAGATCGCCCGGCAGCAGGACCTCATTGACCGTCTGCTGGCAGAAGTCGCCGATCTGCGCCGCCGGCGGGACGACGCCTCCGGCCCGGGTTTCCGCAGCCTGCGCGACGAACTGCCACCGCACTACTGAGCCGGGCGACGCTGCCCGGCCGCGTCACTTGCCGCCCCGGCCGCGCCCCTTGCCACTGCCGGACGTACCCGACGACCCGGAGGAACCTGACGAGCCGGAGCTGCCGCTGTCCCCACCCGAACTGCCCGAGCTGCCACCGTCGTCACCGCCGCCGTCGCTGCCCCTGCCGCGCCGGCCACCGCCGTCATCGCCTCCGCGCTCGCCGCCGCTGCGGGCACCCCGGTTGCCCTCGCGCCCGACAAACAGCTCTTCCACCAGCCAGCGCCCGTCGGCCGTGCGCTGCGCCTTCACCTGGATCGGCCTGCCGATCTGGACGGCCGACAACGTGCCGCCATAGACACGGGTGGTGTTCTGCAGCTCGACGGTGTCGTAGCCCAGCTGCAGCGTGCTGCCCTGCAGCGACTGCACATAGCCCTGCAGCACCACCACGGTGGACGCCTCGCCCAGCGCACGGCGGATCGGCTGCACTTCCAGGCGGCTGGCATCCAGGAGCTGTCCGTCCCACCGGCCGGCCACCAACACCTCGTCACCGGGCTGCACCGGCGGCAGCCCGGCCCCGAGCCGGACCGGCGTACCGGCGACGCGCCATTGACCCTGCGGGTCGCGGGCCATCCGCCCCAGCACCTGGGCGCGCGGGTCGACCCCGACCGAGCGGACGACCGACGAGGCCCGGACTTCGCCGGCCGCGCCCCGGTGGCCGCTCACACGCACCCAGTCACCCGCCTTCAGGCCCGCCGCATCGGCAGCCGCCAGCAGCAAGACGCGCTGACCCAGCGCCCGGAGTTCGCGGCGCGAGGGGTCGATGCTCTCGACCGGCGCCACCAGCGTGTCCAGCACCTCGATCCGGCGGGCCAGCACCTCGCGGCCCTGACCCGTGGCGGCAATCGCCACCAGCTGACCGACCGCCAGCTCCTGCGCGCCGACATCGGCGCCGTCGCGGCGAATCCGGGTATCCGGCTGGTACTCCACCTCCACGCCGTTGACGCACACGCTGGCAAAACCGGTCACGACCCCGACGATGCCGGTGCCTCCCAGCCCGGGTGGTCCGCCCTGCGCAGTGGTTCCGGTGCCGCCCATGCCGCCGGGCGCAGCTCCGGCCACAGCACCGGTCCCGCCGATGCCGCCCGGTGCGGCGAGCGCCGGATTGACCGTCGAGGCGGCCAGGCAGGCTGGGGCCGAGCGGTGAGCCTGTGGATCAGGCCCCAGCAGCCCCGTGAAGCCGTCCAACGTGCTGCAGCCCGCCAGCAGCAGGACGGCAGGGCCGATGGCCCGGCGCAGCCATCGCATCCCGTTCCCGCTCGTCATGACGATCCTCCGCCGGTCCTGGGGTCGACCGGCTCGTTGTAGAAGTAGATGCCCAGGGTGAAACGTTCCCGGGCTTCGGGGGTTTCGGGTCCGTGGGCTGCCTGCAGGCGCTGGGCCTCGTCGTTCAGGGCCAGCAGGGTCTGCAGGCCCTGGGTCCGGGCGAGTTCGCGCAGTACCTGAACATCGGCCGAGGTCAGTCCGTCGGCATGCACGCACCGGTCGAAATGTGGCTCACCGCCGAGCAGGTTGTGGGTGGCCGCGGCAGCGTGGTCGTGCAGCTGGTGCACGAAGTAATGCAGCTTCTCGTCCTCGGCCGCCGAAGGCAGGAGCGCCTGGGTCTGCAGGCAGACCCGGTCCTGATCGTCCAGCACCACCAGCCCGCGGTCGAGCCACTCGTCCAGCAGCACCCGGGGCCGTATGTCGGTGCTGATGCCCGACACCAGCGCTTCAAACGACCGCTCACCTCCGCCACTGGCCAGCCGGGGCAGCGGCAGGGGCTGACCGCGGCGGTTGCGCCAGGCCGCGTCACCGACCCAGCGGGCAAACACCTGTGCCGTGAGCGGCACCGACGCCGGTACCGCCTCGGCGGGATCCAGCCCTCGCAACCGGCTCACGTCCTTGCGGTGCACCCCGCTCAGCAGCGACACACGGCTGTCGGTCGGTGCCTGACCGTCGATGCGGAAGTCGGCGTCGGCCACCTCCACGAACAGACCCTTGAGCAGATCCGACAGATAGGGGTAGGTGATGCCGCGCGCCACCATCAGCCGCACCAATGGGCGCAGCAGTCGCCTCAGCCCGCTTGTGAGCGCGGCCGGCGGCTGGGGCGCATGGGTGGGTGGACGCTGGCTGGTTGACATCTGGACACGATGGTAACCCGATCCGTGGGAAAAAAACCCACAAAAACGTTGACGTGGGAAATTTTCCCTCGGATACTGCGTTCGTGGGAATTATTCCCACACATCAACACAAGGAGCTTCCCATGAAAACATCACGCCGCCCCCTGCTGGCATCTCTCCTCACCGTCCTGGTCCTGTCCCTCGGGTCGGGTGTCGCACTGGCCAAGAACGGCGGCTCCGGCGGGGGGTCCGGGGGTTCCGGTGGCGGATCGGGTGGCTCCGGTGGCTCGGGCAGCAGTTCGGGTGGCGGTGGCAAGGGCGGAAGCGCCTCGTCTTCCTCGTCGTCGTCCGGTGGCCATGGGCATGGTCAGGGACGTGGTCGCGGCGGCGATGGTGCCGGCGATGGCGGATCGGACGGTGGTCAGGGACAAGGCCGCGGCCGTGGGCGTGGCGGTGACGACGGTGGCGCGGCCGGCGATGGCGGTCGCAACCGGGGCGCCGACGATGGCGGCCGGACTCGCGGTGCTGACGATGGTGGCCGCACCCGCGGTGCCGATGATGGCCCGGGCGCCTCGCGCCGCAGCCGGGGCGCCGACGACGGCCCGAACCACCGCTGAAGACGACCGATCAGCCGTCGCCGTCGCTGCCCGTCTCGGCGGCCGGCAGCGGCGTGATCAGCACACGCTCGATGCGGCGGCCCACCAGCTCGGTCACCGTGAAGCGCCAGCCCGCACAGTCCACCGACTCGTCCCGGGCCAGCAGTGCCCCGGCCACCGTCTGCATCAGGCCGGCGACCGTGTTGTAGCGACCGCGGTCTTCATCGGGCAGTTCGTCGATATCCAGCCGGGCCTTGAGCTCGGTCACCGGCATGGCGCCGTCGACTTGCCAGGCACCATCGTCCTGGCGGGTGGCCCAGGCATCCACCTGCGTCTCGGGCTTGAGCTCGCCGGTGATGGCCTCCAGCATGTCCAGGGGCGTGAGCAGGCCCTGCACCACACCGTATTCGTCCACCACGAACACCATCCGGGTAGCCCGTGAGCGGAACTGCTCCAGCAGCTCCATGCCGCTGAGGGTTTCGGGCACGAACACCGCCGGCTGCACATGGCCGGAGATGGCAGCCGTCACGCCCTCGGCCTGCAGGGCGAGCAGGCGCGGCAGGTGGACCACGCCCACCACGTCATCCAGTCCGCCACGGCACACCGGGTACCAGGAGTGGCCGGTGGCCCATGCCTTCTGCACCGCTTCATCGATGCTGTCCTGCGCATCGAGCCACTCGATGTCGGACGCCGGGATCATGATGGAGGTGAGCTGCCGGTCATCGAGCTGGAACACGTTGCGCACCATCTGGTGCTCGTGCTCCTCGATGATGCCGGCGTCCACCCCCTCCTCCAGGCTGGCATTGATCTCCTCTTCGGTCACATGCTGCACCGCGTTGGTGTCGATGCGCAGCAGCTTGAGCGTCCATTGCGTGGTGTGGGTGAGCAGCCACACGAACGGCTTGGCACCCGTGGCCACCCAGGCCATGGGGCGGGAGACGAAGCGTGACACCGCCTCCGGGTAGAGCTGGCCGATGCGCTTGGGCACCAGTTCGCCGAACACGATGGTGATGAAGGTGATGACCACCACCACCACGGCCGTGGCCACGATGGAGGCCGTGCCTTCGGTCATACCCATGCCCTGCAGCCACAACCCGAGATCGTCGCTGAATGCTGCTTCGCCCACGATGCCGTTGAGCATGCCGATGGAGGTGATGCCCACCTGCACCGACGACAGGAACTGGGTGGGGTTGTCCAGCAGATCGAGCGCGGTCTGGGCGCCCTTGTCGCCGGCCTCGGCCATGGCCGCCAGACGCGCCTTGCGGCTGGACGCCAGCGCCAGCTCCGACATGGCGAATGCGCCATTCAGAACGGTCAGAAAGGCAATGAGCAGGAAATCCATAATCGGGCGATGGCTGTTTACTTGATCGGTGATGTGCAGGGGTGCGACGGTGCGCTGGGCCGGCTGCTGGACGAAGCGGGCTTTTCGCCCAGCCGCGACACCGCATATGTGCTGGGGGACCTGGTCAACCGAGGACCCGGGTCACTGGCCACGGTGCGACGCCTGATGGGGCTGGGCAGTTCCGCACAGTGCCTGCTGGGCAACCATGACCTGCACCTGCTGGCGGTGTCGCAGGGCATCCGCCCGCCGCACCGCAGCGACACGCTGGACGACATCCTGGAGGCACCCGACCGCCCTGCCCTGCTGGACTGGCTGCGGCACCGGCCGCTGGCCTTGCGGGTGGACGGCTGGCTGCTGGTGCATGCCGGCGTGCTCCCGCAGTGGGATGCGGCGCGGACGCTGGCGCTGGCGGGAGAGGTGGAAGCAGCGCTGCGGGGCACCGACTGGGCCGGCTTCCTGCGCGGCATGTACGGCAACACGCCCGATGCCTGGGACGACCGGCTCGGAGGCGCCGACCGGCTGCGGGTGATCGTCAATGCCCTCACACGGCTGCGCTTGTGCACTGCCGAGGGCGTGATGGAGTTCAAGACCAAGGACAGCAGCAGCCAGGCACCGGAAGGCTTCATGCCCTGGTTCGACGTGCCGGGCCGACGCAGCGCAGGCGAGCGGATTGCGTTCGGGCACTGGTCCACGCTGGGAACGGTCACCCGGCCGGATCTGCTGGCCCTGGACACCGGCTGCGTATGGGGGGGATGTCTGACGGCGGCCCGCCTGGGCGACGGGGGCTCTTCGGTGGAACACATCTCGGTGCGCTGCGAACAGGCGGCCAAGCCCGGCAAGGGCTGAGGTTCAGCCGTCCTGGCCGTCAGGGGCAGCGGCTTCGCCACCCGAACCGACGGCCTCCGGCTCCGCGGCCGGGGGTGGGCTGCGGAACAGGGCCGGCACCTTGCGGCGAGTCTTGATGTTGGGTGACAGCCGTGCCGGCTGCTTTTGCGCGGCCTCCCAGGGCGCCGGCGCAGCGGTCTCGCCGGTGGGCTCGTAGGGCCTGTCGAACAGCGGATCGGACGGCGGGCGGGGTGCACGCACCGGCCGCGACGGCGCGGGGCGCGCCTCGCGCGGGGGACGCTCGTCACGCTCGGGCCGGTCACTGCGCTCACCGCGTTCGCCGTCACGCTGCCAGGCCCGCTGGCCATCGTTGAAGCGGCCGGCCGGACGGCGATCGGCCTCCAGCTCCAGCGCTTCCAGCTCCAGCTTGCGGCCCAGCAGTTTTTCGATGTCGGCCATCTGGCGGGCATCGCGCCCGCTCACGAAAGACACCGCGAGGCCCGAGGCGCCTGCGCGGCCGGTACGACCGATGCGGTGCACATAGTCTTCGGCGTTGAACGGGATGTCGATGTTGAACACCGCCGGCACGTCCTTGATGTCCAGGCCGCGGGCGGCCACGTCGGTGCAGACGAGCAGGTCGACCGCACCCGACTTGAAGGCTTCAAGCGCCTTCAGGCGCTCGTCCTGGCTCTTGTCGCCGTGCAGGGCCGTGGTGTTGAGGCCGTCCCGCTCCAGTGCGCGGGCCAGTCGGGCACAACCGAGCTTGCTGTTGACGAACACGAAGGCCTGCTTGATGCCGCGATCGCGGACGATCTGGCGCAGCACCGCACGCTTGTCGTCCTCGTCCACCCGGTAGAAATGCTGTTCGACGGTGGACGCCGTGGCATTGGACCGGGCCACTTCCACCGTGATCGGGTCCTGCAGGTAGCTGTTGGCCAGCCGCTTGATCTCGGGCGAGAAGGTGGCCGAGAACAGCAGGGTGGTGCGCTGCTTGGGCAGGTAGCTCAGGATGCGCTGCAGGTCGGGCAGGAAACCGATGTCGAGCATGCGGTCGGCTTCGTCCAGCACTACGTACTCGACCTGGTTGAGCACCGCGTTCTTGGCCTCGATGTGGTCCAGCAGGCGACCCGGCGTGGCCACCAGCACCTCCACGCCTTTCTTCAGCTCGGCCGTCTGCGGCTTCATGTCCATGCCGCCGAACACCACCGCGCTGCGCAGCTGGGTGTGCTTGGCATAGAGCTTGACCTGCTCGGCCACTTGGTCTGCCAGTTCGCGCGTGGGCAGCAACACCAGCGCCCGCACCGGATGCCGGGCTGGCGAGGTGGAAGCGTTCTCGTGCTTGAGCAGACGCTGCAGCAGCGGCAGCGAGAAGGCGGCCGTCTTGCCGGTGCCGGTCTGCGCCGCACCCATCACGTCACGGCCGGTCAGCACATGCGGAATGGCCTGCGCCTGGATGGGCGTCATGGTCTCGTAGCCCATTTCGGCCACGGCGCGCGCCAGGGCCGGCGACAGGTTGAGTTCGGAAAAGGATTGGGTCATTGCGGTCGGAGTTAGCCCCGTATTGTCGCACCGCAGGGATTTCAGGCCTTGGGCAGCGTCACACCCACCTGGCCCTGGTACTTGCCGCCCCGGTCCTTGTAGGACACGTCGCAGACCTCGTCGCTCTCGAAGAACAGCACCTGCGCACAGCCTTCGCCGGCGTAGATCTTGGCCGGCAGCGGCGTGGTGTTGGAGAACTCCAGCGTCACATAGCCTTCCCATTCGGGCTCGAACGGGGTGACGTTGACGATGATGCCGCAGCGCGCGTAGGTGCTTTTGCCCAGGCAGATGGTCAGCACGTTGCGCGGGATGCGGAAGTACTCGACCGTGCGGGCGAGCGCGAAGCTGTTGGGCGGGATGATGCAGACGTCGCTGTGGATGTCCACGAAGCTCTTCTCGTCGAAGTTCTTCGGGTCCACCACCGTGCTGTGGATGTTGGTGAACACCTTGAATTCGGGCGCGCACCGGATGTCGTAGCCGTAGCTGCTGGTGCCATAGCTGATCACCTTGCGACCGTCCACCTGCCGGACCTGGTTGGGCTCGAAGGGCTCGATGAGGCCGTGTTGCTCCGCCATGCGGCGGATCCAGTGGTCGCTTTTGATGCTCATGGGCGGCGATTGTAGGGGGGAGGCACCGGTGGGCGGATGGCGGGAGAAGTTATCACCGTTTGATCACCAATACGCATCGCCTTCACCAACCCGACCATCCTCATATGAAGTCTCACACACGGTATTCGTCCAACTACTTCAAGGACATCTACAACGCGCTGAAACCCAAAAAGCCTTGGGGCGGGAAGAGAACATCGGCGGCGCAGCCATCCACACCAATCGGAAGCGCGGTTTGCCAACCTGCCCCTGGTGTGCTGAGGCCTGCCGTGATCGTGCCGGATAAGCGTCTGGACTCACCTCGCGCCGAAAATACGAATGAGCAATTCGACAGTGCATCCTCCTCGGACACCACGAGCCGGCAAATCAGCAAGAATAGTTCGGCAATCTCGATCCAGAATCAGCCTACACAGCAGACACAGGTTTGCAGTGGCAATGTCCGCCAGCTGGCAAGAGCCAATGCCTGGAAGCCCAACGGGAAGTCAAGGGAGTCCCTCACCGCCCAGAGCCACCTCACCATGGTTCACCAGCAAGGCCGAAGCGGCATTGCCACGCTGGTTGCGCGCTTGAACCGTGTCAAGTTGCTTGAAGAGGAGCTCAAGCACGCACACCGTGAAATTGCAGAGATCAAGAGCCAACTGGACGACCTTTACAAGCCAAGCCGAACATTGAAATGGACCCCAGCGGAAACTCGGTTGCAGGAAAAGCGCGCAGCTGCGGCTGATCGGATCGCAGCGCTGCTCAAGGACGTTCAAACCGAAGGCAAGGCCTTCGAGCTGGAGTTAGAGCGTTTCAACAACATCCTCACCGCTCACGCTGGCACCCATGGAGCCGACCCCACCATCACTACCGCCCTCAAACGACTCGAAACAGAAAGCCAGCAATGCGCATGGCAGTGCAAGCAGCTTTGCAAATCAGCGGTCGACATTGCAAAAAGTGCGGCTGACTATGCACCGCACACCCGGTTGAGCCGGTTGGTCGAGTCGGCTCCTGGCACGCCGGCCAAACCGGTTCTTCCAGTCGTTCAACCGCGGCCGAATGGTATTTCCCCCGGAACTCAAAAGGCCGAAGCTTCAGAGGGCGATCTTTCAGAAAGCCTGATAGAAGACGACCCAGCCGACCTGGCAAAGGACTTCAGCACTCAGATAGCCATCGATGCAAAAGACGCTGGAAACATTTTGGCGAAAATGACGACGATCGCTGAATCGATGATGCCTCATCTGACCCAACTCCAAACGATCGAAAGCAACATCCAGACTTGGCTCCAATCCAATCCGGACCAGCTTCGGGCGACCGCAGACGTTCATTACGCGACATACAGGGCCGAATCCGAGAAAGCGACCAAGCTGGGCCGAGAACAACTTGGCCAATTGCAACGCGACTTGCTGGTCATGGTCTCCAGGGGCGCTGAACTGCTCCAGCACAACGATGCACGAAAGGACATTGGATCCGCCAGGCAAGACGCCAGGGCGCACTGGGCGCAACTGAGTGGATTGCTGACCCAAGCCAACGACCTGATCGCACGGGCGGCGAGCTGACGAAGGGGTTCTGAGCTTCGCTGGTCATGGATGGGAACTATGACCAGCCTCAAAACCTTCTGACTTTTCAGTTTTTCCTGAAAATTCAGCCATGGCCGGTATCATGCTGACCATGCCGCTACAAGACCAGCTACCGCCCCTGAACCGCGAGTTCGTGGCCCATTTCGGCGAGATGGGCAGCAAGTGGGGCATCAACCGCACCGTGGGGCAGATCTATGCCCTGCTCTACATCTCTCCCCAGGCCCTGTGTGCCGACGAAATTGCCGAGACCCTGGGGTTCTCGCGCTCCAACGTCAGCATGGGCCTGAAGGAGCTGCAGGCCTGGCGCCTGGTGCGCCTGCGCCACCAGGCTGGCGATCGGCGTGAATTTTTCGAGGCGCCGGCCGATGTATGGGAAATCTTCCGCGTGCTGGCCGAGGAGCGCCGCCGGCGCGAGATCGAGCCGACCCTGTCCATGCTGCGCACCGCCTTGCTGGAAACCCCCAAGACCGAGGCCGAGCAGCACGCCCAGAACCGCATGCGGGAGATGCATGACCTGATCGACCGCCTCATGACCTGGTTCGACGATGTGCAGAAGCTGGCCCCGGAAACCGCCATGCAGCTGATGGGCATGGGCGCCACCGTGACCCGTGTTCTCGAACTGAAGGACCGATTGACCGGCCGATCGTCCCGCCAGAACCCGCCTGCCGCCGCCTGAAGTTTTCACTGACCCCCGGAGCCCCGCCATGGACGCCCTCATCCTGTCGCGCATGCAGTTCGCGGCCAACATCAGCTTCCACATCCTGTTCCCGACCATCACGATCGCCCTGTGCTGGTTCCTGCTGTTCTTCCGCCTGCGCTTCGTGCAGACACGCGACCCGGCCTGGGAAGAGGCTTACTACTTCTGGACCAAGGTGTTCGCTCTGACCTTCGCCCTGGGCGTGGTCTCGGGCATCGTGATGAGCTTCCAGTTCGGCACCAACTGGCCCGGCTTCATGGAAAAGACCGGCAATATCTCCGGCCCGCTGCTGGGCTACGAGGTGCTGACCGCCTTTTTCCTGGAGGCCAGCTTCCTGGGCATCATGCTGTTCGGCCGCGGCCGGGTGAGCGAACGTGTGCACCTGATCGCCACCTTCCTGGTGGCCTTCGGCACCACCATGTCGGCCTTCTGGATCCTGAGCCTGAATTCCTGGATGCAGACACCCGCAGGCTACGAGATCGTCAATGGCGAGTTCATGCCGACCGACTGGCTGGCCGTGATCTTCAACCCGTCGTTCCCCTACCGCTTCACCCACAAGCTGCTGGCTTCCACGCTGACCGCGTCCTTCCTGATCGCCGGTCTGTGCGCCTGGCAGCTGCTCAAGGGCAGCGCCACCCGCGGCACCCACAAGGCCATGCGATCGGCCGTGGCCGTGGCCGCCATCGCCATGCCGCTGCAGTTCCTGGCCGGTGACATGCATGGCCTGAACACGCTGGAACACCAGCCGGCCAAGGTGGCCGCCATGGAAGGCATCTGGGAGACCGAGCGCGGCGCACCGCTGACCCTGTTCGGCATCCCGGACAGCGAGGAAGGCACCACCCATTACGCGGTCAAGATCCCCAAGCTGGCCAGCCTGATCCTGACCCACGACCTGAACGGCGAGATCAAGGGCATCAACGAATTCGGTGATTCCGCACCGCCGGTGGGCCCGGTGTTCTGGGGCTTCCGCGTCATGGTGGGTGTGGGCACCCTGATGATGCTGGTGGCTGCCGTGAGCGGCTGGCTGATGTGGAAGAAGCGTCGCGAAGCCCAGGTGCAGTTGCCCCGACCGGTGCTCTGGACCCTGGCCGGCATGACCTTCTCCGGCTGGGTGGCCACGCTGGCCGGCTGGTACGTGACCGAGATCGGCCGCCAGCCCTACGTCGTCTACGGCGCCCTGCGCACCAGCGAGGTGGCCACCAGCGTGCCGCCGCCGATGATCGCGCTCACCCTGACGGCCTACATCGTGGTCTATGGCCTGCTGCTGGTGACCTACATCGGTGTGCTCAAGTACATGGCCGAGAACCCGGTGAAGCACGCACCGGTGCCGGTCACCGGCGCCGACCTCGGAAAGGCCGGGGTGTGACCATGACCTGGGCCGAACTGCTCCCGCTGATCTTCCTCGCCGTGATGGGGCTGGCACTGCTGGCCTACGTGGTGCTCGACGGCTACGACCTCGGCGTGGGCCTGCTGCTGCCCCTGGCCGACGACGCGCAGAAGGACACCATGATCTCCAGCATCGGTCCCTTCTGGGATGCCAACGAGACCTGGCTGGTGCTGGGTGTGGGCGTGCTGCTGGTGGCATTCCCGCATGCCCACGGCCTGGTGCTGCAGGCCCTCTACCTGCCGGTGGCCGTGATGCTGATCGGCCTGATCCTGCGCGGCGTGGCCTTCGACTTCCGGGTCAAGGCACCGCTGCAGTACAAGGCTTTCTGGAACAAGGCCTTCTTCGCCGGTTCGCTGCTGGCCAGTGCATCGCAGGGCTGGATGCTGGGCAGCTACATCACCGGGTTCGATCCCGGTCCGCTCGGTCTGGCGTTCAGCCTGGGCATTGCCGTGACCCTGCCGGCTGCCTACACGCTGCTGGGTGCCGGCTGGCTCATCATGAAGACCGAAGGCGAACTGCAGGAGCGTTCGGTGTTCTGGGCGCGTCGGGTGCTCTGGCCCATGGGTGCAGCGCTGGTGGGCATCTCGGCCGCAACGCCGCTGGTGAACCAGGGCGTGGTCGAAAAATGGTTCAGCTTCCCCATGGTGTTCGCCCTGCTGCCGGTGCCGCTGATGTGTGCGGTGGCCTTCTTCGCGGTCCGCTGGGTGGTGACACACCCGGAGGTGGTCAAGGCCGGCTACGGCTGGGTGGTGTTTGCAGCCACCGTGCTGATCTTCGTGCTGGCCTTCTTCGGTCTGTCGTACAGCATCTACCCGGATATCGTCATCGGCCGCATGACCGTGTGGCAGGCTGCGATCAGCACGTCCTCCCTGAACGTGATCTTCGTGGGTGTGGCCATCACCCTGCCGGTGATCATTCTGTACACCATCTTCATGTACAAGGTTTTCTGGGGCAAGGCCCGGGCACTGAGCTACCAGTGACCCGCCGCGGCGAGGCTAGATGCCGAGCTGGCGGGCCAGTTCGGCACTGGCCTTCATGTGCTCCCTGTGCACGCTGATGGCCTCGCTCATGAGGGGCAGACGGGCCGGGTTGCGCACATGCACCACGCGGGCAAGTCCACGCGACGATGACTCCGCCGCCGGGAACGGCAGCTGTCCGGCGCAGCGCTCGAGGGTCCGGGTACCGGGTTGCATGACGGGCAGGCGCATGGTGTTCTCCTGGGGGTGGAAGGTGGTGCGGGATCAGACCCGCTCAAGCCATTGGTCAAGCACCACGTTTTCTTCGGGCATGTGGCGGGTCTGGAGGAAATAGCGCCACGCATGGGCAGCCCCCTGGATGTCCAGCACGGTCTGCCGCAGGGCGTCCAGATCGAGCCCGGCCACCCGCAGATGCCCCTTGAGCATGATCTGCTGACCGCTCAGCACGACGCCACCCACAGCCTCGGTCTGCATGGCGAGCCAGGCGTTCACGCGGAGCACGGTTTCGTACATTTCCAGCCGCTGATCGGGACTCACATCGCCCAGGCTCATGCTGAACACCAGGCGGTCGGGCTCGCAGAGGGCATCGACCAGCAGGATGTCGCTGCCCTCGAACGCGATGGCCCAGGCCGACGGGAAACCGGACGAAGCCTCATGGAAGGTGATGGCCTCGATGCTGGCCATTTCTTCAGCAAGCGCGGTCCACAGGGCATCGACATGCTGGGTGCTTGGAGGGGACACAGGCAACTCCCGGATAGGTGATGCTGTGTGGCGCTGCCGATCCGAACCGTTCCGGCACGTCGTCTGGCATCGACCCGATCCGACCGGCGGAAAGCCGATGGCACACCGACAGTCCGCGGGACCGGGTCGCGGTCGGGTTCAGGCGACCATCACCCGTTCCACCGCGCGCTCGTCCCCCAGCACGATGAACGCGAACAGCAGCTCCTCCAGGCTGTCCGCCTGGGCGGTGCGCCGGGCCAGCAGCGGGGTGGCCTGCGGGTCGAGCACCACGAAGTCGGCCTCATGACCCGGCGTGAGGTTGCCCACCACGCCCTGCAGACCCAGCGCTGCTGAAGCACCTGCGGTGTGCAGCCACCACAGGTGCGACGGCGCCAGGCTCTCGCCCGGCTTGGTATGGCCTTCGCGTCCCACGGCATAGGCGGCCAGCATGGTGTGGAACGGCGAGAAGCTGGTGCCACCGCCGACATCGCTGGCCAGCCCGTGCCGCATGCCGGCGGCTCGCGCGGCGGCGAAGTCGAAGAACCCGCTGCCGAGGAACAGGTTGCTGGTGGGGCTGGCTGCCGCAGCGGTGCCGGTGGAGGCCATCAGCGCGCGGTCGGCCGCGTCCAGGTGGATGCAGTGCGCGTACACGGCCCGCTCGCGCAACAGCCCGAAATGGCCGTAGACCTCCAGGTAGCTGCGAGACTGCGGGTAGAGCTCGGCCACCCAGCGCACCTCGTCGCGGTTTTCGGCCACGTGGGACTGCACCCACACACCCGGATGGCGGGCCGCCAGTTCGCCGGCGCCACGCAGCTGGGCATCGGTGCTGGTCGGGGCGAACCGGGGGGTGATGGCGTAGCCCAGCCGGTCCAGGCCGTGCCAGCGCCGGATCAGGGCTTCGCTGTCGATCAGGCTCTGTTCGGTCTCGTCGCGAACGCCGTCCGGGCTGTGCCGGTCCTGCAGCACCTTGCCGGTGATGAACCGCAGGCGGCGGCGCTGCGCCTCGGCCATGGCGGCATCGACCGAAGCCACGTGCGAGGTTGCAAAGGTGAGTGCAGTGGTCACACCGTGACGCTGCAGCTCGTCGAAGAAGAAGGCCGCCACCTCGGCCGCGTGTACCGGGTCGGCGAACCGGGCCTCGTGCGGAAAGGTGTAGCGCTCCAGCCAGGGCAGCAGCCCCTCGGCCGGCGAGCCGATCACGTCGGTCTGGGGGTAATGCAGGTGGAGGTCGATGAAGCCCGGAGCGATGAGTCGGCCGGGCCAGTGCGTGATCGGCACGTCGGGGTGGCGGCGCGACACCTCGGCATGGCTGCCGGCGTCCACCACCCGGTTCCAGCCCTGCGGGCCGGGGCCGACCACCAGCAGGCCGTCGGCATCGAAAAGGGCACGGGCATCCGCATTGAAGCGAAGCAGCCCGGCCCGGTACGCCTTCATGCTCAGTTCGGGACCTTGCCCTCGACGCCCTTCACATAGAACTTCACGCCGCCGAGGAAGGCGTCGTCGGCCTTGGCGTCCTTGGGCAAAACTTCCTTGCCGTCCTGGCCGACGATGGGGCCGGTCCAGGGGTGGAAGCTGCCGTCCTTCAGGCCGGCCTTGATGGTGTCGACCTTGGCCCTGATCTCGGCCGGCACGTCATCGGCAACCGACACCATGTCGATGGCGCCTTCCTTGTGACCCCACCACACGCCGCCGGTGCTCCAGGTGCCTTCCAGGGCGTCCTTGACCGCCTTGACGTAGTAAGGACCCCAGTTGATCACGGCCGAACCCAGGTGGGCCTTGGGGCCGTAGGCGGTCATGTCGGAATCCCAGCCGAAGGCGCGCTTGCCCATCTTCTCGGCGGTCTGCAGCACGGCCGACGAGTCGGTGTTCTGGAACAGCACGTCGGCGCCGCCGTTGATCAGCGAGGTGGCGGCTTCGGTTTCCTTCGGCGGGTCGAACCAGCCGTTGACCCAGACCACCTTGGTCTTGATCTTGGGGTTCACGCTCTGGGCGCCCAGGGTGAAGCTGTTGATGTTGCGGATGACTTCCGGAATCGGGATCGAAGCGACCACGCCCAGGGTGTTGGACTTGGTCATGGCACCGGCGATCACGCCGGCCATGTAGGCACCTTCGTAGGTGCGGCTGTCGTAGGTGCGCAGGTTCTCGGCGGTCTTGTAGCCGGTGGCGTGCTCGAACTTCACGTCCTTGAAGTCGGCGGCGACCTTGAGCATGGGCTCCATGTAGCCGAAGGTGGTGCCGAAGATCAGCTTGTTGCCCTGGCCGGCCATGTCGCGGATCACGCGCTCGGCGTCGGCGCTTTCGGGCACGCTCTCGACGAAGCTGGTGACGACCTTGTCGCCGAATTCGGCCTCGATGGCCTTGCGGCCGTTGTCGTGGGCGAAGGTCCAGCCGCCGTCACCCACCGGGCCGACGTAGGCGAACGCGATCTTCAGCGGCTCGGGCTTGGCCGGTGCCGGGGCGGCAGCAGGTGCCGGGGCAGCAGCGGGCGCGGCTTCTTCCTTCTTGCCGCAGCCGATCAGGGCTGCGCTGGCCAGCGCGGTCAGCGCGGCGGCTTTCATCAGGGATCGTTTGCTCAGGTCGGTCATGGGGGGCCTTGAGGATGGGGACTGGGGATACCGGACGGGGTAGGAAACCCGGAATTATGTCCCGGGGTGGAACGGCTTTCCGAGCGAGCCGGGCATGTTCACCCGGATCCAGGTCGGATTGCGGGAAATCAGCACCAGCACGACGATGGTGGCCAGGTAGGGCAGCATGGTCAGGAACTGGCTCGGCAGCTGCACGCCCATGCCCTGCAGATGGAACTGGAGCATGGTCACGCCGCCGAACAGGTAGGCACCGAGCAAGACGCGTGCCGGCCGCCAGGTGGCGAAGGTGGTCAGGGCCAGCGCGATCCAGCCCTTGCCGGCGATCATGCCTTCCACCCACAGCGGGGTGTAGACGGTCGACACATAGGCCCCCGCCGCTCCGCACAGCGCGCCGCCGGCCACCACCGCCAGCAGGCGGATGCGGCGCACCGGGTACCCCAGCGCATGCGCCGATTCGGGGCTTTCGCCCACGCTGCGCAGCACCAGGCCGGCGCGCGAGCGGTACAGGAACCAGACCAGACCGAGTGCCAGGGCCACGCAGGCGTAGACCGTGGGGTGGTGGCGGAACAGCGCGGCGCCCAGGAACGGGATGTCGGACAGCACCGGAATGGCGAACACCACCTGCTCGGGCAGCTTGTGCTGCACATAGCTGGTGCCGGCAAAGGCCGAGAAGCCGGCACCGAACAGGCTGAGCGCCAGCCCGGTGGCGTACTGGTTGGTGTTCAGCCAGATCACCAGCACCCCGAAGATGGCTGCCAGCAAGGCCCCGGCGCCCATGCCCGCCAGGAAGCCCAGCGCGGTGCTGCCGGTGTGCACCACGGCCGCGAAGCCGGCCAGTGCGGCGCACAGCATCATGCCCTCGGCACCCAGGTTGACGATGCCGGCCTTCTCGTTGATGAGCAGGCCCAGGGCGGCAATGGCCAGCACGGTGCCGGCGTTGAAGGTGGCTGCCAGCAGCAGCGCGGTCGATTCCATGGTCAGGCCTTTCCGAACCGCACGCGGTAGGCAATGAGGGTGTCGCAGGCCAGCAGCGCAAACAGCAGCAGCCCCTGGAACACGCCGGTGATGGACTTGGGCAGGCCCAGACGCGACTGCGCCAGTTCACCGCCGATGTAGAACATGCTCATCAGCAGGGCCGAGAACACGATGCCCACCGGGTGCAGCCGGCCCACGAAGGCCACGATGATGGCCGCAAAGCCGTAGCCGGCCGGCACATACGGCGTGAGCTGGCCGATGGGGCCGGCCACCTCCAGCGCACCGGCCAGGCCGGCAGCCCCGCCGGACAGCAGCAACGCCGTCCACAGCGCCCGCCGCGACGAAAAGCCGGCATAGCGGGCCGCCGCCGGCGCCAGGCCACCCACCGTCTGCGCATAACCGGCCCGGGTGCGGAACAGGAACACCCACACCGCCGCCACACCGGCCAGCGCCATGACCAGACCGATGTTGACCCGCGAACCGTCCATGAGGCGCGGCATCTGGGCCACCTTCTCGAAGGTCTTGGTCTGCGGGAAGTTGTAGCCCTGGGGGTCCTTCCAGGGGCCGTAGACCAGGTAGTTGAGCACCTGCACCGCCACATAGACCAGCATCAGGCTGACCAGGATCTCGTTGGCGCTGAAACGGTCGCGCAGCAGCGCCGTGATGCCGGCCCACAGCATGCCGCCGGCCACGCCGGCCAGCAGCACGGCACCCACGATCCAGGGCCCGGTGCCGGGGCCGGCCTGCAGCGCCACCCCGCTGGCCAGCACCGCGCCGATGATGTACTGGCCTTCGGCGCCGATGTTCCACACGTTCGAGCGGAAGCACACCGCCAGCCCGAGCGCAATGATCAGCAGCGGCGTGGCCTTCACCAGCAGCTCCGAGATGGCGTAGGCGTTGCGCAGCGGCTCCACAAAGAACACCTGCAGGCCGCGCACCGGGTCCTTGCCCAGGGCGGAGAACAGGATCACGCCGATGACGACCGTGATCAGCAGCGCGAGCACCGGCGAAGCCAGGCTCCACCAGCGCGACGGCTGGGGGCGGGGCTCAAGCCGCAGCATGGTCCACCTCCTGTGCAGCCGGATCCCACAGGCCCGACATCCATTCGCCGACCCGCTCCACCGAGGCTTCGGCGCGGGTCAGCGACGGCGACAGCCGGCCCTTGGCCAGCACATGCAGCCGGTCCGACATCTCGAACAGTTCATCCAGCTCTTCGCTGACCAGCAGCACCGCGCAGCCGGCATCGCGCAGGGAGAGGATGGCCGCCCGGATCTGGGCGGCGGCGCCGACGTCCACCCCCCAGGTGGGCTGGCTGACGATCAGCAGCCGGGCGCTCTGACGGGCCCGCAGCGCCTCGATCTCGCGCCCGACAATGAACTTCTGCAGGTTGCCGCCCGAGAGCGACCGCGCCGCCGCATCCGGCCCGCGGGCCTTGACCTGGTACTGCGCAATCAGATCGGCCGCCTGGCGGCGCAGCGCGCCGATGTTCAGCCACCCGCCCGGGCCGACGGCCTCGCGGCGCGACAGCAGCAGGTTGTGGGCCAGCGACAGGGTGGGCACGGCACCGCGGCCCAGCCGCTCCTCCGGGACGAAGTGCTGACCCAGCTCGCGCCGCGGTTGCGGTCCGCGGGCCGACACATCCTGCCCGTCCAGCCTGATGCTGCCGGCCGGGGCGCGGGTGTCCTCGCCGGACAGTGCCATCAGCAGTTCGCGCTGGCCGTTGCCCGACACGCCGGCCAGACCGACCACCTCCCCCGCCCGCACCTGAAAGCCGATGCCGGCCAGTGCGGTGCCGAACGGGTCCTGGCTGGGCAGGCTCAGCCCGTGCACCTGCAGCACCGGCGCGCCGGGCTGGGCCGGACGCGGGTCCAGAGAAGGCGGTTCGGCGCCGATCATGAGGCGCGAGAGCGAGGCATTGCTTTCGGTGCGCGGGTCGCAGGTGCCGCTGACCCGGCCGCCACGCAGCACGGTGCAGGCGGTGCACAGGCTGCGGATCTCGTGCAGCTTGTGGCTGATGTACAGGATGCTGCAGCCCTGGGCGGCCAGCTGTCGCAGCACCTCGAACAGCCGCTCCACCGCCTGCGGGGTGAGGACCGAGGTGGGCTCGTCCAGGATCAGCAGCTGCGGGCGGCCCAGCAGGGCGCGGATGATCTCCACCCGCTGCATCTCGCCCACCGACAGCGTGTGCACCGGCCGCTCGGGGTCGATGTCCAGGCCGTATTCGGTGGCCTTGGCGGCAATGCTGGCGCTCACCTCGGCCAGCGCCAGGCTGCGGTCCAGCCCGAGCCATACGTTCTCGGCCACCGTCAGGGTCTCGAACAGGCTGAAATGCTGGAACACCATGCTGATGCCCAGCGCCCGGGCTTCCTGCGGGTTGCGGACCTGCACCGGCTCGCCGTTGAACAGCACCTGTCCGGCGTCGGGCTTGACGGCGCCGTAGATGACCTTCATGAGGGTCGACTTGCCGGCGCCGTTCTCGCCGAGCACGGCATGGATCTCGCCGGGCTGCACGGTCAGGCCGACGCCGTCGTTGGCCACCACGCCGGGGTAACGCTTGGTGATGCCGTCAAGCCGCAGGCGCGGCGGTGGGGTGTGCGGTGTCATGGGGTGTCAGGGGGGAAGCGCCGGCCGGCTGCGCGCCCGGCGAAGCCGGGCAATGTAACACCCGGGCGGGTACCTGGCCGCGCCAGTGCCCAAGCCGCAGAAAAACCGCCGAAAACACCCGGACAAGGGGTTTCCTCCCGCTTCCACCCGTAACACAATGACACACAGCACGACGCAACGCGCCCCCGGCGCAGAGAGGTCCCAGTGCCAGCGTTCCTCGGTGCCGACCCCGGCGCCTTCGGCTCCTTCGCCGACCACCTTCCGGGAGCGTTCTTCCGTTTCCGGACCCGCCCTGACGGCGTGCGCCAGCTCGACTACATGTCACGCGGCTGCGAGGACGTCTGGGAGATGCCGCTGGACCAGCTGGAAGCCGACATGGCGTCCCTCTGGGGCATGGTCGATCCGGCCGATCTGCCCGCCATGCGCGCCAGCATCGACGCCTGCGTGCTCAGCGGCGCCGACTGGGACTGGCAGTGGCGCATCCGGACACCGTCGGGCCGGCGCAAGTGGCTGCATGGCCTGGGGCGGGTGCAGCGGATGGCCGACGGCACCGTGATCTGGCATGTGTTCGTGGTCGACCAGACCGACAACCTGGTGGCCCGGGAGCAGCTCAGAGCCAGCGAAGACCGGTTGCATCAACTCATCGAAGGCATTCCGAACGTGGCCGTGCAGGGCTACGACGCCGACCTGATCTGCCGCTTCTGGAACGGCGCCTCCGAACGCCTGTACGGGTACAGCGCGGCGCAAGCGGTGGGCACCAGCCTGCTCGACCTGATCATTCCCGACGCCATGCGTGGCGCGGTGCGTGAGGCCGTCGGGCACATGCTGCGCACAGGTCAGGCCATCCCGAGCGAGGTGCTGACGCTGAAGGCGCGCGACGGCTCACCGGTGCATGTGCATTCCGGCCATGTGCTGGTGGACGTGCCGGGCCAGCCACCCATGTTCTTCTGCATCGACTTCGACCTCAGGGAGCGGCTGGCCGCCGAAGCCATGCAGCGCGCGCTCACCGAGCAGCTGCAGCAGGCCCAGAAGATGGAAGCACTGGGCACCCTGGCCGGCGGCATCGCGCACGACTTCAACAACATCGTGGCGGCCATCCTGGGCAACACCGAACTGGCGCTGGGCGATGTGCCCGACGAGTCGCCCGCCCATGTCAGCCTGACCGAGATCCGCAAGGCGGCGCGGCGGGCGCGCTCGCTGGTGCAGCAGATCCTGACCTTTGCGCGCCGGCAGGCCCAGGGCCGGGTGGCCATGGACCCGGGCGAGGTGCTGCGCGAGACCCACGGCATCCTGCGCTCGACCCTGCCGCCCGGGGTGCAGCTGCGCTTCTCGGTGCCGCCGCAGCTGCCGGCCGTGCAGGGCAATGCGACCCAGCTGGCACAGGTGTTCCTGAACCTGGTGACCAATGCCATCCAGGCGGTGCGGGGCCGGGAAGGCGCCGAGGTGGTGGTCGAGGCGGCGGCCTGCCCCGGGCCCCCGGCCCCGGCCGAAGGCAGCCTGGAAGTGATGGCGCCGAACGACCGCACGCTGCGGCCGGGCCTGAAGGTGGTGGTGCACGACAACGGCCATGGCATCGAGCCGTCGGCGATGGGCCGGGTGTTCGAGCCGTTCTTCTCGACCAAGCCGGCGGGCCAGGGTTCCGGGCTGGGTCTGTCGGTGGTGCATGGCGTGCTCATGGAACACGGCGCTGCACTGCAGCTGAGTTCGCAGCCCGGCCTGGGCACCCGCTTCGTGCTGTGGCTGCCCACCACCACCGAGCAGCCGGCAGCGGCCGACGAGGCGGCCCCGCCCGCCGCCCCGGCTGCCCCCAGCCGGCACACGCTGCTGTATGTCGACGACGACGAGGCGCTGATCTCGCTGATGTCGCGCATGCTGGCGCGGCAGGGTTACCAGGTCGAGTCGATGGACAACCCGCAGGACGCCATCGACCGCCTGCGCGAACCGGCGCGGCGGCCGGACGTGGTCATCGTCGACTACAACATGCCGCAGATGTCCGGCATCTCGCTGGCGCGGGCCATCCGCACGCTGGACGCGTGTCTGCCGATCATCCTGACCTCCGGGCATGTGACCGACGAAATGCTGTCCGACGCCCGCCTCGCCGGCATCGACCATGTGCTGGAGAAGCCCGACACCGGGCGCGAGCTGGCCGGGCTGATCGCAGGCCTGGTCGGCCGGCACGCCACCGGTTGATCCGGCCACCGCTCCATCGGCATCGACCCGGATGGTGGCATCCCACCCCCGCGGGTATTCTTGGGTCATGCACGCCCTCGTAACGATCCTGCTCGCCCTGTGCTGCGCCAGCGCCCTGGCCGGGGAACAGGACCTGGTCCGGCGCGATGTGGAGGCCGGCCGCATCCGCCCGCTGGCCGACATCCTCCAGGCGGTTCAGACCACCCACCCGGGCAAGCTGCTCGACGTGCAGCTGATGCCCGGCCCGGGCGGCCAGCGCTGGTATGCGGTGCGGCTGCTGCAGAAGGACGGTTCGCGCACCGAGGTGCTGGTGGATGCGGTCACCGGGCAGGAAATCACGCCGGCTTCACGCCGACCGGCCGGGGTGCTGCCCATGACCGAGCTGCTGCGCCGCTCGGAGGCGCTGCGCGCGGGCACCGTGCTGGAAATGGAACTCGAATCGTCGCCGGGCCTGCGCGCGGTGTACGAGGTTCGTCTGCTGCTGCCCACCGGTGCCCGCCAGGTGCTGCGGCTGGACGCCTACAGCGGCGAGGTGGTCGGCCTGCCGGTCCCCGATCGCGCCACCCTCGGCCGTCTCAAGCCGCTGGCCACGCTGCTCGAGCAGATCGAATCGCGTCACGCCGCTCGGGTGACCGAGCTGGAGCTGCGGCGCGAGCCCGGCGGCGCGCCGTACTACGACATGTCCCTGCAGACCGTGCAGGGTCGCCGCCTGAGCCTTCTGGTCGACGCGACCACCGGACAGGTCATCAACGAAGCCGAGCCCCGCCGATGAAAGTCCTGCTGGTCGAAGACGACGCCGCACTGGCGCGCGGCATGAGCGAGGCCCTGGTGCGCGAGGGCATGGTGGTCGAGCACTGCAGCGACGGCACCATGGCCCGGGACATGCCGGCCATGCCCGGCGGCCGCGGCGATTTCGACGCTGCCGTGCTGGACCTCGGTCTGCCCGGCATCGACGGCCTGGCCGTGCTGCGGCAGTGGCGTGCCCGGGGACGCGGCTTCTCGGTGCTGGTGCTGACCGCGCGCAGCCGCTGGAGCGACAAGCTCGAAGCCTTCCAGGCCGGCGCGGACGACTACCTGACCAAGCCCTTCCTGATGGAGGAGGTGGTGACCCGGCTGCGGGTGCTGCAGCGCCGCCAGGTCGGGCTGCCGCGCCCGGTGGTGCAGGAAGGCCCGCTGAGCTACGACACGGTGGCCGCCACATTCGCCCTCGGTGGCGAACCGCTCACGCTCACTGCGCAGGAACAGCGCATCCTGGCGCACCTCATCACACGACCGGGCGCCCTGGTCACGCGGGGAGAGCTCGTGCGGCATGTGTACGCCCGCGACCTGGACCCGGACTCGAACAGCCTGGACGTGCTGATCGGCCGCATCCGCCGCAAGCTGTCGCCGCACGCGCTGATCCACACCGAACGCGGACGCGGCTACCGCCTGCAGCACGAACATGCCGGCGCCGCGCTGGACTGAGCGCATCAGCCTGGCCGGGCGCCTGACGATGCTGGGCCTGCTGGCCGCCCTGCTCTGCTCGGCCGCTGCCGGCTGGTGGCTGCGGCACGAACTGCACGGCGTGGTGCTGCGCAGCCTGGAAGGCGAACTGGCCGACCGCGCCGAACGCATCGAGGCCGAGCTGGTGGCTGACGGCCGCCTGAACGACCCCAACTTCAGCAGCCAGCTGCTGGAGTTCAATGCGATCTTCTCCGGCTGGTACTGGACCATCGAGCACCAGGGACGCGAACTGCGCTCGCGCTCGCTCTGGGACGCCACGCTCGCCCCGCCGCGCGACACCGCGCTGGCGGGCCGTTCCGGCCTGCTGCTGCAGACCCGCGGCCCCCGCCAGGAACGCCTGCTCGGGCTGGAGCGGCAGATCGATGCCCTGGGCGAACCCACCACCTTGCGGGTGTTCGGTCCCATGGATCAGGTGCTGGCCGATCTGGAACGCATCGACCGCGTGCTGCTGCTGGCCGCCAGCCTGTTCCTGCTGGCCGTGGCCGGCGCCACCTTCGTCCAGGCCCGGGTGGGTCTGCGCCCGCTGCAACGGCTGCAGTCCGCACTCGCAGCGGTTCGCGAGGGCCGCAGGCCGGCCGTGGCCGCCACCGACGCGGCCAGCTACGGCCCCGACCTGGCACCGCTGGTCCGCACCATCGACACCGTGCTCGAACGCAATGCCCGTGTGGTCGAACGCTCGCGTCACCAGGCGGCCGACCTCAGCCATGCCTTGAAAAAGCCGCTGGCGGTGCTGTCGCTGGAGCTGCAGGCCCCGGGCTGCGACGCGACCGTCCTGCGGGAGCAGCTCGACGCCATGGGCCGGGTGATCGACCGCCACCTGGCCCGCTTCGCCAGCGGCGCCGGCAGTGTCGAGGTGGTGGATGCTGCGGCCGCCCTGCGCCAGGTGACCACGCTGATGCGTCGGCTGCACGCCGGCCGCGACCTGGTCTGGACGGTTCACGCGCCCGAGCACCTGCCCTGGAACGGTTCGCCTCCGGACCTCGACGAGATGCTGGGCAACCTGCTCGACAACGCCGGCAAATGGGCACGGCAGCAGGTCGTGGTGCAGATGCAGCCACGCGATGGCGGCATGGAGATCCTGATCGACGACGACGGACCCGGGCTGCCTCCCGCCGCGCGCGAGACCGCCGTGCAGCGGGGACAGCGGTTCGACCAGCAGGCCGAAGGGCATGGTCTGGGCCTGACGATCGCCCGCGACATCGCCGACACCTACGGCGGCGGGCTGGCACTGGAAACCTCCGGTGCCGGAGGGCTTCGGGTGGTGCTGCGCCTGCCCTGAACTACACTGCGCCCTGCTCCGGGGTGCACGGACCGAAAGGTCCGGCGCTGAGACGGCTGAAAGCCGAACCCGTGAACTTGATCCGGTCAGTACCGGCGTAAGAAGAGCGCATGCCCTCCCGGGCATGTGGATGCGGCCCCGCTCCTGCGGCAGGCTGCTCCACGGTCGGGTGGGTGGACCTCCGGAGCACCCTTGCCACCGCGATGCCCACCCAGGAGCCCACCATGAACGCACCCGACCGCCTCGACGCGATCACCCGCGAACCCTTCCCGCAGTCCCGCAAGATCTTCGTGCCCGGCCAGCAGCCCGGCGTGCAGGTGCCCATGCGCGAGATCGCGCTCACCAACGGCGAGCAGGTGGTGGTGTACGACACCTCCGGACCGTACACCGACCCCGCGGTGGACATCGATGTGCAGCGTGGCCTGCCGCCGGTGCGCGCGGTCTGGGTCGAGGCCCGGGGCGACACCGAAGCCTACGCCGGGCGCGCACCCCAGCAGCTCGATGACGGCATCCGCGGCGAAACGCCCGACGCCGTGCAGCTGCAGCGCATGGCCGAGCTGCGGGCCCAGGCTGCCGGCCTGCAGCGCCCGCCGCGCCGCGCGCGCAGCGGCGCCAACGTGACCCAGATGCACTACGCACGGCGCGGCATCGTCACCCCCGAGATGGAATACATCGCCATCCGCGAGAACGGCCGGCGTGAATGGATGGCGCAATACCTGAATGACCCGGCCCGCGAGGCGCGGCTGCGCGGCGATCCACGCGGCGCCCGCATTCCCGAGTTCATCACGCCCGAATTCGTGCGCGACGAGGTGGCACGCGGGCGGGCCGTCATACCGGCCAACATCAACCACACCGAGCTGGAGCCGATGATCATCGGCCGCAACTTCAAGGTGAAGATCAACGCCAACATCGGCAATTCGGCGGTGACTTCCAGCATCGAGGAGGAAGTGGAAAAGCTGGTCTGGTCGATCCGCTGGGGCGGCGACACGGTGATGGACCTGTCCACCGGCCGCAACATCCACACCACGCGCGACTGGATCGTGCGCAACAGCCCGGTGCCCATCGGCACGGTGCCGATCTACCAGGCGCTGGAAAAAGTGGGCGGCGTGGCCGAAGACCTCAGCTGGCCGTTGTTCCGCGACACCCTCATCGAACAGGCCGAACAGGGTGTGGACTACTTCACCATCCACGCCGGGCTGCGGCTGGCCTTCATCCACCTCACCGCGAACCGCCGCACCGGCATCGTCAGCCGGGGCGGATCGATCCTGGCCAAGTGGTGCATCGCGCACCACCGCGAGAACTTCCTGCACACGCATTTCGAAGAGATCTGCGAAATCATGAAGGCCTACGACGTCACCTTCTCGCTGGGTGACGGGCTGCGCCCCGGTTCGCAGGCCGATGCCAACGACGAGGCCCAGTTTGCCGAACTGCGCACGCTGGGCGAGCTCACCCAGCTGGCCTGGAAGCACGACGTGCAGACCATGATCGAAGGCCCCGGCCACGTGCCCATGCACCTGATCCAGGCCAACATGGACGAGCAGCTCAAGCACTGCCACGAAGCGCCCTTCTACACGCTGGGGCCGCTGACCATGGACATCGCGCCGGGCTACGACCACATCGCCAGCGCCATCGGCGCGGCCATGATCGGCTGGATGGGCACCGCCATGCTGTGCTACGTCACGCCCAAGGAGCACCTGGGCCTGCC
>NZ_OY288122.1 GCF_958439165.1 uncultured Hydrogenophaga sp. | reverse complement strand
GGCCGGCAGGTCGGCCGTCGGGCCCGATGGCCCAGCCTGCCACGCGGTGGCCGACGTCGCGGTAACCATGCCATAC
Source organism: uncultured Hydrogenophaga sp. (assembly GCF_958439165.1). Classification (GTDB taxonomy): domain Bacteria; phylum Pseudomonadota; class Gammaproteobacteria; order Burkholderiales; family Burkholderiaceae_C; genus Hydrogenophaga. Next base: position 118,745 of record NZ_OY288122.1, on the reverse strand, counting down.
CGCCAGCAGCTGGCCGTTCCAGGGGGCTGCCGGCCGCGCGGCTCCGGCCGCCGGCACGGGCAGCAACTGCAGCGGTGCGGCATGGGCCGGCCAGGCAGCGTGGGGGGCTCGGTGGTCGGCGCAGCGGACCCGTTTCTCATAGCCCCGGGTGGCCACGCTGCGGCCGCGCGCATCGCTCACGCAGTAGGGCCAGCCATACGAAGCGCCAGCCACCAGTTCATTCAGTTCTTCGGCCGGCAGGGTGGCGTCGGTGTAGTCGACCGAGTTCTCGGCCTGCCACAGCCGCACCGTGCCGTCATCGGCCCGGGTGCCCGCCAGTCCGAGCGAGTTGCGCAAGCCGGTGGCCAGCGGCGACCAGCCTTCCAGCCCGCCATGGCCGAGGCGGGCCTGGTAGACCGCCGCGCGCGGCTGGGGGCCCTGGACTTCAGGGCAGGGCAGGGGCTGGGTCTGCACCGGGCCGTCGCTGCGGCAGGCGTCGGTGGCCGACCCCAGGTTCACCAGCAGCCGGCCATCGGGGGCGAAGGCCAGTTCCTTCAGCGGGTGTGCACCGTCGGCCGGCAGGCCGTCCTTCAGCACCTCGCGCGGCAGCGGTCCTTCGGCCGGTGCCGGCAGGCCGGTGCGCCACAGCGTGCCGGCTTCGCCCACATAGACACGGCCGTCCGGCCCCAGCGCCAGCCCGTGCGGTCGGTCCAGTCCGCTGGCCAGCACCCGGACCCGGCCGGGTTGCCCGGCGGCGATGTCGGTGCGCAGCTCCAGCAGGCGGCCGCGTCGGGGCTCCCAGTTGCCCATGTCGACGATCCAGAAGCGGTGCGGCGCCACCTCGATCAGGCGCCGCGGCATGCGCAGGCCGTCCCGGGCATCGGCCACCAGCCCGGCACACCAGCCGGCGGGCACCGCCAGGTCGATGGCCGGGTGGCCGGCGCACAGGCCCTGCGTCGCATAGCCCGACGGCCCTGCATCGGCAGCCCGGGCCGGTGCGGCCAGCAAGAACAGCAGGGACATCAGCCACCAGATCGGCATGGAAGGCTCCGGATTCAGGCGCGTGCCAGCAGCATCGCGTCGCCGTAGCTGAAGAACCGGTAACGCTGCGCGATCGCGTGGGCGTACAGGTCCATCACCCGCTGGTGGCCTGCGAGGGCACTGACCAGCATCATGAGCGTGCTTTTGGGCAGGTGGAAGTTGGTGATCAGCACGTCCACCACCTGGAAGGCGAAGCCCGGCGTGATGAAGATGCTGGTGTCCCCTTCGGTCTGGCCGCTGCGGGCCCAGCTCTCCAGGGTCCGCACGCTGGTGGTGCCCACAGCCACCACCCGCCCGCCGCGCGCACGGCAGGCCTCGATGGCGGCGATGGTCGATGCCGGCACCCGGTACCACTCCGCGTGCATGGTGTGCTCGGCGATGTTCTCGGTCTTGACCGGCTGGAAGGTGCCGGCACCGACATGCAGCGTGACTTCGGCGGTGCGCACGCCGCGCTCGCGCAGGGCCGACAGCACGGCCTCGTCGAAATGCAGTGATGCGGTGGGCGCCGCCACCGCGCCGGGGTTTCGGGCAAACACCGTCTGGTAGCGGCGCTCGTCCTCGGCGGTGTCTGCGTGGGTGATGTAGGGCGGCAGCGGCACATGGCCGTGGGCCTGCATCACGCTGTGCGGCTCCTCGCTGAAGCGGAAGCGGAACAGGGCACCGTGTTCGTCCGGCCAGCGACCGGTCAGGGTGGCGGTGCAGCCGCCGGCCAGATGGATCACGCCGCCCACCGGGGGCTTCTTGCTGACCTTCATGTGGGCCACCACCTCGTGATCGGTCAGCACCCGTTCGACCAGCAGCTCGACCTTGCCGCCGGTGGATTTTTCGCCGAAGAGCCGGGCCTTGATCACCTGGGTGTCGTTGAACACCAGCAGGTCGCCGGGCAGCAGCAGGCCGGGCAGGTCACGGAACACGCGGTCCACCGGGGCCTGGCCGGTGCCGTCCAGCAGGCGCGAGGCGCTGCGTTCGGCGGCGGGGTGCTGGGCGATCAGTTCGGGGGGCAGGGTGAAATCGAAATCACCCAGGGTGAAGGCGGCGGGCGCCGTGTCAGGAGAAGACATGCGTTTGAGGGCCGGACAGGCCCGTTCCAAGTCACAGGGGGAGCTATTGTGACAGGGCGCCGTCACCGCCGATGAGCACGGCCAGCCGATCCACATCGAGCAGCTGGATCAGGGGCTGGTCGTCCACCGCCTTCACCAGCCGGTCCACCAGCGGCGGACGGGCCGACGACAGCAGCGGTGCCGGCACGATCTGTTCCAGCGCGCATTCGGGCACGGCATGCAGTGCGTCCACCAGCAGGCCCCGCTGGCGGTGGCCTTGCTGCACCACCACGATCACGCCGCTGTCGATCGGGCCGGTGCGCTCCTGGCCGAGCAGCTTGCCGAGGTCGTGCACCCAGATGCTGCGGGTCAGGGAAATGTCCGGGTGCGGCACCAGCAGCCCGACGCGGCTGCGCGCATCGCCGCTCTGGCGGCCCGAGAGCCGGCTGGCGGGCACCGCTTCGCGCACATGGGCTGCCGGCAGGCCCATCACATGGCCGTCGCACCAGAAGGTGGCGAGCATGGTGGTGGGGCCGGCTGGCGGCCGGTCCGGTGGCCGGTAGCTGCTGCGGCTGGCGGTGTCGCTCGTCCGGGCGGCTCCCAGCGGCATGCAGACGGCCGCCAGCACATCATCCCGGTAGCCGTCGGCGGTCTTGAACTCGCGGTAGCCCTGGTTGGCCGCGCAGGCCACCACCATGTACTGGCCGTCCAGGGTCAGGATCCTGGCCAGGCTCTGCCCGTTCTTCAAGGCCAGCATGTCGGGCGGCAGGTCGATGCGTCTGCCGGGTGCACGGCTGTCGTCGGTGGAGGCGATCACCTGCCCCCTGCGGTCGACGAAGCAGGCCTGTGCCGTTGTCGGCTGGGCCAGGCAGCCGCGCAGCATGGCCAGCAGTTCGCGTTCGGTTTCGAACACGATGCCGATGCCGCCGACCACCTGCTGGGCCTGGGTCGGGTGGCGCACGGCGGCGTGGTAGGTGTAGGTCGGCTGGTCGTCGCCCAGCGGAGAGACCGCCAGCGGCGTCACCGAATAGGCCTGGGTGTCTGCGAGCGCCTTCACCTTCTGCAGGCGTTCGGCGTCCAGTGCCGCCGGTTCCCTGCCGTCGAGTGCGCCGCGCGATGCAGCAAGCACCTGACCCTGGGCGTCGTAGACGAACAGCGTGCGGTACACCGTGTAGAGGCTGTTGATGTGCTCCAGGATGCGGGTGACGGCGCCGGTGTCCGGCGCGGGGCTGGCCAGCGCAGCCCGGATGTCCGGTGTCAGGGCCCACCAGCGGCAGTCGTTGGCGCGTTCGTAGAGGTTGCGGTCGAGCAGATCGACCAGCAGCTGCGCGGTCGACTCGGCGCTGTCCAGCCGCGACTCGAGCACGGTTTCGTACAGGTCGCGGATGGACTGCGAGAACACCGCGTTGCTGCGCGACCCGGTCTCGCTGATCTGGTCCAGGATGGCCTTGAGCTGCTGCTGACCCTCGCGCCCTTCGGCCGTGATCACCTGGCCGTTCCAGACCACGCGCTGGATGGTCTCGGTGGCGTTCATCACCTCGAACAGCGGCGGGCTGAACCGCCGTGCATGGTTCAGCAGGCCGGCGCTGGTGCCGTCGTCGAGCGAAGCCAGGGTCTGGCGCGGCGGCGCCGAGAACGCCATGGCCAGGGGCACCATGACCTGGCCCTGCCAGCCCGCCGGCCCCGGGTAGCCCTGGTAGCCGTCCGAGGAACAGGTCTGCAGCAGGTATTCGCGTCCCTCGTGGATGAACACCCGGGGCTGGCCCGTCGGGTTGACCGGCACCACCGTTCCGGGCGCGATCCAGCGCTCGTCGGCGCTGGCGATCACCCGCCGGTCTGCGTCGATCAGCAGCAGGTTGGTGCGGCCGTCGCGGTCGCGGTGGGCCCGGAAGATGCCGGCCATCTCCGGCGCGAAATCGAAGCTCAGGCACAGCAGGCCCACCACCACGCCGGTCTGCGGATGGCGCAGCCGCTGCGAATAGATCAGGGCCTGCGCCTGGCCCGGGCGCAGGTCGGTGGCCCGGAAGGTCTCCACATAGCCCTCGGTCTCCAGGGTCTGCCGGATCAGCGGGTCGTTGCTCGACGCCACCGGCATGCGGTCGTCGATCTGGGCCAGCACCCGTCCCTGGGTGTCCAGCAGGAGCACATCGTCGTAGACGGTGTACTTGCTGCGGTACTCCATCAGGCGCCTGCCGATCGCCTCCCGGTCCGGTGTCAGACCGGCGACGAAGGCGCACAGGTCACGGTCGGTGGCCAGGAAGCCCACGTCGGCGGTACGTTCGAACAGGTTGCGCACCACGATGTCGATGACGAAGCGGGCCTTGGTGCCCAGCAGGGCCAGCACGTTGCCGACCTTCTCCTGCACCAGGCTGTGCACCAGTTCGTGCTCCAGGCGGGCGAACCCCGCCTGCGTGGCGCTCATGATGGGCAGGATGCTCTGGGCTTCGGTCGGGCAGTTCAGTTTGGCCGAGGCCTCGATCAGCCGCCATGCGGTGCCCAGGTCCTGCAGGGAGCGCTCGCAGCGCGCCACATCGCGCATGTAGGGCAGATAGGTGTCGGCGTGCAGGTGGTCGTTGTTCATGGAGGTGTTCAAGCAAGCGTCGTGCCCGGTGTCACCCGTTGTATCGACAGGCGCCTGCCGGCCTGAAGGGCTGCGCCACAATCGCTGCATGCCCGCCCGCGAGACCGCATCCCCAACGCCCGCTGCGCCGGCCAAGGCCCTGTCGGCACCCCGCAAGGCACTGAACAAGCTCGGGCTGGTGCGCGACATCGACCTGGCCCTGCACCTGCCCCTGCGGTACGAGGACGAGACCCGCATCACCCCTTTAAATCAGGCCCGGGAAGGGCTGCCGGTGCAGATCGAGGGCACCGTGACCCACAGCGAGGTGCAGTACCGGCCGCGCAAGCAGCTGCTGGTCACGCTGGACGACGGCACCGACACCTGCGCCCTGCGCTTCTTCAGCTTCTATCCGGCCCACCTCAAGTCGCTGGCGGTGGGCCAGCGCATCCGCGCGCGGGGCGAACTGCGCGGCGGCTTCCTGGGCTGGACCCTGCTGCATCCGGCGTTCCGGTCGGCCGAAGGCGAGCTGCCGCAGGCGCTCACCCCGGTCTATCCCACCAGTGCCCAGCTGCCGCAGGGCTACCTGCGCAAGGTGGTGGCGAGCGGCCTGAACCGTGCCGACCTGAGCGAGACCCTGCCGCCCGAACTGCTGCAGAGCCTGCAAGGGGTCGTGCACGGTGCCTGGACGCTGCGCCAGGCGCTGCAGTTCCTGCACCAGCCCGGACCGGACGTGGCGCTGGCCGCCCTGGAGGACCGCACCCACCCGGCCTGGCAGCGCCTGAAGGCCGAGGAGCTGCTGGCCCAGCAGCTCTCCCAGGCGATGGCCAAACGCGAGCGCGACGCTCTCACCGCGCCGGTGCTGCCCTTGCGCCGGGGTGGGCTGCAGGAGCAGCTGCTGGGGGCATTGCCGTTCGATCTGACGGCCGCCCAGCGCCGGGTGGTGGAGGAGATCGTGGTCGATCTGGGTCGCCCGGTGCCCATGCACCGCCTGCTGCAAGGCGATGTGGGGTCGGGCAAGACGGTGGTGGCGGCACTGGCCGCCATGGTCGCCATCGACGCCGGCCGGCAGTGCGCCCTGATGGCCCCGACCGAAATCCTGGCCGAGCAGCATTTCGGCAAGCTGGTGGGCTGGCTGGAGCCGCTGCTGCAGCCCTTGGGAAAGAAGGTCGCCTGGCTCACCGGCAGCCAGAAGAAGGCGCAACGCCAGGCCATGCTGGCGCTGATCGCCAGCGGCGAGGCTGCGCTGGTGGTGGGGACGCACGCGGTCATCCAGGACCAGGTGCAGTTCGCCGACCTGGCGCTGGCCATCATCGATGAGCAGCACCGCTTCGGCGTGGCGCAGCGGCTGGCACTGCGCGCCAAGACCACCGCCGAGCCGCACCTGCTCATGATGAGCGCCACCCCGATCCCGCGCACCCTGGCCATGAGTTACTACGCCGACCTCGATGTGTCGACCATCGACGAGCTGCCGCCGGGGCGCACGCCGATCGTCACCAAGGTGGTGAGCGACAGCCGCCGGGCCGAGCTGGTCGAGCGCATCCGCACCCAGCTGGCCCAGGGCCGGCAGGTGTACTGGGTGTGCCCGCTCATCGAGGAAAGCGAGGCGCTCGATCTGTCGAACGCCACCGCCACCCACGCCGAGCTGAGCCAGGCGCTGCCCGGCGTCATGGTGGGCTTGCTGCACTCGCGCATGCCGGTGGCCGAGAAGAAGGCCGTCATGTCGCTGTTCGTCGGTGGGCAGATGGGGGTGCTGGTGTCGACCACCGTGATCGAGGTCGGGGTGGATGTGCCCAATGCCTCGCTGATGGTCATCGAGCATGCCGAGCGCTTCGGCCTGAGCCAGCTGCACCAGCTGCGCGGCCGGGTGGGCCGAGGCGCCGCGGCGTCGGCCTGCGTGCTGATGTACACCCCGCCCGACGGTGGTCGCCTGGGCGAGACCGCCCGCGAGCGGCTGCGCGCCATGGCCGAGACCAGCGACGGCTTCGAGATCGCCCGGCGCGACCTCGACATCCGTGGCCCCGGTGAATTCCTGGGCGCCCGCCAGTCCGGTGCACCCCTGCTGCGCTTTGCCGATCTGGCCACCGACACCCACCTGCTGGACTGGGCCCGGGACGCCGCCGCCCGCATGCTGCAGCAGCACCCCGCCGCCGCCGACCGCCATGTGGCCCGCTGGCTGGGCAGCAAGGCCGAATACCTGAAGGCCTGACGGGGCAGCCCGGGGCGGCACAATAGCCGCATGACGCTGACCGAACTCAAGTACATCGTCGCGGTGGCCCGCGAAAAGCACTTCGGCAAGGCCGCCGAAGCCTGCTTCGTGTCTCAGCCCACGCTGTCGGTGGCCATCAAGAAGCTGGAAGAAGAGCTGGAGCTCAAGATCTTCGAGCGCAACGCCACCGAAATTGCGGTCACCCCGCTCGGCGAGGAGATCGTGCGCCAGGCCCAGACCGTGCTGGAGCAGGCGGCCGCCATCAAGGAAATCGCCAAGCGCGGCAAGGACCCGCTGGCCGGGCCGCTCAAACTGGGCGTCATCTACACCATCGGCCCCTACCTGCTGCCCGACCTGGTACGCCACGTGATCGACCGCACGCCGCAGATGCCGCTCATGCTGCAAGAGAACTTCACCTCGCGCCTGCTGGAACAGCTGCGCCTGGGCGAGATCGACTGCGCCATCCTGGCCGAGCCCTTCCCCGACACCAACCTGGCCCTGGCCCCGCTGTACGACGAGCCCTTCCTGGCCGCCGTGCCGCACACCCACCCGCTGGCATCGCAGGACCACATCACCAGCGAGCAGCTCAAGCGCGAGACCATGCTGCTGCTGGGCACCGGCCACTGCTTCCGCGACCATGTGCTGGAGGTCTGCCCCGAATTCGCCCGCTTCTCCAACGACACCGAAGGCATTCGCAAGAGCTTCGAGGGATCGTCCCTGGAGACCATCAAGCACATGGTGGCCGCCGGCATGGGCGTGACCCTGGTGCCGCGCCTGTCGGTGCCCACCTCCGCACTGGAAGGCGCACCCAATCCGGGTCAGGACTTCGGCGATTCGGCCTATGTGCGCTACCTGCCGTTCCAGGGCGAGGCCCCGACCCGCCGCGTGGTGCTGGCCTGGCGACGCAGCTTCACCCGCTACGAAGCGATCGCCGAGCTGCGCAACGCCATCTACGCCTGCGAGCTGCCGGGCGTCAAACGGCTCTCCTGATGGCCACGGTACCGATGGGCCAGCCCTCGCGCCTGGCGCTCTACCTGGATCTGATCCGCTGGAACCGCCCGGCCGGCTGGCTGCTGCTGCTGTGGCCCACGCTGGCGGCACTTTGGGTGGCTGCTGGCGGCTTCCCGGGCTGGCACCTGCTGGCGGTGTTCACCCTGGGCACCATCCTCATGCGCAGTGCGGGTTGCTGCATCAACGATGTGGCCGACCGCGACTTCGACCGCCACGTCAAACGAACGGCGCAGCGCCCGGTCACCAGCGGCCGCATCGGCGTGCGCGAGGCGCTTGCCGTGGGCGCGGTGCTGGCTCTGGCGGCCTTCTGCCTGGTGCTGACCACCAACACCGTCACGGTGCTGTGGTCGTTCGCGGCGCTGGCCGTCACGCTGGTCTATCCGTACGCCAAGCGCTTCGTGTCGATGCCGCAGGCGGTGCTGGGCGTGGCTTTCAGCTTCGGCATTCCGATGGCGTTCGCAGCAGTGCAGCAGCAGGTGCCGCCGCTGGCCTGGGGGCTGCTGGTGGCCAACCTGTTCTGGGTGCTGGCCTACGACACCGAATACGCCATGGTCGACCGCGACGACGACCTCCGGATCGGCATGAAGACGTCGGCCATCACCCTGGGCCGGGCCGACGTGCCGGCCATTGCAGCTTTCTACCTGGTCTGGCTTGCCGCCTGGACCGCGCTCATCGGGTCCCAGGTGCAGGCCCGGCCGCTGGTCTGGGGCTTGACCCTTCTGGTGGCACTGGCCCAGGTGGGCTGGCATGTGCGGCTCATCGCCGATCGCAGCCGCGACGGCTGTTTCCGGGCCTTCCGCACCAACCACTGGCTCGGCTTCACCGTGTTCGCCGGCACCGCGCTGGTGCTGGCCTGAACCCTCGGCCTCAGCGGCCGTATTCGCGGCCCAGCTCTTCGGCTCGGCGACGCGCTGCTTCCAGCGCCATCTCGAACGATTCCTTCACCTTGGCCGCCTGCAGCGTGGTGATGGCGGCATGGGTGGTGCCACCCTTGGAGGTGACCCGCTCGCGCAGGATCTGCGGCGGATCGTCGGACCGCTGGGCCAGCGTGGCTGCGCCGATGAAGGTGCCGGTGGCCAGCTGCAGCGCCAGCTCGGGCGACAGGCCCATGCTCTCGCCCGCATCGCGCATCGCTTCCAGAAAGTAGAAGACATAGGCCGGGCCGGAGCCGGAGAGGGCCGTGACCGCGTCCAGGTCGTGTTCGACCGGCACCCACGCCAGTTCGCCGGTGGTGCGCACCACCTGCTCGACCAGGGCACGGTCATCGTCACCGGCGTCATCGCGTGCGAACAGACCGGTCATGCCCATGCCGACCAGGGCCGGCGTGTTGGGCATGGCCCGCACGATGCGGCCGCTGCCCAGCCAGGCGGTCATGCTGTCGGTCGTGATGCCGGCTGCCACGCTCAGGTGCAGCGCGCCCGGCACATGCGCAGCGGTGGCCAGTGCGGCTTCGCGGAAGGTCTGCGGCTTGACGGCCCAGATGACCATGTCGGAGGGCTTCATGTCGGCGCTGGCGGCTGCGAGCAGATCGACGCCAGGGAATTGCGCCGACAGCCGAGTGCGCTGTTCCTCCCAGGGTTCGATGACCTGCAGCGCACTGGCCGGATGGCCTTCGTGCAACAAGCCGCCGATGATGGCGCTGGCCATGTTGCCCCCGCCCACAAAAGTGATGAGAGGGAAGTCGGAAGATGGGGTGCGGATGTTCATGCCCGCATTGTGGCGCGCGCGCAGGCCCTCCGAATGGCGTTCAGACGGCTACCGTCTGCCGCACGGCGTGTTCCCAGGCCGCCATCCGGCCCGCCGCGTCGGCCCGGGACAGAGTCGGATGGAAGGTCCGCTCGGCCCGCCATTGGGCGGACAGCTCATCCAGCCCTTCGTACAGGCCGCATTGCAGACCGGCCAGATAAGCGGCGCCCAGCGCCGTGGTTTCGACGACAGCGGGTCGCACCACCGGTATGCCCAGCAGGTCGGCCTGGATCTGCATCAGCAGGTCGTTGACGCACGCGCCGCCATCCACCCGCAGCTCGCTCACCGGCACGCCGCCGGCGGCCACCGCGTCGCGGCTCATGGCGTCCAGCAGGGCAGCGCTCTGGAAGGCAATGCTCTCCAGTGCGGCCCGGGCGATGTGGGCCATGGTCGTGCCGCGCGTCAGCCCGGTGATGCTGCCGCGCGCCTCGGGTTGCCAGTAGGGCGCACCCAGGCCGGTGAAGGCCGGCACCAGCATCACGCCGCCGGCATCCGGCACGCTTTCGGCCATGGCCTGAACCTCGCTGCTGGACTCGATGGCCCGCAGCCCGTCGCGCAGCCACTGCACCACGGCGCCCCCGATGAACACGCTGCCTTCCAGCGCGAACTGCGGTGCGCCGGGCGGTTGTGCACAGGCGGTGGTGATCAGGCCGTTCTGGCTGGTCTGGAACCGACGGCCGGTGTGCATCAGCATGAAGCAGCCGGTGCCGTAGGTGTTCTTGGCCATGCCGGCCTGGAAGCAGGCCTGTCCGAACAGCGCGCTCTGCTGGTCGCCCGCCACGCCGCCGATCGGCAGCTCGGCACCCAGCCACTCGGCCTGCACCGTGCCGAAATCGGCGCTGGACGGCAGCGATTCGGGCATCAGCGAGCGCGGGATGTTCAACAGGCCGAGCAGTTCGTCGTCCCACTGCTGGGTGTTGATGTTGAACAGCAGCGTGCGGGCCGCGTTGCTGTGGTCGGTGACATGGCGTCTGCCGCCGGTCAGTTGCCAGATCAGCCAGCTGTCGACGGTGCCGAAGGCGAGTTCGCCCCGCTCGGCCGCCGCCCGCGCGCCAGGCACCCGATCCAGGATCCATTGCAGCTTGGTGCCGGAGAAGTAGGCGTCGATGCGCAGCCCGGTCAGGGCCTGCACCCGAGCCTCATGACCGCCCTCGCGCAGGCGCGCGCAGGCGTCCTCGGCGCGGCGGTCCTGCCAGACGATGGCGTTGTACACCGGCTCGCCGGTGCGGCGGTTCCACACCACCGTGGTCTCGCGCTGGTTGGTGATGCCCACCGCCCGGACGTCGGCCGCGGTCAGACCGGCGTTCTTCAGGGCCTCGCGGGCGGTCTCCAGCTGGGTGGTCCAGAGGTCGCGGGGGTCGTGCTCCACCCAGCCGGGCTGGGGGTAGATCTGGCGGAACTCGCGCTGCGCCATGCTGACGACGCGCCCGGCGCGGTCGAAGACGATGCTGCGCGAACTGGAGGTGCCCTGGTCAAGGGCCAGCAAATAGCTCATGCGTGTGTCCGTGGGCGGGAATGACAGGACCGGCTGCATCAGGACGTGGGGTGGTCGGCCACCACGCATTCCACATGGCTCTGGGCCAGCAGCTGGTCGAAGGGAGCGGGTGGAGGTCGGTCGGTGAAGAACAGATCCAGCTCGTCGAGCCGGGCCAGCTCCACCATGGCAGGCCGGTTGAACTTGGAGTGGTCGGCGGCGAGCCACACCTCGCGTGACTGGGCCACGATGGTGCGGGCCACCTTGACCTCGCGGTAGTCGTAGTCGCGCAGGGTGCCGTCGGACTCGATGCCGCTGATGCCGATCAGGCCGATGTCCACCTTGAACTGCCGCATGAAGTCCACCGTGGCCTCGCCGACGATGCCCTGGTCGGCGCCACGCACCTGGCCGCCGGCCACGATCACCTCGCAGTCCGGGTTGGCACTGAGCAGCGAAGCGATGTGCAGGTTGTTGGTGATCACGCGCAGGCCGCGGTGTCGCAGCAGCCCGCGCGCCACCGCCTCGATGGTGGTGCCGATGTTGAGGATCAGCGAGCAGCCGTTGGGCACCCGTGCCGCCACGGCACGGGCAATCGCCAGCTTGGCGTCGGACTGCATGGCCTGGCGCTGGCGGTAGGCGATGTTCTCGGTCGTGGAGCTGGGCAGTCTCACCCCGCCGTGAAAGCGGGCCAGCAGGCCGGCTTCGGCCAGGCGCTGCACGTCGCGCCGCACCGTCTGCAGGGTCACGCCGAAGCGCTCCGACAGGGCTTCGATGGTCTGCGGCCCATGGGCGCGCACCTCGTCGAGCAGGGCGGTGTGGCGGGGGTTGAGGTTCATGTCGGGCGCGGCGGCAAGGTCCGGGGCACGAACATATCGGAAAACGCAAAAGCCCTGTTCAGGGTAAATACCGAATAAAAAGGAACATAAACGAACAATAGAATGCCCGAATCGAAAGCGAACCCGTTTCGCTCGGGTGCTTTTTTTTCGATTCATCCCCCATGCAACTTTCCCTGGAACACGTCGGCAAGACGGTCGGACCCGAGGTCCACCTCTATCCGCTGAGCCTGTCGCCGGTCTCCGGTGCGGTCACGGTGCTGCTGGGTGCCACCCAGGCCGGCAAGACCAGCCTGATGCGCATCATGGCCGGCCTGGACAGTGCCACCAACGGCCGGGTCTCGGTGGATGGCCGCGACGTCACCCGTGCCTCGGTGCGCGAGCGCCATGTGGCCATGGTCTATCAGCAGTTCGTCAACTACCCGTCCATGACGGTGGCGCAGAACATCGCGTCGCCGCTCAAGCTGCGCGGCGAGAAGGACATCGACCGCCGCGTGCGTGAACTGGCCGAGCGGCTGCACATCGATCCGTTCCTGGACCGCTTGCCGGCCGAGCTCTCCGGCGGCCAGCAGCAGCGCGTGGCGCTGGCCCGCGCGCTGGCCAAGCGTGCGCCGCTGATGCTGCTCGACGAGCCCCTGGTGAACCTGGACTACAAGCTGCGCGAGGAGCTGCGGGACGAGCTCACCGCCCTGTTCGCCAGCGGCGACTCCACCGTGGTCTATGCCACCACCGAGCCGGGCGAGGCCCTGCTGCTGGGTGGCTTCACGGCCGTGATGGACGCTGGCGAGCTGCTGCAGTACGGGCCCACGGCCGAGGTGTTCCACTCGCCGCAGAGCATTCGCGTGGCGCGCGCTTTCAGCGATCCGCCCATGAACCTGCTGCCGGCCGAGGCGGTTGAGGGTGGCGTGAAGCTGGCGGGCGGTGCCGTCTGGCCGGTCGAACTGCCGGCAGGTGCGCCGCGCCAGCTGGTGCTGGGCGTGCGCGCCGGGGCCCTGCGCCAGCAGCAGCGAGAGGGCGATGTGGCGCTGCAGGGGCAGGTTGAACTGGCGGAAATCGCCGGTTCCGACACCTTCGTGCACCTCCACAGCCCGGTGGGCGAGCTGGTGGCCCAGCTCACCGGTGTGCACAACCTGGACCTGGGCGCTTTGCTCACGCTCAGCCTGGACCCGAACCAGGTGTTCGTGTTCGACGCTGCCGGCCCGCTGCTGCGGGCTGCACGGCGCCACCGCAGCGGAGGACATGCCTGATGGCCCGGATCGAACTCGACCTGGCGCATGCCTACCGCGCCGATCCGCAGCGCGAGGAGGACTACGCCCTGCTGCCGCTGAAGATGGCCTTCCGCGACGGCGGCGCCTACGCGCTGCTGGGCCCGTCGGGCTGCGGCAAGACCACCATGCTCAACATCATGTCGGGGCTGCTGGCACCGTCGCAGGGCACGGTGAAGTTCGACGGCCGGGACGTCACCCGGCAGACGCCGCAGCAGCGCAACATTGCGCAGGTGTTCCAGTTCCCGGTCATCTACGACACGATGACCGTGGCCGAGAACCTGGCCTTCCCGCTCAAGAACCGCAAGGTGCCGGCTGCCGAGATCCGCGAGCGGGTGGGCAGGATCGCCGAGATGCTGGAGATGAGCCACCAGCTCGACATGCGGGCAGCCGGGTTGTCGGCCGACCAGAAACAGAAGATCTCGCTGGGCCGTGGGCTGGTGCGGCCGGACGTGTCGGCGGTGCTGTTCGACGAGCCGCTGACCGTGATCGACCCGCACCTGAAGTGGCAGCTGCGGCGCAAGCTCAAGCAGATCCACCACGAGCTCAAGCTCACGCTGATCTACGTCACCCACGACCAGATCGAGGCACTCACCTTCGCCGAAGAGGTGGTGGTCATGTCGCGCGGCCGTGCGGTGCAGGTGGGTACGGCCGAGGCCCTGTTCGAGCGGCCGGAGCACACCTTCGTGGGCCACTTCATCGGTTCGCCCGGCATGAACTTCCTGCCCGTCGCGGGTGAGGGCAGCAGCGTGCGTGTGCTGGACCGGCTGCTGCCGGTGCCGGGCCGCAGCCTGCCCGCCGGCGAGCTGCGCCTGGGCATCCGGCCCGAATACCTGGACCTGGGCCTGGAAGGCGAGGCCGGCACCCTGCCGGCACGCGTGAGCCGGGTGCAGGACATAGGCACCAGCACCATGCTGACCTGCGAGACCGGTGGCCACACCCTCAAGGTGCGCCTGGCTGCCGAGCGCCATGCGCCCGCCGTCGGCGATACGGTGCACCTGCGCCTGATCGACACCCACACCTGCTTCTACCAGGACGAAAGGCTGATCCCGTGAGCCAGACCCTGAAACCCGTGAACCAGAAAGCCTGGTGGCTGGTGCTGCCGGTGGTGTTGTGCGTGGCCTTCTCGGCCGTGCTGCCGCTCATGACGGTGGTGAACTATTCGGTGCAGGACATCTTCTCGCCGGACCGTCGCGTGTTCGTCGGCACCGAGTGGTTCGTGGCCGTCATGCGCGACGAGGAGCTGCACCTCGCCCTGTGGCGGCAGATCCAGTTCTCGCTGGCGGTGCTGCTGGTGGAGATTCCGCTGGGCATCGCGCTGGCGCTGTCCATGCCCTCGCGGGGCTGGCAGTCCTCGGCGGTGCTGGTGATCGTGGCGCTGTCGCTGCTGATCCCGTGGAACGTGGTGGGCACCATCTGGCAGATCTTCGGTCGTGCCGACATCGGCCTGCTGGGCTACTACCTGGAGAAGGCCGGCTTCGACTACAGCTACACCGGCAATCCCGATCACGCCTGGTGGACGGTGCTGGCCATGGACGTATGGCACTGGACGCCACTGGTGGCCCTGCTGGCCTATGCCGGCCTGCGCAGCATCCCGGACGCCTACTACCAGGCCGCCAGCATCGACGGCGCCAGCAAGTGGGCGGTGTTCCGCTACATCCAGTTGCCCAAGATGCGCGGCGTGCTGATGATCGCGGTGCTGCTGCGCTTCATGGACAGCTTCATGATCTACACCGAGCCCTTCGTGCTCACCGGCGGCGGTCCCGGCAACGCCACCACGTTCCTGTCGCAGTACCTCACCACCAAGGCGGTCGGCCAGTTCGACCTCGGGCCGGCAGCCGCCTTCTCGCTGATCTACTTCCTCATCATCCTGCTGTTCTGCTTCGTGCTCTACAACTGGATGCAGAGCCTGGGCCAGACCCAGAAGGAGCCTGGGCATGAATGAGCGTCGCTTCAGGAAGAGGACGCTGTTCCTCATCGCCTATCTGGTGTTCGCGCTGCTGCCGATCTACTGGATGCTCAACATGAGCTTCAAGACGAACGAGGAGATCCTGTCCTCGTTCACCCTGTGGCCCACCCAGTTCACCTGGGCCAACTACCGCACCATCTTCACCGATCCGTCCTGGTACTCGGGCTACATCAACAGCCTGATCTATGTCGGCATCAACACGGTCATCTCGCTCACCGTGGCGCTGCCGGCGGCCTATGCCTTCAGCCGATACCGCTTCCTGGGCGACAAGCATGTGTTCTTCTGGCTGCTGACCAACCGCATGACGCCCCCGGCGGTGTTCCTGCTGCCCTTCTTCCAGCTCTACACCACGCTGGGGCTGATGGACACCCACATCGCGGTTGCCATGGCGCACCTGCTGTTCAACGTGCCGCTGGCGGTCTGGATCCTGGAAGGCTTCATGAGCGGCATTCCGCGCGAGATCGACGAGACCGCCTACATCGACGGCTACAGCTTCCCGCGCTTCTTTTTCACCATCTTCCTGCCCCTGATCAAGGCCGGCGTGGGCGTGGCGGCGTTCTTCTGCTTCATGTTCAGCTGGGTCGAGCTGCTGCTGGCCCGCACGCTGACCAGCGTGAATGCCAAGCCCATCGTCGCCACCATGACCCGCACGGTGAGCGCCAGCGGCATGGACTGGGCCACGCTGGCGGCCGCCGGCGTGCTGACCATCGTGCCGGGTGCCATCGTCATCTGGTTTGTCCGCCACTACATCGCGAAGGGTTTCGCGATGGGCCGCGTCTGAAGGAGCTGCCATGTTTGCCTGGATGGTCTGGACCACGCCGGTCGCCGTCTTCTTCACCTGCATCGCGCTCATGCTGATCGGCATGACGGTGTGGGAGATCCGCTCCCCCACCACCGAGCGCAAGGGCTTCCTGCCCATGAAGACCACACGCGGCGACCGCCTGTTCGTGGGGCTGCTGGGCGCGGCCTACATCAACCTGGCGTTCGTCGGCATGGCCGGCTGGCTGGCCGAGCGCCTGTCGCTGGCCGAGGAGCCCAGCGTGTGGGTGAGCTTCGGGCTTTCCATCGTCTGGTTGCTGGTGGTCATGCGCAAGGGTTGAACCGCTGCCGTCCACATTTCCCCATTTTTTGATTCGGCCCGATCGCTGCCCCGGGGCCGATCCTGCGTTCCCGTCCGGGGCAGCCTATACAGAGGAGACATTCATGAAAGTGCGTCACACCGCCCTGGCGTTGGCATCGCTGCTGGCGCTGGGTTCGCTGCCCGCCTGGGCTGACGAAGCCGCCGCCAAGAAGTGGATCGACAGCGAGTTCCAGCCCTCCACCCTGAACAAGGCCCAGCAGACGGCCGAACTCAAGTGGTTCATCGATGCCGCCGCCAAGCTCAAGGCCAAGGGCATCAAGGAAATCTCGGTGGTCTCCGAGACCATCACCACCCACGAATACGAGGCCAAGACACTGGCCAAGGCCTTCGAGGAAATCACCGGCATCAAGGTCAAGCACGACCTGATCCAGGAAGGCGACGTGGTCGAGAAACTGCAGACCTCCATGCAGTCCGGCAAAAGCATCTACGACGGCTGGATCTCCGACTCCGACCTGATCGGTACCCACTACCGCTACGGCAAGATCATGAACCTGACCGATTACATGGCCGGTTCGGGCAAGGAGTTCACCAACCCCGGCATCGACATCAAGGACTACATCGGCACCAAGTTCACCACCGGTCCGGACGGCAAGCTCTACCAGCTGCCCGACCAGCAGTTTGCCAACCTGTACTGGTTCCGCGCCGACCTGTTCGACCGCAAGGACATCAAGGACCGGTTCAAGGCCAAGTACGGCTACGACCTGGGCGTGCCGCTGAACTGGAGTGCCTACGAGGACATCGCCGAGTTCTTCACGAATGACGTGAAGCAGATCGACGGCAAGCCGATCTACGGCCACATGGACTACGGCAAGAAGGATCCCAGCCTGGGCTGGCGCTTCACCGACGCCTGGCTGTCCATGGCCGGCACCGCCGACATCGGCGCACCCAACGGCCTGCCGATCGACGAGTGGGGCATCCGCGTGGCGGCCGACAAGTGCACCCCGGTGGGCGCCAGCGTGTCGCGCGGCGGCGCCACCAACTCCCCGGCAGCCGTCTATGCGCTCACCAAGTACGTGGACTGGATGAAGAAGTACGCGCCCAAGGAAGCCACCGGGATGACCTTCGGCGAAGCCGGCCCGGTGCCCGCCCAGGGCCAGATCGCGCAGCAGATCTTCTGGTACACCGCCTTCACCGCCGACATGACCAAGCCCGGCCTGCCGGTGGTCAACGCCGACGGCACCCCGAAGTGGCGCATGGCCCCCGGCCCGAACGGCCCGTACTGGAAGCAGGGCATGCAGAACGGCTACCAGGACGTGGGCAGCTGGACCTTCTTCAAGGACCACGACGCCAACAAGACGGCTGCGGCCTGGCTCTACGCCCAGTTCGTGACCGCCAAGACCGTGTCGCTGAAGAAGACCCTGGTCGGCCTGACCCCGATCCGCGAGTCCGACATCCAGAGCAAGGCCATGACCGACATGGCGCCCAAGCTGGGCGGCCTGGTCGAGTTCTACCGCTCGCCCGCCCGCGTGGCCTGGAGCCCGACCGGCACCAACGTGCCCGACTACCCCAAGCTGGCCCAGCTCTGGTGGCAAAACGTGGCCCAGGCCGTGACCGGCGAGAAGACGCCGCAGGCCGCCATGGACAGCCTGGCCGATCAGATGGACCAGGTCATGGGACGTCTGGAGCGGGCTGGCATGGAGCGCTGCGCGCCCAAGCTCAACAAGAAGGAGAGCCCGGACA
The DNA here is from genome assembly GCF_958439165.1 of uncultured Hydrogenophaga sp. Classification (GTDB taxonomy): domain Bacteria; phylum Pseudomonadota; class Gammaproteobacteria; order Burkholderiales; family Burkholderiaceae_C; genus Hydrogenophaga. The sequence continues at coordinate 100,800 of NZ_OY288122.1, read as the reverse complement.
AGTGGCTGAGCGACAAGGCCGCCCCGTGGAAGAAGCTGGCCAACGAGAAGCCGAAGGGCGAAACCATCGCCTATGAGCAGCTGCTCAACGCCTGGAAGGCCGGCAAGGCCCGCTGATCTTTGGTTGAACCTGTCCCGCCCATGATCCGCGAAGAGCGCCTCGCCACCCTGTCGCCCGAATCGCCCGTCGACCTGCTGGTCGTTGGGGGTGGGGCGACCGGGCTGGGCGTGGCGCTCGACGCAGTCCTGCGCGGGTTCTCCGTCGTGCTGGCCGAGTCGCACGACTTTGCGGGGGGCACGTCCTCCCGCTCCACCAAATTGCTGCATGGTGGTGTGCGCTATCTGGCCCAGGGCAATCTCTCGCTGGTGCGGGAGGCCCTGGCCGAGCGTGCCACCTTGCTCAGCATCGCGCCCCACCTGGCGCAGCCGCTGCCCTTCGTCATGCCGTCCTATGGCTGGTGGCAGACGCCCTTTTATGGCCTGGGACTGAAGCTGTACGACCTGCTGGCCGGCAAGGCCGGCCTGGGCCGGACCGAGTTCCTTTCGCGCGCCGAAGTCATCCAGGCGCTGCCCGGTGTGCAGCAGCGTGGTCTGCGCGGCGGCGTCCAGTACTGGGACGGACAGTTCGACGACGCCCGCCTCGCTCTGGCGCTGGCCCGCACCGCCGAGGCAGCCGGTGGACGGCTCTTCAACTACCTTGAAGTCACCGCTCTGCAAGCAGAGGGCAACCTGACGCGGGCCACGTTGAAGGACCGCCTGGGCGAAGGCGAACGGGTCGTGCGCGCCCGCTGCGTCGTCAATGCCACTGGCGTCTGGGTGGACGCGCTGCGCAATGCCGCCGGCACGCCTTCGCGGATGGTCAGTCCGAGCCAGGGCGTGCATGTGGTGGTCGACCGTGACTTCCTGCAGGGTGACCATGCCCTGCTGGTGCCGCGCACCCGCGACGGCCGGGTGCTGTTCGCCGTACCCTGGCTGGGCAAGCTGATTCTGGGCACCACCGACACACCGCGGGTCGACCTGCCCCGTGAGCCCGACGCCTTTGCCGAAGAGCTGGAATTCATCCTGAGCGAAGCTGGGCAGGCGCTGAGCCGCCCGGTACGCCGTCGCGACATCCGCAGCCTCTGGGTCGGCCTTCGGCCGCTGGTGGCGCCGCCAGCGGCCGCTGACGGCGAAACACGGACCCTCTCGCGGGAGCACACCATCGTCATCGATGGCCGGATGGTCACCGTCACCGGTGGCAAATGGACCACCTACCGCGCCATGGCGGAAGACGTGATGGAGCGTTGCTTTTCAGCGGGATTGCTGCCTGCCAGGGCGGCCGGGCATACCGATCGGCATGCGCTGCTGGGAGCGTCTGGAACAGGGGCCCGTGCCACACCGCTGCATGCTGCACCCGGGCTGCACCTTTTTGGATCGGAATCTGACGAAGTGAGCGCATGCGGCACGGATGCTGTCCTGGGCATGGGGCTGACCGACGCGATGGTTCGTCACGCCTTCCGATGTGAGTACGCACGCACCGTGGAGGATTTGCTGGCCCGGCGCTGGCGAGCCCTGTTTCTCGATGCGACCGAGGCCGCGCGCATGGCTCCGGCGGTATCCGCCATCCTGGCCGAGGAGGCGACCCGGTGCGGTCTGTCGCCCAGACCCTCGACCGACCTTGATGCTTTTCAGGCGTTATGCCTTCGCTACCTGCCTGTCGCTTGACACGCCACCGAGTGCATGCCATACTGCGCAGCTTCGCTTTAAAAAGCGGATAGCTTTCTGCCCACCGAAGGGCGGCGAGAGGTCCTCAAAAAACCTGCCGCTGCCTGTACGACGGGACCAAGACTGATCACCTCAGGCCACGGTGGCTCGAGGGATTCAAGTTGGGACTTAAATCAAATGATCCAAACGCAATCTCGACTCGATGTTGCTGACAACACGGGCGCCAAGTCCGTGATGTGCATCAAGGTGCTCGGCGGCTCCAAGCGCCGTTACGCCAGTGTGGGCGATGTCATCAAAGTCAGCATCAAGGAAGCAGCGCCCCGTGGCCGCGTCAAAAAAGGCGAGGTTTACAACGCTGTGGTGGTCCGTACCGCCAAGGGCATCCGTCGCCAGGACGGTGCGCTGATCAAATTCGACGGCAACGCTGCAGTGTTGCTCAACGCCAAGCTGGAGCCCATCGGCACCCGCATCTTCGGCCCGGTCACGCGCGAACTGCGTACCGAGAAGTTCATGAAGATCGTGTCCCTGGCGCCCGAGGTTCTCTGAGGAAGCATCATGAACAAGATCCGTAGTGGCGATGAAGTCATCGTGATCGCCGGTCGCGACAAGGGCAAGCGAGGCAAGGTCCTGCAGCGCGCCGATGAAGATCGCGTCGTCGTCGAAGGTGTGAACATCGTCAAGAAGCACGCCAAGCCGAACCCCATGAAGGGTGTGGCCGGCGGCATCATCGAAAAAACCATGCCGATCCACCAGTCCAACATCGCCATCTTCAATGGCGCCACGGGCAAGGCCGATCGCGTGGGTGTGAAAGTCCTGGCTGACGGCAAGAAAGTGCGCGTCTTCAAGTCCAGCGGCGAAGAGATCAAGGTGGCATGACCATGGCACGCTTTCAAGACATCTACCGCGACAAGGTCGCCCCCGAGCTGATCACCAAGTTCGGCTACAAGTCCCCGATGCAGGTGCCCCGCATCACCAAGATCACCCTGAACATGGGCGTGAGCGAGGCTGTGGCTGACAAGAAGGTCATGGACAACGCCGTGGGCGACCTGACCAAGATTGCTGGCCAGAAGCCGGTGGTCACCAAGGCGAAAAAGGCCATTGCCGGCTTCAAGATCCGCGAGCAGCAGCCCATCGGTTGCATGGTCACCCTGCGTGGCGCTCGCATGTACGAATTCCTGGACCGTTTCGTCACCGTGGCCCTGCCGCGTGTGCGTGACTTCCGTGGCATCTCGGGTCGTTCGTTCGATGGCCGTGGCAACTACAACATCGGCGTCAAGGAACAGATCATCTTTCCCGAGATCGAGTACGACAAGGTCGATGCCCTGCGCGGCCTGAACATCAGCATCACGACAACCGCCAAGAACGACGAAGAGTGCAAGGCACTGCTGGCTGGTTTCCGTTTCCCGTTCAAGAACTGAGGTGGCGCGTGGCTAAACAAGCACTACTCCAACGTGAACTCAAGCGCGAAAAACTCGCCGTCAAGTTCGCCAACAAATACAACGAGCTGAAGTCCATCGCCGGTGACGCCAAGCGTTCCGACGAGGAGCGCGATGCCGCTCGTCTGGCTCTGCAGAAGCTGCCCCGCAACGCCAACCCGACCCGCCAGCGCAACCGCTGCGAGATCACCGGTCGTCCGCGTGGCACGTTCAATTACTTCGGCCTGGCGCGAGCCAAGGTCCGTGAGATGGCTTTCGCCGGCGAGATCCCCGGCGTGACCAAAGCCAGCTGGTAAGCCTTAGGAGAACCCCACATGAGCATGAGTGATCCTATCGCCGACATGTTGACCCGCATCCGGAATGCGCAGGCCGTTGAAAAGGCCTCCGTTTCGATGCCGTCGTCCAAAGTGAAGGCAGCGATTGCCCAAGTCCTGAAGGACGAAGGCTACATCGACGGCTTCCAGGTCAAGAACGACGGCGGCAAGAGCGAACTCGAGATTTCTCTCAAGTACTACGCCGGCCGCCCTGTCATCGAGCGCATCGAGCGCGTGAGCCGTCCTGGCCTGCGCATCTATCGCGGTCGTGACGCCATCCCCCAGGTCATGAACGGTCTGGGCGTCGCCATCGTCACCACCCCGAAGGGCGTGATGACCGATCGCAAGGCCCGCGCTACCGGCGTGGGTGGCGAAGTCCTGTGTTACGTCGCCTGACGCGGGCATTGAGGAGAGACTGAATGTCACGTATTGGAAAACTGCCGGTCGCCGTCCCCGCTGGGGTCGACGTCGCGGTGAACGACACCCAGGTGAACGTCAAGGGCGCTCTGGGCGCTCTGACCCAGAACCTGCACCCCCTGGTCAAGGTCGAGAACAAGGCCGGCTCGCTGACCTTCGTCCCCGTGGACGAATCGCGCGCAGCCAATGCCATGTCCGGCACCCTGCGCCAGCTGGTCAACAACATGGTCAACGGTGTGAGCAAGGGCTTCGAGAAGAAGCTCAACCTGATCGGCGTGGGCTACAAGGCCCAGGCACAGGGCGCCAAGCTCAACCTGAACGTGGGCTTTTCGCACCCCGTCGTGATCGACATGCCGGCTGGCATCCAGGTGGCCACCCCGACGCCGACCGAAATCGTCATCAAGGGTGCCGACCGCCAACGTGTGGGTCAGGTGGCTTCCGAAGTCCGCGCGGTCCGTCCTCCCGAGCCCTACAAGGGCAAGGGCATCCGTTATTCGGATGAGAAGGTCGTGATCAAGGAAACCAAGAAGAAATAAGGACGCCGATCATGTTGACCAAAAAAGAGCAACGCCTGCGCCGCGCCCGTCAGACCCGCATCCGCATCGCCCAACAAGGCGCCGTGCGGCTGACGGTCAACCGCACCAACCTGCACATCTATGCCAACGTCATTTCCGACGACGGCTCTCGCGTGCTGGCCTCTGCCTCCACGGCAGAAGCTGAAGTCCGCGCACAGCTCGGTGCGTCCGGCAAGGGTGGCAATGCTGCTGCTGCTGCACTGATCGGCAAGCGGATCGCCGAAAAGGCGAAGGCTGCCGGTATCGAGAAGGTGGCCTTCGACCGCTCCGGTTTCGCCTACCACGGCCGCGTCAAGGCCCTGGCCGACGCAGCCCGTGAAGCCGGCCTGCAGTTCTGATCGGACGGGATACCAAAATGGCTAAATTTCAGGCAAACATCAAGAACGAAGCGAACGACGACGGTCTGCGCGAGAAGATGATCGCGATCAACCGCGTGACCAAAGTGGTCAAGGGCGGTCGCATTCTCGGTTTCGCAGCACTGACCGTGGTCGGCGATGGCGACGGCCGCGTCGGCATGGGCAAGGGCAAGGCGCGTGAAGTGCCCGTGGCTGTCCAGAAGGCCATGGAGCAAGCCCGCCGCAACATGATCAAGGTGTCTCTGCGCAACGGTTCGCTGCACCACAGCGTGACCGGTGAGCACGGCGCTGCAAGCGTCATGATGCTGCCCGCCGTCAAGGGTACCGGCATCATTGCCGGCGGTCCGATGCGCGCCGTGTTCGAAGTGCTGGGTGTGACCGACGTCGTGGCCAAGAGCCATGGCTCGAGCAACCCGTACAACCTCGTGCGCGCCACCCTGGACGCCCTGACGAACTCGACCACCCCCTCCGAAGTCGCTGCCAAGCGCGGCAAGTCGGTGGAAGACATCCTGGGTTGATAGGAACGACCATGACCACCCAAACCACTGTCAAAGTCCAGCTGGTCCGCAGCCCGATCGGCTGCAAGCAGGACCACCGCGCCACCGTGCGCGGCCTGGGTCTGCGCAAGCTCAACAGCGTCAGCGAGCTGCAGGACACCCCGGCCGTGCGCGGCATGATCAACAAGATCAGCTACCTGGTCAAAGTTCTCTGATCGGAGCCACTGACATGCAACTCAATACCATCAAGCCCGCCTCCGGCGCCAAGCACGCCAAGCGTCGCGTGGGTCGCGGCATCGGCTCCGGCCTGGGCAAGACCGCAGGTCGCGGTCACAAGGGCCAGAAATCCCGTTCGGGCGGCTACCACAAGGTCGGCTTCGAAGGCGGTCAGATGCCTCTGCAGCGTCGTCTGCCCAAGCGCGGCTTCAAGTCGGCGCTGCTGCAGTTCAACGCCGAAGTGACCCTCGCGGACATCGATGCGCTGAACGTGGCCGAAGTCGACGTGCTCGTGCTCAAGCAGGCTGGCCTCGTTGCCAACCTGGCCAAGCGCGTGAAGGTCATCAAGACGGGTGAGATCACCCGCGCCGTGACCTTCAAGGACATCGCCGCCACCGCTGGTGCGAAGGCTGCCATCGAGGCGGCCGGCGGCAGCGTGGTCTGATACCGATCTGACGGAATCCATCTGTGGCTACTGGCAACCCCTCTCTCGCCAAGACCGGAAAATTCGGTGACCTTCGTCGCCGGCTGGTTTTCCTGTTGCTGGCGCTGGTGGTGTACCGCATTGGCGCCCACATCCCGGTGCCGGGCATCGACCCGGCACAACTGGAGCAGCTGTTCCAGGGGCAGCAGGGCGGCATCCTGAGTCTGTTCAACATGTTCTCGGGCGGCGCGCTCTCCCGGTTCACGGTGTTCGCGCTCGGGATCATGCCGTACATCTCGGCCTCGATCATCATGCAGCTCATGACCTACGTGGTCCCTGCATTCGAGCAGCTCAAGAAAGAGGGCGAAGCCGGTCGCCGCAAGATCACCCAGTACACGCGCTTCGGCACGCTGGGCCTTGCCATCTTCCAGGCCATGGGCATTGCGCTGGCTCTGGAAGGGCAGGCGGGTCTGGTGATCGATCCGGGCATGGGTTTCCGCCTGACCGCGGTCGTCAGCCTCGTTGCCGGCACCATGTTCCTGATGTGGCTGGGTGAGCAGATCACCGAGCGCGGTCTCGGCAACGGCATCTCGATCCTGATCTTCGCAGGCATCGCTGCTGGTCTCCCCAGTGCAATCGGCGGCCTGCTGGAGCTGGTCCGCACCGGCGCGATGAGCATCCTGGCCTCGCTGTTCATCATCGCACTCGTGGTCCTGGTGACCTATTTCGTGGTGTTCGTCGAGCGTGGGCAGCGCAAGATCCTGGTGAACTATGCGCGCCGTCAGGTGGGCAACAAGGTGTATGGAGGGCAGTCCTCCCACCTGCCGCTCAAGCTGAACATGGCTGGCGTCATTCCGCCGATCTTCGCGTCGTCGATCATTCTGCTACCGACCACCATCGTCAGCTGGGTGAGTACCGGTGATTCGACCCGTTGGCTTCGCGACATCGCTTCGGCCTTGTCCCCGGGGCAGCCGATCTATGTGGCGCTCTATGCTGCTGCCATCGTGTTCTTCTGCTTCTTCTACACGGCGTTGGTGTTCAACAGCCGTGAGACCGCCGACAACCTGAAGAAGAGCGGTGCATTCATTCCGGGCATCCGCCCTGGTGACCAGACTGCGCGCTACATCGACAAGATCCTGCTGAGGCTGACTTTGGCCGGAGCCGTCTACATCACCGCGGTCTGCCTGCTGCCCGAGTTTCTGATTCTTGAATACAACGTGCCTTTCTATTTTGGCGGTACGTCCTTGCTGATCATCGTGGTGGTGACCATGGACTTCATGGCCCAGGTGCAGAACTACCTGATGTCCCAGCAATACGAATCCCTGTTGAAGAAGGCTAATTTCAAAACCTCCCTCGGCAACTGATTTTTATGGCCAAGGATGATGTGATCGAGATGCAGGGGGAGGTCGTCGAAAACCTCCCCAATGCAACCTTTCGGGTCAAACTCGAAAACGGCCACGTCGTCCTGGGACACATATCCGGAAAGATGCGCATGCACTACATACGCATTCTTCCGGGGGATAAGGTGAAGGTCGAGCTAACCCCTTACGACCTGACCCGGGCAAGAATCGTATTCCGCTCCAAGTGAGCGCAACGGCAACGAATGTTTTTGAATTTCTAGGAGAAGACAATGAGAGTTTCGGCTTCGGTCAAGAAAATGTGCCGCAACTGTAAGATCATCAAGCGCCACGGCATCGTGCGTGTGATTTGCACCGACCCGCGTCACAAGCAGCGTCAAGGCTGACAGGTTTAGTTAGAGGACCATCATGGCTCGTATTGCAGGTATCAACATTCCGCCGCACAAGCACGCCGAAATCGGCTTGACGGCCATTTTCGGCATCGGCCGCACCCGTGCTCGCAAGATCTGCGAAGCCTGCGGCATCGCCTACGACAAGAAGATCAAGGACCTGTCGGACGCCGATCTGGAAAAGGTTCGCGAGCAGGTCGGCACCTTCACGATCGAGGGTGACCTGCGTCGCGAGACCACCATGAACATCAAGCGTCTGATGGACATCGGCTGCTATCGCGGCTTCCGTCACCGCCGTGGTCTGCCGCTGCGTGGTCAGCGGACCAAGACCAACGCCCGTACGCGCAAGGGTCCGCGCAAAGCTGCCCAGTCGCTGAAGAAATAATTGGATTGAAGGATCCCCATGGCCAAGTCTCCCTCCAGCAGCGCAGCCGCCCGCGTCCGCAAGAAAGTTCGCAAGAACATTGCTGACGGCATCGCTCACGTTCACGCCTCGTTCAACAACACCATCATCACCATCACCGACCGCCAGGGCAATGCACTGTCGTGGGCGTCGTCGGGTGGTCAGGGCTTCAAGGGATCGCGCAAGTCGACTCCCTTTGCTGCCCAGGTGGCCTCCGAGGTGGCCGGTCGCGCTGCACAGGAACAGGGCATCAAGAACCTGGACGTCGAGATCAAGGGCCCCGGCCCGGGTCGTGAGTCGTCCGTTCGTGCACTGGGCGCCCTCGGCATCCGGATCACGTCGATCTCCGACGTGACCCCGGTTCCGCACAACGGCTGCCGTCCCCAGAAGCGTCGCCGCATCTGATCCCTTCCCCGAAGGGCGCACTCTGGCGCGCTATACTTCGGGGTTTTCCCGATCACCACCGCAGTTCGCTGCGGTGGTGTTGTTGTTAAGCCCACCGCCCCCGCACACCGCGGACGGCTCCCGTGATGACCCGCTGTCGGGTCGGTCGCGGCAGATCAAACCAAGGATATCCACGTGGCACGTTACCTCGGCCCCAAGGCCAAACTTTCCCGCCGTGAAGGCTCCGACCTGCTGCTGAAGAGCGCACGCCGGTCGATCAGCGACAAGGCCAAGTTCGATTCGAAGCCTGGCCAGCACGGCCGCACTTCCGGTCAGCGCACCTCCGATTTCGGTCTGCAGCTGCGCGAGAAGCAGAAGGTCAAGCGCACCTACGGCGTGCTCGAGCGTCAGTTCCGCCGCTACTTCGCTGAGGCCGATCGCCGCCGTGGCAACACCGGCTCCAACCTGCTGGAGCTGCTGGAATCCCGTCTGGACAACGTCGTGTTCCGCATGGGTTTCGCGTCGACCCGTGCCGAAGCCCGTCAGATCGTGTCGCACAAGGCGATCACCGTGAACGGCAAGGCGGTGAACATTCCCTCTTACAGCGTCAAGGCTGGCGACGTTGTTGCCGTTCGCGAAAAGTCCAAGAAGCAGGCCCGCGTGGTCGAAGCTCTGGAGCTGGCCAAGCAGATCGGCTTCCCCGCATGGGTCGAAGTGTCCGCCGACAAGGTCGAGGGTGTCTTCAAGAAGTCGCCTGACCGTGACGAGTTCGGTTCGGACATCAACGAATCGCTGATCGTCGAACTGTATTCCCGTTAATCCCGTTCCCGGCGGAGGCCCTCGCGGCTGCCGTCGGGCCATGCTCCGTCTGCCTTATCGGTGTAACGAGCCGAGGGTCCTGAAGGAAGTCTGAATGCTGAACAATCTGCTCAAGCCCAAAACCATCAACGTCGAGCAAATCTCGGCCAACCGTGCCAAGGTGACCCTGGAGCCGTTCGAGCGTGGCTATGGCCATACGCTGGGCAACGCCCTGCGGCGCGTCCTGCTGTCGTCGATGGTGGGCCACGCGCCGACCGAAGTGACCATTGCCGGCGTGGTGCATGAGTACTCGTCGATTGACGGCGTCCAGGAAGACGTCGTCAACATGCTGCTCAACCTCAAGGGTGTGGTGTTCAAGCTCCACAACCGCGACGAGGTGACGCTGAGCCTGCGCAAGGACGGCGAAGGCGTCGTCACGGCCGCCGACATCCAGACGCCCCATGACGTCGAGATCGTCAACCCGGACCACGTGATTGCCACCCTGTCCGCCGGCGCCAAGCTGGACATGCAGATCAAGGTCGAGAAGGGCCGTGGCTACGTGCCGGGCAGCCTGCGCCGTGGTGACGAGCAGTCGCGTTCCATCGGCCGCATCATTCTGGATGCATCTTTCTCGCCGGTGAAGCGCGTGAGCTACACCGTCGAAAGCGCTCGCGTCGAGCAGCGTACCGACCTGGACAAGCTGGTCCTCGAGATCGAGACCAACGGTTCGATCGGCCCGGAAGAGGCGGTTCGCGCTTCGGCCAAGATCCTGGTTGAACAGCTGGCGGTTTTCGCTCATCTGGAAGGCGCCGAGATCTTCCCGACCTCCGAGCCGGCCCGCAACTCGCAGCAGTTCGATCCGATCCTGCTCCGTCCGGTCGACGAGCTCGAGCTCACCGTCCGCTCGGCCAATTGCCTCAAGGCAGAGAATATCTATTACATCGGTGACCTGATCCAGCGCACCGAGAACGAGCTGCTCAAGACCCCCAACCTGGGTCGCAAGTCGCTCAACGAGATCAAGGAAGTCCTCGCATCGCGCGGTCTGACCTTGGGCATGAAGCTCGAGAACTGGCCTCCGGCCGGCCTCGACAAGCACTGAAAGACGGGGGCAGCCGCCCCCGACTGACGTACCTCCAGTACCTGATCCGGCTGGGGGCAAAACATTGAAAGGACATCACCATGCGTCACGGACACGGACTCCGCAAACTCAACCGCACCAGCGAGCATCGCCAGGCGATGCTGCGCAACATGATGAATTCGCTGCTCACGCACGAAGCCATCAAGACCACCGTCCCGAAAGCCAAGGAACTGCGCCGCGTGGTCGAGCGCATGATCACCCTGGCCAAGGTGCCCACCGTGGCCAACCGCCGTCTGGCATTCGACCGTCTGCGTGACCGCGACGTCGTGGTGAAGCTCTTCAACGAGCTGGGCCCGCGCTTCAAGGCCCGTCCCGGTGGCTACACCCGCATCCTGAAGATGGGTTTCCGCGTGGGCGACAACGCCCCGATGGCACTCATCGAGCTGGTCGACCGCGCAGAAGACAAGGCAGAAGTTGCCGAAGACGCTGCCAAAGCGTGATATACTAGAAGGCTTGACGCGCGGTGGAGCAGCCTGGTAGCTCGTTGGGCTCATAACCCAAAGGTCGCAAGTTCAAATCTTGCCCGCGCAACCAAACCAGTCAGGCAGGTTCCTCAGGAACCTGCCTCAAAAAAGCCCTCTCACCGAGGGCTTTTTTGTTTCCGGTCCAGATGGATGTTTCAGCGCAGGGATGCGGCGCTTTCACGCAACCGAAACACCCCGACGGCCTCGACCATCTGATGGGCCTGGGTGCGAAGGCTCGACGCGGCCGCTGCCATCTCTTCCACCAGCGCGGCGTTCTGCTGTGTTGCCTGGTCCATCTGGGTGATGGCTTCACCGACCTGGGCCACACCGGCGCTCTGTTCCGCGCTTGCCGAGCTGATCTCGCCAACAATGTCGGACACGCGCTGGATGCTGGTCACGATCTCGTTCATGGTGTTGCCGGCCCGGTCCGCCAGTGCCGTGCCTTTCTCGACACGGTCCACGCTGTCGATGATCAGGCGGCGCACTTCCTTGGCGGCCTCCGCGCTGCGTTGTGCGAGATTGCGAACCTCGCCGGCCACCACGGCGAATCCCCGGCCTTGTTCGCCTGCACGGGCGGCTTCAACCGCCGCGTTGAGCGCGAGGATGTTGGTCTGGAAGGCGATCCCGTCGATGACGCCGATGATCTCCCCGATGCGGCGTGCGCTCTGCTCGATATCCTTCATCGTCGAAACCACTTCCTGCACGACCCGGCCGCCATCGTTGGTGGTGCTCGAAGCGCTCACCGCAAGCTGGTTCGCGGTCTGGGCGTTGTCGGCGTTCTGGCGCACCGTGCTGCCCACCTGCTCCATCGAAGCGGAGGTCTCTTCCAGCGCGCTGGCCTGACTCTCGGTCCGGTGGGACAGGTCGCTGTTGCCGCTGGCGATTTCGTTGCTGCCCAGGGAAACCGCGTCGGCACACTGCCTGACGGTGCGGACGGAGGTTTCCAGCCGCCCGACCATGGCCTTGAGATTGAACAGCGTGCTGTCCTGGTCGCCGGCCCGCAGCGGTATGTCGATCGACAGATCGCCCGACGCCACCGACTGCGCGACCTTCTTGAGCACGTCGGGATCTGCACCAAGGTCCCGGGTGACCTTGTTCAGATAGGTCGCAAGACCCACCAGCACCAGTGTCGCGAGCGCAACGGCCCCGACCACGATGCCACGGTCGAGACTGGCCAGATCGTCGATCTCGCGGACGCGTCCGGTCAGCTGTTGTCCCTGCCGGGCTTTCTCCAGAGCCAAGGGGGCCAGCAGGGCGTTGCGTGCGGGAATCGTCTGATCCACCAGGAAGGCAAAGGCCTCGGCCGGCTTGCCTTCCTTGATGAGTGCGATGTTCTGCTCTCCTGCCTTCCAGAAGGCCTGAGCCAGTCCGGGCAGGGGGGCATAGGCCTGGCGACCCGCGTCGTCCTGCATGGCCGTCCCGAACGCGGCCAGCTCTCGTTCCAGCAATCCCCGCTTGGTGCCGATGTCGGCCAGGGTTGCTTCCAGTTCAGCGGGGTTGCGCGCCAGGATCGCGTGGCGCAGCTGCAGTGACACCCGGGTCACGTTCAGCTCCAGTTCGCTGATGCGCTGGAGCTGCGGCACGTTCACCGTGTTGATGCGGTCTGCAGCGACGCTGAGTCCGCCCATCATGGTCCACACGGCGGCGGCGGTGGCCGCCAGCACCGTCAATAGAAAACCGTTGATGGCCAGCAGGCGCTGGGCCAGGGTCAGACTCCTGAGCATCGGAAACCTCCACAACCAGTGATGGCTGTATCTCGGACAGCAACGTCACTACTTGAGGGGATGTAGCCCGAAGGTCGCCGAATCGTGCTCCAAGTCTCGACTCAGACCGAAATGAGCACCGTTCCCACCGACCGACCCTCTTCGACGCAGGCATGGGCGTCGGCGATCGCGTGGAGGGAAAACTGCTTCCCCGGGCTGAAAACCGGCCTGTCCTCTTCGAGCCAGGCTACCAGTTCGGCGACGCAGGCCGTGCGATCGGCCTGGGTGAGCTCGTACACCACGAAAAACTGCAGGCACAGCGACTGGAACAGCAAGGTCCGGAAATCCACCGGGAGCTCGCCGGCCACATTCGAGCCGTAGCAGACCACCCGGCCATGGGCCCGCAGCACCCCGAGGGGCAAAAATGCCGATGTGCTGGCGAAGTCCATGTCGATGACGCAGTCGACACCGCGTCCCCCGGTCAGTTCACGCACGCGGGCCGCCAGGTCCGGGTCGCGGTAGTCCAGCACCTCTTCGGCGCCACAGGTCAGGGCCAACTGGCGCCGGGCGGCGGATCCAGCGGTGCCGATGACGCGGGCGCCCCGGCGGCGAGCCAGCTGGACCACCAGATGCCCGACCGCATTGCCCGCTCCGGTCACCAGGACGGTCTGGCCTTCCAGCGGCATGGCCAGCCGAACCGCCTGCACGGCGGTGAGGCCCGGAATGCCCAGACAGGCTCCCACCTCCAGCGACACCTGGCCCGGCAGGGCGACCGCCTGAGCGGCGGGCAGAACGACGGCCTGCGCCGCTGTGCCCATGGGCCGCTGCCACTGCGCGTTCCAGGTCCAGACGCGCTCCCCCAGCCGGGAGGGCGGCACACCGGCACCCACCGCGTCGATGACCCCGCTGCCGTCGCTGTGCGGAACGATCCGGGGGGCGATGAGCGGGCGTCGCGCTCTCGATTTCACGTCCGACGGGTTCACCCCGGACCAGGCAAGCTTCACCCGAACCTCGCCCGGACCGGGCTCGGGCAAGGGGAGCTCACCCAGGGTGAGCACTTCACCGGCGGGGCCGTTGCGTTCATACCAGGCAGCCAGCATGTCTTGTCTCCTGCGTCGTGGGTCAATGCCCGCTCAAAGCGGCATACCATAACGGAGTTGCACAACCCCAGATGTCCCCGATGGAGAAGTCATGAAGTGTCGCGTGATGATGGTCGATGACAACGACAACGACCTCCTGTTCACCCGCCTCATGCTGGAGCGCTCCGGCGTCGGCTTCGAGGTGCTCGGTTTCGAACGGGCCGCAGAGGCGCTGGATCACCTGCGCCAGACGCCTGACCACGGGGTGGCCATCATCCTGCTGGACATCAACATGCCGGTGATGAACGGATTCGATTTCCTGGAAGCCTTCGAGGCCCTGGAGCCGAGCGCCAGGGGTGGTGCGGTGGTGATGATGTTGTCGTCATCTTCCGACCCGGCCGACCGCGACCGCGCGGCCCGCCACGCATCGGTGAAGGGGTATCTGACCAAGCCGCTGGACCGCCAGGTCGCCGCTGCGCTGCCGAAACTCGCCGGGCTGGCCGAACCCGGCACCGAGGTCTGACGACAGCCTGCGACAAGCATCGGAAATAGGGCACGAATCGTCCCTTCTTCGGGTGAGGTGCACTGGATACGGGTGCTAGCATGGGTGACAGATGGCGCCCCGCTTCGGTAGCGCCCATGGCTGCTCGTGGCTGGAGGCCCGGAGGATGTCGAAATCGTTATGGGAGCTGGATGCACCGAAGCGCTCGGCGCTGCTGGTGTGGGCTCTGGGAATTCTGGTCTCTCTGGGCCTGAGCTGGTCGACGATGACCGACAACCGCCATGCCGCAGAACGGCGGCTCGGCGAGGCGGCCAACAGCGTAGCCCAGCATGTGCGCGACCGTTTCACCCTCTATGAGCACGGATTGCGCGGTACGCGCGGTGCGGTCATGGCGGCAGGGGCGGACGATCTCTCCCGCAGCGAGTTCGAGGCCTACGTGGCCAGCCGGGAGCTGCGGCGGGAGTTTCCGGGCGCACGCGGCTTTGGTTTCATCCGTCGTGTGCCACGCGACGCAGAGGCCGGTTTTCTGGCCTCGGCCCGGGCCGAGGGTCCGGCTGAGTTTGCGGTCCGGCAACTCATGCCGCACGACGGCGAACGCTTGGTCATCCAGTACATCTATCCGCTGGCGGACAACACCGGCGCCACCGGGCTGGACATTGCCTCCGAGGCCAACCGCCGCGATGCCGCCATGGCGGCCATGGACAGCGGTGAGCCCCGGCTGACGGCGCCGATCACGCTGGTGCAGGCGTCGGGCCGATCCGGCAACGGTTTCCTCATGCTGCTGCCGGTGTACCGCAGCGGTCTGGTGCCGGTCGAAACGCAACAGCGGCGCGAGCAGACGGTGGGCTGGGCCTACGCGCCTCTGGTGGCCGAAGAGATGCTGGCCGATCTCGGGCCGATGGCCGCCGAGGTATCGCTCAAGCTGAGCGATGTGACGGGCAGCCAGCCATTTCTCCAACGGGCCGCCCCGCCCGGCGCGACCGACATCAACCTGCGCCCGCTGCGCCACGAGTTTTCGGTGGCCGGGCGCGAATGGGTGCTTGAGGTGCAGGCGCTCACGCCGCTGATGGCCGCCGTCCAGGTGTCGTCCCCGCTGACCCGGTTTGCACAAGGCGCACTGGTCAGCAGCTTGCTGGCCGCGCTGGTCTGGCTGCTGCTGCGCCAGCGCCAGGCCCGGCAGCCCGTGGTGCCGGTCGACTACCCGTCCGCACAGGTCGAGGGTGGCCGCCTGGGACTGGCCGGCTTCTTCCGCCAGCGCCTGACGCTCGTGTCGCTGCTGGCCTATGTGCTGGCCGTGATCCTGCTGGTCATGTTCGACCAGAGCAGCCGCTTCAATGCCGGACAGCGCCAGGCCAGGACCCAGCTTGAATCCATCGTGAAGACCCAGACCGAAGGTGTCGCTGCACGGCGCGCCTTCCGGCGCAAGAGCGCGGTGTTCCTGGCTTCCACCTCGGAGGTCGAGGCCATCGCCAACGCGGCCCGGCCGGGCGCTCGGCCGCCTGCCGATACCGATCAGCGCGCACTGGAGCGCCTGTTCAGCGCCTACCTCAATGCCAACCCCGAGCTGCAGTCGCTGCGGCTGACCGGTCTGCGCCAGGGGGCCCGGGAACTGTTCCGGGTCGAGCGACGCGGCGACATGGTCGTTGTGGTGCCGCCCCAGGAACTGCGTGCCGAGCCGGGTTCGGTCGAGGTGGTGCAGGCCGCCCGGCTGGGTCAGGGCGAGGTGTTCGTGTCCGACGTGACCCTGCTGCGCGAGCACGGCGAGGTGCGTCGGCCCCTGCGCCCGATGGTGCAGTTCTCGACCCCGGTGCTGGATGCGACCGGGCAGCCGGTCGCCGTCCTGGTGATGAACGTGAACAGCATGTCGTTCCTGCCAAAGGAGCAGCTGCCCGACAACGCCCAGCTGGATGAAGATCTGGGCGCATCGGTCATGTCGATGCTGGTCAACAGCCAGGGCGACTATCTGGAACACCCTGAAACCGCCCGCCGCTATGCCCACGAGTTCGGGCCGGCGCGGCGCTGGACCGATGACTACCAGGTCGAGGTGCTCGACGGCCAGACCGGCAAGATCCGGTGGAACAGCCCGACCGGACCGGTGGTGCTGGCCATGCAGGTGTTGCAAAGCAACCCGGACACCGACATCGGCAGCCTGCGCTACATCGCCACCCTGCCGGTGGCCCGGCTCGAATCGCTGGCCTGGCGTGAGGCACTGGGTCGCATGCCGCTGTATGTGGCCCTGGGTCTGGTCGGCGGCTGCATGCTGTACCTGTACTGGGTCGGCGTCCGTCGCCGTCTGGATGCCCGCAGCCAGCGGCTGAGGCTGGCCGACCTCGTCGACCAGACGTCCGACGCCATCATCGGCATGGATGTCGACGGTCGCGTGACCTCCTGGAACCGGGGTGCCCGTGATCTGTTCGGTTACCAGGCCGAGCTGGCGGTGGGCCGCCTGCTGGAGGCGCTGATTGCGCCGGAGGGCCAGATCGGCAACGGGTATCTGCCGTTGCACGGGCTGGCGGACCAGTCCGGGGCGCGCGCGCTGGAGCTGTTGTGCCGCACGCGCAGCGGGCAGGCGCTGCAGGTGTCCATGTCGCTGTCGGTCCTGCGCGAGCTCGACGGGACGGTGACCGGTGTGTCGGCCATGGTCCGGGACATCACGGCCGAGCGCCAGGCCCAGAAGGCGCTGGCCGAGCTCAATGCCAACCTGGAAGAGACGGTGCGTGAGCGCACGGCCTCGCTCAATGACGAGCGCCGCATGCTGCGGGACGTGCTGCGCGGCACCAATGCCGGGACCTGGGCCTGGAATGTGCAGACCGGCGAGACCCGTTTCAATGAGCGCTGGGCCGACATCGCCGGCTACCGGCTGGAGGAGCTGGCGCCGATCAGCATCCAGACCTGGGAACGGCTCACCCATCCGGACGACCTCAAGCTGTCGACGGCGGCGCTGCGACGCCACTTTGCCGGTGAAGCGCCGGACTACGAGATCGAGGCGCGCATGCGCCACAAGGACGGTCACTGGGTCTGGGTGCTGGACCGCGGCCGTGTCACCAGCTGGACCGACGATGGCCAGCCCGAATGGATGCACGGCACCCATCAGGACGTCACCCGCGCCCGTGAAGCGCAGATCCGCCTGGCCGAAAGCGAATCCCTGCTGCGGCGCACCGGCCAGGTGGCGGGTGTGGGTGGCTGGCAGTACGACCCGGCACAGGGCCATGTGGCCTGGACCCGCCAGACCCGCGAGATCCACGAAGTCGACGAGAGCTACCAGCCCGATCCCGAGCACCTGCTGACCTTCTACCCCGAAGGCGAGGCGCGCGACCGCATCCGGGCGGCCATCGCGGGGGCCATGAGGGAAGCCGAGCCTTTCGATCTGGAGTTGCCGTTCATCACGGCCACCGGGCGACCGATCCGGGTGCGGGCCGTCGGCGAGCCGGTGCTCGACGACAACGGGCGTCCGATCCGCATCGTCGGCGCCCTGCAGGACATCACGGCCCGCCATCTCATGGAGGCCGAGCTGCGGCGGGTCAACGAGCTGCAGCAAAGCATCCTGGACAACCTGCCGTGCGGCCTGAGTGCCTTCGACTCGCAGCTCAACCTGGTGGCCTGCAACAAGGAATTCGTGACGCTGCTGGGGCTGGAGTCCTTGTTCGAGAACGGCGTGCCGACCTTCGAGGACATCATCCGTTTCAACGCCGGGCGCGGCGAGTACGGCCATGTCGACCTCGACGAGGCGGTCGAACAGATCCTGGCTCGGGCGCGTGCACCGGTGCCGCACCGGTTCGAGCGGACCCGACCCAACGGCACGCCGATCGAGGTGCGTGGCACGCCCATGCCGGGCGGCGGTTTCGTCACCACCTACGCCGACCTGGGCGACCGCAAGCAGGCCGAACGGCGCAGCGAGCGCAACGAGGCCTTGTTGCGCGGCGCCATCACGGCCATCGACGAAGCCTTCGTGCTGTTCGATGCCCAGGAGCGGCTGGTGCTGTGCAACGACAAGTTCCGCGATCTGTACGACACGGTGGCCGATCTGCTGGTCACGGGTTCCCGCTTCGAGGACATCCTGCGGGTCGGTGTGGATCGCGGTCAGTTCCCGGAGGCCCAGGCCGATCCGGCGGCCTGGCTCGCCAGCCGCCTGGCCGATTTCCGCGCGGGCGAACACACCAGCGTCTACCGGCTCGACAACGGCCGGGTGGTGCGCGTGATCGACCGGCGCATGCCCGACGGCCACACCGTGGGCTTCCGGCTCGACATCACCGATCTGATACGGGCCACCGAGGCGGCACAGGAAGCCTCGCGCGCCAAGGGCGAGTTCCTGGCCAACATGAGCCACGAGATCCGCACCCCGCTGCACGCCGTCATCGGCCTGACCCACCTGCTGACCGACACCCCGCTGACCGTGCGCCAGCAGCAGCTGCTGGGCAAGTCGCAGATGGCCAGCCAGTCGCTCCTGGCCATCGTCAACAACGTGCTCGACCTGGCCAAGATCGAGGCTGGCGAAATGCCGCTGGAGGCCGAGCCCTTCCGGGTGCGCGAGCTGATCAACGAGATCGAGGCGGTGTTCGTCCAGCAGGCCGACGCCAAGGGCGTGACGCTGCACTTCGAGGTCGACCCCGCACTCCCGGCAGCCCTGCTGGGCGATGTGCTGCGGCTGCGCCAGGTCATGACCAACCTGATCGGCAACGCCCTCAAGTTCACCGAGCAGGGTTCGGTGACGGCCCGGCTCGAGCACCTGCCACGGCCCGAGGGGGCCGATGCCGACGTGGTGATGCTGGGCGTGAAGGTGATCGACACCGGCGTGGGCATCCCGGCCGATGTGCAGGAGCGGCTGTTCTCCCCGTTCTCTCAGGCCGACGCATCCACCACACGGCGTTTCGGCGGCACCGGCCTGGGCCTGTCCATCGTGCGGCGGCTGGTCGAGCTCATGGGCGGCACGGTGGGGCTGCAGAGCACGCCCGGCAGCGGCAGCGAGTTCCGCTTCGAGCTGCCGCTGCGGCAGGTCGACGACCTTGACGGTCGAGGCACCCTGGAGCTGCTGGTGGTCGACGATGTGCCGGCCGAGCGCAAGGCGCTGGTGGACATGGCCCGCGCCTTCGGCTGGCGGACCGAGACCTGCGAATCCGGCGAGGCCCTGGTCGACTGGATGGCCCGGCGGCAGGCCCTGGGCCTGCCAATGCCCGATGCCATGCTGATCGACTGGATGCTGCCGGGTATCGATGGCCTCACCGCCCTGCAGCAGGTGACCGACCAGATGGGCGCGCGCAACCTGCCTGCCACCTTGATGGTGTCCTCCAGTGACCGCGACCGGGTGGCCAGTCTGGACACCGGGCGGCTGGCCGATGCCATCCTGACCAAGCCGGTGAATGCCTCGGTGCTGTTCAATGCGGTCAACCACAGCGTGGTGCGCCGCCAGGGCAGCAGCGCCCGTGTGGCGCCGTCGCCGATGCTGGCCGGCGGTGGGCAGCTGCAGTCGCTGCCCGGCGTGCGGCTGCTGCTGGTGGACGACAGCGACATCAACCTGGAAATCGGCACCCACCTGCTTTCGCGCGAAGGTGCCTCCGTCACCACCGCCAGCAATGGCCGCGAGGCCCTGGCCATCCTGCGCCAGGACCCCACCGAGTTCGATGCGGTGCTCATGGACGTGCAGATGCCCGAAATGGACGGCCTGGAAGCCACCCGTGCCATGCGGCGCGAGCCCGAACTGGCCGGCATGCCGGTGATCGCCCTGACCGCAGGTGCGCTGGCACAGGAGCGGCGCCGGGCCATGGAAGCCGGCATGAACGAATTCCTGACCAAGCCGCTGGAGCCCACCACCATGGTGCGCACCGTGCGCCAGGCCATCGAGCGGGCCACCGGCCTGCAGGTGCCGGTGCTCCAGCTGGAGGGCACGCCCCCTTCGCCCTCGGCCGCCCAGGAGTGGCCGGAGATCGAGGGTATCGACGGCCCGCAGGCGGCCGCTCGCCTGGGGCATGACGTCTCGCTGCTGCGGCTGTCGCTGTCTCGCCTGGCCGACGGCTTCGGCGACATCGTCGTGCAGCCCTGGCCGGCACCGGTCAGCGAGCCGGATCGTGCTGCGCTGGCGGCCCGGCTGCACAAGCTGCGCGGTGCGGCCAGCATGATCGATGCGGTCGATGTCTCCCGGACGGCCGATGCGGTGGAGTGTGGTCTGCGCGACGGCGTCGAAGAGGCCGCGCTGGCCGGCCCGTGGCGCTCGCTGCAGCAGGCCCTGTCGCGCCTGCTGACATCCGCCGGCGCATGGCTGGCACGCCAGAGCGGCCAGCGGTCCGCAGCCCGTGCCGTGCCGCCTGCCAGCGACGTCACCCTGAGCCGCCTGGTGGGGCTGCTGTCGACCAACGACATGGACGCCCTGGCCTTGTTCGAGACCGAGGCCGACGGTTTGCGTGCCCGCCTCGGCGACGACGCCATGGAGCAGGTCGGCCGGCTGATGGACACGCTGGATTTCGCTGCAGCCGCCCGGCTTTTGCAGGGAGAATCCGCGGCATGAATCCAGCCGAGCCGGCGAAGAACGCGAGCCATGACGGGGCGCCAGCACCGGACATCCTGATCGTCGATGACGATCCGGGCATGATCCGCGCGCTCGGCAAGGCCCTGCGCGATCTGGGCCACCTGCGGTTCTCCACCAACGGCGCCGACGCGCTGCGCCTGATCAACGACAGTCCGCCGGACCTGCTGCTGCTCGATGCCCAGATGCCCGGGCTCAACGGCTTCGAGGTGCTGGAGACGCTGAAGGCTTCGCCCGCCCTGGCCGATCTGCCGGTGATCATGGTCACCAGCCTGACCGATGACGGCTTCGAGCAGGCGGGCCTGGAAAAGGGCGCTGCCGACTTCATTGCCAAACCGGTCCGGCCGGCCATCGTGCAGGCCCGGGTCCGGACCCAGCTGCGGCTGAAGCAGGCCAACGACGTGCTGCGCCAGTCGTCGGTGACCGATCGCCAGAACCTCGCCGTGGCGTTGCGGGATCTGCAGCAGAGCCACCGCGAACTCCTGCGCACCGCCGATGAGCTCAGGGTGGCCAACGAAAGCCTGCTCCAGTTTGTCCGCATTGCCTCGCACGATCTGCGCGAACCGCTCAACACCATCGCGCAGTTCGTCGGTCTGGTCGAGGAAGACCATGGACCGGTGCTGCCGGAAGAAGCGCGGCACTTCCTGCGGCTGGCCACCCGTGCCGGCGCCCGCATGCGCACCCTGCTGGACGATGTGGTCCGGTACGCGCGGCTGCAGAACGCCGAGGGTGATCCGCCGGCTGCCATTGCCCTGGACCGCACGATGGCCGAATTGCGGGATGCCCTGGCTGCACGGCTGGCCGCCACCGGCGCCCGGCTGGACCTCACCCCGCTGCCGGTGGTGACCGGCCATGCCAGCCTGCTGTCGCTGCTGTTCCAGAACCTGCTGTCGAATGCCCTGAAGTTCGTGCCGCCGGGTCGGGTTCCGCACGTCCGGATCGACGCCCACATGCATGGCGACTGGGTGCTGGTGCGCGTGGCCGACAACGGCATCGGGATCGATCCGCGCCACATCGATCGGCTGTTCCAGCCATTTCAGCGTCTGCACCTGCGCAGCGAGTTCGAGGGGTCCGGCCTGGGGCTGACCATTTCCCGGCAGATCGCGGAAGCCCATGGCGGCAGCATCGAGGTCGACTCCGTTCCAGGGGAGGGCTCGGTGTTCACCGTGCGGCTGCCGCTGGGAGCGGGCAGGTGATCGGCCGCCGCGGAGCCCTGGTCATGCTGGCCGGCCTGCTCGGCGGCTGCCTGGAAGTCCCGGTGCCACCGGCCCGGCTTGGCTTCAATGCCTGGGTCGGGTTCGATCCGCTGGTGCTGGCCCGCGACCGACGCCTCTTCGACAGCAGCCAGCTGCAGGTGCTGGAGCTGGCCACCGGCGCCGAAACCCTGCGCCACCTGCGCAACGACCTGCTGGATGCCGCGGCAATGACCCTGGACGAGGTGCTGCGCATGCGCGACGGTGGCCTCGATCTGAAGGTGGTCGCACTGCTCGATGCATCGCGCGGCGGCGACGTGGTGATGGCGGCACCGCGCATCCGCACATTGGCCGATCTGCGCGGACAGTCCATTGCGGTCGAGGATTCTTCGGTGGGCACGATCATGTTCCACCGGTTGCTGGAGGCAGCGGGCCTGCGGCCGGCGGAGGTGCGGCTGGTCAATCTGGAAGCCACGCTGCACCTGCAGGCGCTGCGCAACGGGCAGGTGGCTGCTGCGGTCTCGTACCAGCCGCTCGCCGGGCCGATGGCCGCCGCCGGATTCGTTCCGGTGTTCGATTCCCGACAGATCCCTGGCCAGGTGCTCGACGTGCTCGCGGTGCGACACGACGTCCTGCTTGCGCGCCCGGCCGCGGTCGACGCCATGCTCCAGGCCTGGCAGCGCGGGGTGGCCCTGCTGGCGCTCGACCCCGCTGGCGCGGCCGAGTCGTTGAGCGTGGGCACCGATCTCGATCCGGACCAATACCGCAGCGTCATGGGCGGCCTGCAGTTCTTTGCGCCGGACGAGTCCCTGGCCGCCCTGTCCGATCCGGCCAGTCCGGTGCTCCAGGGAGGTCGCGAGGTCGCCCGGCTGATGGTCAGCCTGGGCCTGCTCCGTTCGGAGCCGGACTGGCGGCAGATGATCGAGCCGGCGCCGGCCCGCCGGGTGCTCACCGGGGCCAGCGCATGAGCCGTCGCCTGTCGCTGGTCAGCCTGCCCGGCCGCTGGATGGCGCCCCTGATCATGGTGCTGTTCGCCGTGATGGCGTCGAGCGTCAATTTCCTGACCCAGCTGCGCACCCTGCAGGCCGATGTCGTGGAGCAGGAAACCCGCCGGCTGCGCGAGCGCCTGAGCGTGGAGCAGAGCCGGCTCAGTTTCCTGTCCACCCTGGACGACGCCCAGCAGGTGCGCCGCATCGTCGGCGGGCTGGGGCTGTACAACGGCATCCAGTCGGCCTGGTTGCTGGCATCCGACGGCCGTATCGATGCGTCGCTGATCCGCTCCGACATCGGCCGCAGCTTCGACGAGGTCAAGGCGCAGCTATCCCCGGCAGCCCGGCGTCCCGAGCTGTTCGTGGCCGACCGCATGGGCATCCAGGTGCGTCTGCTGGAAGACCGGACCACCCTGATCGGTGTCGCGCCGTTTGCGGGCGATCGCCGGCTGGTGACCCTGGTCGATGTCACCGTGCCCAAAGCCCGGCTGCGGGCCACGCTGGTGGGCGAGGTGGTGCGTGAGGGCTTCCTGCTGCTGGCCCTGGCCGCCCTGCTGGCCTTGTTGATGCACCGCCTGTGGTTCAAGCGGGCGGGCCGGCTGGTCGATACGCTGGCCCGTGTGGGTGACGGCCAGCTCCAGGCCCGGGCCTCACTGTCGGGCCGCGACGAGCTGGCGAGCATCGGCAACGAGGTCGACCGCATGGCCCAGCGGCTGCAGATGCAGCAGGCCGAGCTGCGCCACCTGAGCTCACTGGTGGCCCGCTCGCCCGTGGTGTTCCTGGAGTGGTCGCCAGACGCCGACCGGCCGGTGCGCTTCGTCAGCGCCTCCATCGACCAGTGGGGCTACAGCCCCCGCGACCTGCTCGACCACCCGCGCGCGTTCTGCGGCCTGATCCACCCGGACGACTGGCCCGCCGTGTTCGCCCAGTCGGAGCACCACCGGCTCCACGGCCCCGACGAATACCGCCAGGAATACCGGCTGCGCACCGGCGACGGACGCTGGATCTGGGTGGAAGACCGCTCTGCGGCCGACCGAGACGTCGGCGGTCAGGTCGTGGCCATCACCGGCATCCTGCTGGACATCACGGCCCAGAAGGAAGCCCAGCTGGCCCGGCGCGAGCAGGAGGAGCAGCTCCGTCTGTTCTACGACCTGCCCTTCATCGGGATGGCCATATCGTCGCCCGAGAGCAAGCGGTGGCTGCAGGTGAACGACCGCCTCTGCGCCATCCTGGGCTACCCGCGCGAAGAGCTGCTGGCCATGACCTGGAGCGAGATGACGCCCTCGCCCGATCTGCAGGACAACCTGGCCCTGCTCCAGCAGATGAAGGACGGCCTGCGCGAGAGCTACGGCATGCACAAGCGTTTCGTGCGCAAGGACGGACAGCTGGTCGACACCGAGATCGAGGTGCGTGCCGTGCGCGACACCCAGGGCCGGCTCCTGCGCCTGCTGTCGACGGTACAGGACGTGACCGAGCGCCGCCGGGCCAGCGAGGCCCTGCGGCGCCAGACCCAGCTGCTGGAGCAGGCCGAGGCCATCGCCGGCCTGGGCAGCTGGTCGTTCGACCCGTTCGCAGGGGAACCGGTGTGGTGGTCGGGGCAGCTGTACCGCAACATCGGCATCGATCCTGCGCAGGGTCCACCGCCCGACCTGCAGGGCCACCTGGCCCTGATCCATCCGGACGACCGGCTCGCAGTGGCTGCGTTCGTGCCCGCCCGACGCGCTGCCGGGGAAACGCAGAGTCTGGAGTTCCGCCGGCATCCCGACCTGGGGTCCGAGAAGTGGTTCCGGGTGAGCGTGCGCAAGGAGCCGGGCGGGCAGGGCGGTCACCGGCTCTCGGGCACGGTGCTCGACGTCACGGCCCTCAAGCAGGCCCAGGAAGCCCTGGAACAGACCAACGCCGATCTGGAGCGCCGGGTTGAGCGGCGCACCGAACAGCTGCTGGCCGCCAACCGCGAGCTTGAAGCCTTCTCGTACACCGTGTCGCATGACCTCAAGGCACCGCTGCGCGGCATCGACGGCTACAGCCAGCTGCTGCAGGAGGAGCACGTCGCCCGGCTGGACGAGACCGGGCGCGCCTATCTGGAGCGCATCCGCCGCGGCGTGGCACAGATGGGGCTGCTGATCAGCGATCTGCTGGCCTACTCGCGCATGGAGCGCCGATCCGTCGAGCAGCAGACCGTCGAACTGCGGCCTCTGGTGGAGCGGGTGCTGGACGAGCACAGCGCCGACATCGAGCGGCTGTCCGCCCGGATCGATCTGTCCGCCCTGGAAGCGGTCGTGATGCGCACCGACCGGGACGGCCTGGCGGTCATCCTGCGCAACCTGATCGGCAATGCCTTGAAGTTCCACCGCCCAGGCGCCTACCCAGAACTGGTGATGGGCAGCCGGTTTGAAAACGGGCACCATCTCGTCTGGGTCAAAGACAACGGGGTGGGTTTCGACATGAAATACAGCGACAGGATCTTCGGCATCTTCCAGCGGCTGCAGCGCAGCGACGCCTATCCGGGAACCGGCGTCGGCCTGGCGCTGGTCAGCAAGGCCGCGCAGCGCATGGGTGGCCGTGTCTGGGCGGAAAGCCAGCCCGGCGAGGGTTCGACGTTCTTTGTGGAGCTGCCGGCATGAGCGCCACGGTTGCCGCCCACCTGGCCACGCTGGCCCCGCTGGCCCCGATCCTGGTGGTCGAGGACAACCCGATGGACCTGGACCTCACACTGCGCGCCTTCAGCCGCCGCGCCTGCGCCAACCCCATCCAGGTGGCCCGTGACGGTGAGGAAGCACTGGCTTACCTGGAGCGATGGGATGCGGGCGAACCGCAGCCGGCGGTGATCCTGCTCGACATCAACATGCCCCGGGTCAACGGGATCGAGGTGCTGCAGCAGCTGAAGCAGCACCCGCGGTACCGCCGGATTCCGGTGGTCATGCTCACCTCCTCGCGGGAGTCCCGTGACCTGCAGACCACCTACGACCTGGGTGCCAACTCGTACATCGAGAAGCCGGTCAACTTCTCGCGGTTCCTCGAGATTGCAGCCCAGATCGAGGCCTACTGGTGCAGCGCCAACGAGCGCGCGTACTGAACGCGGCAGGCTGAACGCCGAAAAAGCGCTCAAGTTCCGGCGCTTTTTGTCGAATCAAGGGTCAGACAGCCGGGAAAGCCCCCGGTCTGTTGCCTTCGGGGGACCCGACCATGATCCAGATTTCCACCACTGCCCCTGCCAGCTGGCCCGGTGCCACCACCCCGCTGACCACGCCGACCCGTCCGGTGGCGGCGGTCACGCCGGTGGCGCCTGTGGGTGCGGTCGCCTCGGCACAGGCCGAAGAAGACCCCGGGCGGGCGCGCCGTCGAGGGAGCACCGAAGCGCAGACACCCGCCGAATCAGCGACGCCGGGGCGTGAGAACACCGACGCTGCTGCCCGCCTGGCCGACGCCCAGGCCCAGGCCGAACAACGCCGGGCCGAGCAGGAAGCCCGGGAAGCTCAGGAAGCAGCCGACCGCGAGGCCATCGAGCGCCTGCGGCAGGTGCTGGTCGACACCTGGGACGCCAGTGCGGCTGTGGTGGACCAGGCGTTGAACGAAAAAGAGCCCGGTGCCAACAGCACAGGCGCCCGAGTGGCCAGCCTGTACGACGAAGCGGCCCTGAACAGCGCAGCCGGCCAGACCGGACAGATCATCAGCCGCCGGGTCTGATCAGCGTCAGTCGTCAGTCGGCCTGGCTCACCGGCTCCAGCCGGTCGATGGCTTCACGGGTCCGCCGGACATCTTCTTCCAGCTGCGAACGCAGGGCCATGGCCTCGGCGGCCAGCCCGTCCTGGGCCAGCCGCTCCATCCAGGCAGCGGTGGCCACGATGGCCCGGAAGCCCATGAGCATCGAGGTGCCCTTGAGCTTGTGCGCCTGGTAGGCGATCTCGGTGGCCTCGCCCTGGTCCAGCGCCCCCAGCAACACCGGAACCGTGCCGATGGGCGGGTCGAACAGCGTGCCCAGGAGTTCGTCCAGGGTGTCGGCAGGCATCATCGACCGGATCTCGGCGTAGGAGTCGCGGTCAAACAGTTCTTCGGGCAAGTCGGCCATGCGCAGAACCTCCTGGGATCGGTCCGGTGCCGCCTCGGCCGGCGTGGTGGTGGCCGGCGTGCTGGCCGGATCGATCAGCCCGCAGCGGATGAAGGCACGCCGCAGGTCCGAGGCCTGCAGCGGTTTGGTGGTGAATTCGTTCACGCCCGCTTCCTGGGCGCGGCGCCGGGTGTCGTTCACCACATCGGCCGTCACCAGGATGATCTTGACGTCCCGGTTGGGCCCATCGGTGGCGCGCACCGCCTGGGTGGTCGCCAGGCCGTCGAGCACCGGCATGTGGTAATCCAGCAGCACCACGTCGAACGGTTCGCCGTGCAACAGCTGCAGGGCTTCCTGACCGTTCTCGCAGAACACCGCATCGTGTCCCATCTGCTCCAGCAGGATGTGGATGTACTTCAGGTTGATCGGGTGGTCTTCGGCCACGAGCACCCGCAGCCGGCGCGAGGTGAGCACGCTGGCGCGGCTGTCAATCGCATCGACCGGGGCTTCGGCAGCCGGCAGCTGCAGCATGACGGTGAACACCGACCCCTGGCCCGGCGTGCTGACCACCTGGATGTCGCCCCCCATCAGGCGCGCCAGGTTGCGCGAGATCTCCAGGCCCAGCCCGGTACCGCCGATGCGTCGCCGCAACGAGTTGTCGGCCTGGTAGAAGCGGGTGAAGAGCTGGTCCAGGGTTTCCTGGTCCATGCCCATCCCGGTGTCGGTCACGGTCATGCGCACCATGTCGTGCTGGTCGGGAGCGGGTTCGATGCGCACATCGACCGAGCCCTGGGTCGTGAACTTGATCGCGTTGTTGATCAGGTTGAAAAGGATCTGCCGCACCCGCGTGGCGTCTGCCATGACCCAGCCCGGCATGGCCGGATCGATCTCGATGTTCAGCTCCAGGCTCTTCTCGCGCGCGGCCACCTGCATGATGGCTTCGACGTCGTGCAGCACGGACGCCAGTTCGACCGGCGCCGGGGCCAGCCGCAGCGTGCCGGTCTCCATGGACGAGACGTCGAGGATGTCGTTGATCACGCCCAGCAGGTGCTGAGCCGAGTCGCGGGCCGTCTGCACATAGTCGCGCTGGCGGTTGTCGAGCGAACTCTCCTCCAGCAGGTTCAGCATGCCCAGCACGCCCTGGAACGGGGTGCGGATCTCGTGGCTCATGTTGGCCAGGAACACGCTCTTGGCCTGGTTGGCGGCTTCGGCCTGGTCGCGGGCGACCATGAGTTCCCGGCCGAGCTGGCGCAGGTGGTTGTTCTGGGCCTGCTTGCGGCGCACCTCGCGCACCAGCAAACCCAGGAAGATCAGCAGCAGTGCCGTCTGGGCTGCGGTCAGGCCGATGACCAGCAGGCTCTGCTGGTGCAGCAGCTGGTTGCGCTCGTCGAACAGACGGCCGGTGGCCCGGCTGGCTTCCCGGGTGAGTTCACCGAACTCGGGTGCCAGCTGCTCCACTTCCTGGGTCAGCGCGAGGCGGGCACCGCGGTTCTGCATCAGCGCATCCGGATCGGCGAACAGCGGATCGGCCCGCTCCACAAAGGCGCGGGCCTTGTTGATGGTGTCGACGTACGCCGGCTTGGCCTCCAGCAGATCGCGGCGGGGCAGTTCGGTCAGGAGCCCGATGCGGCTGACGAACACCTCGTAGCGCTCCTGAAGTTCACCGGCCATCTCGGGCGACACCTTTTCGTCCGTGGAGGCGTGCAGCGTGTAGCCCAGGCGCCCGAACTCGCGTTCGAGCTGGTAGGCCTGCCACATCAAGGCGTCGACCTGGTTGCTGTTGGCCGACTCCATGAGCCGGAACTGCTTCCACTGGATCCAGGTCAGCGGGGTCAGCGTCACCAGCAGTACAGCGCCGATGGCCAGCAGCCACTGGCCGGTCCGCCAGCGGCCGAGGCCCGTCGGTTCGCTGTTCATTGGATCTCCACGGCCTTGAGCTGCCAGATGGAACGTTCGTAGTAGGTGGAGGAGCGCAGCTCGGCGGCGCTGTCGAAGGGGTAGACGATGAACAGGGGGCCCTTGTCCCGCACCGGGATCGGCTTGTCGTCGATCAGGCGGGCCATGACCACCTTGAACTTGCGGGTGTCATCGGCCGGAATGGTGATCTTGTAGTCGTTGATCGCCACCGCGCTGAGGGTGGTGCCGCTGGCCTGGACCGCTTCCAGCACGTCCGACAGCAGCGGGCCGGTGAACTTCACCGGCCGGTCGTACCACGGGGTGCGGGTGGTGAAGCTGTGCTGGGGCAGGGCTTCGAGCATGGCCATGTCGAACGCCGCCGTTTCGCCCCGGTTCTTCACACCGATCTTGCCGCTGACCGTCAGCACCGCTCGCCCCTTCGGCTCGGGCAGTGCCCGGTTCTGCGCCATGGCGGGCAGGATGCAGAGGAGGGAGGCAAGGGCGATGGTGCGGCGCAGCATGTTCATGGGAGAACTCTTCGACGATGGCGATCGTTGGAATGTATCGGGTTCGACCTCAGATGCGGTGTCGAACGCCCGACGGAATGCTGGACAGACGGGTCAGCACGGCGGGTGCGATCTGTCCCAGGGGCAGCACCTCGTGGGCGGCGCCGTGCTGGATGGCCATGCGGGGCATGCCGAACACCACGCAGGAGGCTTCGTCCTGCACATAGTTGTAGCTGCCGGCGTCCTTCATTTCGCGCATGGCCACGGCGCCGTCGCCGCCCATGCCGGTGAGCATGATGCCGATAGCATTCGGGCCGAGCACCCGGGCAGCGGACCGGAACAGCACCTCCACCGACGGGCGGTGACGGTTGACCGGTTCGGTGTCCTCGACCACGGCCACGTAGTTGGAGCCGCTGCGGTCGATGCGCAGGTGCCGGCCGCCCGGGGCAATGTAGGCATGTCCCGGCAGGATGCGCTGGCCGTCACGGGCTTCCTGCACCCGGATCTTGCACAGGGTGTCCAGGCGGTTGGCAAAGCTGGTGGTGAAGCCGGCGGGCATGTGCTGGGTGATGACGATGGCGGGCGAATCGGCAGGCAGGGGGGTGAGCACCTCCCGGATGGCTTCGGTGCCGCCGGTGGATGCGCCGATGCAGATGATCTTCTCGGTCGAGATCCGCGGCAAGGGGGCGCGCACCGGTTCGACCGGCGCAGCCGCCGCCGGCGTGGCATTCGACACACGGCTGTCGGCTGCCGGCGTCGGACCCAGCCGGCGCACATGCGCGGCGGCGGCCACCCGGATCTTGTCGACGATGTCGCCGGCGAGCTCCTGCAGACCGGCCGATACGCCGATACGGGGCTTGGCCACGAAGTCGACAGCGCCCATTTCCAGGGCGCGCAGCGTGATCTCGGCGCCCTGTTCGGTGAGCGTGGAGACCATCACCACCGGCATCGGTCGCAGGCGCATCAGGCGCGAGAGGAACTCCAGGCCGTCCATGCGCGGCATCTCCACGTCCAGCGTGATGACGTCGGGGTTGGTCTCGCGGATCATCTCGCGCGCCACCAGGGGGTCGGCGGCGGCGCCGACACAGGTCATGTCGGGCTGGCGGTTGATGATCTCGGTCAGCAGGCTGCGAACCAGCGCCGAATCGTCCACCACCACGACGCGGATCTTGGCCATGGGTTATCTCCGTCAGAAAAGGTCGATCGAGCCGCCGGCCGTGGTGGAAGCCACCACCGCAGCGCTGCCCTTGCGTTCCTGGGTTTCCAGGTTTTCGGGGTGCGAGTGGGCCAGGCGCTTCACCATGGCCTTGCCGCTGGCCGGGAAGAACACCACCTTGCGCGGATGGATGTCCAGCACATCCTTGGACACCACGGCGATGCGTTCGGTCTGCAGGTAGTCCAGCACGAACTTGGTGTTGCGTTCGCCCACGTTCATGGTGGTGAAGGTGTGCATCACCTGGCCGCCACCGAACACCTTGGCCTGCATGGTCTCGCGCCGGGCACCGAGCTTCATCATCTCGTTGATCAGCAGTTCCATCGCGTACGAGCCGTAGCGCCCGCCGGAGTCGGCCCCGCCCTCGGGCAGCATGAAGTGGTTCATGCCGCCCACCCGAGCGCGCGGGTCGTAGATGCAGGCGGCAATGCAGGAGCCCAGCACCGTCATGATCACGATGTCGTCGCCCGTGACGTAGTACTCGCCCGGCAGCACCTTGACGGCGTCCTGCTTGAAGTGGTGGTCGCGGTAGAAGAAGCTGGCCTCCCCGGGTCGGGGCTTGCGTGCCTTGAGCGCGTCCAGACGCGAACGGTCGGGCACGGGCGGGCGCTTGATCAGACCGGCATCAGATGCGTTCATAGACGGTCTTTCCGCGCAGCACGAACAGGTTACGTGCGTCGCTGAAGTTTTCGGCGTGGCCGACGAACAGCATGCCGCCCGGCTTCATCACCCGGTGGATGCGTTCGAGCACGGCCCGCTGGGTGGCGGCGTCGAAATAGATCATGACGTTGCGGCAGAACACCACGTCGAAGGTCTCGCGCAGGGACAGATCCTGGATCAGGTTGACGGTCTGGAAGCGCAGGTGCTTCTGCAGCTCCGGCCTGACCCGCATCAGACCCGAATTGGTGCCCTTGCCGCGCAGGAAGAAACGCTGCAGCCGCTCTGGCGTGAGGCCCTTGGAATCGGCCTTGTAGACACCCCGCTGTGCGGTCTGCAGCACCTTGGTGTCGATGTCGCTGTTGAGGATGTCGAAATGGCCACTGCCGCCCAGCACCTCGGTGCAGGTCATGGCAATCGAGTAAGGCTCCTCGCCGGTGGAGGCCGCGGAGCACCAGATCTTCCAGTCGTGGGTGCGGCGTTCGGCCAGCATCCGGGACAGGATGTCGAAGTGGTGCGCTTCCCGGAAGAAGGCGGTCAGGTTGGTGGTCAGGGCATTGATGAATTCCTGCCATTCCGGGCCGTCATGGTGCTCCAGCCAGTCCAGGTAGCTCTTGAAGCTGGCGTGGCCGGTCTCGCGCAGGCGGCGCGAGACGCGGCTGTAGACCATGGCGTGCTTGCCGTCGTGCAGGCTGATGCCGGCGCGCTGGTAGATCAGCGCCTTGATGCGGGTGAAGTCGCTGTCCGACCAGACGAACTCGCGGCCTTCGGCCAGCGGACCGTCGCCGGAGACCGGCACGCGGGGGGCAGGCTGGGCCGCTGGGCGCCGGGTGGGGGTGGTCTGCAGCAGCATCGCAAGCTTTCAAAGGTCGGGGCGGTTCGCCCCGGGGTGTTCGGTCAGACCGGGCTCAGTGGCGCGAACGGCGCACCAGACCCGAGGTGTCCAGGATCAGCGCCACCTTGCCGTCGCCCAGGATGGTGGCCCCCGACACGTTGGGCACCTTGCGGTAGTTGGACTCGAGGTTCTTGATCACCACCTGCTGCTGGCCCAGCAGCTCGTCGACCATCAGGGCGACGCGGGAGCCGTCGGCTTCCACCACGACCATGATCGGGCTGTTGCCGTTGTGCTCGAAGCGCGGCACCTGGAACACCTGCTCCAGTTCGATGACCGGCATGAACTCGTCCCGGACCTTGACCACGCGGGCGCCCTGCGCCACGGTGTTGATCTCCTTGGGCTTGATCTGGAACGACTCGATCACGCTGGCCAGCGGCAGGATGTAGACCTCGTCGCTGACCCGGACCGACATGCCGTCCATGATGGCCAGGGTGAGCGGCAGGCGCACCGAGACGCGCATCCCGTAGCCTTCGGCGGAGTCGATCTCGACCGTGCCGCCCAGGGCGGTGATGTTCTTCTTGACCACGTCCATGCCGACGCCACGGCCGGAGACGTCGGTCACCTCGGCGGCGGTGGAGAAGCCTGGCGCGAAGATCAGGCCCCAGACCTCGGCGTCGGACATGGAGTCCGGAGCGTCGATGCCTTTTTCGCGCGCCTTGGTCAGCAGCTTCTCGCGGGAGAGGCCACGGCCGTCGTCACGCACCTCGATCAGGATGCTGCCGCCCTGGTGGGTGGCCGACAGGGTGATGGTGCCGGTCTCGTTCTTGCCCTTGGCGCGGCGGTCGGCCGGCAGCTCGATGCCGTGGTCGCAGCTGTTGCGGATCAGGTGGGTCAGCGGGTCGGTGATCTTCTCCACCAGCCCCTTGTCCAGCTCGGTGGCTTCACCGTGCGTGACCAGCTCCACCTTTTTGCCCAGCTTGCTGGCCAGGTCGCGCAGCATGCGCGGGAAGCGGTTGAACACCACCGACATGGGGATCATGCGGATCGACATGACCGCTTCCTGCAGGTCGCGGGTGTTGCGGTCCAGATCGGCCAGGCCGGCCAGCAGCGCCTGGTTGACGCTGGGCTCCAGGTCGCGGCTCTTCTGGGCCAGCATGGCCTGGGTGATGACGAGTTCGCCCACCAGGTTGATGAGCTGGTCGACCTTGCTCACCGAGACGCGCAGCGTCGTCGATTCGAGACCCGCCGAGGCGGCGCCGGCACGCTGGTCCGTCTTGGCCGCGGTGGCAGCCGGGGCCGGACCACCGGTCGCTGCGGCCTCGCCGGCCGGTTTGGCCAGGTCGCCGGCGGGCGCCTGGGCAGTGGCGGCCGGGGATTCGGTGGGGACACCCGGCGCACCGTCGAAGAAGCCGAAATCGGCGGCCGCGGCCGGCTTCACCACTGCCACGGCAGGAGCGGCAGCAACGACCGGCTCCAGGCGGATCTGGTCCTTGCCCACATGGAAGGTGAACAGGTCCATCAGGTCCGCGTCGCTGGTGCCGGTGCGGACGTGAAAGATGCGGTGGGTGTCGCCCTGGGTGGACTGGCGTTCGATCTGACCCAGGCCGGGAATGTCGCGGAACAGCTCGGCAATGCCGTCGGCCAGGGCCAGGCTGGACAGCGGACCGATGTGGATGTCCAGCTGGCGCTCACCCTGTGCCGGGCGGGCGGCCGGCATGCCGGCGGGTGTGGCAGGGGCGGTCAGCTCGGGGTCGACCACCAGTTCGGCCACCGCCTGCACCAGCGGCACGGCCGTCACCACGGGTGCGGCGGGTTCGGGCGCGGGCGCGGGGGCGGGCAGGGCAGCGGGTCCGGCGGCATCGCCACCGTTGGCCAGGGCATAGATCCGGGCCACCAGTTCATGGTTGGACGGGCCTTGGCCGCCACCGGTCTGGTGCCGGCCGAGCAGGCCGCGCAGGGCGTCCGACGACTCCAGCAGCACGTCGACCATCGCAGCCGTCGGCTTGAGTTCGTGGCGGCGCAGCTTGTCCAGCAGCGACTCCATCTGGTGCGTCAGCTCGGCCACGTCGGCAAAGCCGAAGGTGGCGGCACCGCCCTTGATGGAGTGGGCGCAGCGGAAGATGGCATTGAGCTCCTCGTCGTCGGCGGCATTCACGTCCACCGCCAGCAGCATCTGCTCCATCTGGTCCAGGTTCTCGCCGGCTTCCTCGAAGAAGATGGCGTAGAACTGGGTCAGGTCGAAATCGTTGCCGAGGTTCGGGCCCTCGTTCATCAGTTCACCCATGAGGTACTCCTTGGCCGCCGGTCAGCGGATGACCTTGGCGATCACTTCGATCAGCCGGGCCGGGTCGAAGGGCTTGACCAGCCAGCCCGTGGCGCCCGCGCTGCGACCGGCCTGCTTCATCAGGTCGCTGGACTCGGTGGTCAGCATCAGGATCGGGATGGTCTTGAAGCGGGGGTGCTCCCGCAGCTTGCGCGTCAGCGACAGGCCGTCCATGTTGGGCATGTTCTGGTCGGTCAGCACCAGGTCGATGGTGTGGTTCTGCGCCTTTTCATAGGCATCCAGACCGTCCACCGCTTCCACCACGTGGTAGCCCGCGCCGGTCAGGGTGAATGACACCATTTTTCGCATGGAGGCCGAATCGTCTACGGCAAGAATGGATCGCATGGGGTGGCTCCGTGTTTCGTCTGTTATCGACTGCTGGGGCGGTGGCTTGAATGGCGGATGTCAGAAAAGCTCGATGGAGCCAGCGTCCATCTCGTTCTGGGTCACCGGACTGGGACGACCCGGCATCGGGTCGAGCTGGAGGGGAACTTCGTCTTCTTCGGCGTCGATCACCTCGGCACCGAGTCGCCAGGCACAGCTCTTGAGCACCTGGCCGGTGTGCACCAGCAGCTGGGTGGCCATGTCGTGGAACTGAAGTTCGGTGACGGCCTGGTTCAGGTTCTGGCGGATGCGCAGCAGCTCGGCGTTCTGGGGCGATTCCAGCTGGCCGAGCGCAGCGTCGGCCCGGTTGAAGCGGTCCAGCAGATTGGCGGTGGCATGGTCCAGCAGGCCTTCCAGCCGCTGAAGGTCGGTCATCACCATCAGCAGGGCATCCTGCACGTCGGCCACCAGCGCGACCGGCATCGAGACGGACGGTGGCGGGGGCATCGTCTGGGGGGTGTGCATGATCGTCGGGTGGTTCGAAGGGGTGGGGGTATTACAATTTTCAACAGCCTCGAAACCCCTTATCGGCTGAAAACGGGCCGAATTCAGAGCCATTTCAACCCGTGACCACCGACACCCCCCCGGTCCGCATCCTTCACCTCGAGGACTCCCGCGTCGACCATGCTCTGGTGAAGTTCGCGTTGCAGCGCAACAAGCTGCCGACCGAACTGGTGCTGGTGGACGCCATGGACGACTTCCGGCGTGAACTCGCTCACGGCCGTTTCGACATCGTCCTGGCCGACTACCACCTGCCCGGCTTCACCGGCCTCGATGCCTGGGAGGTGGCCCGGGAGCTCCGGCCCGATCTGCCGTTCGTGATCCTGTCGGGCGCCATCGGCGAGGCTGCCGCGGTGGAGGCCATGCACAAGGGTGTGAGCGATTACCTGCTCAAGGACAGCATGCACCGGCTCTCGCACGTGATCGAGCGTGCGCTGGAGATGTCGCACACCCGCCGGGCCAAGGCCCAGGCCGATGCCGAGCTGGCCGAGTCGCGGCGGCGCATCGCCGAGCTGGCCGAACACCTGCAGACCAGCATCGAGCAGGAGCGCGCCAGCATCGCCCGCGAGATCCACGATGACATCGGTGGCGCGCTGGCGGCGGTGAAGCTCGATCTGGCCTGGGTCGGCCGGCGGGCGGCCGACCCCGACATGCAGGCCCACGTGGCGGCCGCCCTGGAAATGCTCCAGCACGCACTGGATGCCAGCCAGCGGATCATGCTGAACCTGCGCCCGCCCATCCTCGACCAGGGGCTGGTGGCGGCGGTGCAGTGGCTGGCCAGCGGCTTTGAACGCCGCACCGGCATCCGGGTGCACTTGCGCCGTTCTGCCGAGACCATCGACGTGCCGCGCCACCTTCAGCTGGTGGCCTACCGCACAGCGCAGGAAGCGCTCACCAACGTCGTCAAGCACGCACAGGCCACGGCGGTGGACATCGACCTCAGCGACCGCGAGGGCGTGCTCACCGTGGAGGTGAGCGACAACGGCTGCGGTCTGCAGGGCGACGCGCTGCGCAAGTCCAAATCGTTCGGCCTGCTCGGCCTGCGCGAACGGGCGGCGCAGGTGGGTGGGTGGCTGGACATCAGCTCGTCATCGGGCGGCACTTCGGTCATCCTGTCGGTGCCGCTGCCGTCGGCCCAGGATCTGGCCGACGCTGAACAAGGAACAACATGATCAAGGTGATCCTCTGCGACGACCATGCCGTGGTGCGTCGCGGCATCCGCGACACCATTGCCGAGGCGGTCGACATCCAGGTGGTGGGCGAGGCCGGCAGCTACCCCGAACTCCGGGAGCTGATGCGCAAGTCGCCCTGCGATGTGCTGGTGCTGGACCTCAACATGCCTGGGCGGGGCGGGCTGGAGGTGCTGGCAGCGCTCAAGGAGGAGGGCTCCACCGTCCGGACGCTGGTGGTGTCCATGTACCCGGAAGACCAGTACGCCATCCGCTGCCTGCGGGCCGGCGCCCGGGGCTACCTCAACAAGGCGGGCGATCCGGCCGAGCTGGTGCAGGCCATCCGGGTGGTGATGCAGGGCCGCAAGTACGTCACGCCTGCCGTGGCGGAGATGCTGGTCGACACCCTCAACGCGCCAGAAAGCGAGGAGCTGCATGCCAGCCTCTCCGAGCGTGAGCTGCAGACCCTGCAGAAGATCGCATCGGGTCGCAAGCTCTCGGACATTGCCGAGGAGCTCATGCTCAGCCCCAAGACGGTCAGCGTCTACCGGGCCCGGGTGCTGGAAAAGCTGCACCTGACCAACAACGCCGAACTCACCGTCTACGCCATCCGCAACGGACTGGTCTGATCTGACGGCTCCCGGACACCGTTCGTGTCCGGCGCGATCCCTTCCGGCACCCGCCCCGGTCAACGGCGGTGTTGCGGTGAACCCTTGTTCATGGCGCTGCCACCCATCGGTATCCCCAGCTACCGGTGTGTGCCATGCCCTCCACTCGAACGCCCCGTTCCGGTTTTGTCGGGCTGGTGCCCACGGCGGGTCAGCGGCTGGACATCCAGCTCGAGGCCGTCCGCCACCACCCGTTCCGCGATGCCGCCGCGCGATTGCTCTGGGACCGCTGCCTCGACCGCCTGCTGCAGCCGCAGCCGGTTCTCGACCTCTCCGGCTTTCCGGCCGGGCTGGTCATGCTGCTGCAGCCGGCATGGCTCAAGGCGCATGCCGCCATGGCGGTGGAACACGGCGTGGCCGTGCACGGTGTGCGGCTGGTCGGGCTGCGTCGCCTGCCCGCCTGGCTGCAGGCCTTGCCCCGCCTGCAGCGGCTGGAGCTGCAGGACTGCGAGGCATCCCGGATCGACCTGCGTCCGTTCCCTGCGCTGAGACAGCTGCGCGTGCTGGGCAGCCACCGGCTGCGCCGGGTCGATCTGCCGGAGCAGACCTCGTCCTGGATCGAGGCAGGTCCCTTCGACCTCGACATCCATGTCCACGGCAACACGGTGGTCACCTGCCGGCGCCTGCCGGCCATGGTCGCCACACCCCAGTCCGTGCGGGTCCACCACGACCCTGGCGTCGGCGTCGACGAGCGCCTGAACCTCAACCAGCGGGTGCGCAGCCCGGGCGGCCGGACCCTGACCTGTGTCGATCTGGTGTGCCTGTGGCTCAAGGATCGCGTGGAGCACCAGGCCCGGGTGCGTCTGGGGCAGGTCGGACCGGACGATTTCGACTACCGGACCCTGTCCACCCCCGAGGTGCTCCGGGCCCGCGCGGACGAGGCGCTGGCCTGCAAGGCCCTGCTGCGCCACGAGTCCCGGCCGGTTCATCTGGTGGCCGACTCGCGCAGCGGCGAATGGCTGCGTGCGCGCATGGACCGGATGGCCTTCGACGGCCAGACCACCCGGCATTGGTGGCTCGGCTCCCTGCACCACGCCATGGCGCTGGAGCTGGCCATCGAGACCCATGCGCATGCCCACGGTGGACCGGGCGTGCCGCGCTGGGTGGTGCGTCTGTACGACCCCGACCACACCACCTTGCACCTGGAGTGGTTCGCGCACGACCGCAACGATCTGCAGCAACTGCGCATCGGTGACCTTCAGCACGCCCTGCTGCCCGGACCGCTGGCCCATGCCGGCCAGGTGGCCGACCCGCTGTGGCGGCTGTATCCGGTGAGTCCCCGGCTGGGCTTCGGTCCGGGTGGCGAGGCCCGCCTTGGTCCGGTGCAGGCCATCCCGGACGACACCCACGAGGACTGGATGCCGGCCGACAGCCTGCTGGCGCCGTCCTGCATCGGTCAGCTGTTCAAGGCAGGGCGTCACGACCGCTGGCGCGCGGCCCTGCTGCGCCAGCATGCCCGGCGGCGCGATCTTCCCCTGACCCTGGCTTTCATGGAGGCCCGCGATGCGCAGGGCCATTCGCTGCTGATGCGCTCGCCCATGCCCCCGGCCGCCCTGCAGGCCTACCTCGCCGTGCTGCAGGGTCTGGGGCTGGAAGGACTGCCCCTGGTGTTTACGCTGGTACGCGCCTTCGGCCTGGAGGGCGACCGTCCCGACCAGGTGCTGCACCGCGTCCTGGCCGGCGGCGCCCGGCTGCCGCTGCTGATGCAGGCCCTGCGCCGGTTGCCGCTGGGTCCGGCCGAACTGGTTGCCGTGCTGCGGCCACCGTACCGCCCTGACGCTGCCGGCGCGGTGATGCCGCTGCACGAGGTGCTGGCCGAAGGCCGCAGCGCGGTCCTCTCAGCCTGGATGCTGGGCTTGCGGGACCTGCTGCAGGATGGCCGCCTGGGGTTGTGCGATGTGGCCGCCATCCTCGACATCCGGCGCAGCATCGGTGGCCGGGAGGTCAGCGGCCTGATGCAGGCACGCGAGAGGGGTCACGACGACGTGCTGGCGGTCTGGGCCGCCGGGTTGCGCACGCTGGGCCTGAAGGAGTCCCGGGCCGCAGGGGCTGCCGTGGCCGGTCTCAGCCGCCCATGAACAGGTCGGTGGCCAGCTTCAGCAAGGCGGCCACCGGGGTGCCGAGCATCGGCAGGGTGAAGGCGATGCCGACCAGACCGGCCGACAGGGTGAGCGGGAAGCCGATGGCAAAGGCGTTCATCTGCGGGGCCACCCGCGAAATGAAGCCGAGCACCGTGTTGACGAACATCAGCATGCCGATCATGGGCAGCGCGATCCACAGGCCGTAGCGGAACACCACGGCACCCAGCTCGTGCAGCTGCAGCCGGTTGACCGATTCGATGGCACTGCCGCCCAGGGGGAAGGTCTCGTAGCTGGCGATCACCGCCTGCAGCAGCATCAGGTGCCCGCCCATGACCACGAACAGCAGCATGGTGATGTTGCCGAAGAAGCGGCCCACGGCGCTGGACTGCGAGCTGGTGGCGGGATCGAAGAAGCCCGCGAAGTTCAGGCCCATCTGAAGTCCGATGAGTTCGCCCGCCAGCTCGACCGACGCGAACACGATGCGCACCGCCAGCCCGATGGCCAGACCGACCACCACCTGCTGCACCACGGCAGCGAAGGCGCCCGGGTCGGTCAGGCCGATCACCGGCTGCTGAGGCAGGCCCGCCTGTGCGCACACCGCCACCAGCATGGCCAGCGCCACGCGGGTGCGGACCGGCACCGATCGGGACGAGAACACCGGCGCACTCGAAAACACCGCCAGGATGCGCAGGAACGGCCAGAACACCGGGGAGACCACGGCCATGATCTGCGCTTCGGTGAACGTGGGCACGGCGTCAGATGGCGTAGTTGGGGATGGACAGGATGGTGTTGCGGATGAACTCCACCAGCGTGGTCATCATCCACGGACCGGCGATGGCGAACACCGCGATGGCCCCGATCAGCTTGGGCACGAACGACAGCGTGGCCTCGTGGATCTGGGTGATGGCCTGGAACAGGCTGATCACCAGGCCCACGGCCAGCACCACGGCCAGCACCGGGGCCGAGACCATGAGCAGCAGGAAGAGGGCGTTCTGGCCCAGGGTGAGAGCGGCTTGCGGGTCCATGGTGGTGTCCGGTTCGGGGTGGGGTCAGGTGGCGAAAGAGGCCGCCAGCGAGCCGATCAGCAGGTTCCAGCCGTCGGCCAGCACGAACAGCATCAGCTTGAAGGGCAGGGCCACCAGCACCGGCGAAAGCATCATCATCCCCAGCGACATCAGCACGCTCGCCACGACCATGTCGATGACCAGGAAGGGGATGAAGATCATGAAGCCGATCTGGAAGGCGGTCTTCAGCTCGCTGGTGACGAAGGCCGGCACCAGCACCCGGAAGGGAGCGTCGGCAGCGGTCACTTCGGCCGGCAGTTTGGCCAGGCGGGCGAAGAGTTCGAAGTCGGACTGGCGGGTCTGCTTGAGCATGAAGTCGCGCATGGGCACTTGACCGCGTTCGAGCGCCTGCTCGAAGCTGATCTCGTTGCGCGAATAAGGGCCATAGGCATCGGCGTAGACCTTGTCCAGCGTGGGCCCCATGACGAACAGCGTGAGGAACAGCGACAGGCCGACGATCACCTGGTTGGGCGGCGAAGCCTGGGTGCCCAGGGCCTGGCGGAGCAGCGACAGCACGATGACGATGCGGGTGAAGCCGGTCATCATCAGCAGCACCGCCGGCAGGAACGACAGGGCGGTGAAGAACAGCAGGGTCTGGATCGGCACCGAATAGCTGGTGCCGCCGGTGCCCTGGCCCACCATCAGCGGCAGTGAAGGGCCTTGCGGCGTGGGCACGGGTGCCACCTGGGCCCAGGCACCCAGGCTCAGCAGCATCAGGGCCAGCAGCAGCGCCAGGGCACGCACGCCGGTGCGGGAGAGGGCGTCACTGCGGAGCATGGGGGTCCTTGCGGGCGGTGAGCTGGGCCAGCCGTGCAGCGAAGCCGCCCAGGGCTGGCGACGTGGCAGCGGAGTCGGCGGCTGCGGCGGCCGGCATGGGCAGGCTGTGCAGCTGGGTGATGCTGCCGGCAGCCACGCCCAGCACCAGGCAGGTGCGGGTCTCTCCGTCGTCCACCTGCACCGTCACCAGGCGCTGCTGCGGTCCCAGCGACAGGCTGCCGAGCAGCTGCATGGAGGGGCCCTTGGCTGCCGCGCCACTGGCCGGCAGACCGGGCAGGCGGCCGCGGGCCCATTTCAGGGCCAGTGCGATGCCGACCATCACGGCCAGCAGCAGCACGGCGGGCAGGGCGTTCTGCAGCATCGGGTTCATGTGCGGCTGACGCGGCGCATGCGCTCGGACGGGGTGACGATGTCGGTCAGGCGGATGCCGAACTTGTCGTTCACCACCACCACCTCGCCCTGGGCGATCAGGTAGCCGTTGACCAGCACGTCCATGGGCTCGCCGGCCAGCGCGTCGAGCTCGACGATGGAGCCCTGCGCCAGCTGCAGGATGTACTTGATGGGCACCCGCGTGCGGCCCAGTTCCACCGACAGCTGCACCGGAATGTCCAGCACCCGCTGGATGTCGGACATGGCGTTGCCGCTCATGCTCGCCGCGGCTGCCTCGGCCGTGATCGGCGGGTGGTTGTCGAACGCCGGTGCGCCGTCGGCCGCGGGCGTGGTGGCCTGCTCTTCCAGGGCCTGTGCCCACTCGTCGGCAATGGCGTCTTGGTTGTTGGTGTCAGTTGACATAGGAATCTCCCAGCCAGTTCATGTCGATGCCGCGCAGGTTGCGTTCCACGCGCAGCGCATATTTGCCTTTGTGGGTGCCGTACTGGCACTCGAAGATGGGAACCCCGTCCACATGGGCGGTGATGGCGGGGTTTCGGTCGAGCTCGATGAAGTCCCCGACCTGCATGGCCAGCAGCTGTTCCACCGTGGCCTCGGTCTGGGCCAGCTCGGCCACCATGGTCACCTCGGCGGCCTGGATCTCGTGGCTCAGCAGCTTGACCCAGCGGCGGTCGACCTCGATGGCGTCGCCCTGCACGCTGGAATACAGCACGTCGCGGATCGGCTCCAGCGTCGCGTACGGAATGCAGATGTGCAGCGAACCGGTGATGTCGCCGATCTCCAGCGTGAAGCTGGTGGACACCACGATCTCGCTCGGCGTGGCAATGGTCGCGAACTGGGGCTGCATCTCCGAGCGCTGGTAGGCCAGCTCGATCGGGTAGACGCCGCGCCAGGCCTTCTTGTATTCCTCGCTCACCACCTCGACCAGGCGGTTGATCACGCGCTGCTCGGTGGGGGAAAAGTCGCGACCCTCGATGCGGGTGTGGAACTTGCCGTTGCCACCGAACAGACTGTCGATCACGCCGAACAGCAGGGTGGGTTCACACACCACCAGGCCGTTGCCGCGCAGCGGCCGGATGGCCATGATGTTGAAGTTGGTCGGCACCACCAGCTCGCGCAGGAAGGCGCTGTACTTCTGCACCTGCACCGCACCGACCGAGATCTCGGGGCTGCGGCGGATGAAGTTGAAAAGGCCCAGCCGCAGGTTGCGCGAGAAGCGCTCGTTGACGATTTCCATCGTCGGCATGCGGCCGCGGACGATGCGTTCCTGGCTGGAGAGGTTGTAGGTCCGCACACCGTCGGTGGGCGTCTCTTCCTTCTCCAGCTTCTGGCTCTCGCCGGTCACGCCTTCGAGGAGGGCGTCGACTTCTTCCTGTGAGAGAAACGATTCGGACATGGTGGACCCCGGTGTTCCTGCTGGGCCTTACTGCACGATGAAGCTGGAGAACAGCACGGCCTGCACCGGGCTGGGTTCGACCTTCTTGCGTTTCTTCTTGGGCTTGGCGTCCGCAGCTTCGTCTTCCGCCTCGGGAACCGGGTAGCCCATGGTCTCGGAGACCGCGGCAATGATGTCGGTCGACAGCTTTTCCTTGCCCTGGACCTGCAGCACCTCGTCGGCGGTGCGCTGTGAAAGCAGCATCAGGATCTGGCTGCGGATGCTGGGCATGAAGGCCTTGACCGCCTCGCCGGTGGCGGCGTCCTGCAGCTGCAGCGTCAGTCCGACCTGGATGAAGCGGTTGCCGCCAGGATCGGCCAGGTTGACCACCATGTTGTCCATCGGCAGGAAGGTGGGAGCCGATTTCGGATCGACCTTGGTGACCTTGGCCGGTGCCTCCTCTTCCTCGTCGGCGCCTTCGGCGGCAGCGGCGTTCTTCTTCATGATGAAGAACGCGCCACCGGCGCCGGCCAGTCCCAGGACCAGCACGCCGATGATGATGAACAGCAGCTTCTTGCTCTTCTTCTTGGGCGCGTCGGGAGCGTCGGAGGCAGGGGCAGCAGCGGCAGACATGGTGTTTCTCGCTCAGGTCGGTGGAGCCCTTGTCGGGCGGGGCATGAAGGGCATTGTGGGTGCCCCCCCCTGTGACCGGTCGCCGGATAAACCGGGGAAAAACGCCTCAATCTGTCGCCAGGTCGGCCCGCTCCCGGTCAGGCAAACACGTCGAGCGGGCGGCTGCCGTCGGTGCGCGGCCGCACCGGCGTGGCCACCGGAGCAGCGGGTGCATCGGCCCGTTCGCTGCGGCCGGCGCGCTCTGCGGTGGCCAGGCGCGCTGATGCGTCCGAGCCGGCGTTCTGGCCGGGCTGGCCCTGTGCGCCGACCGACACGCCGCCCAGCGCCACCCCGCTGCGCTCCAGCAGTTCGCCCAGCACCTGGGGCGCCTGCTCGCGCAGGAGTTCCCGGGCCTGGGCGTCGTCGGTGGCGAACCCGATCTGCACCTCCTGGCCCTGCATCTGCAGCCGGATGTCGATGGCCTGTTCGCCGTCGCCGCCCACCCTCAGGCTGGCATGGCGCACGTGGCCCGCTCCCCAGTGCGTGACTTCGGTGTCGTCGGGCGCAGCGGGCATGCCCTGACCGCTGTCGTCGGAGCGGGCTTCGCTGCCGTTCTGTCCTCCGCCCTGGCCGGTATCGCCGGCCAGGCTGCCGTCGCCGGTGGTGGCGCCGCCGGCCCCGGCCTGGCCGATCCCGCCGCTGCTGCCCTCGGCGCTCGCAGCGGTCCGCAGGCCGATCGCTTCACCCGGACGGATGTCGTCGTCCAGCGCCGCTTCGCGTTGGGCGATCGCACCCCAGGCGGTGCCTGGCGCGCCTGCAAAGCGCTCGTCGAGTGCCACGGTGGAACGGGGTGCCAGCAGCGCGCCCGCACCGGGTTCCGGTGCGCCGGCGGCACGCACCCAGGTCATGCCCGGGGCCTGTTCGGCCCCGCGGGCCATGCCACGGTGTTCGGTGCCGTTGACCATGGCGGCAGCAGCAGCGGCTGCCATGGACTGGCGGGCCTTGTCGGTCGGCAGGCCGCGCTCGGGCCGCAGCTCCGTGCCCCGTTCCCGGGCAGCGCCGGGCTCTGGTGGCTGCATCAGCGCACGGGCCTCGGCGGTCAGGGGGAGCGCGCCGTCGGGGCTGCCGGGGCGTGCGGTGTTCGATCCCCTGGCGGTCTCCAGGGCATTCATGCCGGCAGGTGTCCA
This sequence comes from uncultured Hydrogenophaga sp., assembly GCF_958439165.1. Taxonomy (GTDB): domain Bacteria; phylum Pseudomonadota; class Gammaproteobacteria; order Burkholderiales; family Burkholderiaceae_C; genus Hydrogenophaga. Next base: position 56,259 of record NZ_OY288122.1, on the reverse strand, counting down.
GCCGGGCAGGCTGGCGAGCAGACCCGCCAGCGGGTTGTCGGCAGCGGTCGGGTTGCCGGCCGGATCCTTCCCGGGGTCGTCCTGCCGGGAGGCGCCTGGGCCGGTGGTGTCGTCCGTGGCCGGCAGGGTGGTGCTGGCCAGCAGCGAGAGCAGGCTGGAGAACAGGTCGGCACCGGTCTCGCCGGCCTGGCGGGGCTTGACCGGGTGGTTCGTGTTCTGGGCCGGTGCGGCCGGGGGAGTGGTGCCGGTGGTCGGGCTCGTGGTGCTCATGGGCGTGCTCCTGCGGCCTGTGCCAACGCCGCCTGCTGGCGCAGGTAGACATTGAGGGCCATTTCGTCACTGGCTTTCTGTTCGCGGCGCTGGGCCTGCTTCTGCAGCGCCTCGACCTGCTTCTCTGTGAAGCGGCGCAGGCCGGCCAGCTCGCGTTCGGTGGTCTGCAGCTGCGTCAGCGCTTGGTCGATGCGGGCCTGCTTGTCGGCCAGCACGCCGGCCTGGAACTCGATGGCGTGGTCGATCTTCTGCATGAACTGGCGGTGGTGCAGCAGCAGGGTCACGTCCATGCCCTGGCTGCCCCGCTGGGCCCAGCGGGCCTGCGCTTCCACCACATAGCCCTGCAGCTGGTCCATCTGGCTCTGTGCCGCCTGCAGGTCGCGCACACGGCTGGCGTGTTCCGACAGCGCCTCGTCGCGGCGCTGCTCGGCCAGTTCCACCACCAGGGTGAGGGTCTGTATGCGGCTCATGCGTTCCTGCCTTCAGGGTTGTGGGGGCGTGCGTTCGGACGGGCGGGCGGCGTCAGGGACTGCTGCAGACCCTTCAGGCTGTCGCCCAGGGTCGATGCTTCGTGCATGCCCTGCTGCAGGAAGCGCTGCAGTGCCGGGTACAGGGCGATGGCCTGATCGGTCTCGGGGTCGGAGCCGGGCACGTAGGCGCCGAGCTGGATCAGGTCGCGTGTCTTCTGGTATCGCGAGTAGGCGCTGCGGAAGCGGCGTGCCGCCTCCAGATGGGTACGGCTGGCCACGTTGTGCATCACGCGCGAAGCCGAGGCCTCCACGTCGATGGCGGGGTAGTGGCCGGACTCGGCCAGCGTGCGGGAGAGCACGATGTGACCGTCCAGGATGGCGCGTGCCGCATCGGCGATCGGGTCCTGCTGGTCGTCGCCTTCGGACAGCACGGTGTAGAAGGCGGTGATCGAGCCCACGCCGTTGAGGCCGTTGCCGCTGCGTTCCACCAGCTGGGGCAGGCGGGCAAAGCAGCTCGGCGGATAACCCTTGGTGGCCGGCGGCTCGCCGATGGCCAGCGCGATCTCGCGCTGTGCCATGGCGTAGCGGGTGAGCGAATCCATCAGCAGCAGCACATGCAGGCCGTCGTCGCGGAAGCGTTCGGCAATGGCGGTGGCGTAGGCGGCACCCTGCATGCGCACCAGCGGCGGTGCGTCGGCCGGTGCAGCCACGACGACCGAACGGGCACGCCCGTCGTCGCCCAGGATGTCCTCGATGAATTCCTTCACCTCGCGACCCCGCTCGCCGATGAGGCCGACCACGATCACGTCCGCCTTGGTGTAACGGGCCATCATGCCCAGCAGCACCGACTTGCCCACGCCCGATCCGGCGAACAGGCCGATCCGCTGGCCGCGCCCCACGGTGAGCAGGGCATTGATGGCGCGCACGCCGGTGTCCAGCGGCTCGCGCACCGGGTCGCGGTCCATGGCATTGAGCGGCGCGCGGTCCATGGGGGCGATGTCCACATCGACGATCGGCCCCTGGTGGTCCAGCGGATGGCCGTGGGCGTCCACCACCCGGCCCAGCAGGCCGCGGCCCATGGGCAGCTGCAGCGTGCCGCGGTCGTCCGGCGAGGGCGGGCGGTTGTCCTGACCCAGGCGCGGCATGGCGCGGTACGGCGGCAGCGGGGTGACGCTGGCGCCGCTGGACAGGCCATGCACATCGCCGGCGGGCATCAGGTACGCACGGTCGTTGGAGAAACCGACCACCTCGGCCAGCACCGGCGTCTTCTGGCCGTTGCCGATGAGGCACTGGGAGCCCACCGGCACTTTCAGGCCTACAGCCTCCAGCACCAGACCCGCCAGGCGGGTGAGGGTGCCGCTGACTTCCAGCGGGGTGCGCACCGCAGCATGGGTGCGCAGGTCTTCCATGTAACGGTCCCAGTGGGTGGGGCCGTCCAGATCGGGGAGGATGGAATCAGACATCGGCGTCCTCCGGGTCCCAGGGGGTGTTCAGGCCAAGATTGCCCACGGCACGCGCCCAGCGCTTCTCCACCGTGGCATCGACCGAGGTGGAGGCGGTCTCCACCACGCAGCCGCCGGGGCTGATGGCGGCGTCGGCCACCAGCTCCGGCACCGGGCTGGCCAGCGTCTCGCGCAGGGCTCCGCCCATGGCCTGCAGGTCGGCCGGGTTCATGCGCACCGTGGCCGGCAGGCCGTCGGCAATGAGTTCGCGCAGGGCCTCGTCGATCACCGGCTTGAGGGCCTCGTGATCGGCGCGCAGTTCGCGGCGCACCACCTGACGGGCCAGGTCGCAGGCGAGCTCCAGGATGTGCTGCGAGATCTGCTGCTCGCTGCGGATCAGGCTGTTGCGGGTGCTCTGCAGCATCTGGGCCATGCGCACGCCGGCTTCTTCGGCCTGGTGGCGCAGCGGCGCTTCGAGGGCATCGCGCACCTCCTGGCTGCCGGCATCATGGCCGTGGGCGAAGCCTTCGGCGTAGGCCTGCTGGCGGATCTCGTGCAGGGCTTCCTCGCTCAGCGCCGGGCCGCTGTCGGCGGCGGCTGCGGGCTGACTCCCGTCGACCGCGTCGAACTGCCAGGCCGCCACACCATCGATCTCCTCGCGCGGGATGAAGCGCGAGTGCACGCTGCCGGCCGGCTTGGCGGCCTGCGCCTCCATGGCCGCGATGCGTTCAGACAAAGGCTTCATCTTCGCCTCCGCCCAGCATGATCTGACCTTCGTCGGACAGGCGACGAACCACCTTCAGGATGTCCTTCTGCTGCGTCTCCACCTCCGACAGCCGCACCGGTCCACGCGACTCCAGGTCCTCGCGCAGCGCCTCGGCGGCGCGGCTGGACATGTTGTTGAGCACCAGCTCGCGCAGCTCGCTGCTGGCACCCTTGAGGGCCACCACCAGCTGGTCGGTGGCCACTTCCTTGAGCACCAGCTGCATCGACTTGCCGTCGAGCTTGAGCAGGTCCTCGAAGGTGAACATCTTGTCCATGATCTTCTGGGCCAGGTCCGGGTCGAAGCCGCGGATCGACTCGATCACCGAGCCCTCGATCTGGGTGCCCATCATGTTGATGATCTCGGCCGCCGTCTTCACGCCGCCCATGCTGGTCTTGCGGATCTTGTCGCCGCCGGCCAGCACCTTGTAGAGGACTTCGTTGAGGTCTTTCAGGGCGGTCGGCTGGATGCCTTCGAGGGTGGCGATGCGCAGCATCACCTCGTTGCGGGTGCGTTCGGTGAAGTTCTTGAGCACCCCGGCGGTCTGGTCGGCCTCCAGGTGCACCAGGATGGCCGCCACGATCTGCGGGTGCTCGTTGCGCAGCAGTTCTGCGATCGACAGCGGGTCCATCCACTTCAGGCTCTCGATGCCCGACACGTCGCCGCCCTGCAGGATGCGGTCGATCAGCAGCGAGGCCTTGTCGTCGCCCAGCGCGCGCTTGAGCACCGCGCGGACATAGTTGTCGGTGTCGCTCACCAGCAGGCTCTGCGACGAGGCCTCGCTGGCAAAGCGCTGCATCACCTGATCGACCCGGTCGTGCGAGACAGCACGGGTCTTGGCGATGGTCTCGCCGAGCTTCTGCACTTCCTTCGGGCTGAGGTGCTTGAACACCTCTGCCGCTTCCTCTTCGCCGAGCGACATGAGGAAGATGGCTGCGTCCTGGATTCCCTGGTCTTCCATGTGGTGGTCCTCTGCGCGTCAGGCCGGCGCTTCGCCGTTGACCCAGCCCTTGACGATGTTGGCCACCGCTGCCGGGTTCTCCAGCGCCAGCCGCTTGGCATCGGCCAGGCGCTGCTGTTCGGGCGTGATCTCCGCAGTGGCCGGCATGGGCAGGCCAGGCCGTTCGGTCGCGTCGTTCAGCACGGCATTCAGGGGCTGCACCTCGACCGGGGTCAGGCGCGGCGGCGGGTTCTTCATCTGCTTGAGCACCGGGCGCACCAGGCCCAGCAGCACCAGCAGACCCACCGCCACCATGCCGGCCGGCCAGGCCATGCTGCGGGCCAGGTCGATCATTTCCGGCTGCTTCCACAGCGGGATCTCTTCGGCTTCCGGCACCTTGGTCTCGTTGAACACCGCGTTGACCAGGTTGACCGAGTCGCCCCGCTCCTTGCTGAAGCCGATGGTTTCACGCACCAGGGCGGTCATCTGTTCCAGCTGCTCAGGGGGAATCGGCGCGGTCAGGCTCTTGCCCTGCGGGTTGACCGAGGTGCGGTGGTTCACCACCACCGCAGCGCTCAGGCGGCGCACCGTGCCGGTGGCCTCGCGCACCACCTTCACCGTCTTGTCCACCTCGTAGTTCACCGTCGATTCGCGGCGCATCGAGCCCTTGTCGGCCGTGGCGGCGCCCTGGGGGTTCACGCCCACCGGTGCGGCCGAACCATTGATGGGGGCGGCGCTGGGGGCGGGCGGCTGGTTGCTCACGGCGCCCGGCACGCCCGAAGGCTGGGCCGAGCCGCCGGTGCCGTCTTCCACCGTCTGCTGGCTGCGCACGGCGCTGGGGGCGTTGCCCTGGTTGGGCGCATGCTGCTCGGAGGTCGACTCGACCAGCGAGAAGTCCACGTCGGCCGTCACCTGCGCCTTCACGTTGCCCACGCCCACCAGGGGTTCGAGCATGTCCAGGATGCGGCGGGTGTGCAGCTGTTCGATCTGGGTCACGTACTGCAGCTTCTGCACGTCGGCACCCTGGGCCTGGCCGGCGGCGTCCGGCGGGGCCGAGAGCAGGTTGCCGGCGTCGTCGACGATGCTGACCGCCTTGGGATTCATCTCGGGCACGCTGCTGGCCACCAGGTGCACGATGCCGGCCACCTGGGCGCGGTCCAGTGTGCGGCCGGGGTGCAGGGTCAGCAGCACCGAGGCGCTGGCCTTCTGCTGCTCGCGGAAGAAGCCGTTCTGGTTCGGCAGGGCCAGGTGGACCCGTGCGTTCTGCACCGAGGAGAGCGACTGGATGGAGCGGGTGAGCTCGCCCTCCAGCCCGCGCTGGAAGGTCAGGCGCTCCTGGAACTGGGTCATGCCGAAGCGGTTGCTCTCCATCAGCTCGAAGCCGTTGACCGACCCCTTGGGCAGACCCTGCGAGGCCAGGCGCAGCCGGGTGTCGTGCACCTTGTCGGCCGGCACCATGATGGCGCCACCGCCCTCGGCATGGCGGTAAGGCACGTTCATCTGCGAGAGCTGCGCGACGATCGCGCCGCCGTCCTTGTCGCCCAGGTTGCTGTAGAGCACTTTCCAGTCCGGCTGGCGACCCATGAAGAAGGCGGCCAGCGCCAGCGCCAGCAGGGCCACGGCGCCCAGGCCGAGCTTGATCTTCTGGCTGCTGTCCATGCGGGACAGGCCTTCGCCGAGCGGGCTGCGGCTCGCGGGCTGGATGTCCAATTCGGCAACGGTGGTGCTCATGGAAGCGTGGGTGAAAACGGTCGGGGAGACATTCCCCGTTGCGACCGAGTATGGAGTTCCACCCCCCGCGCCATACCCATGAAAAGGCCCGGCTTTGGCCCCTTATTCCGGCCACGCAGCACGGACCGTTTCCCTAGAGTCGGGACATTCCCTGATGCGGAAGGAGCAACCCATGGACGTCCGACTCTCCCCCCTTTCCAGCCCGACCCTTGGCGGTCTGCGTTCGCCTCTGGCGGCACGGCCTGCCGGTACCGGCGAAGCCGCCGGCGCCGGCGTGGCCGAGAGCTTCAAGAGCGCGCTGCGCGATGTCAGCCAGGCCCAGAACCAGGCCTCCAGCCTGCAGACCCGGGTCCAGATGGGAGACCCCAAGGTCAGTCTGGAAGAAACCATGCTGGCCATGCAGAAGGCCCAGATCGGTTTCCAGGCCACGCTGCATGTGCGCAACCGCATGGTGCAGGCCTACACCGACATCATGAACATGAGCGTCTGAGCGGCCCACGTCCTGCTCCCTCAGTGCATGGGGGCGGGGCTGCTCTTGGGGAAGAGCTGCGCCAGGTCCTGCAGCCAGGGCTCGGCCAGGTGCCGGATCTCGGCATCGGTGCGCAGGATGCGCTGCATGATCAGCGCCTTTTCCTTGCGCTCCTGGGGCGCCAGCTGCAGGCTGCGCGAACGGTAGCGCAGCTGCTCGATCAGCACCGCACAGGCGCCTTCCAGGCGCACCACCTGATCCCAGTTTTCCTGCTGGGCTGCCTCCAGCATTTCGCGGCTGGTGCGCTCGATGGCCTTGTAGTAGTCCAGCAGTCCGTGTTCCATGCTCACGCTCCCTTGACCACCTGGCCGCGGATGTCTTTCCACGACTGGGCCAGGGGCTCGATGAGTGCCACGATCTCGGCCACGGCGGCTTCGTCGTTGCGCAGGTTGGCCTGGGTCAGGCGCTGCATGCTGTAGTCGTAGAGGGCGCGCAGGTTCTGCGCCAGCTCGCCGCCCTCGACCGGGTTCAGGCCGGCCTTCAGGCCTTCGTCGAGGATGCGGATGGCCTTGATCAGGGCAGTGCCCTTGGCGGCCACATCCTGGCGGGCCATGGCGCCACGCGCCTGATGCAGGTTTTGCAGCAGGCCGTCGTACAGCATGCCCACCAGCTGGTGCGGGTCGGCCGACTGCACGCCGGTGTCGACGGCAACGCGCTTGTAGGCGGAGGCGGATCGGGTGCTGACAGAGGTGTACATGGCGTCGGTTCCTTGTGCTTGATGATTCATGTATCGGCCATCGGGCGGCGGACTGTAGGGCCTTCACACCCCGGAAACAGCCGGTTTCACACCCCTTTTCGAACACTGTTCAGTGCGTCTTTCAGGCCATCCCGGGGCTGTATTCGGGCGGTGTCCGGACGAAAAAAAGCGGCAGTACCCGAAGGCACTGCCGCCATGGTCCGGACGCGCCACGCGTCCGGAGGAGCCCACACGGAGATCAGCGCAGCAGGGACAGCACGCCCTGCGAAGCCTGGTTGGCCTGGGCCACCATGGCGGTGCCGGCCTGCTGCAGGATCTGCGAGCGAGACAGGTTGGCCGTTTCCTTGGCGAAATCGGCGTCGACGATGCGACCCCGCGATGCCGAGATGTTCTCGCTGGAGATGTTGATGTTGGCCACTGCGTTCTCGAAACGGCTCTGCAGGGCGCCGAGGTCGGCACGCGAGCTGTTGATGGCGTTGATGGCGCTGTCGATCACCTTCATGGCCAGCTGGCTGTCGCCGAAGCTGTTGATGTTGATGCCGTCGGTACCACCCAGCGTGAAGACGCTGGCGGTGGCGGCCGCGGTGACGGTGCCGATCCCGCTGGCACCGCTCAGGCCTCCGAGGGCACCCGATCCCAGAGCGAGTTCTTCGTCGGAGAACAGCTGGTAACCGGTGACCGCGCCGGAGGTGTAGACCTCGCGTGCAAAAACCCCGGAGTCAGAGGACTTGGCGTTGATGGCAGCCACGATCTGGGTGGCGCGCTCGGCACCGGTGGACGCTTCGGCGATGGCGCCCAGATCGACGCCATTGACCGAGAGGTCGCCAGCATCGATCTTTGCCAGCACGCCGGAGGCGGGGCCGGAGACGGTGATCTCATCGGTCATGAAGACTTCGGTCGAGCCCAGCGAAGTGGTCTTGGCGCTCACGATCGAGTCGATGGCGATGCCTTCACCGGCGTTGGCGCCGACCTGGAAGGTGGCGTTGGCGAAGCTGCCGTCGAGCAGCTTGGTGCCGTTGAAGCTGGTGGTCTTGGCCACGCGGTCGATTTCGGCGCTGAGCTGCGTCACTTCGGACTGCAGGGCCTTGCGGTCGTCGGCATTGTTGGACGCGTTGGCCGACTGCACGGCGAGTTCACGCATGCGCTGCAGCATGTCGCCGACCTTGCCCAGTGCGCCTTCAGCGGTCTGGGCCAGGGAGATGCCGTCGTTGGCGTTGCGGGCGGCCACGTTCAGGCCACGGACTTGCGAGTTCATGCGCTCCGAGATGGCCAGGCCGGCAGCGTCATCCTTGGCGGAATTGACGCGCAGGCCGGAGGACAGGCGCTGCATGGAGGTGGCGAGAGCGCCTTGCGATGCGCTCAGGTTGCGCTGAGCGGTCATCGACATCACGTTGGTGTTGATGGTGGTCATGTCTGACTCCTGGAAAGGACTGGTGAGGACAACCGGCTCTGGGTGCCGGACCACGAACCCGAGATGGAGTCCGTTGTTTGCTATATCGGTCCGGCGTTTCGCGATCTTTAGAGGGACTTGACAAGAAAAATTGTTCTTGTCAACCCGAGCTCTTGTTCCAGAGCGTGATCTGCTGCGCAACGTAGGCGTTGAGCGAGTTCAGGCGTGCCACCGAGGCGTCCATGGCGTTGTACTGAGCCAGGTAGCGCGCTTCGGCGCGCGTGGCCCGCTCGGTCACCTTGTCCATCTCCCGCGAGTTGCGCTGGATCGCGCTGCGCAGCGAGGAGGTCCGGGCCGACAGGGTGCCGTCGGAGGCCACCATGCCATCGGCAAAGGCATCGAGCTTGAAGCCGAAGCCCTTGAGCGTGGGGTTGTCGTTCTCGGCACCGAACAGCCGGGTCATCTCGGCCGGCTGGTCGAGTGCGGCATCGAGCTTGGTGCTGTTGATGCTCATCTTGCCGTCGGCCTTGATCTCGATGCCGACATCCGACAGCCTGGTGAACGCGCCACCCGGCGTCTCGGAGCGGATCATGCTGCGCAGGGCCCGCTGCAGGCCCACTGCGGTGGCATCGCCCTGCAGCGAACCGCGTGTCTTGGTGTCGGCGTCGTACTTGGTCGAAGTCGCCAGCATGTCGGCCAGCGAGTTGTAGGCATCGACGAAGCCCTGCACCGCCTTGCGCATGCTGTCCTTGTCGTTGCTCACCGAGATCGTGGCCGCACTGGTGGTGGGCTTGAGCAGGTTCAGCGTGATGCCCGGCAGCGCTTCCTTGACGGTGTTGCTGGCCGATTCGATGGTCACGCCGTTCACCTTGGCCACAGCGTTCATGCCGGCCTGGGTCAGGCTCATGGGCGAGCCGGTGAGGCTGGTGAAGGCGAGCCGGCCGAGGTCCTTGCCGTCGTTGGCATCGCCGTCGGCAGCGGCCACCTGGAAGCCGAGTGCCTCGCCGGTGTCTTTCGAGCGCATCAGGAGTCGCTCGCCGGAAGCGTCGCGCAGCACCGTGGCGGTCACGCCGCCCTTGGCCGCGTTGATCTGGGCCGCAATGTCGGTGAGCTTGTCCTTGCCTTCGACCACATTGATGGTCATGGGCGTGCCGGTGCCGGGTGCAAAGCTGCCGCTGCTCCAGTCACCCAGGGTGATGGTCAGCGTGCCCGCGCCCATGCCGGAGTCCACCGGCACGGCCGCACTCGCGGTGGACTGGGCCTGGGCCAGCGACACCACGTCGAGTGCGAGGGAGGTGGGGGCGGTGCTGTCGGCCACGCTCACCGTGACCGATTCCGGTTGCGACGAGCTGCCCTTGACCTGCGTGAACGTGTTGGCGCCGGCGAGACGAGCCGAGGCATCCCCGAGTGCGCTGACCATCGAGGTGATGGTGCCGAACACCGAGAGCCGGGCCTGAAAGCCGTTGGCCTGCGTCTGCAGCTGGGACAGCGGAGCACGCTCCAGAGCGACCAGCTGCGAGACGATGCCCTTGATGTCGATACCGCTGGCGAGTCCAGGGGAAGAGATGGCCATGCGGTAGCTCCTTCAGTGGTTTTACGAACGCAGCAGCGACAGCACGCCCTGCGGCACCTGGTTGGCCTGGGCCACCATGGCGGTGCCGGCCTGCTGCAGGATCTGGGCGCGCGACAGCGATGCGGTTTCCTTGGCGAAGTCGGCATCGACGATGCGGCCGCGTGCCGCCGAGATGTTCTCGCCGGCGATGCTGATGTTGGCCACCGCGTTCTCGAAACGGCTCTGCAGGGCGCCGAGGTCGGCACGCGAGCTGTTGATGGCGTTGATGGCGTTGTCGATCACCTTCATGGCCAGCTGGCTGTCGCCGAAGCTGTTGATGTTCACGCCGTCGGTGGTGCCGTTGTCGCCCAGGGTGTAGACGCTGGCGGCGGAAGCCCCGGTCACGGTGCCGATCCCGCTGGCACCGCTCAGACCTCCGAGGGCACCCGAGCCCAGAGCAAGTTCTTCGTCGGAGAACAGCTGGTAACCGGTGACCGCGCCGGAGGTGTAGACCTCGCGTGCAAAAACCCCGGAGTCAGAGGACCTGGCGTTGATGGCAGCGACGATCTGACTGGCGCGCTCGGCACCGGTGGACGCTTCGGCGATGGCGCCCAGATCGACGCCATTGACCGAGAGGTCGCCAGCATCGATCTTTGCCAGCACGCCGGAGGCGGGGCCGGAGACGGTGATCTCGGCGGTCATGAAGACTTCGGTCGAACCGAGCGAAGTGGTCTTCGCGCTGACGATGGAATCGATCGAGATGCCTTCGCCGGCGTTGGCGCCGACCTGGAAGGTGGCGTTGGCGAAGCTGCCGTCGATGAGCTTGGTGCCGTTGAAGCTGGTGGTCTTGGCCACGCGGTCGATCTCCTGGCGCAGCTGGGAGACTTCGGCGTTCAGGGCCTTGCGGTCGTCGGCATTGTTGGACGCGTTGGCCGACTGCACGGCGAGTTCACGCATGCGCTGCAGCATGTCGCCGACTTTGCCCAGCGCACCTTCGGCCACCTGCGAAAGGGAGATGCCGTCGTTGGCGTTGCGGGCAGCGACGTTGAGGCCGCGTACCTGCGTGTTCATGCGCTCCGAGATGGCCAGGCCGGCAGCGTCGTCCTTGGCGGAATTGACGCGCAGGCCGGAAGACAGGCGCTGCATGGACGTGGCCAGTGCGCCCTGCGACGAGCTCAGATTGCGCTGAGCGTTCATCGACATGATGTTGGTGTTGATCGTGGTCATGACTAACTCCTGAAAGGGTTGTGAGAAGGTGACCCGGTTCCCTGCACCTCGGGCCTCACCGCCACTGCTCGCCGCCCTGAGGGCCGGACGACGAACCCCTTTCGGCGAAGTTCGTTGAGTCAATTTCGGTGATGGGACTGAATTCTTGAGATTTCACGCATCGGTGACGGCCGGATAAGCGCCAGCGCAGCCTGCCAATTCGCCGCTTTGGGCTGGCGGTGTCCCGCAGAGGCAGGACCGGTTTGAGAACCAAAGATGTAGGAAGCCGGATGACACGCTGTGAGGGCTTTGCCGACGCGTCGAACAGCCGTTTGCCGATTCAAGTTTCTTTACCGCTCGACACAATTACTCACATCGGGTCAGCACTTGTTGCAAGACGCCGCAGACCCCACCACCGAATTTCAAGGAGCACGACATGGACAGCGAACAACTTCTGGCAGAGATCCGCGAAGCCAACCTCACCTACCTGATGCTGGCCCAGAACCTGATCCGCAAGGACCGTGCAGAAGCCCTCTACCGCCTGGGCCTGACCGAAGAAGCCGCCGACCTGCTGTCGATGCTGACCCCGGCCCAGCTGCTCAAGATCGCGTCGACCAACATGCTGCTGTGCCGCTTCCGCGTGGACGACGACATGGTCTGGAACCTGCTGACCAGCCACAACGTGAAGAAGGTGGACAACAGCACCACCACCCAGCTGCATGCCTCCATCCTGATGGCCGGCAAGTTCGCCGAGAGCATGTCCACCGCCTCTGCCCACTGAGCCGCCCCGCTGCAACCGCCGACAGGAGAACACCATGGCCACCGCCAAAAGCATCCTCAACGAGTCGCGTGACATCGAGCGCGCCGTGGCCCTGATCCAGCTGGGCGCCCGCCTGCAGGTGCTGGAGTACGAGACCAGCCTGTCCTACGAGCGCCTGCTGCGCCTGTACAAGGAAGTGGCCGGCAAGAGCCCGTCCAAGGGTCAGCTGCCGTTCTCCACCGACTGGTTCCTCACCTGGCAGCCCAACATCCATGCCTCGCTGTTCCTCAACATCCACGAGTACCTCTCCAAGAGCAGCGAACTGGAGGAAATCGACACGGTGATCAAGGCCTTCCGCCTCTACAGCGAGCAGATGACCGCCAGCGCCATCGAGCCGCTGCTGTCCATCACCCGCGCCTGGCGCCTGGTGAAGTTCGTGGACAACGGCATGCTCACGCTGACCAAGTGCTCCTGCTGCGGCGGCCACTTCGTGACCGAGCCCTACGAGAACGCCCGCCAGTTCGTCTGCGGCCTGTGCCAGCCCCCGGCCCGCGCCGGCAAGGGCAGCAGCCAGGGCGGTCTGCGCCTGCACTGAACCTGGGTCCCCTTCAAAGCCCGAAAAGGCCCCGCATCGGGGCCTTTTTTGCGTTCATGACCGGTCGGGTTCTGGCCGATAGTCCTTCCATCGCTCCGCCTTTGTGCGCGTTCCACCCATACAACAGACAGGTCTTCCGCCATGTTCGTCATCATCGGTTTCCTGTTCTCGATGGCCTGCATCTTCGGGGTGTACATCGGCCACGGGGGCAACATCGGCGTCGTGCTCAAGGCCCTCCCCTTCGAGATGACCACCATCCTCGGCGCAGCGCTGGGGGCGTTCCTGATCAACAACCAGATGAAGGTGGTCAAGGCCGCTTTCAAAGGCATGGCCGGCTGTTTCAAGGGCAGCCACTTCACCAAGGACCGCTACCTGCAGCTGCTGGCGCTGCAGTACGACCTGCTGCAGAAGGCCCGCAAGGAAGGTCTGATGGCCATCGAGCAGGATGTGGAGAACCCGGACCAGTCGCCGGTGTTCAAGAAGTACCCCACCATCGCCTCCGACCACCATGTGGTCGAGTTCATCACCGACTACCTGCGCATGATGGTCTCGGGCAACCTCAATGCCCATGAGATCGAGGCACTGATGGACGCCGAGATCGAGACCCACCACCAGGAAGCCCATGCGCCGGTGGCGGCCGTGGGCCGCCTGGCCGGTGGTCTGCCCGCCTTCGGAATCGTGGCTGCCGTGCTCGGTGTGGTGAACACCATGGGCTCGGTTGGTCAGCCCCCGGCAGTGCTGGGCGGCATGATCGCCTCGGCGCTGGTGGGCACCTTCCTGGGCATCCTGCTGGCCTACGGCGTGTTCGAGCCCATCGGGGGCCTGATGGAGCAGAAGGTCGAGGAAAGCGGCAAGGAATTCATCTGCATCAAGACCACCCTGCTGGCCAGCATGCAGGGCTATTCGCCGGCCACCGCCATCGAGTTCGGCCGCAAGGTGCTGTTCTCCGACGTGCGCCCGAGCTTCAGCGAGCTCGAGGGTCACGTGAAGGGCAAGAAGGCATGAACGCCCTGAAGCACGCAGGGGGCTGACATGGCCAACGGAAAGCAGCTCCAGCCCATCATCATCAAGCGGGTGAAGAAGGGCGGCCATGCCGCCCACGGCGGCGCCTGGAAGATCGCCTATGCCGACTTCGTGACGGCCATGATGGCCTTCTTCCTGCTCATGTGGCTGCTGGGCTCCACCGCCAAGGGCGAACTGGAAGGCATCGCCGAGTACTTCCAGAACCCGATCAAGGTGTCGCTCATGGGCGGCACCGGCGCCGGCAACAGCGACAGCATCCTGCCCGGTGGCGGACGCGACCTGTCCAAGCAGGCCGGCCAGGTCGACAGCGGCGATGCCGAGCGCGCCGCCAAGCTCATGGGCGCCCAGATGGCGCGCGCCGACGACATCAAGCGGGCCCGCATGCGCGAGGAACAGACCCGCCTGGACGAGCTGGAAGCCAGCATCCGCAACCTCATCGAGAGCAAGCCCGAGCTGGCCGCTTTCAAGGACCAGATCCAGCTGCAGAAGACGCCCGACGGCCTGAGCGTGCTGATCGTGGACAACCAGAACCGGCCCATGTTCGACACCGGCAGTGCCCTGGTCAAACCCCACATGCGCGAGATCCTGCAGACCATCGGCAAGGCCATGAACAAGGTCGAGAACCGCATCACGCTCTCTGGCCACACAGACGCCACGCCGTACGGCAATGGCGATCGCGGCTACAGCAACTGGGAGCTCTCGGCCGACCGGGCCAACGCCACCCGCCGCGAGCTGGTGGCTGGCGGTCTGCCCGACGACAAGCTGGTCCGTGTCGAAGGCCTGGCATCCAGTCGCCTGTTGTTCACGCAGCGCCCCAACGACCCGGCCAACCGCCGCATCAGCATCGTGATCATGACCCGCGAGGCCGAAGAGCGCATGCTGCCGGCGCCCGGCGCACCGCAGCCGTACCGGCCTGAGCCGGAGTCTGCTGCCGAACCGACCGCCGTTCCTTCCCAGACGCCATCTGCGGGTCCTGTGCTGGTCCCGCCGCGACCGGCGCTACAGATTCCCGTCGATATGACGAAAACCCAGGCAACGCCGCGTTCCTGAACGCAGCCACAACACCCCAGCCAGCGGAGGCTCTGCATGTCCACGCCGATGAAATTCCTGATCGTTGACGATTTCTCCACCATGCGCCGGATCGTGCGCAACCTGCTCAAGGAGATCGGTCATGCCGACGCCGACGAGGCCGAAGACGGCGCCATTGCCCTGAGCAAGCTCAAGGCCGGCAACTTCAACTTCGTGGTGACCGACATCAACATGCCCAACATGAACGGCTTCGAGCTGCTGTCGGCCATCAAGCAGGACGAGAAGCTCAAGCACCTGCCGGTGCTCATGGTCACGGCCGAAGCCCGCAAGGAGGACATCGTGATGGCGGCCCAGAACGGCGCGGCTGGCTACATCGTCAAGCCCTTCACCAAGGCCACACTCGAAGAGAAGCTCGCGAACATCTTCAAGAAACTTGGTCTGTGAAGGAGCGCTGCCATGACGCCAAACCCTGAAATCCAGGCCACCCCGGCTACCCAGGTCAGCAACAACGAGATGTTCCAGCAGCTCGGCACCATCACCCGCCAGCTGCACGAGGCGCTCAAGGAGCTGGGCTACACCGACAAGCTCAAGGGCACCGTCGATCAGCTGCCCGACGCGCAGAGCCGGCTGTCCTACATCGCGCGGCTCACCGGCGAAGCGGCCGAGAAGGTGCTCAGCCAGGTCGAGCAGGCCAAGTCCGAGCAGGAGCAGCTGATGCAGCGCGGCCGCGACCTGGCCGACACCATCCGCCGCGTACCCGGCCTGCGCCATGCCATGCCCGAACTCATGGAGTGGTCGACCGACGTGATCGCCCTCAGCGAGAAGACCGACAGCCGCCTGACCGAAATCATGATGGCCCAGGACTTCCACGACCTCACCGGGCAGGTCATTGCCCGCGTGGTGCAGCTGGCCGGAACCATCGAGGAACAGCTGCTGGGCCTGCTGCTGCAGAGCGCGCCATCCGGCCAGCCCGGTCAGGACGCGTCCTGCGAAGCCCTGGCCGGCCCGGTGGTCAGTGCCGAGGGTCGTACCGACGTGGTGACCGACCAGAAGGGTGTGGACGACCTGCTGGCCAGCCTGGGGTTCTGATCGCCCCAAATGCCCGGTGGCGGGGCGGCTTTTCCTGCCATCGAACGGCCGCCGGCAGACCAGAATCGACCTGACTTTCCTCAGGTCGATCCATGTCCGATTCCGCCCAAGACAAAACCCTCCCAGCCACGCCGCAGCGCCTGAAAAAGGCGCGTGACGATGGCCAGGTGGCCCGTTCCAAGGACTTGCTGAACCTCGCTGTGCTGGGCGCCGGGTCGGCGATCCTGATGCTGGCCCTGCCGCTGGCCTTCGGGCTGTTGCGCGACGGCATGCGCGGCCAGCTGCGGTTCGACCGGGCCGCGGTGGTCGCACCCGAAGTCGGTCTGCAACGGGCCATGGATGCCTTTGGACAGGGACTCGTGCTTTTCCTGCCCATGGGCCTGCTGCTGCTGGCGCTGGTGCTGGCGGTGGCTTTTGCTTCCGGCAGCTGGACGCTCTCCACCAAGCCCATCACGCCGGACCTCTCACGCATCGATCCGCTGTCGGGCTTTGGCCGGTTGTTCTCGAAGCAGCAGCTGGTGGAGACCGCCAAGCTCACCGTCATCACGGTCATCGTGGGTGCGGTGGGCTGGCAGTTCCTGTCGTCCCACCTGGGCGATTTCAGCTCGCTGGTGATGCAGCCACTGGAGTCGGGCATCGGCCAGCTGGGGCGGTGGATGATGTTCGGCGTGGCCGGTCTGATGGTCACGGTGGCGGTGGTGGCAGCGATCGACTTCCCGACCCAGAAGTTCCTGCACAAGCACCAGCTGCGCATGTCGCACGAGGAGGTCAAGCGCGAACACAAGGAGAGCGAGGGTGATCCGCACATGAAGGGCCGGCGCCGCGCCCGCGCGCGCGAGATCGCCCAGCGCATGAGCATCAAGGCGGTGCCCAAGGCCGACCTGGTGGTCATGAACCCGACCCACTATGCGGTGGCGCTGCGCTACGACGAAGCCACCATGGCTGCGCCCCGCGTGGTGGCCAAGGGTTCCGACATGCTGGCCCTGAAGATCCGTGATGTGGCCAAGGATGCGAAGGTGCCGGTGCTGCAATCGCCCATGCTGGCCCGCGCGTTGTATGCGCACGCCGAGATCGACCAGGAAATTCCGTCGGCCCTCTACACCGCGGTCGCCCAGGTGCTGGCCTATGTCTACCAGCTCAAGGCCGCGCTGCGCGGCGAGGGCGTGATGCCCACCGAGCCGGTGCCGCAAGTGCCGCCGGAGCTCGACCCACATCACCGCAAGCCTGCCGCGCCTTCGGCCTGATCCTGTTCCTCGGGCGGCTGCATGCGCTGGCGGATGTCCCGGGCCAGGCCGGTGAGGGGGTGTTCTGCAACGCCTGCCGTTCCCGCCAGCTGGTTGTAGTGCTTCACGAATTTGAGCAGCGCGGTGCGGTCGAGGGCTGGCAGCTGGGCCACCAGCCCGCCTCCGGTGCTGTCGGGATCGATCTTTCCGGCAATGACCCGTCCGAGTTCGGCCGGCAGCTGCATGGGCGGCTGCATGAAGCCCATGCGCAGGTCCAGGGCCCTGATCTGCAGTTCCGCCTGGACCGAACGTGCGCCCACCTGTTGCAGACAGGGTTGCAGAATCTCGGGCGGCGGCGTGAGATGGCCACCCAGGGTCAGTGAGGTGAGGTGGGAGGCGGCCATCGCCCTTGCCACCGCGGTCAGTTCCGCTGCCGGCAGCGGCGTGGCTGCGGGTCTGGCCGGATCGGTCTCCGGGTCCAGCATGACGCTCAACGAGTCGAGCCGTGGCAGTGCCGACAGGCAGGCCGCCAGTGCATCCAGGAACCGCTGGACCGGAGGCGGGCCACCCCGGACCAGCGCGAGGCTGGCTGCTGTCGGCCGGTACGCCAGGTGCAGCGTGCGCACGCAGCGGATGCCCGGTCGGCGCGACAGGCTGCCCATCAGCATCTCCAGAGCGAAGATGTCGCCCGATTCCAGCCGGATGTGCAGCGGCGCATGCCGCTGGCGCAGTGCGTCCGCCAGCAACTCCACCAGCCGATAGGCTGCCGGGCAGCACGGCAGGCGGCTCAGACCCTTGTGCGCCGGATCACCGTCATCGATATGGAACCGCTGAAGGCTCAGGGTGTCGAGCGACGGGTTGGCGATGCAGCGGGTCAGGAAGATGGCCAGCTGGCGGACCTCGAGGTCGTCGTAGGGGGTCAGCCCCATCAGGTCCACCGTCAGCTGCTTCCAATGGGGCTGGCGCTCGGTGGACCAGCTCGCGCGCAGGTGCTCCATGAAGATGCCGAAATCCTTCAGTACGAGCTCGTCCAGCGGCGTGTCCAGCAGGCACCGGGCCAGCGCCAGCGCCGCCGCATCGGCGCCCTGGATCGAGCTGGAGTCCAGGCTGCTCGCGCCCAGCTCCAGCGTGCGCAGCTGCGGGAGCCCGGCGATCAGGGCCGGGAGGCCGGCATCGAGCAGGCACTCTGCATCGTCGCTGAAGCTCAGCGAGCTGAGTGCCGAGGGCGTCTGCCGTACCGCTTCGACGATGGCCGCGACCTGTTCATGGGTGAGCAGCAGTTCGGTCAGCGACAAGGTGTTCAGGGTCGGGTGCGTGAACAGCTCGACCAGTGCTTCGGTCGGAACCTGATCCGGCAAGGTGCCGCTCAGGTCGATGGCGGGCGACGGACTGTTTTCCGGCAGCGCATCGATCAGGGTGCAGAACGGCGCGGCGTTCGTGTCGAGGTCCATGTGCAGGCAGAAGGGCAGGTCGGGCCGTTCTGCCAGCAGCTGGTCCAGCAGCATGAAGTCGTCGTCCAGCAGGGCTTTGCTGCGCAGCGTCTGCACGGCGTCATCGGTCAGGCCCGCGGTGATCGGCGGTGGTTCGGCGGCAGGTTGCCCGCCGGCCTCGGTGGCAACAGGTCGGGACGATGCCCGTGGCGGGGAGCGGGAGGGGTCGGAGGTGGTGCGCTTCATGGGGTGGTTGGCCGGGACGGCGGGCCGGTTCAAGTCAAAAGGACTACTGGGTGGTCCGCCTGAACCGGCTGTTCCGCCGTGGGGTGAATCGTGATGAATTGGTCATGACTGCACCGCGCTGTCGGTGCAGGCCGATCTGGGTGGTTAGCCCCCCGCTTTTCCCGCGATCAGGAACCCTCAAGATTTCCACAATCGCTGCATGAACGCTCTTGAGCCCCTGCAGCAATGGTTCCGCCGCAACGCCGGCTGGGCCGGTGGCCTGGCCGCCCCCATGCTGGTGATCACCATCCTCTCCATGATGGTGCTGCCCCTGCCGCCCTGGCTGCTGGACACCTTTTTCACGCTGAACATCGCGCTTGCCCTGATCGTGATGACGGTGGCGGCCTACATGCGCCGTCCGCTGGACTTCTCGGTGTTCCCCACGGTGCTGCTGCTCACCACGCTGCTGCGCCTGTCGCTCAACGTGGCCTCCACCCGGGTGGTGCTGCTCGAAGGCCACACCGGTCCGGGTGCCGCCGGCCAGGTGATCGAGGCCTTCGGCCACTTCCTGATCGGCGGCAACTTCGCGGTCGGCTTCGTGGTGTTCATCATCCTGGTGGTGATCAACTTCGTCGTGGTCACCAAGGGCTCGGAGCGCATTGCCGAGGTGTCGGCCCGCTTCACCCTGGACGCCATGCCCGGCAAGCAGATGGCCATCGATGCCGACCTGGGTGCCGGCCTGATCGACGACAAGGAGGCCAAGCGCCGCCGCGCCGAGGTGGCCGAAGAGGCCGAGTTTTTCGGCTCCATGGACGGTGCCTCCAAGTTCGTGCGCGGCGATGCCATCGCCGGCATCCTGATCCTGATCATCACCATCGTCGGTGGCCTGATCATCGGCATGGTGCAGCACGGCCTGTCCGCCGGGCAGGCCACCGACAGCTACATCCTGCTGGCGGTCGGTGATGCGCTGGTGGCGCAGATTCCCTCGCTGCTGATCTCGGTGGCCGCCGCCATGGTGGTCTCGCGGGTGGGCAAGGACGAAGACCTGGGTGCCCAGGTGGTGGAGCAGATGTTCCTGTCCACCCGGGTGCTGGGCGTGACCGCCGGCGTGCTGTTCCTGCTGGGTGTGATCCCCGGCATGCCGCATGTGTTCTTCCTGGCCTTCGCAGCCCTGACCGGTGGCCTGGCCTGGTGGCGGCACCAGCAGTCGCTCAAGCCGGCCCAGGAAGACCCACCCGCCGCAGCCGCAGCCCCTGATGGCGAGGCCACCTGGGACGACCTGCAGCCCATCGATCTGCTCGGCCTGGAGCTGGGCTACCGCCTGATCGCGCTGGTGGACAAGGCCCGCTCCGGCGACCTGCTGACCCGGATCAAGGGTGTGCGCAAGAAGTTTGCCCAGGAGGTCGGCTTCCTGCCGCCGCCGGTGCATGTGCGCGACAACCTGGAGCTGCACCCCAGCGCCTACCGCATCACCCTGCGTGGGGTGGTGGTGGGTCAGGGCGAGGTGTTCCCCGGCATGTTCCTGGCCATCGATCCGGGCGGCATCGGCACCCCGCTGATCGGCACCCCCACCACCGACCCCGCTTTCGGCCTGCCCGCGCACTGGATCGACGAGAAGCAGAAGGAGAGCGCGCAAATGACCGGTTTTACGGTGGTTGATTCCGAGACCGTGCTGGCCACCCATCTCTCACACTTGATGCAAGTCCAGGCCGCGCGCTTGCTCAGCCGGACCGAGACCCAGGACCTGGTCGAACACGTGACCCGCCTGGCCCCGAAGCTGATCGAAGAAGTCGTCCCCAAAATGATCCCGGTCGCCACCTTCCAGAAAGTCCTCCAGCTGCTGCTGGAAGAGGGTGTGCATGTGCGCGACATCCGGACCATCATCGAGGCGATTGCCGAACACGCTCCCCACACCACCGACCCGGCCGAACTGGCCCGCCGCGTGCGTCTGGCGCTGGCCCCGGCGATCGTCCAGCAGATCTACGGTCCGGTCAAAGAGCTCGAGGTGATCGCCATCGAGCCCGGTCTGGAGCGCCTGCTGATGCAGGCCCTGACCGGCCAGGGCGGTGCTGCCCTGGACCCCGGCGTGGCCGAGATGCTGAGCAAATCCGCCACCGACATCGCCATCCGGCAGGAAGAAAAAGGCGTGCCCGCCTGCCTGCTGGTGCCCGACGCCATCCGTACCGCCATGGCCCGACTGCTGCGCCGCGCTGCCCCCCGGCTGCAGGTGCTGGCGCACGGCGAGATTCCTGAAACCCACCTGATCCGCATCGGCCCGATTCTTGGAGAGCTTGCAGCATGAACATCCAGCGATTCCTTGCCCCCACCTCGCGTGAAGCCATGTCCAAGGTCCGCCGGTCCCTGGGCGACAGCGCGGTGATCCTGTCCTCGCGCAACACCGCCGAGGGTTTTGAAGTGATGGCCGCTGCCGAAGAGAGCCTGGCCTCCATCACCGGTGCGGCCCGCAACACACCGCAGCCTGCCGCCCAGCCGGTCGCCCCGGCTGTCCCGCAGGCCCGCAGCAGCACGCCCGCCAGCCAGTCGGTGGAAAGCGACACCGAAGCCCTGGCCATGAGCACCCTGTCGTTCCAGGACTATGTGCGCGAACGCATGCTGCGCAAGCGCCGCGAAGAAATGGGCGGCGCTGCTCCGGTGGCCGAGGCAGCCCGCCCGGTCGAACGCGCCTTCCCCCGCCCGGTGGCCCAGCCGGCGCCGGTGGTCCAGGCCGCCCCCGTGGTCCGTCAGGAGGCGCCCATCCCGGTGCAGCGCTTCAATGCCCCGAGCGGCCCGATCACCATGGCCCCGGCCCCGCAGCCCATCCGCACCCGCGAGGAAGCCGCCTGGGCCCATTCCGAGCCGGCCCGTTTCCCGAAGGACGACAACAACCGCATGGCGGTGGAACTGTCGGCCCTGCGCGAGATGATCGAGGAGCGCTTCAACACGCTGGCCTGGATCGGTTCTTCGCGCCAGAACCCGATCCAGTCGCAGCTGATGCACAAGCTGATCCGCGCCGGCTACTCGCCCGCGATGGCCCGCGCCGTGCTGGAACGGGTGCCCACCGAAGCCGGCCCGGCCGAAGCGGTGCGCTGGGTCATGGACGTGCTCACCCGCAACCTCAAGGTCGCAGCGCCCGGCGCCGGTCTGGTGGAAGAGGGCGGCGTGGTGGCCCTGATCGGTGCCACCGGCGTCGGCAAGACCACCACCGCCGCCAAGATGGCCGCCCAGTGCGTCAAGCAGTACGGCGCCAACAGCGTGGGCCTGATCACCCTGGACACCTACCGCGTCTCCGGTTACGAACAGCTGCGCACCTATGGCCGCATGCTCGGCGTGGTGGCCCACCTGGCCCACGATCGCGCCGCACTCAAGGACCTGCTCAACCTGCTCTCGGGCAAACGCCTGGTGATCATCGACACGGCCGGCCTGAGCCAGCGCGACCAGCGCATCCAGGACATGCTCGATGTGCTGGACCAGCCCGGCATCAAGAAGGTCATGGTGCTCAATGCCGGCGCGCATGGCGACACCCTGGACGAGGTCATGGCCTCGTTCAAGGTCGGCGGCCTGCACGGCGTGGTGATGTCCAAGGTGGACGAGGCCGCCAAGCTCGGCCCGGTGCTGGACGCCCTCATCCGCCACCAGGCGGTGCTGCGCGGCGTGGCCAACGGCCAGCGCGTGCCGGAAGACTGGCAGAACCCCGACGCCGCCGCGCTGGTCCGTCTCTCCATGGGGGCCCAGACCAAGGCCGCGCACGACCCGGTGGCCGACGATCTGGGTTACTACTTCGCCCAGGCCAACAGCGCCGGCATCCATCTCGGAGGCGCCCGTGTTTGAGCCCGGCGCCCATCAGGCTGCCGGACTGGAGGGTTCGGCCCTCTGCGGCAGCGCCCTGCTGATGCCGCTGGCCAGCAGCGCCCGCCCGGCCCAGTCGTACGACTGGCTGTGCGAGGTGGCTGCCTGCCTGAGCGCTGCCGGCCACGTGGTGGCCGTGCTCGACGCCACCGCTCCCGAACAGGCGGGTGTGCATGCCACCGGTCAGGGCCGCGAACTGCCCCTGGGCCTGCTGCGCGCCCTCGTCGATCCTTCGGTGGTCCAGCTCGAACGCCCGCTGGATGACGCCGACTGGCTGGTCATGCCGGCCGCCCTGGGCCTGGAGCGTCTGCTGGACACCGCCCGTGCCGGCGGGTCACGCGCTGCGCTGTCGCGCCTGCTGGCCCCCTTTGCCGCCGATGTGGTCGTGCTGCTGTTCGCCCCCGCCGCCGCGCTGGGTGAGCTGCTTTGCGACACCGGCGCCCATGCCATGGTCCCGGTGATCGGTCCGGCCCAGACCGGCCTGGACACCTACGCCGCGGCCAAGCTGCTGCAGTTCGCCGGTCTGCAGCCGGTGCTGTGCCCGCTGCACCAGGGTCTGCCGGACGACAGCGCTGCCCACACCACCCGCACCGTGATCGACTGCGCCCGGCGCCACCTGAATACCGAATGGCCGGTCTGGACCGCCGATTCCTGGAACACCCGCATTCCGGTCGTGGCCCAGGCAGCTCAGGCATCCACCGCCCCGCATGCCCTGACCGGGAGCCGCGCCGACGTGCGTCCGACCGGCCGTTTTCTCTGGAGCTGACGATGTACACCGCCAAAGGCACGCTCAACCGCGACGCCCAGCTGCGCCAATACGCCCCGCTGGTGCGCCGCCTGGCCCACCACATGATCGCCAAGCTGCCGCCCAGCGTGGAGCTGGACGACCTGATCCAGGTCGGCATGATCGGCCTGACCGAAGCCATCGCCCGCTTCGAACCCACCCAGGGCGTTCAGTTCGAGACCTTTGCCAGTCAGCGCATCCGCGGCGCCATGCTCGACGAGCTGCGTGACGGCGACTGGATGTCGCGCGGCTCGCGCAAGAGCCAGAAAGACATCGAACAGGCGGTCAACCGGCTGCAGCAGAAGCTGCACCGCTCGCCCATGGAGAGCGAGATCGCCCAGGAGATGGGCATGAGCCTGGCCGACTACCAGAGTCTGCTGGCCAAGGTGCGCGGCACCCAGCTGGTGTACCTGGAAGATATCAGCGGTGGCTCCGACGACGACGACAGCTTCCTGGACCGCCACATGGGCGAGACCGAGGTCGACCCGTCGGCCGTGCTGCAGGACCAGCGCATGCGCATGGCCCTGGTGGCCGCCATCAAGATGCTGCCCGAGCGCGAGCAGCAGATCATGTCGATGTACTACGAGCACGACATGAACCTCAAGGAAATCGCGGCCGTGCTCGGTGTGACCGAGTCGCGCATCTGCCAGCTGCACAGCCAGTCGATTGCCCGGCTGCGTGCCAAGCTGCGCGAACACTGAACACCTGTCTGACACCTGAGCGGAGCGCCATGGACACCGAGCTGAAAGAAGTTGACGCCCACGTCGACGCCCCGACCGACACCCGCGTCATCCTGCAGATGACCCGCATCGCCACCACCGCCTCGATGGCGGTCGAGGCGATCCAGCAGGAGCAGGTGCAGGAAGCCCGCCAGCGCATCGACAAGCTGCGGACCCAGTGGTCAACGTTGTCTCGCGGCGACACCCGCCAGCTCGCACCGCGCCAGACCCACGTGCATTCCGGCTCCGGCGTCGAGGCGGTGCACCACGGGGCCGAGGTGCTCGCCATTTGCAACGAGGTCATCCAGGCCTGGACCCGGGCCCGCTGCCAGACCGCCATGGCCCGTGCCGATGCCATGACCACCGACGACTGGCAGGCCGTGCTCGACCACGTGCTGCCCATGAAGTGGAACTTCCAGTGCGACATCCTGGTGGTGCACGGACTGCTGCCCGAGCCGCTGGCGGCCGCCATCCAGGCCCGCCGGCAGCAGCGCACCTTTCACCACCACCCCGAAGCATCGAAGCCGGTCTGGCCCGGCATCACGCCGGTCGAAGACGTCGACGCCATCAACCGGCAGGTGGCTGCCATCACCCATTCGGTGCCCAAGCGTACTGCCAGTCTGGACCTTGGCGAGGGCCTGCTCAGTGTTGAACAGGTCGAAGCCGCCAACGCTGCGGTGTCGAATGCCATCCAGAACCTGCGCATGAACTGGGTGACCTGGCGCCGCCATGCCGAGCGCTGGATGAACCAGGGCCTGGGCAATCTGTCCCGCATTGCCAGCGGGCCCGATATCACCGAGCTGGGCCGACGGTTTGAAGGCATGCCGGCCATCGTGATCTCCCCCGGCCCCTCGCTGGACAGGAACATCGAACATCTGCGCCGTGCCCAGGGCAAGGCCTTGCTGCTGGCACCGCTGCAGGTGCTCAAGCGGTTGCAGCGCGAGGGCATCCGGCCGGACTTTGCGCTGGTGCTGGATGCTGTCGACCAGACCACACCCCCCTTCAACTTCCTGGAAGGCATCGATCCCGCCTTCCTGCCCGACCTGCTGGCCAGCACCTCGACCCATCCCAATGTACTGGCGGCGTTCGAGCGGGTCTGGTTCTTTGCCTCCGACAGCCCGGTCGACCACCTCACTGCAGCGGCCCGGCCACAACGCCTGCCGTCGGTCGCCGCCGGCTCGGTCTCCATTTCGTGCTTCAAGATGGCGCTGAACTGGGGTTGCTCGCCGGTGGTGCTGGTGGGTCAGGACCTGGCTTTCGCCGGTCAGCAGCGTTATGCAGCCGCTTCCGGCAGCGATGTCCACCCCATGCCGACCGTTCCCCGCGTGCTGCCCGGGTACCACGGCGGCACGGTGCAGACGGCCCCCGACTATTTCCTGTTCCACCACCAGTTCCAGGAGATCGCCGCCGAAACCCGGCGTGCCCGGCCCGACCTGGTGCTGCTGAACTGCACCGAGGGCGGTGCGAGCATCGGCGGTTTCGACCAGCTCAGCCTGGATGAAGCGCTGGCCCGGCATGTCGACAGCCTGCCGCTGCGCCCGCACCCGTCGACCCTGCCGGCCGATGGTCCGCAGGCCGGGCTGCGCGACGGCGTGCTGCGCTGCCTGCGCCAGTACCTCACCCGCGCACGCGAGGGCCTGCGCCTGGCGGATCAGGCCGATGCCCTGGCCCGCAAGGCCCACGTCGGCGGGCCTTCGGTGCGGCGACAGCTCACCGAAGTGGACAAGTCCCTCCGCAAGGTCACGCTCACCCTCAAACCCTGGATGCAGGACGCTGTTGACGGGATCGACGACTCCCTCACCGCCTGGGAAGCCTTTGACGACCTGGAGGATTACCTTCAGGGTTCACATCGTTTCCGGGAAGCTGCCCGCCTGGGCTTGCGGGTGTTCGAGGGCCGGCTGGACCAGGCGCTGACCGACATGGGCTGAGCCACCGGCATCCACCGCCCGCGCGGTGACAAAGCACAAAAAAAGCGACCTGAGGGTCGCTTTGCTGTTTCTGGTGACCTGGAGGTTTCCAGGTCGGTCCGGCGCATCAGGCGCTCAGGTATCCCCGGCTGGTGTGGCTGCTGCCCTGGCCGGAACGGTCGTACAGCGGCGTGGTGACCGACGGCGGAATCAGGCTGGAGACGGCGCGCTGGCTCTGGGCCTGGGCCCGCAGGACCGCCTGGCGCAGCTGGGCGAACCGCTGTGCAGCCGCCGGAAGGTCTTTGCCCAGGGTGCTGCCTTCGGCCTGGAATTCGGCGGTACGGGGCGCGTTCTTCAGGATGGACTGCACCTGGGCGCTGGCCGACTCGACCGCCATGGCCTCGCCCGCCAGCAGCGCTTTCTCGAGGGCGTCCAGACTGCCCTGCAGTTGCAGGATCCAGGGGTGGGACAGGGCAACAGCGGGCATGGGCGGTGTTCCTTGAATCAGGCGCTGCGAGCGCCGTTGAGCATTTCTGCGGCGTTGGCCAGCATCTTGTCGGCAATGGCCTCGGCGTTGACCTGGAAGGAGCCGTTGGCGATGGCCGCTTTCATGGCTTCGACCTTTTCGGCGTTGAACACGTCGCTGCTGCCCGAGCCAGTGGCCGAGAGCGACTGGGTGGCGCTGGACAGCGTCACCTGCACGCCGGCTTGCGGCTTGGCGGCGGCCGCCGCCGACGATGCCGATGCACCGGCCGCAGCGGCTTCGCCGGCCGTGGTCGGGGCGGCTTTGTTCGGGCCGCCAGCCACTGAGCCAATGTAGGAATCCGGGGTTGATTCGATCTTCATGTCACGCTCCACACCCCCTGTTCGGGGGCTCTGTGCAGGAACTATCGTCGGTCCGGGCGGGAACTTGAGGCCTGAGGCCAAGGTTTTTTTCGGGGGGCAGGCGGTCGCCAGACGGTGGGTCGACGGCGTCCGTACGTCCAGGGCGTCAATGTATGCCCATCGATGCCCCGGCAAAACGAAGAAATGGGGGTGAAACATCCTCCAGACCTGCCGTTCATAGGCTGGCTGGGGTCCCGGGATCGACTGGGTAGAGGCGGGTTACTCACAAAAAAGTTGTATTTGATTTCATTTGAAACCAAATCGTCTCACCCCATCACGAAATACCCCATGCGATCCGACTCTACCCCTCCGTCCGTTATCCACAAGCCCCTCACCCGCACTCACGCCATCACACCCTGCAAGCGCGGTGTGCGCCTGGATGCCCCTGCCGATCAGCCCGACAGGGCCCTGGTTGACCATGTCCGGAACAGCTACCAGGTCAAGCAGCCCAAAAAGACCGGAAATCCGAGCTACGTTGGCCGAAACGGGGTTGTGTACCCCGATCAGCTGACGCGCGGTGAGTGCATGGTCATGCCCGGTCTGTTGGACAAGAAGATGATCGAGGGTGGCTTGTCATGCCCGACCACAATGGCGGACGTTGCCGAGTTGCTGGACCCACTGGTGTATCAGCGTTGCCTCACGCCCTTTGATGACCAAGGCAAGCTGACCAAGGATTACAAACATGCTTCGCTCAGCATGCAGGGTCTGATGCTGGTGCTGCACGCGATGAAGGTCGAGACCGATGCGGCCATCCTCTGCAATCACCCCGAGGGTGTGCGCCAGGCGGCGAGTCTGGCCGATGGTTTGCTCACGCTGATGGAGCACCACGCCAAGGAGTTCAATCCGGACCTGAAAGCGACCATGTCGTACGCGTCGGGATGTGCCGCCATGCCATTGCACCTGCTGTACTGCGTCAAGAGCTTGTCGCTGACGGCCTCCACCTATGCCAAGTGCATTGAAAACGGGGTGGGCTCCGGCGCTGCCATGAAAGACCGGTTCGCGCGCTGGTCCCACTTGTATCGTTCCCTGTCTTATTCACTGTCCCACCTCATGGGGCTGCATGAAGAGGACAAAAGCGTGGTCAGGGACAGCCTTCCTGCCCGTGCGCAGGACGCTTGTTTCGGCGCCACCCCCAAGGCGGTCCAGTTGGCCCGAAACATGGTCCGGCAGGGTTTTGACCTGGGTGGCCCACAGCTGCTGGACCGGGACGTTGCGGCGGTGATCGCCTCGCACCTCGAAAGCGGGTCAGTGCCTTTGCATGAACGGTTGTGGCCCCTGGCGCGCGCCAACCGCCACAACTACGAGGCGTGGAGCGGTGTCCTCGTTTGATGGGCCAGGCCTGGGCACTTACAGGTCGATGCTGACCGTCTGATCTGCCCGCACGGTGCCGGTGATCACTTTGCCGTTGGGCAGCCGAACCCGGGCGCTTTCGCCCACCCGGGCGGCGGCCACGGCCTGGCCGATGACCGAAATGGAGAAGCCGGCGCCGCCGCTGCTCACCTTGACCTGGGCCCCTGCCTCGAAGGCCTGGGGCGCGCGCACCATGTTCTCCCGCAGCGGCTGACCGGCCTGCAGCGGGTAGGCGGTCTGGTGACCGATCCAGCGCGGGCTGAGTGCCAGTACCGGTGAGGGGTGGGCGGCCCAGTCCACCTCGGCCTGTTCGGCATGCTCGGCGCTCAGGGTTTCGCCGGCCGGCAGGTTGGCCTTGACCACCCAGGCCGGTCCCCAGGCTTTTACCGTGACCGGCACGAACACGTTCCAGCGGCTGATACCGTCCACGCAGCGCAGGCCGACCTTGCTGCGGCCCCACAACCGGGTGCCGGGTGGCAGGTAGGGTTCGATGGCGCCACAGGGGGCCAGGCGCAGCCGGCTGTCGAGCTGACCCATGACGATTTCGGGGCGCAGCGACACGCCGGTTTCGCCGCCGATGGACTGGCTCAGCGCGGGTTGCAGAAAGTCTTTGGCCATCTGTTCCAGACCTCCGCTGGCGCTCGGAGCTGGCGGCGTCGGTTGGGCCAGCGCCCAGGTCGCGGGGGCCAGCATCAGGGCGGCGGTGTACAGGAGATGAGGGAGTGGCAGACCGGATTTCATGCCGACACTGTAGGTGCGGCCCTCCAGGCGCAAAGGCCGGAAAAGCGCCAGCATCACGGGCCGGTTCTGCGGTCGCCGCAGGCCAGGCATGCCGTCTGTGTTGAATTGCTGATGGCTTTTTCTGGATTGAATCGGCTGGCTGGTGACAAACGGGTGTGTCCGATCCGGGCACGACAACCTTACCGATCTGACGTGTCGATCCGCTTTTCTGCCTCCAACGCTTCCTCTCCTGCTTCATCGGAACCCGGCGCCAGCCTGGAATCCGGGTCCGTGCGTCTGCGCCAGTCGCGGTTTCTGCCACCGCTGTCGATACCCCCGTCGACCCCGCACCGTCTGACGCTGCCGGTCACCCGGTTGACGGTGTCGCCGGAGCCATCCCCGCGTTCCCCCGATTCGGTCCGCTCTGACAACGCAACGTCGTCATCCCGCTCCACCCGGTCGCCCCGCAAGCACCGCAAGGACCGCCATGACCCATCGGTCGGACCGAAGCGCGATGAGATGGCAGAGCGCACCCGGGTCGACCACGAGATGCACGAAACCATGGCCCGCCTCTACCGGGACGGGCTGAACCGGCTGCTCGGCGATCAGGGGACCGATGCCTCCACGCCCTTGCCAGACAGCGTGGTCAGGGCATGGAGGGCGCATCTGCTCGAGGTGGGCAGCCACCAGCTCGGCTTCTTCATGGCCGAGCCGGACCACCGCATCCTGCGCCTGGGGCTGGCGCAGGAGCGGGCACAGCTCGACGCCACCCTACCGCGTCTGGTGCATCCGGTCGGCCCGCCCTCGATGTTCGACCTGGAAGCCCGCCTGGCGGTGCAGACCTGCCTGCTGCAGGAGCGCCTGTGCCCGCTCGACCCCGGAGCGATGGCCTGCAGCTTGCAGCAGCTGCACGAGACCCTGACCCGGCCGACGGCTGCCGAACCGACCGTGGCCGACCTGGGCTGGTTGCTGGCTTTGCTCGACACCCTCAGCCGGCACGAGGTGTTCACGGGCCAGGGCTGGCTGGGCGGGGATCCCGAGGCGTTGCTGCTGCGTCTTGCGGTGACCGACCTGATGCGGTCGTTGCCGACCATCGTGGAGCGGTGCACCGCCCTCACGCAGGCCGACCGCCAGCACTTGCAAGAGCTGGCTGCCCCGATTCGGCTCTGACATGCCCGAACAGCGCCCGATCCCCGATGTCTGCCGCCAGCTCCCCGCCTCGAGCCGCCGCTTCCCCCCCGCATGTCGCCGCTGACCCGATTCACGCCGCTCGCCATCGCCCGCGAAGTTCAGGATCAGGGCGGGCTGCATCGGGTCTGGTCCCTGGTCATGACGCCACCCGACCATTGCCCCCGGGATGTCTACAGTCGGTGTGGCCAGCTGCGCGCGGCCTTCATGCAGACGCGATCAACGTCCACCTGAAGGAAGGGAACAAGGGGGCAACACCCCCTTTGTTCGGGGGATTGGCCACCCTCAAGAATTCCCACAATCACCTCGAACCCCCGCCCGTGCGTGAGCCGGTCGGGTCATCCACCCACCGTTTCGAGGTGACCATGCTTGAACAGATGACCACCCGCCTGGATTTCCATGCGAATGCGCTGGTCCTGCGCTCGCAGCGCCAGCAGGTGCTGGCCAGCAACATCGCCAATGCCGACACGCCGGGCTATGTGGCGCGCGATTTCGACTTTGCGCAGGCGCTGCGCAATGTGTCGGGCGCGCCTGCCCGGGGCGACGTGGCCCTGACCGACGCCCGCCATATCCGCAACGGCACCACCGACCCACGCGATCCGAAGATGGGCTATTCGGTGCAGACCCAGCCCAGCCAGGACGGCAACACGGTCGACCTGGACCGCGAACGCGCGGCCTTCGTCGACAACAGCATCCGCTACGAGTCCACCCTGCGCTTCATCAACGGGCATGTGAAGACCATGCTCAGCGCCATCACCGGCCAGTAAGGGAGCACCCCATGTCCATGTTCAGCATCTTCAATGTGTCGGGCAGCGCGGTCAGTGCGCAGTCCCAGCGCCTCAACGTGGTGGCCAGCAACCTGGCCAACGCCGATGCGGTGGCCGGCCCCGACGGCCAGTCCTACAAGGCACGCCAGGTGGTGTTCCAGTCGGTCGACATGGGTGGCAAGGGCAACGCCGGCGTGAAGGTCCGCGACATCAACGAGAACCAGGCTCCCGGCCGGCGTGAGCACAACCCCACCCACCCCAGCGCCGACGCCGAAGGCTACGTGACGCACTCCAACGTGAACCCGGTGGAGGAAATGGTCAACATGATTTCTGCCTCGCGTTCCTACCAGAACAACGTCGAGGTCATGAACACTGCCAAGTCCCTGCTGCTCAAGACGCTGCAGATGGGCGCATAAGGAGATTCACCATGATGCTGACCCAACCCCTGGACCTCACCAACCTCGGCTCCGCCGTGGGCAGTTCCACCGCCAAGGCGGCCACGGCCCAGACCGATGCCACCGCCACCCAGGACCGGTTCCTCAAGCTGCTGGTCGCGCAGCTGAACAACCAGGACCCGATGAACCCGATGGACAACGCCCAGATGACCACGCAGATGACGCAGATCAACACGGTCAGCGGCATCCAGCAGCTCAACGAGACGCTCAAGGGCATGGCCAGCCAGTTCGGCCTGATGCAGTCGCTGCAGGGCACGTCCCTGATCGGTCGCGAGGCCCTGGTGGCCGGCACGCAGTTCGGCTTCGACGGCAACACCGGCAAGGCAGCCTTCCGCCTGGATGGCCCCGCCGCCACGGTTCAGGTGGACGTGCTGGACAAGGCCGGCCAGGTCATCGACACGCTGGACTTCGGTGCACTCACCGCCGGTCAGCATTCCTTCAACTGGAACGGCGCCGGCACCGATCCGACCCAGGTGGGCGGCTTCAAGGTGCGTGCCGCCAACGGCGGCCAGCCGGTCAATGCCACCAGCTACAGCCGTCTGACCGTCACCTCCACCGGCATGAGCAACGGCGCCATGAGCCTGCAGCTGCAGGACGGCCGCAACCTCGCCTACGACAAGGTCAGCAGCTTCATGTGAGCGGGCCTGCGGGCTCCGGCACAACCCCGACGAACCATCTGCAAAGGACACCAACATGGCATTCCAGCAAGGACTCTCCGGCCTGAACAGCGCGAGCAAGAACCTCGACGTCATCGGCCACAACATCGCCAACGGCAATACGGTCGGCATGAAGGCCTCGCGCGCCGAATTCGGCGAGCTGTACGCCAGCTCGGTCAACGCCGCCGGCGGCGTGAACTCCGGCATCGGCGTGGCGCTGACCGCCGTCACCCAGCAGTTCACCCAGGGCAACATCACGGTCACCGGTGGCGACCTGGACGTGGCCATCAACGGTTCCGGCTTCTTCGAGCTGACCATGCCCAACGGCAGTTCGGCCTACAGCCGCGCCGGCCAGTTCAAGCTCGACCGCGACGGCGGCATCGTCACCAACATGGGCGCCCAGCTGATGGGTTACCCCACCGACGAAACCGGCAACCGTCTGAGCTTCGAGACCGGCCCGCTGACCCTGCCCACCGGTGGCCCGATCCCGGCCCGCCAGACCGCCGACATCACGGCCGAGTTCAACCTGGACGCCCGCGCGGCCGTGTACGACGCCGTGACCGACACGCCTCCGCTGGCCACCTACGGCACCTCGCTGATCGGCTACGACGCGCAGGGCATCGAGGTGCCGGTGGCCATGGCCTTCACCAAGACCGGCAACAACGCCTGGCGCATCTACACCAGCGGCGACGGCACCCCGCCCGCTGTGGCCACCAGTCCCTTCATCGACGTCACCTTCAATGCCGACGGCACCTTCAACACCGTCACCCCCAGCCCGGCCACGGTGGCCATGACCTCGGCCAACGGCCCGTTCACGGCGACGTTGAACCTGGAGGAAATCACCCAGTTCGGCACCAGCTTCGCGGTGACCAACCTGATCCAGGACGGTTACCAGCCGGGCCAGTTCATCGGTCTGAAGATCGGCGAGAACGGCGTCGTGACCGGCCAGTACTCCAACGGCCAGACCCGCGCGGCCGGCCAGGTGGCGCTGGTGAACTTCCGCAACGCCCAGGGTCTGCAGCCCACCGGCGGCGGCAACTGGCAGGCCACCTTCGCCTCGGGCGAAGCGCTGCACGGCGAGCCCGGCACCGGCAACTTCGGTGCCCTGCGTTCGGGTGCGCTGGAGGATTCCAACGTCGACATCACCGCCGAGCTGGTCAACATGATGACCGCCCAGCGCGCCTACCAGGCCAATGCCCAGACCATCAAGACGCAGGACCAGGTGCTCAGCACCCTGCTCAACATGCGCTGAAGCCCGGCCTGAATCGCTGACCCGCAGGAGTCCCCATGGACCGCATGATCTACACCGCCATGACCGGCGCCAGCGCTGCCCAGTACCGGCAGCAGGTGCTGTCCAACAACCTGGCCAATGTGTCCACCCCCGGTTTTCGTGCCGAACTCTCCACCTTCCGGGCCGTTCCGGTTCGCGGCGACGGCGCCAGCACCCGGGTGTTTGCGGTGGAGGCCACGGCCGGCCATTCCGACCTGCCGGGCAGCATCAGCCAGACCGGGCGCAACCTGGACGTGGCCGCCCAGGGCAACGCCTATTTCGCGGTCCAGGCGCTGGACGGGACCGAGGCCTACACCCGTGCCGGTGGCCTCGAGGTCAACCCCGACGGCACACTGGTCGGTGCCTCCGGCCTGCCCATGCTGGGTGACGGCGGCCCCATCACCATCCCGGCCAACGCGCGGGTCGACATCGGTGCCGACGGCACGGTGAGCGCCCGTGTGGGCAACGAGCCGGGGCAGGTGGTCGGCCGCCTGAAGATGGTCACGCCCGACGCCGACAACCCGCTCCGGCGCGGCGAGGACGGACTGTTCCGCGGGCCGGGTGGCGACCCGCTGCCGGCCAGCGATGTGGCCCGTCTGCAGGACGGTGCCGTCGAAGGCTCCAACGTGAATCCCATTGAAGCCATGGTCGGCATGATCGCCGTGGCCCGCCAGTTCGAGGTGCAGATGCGCATGCTGCAGAACGGCGAGAAGAACGACCAGACCGCCAGCCAGCTGCTGAGCCTCAACGGATAAAGGACACCGCCATGATCAATTCCCTGATGATTTCCAAGACCGGCATGACGGCGCAGCAGACCCAGCTCGACGTCATCTCGAACAACCTGGCCAACGTGTCCACCAACGGCTTCAAGCGGTCGAATGCCGTGTTCGAAGACCTGATGTACCAGAACCTGCGCCAGGTGGGCGCCAATGCCAACGAGCAGGCCGAGCTGCCGACCGGCCTGCAGATCGGCCTGGGCGTGCGCACCGTGGCCACCTCGCGCTCGTTCACCCAGGGCAGCCTGCAGCAGTCGGGCAATGCGCTGGATGTGGCCATCAACGGTCAGGGCTTCTTCCAGGTGCAGATGCCCGACGGCACCACCGCCTACACCCGCGATGGCTCGTTCCAGCTCAATGCCCAGGGTCAGCTGGTGACCAACAGCGGCTTCCCGCTGAGCGCCGGCATCACGCTGCCGGCCGAGACCACCAGCATCACCATCTCGGGCGACGGCATCGTCAGCGCCAAGCTGCCCGGCACCACCCAGCCGCAGCAGGTGGGTGTGCTCGAACTGGCCAACTTCATCAACCCGGCTGGCCTGGAGCCGCTGGGCCAGAACCTGTTCCGCGAGAGCGTGGCCTCGGGCAACCCCGTCAACGGCAACCCGGGCACCGCCGGCATGGGCAACCTGATGCAGGGCTTCACCGAAGCCTCCAACGTGAACGTGGTGCAGGAGCTGGTGACCATGATCCAGACCCAGCGCGCCTACGAGATGAATTCCAAGGCCATCCAGACGTCCGACCAGATGCTGCAGCGCCTGAGCCAGCTCTGATCTCCTTGTCGAGGTTCCTCATGCAACGCACTGTTCTCCTGCTCTGTGCCACCGCCGCGCTGGCCGGCTGCGAAACCATGCAGCCCAAAGTGGAGCTGGCGCCGGCCCGTCCGGTGGAATACGTCCAGGTGCCGCAGGCGCAGGGCGCGCCCACCGGCAGCCTGTTCCGCCCGGCCACCTACCGGCCGGGTTTTGAAGACCCGCGCGCCCGCCTGCCGGGCGACACCATCACCATCCAGATCACCGAGCGGGTGACGGCCAGCCAGAACTCGTCGGCCTCGATCGACCGCAGCGCCAATGCGTCGGCCGGCGTGTCGGCCTTCCCGCTGCTGAGCGCGGCCACGCTGGGCAAGCTCGATGTCGGTGCCCAGTCGAACAACCAGTTCGAGGGCGAGGGCAAGAGCGAGGCGAACAACACCTTCAACGGTTCGATCACCGCCACCGTGCAGGAAGTGCTGCCCAACGGTCACCTGGTGGTGGTCGGCGAAAAGCAGATCGGCGTGAATGCCAATGTCGACGTGATGCGCTTTTCCGGCACGGTCGATCCGCGCACCATCCGCCCGGGCAACGTGGTGACTTCCACGCAGGTGGCCAATGCCCGCATCGAGTCCCGCAACCGCGGCGCGCAGGGCGAAGCCATGTCAATTGGCTGGTTGGCGCGGTTCTTTTTGAGCGTTATCCCGTTCTGATCCCTGCCCACAATGGGGCTGTCTTCCATCGGGTGTACTGAGATGAATATCGTCCCTCTGCTGCAGAACTTGAGCCGCCTCGCGATGCTGACCGGCATGGCACTGGTGCTGGCCCTGCCGGCGGCAGCGCAGTCGATCCGCGTCAAGGAGATCGCTGCCGTGCAGGGTGTGCGCACCAACCAGCTCACCGGTTATGGCCTGGTGGTCGGTCTGGACGGTACCGGTGACCAGACCACCCAGATGCCCTACACCAGCCAGGGCATGGCCAACTACCTGCAGCAGCTCGGCCTGACGTTGCCGCCGGGTGTGAACCCCCAGTTCAAGAACATCGCGGCCGTGCTGGTCACGGCCGAGCTGCCGCCGTTTGCCCAGCCGGGCCAGGCCATCGACGTGACCGTGTCGTCCATGGGCAATGCCAAGTCGCTGCGCGGCGGCACGCTGATCGCCACGCCGCTCAAGGGTGCCGACGGCGAGATCTATGCGCTGGCCCAGGGCAACCTGCTGGTCGGCGGTGCCGGCGCTTCGGCGGGCGGCAGCAAGGTGCAGATCAACCACCTGAGCGCCGGTCGCATCCCCGGTGGCGGTCAGGTCGAGCGGACGGTGCCCACCGCGTTCGCGCTCGGCGAGAGCATCGACCTCGGTCTGCAGAGCAACGACTTCACCACCGCCAGCCGCGTCACCGACGCCATCAACAAGGCGCTCGGTGCCGGTACGGCCAGTGCGGTCGATGGCCGCGTGGTGCGCCTGCGGGCGCCGGCCGATCCGAACAGCCGGGTGGCGTTCCTGGCCCGGGTGGAGGATGTGCGGCTCGACGCTGCCGTGCCCATGGCCAAGGTGGTCATCAACTCGCGCACCGGCTCCATCGCCATGAACCAGGCGGTCACGCTCGGCCCGTGCGCCGTGGCCCACGGCAACCTGTCGGTGAGCATCAGTTCCAACCCGGTGATCAGCCAGCCCAATCCGCTGTCCAACGGTCAGACGGTGGTGGCCGAGCAGGCCAACATCCAGATCAGCCAGGACAAGGGTTCGCTGATCCAGATGGGCCCGGCCGCCCAGCTGTCCGATGTGGTCAAGGCCCTGAACAGCCTGGGCGCCACGCCGCAGGACCTGCTGGCCATCCTGCAGGCCATCAAGGCATCCGGCGCGCTCAACGCCGACCTCGAGGTGATCTGATGAACACCAGCCCGCTCATGCCCTCCGGCCTCGCGGCCGACCCCTCCGCGCTGGGCGGACTGAAGGCACTGGCCGGCCAGGGTCAGGACAAGGCTGCCCTGAAGGAGGCGGCCAAGCAGTTCGAGTCGCTCTTCATGCGCGAACTCATCAAGAGCATGCGCGAGGCCACGCAGAAGTCCGGGATGATGGACAGCGAAGGCGAGAACCTCGGCACCGACCTGCTGGACCAGCAGTTCGCAGTCAGTCTGGCCGGTATGCCCGGCGGCCTGTCGGAGGCCATCGAGCGCCAGCTGGCCCGCCAGATGCAGGGCAGCAACCCGAACGCACCGACCACCCCCGCCGTGCCCAGCACCGTGGACAAGGTGTCGGCCGGACCGCGCCAGGCCGACTTCGTGGCCCGCCACAGCGCGGCTGCCGCCCAGGTGGAGCGCGAGGCCGGCATTCCGGCCGGCTTCATGATCGGCCAGGCCGGGCACGAGACCGGCTGGGGTCGCAGCGAGATCCGCCACGCCGATGGCTCGCCCTCGTTCAACCTGTTCGGCATCAAGGCCGGCCCGGGCTGGAAGGGCAAGGTGGCCGAGATCACCACCACCGAATACATCAACGGCGAGCCGCACAAGGTGAAGGCCAAGTTCCGCGCCTACGACAGCTACGCCGACTCCTTCCGCGACTACGCCCGCCTCATCGTCAACAGCCCGCGTTACGAAGACGCCATGGCCCAGCGCCATTCGGTGCAAGGCTTCGCCACCGCCCTGCAGCGCGGCGGTTACGCCACCGACCCGGCCTATGCCGCCAAGCTGAGCCGCGCCATCAACACCACCCTGAGCCTGCAGCGCGCCCAGGCCTGATCACCACAGGCAACTGCAAGACCGCCATGTCGTCCCTCAACATCGCCACCCGCGCCCTCAATGCCAACCTGGCTGCCCTGCAGGTCATCGGCCACAACATCGCCAACGTCAACACCGAGGGCTATTCGCGCCAGAACATCCAGCTCCAGAGCTCGGGCTACCAGGCCATGGGCAGCGGCTACTTCGGCAAGGGCGTGGAGATCGCCACGGTCGAACGCACCCACAGCGCCTACCTCACCAGCGAGGCGCGGGCCACCAGCTCCACCGCCGCGGCCGACAGTGTGCGGCTGTCCCGCCTGCAGCAGCTCGAATCGGTGTTCCCGATGGGCGAGAACGGGCTGGGCACGGCGCTCAACAGCATGCTCAATGCCTGGAACGATGTGACGTCGGCACCCAGCAACCTGACGGCCCGGGTGGTGACCATCGCCCGCGCCGACGAGTTCGCCAGCCGCCTGCGCAACACCGCCGGCCAGCTCGACCTGCTCAAGCAGGGCACCGAGCTGCAGGTGCAGACCACGGTCGAATCGGTCAACCGTCTGGCACGCGACCTGGCCTCGGTCAACCAGCGCATCATCGAGAACGCGGGCGGCGCACATACCCCGAACGACCTGCTCGATTCGCGCGACCAGCTGCTGGCCCAGCTCAGCGAGCTGGTGAAGGTGGCCACCGTGCCCGGTGAGAGCGGCACGGTCAACGTGTTCGTCGGCGGCAGCCAGCCGCTGGTGCTCGGCACCCAGACCGGCCAGCTGGCCGTGACCCGCGATCCGGTCGACACCTCGCGCATCCAGGTGTCGTTCCGCCAGGGCACGACCGAGTCCGAACTGAGCCTGGCCGCGCTGGGTGGCGGCGAGCTCGCCGGCATGGTCCGCTTCCTGAACGAGGATCTGGCGTCGGCACAGAACCAGATCGGCCGCATGGCGCTGGCCACCGCCACCATCGTCAACGACCAGCACGCGCTCGGGGTGGATCTCACCGGTCAGCCGGGCCAGGTCTTCTTTGCGCCCACGCCGCCCCTGGCGGCGCTGGCGGCGCCGGCCAACACCGGTACCGCGGCCTTCAGCGTGACCGTCACCAACCCCACGGCGCTCAAGGCATCGGATTACGACATCCGCGCCGAGGCCGGCGGCCTGCGCATCATCCGCCTGTCCGACAACACCACGACCCCGCCGGCCGGCAACCCGCCGCTGGCCACCGGCGCCCTGCCCATCGAGGTGGACGGCCTGACCTTCACCCTGGACAGCGGTGCGCTGGGTGCCAACGACCGCTTCCGGGCACGCCCTTTCGAGGCGGCGGCGCGCAACATCCAGGTGGCCATCGGTGCCCCTGACAAGCTGGCCGCCGCCAGCCCGGTCGCCGTGACCCCGGGCACCGTCAACAGCGGCAGCCTGGCGGTGGAAAGCCTCTACGCCACGCAGCCCGATGCCAACCTCACCAGCCCGGTCGACATCACCTTTGCCGCCAACGGCACCTTCACCCTGAGCGGCCCGAGCATTGCCGCCCCTGCGACGGTCTACAACTTCACGCCGGGTCAGCCGATCGAGGTCAATGGCTGGAGCCTGACCCTGCGCGGTGCTCCCAGCGCCGGCGACACCTTCTCGGTGCAGGCCTCGCCGGCGAACGGACTGGCCCAGAACGCCGGCAACGCCAACGCGGTGCTGGCCCTGCGCGACCTGGCCACCTACGACGGCGTCTCGCTGTCCGACGGCTATGTGAGCCTGTTCTCCGACATCGGCACCCGGGTGCAGGGCGCGCAGTTCGCGGCCGAGTTCTCCGGCAACGTGGCGGCCACCGCGGAAGCAGCGCGGGCCGGCGTGGCCGGCGTGAACCTGGATGAAGAGGCCGCCCGGCTGCTGCAGTTCCAGCAGGCCTACCAGGCCTCGGCCAAGTTCCTGCAGATTGCCCAGAGCACCTTCGACAGCCTGCTGCAGACCGTCGGCCGCTGACCGCCTGAACATCCCCGGAGCCCTTCATGCGCATCGCCACTGCCAACAACTACGACAGCACCATCAAGGTCCTGGCCGACCGCCAGGCACAGCTGGCCCAGCAGCAGGAACGCCTGGCCACCGGCAAGCGGGTGCTGCGGGCCAGCGACGACCCGGTGGCCGCCACGCTTTCCGAGGCGGCCCGCAACCGGCTGTCCCGCGCCGAAGCCGACCAGCGTGCTCTGGAAGCGTCGCGCACCAGCCTGCAGCAGGCCGAGAGCGGCCTGGGTGAATCGGGTGAGCTGATCCAGCGCGTGCGCGATCTGCTGGTCACGGCCGGCAACGCCGGCTTCACCGACAGCGAGCGCGAAGACGTGGCCCGCCAGCTCGAAGGCCTGCGCGAGCAGCTGATTGCGGTGGCCAACCGGACCGACAGCGCCGGCCGCACCCTGTACGGCGGTCTGGGCGGAGCCCCCACCCCGTTCGTGGACCTCTACACACCCAGCGGCAACGGTGTGGCCTTCAATGGACAGCGCGGCCAGGCGGCCGCCGGCAACACCGCACTGCCGCAGGCTCTGGACGGCCAGGCCATCTGGATGCAGGTGCCCCAGGGCAACGGCCGCTTTGCGGTCAGCCTGCCCAACACCAACACCGGTGGCGTGAACACCAGCATGGGCGAGGTGGTCGACCCGGCCGCCTACACCGGCAACGATTACCAGATCACCTTCGCCGAAGTGGCAGGGCAGATGCAGTACACCGTGATCGACGTCACCAACGGCAACACGCCGCTGGCCAGCCATACCGGTGTGCCTTACCATCCCGGCAAGTCGGTGCAGTTCGCCGGCATGGGCTTCACCATCAACGGCAACCCGGCTGCCGGCGACGCCATCGACATCGAGGGGTCGCCGGCCCGTTCCGACATCTTCCAGGTGGTGCAGAACGCGGTCGATGCGCTGCGTTACGGCGGCGCCAACGAGTCGGCCCACCGCAACCAGGAACTGGCCCGCGCCATGACCGAGGTCGACGCCGGCCATGACCGGGTGCTGCTGGCCCGCGGTCGGGTGGGTGAACTGCTCAACCGCGCCGACTCGCTCGACACCCTGCTGGAAGGCCGCGCCCTGGACAACAAGGCGGAAGACTCCCGACTGACCGACATCGATCTGGTCAAGGGCATCTCCGACTTCCAGACCCAGCAGCAGGGCCTGGAGGCCGCCATCAAGAGCTATGCCCAGGTGCAGAAGCTCTCGTTGTTCTCGGTGATCGGCTGAGGTGCCCGTGCTCGCAA
Organism: uncultured Hydrogenophaga sp.; assembly: GCF_958439165.1. GTDB lineage: Bacteria > Pseudomonadota > Gammaproteobacteria > Burkholderiales > Burkholderiaceae_C > Hydrogenophaga. The sequence continues at coordinate 15,882 of NZ_OY288122.1, read as the reverse complement.
CCCAGTCGGTTCTTGACAGTCTGGCCCTGGCCTACGAGCCGGTGTGGGGGCCCGAACGCGACCTGGTCGCGGCCCGGCTGCACCTGCACCCGGTCACGCCTGCCGGCGTGGACGCAGCCCACTTCATGGAGCTCCTGGGCGAACACTGGCCCGAAGAGGCGCCCACGCTCATCCTCTCGATGGCATCGCCCCGGCTGCTGCTGCAGACCCTGGCGGTGGATGCGGTCCACAACACCTGCATCGAGGTGCCGGCCGATCTGTTCGGCCGCCCCGACACCGCCGCCCGCCTCTCGATTGCCGTGCGCCGTGGCCACCGGCTGGTCTGCCGCACGTCCCTGGCCGGACTGAACGGACCGGGCATGGACAGCGTCGATGCCCGACCGCTGGTCCACCTGGATGCGGACGAAGCGCAGCGCCTGCTGACGCCGGCCCTGCCCGGCCGACCTGCTGCGCGCCTGCCGTCCGGGCTGATCGTCGGCGGGGTCGATACCCGCACCCTGTTGCACCATCTGTTCGAGCAGCAAGCCGTGCATGGCGTGGTGGGCTGGCCGGAAGACGATGTGCTGGCCGCGCACCGCCACCACCCGATCAGCTACGACCGCGACATCCTGCACGCGGTGCTGCAGGCCATCGACGACGACGACTGCTCCATCGAACGCCTGGAGCGCCTGGTGCGCCAGGACGCGGTGCTGGTCTATCGCATCCTGCTGCTGGTGAATTCAGCGGCTTACGGCAACCGGCGCGAGATCGGCTCCCTGCGCCATGCGCTCATGATGCTGGGCTTCCGGGAACTCGGCCGCTGGGTGGTCGAGCAGATCACCGAGGTCGAACCCGATCCCGACCTGCACCCGGTGCGCCTGGCCATGGTGATGAAGGCCCGGCTGGCCCAGCACCTGCTCATGACCGGTTCCGACGACACGCTGCGGGCCGAGGTCTACAGCACCGCGCTCATGGGCGAACTGGGCCGGCTGCTGCACCAGCCGCTGGCCACGCTGCTCAACAAGCTGCCCCTGCCCGGGCGCGTGTTCGACGCCCTGCTGCGGCGCGACGGCCCCTACTTCCCGCTGGTGGACACGGCCCGCGCCATGGGTCAGCCGGCCGACATCGCGCGCCTGCCCCTCGTCTGCCGGCTGCACGACATCTCGCTGGAGACCGCCAACCGCAGCCTGCTGCGCATGCTGGCCACCAGCCACAGCCATTCCGGGCGGCGCTCGGAACGCATGACCTGAGCGGGGCCCGGCGGCGGGCCGGCGGTACGATCGGCGCCATGGCACAAGCTTCTTCTTCTGCGCCCGTGCACCGGCGCGCCCTGGTCCTGTTTTCCGGCGGCCAGGATTCCACCACCTGCCTCGCCCACGCGCTGGCGCGTTTCGAGCATGTCGAGACCCTGGGTTTCGACTACGGGCAGCGCCACCATGTGGAGCTGCAGGCCCGCCTGAACGTGCTGCGCGAGCTGCGCGAACGTTTCCCGCAGTGGGCCACCCGCCTGGGTGACGACCATGTGCTCGACCTGGCCGTGCTGGGCGCGGTGTCCGACACCTCGCTCACCCGCGACATGGCCTTCCGCATGGAGGCCAGCGGCCTGCCCAACACCTTCGTGCCGGGGCGCAACCTGCTGTTCCTGACGCTCGCGGCCGCCCTGGCCTACCGGCGCGGCATGACGGTGCTGGTGACCGGTGTCTGCGAGACCGATTTTTCGGGCTACCCCGACTGCCGCGACGACACCATGAAGGCCCTGCAGGTGGCGCTCACGCTGGGCATGGACCACCGCTTCCTGATCGACACGCCACTGATGTGGATCGACAAGGCCGACACCTGGCGCATGGCCGAGCAGCTGGGCGGGAAGGATCTGGTGGACCTGATCGTCGAGCACAGCCACACCTGCTACCTGGGCGATCGCACCCACCGGCACGACTGGGGCTGGGGCTGCGGCAGCTGCCCGGCCTGCGAGCTGCGCGCCCGGGGCTGGGCGGCTTACGCCGACACCACCCGGTAACGCGGCGAGCCCTCGGCGCCATCGCCCGGCACCAGCGTCCACTGCCGGTTGTGAAAGGCGGCCACGGCGGGGCGGTGGGCAATGGAGATCAGCGCGCCATGCTGCGCCTTGACCAGCGCCTGCAGCCGTTCGTACAGGGCGGCCTCGGCGGCCGGGTCGAGGGCGCTGGTGGCTTCGTCCACGAACAGCCAGCGTGGCTGCTTGAGCAGGGCGCGGGCGGCGGCCAGGCGCTGCTGTTCTCCGCCCGAGAGCTTCTGACCCCAGCTGTCGGTCTCGTCCAGCCGGGTGCCGAGTTCCGGCAGCAGGGCTTCGGCCAGCGCCTGGCGCAGCTGTTCGTCGGTGTAGCGCTCGGCGGGTTCGGGGTAGGCCAGGGCGTCGCGCAGCGGGCCGGTGGGGAAGTACGGCCGCTGCGGCAGGAACATGGCCCGTGACGCAAAGTCGGCCGGCAACTGCAGCTGGCGCTGCGCCCAGGGCCAGATGCCGGCCAGCCCCCGAAACAGCGTGGACTTGCCGCTGCCCGAAGGACCCTGCAGCAGCACCCGGTCGCCAGGGCGAAGGCTCAGGCCGGTCGCACCCAGCAGGGCCACGCCGCCGGGCAGAGCCAGGTCCAGGCGGTCGATGGACAGCGCGTCCGCCCGGCCGCCTTCCGTGCCGGCGGCCGCTGCCGACGGTTCGTCTGCCGGAGCTGCCGCCAGGGACTGGAAGCTCTCCTCGAAGCTGGTGATGCGGTCGGTGGTGGCGCGCCAGGCCGCCAGGCTGCTGTAGTTGTCCACGAACCACGACAGCGCGTCCTGCACCCGCCCGAAGGCCGACGCGATCTGGATCAGCTCGCCCAGCTGGATGGCGCCGCTGAAAAAGCGCGGTGCCGCCACGATGAAGGGGAACACCACCGCCGCCTGGCCGAAGCCCACGGTGAACCAGGTCAGCCGTTTCTGCGCGTTGATCAGCTGCAGGTAGTTGCCCAGCACCGCCTGGAAGCGCTGGCCCAGGTGGCGCCGTTCCACCGGTTCGCCGCGGTCCAGGGCGATCGATTCGCTGTACTCGCGCACCCGCACCAGGTGGTGGCGGAAGTCGGCCTCGAACCGTTGCTGGCGGAAGTTCAGCCCGATCTGCGGCCGGCCGATGTAGTGCGTGGCCACGCTGCCGAGCACGCAATAGACCACCGCCATCCAGACCATGAAGCCGGGGATGTCCCAGGTCTGGCCCTGGAAGTTGAAGGCAAAGCTGCCCGAGAGCGACCACAGGATGCCCACGAAGCTCAGCAGCGTGACCACCGCATTGAGCAGGCCCATGGACAGGCTCACCGAGTAGCTGGTGAACAGGTTCATGTCTTCTGCAATGCGCTGGTCCGGGTTGTCCGGCGGAGCGTCGGTGCCGCGGGCGTGGCGTTGCAGTTCGAGCTGGTAGAAGGCCTGGTGGCCGAGCCAGCGGTCCATGTAGTGGCTGGTCATCCAGGCACGCCAGCGCATCTCCAGCAGCTGGGTCAGGTAGAACCGGTAGACGGCCACCAGGATGAAGCCGAAGGCGAGGTAGGTGAACCGGCCCAGCTCGCGCCAGAAGACCTCGGCGTCCTTGTTCTGCAGCGCGTCGTAGAACACCCGGTTCCACTCGTTGATCAGCACCAGCATGTAGACCGCGCCCAGGTTGAGCGCCACGATGGCAGCCAGCAGGCCCCGGGCCTTCCACTTTTCTTCGGAGCTGAAATACGGCGCCGTCAGGCGGGCGACCTTGCCGGCGAATTCGCGGAACGCCTGCCAGCGCGACATCTTCACGGACGGGGTGTCTGTCATGAGACCTCAGTTGTTGGCGATGCCGCTGGCCACATGCCCGGCGGGCACATGGCGGGCGGCCGATTCGATGTGACCGGTCTGATCGTCGAAGAAGAAGTCGGGTTCGAACGCCCGCAGGAATTCGCCCTTGTCCATGCCGCCCAGGAACATGGCCTCGTCGACCTCGATGTTCCAGTCCATCAGGGTGCGGATGGCGCGCTCGTGGGCCGGGGCGCTGCGGGCGGTCACCAGCGCGGTGCGGATGCGCATGTGCGGCGTGCCTTCCTGCTGCAGGCGCTGCAGGGCTTCAAGCAGCGGCTTGAACGGCCCGCCCGGCAGCGGCTGGCCGGCCTTGGCCGATTCGTGCAGCTGGAACGCCGGCAGGCCCTGGGCCTGGTAGACCTGTTCGGCCTCGTCCGAGAACAGCACCGCGTCGCCGTCGAAGGCGATGCGCACCTCGTTGGGGTAATTGTTGGGTGCCCGGGCCGAGTGGGTGGCCACGGTGGCGGCCGGGAAGCCCATGTTCAGGGCCGCGCGCACATCGGCCGCATTGGCCGACAGGAACAGGTTGGCCTTGAGCGGTGCCAGGTAGCGCCACGGGTCGCGGCCGCGGGTGAACACGCCGCGCTGCACCTGCAGGTCGTGGTCCTTCACCGAGCGGAACACCCGCAGGCCCGAGACCGGGTCGTTGCGCGAGAGCATGACCACCTCGACCCGCTGGTTGGCTGCGTCGTTGAAGCTCAGCAGCTTGCGGATCAGCGAGAACGCCACGCCGGGGTGGGCCGGCTCGTCCAGCTTCTCCAGCTGCAGTCGCATGTAGGCGCGGTCGTCGCCCTTCTCGAACAGGTGGTTCTCGGCTTCAAAGTCGAACAGGGCGCGCGAGGAGATCGCCACCACCAGTTTGCCGTCCAGCGTCACGCCCATGGGAGTTCAGGTCACAAGTTGGTTGAGCTGGATGATGGGCATGAGCACCGCCAGCACGATGAGCATCACGATCAGGCCCATGCCCACGATCAGCAGGGGCTCCAGCAGCGTGGCTATGTTGAGCGAGCGGCGCTGCACCTCGGAGCCCAGCTGGTCGGCTGCGCGCTGCAGCATGGCCGGGAGGTCGCCGGTCTGTTCGCCCAGGCGGGCGAACAGCACCAGCAGCGGCGGGAAACGGCTCTGGCTGGCCAGGGCCGAGGCCAGCGGCGCGCCCTCGCGGACCAGCACCAGAGCGGCCAGCGCGTCGGCGCGCAGCGCCTGGTTGTGCAGGGTTTCGGCGGCGGTCTGCAGGGCCCGCAGGATGGGCACACCCGCGCCGGCCAGCATGGCCAGGGTGGCCGCAAAGCGGGCCGCGTTGTAACCCCGGGCGATGCGCCCGGCCAGCGGCAGCCGCAGCCACGCCTGGTCCATGCGCAGCCGCAGGGCGGGCTGGCGTCGGGCCAGCTGCAGGCCGATGGTCGACAGGACCAGCAGGGCCAGCATCAGCCAGCCCCAGCTGCGCACGAAACCGCTGACCCCCAGCATGACCACGGTCAGCAGCGGCAGGGCGCGCTGGCTGCCCTCGAACACGCTGGCCACCTGGGGTACCACATAGGCCACCAGGAAGATGACGATGACCACCGCCACCAGCGTGACGATGGCCGGATACAGGGATGCTGCGATCAGCTTGTTGCGCAGCGCTTCGCGTGCTTCCAGGTCGTCGGCCAGACGGTCCAGAACGGCGGCCAGCTGACCGCTCTGTTCGCCGGCAGCAATGACCGCGCAGTACGAGGCTGAAAACTCCCTCGGGTGGTCCGACAGGCTGCGGGCAAACGAGGCGCCGCCGTTCACCTCGGACCGCAGCACCGCCACCAGGCGCTGCTGGCCCGGATCCTCGGCCTCGTCGCCGAGGGCGGCCAGGGCGCGTTCCAGGGGCAGACCGGCCCCGACCAGCCCGGCCAGCTGGCGTGTCCAGACCGCCAGCCCCGAGGCATTGAACACCCGACGGCCGCGTGCCGGCCGGCTGGACTGTGCCCCTTCCGGGGCGGCTTTGGCCGGCTCCACCGCCAGCGGCACCAGCGCGCGCGCGCGCAGCAGCGCACGGGCTGCCCGGGCGGTGTCGGCGTCGATCAGGCCGCTGCGGGTGTTGCCCTGTTCGTCCAGGGCTTCGAAGGAGTAGGCGGGCATCCGTTCATGTTAGCGCGGCCGCATGACGAACCCCGGTTCCCGGGGCTTCAGGTCAGCTCGAGGATGGTGCGCTTGATCTGGCGGTGCGTGCCCAGGGCCGGCGTCATGGTCCAGCGGTCCAGGCGGTCGTTGCCGATGCGCAGCATGCCGGTGTGCTGGGTGATGTCGGCGTCGGTCTTGGCGTCGTCGCCCACGAAGCCCAGTGCCACACGCACCCGCTCCACATCCTGCCGGCGGCCGGTGAGGAAGGTCCAGCCGGGCTGGATGTTGTAGTGGCGCACGTAGTCGCGCAGGGCCGCAGCGTTGTCGAACTCCGGACGCAGCGTGATGGAGTACAGGAAGATGTCCCGGCCCACCCGCGAGCCGAGCTCTTCATGAACCTGCCGCAGGTTGGCGGTGTTCTTCGGGCAGATGCCTTCGCAGATGGAATACATCATGTTGAAGGCCACCAGCTTGTCGCGGATGAGGTCGTCGTAGAACTTCACCTTGCGGCCATCGTGCGTTTCCAGCGTTACGTTGGGGAAGTAGTCGGCCATGCTGCTGCGCCGGCGCAGCGAGGGCAGGGCGGCCTGGGCGGTCACGGGTGCCAGCAGGGCGGTGCCGGCCAGTCGAAGCAGGTTGCGTTTGCTGTTCATGTGGGTGCTCCTGAATCGGTGGGGGCTTCAGACCACGTCGAACCGGATCATCATGGCGTGATCCTCGTGCGAGAGGTTGTGGCAGTGCATGACGTACTTGCCGGTGAAGTCGCGGAACTTGATCAGCACTTCCACGCGTTCGTCCGGTGCCAGTGCCACCACGTCCTTGCGGCCGCGCTCGTGCGGTGGCGGTGCCTTGCCGTTGCGCGAGAGGATGCGGAACTCCTCCATGTGGATGTGGATGGGGTGGAACCAGCTGCCGTGGCCCTGCAGCGTCCAGATCTCGGTGCTGCCCTTGGGAATGACCGCTGCCGGCTTCTCGACGTCGAACAGTTCGCTGTTGACCGCCCACATCGAGTTTTTCTTGTCGAACTCCCAGAAGCGGCGCTTGGTCACCTGGCTCAGGTCGATCGGGGGCTGCTCGCGCAGGCGCTCGGGCACCCGGCTGTTGTCCGGGGCGGTGGGGTTGGACGCCACGTCGAACCGCAACACCTCGGTGCCCCGGGCCACCAGGCCCTCGGGGCCGCGACCGTCCTTCATGGCCAGGCGGTTCACCAGAACCAGCTTGGTGCCCAGCGGGTACTTGCTGAAATCGATCACGATGTCGCTGCGCTCGCCCGGGGCCAGCCGAACGCGGTTCATGGTCAGCGGGGCTTCGAGCAGGTTGCCGTCGTTGGCGATGTACTGGAAGTCTTCCGAGTTGGTCCCGTTCATGAGGTAGAACTCGTAGAAGCGGGCGACGCTGGCGTCGACGAAGCGGAAGCGGTACTTGCGGCGCTGCACCCGGAAGTACGGCTGGATCTTGCCGTTGACCGTGATCTTGTTGCCCAGATGGCCCTTGTTCTCGGACATCGGGTTGAACACCATGTTGCCGCTGGCGTCGAACTGGACGTCGGAGATCATGAGCACCTGGTCGAAGGTGCCGACACCGCTGGGCAGGCGCAGGGCCTGGGGGTTGGGGTCGTTCTCGTCACCCGAGTCGATGTCGTCGAACAGCAGGTACGAGCCGATCATGCCGCGGTACACGTTCTGCTCGGTGTAGTCCATGCGGTGGTCGTGGAACCACAGGGTGCCCAGCGCTTCGCGCGGGTCTCCCACGCCCTTGGGGTCGGTCGAGAACCCGGCGTAGTAGTTCATGAACAGATGGTCCTTGTAGTTGCCGGCGCGGGTCAGGCCCGGGCCATGGCGCAAGGTGCCCCAATAGTCACCGGCGAAACCGTCGCTCTCGGACGCGCAGTGCAGGTTGTGCAGGTGCACCGAGATCTCGGGCGAGCCGAAGCCGACCGCATACGGGTCTATCTGGTTCACGAAACGCACCAGGGCGGCCTCGTCGTAACGCGAGACGATGCAGGGGCCGGGGAAGGTGCCGTCGTAACCGCGGATGGTCTGCGTCGGCAGGCTGGGGTGGAACGAGTGCTTGCCCTCCTTGACCACGATCCGGTAGAGCGCGTGCGGCGGCTCGCCCCAGATCTGGTGCGGCGCGCGGCCGGCTTCCTTCGGTCCGGCTTCCCGGGTGGGCGGCGGGTTGAGCGATGGCACCGTCTTCTTGGGCTGCATCACCGTCAGTGGCATGGTCCAGGGCGCGGTGGGCGGGCCGGGCGGCACGTCTTCTGCCTGGGCCTGCTGGCTGGGTGCCAGACCCAGGCCGGCGGCCACGGCGCTGGCGGCGCCCAGCTTGAGCGAGTCGCGCCGGCTCATGCCGGTGGCGCTGCGGCTGGCCTGATCCGGCCCTGCTGTGTGGCTCTTGTTCATGTCGAAGCTCCCGTCGCGGTGTGGGGCCGGCATGCAACGGGGAATGCCGTCGCCTTGCCGGGGAGGACGCCGTTGACAAAAGTCAACATCTGGGAAGATTTGAAGCAGTTCGCCAGATTTGCTTACAACCGGTATCCGTGCACGTGATTTTTCGGTGAGTGCTTCAAGGGGTCAATCAACAGTCTGTGTAGCCCGAACCGGTGTCATGGCGGGGGGTGACTGATCAGTCACCTCAAAAAATGAATACCTTTGTTTCTGTAAAAGTAGTCCTTCGGGGCTAAAACCTCCGACTGACAGCGGAATGTCACAAAAATGGTGCAGAAGTAGCAAAACGTAACCAGCGTAACAAAGTGAGTGGAAAAGCAGACCTTAAGGTCAACAAAAAGCCCCCGCAGCATCCGCTGGCGGGGGCTCTGAACCGCGTTCAACGACGCGGTGTGCTCAGACGTCGCGGGTGACCCTGAGCAGCTCTTCCGTGGTGGTGATGCCGGACTGCACCAGCCGCTTCCCGTCGTCGCGCATGAGCACCATGCCGCCGGCCAGCGCACATTCGCGCAGCTCGGCCTCGCTGGCCTGACGGTGAATGAGTGCGCGAAGGGCTTCGTCGGCCACCAGCAGCTCGAACACCCCGGTGCGGCCGGCATAACCGGTGTGGCCGCAGACCTCGCAGCCAGCACCGGCGCAGGCCGTGCAGGTCTTGCGCACCAGCCGCTGGGCCAGCACGCCGAGCAGGGACGAGCTCAGCAGGAACGGCTCGACACCCATGTCGGCCAGGCGGGTGATGGCGCTGGCAGCGTCGTTGGTGTGCAGGGTGGCCAGCACCAGGTGGCCGGTGAGCGAGGCCTGGATGGCGATCTGCGCGGTCTCGAAGTCGCGGATCTCGCCGATCATGATCACGTCCGGGTCCTGCCGCAGGATGGCGCGCAGCGCCTTGGCAAAGGTCAGGTCGATCTTGGCATTCACCTGGGTCTGACCGATGCCCGGCAGCTCGTACTCGATCGGGTCCTCGACCGTCATGATGTTGCTGCTGCCGGCGTCCAGGCGCTGCAGTGCCGCATACAGCGTGGTGGTCTTGCCCGAGCCGGTGGGACCGGTCACCAGGATGATCCCGTGGGGCTGGCGCACCAGCTGGTCGAAACGCCGCAGCACTTCGCCCTGCATGCCGACCGATTCGAGTTCCAGCTGGCCCTCGCTCTTGTCCAGCAGGCGCAGCACGGCCCGCTCGCCGTGGGCGCCGGGCAGGGTGGACACCCGCACATCCACGGCGCGGGTTCCGATGCGCAGGCTGATGCGGCCATCCTGCGGCAGCCGTTTCTCCGAGATGTCGAGCTCGGCCATGATCTTGAGGCGCGAGATGAGTGCCGCGTGCAGGGCCCGGTTGGGCTGAACCACCTCGCGCAGCGTGCCGTCGACCCGGAAGCGCACGCTGGAATGCCGCTCATAGGGCTCGATGTGGATGTCGCTGGCGCCGTCGCGTACCGCCTGGGTCAGCAGGGCGTTGAGCATGCGGATGATGGGCGCGTCGTCGGCGGCCTCCAGCAGGTCTTCGATGGCGGGCAGCTCCTGCATCATGCGGCTGAGGTCGGCCACACCCTGGACTTCGCTGACCACGGCGGCGGCGCTCGACTCGTTGCCCGCATAGGCTGCGCTGATGCGCTGGGCCAGTTCGTCGGCCGGCAGCCAGCGCACCTCGCGCAGCGGCTGACCGCCCTGCCAGCGCACCAGCTCCGAAAGCGCCGATGCACGCTGCCGGTGACGCACCGGATCACCGGCATCCAGCACGGCACCCAGGAGCACGGCGGGTGCCCCGTCGTGCTCCTGCTCGATCAGCCAGTGGTGTTCACGGGCGAAGGCGTAGGGCAGCGGGTACTTCACGGCCGGACCTTGGGGGCTTCGGTGGGCGGCGGCAGCACCGGCGCCTCGTTGATGGGCAGCACGCTGCTGTTGGCCGGCTGCACATCGCGCTGGGCGGCACGCATCAGGTCGTAGCGGTCCAGCGCCAGGTTGGTGGTCTCGCGGCTGTCGCGCATGACCACCGGCCGCAGGAACACCATCAGGTTGGTCTTGCGGCGGCTGCGGCTCTCGTTGCGGAACAGGTTGCCCAGCAACGGCACGTCGCCCAGGCCGGGCACCTTGTCCTGGTTGCCGGCGTATTCGTCCTGCAGCAGGCCGCCCAGCACCACGATGGCGCCGTCGTCCACCAGCACGGTCGATTCGATGCTGCGCACGTTGGTGATCAGGCCGGTGGGCGAATTCACCGACTGGGGCTGCACATTGCTGACCTCCTGGTAGATGGTCATCTTGATGGTGCCGTTCTCGCTGATCTGCGGCCGCACCCGCAAGGTCAGACCGACATCCTTGCGTTCGATGGTCTGGAACGGGTTGACGGCGCCATTGGCTGCGCCGGTGTTGGTGAACTGACCGGTCACGAAGGGCACGTTCTGGCCGATGACGATGCGAGCTTCCTCGTTGTCCAGGGTCAGCAGGTTGGGGGTGGAGAGGATGTTGCCGTCGCCGTTCTGCTGCAGGAAGCGGGCCAGGAAACCCAGCACGTACACCCCGTTGTTGCGCCGCGCGATGCCCAGGTTGAGACCCGGTGCCGGCGAAAAATCGTCCTGCTTCGACAAGTCGACGATGCTGCGGCCGCCGCTGCCGAAATTGGTGCCGAGCAGGCCGATGGTGCGGTCGCCGTCGCGGCCCGACGCGCCCTGCCACTGGATGCCGAACTCGGCCGCCTTGTCCGCATTCACCTCGGCGATCAGGCTCTCCACATACACCTGCGCACGCCGCGAATCGAGCTGGTCGATGACGGCGCGCAGCTGCCGGTACTGGGGCTCCGGCGCCGTGATGATGAGCGAGTTGGTGGCCGGATCGGCCTGGATCTGGCCGCCCGTGCTGGGGCCGTCGCTGCCCTGGAGCGGCGCGCTGGCACCGCCGCTGCCGGCAGTGCCGATGCCGCCGTTACCGCCCGTTCCGCCGAAGCCGCCGCCGGTGTTCAGGCTGGTGGCCAACCCGCTCGAAGTGGCCCCCGCGCTGCGCAGCCCGCCGCCCGATGCCGGCGCCGCCACACTGCCGCCGGACATGGCTGCCCTCAGCGTGGCAGCCAGTGCCACTGCGTTGGCGTTCTTCAGGTAGACCACATGGATGTTGCCGGCCGCCTTGGCGCCGGCAGTGGGCTGATCCAGTCGCGTCACCAGCGAGCGGACCAGGGCCAGCCGGGCCGGGTTGGCGGCCCGCAGCACCAGGCTGTTGCTGCGCGGCTCGGCCACGATGGTGGTGCGGTAACTCGCGTCGCCGGCCGCTGCCGCGCCGTTGCCCCCTCCACCACCGCCGCCGTTGCTGCCCGGTTCGATGAGGCGCTGCACCAGCGGCACCAGATCGGCAGCCAGCGCGTGCTGCAGGGGAATGATCTCGATGTCGGTGGCGCCGGCCACGTCGAGCGAGGCAATGATGCGGCCGATGCGCTGCAGGTTGTCCACGTAGTCGGTGATGACCAGCGAGTTGTTGCCCGGATTGACGTTGATGGTGTTGTTCGGCCCGATCAGGGGGCGCAGCACCGGCACCAGGTTGTTCGCCGATTCGTGGTTGAGCCGGAAGATCTGTGTCACCACCGTGTTCGGCGCGGCGCCCGGGCCGCCTGTGCCCACCACCACGCTGCCCATGAGCTTGGCGTCGGCCTCCGGCACCACCTTGTAGAGCCCGCCGGTGTCCACCAGCGAAAAGCCCTGCAGCCGCAGTGCGGCCGCAAACTGGTTGACGGCAGCAGCAGGGGTCACCGGTCGGTCGGTGGCCAGCGTGATCTGCCCCTGCACCCGCGGGTCCACCACCACATTGCGCCCGGTGATGGTGGCCATGGTGCGGGCCACCGCCTCGATCTCGGCGCCCACGAAGTTCAGCGTCACCGGCTCGTTGCTGCGCACCGGCTGGGCCTGCAGCGGCAGGCTGGCCAGCCCCAGGGCCAGCAGGGTGCCGGTGAGCGTCCGGCGCAACCGGTGGGTGGTGGAACCGGTCCGGGCCGGGCGGTCGCTGCAAGGGGTGTCGGGGCGCGAGGCGTTCATGTCGGTGTCCCTGTGGGGTGTCGTGCGTCGGCGGGCGTCAGCCCATCTGGAGCAGTGAACGGTCGCCGCGGCGCCGTCCCATGAGGTTGAGCAGGTTGGCCAGATCGGCCTGGTGTGCGGGGTCGGCCCGGGCTTCGCCGGCGAAGCGCAGGCGACCGCCGCGCCAGCTGCCGCTGCCCTCGATCTGCAGCGCGCCCGATTCGGTGCGCACGCCGATGCGCGGTGGCAGTCCGTCGGCGGCGTCCAGCGTGGCCCGGTAACTGCCCAGCGGGCTCACCGTGGCCAGGCGCGACGCGATGTCGGTGGCATGCAGGGCGGCCCGGCCATCGAGCACCCAGCTGCCCTCCTGCCAGCGGGCCTGGAGCGGGTCGGTCTGCAGACGCAGTCGGCCCTGCAGCTGAAGGGTGTTCCAGGGCGTGCCCAGCCCGGCCATCAGACCGGCTGGCCAGGACACTTCCCAGGCCGCAGCAGCGATGCGCCAGCCGTCGGCTGAGGGGTGGGTGGACAGTTGCAGCGGCGCCGTTGCACAGCAGGGCAGGCTCAGCCCCAGGTGCAGGGCGGGCCAGGCGCCGGTCAGTCCGGGGCGCAGGCGCCACTGCAGCCCGCCCGGGAGGCCGGCGCGGTCGCGGCTGTCGGCACCGGCGCTGAGCACCAGGTCGGCTGAACCGCTCCAGACCGTGCCGCGTGCATTCACCAGCTGCACCTGGCCGGCGGTGGCATCGGCCACACGGTCGGTCAACCAGCGGGCGGGTGCGAAGGCCGCCAGCGCGAGCAGCAGGCCTGCGGCAGCGGCTGACCACAGCGCGGCGGGTCGGGCGATGGCGGGGGCGCTGCGCATGGGCATCCCGGGGTTCAGTTGCCGCCGGAAACCGGGCCGCCGAGCACCAGGGTGCCGTTCCAGCGGCCGTCATCGCCCCGGCGCAGCTCGGCATTCACCGGGGTGAGGCGGGCATTGATGCGCGCCTGCTCGATCCAGGCCGCCAGGGCAGCCGGTTCGGCGTCGCGCACGGTCAGGGTGGCCTGGCCGGCGGTGATGCTCACCCGGGACGCGGCCGACAGGCGCGAGGTGGCCGTTTCCAGTGCGCGCTGCACCTCGGCCGGTGCCGGTGCCTGTGCGGCTCCGCTGTCCTTGAGGTCGGCGGCCGTGGCGGCGAGCTGCTGCATGCGGGCCATGCGGGCGTCGAGTTCCTGTTGCTGTGCCGGCGCGGCTGCCAGGGTGCGCCATGCCGGCAGCACGGCCACCGCCAGCAGCAGCCCGATCAGCAACACAACGGCCATCGCGGCCAGCATCCGGCGTTCACGGGCGCTGAGCGCAGCCAGCCTCGTCTGCGCTTCCTCGCGCAGCGGGCCGATGATCGACATCCAGGCATTCATGGGCGAGCCTCCCGGCTGGGCAGTGCGGTCAGCACCAGGCCTTCGCTGTCGGTCTGCAGCCGCCACCCGGCCTGGGCCAGGCCGTCCTGCAGGCCCTGCAGCCGGGCCGCCTCCACCCGCCAGCCATCGAGCCGCAGCTGGCCGTCGCGAAAGGCGATCTGGTCCGGCGTGGGCAGCGATCCGTTGTCCGGCAGCACGCCGCCCAGCGCGGCCAGCAGCGACTCCAGGTCGGAGCGGCCCAGCACGCCGGCACTGCGCTGCAGGCGTTCGACTTCGCGCTGCATCTGCACCGGCGCATCGAGCACCAGCGTGACCGATGGAAAGTTCTGCTGCAGCACCTGGTCGATGGCCGCACGCTGGGCGGCCTGCGAACGCCGTTCCTGCTGGGCCGACAGGTTCAGCCCGAGCAGCTGCACCACCACCAGACCGGCCACGCCCAGCCGGGCAGGGCGCCAGGCCGGTGCCTGCCAGAACTGCTGCCAGAGCTGGCCGAGCTTCTGTCCCTGCCGAGCACTGTGGCTCAGACTGAAACCGAACTGCGCCAGATTCCAGGGGCCCTCGGTGCAGCGCTGCAGCCATTGCGGCCAGGTCACGACCGACACCGGCCGCTGCAGGGCTGCTTCGGCCGCGCCGGCCACGGGAGCATCGGCCATCCAGCGCGAGCCCGCGTCGGCCGGGGCCGCGAGGGCGGCCACCCCGGACAGCGGCAGGCAGGTCACGCCGTGCACATCCTGCTGCGAGATCCACGCCTCGCCCTGGCACTCGAAAGCCCAGTGCAGCGGCGGGCTGCCTTCGGCTTGCGGCCACAGTGACGGTGCGATGCGCACCACACGGTGTCCGGCGGCCTGCAGCAAGGCCAGCCAGGCGGCCAGCGGCTCACGCCGGCAGGCGGCCACCCACAGCGTCTGGCCGGGCCGACCGCCCGGCTCGAGCGCGAGGTGCAGCTGATCCACCTCGTCGAGCAGCCGGTCTTCCAGCAGCCCGTCCAGCGCGGCCCGCACCCGGTTGGCCGGCATCCGCGGCAGGGCCACTGCGTGCCATGACACCGCCAGCGGGGGCAGCACCAGCACCACGTCGTCGCCGCGCGGCAGCAGAGAGACCGGTCCCCGGCCATGGCGCAATGGCGCGGCATCCGCACCCGGCTGCACCCAGTCCAGCTCGCTGGTGGGGCGCACAGCCGCGCCGGCGTCGAATTCGACAGGACAGACGATGAGCACAGGAAGGGGGCCGTGGGGCCGTTGAAAAGGCCGAAAAGTCACCACGAAGCATTACTCCGTGGGGTTTGTGACCATTCTAGGGAAGCCGTGTGACAAATGGCGTCCGGCCCCTCAGCGATTCCGCTGCAGCGTTGTCAACTGCGCGAAAAGCGCTCCCGCCACAGCACTTTGACGCCCTGGTTGCTGCGCTGCACCACCGACCGCTCCTCGATGGTGATGTCGTCCAGCCGCAGCCGGCCGCGGATCTCGAAATGGCGGCTGCGCACGTCGTGGTAGATCTCCGACAGCGGATTGCCATCCACCACCCGGTCGCCGAACAGGGCGCGACGCGCCTCGGCCAGGGTCAGCAGCGGCTGGCGCGCCCGGGCCTGCACCAGCAGCCGGGCCTGGGTGGCGTCGATGTCGGGAATGGCCGCTTCCAGCGCCTCGGCGGGAAGCGGTGTTCAGGTTCAGCGGCGCGCGGCCGGGCAGCAGCGTGGCGTGCGGCTCCAGCACCGCCAGGCTGGCGCTGGAGATGCCCAGCCAGCGCAATTGGGCAAAGCGCTGAGGGATCAGGGCCGTGGCCGATGGTCGCGGGTCGGTCAGCGCCTGTTGCAGCGTCTGGCGCCAGGCCTGGGCGGCGGCTTCCAGCTCGCCCACCGGCAGGCCCAGCCGGGCGTACAGGCGGCGGAAGGCTTCCAGATCCACCGGCGAAATCTCGGCCTTCAGGTCGTTGCCGCTGCCGCTCTGGCGGACCAGGTTGCCGAAGTTCAGCCGCGACTGCAGGTCGATCACTTCGCCCGAGAAGAAGGCCTCCAGCAGCTCGTCGCCGCGCTCGTTGGCGTCCAATGCGAGGAAGCGCGACAACCGGGCCTCCTGGAGCGGCAGCGCCCAGGGTTCGCCCAGTGGGTCGGGCTGGCCGGCGAGCTGGTTGGCCCGGCCGTCCCGTCC
>NZ_OY288121.1 GCF_958439165.1 uncultured Hydrogenophaga sp. | reverse complement strand
GGTCTGGATTCCCACCATCGGCGTGCTGGTTCACTACATCGGCGACGCCCTGCCGCCCGAGTTCATCAAGGACCGCAAGGAAGGCTACCTGGGCATCGACATCAGCAAGGCCGCCATGGCGCCCGACCTGGCCCACCACCGCCAGGTGCTCCAGGCCCAGTACGCCTGGCTCCGGCAGGCGCTGGAATCGGCCGGTTCACGCGGTCACGACTTCCTGTTCGGGGCCACGCCGTCGGCGCTCGATCTGGCCTGCTGGCAGACCACCTCGCTGCTGCGCAAGAACGCCCCGCCCGAGGTGGACGCGCTGGTGGGCTTCCAGGGGCTGGAGGCCTGGTACGGGCGCATCGCCGCCATCGGCCATGGTCGACCCACCGACATGACACCCGAAGAGGCGCTGGCGGTGGCCCGGGCCGCCCGGCCCATGCCGGTGACCCATCTGCGCCCCGATGGCGACCCCGGCGGCCTGAAGCCCGGTGCCAGCGTGACGGTGACGCCCGACGACAATGCCCGTGTGCCGGTGACCGGCACGCTGGTCGCGGCCAGTGCGGCGCTGGTGGTGATCCACCGCCACGACCCGCAGGCCGGCGACCTGCACCTGCACTTCCCCCGGCTCGGCTTCGACGTCATGCCGGCCTGAACCCGTCCCCGCCCATTCGAGGAAACCTCATGCAACTTCTGGCCAACAACACCTCGCCTTATGTGCGCCTGGCACGCATGGCCCTGATCGAGAAGGGCGTGCACGTCGAGCCCACGGTGGTCGATCCGTGGGCCGACGATGCCCGCCTGCGCGCCGCCAATGCCGCGACCCGCGTGCCGACCCTGGTGCTGGACGACGGCACCCCGCTGACCGAAAGCCTGCTCATCGTGCAGTGGCTCGAGGCCACAAGGCCGCAGGCCCCGAGCCTGCTGGGCAGCGACGTGGCCGGCGTGCTGGCGCGCGCCGGCGTGGCACTCGGTGTGATCGATGCGGCGGTGCACACCATCATCATCCGCAAGGTCACCGCGCCGGTCCTGTTCGACGACACCCCGGTGGGCCTGCGGCGCCGCCGTTCCATGGCCGAGGGCATGGAGCGTCTGGAAGCGCTGGCTGCATCGGGGGCACTCAAGGCCGGTGCCAGTCCCACGCTCGACGTGCTGGCAGCGGTGGACGCGCTCGATTACCTGGACTTCCGCTTCACCGCCGCGCCCTGGTTGCCGGCCATGCCGGCGCTGCGCGCGTTGGCTGCTTCGCTGGCCGACCGCCCCTCGGTGCGGGACACCCGACCGCACTGACCCACGCCGGTCCGTCCGGTCCGGTTCAGCGGGTCGCTGCCAGCAGGCGCTGCGCGCGCAGCAGCACCGGCCGGTCGATCATGCGGCCGTCCAGCTGCACCGCGCCACCTTCGCCGGCGGCGGCCACCACCCGTTCGGCCCAGGCCCGTTCTGCGGCGGTGGGTGCCAGTGCGGCGTGCACGGCAGCCACCTGGCGCGGGTGGATGCACAGCCGGGCCGCAAAACCGAGCCGGCGGGCTTCGGCGTTGTCGGCCGCCAGCGCGGCCTCGTCGTCGATGGCAGGCGTGACACCGTCCACCGGCGGCGGCAGGTCGGCGCACCGCGAGGCCCACACCAGCGTGGAACGCGCATGGCGCAGTGCTTCGTGGTCGGCCGGGTCGATGCCGCCGAGGTCAAGTGCGTAGTCGATGCTGCCGAAGGCCAGCCGCTGCACGGCCGGCACGTCGCCGAGCCGGTGCGCCTGGCCCAGCCCGAGGGCGGTCTCGATCAGGGCCAGCACCGGCACGTCCGGCGGCAGTGCCTGCAGCGCTGCTGCATCACCGGCCTTGGGCACCATGGCACCGATGCAGCAGCCCTGCTGGCGCAGCGCACCGAGCAGGCACAGATCGTCGGCCGCATGGGCGGTGTCCAGTGCGTTGATGCGCAGCCACAGCGTGCCGGGGCCGGCATCGGTCAGGGCATCGGCGGCCTGCGCCAGCGCCGCGCGGGCCGCCGGCTTCGCCGCGGGTTCGACCGCATCTTCCAGATCGACGATGACGGCATCGGCCCCGCTCTGGCGCGCCTTGCCGATGCGTTCGGGCCGGCTGGCCGGCACGAACAGGTAGCTGCGGGGCAGGGCGGCAGCCGGCGGCGTCATGCGGCCACCGCCTCGGCACCGGCCCGCGCTGCGCAGCGCTGCAGGTGCCCCAGCAGGGCGCCCAGTGGCGTGTCGCTGGCCACGGCGGTCCGGGTGCACAGGAGCATCTGGCGCGAGGCCCAGGCGTCGCTGATGGGCAGGACCCGCAGGTTCATCGACTGCGCCGTGCCCCGGGCGGCCTGCATCGGCAGCACGCCGATGCCCAGGCCGGCCTCCACTGCGCGGCAGACCGCCTCGAAACTGCGCACCTGCACCCGCAGCGCCATGGGCTTGAGCAATTCGGTGGCGTGCGACTCCAGCAGGCGGGTGAGCGTGCTGCCCCCCTCCAGACCGACCAGATCGTGTTCCAGCAGATCGGCGAACGACACCGTGGCCGGCAGGTCCACGCCGGGCGGGGCCACGGCGGCGAGCTGGTCCTGCCGGTAGGGCAGGCAGACCAGGCCGGCGGTGTCGACGCCCTCGACCACCACACCGAGGTCGATGTCGCCGCTGCGCAGCTTGCGGATGGCATCGGCGCTCCAGCATTCCTCCAGCACCAGCCGGATGTCCGGGTGCTGCGGCTGGAAGCTGGCGATGTCGGCCGGCAGGAACTGCGCCATGGCGGACGTGTTGCCGTGGATGCGCAGCACGGCGGTGTGGCCGGCGCCGTAGTTGGTCATCTCGGCGCGCATGTGGTGCACCGCGGCCAGCACCTCGCGCGCCAGCAGCAGCAGCCGGTCACCGGCGGCGGTGAGTTCCAGACCGCGCGAATGGCGCTCGAACAGCTGGGCCTTGAACTGGTGTTCCAGCAGCGACAGCCGCCGGCTGGCCGCCGGCACGGTGATGAAGCTCGACTCGGCCGCCCGCGTGAGGTTGCGGGTTTCGGCGGCCTTGACGAACAGGGCCAGGGAGTCGAGATCGGGGAGCATGGGGGGTGGGGTATGGGTAAACGTCGAGTATGTAACCCGGCCCGGGCCGGCGCGACCACCGCGGGATCAGTGAAAACCCGCAACCCCGATGCAGGCTGCGAAAGGCAGCCTTTCCCATTCGGCAATGGCGCGGCCGCCGGCCCGTCCCGACACTGCTCGCACCACAACACCCCAGAGGAAGGAGACCCACCCCATGCCGACGCAACCCAGGCTCGCAGGCAAGATCACGCTCGTCACTGGCGCGGCGAGCGGCTTTGGCGCCGGCATCGCCCGCGCATACGCGCACGAGGGCGCCACCGTGGTGCTGGCCGACCTGAACGAGGAGGGCGCCCGCTCGGTGGCACGCGAATGTGGCGACCCGAGCGTGGCGGTGCGCTGCGACGTGACCCGGCGGGCCGATGTCGATGCGGCCGTGCAGCTGGCGCGCGAGCGCTTCGGCCGGCTGGACGTGGTGGTGAACAACGCCGGCTGGACCCACCGCAACCGGCCGATGCTGGAGGTCGATGAAGAGACCTTCGACCGGGTGTTCGACATCAACGTGAAGTCCATCTTCCACATGACCCATGCGGTGGTGCCGCTGATGCGGGCCCAGGGCGGTGGCGTGATCCTCAACGTCGGCTCCACCGCCGGCATCCGGCCGCGCCCGGGCCTGACCTGGTACAACGCGAGCAAGGGGGCGGTGAACCTGCTGTCCAAGTCGATGGCGGTGGAACTCGGCCCGGACCGCATCCGGGTCAATGCCATCTGCCCGGTCATCGGCGAGACCGCGCTGCTCGAGGCCTTCATGGGCGTGCCCGACACACCGGAGAACCGGGCAAAGTTCATCGCCACCATTCCCATGGGCCGGCTGTCGCGCCCGGACGACGTGGCTGCCGCCGCGGTGTTCCTGGCCAGCGACGAGGCGGCCTTCATCTCGGGGGTGGAATTCCCGGTCGATGGCGCCCGCACCGTGTGAGGTCGGCATGAACCCACCGACGACGCCCGCTGCTCACCTGCCGCCACCCCACGACATCACCCGCGCCGTGCTGGAGCGGCTGGCCGCCACGCCCGACCCGCGCCTGCGCCAGGTCATGAGCAGCCTGGTGGCCCACCTGCATGCCTTCGCCCGCGATGTGCAGCTGACCGAGGCCGAATGGTTTGCCGGCATCGAGTTCCTGACCCGCACCGGTCACGCCACCAACGAATGGCGGCAGGAGTTCATCCTGCTGTCCGACACGCTGGGCCTGTCGATGCTGACGGTGGCCCTGAACCATGACCGGACCCCGGGCTGCACCGAGGCCACCGTGTTCGGCCCCTTCCATGTCGAGGGCGCCCCCGAGCTGCCGCTGGGCGCCGACGTGGCCCAGGGCGCGCAGGGCGTGCCGTGCACCGTGTCCGGCACGGTGCGCGGTGCCGATGGCACGCCGGTGGGCCAGGCCGTGATCGATGTCTGGCAGGCCGACGCCGAGGGCCTGTACGACGTGCAGCGCGATGGTCTGGAGCAGCACCAGGCGCGCGCGGTGCTGAGGGCCGATGCACAAGGGCGTTTCCATTTCCGCACCGTGCTGCCGGTGCCCTATGCCATTCCGGACGACGGACCGGTGGGTGACCTGCTCAAGGCGACCGGGCGCCATCCGTGGCGGCCGGCCCATCTGCATTTCCGGGTGCAGGCGCCGGGCTGGCGCACCCTCATCACCCATGTGTTCCGCCAGGGCGACCCGTATCTCGACAGCGACGCGGTGTTCGGCGTGCGGCCCTCGCTGGTGGCCGACTGGCCGCAGCAGCCCGACGGCAGCCATGCGGTGGCGGTGGACATCGTGCTGGACCGCGAAGGCTCCCCACCCGAGGTTCTCCGATGAGGTCGTTCGTCCAGCAGGCACAGACCAGCCGGGTGGTGTTCGGCGCCGGCAGCCTGCAGCACCTGGAGCGCGAGCTCGACCTGCTGCAGATCCGCCGCGTGCTGGTGCTCAGCACGCCCGGGCAGGCCGCGGCCGCGCTGGCGCTGTGCCAACGCCTGGGACCGCGCTGTGCCGGCGTGTTCGACCGCGCCGTGATGCATGTGCCGATCGGCGTGGCCCTGGAAGGGGTGGAGCAAGCCCGCAACCTGCGGGCCGACGGCACGCTGGCACTGGGTGGCGGGTCGACCATCGGACTGGCCAAGGCCATTGCGCTGGAGACCGGGCTGCCCATCGTGGCAGTACCCACCACCTATGCCGGCAGCGAGATGACGCCGATCCACGGCATCACCGACGGTGGCATCAAGCGCACCGGGCGCGATGCCCGGGTGCTGCCGCGCACCGTCATCTACGACCCCGAGCTCAGCCGCGACCTGCCGGTCGGCATCAGTATGACCAGCGGCATGAATGCCATCGCGCATGCGGTGGAGGCGCTGTATGCCAGCGACAGCACACCGCTGACCGACCTGATGGCCGAGGAGGGCATCCGTGCCCTGGCCGCTGCCCTGCCGGTGCTGCGCCAGCTGCCCCGCGACGAGACCGCCCGCAGCGATGCGCTGTACGGCGCCTGGCTGTGCGGCGCGGTGCTGGGGCAGGTGGGCATGGCGCTGCACCACAAGCTGTGCCATGTGCTGGGCGGCAGCTTCAACCTGCCGCATGCCGAGGTGCACACCGTGGTGCTGCCCCAGGCCACGGTATTCAATGCGGCGGCCGCGCCGCAGGCCATGGCCCGCGTGGCCCGTGCGCTGGGCTGCAGCCATGCAGCCCAGGGTCTGTACGACCTGGCCCGCGACAACGGGGCGCCCGTGACCTTGCGGTCACTGGGAATGGCCGAGGCCGATCTGGACCGCGCCGCCGACCTGGCCGCGGCCCAGCCCTACGGCAACCCGCGCCCGGTCGGACCGGACCAGCGGGACGCGCTGCGCGAACTGCTGCAGCGCGCCTGGGAGGGCACCCGGCCGGGTGCCTGATCAGCGGCTGGCCGGCGGGGTCCAGCCGCCACCCAGGCTGCGGTACACCGCCACCAGCGCACCGGCCGTGCCCACCTGGGCCTGCACCAGCGCGTCGCGCTGGCTCAGGGCCTCGCGCTCGGCGTCCAGCACCGCCAGGAAGTCGGTCACGCCGGCCTCGAAGCGGATGCGGGCGAGCTGGGCAGCGGCCTCGGCCTGGCGCGCGGCTTCGTCCAGCCGCGCAGCGCGTTGCGATTCGCGGTTGAAGCTGCTGAACGCGCCTTCGGTTTCCTCCAGCGCCAGGGCCACCGTCTGCTCGAAGCGGACCAGGCTCTGCTGGGCGCGGGCCTCGCTGGCCCGCACCCGGGCGCGCAGGGCGCCGCCGTCCAGCGGGGTCCAGCTGATGCCGGCGCCGAGCGCCCAGCGGCCCGATGCAGCGTCGAACAGGTCGCTGCCGCGCGCCGCGTTGAAGCCCAGCAGGCCGGAGAGCGACAGGCGCGGGTAGAGCGCCGCCTTGGCCACGCCGATGTCCGCACTGGAGGCAGCCAGCTCGCGCTCGGCCACGATCAGGTCGGGCCGGCGCTGCAGCCAGCCCTGCGGCGTGCCCACCGGCAGGGCCGACAGGTCGGTCACCGGCAGGCTGGGCATGGGCATGGGGGCCGACAGCGATGCCATCAGCGGACGCGGTGGCTGCGCGGTCAGCGTGGCCAGCCGCAGCACGGTGCGGTCGATGGCGTTGTCCAGCGACGGCAGGGCGGCTTCGGTGCTGGCCACCAGCCCCTTGGCCCGGGCCAGGTCGAGCTCGCTGGCGCGGCCGGCGTCCACCCGGGCCTGGGTGATGCGCAGCGACTCGCGCTGGTTGCCCAGGGCCTGGTCGGTCACCTGCCGGCGCTGCTGCAGGCCGCGCAGTTCCAGGTAGTTGCGCGCTACTTCGGCGGCCACGGCGGTGTGGGCCGCCGAGATGCCGGCCTCGCTGGCGCTCACGCGTGCCGCAGCGGCTTCCTGGCCCCGGCGCAGACCGCCGAACAGGTCGATCTCCCAGTTGGCGATGAAGCTGGCATCGAAGGTGTTGCCGGTGCGTTCGCCCCGCGTCGTGCCCGGCCGCTGGGTGATGGGCTGCACCGCGCGTTCCGCGCTGCCACTGAACCCGGCGCCCGGGCGTCCGGCGGCGTCGGCCTCGTCCAGGCCGGCGCGGGCTTCCTGCAGCCGGGCCTGGGCGATGCGCACATCGCCGTTGGCGGCCACCGCGCGCTCGATCAGGGCGGTCAGCTGGGCGTCGTTGAAGCCGCGCCAGAAGGCCACGATCTCGGGGGATGCCGGGCGGCTGTCGGGCTGTGTGCTGCCGGGCTGGATGAAGGCGGTGTCCAGCGACAGCGGCGGGGTCTGGTGGTCAGGACCGACCGCGGCGCAGCCGGCCAGGACCAGGGCTGCGGTGAGGGCGGTCAGCCTGGGAAACATGAGGGCTTCAGACATGCTGGCCTCCTTCGGTTGAATCGGTGGCCGGAGAGGCGGTCGGTGTGGCGGCAGCCAGCCGCCGGGCGCGGCGCGAGCGCAGCAGCACATAGAACACCGGGGTGAGGAAGATGCCGAACGCGGTCACGCCCAACATGCCGGAGAACACCGCGATGCCCATGGCCTGACGCATCTCGCTGCCGGCACCGCTGCCGATGATCAGCGGCACCACGCCGGCGCAGAAGGCGATCGAGGTCATGAGGATGGGGCGCAGGCGCATGCGGCAGGCGTGCACGATGGCGTCCAGCAGGGCTTCGCCCCGGTCCTCCAGCTCCTTGGCGAACTCCACGATCAGGATGGCGTTCTTGCAGGCCAGGCCCACCAGCACCACCAGCGCGATCTGCGTGAAGATGTTCAGATCCCCTGGCTGCATGAACGGCGGGAAGCTGGACAGCCACACCCCGAACAGCGCCGAGAGGATGCCCATGGGCACGATCAGCACGATCACCAGCGGCAGGCTCCAGCTCTCGTACTGCGCGGCCAGCACCAGGATCACCAGCAGCACCGAGATGGCCAGCACCGCAGCCAGCACCGGCAGCTTGATGCTGGTACCCGGCACCGTGACGTCGCGGGTCAGGCGGTCCTGGTAGGCCAGTTCCGTCCACTCGTAGGTCATGCCGCGCGGCAGGGTGCGCTGCAGCAGCGTCTCCATCTCGGCTTCGGCCTGGCTCGACGAGAAGCCGGGGTTGGCGGCTCCGTTGATGTCGGCCGAGGGGAAGCCGTTGTAGCGGGTCACGCGGGTCGGGCCGAAGGTCGGCTCGACCGACATGAGCGCGCCCAGCGGCACCATCTCGCCGGCGGCGTTGCGGGTTTTCAGCGCGGTGATGGCCGAGGCATCGCCCCGGAACGGCGCGTCGGCCTGCACGACGACCTGGTAGGTCTTGCCGAAGCGGCTGAAGTCGTTCACGTAGAGCGAACCCAGGTTGACCTGCATGGTGTCGTAGATGTCGCCCAGGGCGATGCCCATCTGCTTGGCGCGGGTGCGGTCCACGTCGGCGAACAGCTGCGGCACGTTGATGTCGTAGCCCGAGTAGGGCGTGCCGATGCTGGACTGCGGGTTGCCATACACCTGACCCAGCACGCCCCAGACCGCGCCGTACAGCGCTTGCTCGCCTGCGCCGCCACGGTCCTGCACCTGCAGCTTGAAGCCGCCGGCATTGCCCAGGCCGTCCACCGCCGGTGGCGGCACCACGAACATGCGCGCGCCCTGGATGCTCTGGATGGCGCCGTTGACCTGACCCAGGATGGCGTTCTTGCTGAGGTCGGGCGTGGTGCGGTCCTCGAACGGCGCCAGGCCGAAGAACACGATGCCTTCATTGGGTGCGGCCGAGAAGCCGGCGATCGACAGGCCGGGGAAGGCGATCGAGTCCACGATGCCGGGTACCTTGAGCGCGATGTCGCTCATCTCGCGGATGACGGCTTCGGTGCGGTCGATGGACGCACCGGCCGGCAGCTGCGCAATGCCGATCAGGTACTGCTTGTCGGGTGCCGGCACGAAGCCGCCCGGCAGGCGCGCGAACAGCAGGGCGGTGGCACCCAGCAGCACGGCGTACACCACCAGCGCCACCGACTTGCGCCGCACCAGACCGCTGACCTGGTGGCCGTAGCGGGTGCTGGCGCGTCCGAACACGCGGTTGAACCAGCCGAAGAAACCACCCAGCACCTTGTCCATGCCGCGGGTGAGCCGGTCCTTGGGTGCGTCGTGCGGACGCAGCAGCAGGGCCGAGAGCGCCGGGCTCAGGGTGAGCGAGTTGAAGGCCGAGATCACCGTGCTGATGGCGATGGTCACCGCGAACTGCTTGTAGAACTGGCCGGTGAGGCCGGGCACGAAGGCCAGCGGCACGAACACCGCGCACAGCACCAGCGCAATCGCGATGATGGGGCCGGACACCTCGCGCATGGCCTTGATGGTGGCGTCGCGCGCGTTCAGCCCTTCCTCGATGTTGCGCTCCACGTTCTCCACCACCACGATGGCGTCGTCCACCACGATGCCGATGGCCAGCACCAGGCCGAACAGCGTGAGCGTGTTGATGGAATAGCCCAGCAGCAGCAGGAATGCAAAGGTGCCCACCACCGAGACCGGCACCGCCAGCAGCGGAATGATGGAGGCGCGCCAGGTCTGCAGGAAGACGATCACCACGATCACCACCAGCGCGATGGCCTCCAGCAGCGTCACCACCACCTTCTCGATGGAGGTCTGCACGAACCGGGTGGGGTCGTAGACGATGCTGTAACTCACCCCGGGCGGGAAGTTCTTGCTCAGGCGCTCCATGTTCTCGCGCACGCTGTTGGACAGCGCCAGCGCATTGGAACCGGGGGCCTGGAACACCGCGATGGCGGCGGCTTCCTTGTTGTTGAGCAGGCTGCGCAGCGCGTAGCTGCCGGCCGACAGTTCGACCCGGCCGATGTCGCGGATGCGGATCAGGCCACCGGTGGACGGATCGGCCCGCACGATGATGTCGGCAAACTCCTCTTCGGTGCTCAGCCGGCCCTGGGTGTTGACCGCCAGCTGGAACTCGGTGCCGGCCGGTGCGGGCGGAGCGCCCACGGTACCGGCGGCCACCTGCGCGTTCTGCTCGCGGATGGCGCCCACCACCTCGGCGGTGGTCAGGTTCCGGGCCGACAGCTTGTTCGGGTCGAGCCAGATCCGCATGGCGTAGTCGCCGGCGCCGAACATCTGCACCGAACCCATGCCGGGCAGGCGCAGCAGGTCGTCGCGCACATTCAGCTGGCCGTAGTTGCGCAGGTAGAGCGCATCGCGGCTGTTGTCCGGGCTGACCAGGTGGACCACCATGGTCAGGTTCGGGCTGCTCTTCTCGGTGGTCACACCGATCTGGCGCACGATCTCCGGCAGGCGGGGCAGGGCGCGGTTGATGCGGTTCTGCACCGCGGTCTCGGCGGCCTCGGGGCTGGTGCCGATCTTGAAGGTGACGGTCAGCGTCATGCCGCCGTCGGCGGTGGCCTGCGAGTCGAAGTACAGCAGGTTCTCGATGCCGCTGATCTGCTCCTCCAGCGGCGTGGCCACGGTTTCGGAAATGACGCGCGGGTTGGCGCCGGGGAACTGCGCCCGCACCACGATCTGCGGCGGCGCGACCTCGGGGTACTCGGACAGCGGCAGCTGGAAGATGGCCAGCGCACCGACCAGGAAGATGAAGATGGAGAGCACGGCCGCAAAACGCGGCCGGTCGATGAAGAACCGGGAGATGTCCATGGCGGGGCTCCGGCTCAGTTGCCTGCGGGGGCAGCGGGTGCGGCACCGGGCTGGCCGGCGGCCGGGAACACCGGCATGCCGCGCTCGTCCACCTTCAGCACCTGCGGCTGCACCGGCACGCCGGGCATGATCCGCTGCAGCCCTTCGACCACCACGTTCTCGCCCGGCTTGATGCCGTCACCCAGCACCACGCGCATGCCGTCCTGCAGCGAACCCAGGCGCACCGGGCGGAACTGCGGCTGGCCATCCTGGCCCACCACCACCACCACCTTGCGGTCCTGGTCGGTGCCCACGGCGCGCTCGGGCACCAGGGTGGCGCTGTAGCTGGCGCTGGTGGCCATGCTGATGCGGGCCGCCAGGCCCGGCACGAAGCGGCCGTCCTTGTTGTCGAAGCTGGCGCGCAGGCGGATCGCTCCGGTCTGCGGGTTCAGGCGGTTGTCCACGAAGTCGAGCTGGCCCTGGTGCGGGTAGCCGGTCTCGTTGGCCAGGCCCATGCGGACCACCGGCTGGGTGCCGGCCGCGCGCAGGCGCAGGAAGGTCTGTTCGCTGCCGTCGAAATAGGCATGCACCCGGTTGCTGGCGGCGATCGTGGTCAGCACCACCTGTTCGTTGACCAGATTGCCTGCAGTGACCGATGCGCGCGAGAGGCGCCCGGCGATCGGGGCCCGCACCGCGGTGTAAGAGAGGTTCAGCCGGGCCACCTTGAGGGCGGCTTCGGCAGCCTCGATGTCGGCCCCGCTGGTGCGAGCGGTGGCGGCCAGCTGGTCGGCCTCCTGCTTCGAGATGGCCTTGCTCTGCAGCAGCTTCTCGGCGCGGGCCAGCTCGGCGGTGGCCAGCTCGGCGCGGGCACGGGCGGCGGCGGCCTGGGCCGTGGCACGGGCCACCTCGGCCTCGAACGGGCGCGGGTCGATGGTGAACAGCAGCTGGCCGCGGGTCACGCTGGCGCCGTCCTTGAAGTGCACCTGGTCCACCGTGCCGGCCACGCGCGGGCGCAGTTCCACGAACTCGGCCGCCTCGATGCGGCCACTGAAGGTTTCGGAATCGCTCACCGTGCGCTGCACGGCCGGGGCGACGCTGACCGGCATCGCCGGCGGGGGGCCGCCCTGGGCATCGGCCCGGCCGCCGCAGGCGGACAGCAGGGCGGAGGCGCCGAGGGTCAGAAGGGCCAGGGCGAACAGGCGGTGGATGCGCCGTGCATCTGGGGAATGGGCTGGCATGGGTGACTCCAGTGGGACTTGAACCTGCCGGCCCGGATGGGGCAGGCAGGGGAAAACCCGAAATTCTAGCGAGTCATGTGAAACTTTTGTGATTCACCTGAATATAAATGGGTGAAAATACAACCTGCGTGCAAACATCAGGGAACCATGACCACATCCCACGATCACCCTTCCATGAGCCTGGATGACCACCCTCTGAATCCACCCGTCGGCATCGAAGCGCCGGTCACCGGCCGCAGCGATGACGAGCGCCTGCTGGCCTCGCTGGCCCTCGCCCTGGTCGACAACCCGCGCGCCACCCTGCAGGAGCTGGCGCAGGCGGTGGGCGTGAGCCGCGCCACCCTCTACCGCTTCTCGCGCACCCGCGAGGAACTGATCGACCGCCTCATGCAGCACGCCACCGGCTGCCTGCAGCGCGCCATGGAAGATGCCCGTCTGGACGAAGGAACGGCCCGGGAGGCCCTGACCCGCTTCATCAGCGGCCAGATGGAGCACCGCGAGATGGCGGCTTTTCTGGTCTACCACTGGCAGCCCGAAACCATCCAGGACGAGCGCGGCCGCACCAGCTGCGACGCCTTCCTGGAGGCGCTGGACGCCTTCATCCTGCGCGGTCAGCGCGAAGGCGTGTTCCGCATCGACATCGCCGCGCAGACCCAGACCGAGGCCCTGATGGCGCTGTTGACCGGCATGGTGGACGCCGAGCGCCGGGGCCGCGTGGCCCGCGTCGGGGTGGCCGGCATGGTGGAGGCTCTGTTCCTCAAGGGCACCGCGGCCTGAGCGGCTGCAGGGACCCGGCGCCGGGTCAGGCCGGTACCGGATGCCGCCGCGTCGACGGCCCGGCCTGCAGCACCTGGCCCGACAGGCCGTGCCCCACCAGCGGGGGCAGCTCGGCCGCCACCGCCAGCAGGGCGGGCAGGTCGACCCCGGTGTCCACGCCCATGGCCTCGAACATGTGCACCAGGTCCTCGGTGCTCACGTTGCCGCTGGCCCCGGGCGCAAACGGGCAGCCACCCAGCCCGCCCAGCGAGGCATCGAAGCGGGTGATGCCGGCCTGCCAGGCCACCAGGGCATTGGCCAGGCCCATGCCGCGCGTGTTGTGGAAATGCGCGGTGAAGCTGATGTGCGGCCAGCGGCCCAGCACCTCGCTGCACAGACGTTCCACTTGCGCGGGATGCGCCATGCCGGTGGTGTCGCACAGGGTGATGCGGTCGATGCCGAGTGCGGTGATGCGGTCGATCAGATTGAACACGCGGTCGGCCGGCACATCGCCATCGAACGGGCAGCCGAAGGCGGTGGACAGCGAGGCGTTGAAGGCCACCTGGGCGTCCGGGGTCTGGCGCACCAGGGCCACCACGTCCTCGAACTGCTGCAGGGAACGCTCCGGACTCATGCGCAGGTTGGCCTGGCTGTGGCTGTCGCTGGCCGACATGACCAGGTTGATCTCGTCCACGCCGCAGGCCAGTGCCCGCTCGGCACCGCGGGTGTTGGGCACCAGGGCAGCGTAGCTCACGCCTGGCGCGCGCGCGATGCGCTGCATCACTTCGGCCGCATCGGCCAGGGCCGGTATGGCCTTGGGCGAGGTGAAGGACGTGACTTCGATCTTGTCCAGCCCGGTGTTCGAGAGCGCATCGCACAGCCGCACCTTGTCGGCCGTGGGCACGAACACCGGCTCGATCTGCAGGCCGTCGCGCAGCGCGACGTCGTGTATGTGGATGCGATCGGCGCCGCGCTTCATGCCACGCCCTTTTCTCGCAACGCGGCAATGCGCTCGGCACTCAGGCCCAGCGATCCCAGCACCTCGTCGGTGTGTTCGCCCAGGGTCGGCCCGATCCAGCGGGTGGCGCCTGGCGTGCCGCTCAGCTGCGGCACCACGCCGGGCAGCGAGACCGGTTGTCCGTCGGGCAGGGTGTGCGACTCGATCATGCCGCGCGCCTGGTAGTGCGGGTCGTCGACGATGTCGGCCGCGGTGTAGATGCGCCCGGCCGGTACGGCCGTGGCTTCCAGCACGTCGAGCACCTGGTCCAGCGTGTGCTGGCCGGTCCAGTGACCGATGGCCTCGTCAATGCGCTGCACCTGGGCCACCCGCCCGGCGTTGCCGGCCAGGGCCGGGTCGTCGGCCAGTTCAGGGCGGCCGATGGCGTTCATGAGGCGGCGGAAGATGGCGTCGCCGTTGCCGGCAATCGCCACGTACAGGCCGTCACTGCACAGGTAGGTGTTGGAGGGTGCGATGCCCGGCAGGCTGGCGCCGCTGCGTTCCCGCACGAAGCCCTGCACGCTGAATTCGGGCACCAGACTTTCCATGATGGCGAACACCGACTCGTACAGCGCCACATCGATGAACTGCCCGCTGCCCCCGTTGTTGCGGTGGTGCAGCGCCATGAGCGCGCCGATGGTGCCGTACAGCGAGGCCAGGGTGTCGCCCAGGCTCACGCCCACCCGCACCGGCGGCCGGTCCGGAAAACCCGAGGTGTAGCGCAGCCCGCCCATGCATTCGGCAATGGCCGCAAAGCCGGGCCGCTGGCTGTAGGGGCCGCTCTGGCCGTAGCCCGACACGCGGACCATGATCAGGTTCGGGTTGAGGGCATGCAGGGCGTCCCAGCCCAGGCCCCATTTCTCCAGCGTGCCGGGGCGGAAGTTCTCGATCACGATGTCGGCGCTGGCCGCCAGCTGCCGGGCCACCTCGGCGCCTTCGGGCTGGCGCAGGTCCAGCGTGACCGACTTCTTGTTGCGGCTCTGCGAATACCACCAGAGCGAGGTGCCCTCGTGCAGCTTGCGCCACTGGCGCAGCGGGTCGCCGCCCTCGGGCGATTCGACCTTGATCACCTCGGCCCCGAACTGGGCCAGCAGCGCCGCTGCATACGGACCCGCGATCAGCGAGCCCAGTTCCAGCACGCGCACCCCGGCCAGGGCCTGGGGCGCGGGCGTGCCTGCGCCCTTCGGGGTGGCGGTGTCGACCATGTCAGTACCGGCCGGAGAGCAGGGCGCCGCAGCCCGGCACATGGGCTGGCAGCTTCAGGGCCGTCAGCATGGCGTGGGTGGTGCACACGGCGGCCGAGAGCACCGGCAGGCCCAGGCGGTCTTCCACCGGCTGGATGGACGGCAGCGAGGGCATCTGCACACAGGCCGACAGCACCACCGCATCGCAGTTGGCGGTGACCAGCCGGCGCGAGATCTCGATGGGCGCACGCGGGTCCTGTGCACCCACCTGCAGGTTGTCGGAGATCTCCAGCGAGACCGCGTCCAGCACCTCGATGCCTTCGTGCTCGATGTAGTCCACCACCAGCGAGGTCAGCGGCTTCATGTAGGGCGTCAGCACTGCGATCTTCTTGGCGCCGATGCGCTGCAGGCCCTGGATCAGGGCGCCGGCGCTGGTCACCACCGGCGCAGGCGCACCGTTGTCGACCGTGCGCTGGTGCAGCCGCTGCTCGGACTGCCGGTGGTAGCCCAGGCCCATGCTCATGATGGCCACCAGGCAGGCGTAGCCCAGCACATCGACCCGGGCGTCCGAGAGTTCGAGCGCGCAGCGGTCGGAGTCGGCGTCCATGGCGGCCAGCTCCTCCTTGGTCACCTTCTTCATGCGCATCCGGGAAGAGTGGAAGGTGAAGCGTTCCGGCGCCACGCCCTCGCGGGCGCGCAGCATGGCCGGGATCTCGGTCTCCATGGTGGTGTTGGAGCTGGGCACGATCTGCCCGATGCGGAAATGGGTGCGGACGTCAGCTGAGGTCATGGAGGGCGGTTCCGGTCACTCGGCGGTGATGTTGCGGCTCTTGATGATCTGGCCCCAGTACTCGGTCTCGCGGGTCACCAGGTCGCCCAGGCCCTTGGGGTCGAGGTAACGCGGCTCCACGCCCTGCAGCGCGGCGCGCTGTTTGGTCTCGGGCGCTTCCAGCACCTTCTTCACCGCCTCGCTGAGCTGGGCAATGACCGGTGCCGGGGTGCCGGCCGGGGCGAACAGGCCGACCCAGGCTTCCAGTTCGAAGCCGGGCAGGCCGGCTTCAGCGGTGGTGGGAACGTCGGGCAGCATGGGGTGGCGGGTCTTGCTGGTCACGGCATACGGACGCAGCTTGCCTTGCTGGATGTGGCCCAGCACCGAAGGCGGCGTGGTCATGAAGAACTGCACCTGGCCGGCCAGCACGTCGGCGATGGCGGCGCCCGAGCCTTTGTAGGGCACGTGGGTCATTTCGGTCTTGGTGGTCTGCTCGAACAAGGCGGTGCCCACGTGCGAGAGCGAGCCCACGCCTTGCGAGGCGAAGTTCACCTTGCCGGCGTTGCCGCGCAGGTAGGCCAGCAGTTCATTGAGGTTCCTGGCCGGCACCGAGGGGTGCGTGGTGATCACGTTGGTGGCCGCGGCGATCAGGGCCACCGGCACCAGGTCCTTCTGGTCCCAGGGCAGCTTGGCGAACATCGACGGGTTGCCCACGTGGTAGGCCGAGTACGAGATCAGCAGGGTGTGGCCGTCCTTGGGCGCACGGGCCACCTGGCTGTAGGCGATGTTGCCGCTGGCGCCACCCTTGTTTTCGACGATCACCGAGCCGCCCAGGGCCTTGGCCACGCCATCGCTGACCAGACGGGCCGAGGTGTCGACCACGCCGCCCGGCGGGTTGGGCACCACGAAGGTGATGGGCTTGCTGGGGAAGCCCTGTGCCGATGCGGCGGTGCCGGCCAGCGCCAGCAGGCAGGACAGAAGGGTGCGTCGGTTCAGCATGGGAATGTCTCCGTGAGGATGTTTTAGAGGACTGGGCGCGCGGATTCTGAAGACTCGCCCCGACTTTCGGTTCGCGTTTCATTGACACATCCTCAATCTGTGGTTGAGGATCGAGCCATGAACACCCCTCCGGCTTCCGGCCCCATCAACCTGGGCCGCTTCGACCTCGGCTCGCTGCGCCTATTCCTCATGACAGTGGAGGCCGGCAGCCTGACCGCCGGCGCCGACCGTTACGGCATCTCTCTGGCGGCGGCCAGCAAGCGCATGGTCGAGCTGGAATCCCATGTCGGGCATCCTCTGCTGGCCCGCAGCAAGCGCGGCGTGGTGCCCACCCCGGCCGGGCAGACGCTGCAGCGCCATGCCATCGAGCTGGTGGCGCAGCTGGAGCAGATGGCGCTGGCCATGAACGACTTCCGTCACGGCACCCAGGGCCACCTGCGCATCTGGGCCAACACCTCGGCTTTCGGGCAGTTCCTGCCGACCACGCTGGCCCGTTTTTCGGTGCTGCACCCGGGCATCAAGGTCGACCTGGAGGATGTGCTCAGCGAGGAGGCCGCCCGCGCCGTGGCCACGGGTGTGGCCGAACTCGCCGTGATCGGCGACAACACCCCCACCGAAGGGCTGTACACGCTGCCCTGCGAGACCGATGAACTGGTGCTGCTGGTGCCCGCCGGCCATGCGCTGGCGGTGCGCGAGACGGTGGCCTTCACCGATGCGCTGGACCACGACTTCGTGGGCATGAACCGGTCCACCTCGCTCATGCGCCACATTGCCGCGGCGGCCGGGGCCTGCGGCCGGGTGATGCACGCGCGGGTGCAGGTGCGCAGCTTCGACGCCATGTGCCGCATGGTCAGTGCCGGGCTGGGGCTGGCCATATTGCCGCGCGCCAGTGCACTGCCGCTGGCCCCTGCGCTGGGTCTGGTGCTGCGCCGGCTGGACGGCCTGTGGACCCGGCGGCGCCTGCTGCTGGCCATGCGCGACCGTCAGCAGCTGTCGGCGCCGGCGCGGGCCTTCGTGGAGCTGGTGGAGTCCACCCGTACCGATCAGAGCGCCGGCTGATCCGGCCGGGGCAGGGCGGAGGCGGGCAGGCCGAACAGCCGGTCAAAGGCCCAGTTGAAAGCGAAGGTGTAGACCAGAAAGAAGACGATCAGCCCGATGTCCATCACGAAGGCCTCCCACAGCGTGAGGTCCAGCCACCAGGCGAAGGCCGGCACCAGCGTGATCACCAGCCCGGTCTCGAAGCCGATGGCGTGCACCATCCGCCGACCCAGGCTGCGGCCCCGCTCCGCCTGCCGGGCCTCCCACCATTCAAAGGCGGTGTTGTAGGCCAGGTTCCAGACCACGGCCACCACAGCCGCCCCCACGGCGGCCACGCCGGCACGCTCCAGGTCGCTGCCGGAGAACAGCTTGAGCAGCAGGGTGGAGGCGGTGATGGCGATCAGCTCGAAGAGCGTGACATAGACGAGCTTGCGCTTCAGACCTTGCATGCGGGGGGTGGGTCACGGAGAAAACCCGCGACTCTAACCGCTCGGGCATGCTCCATGCACCGCTACCGCGCAGGGTATCTTGGGTCGCCCCACAATCACGGGCATGAAACTCCGAGCCGACTGGACCGAACGCTGCGTGGTGCACAGCCACGACCTGCCCTGGGTGGCATCGCCCTCGCGGCTGGTGGAGCGTCGCATGCTGGAGCGCGACGGCGAGGAAGTGGCCCGCGCCACCTCGGTGGTGCGTTACGCACCGGGTGCCCGCTTCGATGCCCACGACCACGAACTGGGCGAGGAAATCCTGGTGCTCGACGGCGTGTTCAGCGACGAGACCGGCGACTACGGCCCCGGCACCTACCTCAAGAACCCGCCAGGCTCGCGCCACGCGCCGTTCTCGGAGCCGGGCTGCACCATCTTCGTCAAGCTGCGCTACCAGGACCCCCAGGACCAGGAGCAGATCGCGCTCGACACCCGCAGCGCTGCATGGCGGCCCGGCCTGGTGCCTGGCCTGGCCGTGCTCCCGCTGTCCTCATTCGGCACCAGCCACACCGCCCTGGTGCGCTGGGCGCCCGGCACCTATTTCAACCCGCACCGGCACTACGGCGGGGAGGAGATCTTCGTGGTCGAGGGTGTGTTCTCCGACGAACATGGCGACTACCCGGCCGGCAGCTGGCTGCGCAGCCCGCACCTGAGCCAGCACCAGCCGTTCTCCCGGGAAGGCTGCCTGATCTTCGTCAAGACCGGTCACCTGATGGCCGATGTGGCTGCCCCTGCACCGGTCAATCTGCCGGGTGGCCGCGCCCCTGCCTGACTGACGGGCTCACGGTGCCGGGTGGGTGCATGCGGGTTTGGTCAAAGACCCAGCAGGCCAGACCGAACAATCCGATGTAGGCCGCAGGCAGAACCTCCCAGTCCGCGAGGTGGGTGGACAGGCCGTCAGTGGTGAAGAACACGACGGCCGAGGCCATCACCAGCAGCACTGCACCAGCAACTGCCTTGTCCAGCAGGCTGTGGCGCTGGATGTCTGCCTTCCGGCATTCGGCCCGGAGGCAGGCGTGCCAGCCTGCTGCCGCGACCGAACGCGGGCTCCCGGTCCCGTCGATCTTCTGGTGCACATGGCAGAGCAGCCACGCCGCCGCAGCGGTCCAGACGGCAGCCGCTGCAAGCGCCCCGGGTGATTCGGCCAGGTAGAAGACCACCAGAGTGGTCAGGGTCACCAGGACAGCGATCACGATCATCCGTGCACCGGGTGATCTCGCCGCCTCATCGGCTGAAGCATC
This sequence comes from uncultured Hydrogenophaga sp., assembly GCF_958439165.1. Taxonomy (GTDB): domain Bacteria; phylum Pseudomonadota; class Gammaproteobacteria; order Burkholderiales; family Burkholderiaceae_C; genus Hydrogenophaga. The sequence continues at coordinate 66,787 of NZ_OY288121.1, read as the reverse complement.
GCCCTGCAAGGAATCGAACATGGCGGAGATCACCATCCCGGCGGTTGCCATCGTCACGCCATACGCCAGCGACTGGATCGAGGCGAAAAGGATGATGGCGGGGAAGCCCAGGACAGCCAGCAGGAACAGGGCATAAAAAAGCGTGCGAGGTCCGTAGCTGCTGTTCTTCCTGTGGGCACGAGCCCACAGCGTGTGAAGCCGGCGGCTACGAATCAGTCATGCACGGCGGTTTATTCGATTAGCAAGCTCCTAACGGATCATCTCTTTCACGACTACGTCTACAAAGGCGATGATCTCGAGGAGCAGGCCGGGGACACGGCCCAAACTCGACCAAGGCGCGTGACTGCGCTTGAGCAGTTGAATCACGCTTCGGACGCGATCCTCTGAGGATGGGTTTGGCCTATGCCGACGTTCGGCCGCGAAGTTGGCCCATGAAGCAAGAGCAGAAAACACCGGTGTACACCCCCCGCTGGCAAGATATACCGGTGGTTCGGGGGTGAACTTGCATAGCCGGTCGAGCGCTCAGGACTGCGAATAGACCCAGTGCGACCGAAAAAAGGACCGCCAGCGGCTGGCGGCCTCTTGCGCCGTCTGGACCTCTTCATTGAATACATCAGAGAAAATCCAGGGCGATTCTGCCCAGGCGTCCAGCACTTCCCGGATCTCGTCTTCGTCACCGCCAAACAAGGGTCCCTCGAAAAGCTCCCTGGCATGGCGCAGCTGTACATCTAGGATCTCGACTACCGAGTGGTGATCTTCGTTTTTCTTGCGCAATTCGAGCACGTCGGCCTCCGACATGGAGGGCCACTTGCGGCCAAAGGGGTTGTCCTTCAAAAATCCGAAGATGGTCACGCACCCCCACATTGCCATAAAGGCGGTCAGCGCTCCACGGAAGAACCAGTGCCAGCTCGGCAAGAACCAGGCGGCAGCCGTCCCCAAGCCGAAAGCCAATGTCCAGGCAGCGGTGCATTGGAGGCCGTACTGTTTGCGCCGCTCGTCCTGAGCGGCTATCGCGGCCATCTCCCAGCGATCCTTCAGGTCCAGAGACTCCATGTAGGCAGAGATCAACTCATCGTAGGCGGCCAGCAGCGGCACGTTGTCCGGATTGTCTCCGCGAGCGGCAATCTTCTTGCAAGTGGACAGCCAGTGGTCTCGCATGAAGCGATCTCGCAATAAAAGGCCTAGGCCTATGGACAGGCTGACATAGTGAGCCGTGAACCAGTTTTGGCCGCGTCTGTCGAACTTGTACAGGTCTTTGGCCAGCCTCTCCATCTGCGAGACCATCAGCCACAAACGCTCCTGGCGGGCGGCCTCATCACGCTCCCTCTTTTCCTCGAGGCGCTCTAGCTCACGCTGATCACTCGACCTTTGCGCCTCTGCGCGAATGCCCTCAAGTACGCTCTGATTCGATTTGGTGATCAGCTCGGTATTCTTGCGCCCTTCACACACCGGGCAAGGCGAGTAATGGTCAAGCAGAATGTTCTGACAACGGAAGCAGCGTGTGGTCATGGGTGGTCTCAGAAAGATGGCGCATTCAGTGCCACCTGATCACGGGCGGTGACTGGGCAATCATGCACGACTCAAAGGCCACTGGTAGCTTGCTGCTTGGCAATGTGGCCGCCCCACGTCTTCAGCTCACAGTCCACGCGGGCCTCCCTGCCACAAAACAGGTCCAAGAGCAGGTTGCCCAAGATGTAGGCTCTGCGCACATGGTGCGAGCGGGCCAGGCTCACCGCTCAGCGCAGGATGTTGAGTCCCAGAGGTCCGAACTCGATTTTGGTGGATTGGGACGATCCATCGTTTGTGATTCGAGGTCTGCAGCAGATTCGTTGCAGGGGTGTCCACGGATTCGTGGTTCAGGATGTCAGTATGGTCAAGACTTGTACTCGCGGCACCGAGTCCTGGTGCGCTGCGATCATCATTGATGCGCCAGAGCGCGCGTTGGCCCGCTTCAAGGCCCTCGCCATTGGTGCATTCCAGCAGACTGGGCCATCCTGCGCTATTGCGAGGTGATCCCGCTGCGCCGATCCGCATACACCAGCTCGTGGTGCCCGGAGCCGGAATCGAACCGGCACGACCTTTTCAGGCCTGCGGGTTTTAAGCCCGCTGCGTCTACCTATTTCGCCATCCGGGCAGTTCCCGCAGAGTGTATTCGGTGCGCAACCTGTGCGTAGACGCCGCTCAGTAGCGAACGGAACTGACCGGTAAAATCCAGGGGTTAATGCCAGCCACCTGAGATGGCGCGGAAGCGCCAGTCTTGGTTTTTGTTGTTTCTTAGCGCTTGGTGGCGGTGGGCATAGACTTAAAATCCGCCGCCCCCAACAGGGCGTACCGGTTCGATTCCGGTTCGGGGCACCAGCCACGGCCGGCCACCATCACCGGCCATCCCTCCGGACACCACCGGCATAGCGAGTTTTCATGAGCCGATTCAACGCCCCCTTCGAAATCCATGTGCACGGCGACCTGCCTCTGCGCGAGGATGTGGCCTACGAGCAGATCCAGGAGGCGCTCAAACCCCTGTGGCAGTACGCCGGCGCCCGCTCGCTGGCAGCCGCTGCCGCCAGCAGCTATGAGGACGAGCCCGGCATCCGTGTCGACAGCGAGGCCCATGTGCTGCAGATCTGCTGGACCGTGACCGGCGACGAGGACTTCCGCCAGTCCATGGAAGAGGCCTGCATGGCCCTCAACGAGATCAGCGCCGCCGGTGCGCCGCTGGAGGTGTCCTTCTACGACACCGAGTACGACGAGGAAGACCCGGCCGAAGGCGAGGAGGCCCGCGACGACTTCGTCATGTTCTTCGTCGGTCCCACCCCGGCGGCCATCATGCAGACCCAGCGCGACCTGCTGGTGCAGGACGTGGTGCACATCATGGAGCGCCACTTCGACGCCGCCGAGCTGGGCGATGTGGTCGGTGCCATCGACCGGCTTTTCACCCAGCGCTTCGACGCGCTGGTCAATTCCATGCAGCTGGGCCGCCCGCCGCGCGGCCACGGCGGCTCGGGCCACGGTGGCCCGCGCAAGCCGCGTCACCTGCACTGACGCCCGGGCGGCCTGAGGACGTTCACCCATGCCGCTGTTTCCTGCCGACGCGCTCAACCCCGGCGTGCGCCCGCGCGAGGTGTTCGGCTGGGCCCTCTACGACTTTGCCAACTCCGGCTACACCACCGTGGTGCTCACGGCGGTGTTCGCGGCCTATTTCGTGGGTGCCGTGGCTGAGGGTGCATCCTGGGCCACCTTCGCCTGGACGGCCGCGCTCAGCGCCTCGCACCTGCTGGTCATGCTCACCATGCCCGGCATCGGCGCCTGGGCTGACCAGCATGCCGCCAAGCGCCGCCTGCTGGCCCTGTGCACCCTGGGTTGCGTCCTGGGCACGGCGGCGCTGTCGCTGGTGGGGCCGGGTGCGGTGGTGCTGGGCGTGCTGCTGGTGGTGGTGTCCAACACCTTCTTTTCCTGGGGCGAGTCGCTGGCGGCTGCCTTCCTGCCCGAGCTGGCCCGGCCGCAGGCCATGGGCCGGGTCAGCGGCTGGGGATGGAGCCTGGGCTATGTCGGCGGCATGCTGGCGCTCGGCCTCAGCCTGGCATGGGTGCTGCAGGCGCAGGCCGCCGGTCAGCCTGCCGCCGCCTTCGTGCCGGTGACCATGTTCATCACGGCCGCCCTGTTCGCCGTGGCGGGAACGGCATCGATCGTCCTGCTGCGCGAACATGCTCAGCCCCGGCCCGCTACCGCAGGCGATGCCGGCCTGGGCGCCGCCTGGCGGCAGCTGCGGGCCACCCTGCGCCAGGCCCGGCATTACCGCGACTTCATGTGGCTGCTGGCCTGCGCAGCGGCTTACCAGGGCGGCGTAGCCGTGGCCATCGCGCTGGCGGCCATCTATGCCGAGCAGGTGGTGGGTTTCGAGCCGCAGCAGACCATGGTGCTGATCTTCGTGCTCAACATCGCGGCCATGGCCGGCGCCTTCGCTTTCGGCTACGGACAGGACCGCCTGGGTCACAAACGGGCACTGGCCCTCACCCTGGTGGGCTGGATGGCGACCTGCGTGCTCGCCGCGCTCACCACCACGCAGGCGGTGTTCTGGTGGGCGGCGGCCATCGCCGGGCTGTGCATGGGCTCCAGCCAGTCGGCGGGTCGGGCCATGGCAGGCATGCTGGCACCGCCGGCCCAGCTGGCCGAGTTCTATGGCCTCTGGACCTTTGCCACCCGGGTGGCCAGCATCGTCGGGCCGCTGACCTACGGCGCCATCACCTGGATCACCGACGGCAACCACCGCCTGGCCATCGGCAGCACGGCGCTGCTGTTCGCACTGGGTCTCCTGCTGCTGGTGCCGCTGGACATGGAGCGCGGCCGCCGGGCAGCGTTGTCGGCGCCACCGGGCTGAGCGGTTTCAGCGGCTGTCCGGCACCACCACACGGCGGGCTTCGCCATGCCAGCCGAGCCAGCGCCGGGCCGCGGCGGTCAGCGCTTCGGGTTCCCCGGTGGTGAGCAGCACCGACTCCGCTGGCGGCAGCTGCCCGTGCAGCGCGGCGTCCAGCTGCAGCACCTGACGCGTGCGGCGCGCCACAGCCTCGCCGGTGTCCACCAGCCGCACGCCGGGGCCGGCGGCGCGTTGCAGCACCTCGGTGGCAAACGGGTAGTGGGTGCAGCCCAGCACCAGGGTGTCGAGCGCCGGTGTGGCCTCGCGCACCGTGGCCACATGCTGGCGGCCCAGCCGCTCGATGGCCTCGGCGTCGTCCCGTTCGATGGCGCCGGCCAGACCGTCGCAGGGCTGGTCATGGATGTGCAGCGGGCGGCCGGCGGCGGCCTCCAGCCGCTGGCGCAGCGCGCGGTAGCGTTCGCTGCCCAGCGTGCCGCGGGTGGCCAGCACACCCACATGGCCGCTGGTGCTGAGCTCGGCCGCCGGCTTGATGGCCGGCTCCACACCCACGATGGGCAGATCGGCATGGGTGGTCCGAAGGCCGTCGATGGCCAGGGCCGTGGCCGTGTTGCAGGCCACCACCAGCGCGTCGATGCGGTGCACCTGCCGCAGCCACTGCACGATGGCCTGCGACCGCTTCGCCACCCAGTCCGCGCCCCGCTCGCCGTAGGGTGCGTGCAGGCTGTCGGCCAGGTAGGTGAAGCGCACGCCCGGCAGTTCGGCGCGCAGGGCGCGGAGCACGCTCAGGCCGCCGACCCCGCTGTCGAACACGCCGACGTGGCGAGCCTCAGGTTTCAAGCCGATGCGACGGTGATGCCCTTGAACTCGCCGCTGGCGATGCGCTTCTGCCACTCGGCCGGGCCGGTGATGTGGGCGCTGGTGCCGCCGGCGTCCACCGCCACCGTCACCGGCATGTCGACCACGTCGAATTCGTAGATGGCTTCCATGCCCAGGTCTTCAAAGCCGACCACCCGGGCCGCCTTGATGGCCTTGGACACCAGGTAGGCGGCACCGCCCACGGCCATGAGGTAGGCGCTCTGGTGCTTCTGGATGGCCTCGATGGCCACCGGGCCACGCTCGGCCTTGCCCACCATGGCGATCAGGCCGGTCTCGGCCAGCATCATGTCGGTGAAGCCGTCCATGCGGGTGGCGGTGGTCGGGCCGGCCGGGCCCACGGCCTCGTCGCGCACCGGGTCCACCGGACCCACGTAGTAGATGACCCGGTTGGTGAAGTCCACCGGCAGCTTCTCGCCCTTGGCCAGCATGCCCTGGATGCGCTTGTGCGCGGCGTCGCGGCCGGTCAGCATCTTGCCGTTGAGCAGCAGGGTCTGGCCCGGCTTCCAGGCCGCCACGTCGGCCTTGGTCAGGGTGTTGAGGTCCACGCGCGTGCTCTTCTGGGTGTCGGGCACCCAGTTCACATCGGGCCACAGGTCCAGGCTGGGCGCGTCGAGGTAGACCGGGCCGCTGCCGTCCAGCACGAAGTGGGCGTGGCGGGTGGCGGCGCAATTGGGAATCATGGCCACCGGCTTGCTGGCTGCATGGGTCGGGTACATCTTGATCTTGACGTCCAGCACCGTGGTCAGGCCGCCCAGACCCTGGGCGCCGATGCCCAGGGCATTGACCTTCTCGAACAGCTCCAGGCGCAGTTCTTCCACCTGGCTGAGCTTCTCGCCCTTGGCCGCCTTGTCCTGCAGCTGGTACATGTCCAGGTCGTCCATGAGGGACTCCTTGGCCATCAGCACCGCCTTCTCGGCCGTGCCGCCGATGCCGATGCCCAGCATGCCCGGCGGGCACCAGCCGGCGCCCATGGTGGGCACGGTCTTCAGCACCCAGTCGACCACCGAGTCGCCGGGGTTGAGCATGATCATCTTGCTCTTGTTCTCGCTGCCGCCGCCCTTGGCGGCCACGGTCACTTCCACCGTGTCGCCGGGCACGATCTCGGTGAAGATGACCGCCGGCGTGTTGTCCTTGGTGTTCTTGCGCAGGAACTGCGGATCGGCCACCACGCTGGCGCGCAGCTGGTTGTCCGGGTGGTTGTAGCCGCGGCGCACGCCTTCGTTGACCGCGTCCTCCAGGCCGCCGGTGAACCCTTCCCAGCGCACGTTCATGCCGACCTTGAGGAACACGTTGACGATGCCGGTGTCCTGGCAGATCGGCCGGTGGCCCACCGCGCTCATCTTGCTGTTGGTCAGGATCTGCGCGATGGCGTCCTTGGCAGCCGCGCTCTGCTCGCGCTGGTAGGCGCGGGCCAGGTGGGCGATGTAGTCGGCCGGGTGGTAGTAGCTGATGTACTGCAGCGCGCCGGCGATGGATTCGATCAGGTCGTTCTGGCGGATGGTGGTCATGGCGTGTGTGCCCCGGAGGGTCGTCTCGGTCGTGGGTGAAAGACCCGCCGATTTTCGCAGACCCGCCGCCCGCCCCTTCAGCCCGTCTTCACTGCCAGGTCACCGTGACCGATGCATGCACCCGCGGACCGCTCTGGTCCGGGTCGAGCTGGCGGTTGCGCAGCGGCCAGCCCACCGACACCCGGGCCTGCACGCCCGCTGCCCATTCGGCCACCGCTCCCACACCGGCGCTGGTGAGGAAGTCGCGCCGCGTGACATCGGCCAGCGGGGCAGGGCGGAACGGGAACGCCGCCCCGTGGTCGACGAAGGCCAGCCCGGTCACGAAGGGCCAGCCACTGTCGGCTGCCGGAGAGTGCAGGCGGTGGCGCAGCTCGGCGCTCAGCAGGTAGCCGCTGCGGCCGGTGAGCAGGCCTTCGGCATAACCGCGCACGCTGGCGCTGCCGCCCACCTGGAACTGTTCGGACGATGGCAGCAGCGGGCTGAACCCGGCCTGCAGGCCGGCGCGCAGCAACCACTGGGTCTGCGGGCTCATGGGCTGCAGCCAGGCGGTGTTGGCCCGCAGGTACACGAAGCTGCCGTCCGCATTGCGCGACTGGGTGCCGGCGTTGAGGTTGGCGTCCACCGTCCAGACCGCGCCATCGAACTGGTGATCGCCGGTCACGCCGGCGGTCAGCACGTTCAGTCGGGAGCTCACCTGGGTGATGCCGCCGAAGGTGCTCTCGCTGGATTTGAGGGCCAGCCGCCCGTAGCCCAGCCACAGGCGTTCGGCGCTGACCACCAGCGGCTTGCTCGCGCCCACCGACACGATCTGCGACGAGCCGCCGATGTCCAGCGGCACGAACGGGCCGTCGATGATCTTGATGCGGTCGGCATTGAAGGCGGTGTCCAGCCGCCAGCCGTCTGCCGTCAGCGCGGTGCTGTAGGCCGCCGCCACGCTGGCACTGCCTTCGGCCGCCACGCCCGAGAGCTGCAGGCTGTCGTCGCTGCGGCGCAGGCCGTTCCATTGCCCCACCACGCCCAGGCGGATCTCGCCCACCGTGTTGCGGCCACCGTTGTCCACATAGGTCTGCAGCCGGCGGGCCACCGGTTCCTGGGCCAGCAGTTCCACGTCGGTGGTGCCGCTGGCCTGGCCGGGTTTGACGCTGGCACTGAGCTGCGCCTGGTGCAGGCGGTTGAAGCGCACCAGATCGGCCTCGAGTTCGGGCACCGACAGCAGCTGGCCCTCGCGCAGGCCCAGCCGTTCGCGCACGAAGCGGTCGCTGACCTGGTTTTCGGCTCCCACGCGGACCTCGCCCACACGGGCTTCCACCAGCCGGATGCGCACCGTGCCGCCCACCACGTCCTGCGGCGGCAGCACCGCGCGGGCGGTGGGCATCTGGCGCGCGTCGTACAGCCGGTTGATGGCGGCGACCACGTCGTACAGCTGACTCAGGCTGAGCACGCGGTTCTCGAACGGGGCCACGGCCGCGCGCAGCTCGGCCGCACTCAGGATGGCCGAGGCGTCCACCTCGATGCGGCGCACGTCGATGTTCTGCCGCTGCGAGGCCGCGCCCGGTGCCGGCGTGGCCGGCAGGTCGATGCCCGGCACCACCGGCCGCTGCTGCAGGCGTTGTTCCTGCCGCAGCCGTTCCAGCTGGTCGCGCTCCAGGCGCTGGATGGCACCGATCTCGCCGGCGCCGCTGGGGGTCTGGGTCTGGGCCTGGGCCTGCGATGCGGCCGACAGCGCCAGGGCCAGCGCCAGGGGGAAGGACAGGCGGTTCGCCGGGCCGGCCGCTGGCCGGGTGTCCATGGGGGAGGGCGTCACAGTTTCTCTTCCAGTGCGTCGATGTCGATGTTGATGAGCGCCGGGCGCTGGGCCGCGGGGGTGTGGTCGATGGCGAAGTCCTCGCGGTCCGGGCTGGCGCTGGTGCCCAGCAGGCCGGCACCCACGGTGAGTTCGGCGCTGCCCAGGGGCGTGCCGAACACCAGCCGGCGCAGGTCGTAGTTGACGACGTAGTCGCCCAGGTAGGCCTCGGTGGGCGTGAGGCTGAGGAAGAAGTCGCCGTCGAGCGTGAAGCCGCGGATGGTGGTGCCGCCCGGTGCCGGCGCACGGTCCTGGCGGTCCATGCGCGTGGTGAAGAACGGCGTCACGAAGGTGGCTGCATCACCCAGGAAACCGGCCGGCACGCTCAGCGTGGGCGCGTCGGTCGTCACCCGGGCATTGCCCACCACGAAGGTGGCCAGGCGCAGGTCGCCGGCACCTTGCACGTCCAGCCTCACGTCCTGGGCGGTGGTGCCGCCCTGGCCGGTGATGTTGACCACCGCGCCGGCGCCTTGCACCAGCGGACGCAGACCCACGTTCATCAACCGGCCCTGCAGCGACAGCGGACCGCCCGACACCACCTGCAACGCCTGCTGGGTGCCGATGGCGTCCGGCGCGTTCAGGCGCGCTTCGGTGCCGGCCTGCACGTCGGGTCCGGCACCGCCGTTGCGGGTGATGTTGCCGGTGCCGTCGGTGCCGGCGTTGAGTGCGGCGATGCCGTCGGTGCGGGCGGTGCCGCCGTCAAAGCGGATGTCGTCGGACGCCTGGATCAGCAGCCCGGCATCGGCCTGCACCCTGCCGGCCAGCGTGACGCTGCTGTCCACCGCAGCCAGCTCGAAGCGGCCCTGGGTGGTGATGTCGCCCAGCGTGCCCGACAGGCCGGACATGCTGAGGTAGATGCCGGTGGGCGCGCTGGCATTGAGCCGGCCCGGGTTGCGCACCTGCACGTCCAGCGCGTTCTGGCCGCCGGGACGGCCCACCGTGTCGCCGGCCACCAGCGTGACGCTGGTGCCGCGCACATCGAGCTGGCTGTCCGGCACCGATTCCACGATGCTGCCCTGCGCCTGCAGGTTGGCGTCGCCGCGGGCGAACACGGTGCCCACCACCATGTCGCCGGCCACTTCGCGCACGAACAGGTCGGTGCCGGCGCGGGCGGTCAGGGTGCCGGTGGGGGCCAGATCGACCTGCACCTGTTCGGTGGCGGTGCCGATGCGACCCAGCCCGGCCTCCAGCACCGCGCTGCCGGCGGTCACATGGGTCAGTCCGGCGGCGCCCAGCAGGCTGGCGCCGGTCTTGATGCGCACCTGCTCCGGCGCGCTGACCTGGCCCAGGGTGAGGTCGGCTTCCGAGCCCAGCAGCAGGCTGCCACGGGTGGTCGAGGCATTGAGCAGACCGCTGGCGGTCACGTCCACATCCTCGAACTCGGTGATGCGGATCTGGCCGTTGCCGTCCACCACGATATCGCTGCGCTCGGCCGCCAGCAGGGCCAGCTTGTCGCTGTCGCTCAGCAGGCCGTTGGCGTCCAGCGTGATGACGCGCGGGCTGGCCTGGCGGGTGCCGATGCCGTCCTGTGCCGTCAGCGTCACCTGGCGACCCACCACATTGGCCTGCTCCAGCCGGATGTCGGTGTCCGATGTGGGACGGAACAGGCCGCCGGCCAGGCCGTTGGCCAGCTGCGCCTCGGTCCAGACCGCTCCTTCGGACAGCGCAGCGGTCTCGGCGGCGGTCAGCGTGGGCAGGAAATTGGCCACATACCCGCCGGCACCGAAGCGGGCCTGCGCGGCATGGTAGGCGGTGGTCTGCTGCGCCTCGTAGGCCGCCAGTTCGGCTGCGCCCCAGCCGTCATTGACCGACAACAGCGCGGCCGCCTGCACCTGGGTGAGCTGGAAGCGGAAGCTGGCGTTGTAGGCGTCTGCGGTGAAGCTGCCGTCGTCCTGGCGCTTGAGGTTGCGCATGCGGAAGTAGTTTTCGTACTGCTGTTGCAGCAGCACTTTCTGGCTTTGCAGGTTGCGCTCCAGTGCGGCCTGGGCGGACGGGCCGGTCAGGCCCATCTCGGTCCACAGGGCCAGCAGCTGGTTGCGGGTCTGTTCGTCGGTCCGTTCCACCGTGTTGGCGTCGACCAGCTGGCCTGGGGTGGTCAGGAACACGTCGCCGGCGGCCGAGGCCACCTGGCGCACGCGCATGTCGCCGGTGGCTTCCTGCAGGCGGATGTTGCCCACCGCTGCCGCCGACAGCACGCTGTTGGTGCCCAGGGTCTCCACCTGCAGGGCCAGGTTGTCCATCAGACCGTGGATGCCGCCATTGAGCGACACCAGGTTGACGTTGTTGCCGGTGATGCTGGTGCCCGCCGTGGTGCTGCGGATGCTGCCCTCGGCACTCAGGTTCACGTCGCCCTGGGTGGAGCTGACCGAGTTGATGACCAGGTCGCCACGGGCGGTGGCCACCGACACGCCGTCGCGGCCGCTGGCGGTGAGCGATCCCCCGTTGACCAGTTCGACGCGTACCGGTGCTGCCGCGCTGCCGATGGCGCCCGCCGTGGAGCTCAGGGTGACCTGCTGCCCCAGCACCCGGGCGTCCGGGTTCAGGGCCGCGATGCCTTGTGTGGCATCGAGCGACAGGCCGCCAGCCACGCTGCGCACCAGGCCGCCGATCAGCAGCTGCCCGTTGGTGTCCACCGACACGTTGGAGCTGTCGTAGCCGATGAACTTCACCGCCACGCGCTGTGAGGCATTCACGCTGTGGTGGTAGCTCTCGTACACGGTCCAGCTGTACTTTTCGGACGAGGTGTAGATGCGGCTGTGGCACACGCCCAGGAAACAGTCGGTCTTGCGACTGGTGGTGCCCAGGTCGGTCTTGACTTCCGGGCTGGTGCTGATGGAGTAGTCCATCTCGTAGTTCTTCAGCCCCGGTGTTGTGTCGATCGACAGCCAGTCGCCGGAGACACGGTTCTCACGGGTGACCCTGTCCGGCAAGGTGATGTTGGGCTGGCGGCCCGGGTCACGTCCCAGGAAGTCGGAGCCCCAGGTGGTCTTGGTCTCGTAGCGCTGGATGCGCTCCTTGTCCGTGATGTCGCTGTTGATCCAGTTGAAGCGGCGATCGGCCATGGGATCGAACCAGGTGGTGCGACCACTGTCTGCCTGCGAACGGCCCACTTCCACCATGTCACCGTTGCTGCCGGTGTTGGTCCGGGTGATGGCCACGCCATTGAGCCGGGTGATTTCGGTCACCAGCGGCGTGTTGCCGGCGCCGCGCTGGTTGCCGTTGGCGTCGCGCGCGGTGTCGGTGATGCGGATGGTGCCCTGCACCCCTGGCCCGGTGTCCAGACGGCCGACCGCCAGAGGCAGGCTGGAGTTGTTGACGATGTTGATGCGACCGTAGCCGTCCATCACGCGCAGTTCACCGTTGCCGGTGGAGAACATGTTGCCGAACAACTCCATGTGGCCGCCGCCCATGCGCACGTCGGCCAGTTCCAGCCGGTTCAGCTGCGTGTCGTAGCGCAGCTTGATGCCGTTGGTGTCGGCCCTGCCGTCCACCACCGGGTTCTGCAGGATCAGGTACCTGGCATCCGAAGGGTCGCGCGGCGCTGCGGCAATCGCAGCTGTGAGGTCCGCAGGGATGACGATCTGGCGGTCTGGCAGACCGGCCTGGATGAGCCCGTTGATGTTGAGCTTCTCGGCGCTGATGTAGACATTGTTGCCGGCAATGGTGGACCCGCAGGCTATCTCGCTGCAGCCAGGGAGCACGTCCCGGGATGCGTCGGCCTTGGTGGCCTCCGCGGCAGCTGCCACATCGCTCAGGCGCGAGGTCGGATCGCCACCCTGGTGGCTGAACCCCGGGGTGAAGGTCTTGATGAAGTCGCCGCCGGTCACCAGGTTGACGGTTTCGGCGCCGATGCTGGCAGCCACCCGCAGCGTGCCTTCGCTGGTGGCATTGACCTCGCCACCCAGGTTGGTGATGTCGCCGTAGACCCACAGCTGCGCAGGCCCGCCGCTGTTGCCGCTGTTGCCGGTGGCGTTGTTCTCGATGCGGATCGACGGCTTGTCGGTGCTGGCGGCGTCGGTGATGTTCAGGCTGGCCACCTGGCCGGCGGCATTGCGCTGGTTGATGTCGGCACTGCCGGACACCCGCATGCCGTTGAAGCTGACCAGTCCACCCACCTCGTCGGGAATGAACAGGTTGGCGTCCACCTTCATGAAGCGGGTCGAGTTGTTGACGATCTCGATCCGGGCATCGCCGGGGGCCACCACCGCGCCACTGCCGGTGAGGGCCTTGCCGGTCACCCGCACGTTGCCCGAACGGGCAGTGATGATGTCGTCCTTGCTGCCGATCTTGACGAAGTCCACGCTGGTGGCGTTGGACAGCTGCGCCTGCTGCTGGGTCAGGATGTTCACGTCGGCCAGCATGCCCAGCGCAGCATCCGAGCTGCCGCTGGCGTCCTGCGCATCTGCCAGAGCCGAATTGGCTGCAGCCAGTTGCGTGACGGCAGCAGCCAGCTGGGCGTCTGCGCGGTTCACGGCCTGCCGGGCGGTGGTGTCTGCGTCGGTGGCGGCCACACCGGCAGCCGAGCGGGCCGCGGTGTCGGCAGCAGCCCTGGCCTGGACCGTGGTGGCCTGGGCGGCGGACCGGGCATCCTGGGTCGATGCGCTGTCGGCCAGCACGGCTGCTTCGGCCGACATGGCGTTGGCCAGGGCGCGCGCCTTGCTGGCGGCGTTCTCGGCGGCGTCGGCCATGGTGCCGAGGTAGGCCTTGGCGTCGGCTTCGGAGGTGGCGTTGGCGGCTTGCCGCAGATCGCTGGCATTGGCTTCGGCCTGGGCGGCTGCCGTGCTGGCCGCCGTGGCGCTGGCGGCCACAGTGGTGGCGGCGGTGGCACTCGCCGTGGCCGCCACCTTGACTGCGGCCGTCGTTTCCTGCGCTGTGCTCTCGGCCTGGTCGGCGGCCAGTTGCGCAGCACTGGTCGCTGCCGCTGCGGCAATGACAGTGCTGGTGCCGGCATCGCGCGCGGTGTTCACGAATGCCTGCACGCTGGTGTTGACCTGGGTGGCTGACGCCAGACCGGCGACGGCGTTGTCCCGCTGCAGCGTGGCCGAGGCCTGTGCTTCGATGGCAGCCGCAGCGCTGCTGCCGCCCTTGAAGTCGTTGTACTGCCGGTTCTTCCTTTCGGCAGCATCCAGGATCTGTCTGATCTCGTCCTGGAGCAACTGGCTCACGTTCTCGTTGCTCAGCTGGGCCACGCCCTGCAGTGCCTCGGACGAGGTGATGCTGCTGTCCGCGCCGATGGTGATGTACTGGTGGTTCCACAGTCCGGCGCGCACCCCGCCGTCGATGCGCACGGTGGACGACAGGCCGGCCACGCCGGGCAGGCCGGCATTGTCCTGGCTGGTGCCGCCGGTGATCTTGAGCGACGAGGTGTCGGCGCCGAAGAACTCGCCGATGGCCGACAGCACCTCGCGGTACAGGTCGGTGCCTTCGCCGTAGCCGCGGGCACGGTGTTCGCCTTCGGTGGCGGTCAGGTTGACGTCGCGCACCGCATTCACCTGCGAGCCGGCGGCCAGCGTGATGTCGTTGTGCTGCACCAGCCGGCCCAGTGCGTTCGGGTCGGTCTCGATGGGCACCGCCGTGCGGTTCCACAGCCGGGTTTCGGCATCGGCGACGAGCTGGTTGGTCCGGGTGCGGTCGGCACCGGCCATCAGGTACACGCTCTCTTCGGCCTCGATCAGCGCACCGGTGCCCACGGTCACCGCCTGGTCGGCCGTGATGGTGGATCGGGTGTCGCCCTGGGCGGCCCCGGCTGCTCCGTAGGTCTTGGAGTTGGCGCGGGTCTGCACCGTGGCGGCGGTCAGGGCCGAGAGCTCGATGTTGCCGTCGCCCATCAGGGCTGCGTCGTCACCCACGCTGACCTGCGCGGTGCTGGTGTTGTCGATGCTGGATTCCGACCGGGCCACCGCAATGGCACCGCCCGAGTCCAGGCGCACCCGGTCGTAGGCGTTCACGTTGTTCGAGGCGCCCAGTTCCAGAAGGCCATTGATGGCGGTGGCCACGTCCTTGCCGCTGCTGTTCCGCACCAGCTGCGTGGCGGGGTTGTCGACGTTGATCAGGGCACCCTGGCCCACGGTGACCTGCGCGTCGTTGCGGATGGTGGTGCTGGAGCGCGCGGCGGCTGCGTTGAGCACGCCGCCCGAACCCGAGTCCACCTGGTAGCCGGTGGCACCGGCGCTGGACTTGGTGATGTCGTTGCCGGCGCGGGCGCTGAACAGCGTCGTGGCCGCCACGGTCATGTCGCGGCCGATGGCTGCCAGGGCGGTACTGTCCACCTGGTTCACCGCCCGTGCGCCGGAGGCGCCCACGGCAGCGGCGCTGGTGGAGTCGGCGGTGGCGTCGAAGTCGACGCGTTGCACCGCGTCGATGTCCACCGAATCGGCCACCACCGTGCCGCCGTTGCCGGTGGCGGTGCCCAGCAGCACCTGGGTCACGCCGTCGGCGTCGGTCTCGGCACGGGAGGCCAGCAGCACGCCCAGACCGCCGGCGCCCGAGACGGTGCCGGCACGCAGGGTGCTGTTGCCTTCGGCCTGCAGCCGCAGGCTGCCGGCCACCAGATCGGCCGCATCGCCCACCTGCACCCGGGTGACGGTGCCATTGCGGGCCAGCGCGGTGTTGCTGCCGCCGGCCAGCAGGCCGCCGTTGATGCCGGTGGCATCGGCGCGGGCGCTGGTGGTGGACAGGGCGCGCAGGGCCAGTTCCTGGTCGGCGTAGATCGTGTTGCCCTGGCCCAGCGAGGCTTCGGTCACCGCGTTGACGGTGGCACGCGCATCGGTGGCGCTGGCGCCCAGCAGCAGGCCGCCGGCACCGGCCGTGGCGCTGGCCACGGCGGTGTCGCCGCTGGCCAGGGTGCGGGCCCGCACATCCATGCGGTCCGCGGTGATGTCGGCGTTGTCGCCGGTGCTGGCGCGGGCGGTGCTGCCCACGTCGGCATGGGCCACCGAGGCGCCGATCGACACGCCGCCCGACACCGCCACGCCCAGCGCCTGGGCACGGGCTTGCGGGTCGGCGTCGGCACGCAGGTTCAGGGCGCCGCTACCGGTGCTGATGAGGGTGTCGTTGCCGATGGACGCCAGGGACCGGGTGTGGTCGCCGGCATCGGCCAGGGCACCGGCGGCGCCGGCCAGCAGGCCGCCGGACGCGGCCACCACGTCGGCGGTGCCGCGGGTGCGGGTCTGGCTCTGCACGTCCAGGCCGGTGGAGGTCACCCGGGTGTTGTCCAGCAGCGTGGCCTGGGCCTGGCCGTTCTGGTCCACCAGGGCAATGGCCGCACCCACGCCGATGGCGCCCACCGCGGCCGCGCCGCCGTTGGCCACCAGATCGGTCTGCAGGCTGGCGTCGACCGTGACATTGCCGCTGGCCGACACCGTGCCGCCCAGCTCGGCCTGCGCCTGCGATGACTTGTCGTGCCAGGCATAGCTGGCGGCCAGTCCGGCCAGGCCGGCGCCGCCGGCATAGGTGCGCAGGGTGGACGTGCTGCCCTGGGTGTCCTGCGCCTGCACGCGCACGTTGCGCTGGGCCGAGGTGCTGCCGGTCAGGCTGGCCAGGGTGCGGTCGTCCACCTGGGCGATGGCCACGCCGCCGCCCAGCGACACGCCGCCCGACACCGCCGCCCCGACCGCAATGGCCTGGGTGGTGGTCTGGTTGCTGGCCGACACGTTCACGTCGCGGCCGGCGGTCAGCACGGTGCTGCTGGCCACCGTGGCCGCGGCCGAGGTGGGCGCGGCCGGGGCGGCGAAATCGCTGTTCAGGGCCACGCCTGCGCGCGCTGCATCGGCGCGCTGGGCCGAATCGCCGGCGTCGCCGTGGTCGGCTGCCAGCTGGTTGCCGGTGGCGCTGCCACGCACCATCTGCCCGGCCCGGTCGACCGAGCCGCTGGTGTTGTCGCTGGCGTCACCGTCGGGTCGGGCACCGACGGCAATCACCGATGCCGCGCCGGCAATGCCGGCGGTGGAGCCGCCCGCTGCCGCGGTGGTCAGCGAATCGATGTCGCGCACCGTGCTGGCGACCACACCGATGTCGCGCCCGGCCCGGATGCGGGTGTTGCCGCCCACGGTGGCACTGGCGCCGTTGTTCACCAGCACCACATCGGCCACCGCGCCCACGCCCACGCCGCCCAGGCCCACGCCCAGGCTGCCCACCCGGTTCTCGACCGTGCTGCGGTCGCTGGCGGCAACCGCCACGTCCTGCGAGGCGGATGTGTAGGCCCCGTCGTCATTGAGGTTGGCCGTGCCGCTGACCTGTGCGTCGGTGCTGCCCTTGAGCACCACCACGCTCACCGTGCCGGCCACGCCCACGCCGCCTGCCGCTGCGGCGGTGTAGGCATGGTTGGTCTGGGCGAAGGTGCTGTCGGCGCCGATGCGGGTCGTGCCGGCGGCATTGATGTTGCTGTCGCCGCCCACGCGGGCGGTGGTCTGCTGTTGCGACACGGTCACCGCGGCGGTCACGCCCACGCCGGCCACGCCGCTGGCGGCCAGTGCACCGGCGACGATGTCGACCTCGGTGTCGGCCGTGGCCTCCACCAGGGCGTTACCCCGGGAGGTCAGCTGGCTGTCGTCCACCAGCGCCTGGGTGGTGCCGTCCAGCAGCACCAGCGCGCCGGTGCCGGCCAGGCCGGCATAGCTGCCGCCGCCCACCGCCACCGCCGCCTGGGTGATGCCGGTGGTGGAGCGCGCCTGCACGGCCACCGCCTGCTGGGCCCGCACGGCAGCGTCGTTGACGCGCGCAGTGGTGGTGTGCGAGACCACCACCGAGTCGACCGCGCCACCCACACCGGCGTCGCCCCCGATGGCACCGCCGCCGGTGCCCGAGGTGATCTCGTCGTGGTGGAACGCCCCCACGCGGGCCTGCTGCGTGCTCTGGCCCGGTTGGTCGTTCAGGGTCGCACCCTGGCTGAGTTCGGCCGTGGTGCTGCCGCCCAGCAGGGCCACGCTGACCGTGGCGGCCACTGTGGCGCTGCCGCCACCGGCCGCGCTGATGGCGAAGTTCTCCAGCTCGGCGGTGCTGGAGGCGATCACCGCCACACCGCGCAGGCTGTCCTGCTGCTGCCGGTCGGCCAGCGAACCGGTGCCCGCCAGGCGGCCGTTGTCCACCGCCACCGTGCTGCCCAGGCCGCTGGCCGTGATGCGGGTGCCGGTGCCGCTGACCTGCGCCAGCGTGCTGGCCTGCATGTCGTTGAAGGCCACCGCACCGGCGCCGCCCACGCCGCCGCTCAGACCGGCCGCGCCGGCCCGCGAACGGATGATGTCGTCGCTCTCGGCGCTGACCACCGCGTTGCCGCTGGCGTTGATGACCGCGCCATCGGCCACCCGGGCGACGTTGCTGCCGCCCACTTCGTTGAGGGCGATCGAGCCGGCAAAGCCGGCGCTGGCGCTGCCCGCGCCGGAAATGGCCCACACCTCCAGGTCGCCGGTGCGCTGACCGGACACCCGGGCGCTGGCCGCGTCCAGCGTGCCGCCGGACATCTGGGCCAGCACCGTGCCGCCGATGTGGTTGTACGCGCCGGCTGCACCCACGGCCGCGTTGCCGCCCACGGCGGCCGCACCGCTGATGGACTGGATGCGCGAATCGTCCTGCGCCACGATGGCCGCGGCGCCGGTGGCATCCAGATCGGCGTCGGTGGCGGTGGCTGCGGTGCGGTTGTCGATGGTGTTGACGCCCAGCGATCCGGTGACGGCCGCCTTGGCGGCTCCGCCGCCGCCCACGGCGGCGTTGGCGATGTCGGCGCTGGTGCGGGCTTCAATAGCCACCGAGCCGCCGTTCAACGACGCCTGCGCCACCCGCGCTTCGGTCGCGTTGCCGATGCGGTTGTAGGCCGCCGCCACGCCGAGCGCAGCCTGGCCCGACAGGGCCACGCTGCCGGCGAGCGATTCGATTTCGGCCGCATCGCGGGCCGCCACGCGCACCTCGCCGGCGGCCTGCAGCACCGAGCCGCCGTCCACCTGCGCCAGGGTCTGGTTGCCGGTCTGCACGGCGGCAAACGAGCCGGCCACGGCCACCTTGTCGGCCGCACCGCCGGCGGCCGCCAGGGCCTGCACCCCGGTGTCCGACGCGGCATTCACCGCCACGCTGCCGCTGCGGCTGCGCAGCCGGGCTGCGCCGGTGACCTGCGCTGCCACAGCGTTGTTCACTTCGCTCCAGCCCACGGCCGCGCCGAAGCCGGCCTGTCCGCTGGTGGCGCCCACGCCCCCGGCGAGCGCCGCGATGCGCGAGGTGTCGGTGGCCGTCACGTCGACGGCCCCGCCGGCGTCGATGCCGTTGCCTGTCCTGCCGTCCACCGTGGCGGCGGTCTGGCTGGTGACGGTGTTGATGGACACCGCGCCGGCCCCGGCCATGGGGCCCTTGCTGGCACCGATGGAGGCAGCCACCGAGTCGATGGTGTTGTCCGATTCGGCCTGCACCGTCACCGCGCCGCTGGCGTCGATGGCGCTGGTGTCGACCCGGGTGGTGGTGCTGTTGCCGATGCGGTTCCAGGCAAACGACAGGCCCACGCCGGCCTTGCCGCCGAAGGCCAGCGCACCGGCCACCGACTGGATGGTCGACCGGTCGGCGCTGAACAGGCCCACCTGGTCCGCGCCGCTGATGCGGGTGTTGGCCAGCAGCACCTGCGTCTGGTGCTCGATCTCGTTGATGGACACCGAGCCGGCCACACCGGCCTTGCCCTTGGCGCCGGCCAGGCTGGCTGTCAGGCTGCGGATGCTGCCGTCCACGCCGGCCTGCACGTTCAGGTCGCCTGCGAGGTTGACGCTGCTGTCGGTCAGGCGGGCGGCGGTGGTGCCGCCCAGGGTGTTCTGGGCGTACGAACCGGCCAGGCTGTTGCCCTGGGGCTGGGTCGAAATGGTCACCGCGCCCGACAGGGCATTGATGGCCAGCTGGTTGTCGGCTGCAATGGTGAGGTTGTCGGCCTGCGAGACCTGCACGCCGTCGCCCAGGCGGGCCACGGTGTCGGCCTGGATGGTGTTGACCGAGGCGTCGCCCGACATGGCAATGCCGAACTTGCCCTGGCCGGCACCCGCGCCACCGGCTGCGCTGCCGGCGCCGCTCTGGGTGGTGCCGGCATCGCTCGGGGCGGTGGTCTGCTCGCTGCTGTTGGTGGCCAGTGCGCCGGCCAGCGAATAGGCACCGATTTCGGTGTCGGCGGTGGCGCGCACGGCCAGGTTGCCGCCGGCGCTGATGGTGCCGGTGGCCGGCGCGGTATCGGTGGCGGCGTTGGCGTTGCCGACGAAGGCCGACACCTGGTTGTCGATGGTGTTGACGGCCACCGACATGCCGATGCCCACCGGCCCCTTGGTGGCGGCCACGCCGCCGGCAATGGCGATGGTGCGCAGTTCGCCATCGGCCGACACGGTGATGTTGTCGTCCGCCTGGATGCGTGCCTTGTCGTCGATGGTGGCCACGGTCTGTGTGTTCACCGTGGTCAGGCCCACCGCACCCTGGATGGTGAGGGAGTCCGAGCTGCCGCCGGACTCGGCCACCGAAGCCAGCTGGTACTGCGACTGGGCGTCCACCGTGACCGACTTCGCCGCGCGCACCAGCGCGCCGTCGTGCACGGTGGCCGAGGCCTTGCCGCCCACGTCCACGATGCTGGCCACGCCGCCGATGGCACCCTTGCCGCCGGTGCTGCCCAGGAAGCTGGTGGACGCGATGCCGGCCGCCGTGACCAGGTTGACCTCGTTGCGGGCCCGCACATCGACCGATTGCTGGCTCAGGTCCAGTCCGGGCGTGGCGGTGCTGTTGGTGCGCTGGTTGATCTGCGCACCTTCGGCCACCCAGGCGCTGGCGTTGTTCTCGAAGCCGAGCAGGGCCACACCGGCGGCGATGCCCACGCCTTCCTTGCCCTTGGCCGAATTGAAGGTGTAGCCGGTGAGCGCCAGGTCCAGCAGGTTGCCCTGCAGGTGGCTCAGCACCGTGACCGGCGAATTCCAGTTGATCTGCCAGGGGTACGGGATCAGGGTGGTGGCCTCGACCAGCGTGGCTCCCCTGGCGTCGGTCTGTGCGTTGGCACCCACCCAGGCATCGGCCTGGTTGCCGAACCGGGCCACCACGGCCGAGCCGCCCAGGGCGGTGCCGTTGGAGGTGCTCTTGGCGGTGGCGCTGGCCTTGGGCACTTCGGACACCGAAGCTCCCACCGTCAGAGCGTTGCCCGAACGCACCGATGCACCGGCGGCCACGCTGGCCTGGGCCACGTTGTCCGAATCGGCCCAGGCCACCGCACCGGAGGCGTTGAAGCGTCCGTCCTTGATGCCGGGGAACAGGAAGTTGGTGATGGCACTGGACTGGCTGGGCGACAGCTTGGTCAACGAGCCCAGGACGGCCCCGGTGACGTTGCGCTGGATGCCGGCCTTGAAGTTGGCAATGCGCGCGCCGATGGTGCTGGTGTCGCCCAGCGTGGCCGCGTTGGCGCTGGTGTTGTTCTGGTCCACATCGGTGGAGGCACGCACCACCACGTCGCCCGAAGCGGTGGTCACCTGGCCGCCCAGCGAGGCGGTGGTGGTGGAGGTGGATTCGTTCACCGCCACCGCAAAGCCCAGGCCGCTGGCGCCGGTGTTGCTGGCGTCGGCCTGCACCTGGATGTCGGCCTGGGTGAGGGCGGTCACCTCCAGGCTGGCGGCGTCGGTGGTGGTGCCCTGGCCCAGGTCCACCGTGGTCTCGATGCGGCTCAGGCCGCGCGCAAAGACGGCGTCGATCGGCTTGTTGGTGGAGTTCACCTTGGCGGTGACGTCGAGCTCCACATCGGTGGTGGCGCTCAGGCGGGCGGCCTGGCCCGCACGCAGCAGGCTGGCGCCGTCGACCACCAGGCGGGAGGCGGCGTTGGACTCGCCCCAGGCGGCTGCAAACAGCAGCGGGCTGGAGAACGACGGGGCAGCGGTGGACTGGGCGGAGGCCGACAGATCCAGCGCACCGCCAGCTTCGATGCGGCTGGCGCCACCGATGTGCACCGTGGCGTTCGATCCGGACAAGGACACCAGCGGCACGCTGCTGTAGTCGAACAGCTGGTCATTGACCTTCTGCAGCACCGGGTTGTCTTCGGCCGGCAACCAGCTCTGGTCGAGCAGGCGCACCGCCGTGCCCAGCACGTTGTACTTGAGCGAGGTATCGCTCGTGGCCTGAATCTGGATGTCGTTGCCAGTGATCTGGCTGGCCACGCGGGTGCCGTCGCCGGCCACATGGTCGTCCACCGTGACCGAGGCCTCGGCCTGCTTTTCGAAGCCGGCGCGCGCACCGGCCAGGGCGTCGATGGTCACGTTGCCGGTGGCCTGCACCTGCGTGCCCCGCAGCACGACATGGGCTGCCGCGTCGGTCTTGATGGCCAGGTACTCCCCGCCCGGGCCGTCGCCCAGGTCGTCGAGCTCGCTGTTGAGGTACGCCTGCGCGTCGGCCAGGGTGGTGCCGGGTTGCAGTGCCAGCAGCGTGGCCAGGGCCGATGTGTCGGCGTTGGCGCGCAGGGTCACCGTGCGCCCTTTGAGGGTGGCGTTGGTGGCGGTGATGCTGGTCGAGGCGCTGCGCACCGCACCCAGGGCATTGATGTCGGTGGCCAGCAGCGAGATGTCGCCACCGGCGTGGGTGTTGTCGCCATGCGCCAGCAGCATGGCGCCGTCGCCCAGCTCGATGTGCGGGGCCTTCAGGATCAGGTTGCCCGAAGCATCCACCGACGCGCCGTTGATGTGGTCGTCGCGGGTGGTGCCCTGGACCTGGCGGGTGGAAATCACCACGCCGCTGGCCACGTTCAGGCGCTGGTCGGCCTGCAGCGTGAGGCTGCCGGCGTCCCAGCTGATGCCGCCACCGCTGGTGTTGCCGCCGGCGCTGCGCAGCAGATCGGCCGAGACGGTGATGTTCTCCGGGTCGATCAGCACCTGGCCGGCCGTGCCCTGGGTGGCGCTGGCCTGCAGGCTGCCGCCGGCCAGTTCCACCTCGCGCCGGGCGGAAAACTCCACGAAGCCGCCGTCGCCGCTGCTGCCGGCATTGGCCGACACCAGCGCCCCGGCTTGCAGGGTGGACTTCTGGTCGGCCATCACCAGCACGTCGCCGCCATGGGCCTGGCTGCCGGCGCCGTCGGCGCTGACCCGGCCGGCCACGTTGATGTCACCGCTGGCCAGCAGGCGGATCACGCCGCCTTCCTGACTCACCTCGGTGGCCATGCCGACCTGGTCGAGGTTCACCAGCTGCCCGAAGGCCACCCGCGCTGCGCCGCCGGCCAGTACCTGGGCGCCGGCGGCAATGTCCACCTGGCTGCCGGCCAGCGTGGCTGCCTGCGTGGCCAGGATGCGGCCCTGCACCCGTACCAGGCCGCTGCTGCTCAGCGGCACCTGGCCGGCCAGCACCTGCGCGGTGGCCGCCGGGTCGATCACGCCCAGGGGCGAGATCAGCCGGTTCATGAAATCGGTGGTGGGGGTGGTGATGGTCAGGCTGCCCACCTGGAGCACGCCTTGCCGGCCCACGATCACGCCCTGCGGGTTCAGAAAATAGACATGGCCGCCGATCTGGCCGTTCTGGTAGGAGCTGACCAGGCCGTTGATGTAAGACCGCTCGCCATGCACCAGGTTGAGCAGGTGGCTGGTCTGGCCGGGCAGGTGCATGTTGACCGTCTGCCCTGCATCCACGTTGAAACGCTGGAACGAGTTGAAGGCCGCGTTGCCGTGCACCGTCGTGGTGCTGATGTCGGTCACCGTGCCCTGCACCTGCACCGTGGTCTGGGTGCGCCCGTCGGTCACGATGGGCTGGGCCGCCACCGAGGCCCCGGCCAGCACGGCCCCCAGCGAGCCCACTGACATGAGTGCGTTGCGCAAGGCGCAACGCTTGAGAACACACAGGTATTGCCGGCGCAGGTAGCCGATGGCGGCTTGGGTCATCGCGAATCCTTGAGGCTGCCCCGGTCGCCGGTATGGGCGCCGCCGGGCAGACGTCAGGTGACCCGTGGAGCCGCACTGCAGCCCGGCCACCTGCCGTTCGTCGCGAATGTTACCGTCTGTGACTTACTCTGTATGTTGTAAACAGGCCGATATACGGTCAACCGGGGTAGGTATTTCCATTACCTTTTTCCCTGGTGTGTTAACCCCCTGCGGATACCCCTTGGGGCACCGTATGGGTCGGTGGCCGTGCCCGGGTGGCGGGAGCCGGGTGCGGGCCCGCTCAATGCTTGCCGCTGGCGGGCACGTGCATCAACTTGTCGGTCAGGGCGATGGCCAGTGCGCTGAACAGGAAGGCAATGTGGATCACCGTCTGCCAGATCAGCACCTTCTCGTCGTAGTTGGCGGCGTTGATGAAGGTCTTGAGCAGGTGGATGGAGCTGATGCCGATGATCGCGGTGGCCAGCTTGACCTTGAGCACCGACGCATTCACGTGGCTCAGCCATTCCGGCTGGTCGGGGTGGTTTTCCAGGTGCATGCGGCTGACGAAGGTCTCGTAGCCACCCACGATCACCATGATCAGCAGGTTGCTGATCATCACCACGTCGATCAGGGCCAGCACCACCAGCATGATCACCGTCTCGTTCAGGCCGGTGAGCACCACGTCGCTCTTGTAGCCGATGCTGGTGACCAGCTTCTGCAGCGCCACCTCGTTGCCGAAGGCGGCTTCGATCAGGTGCACCAGCTCGACCCAGAAATGGAACACGTAGATGCCCTGGGCGGCAATGAGTCCGAGGTAGAGCGGCAGCTGCAGCCAGCGGCTGGCAAAGATCAGGTTGGGCAGCGGCCGGATGGAGCCGGTTTTGACGGGATCGGTCATGAAATATGAGAATGCGTGGTGGTCGGGGCGGGGTCGTAGCCACCCTGAGGGCAGCCTGCTATTGTAGGTGTCGCCTCTGTGTCAGTGGCCTGTAAGAGCGGCTGCGCACAGTGCCCGGCGTTCCGGTTTTCAACAACATATCAGGAGACTTGCGCATGTCCGCACCCTCGTCGTCGATCGAATCCACCCTGGTCGAAAACCGGGTCTTCGAACCCTCTGCTGCCATCGTCCAGGCCGCCCGCATCTCGGGCATGGATGCCTACCAGGCCCTGTGTGCCGAGGCAGAGCGGGACCACGAAGCGTTCTGGGCCCGTCTGGCGCGCGAGACCCTGACCTGGAACAAGCCCTTCACCCAGACGCTCGACGCCTCGCAGGCGCCGTTCTACAAGTGGTTCCAGGACGGCGAGCTCAATGCCTCGTTCAACTGCCTGGATCGCCACATGGGCACCCCGGTGGAAAACAAGACCGCCATCATCTTCGAGGCCGATGGCGGCGAGGTGACCCGCGTCACCTACCGTGAACTGCTGGACAAGGTGTCGCAGTTTGCGAATGTCCTGAAGGCCAAGGGCGTGAAGAAGGGCGACCGCGTCGTCATCTACATGCCCATGACCATCGAAGGCGTGGTGGCCATGCAGGCCTGCGCCCGCATCGGCGCCACCCACTCGGTGGTGTTCGGCGGCTTCTCGGCCAAGGCCTTGCAGGAGCGCATCCAGGACGCCGGTGCCGTGGCCGTCATCACCGCCAACTACCAGCTGCGCGGCGGCAAGGAACTGCCGCTGAAGTCCATCGTGGACGACGGCATCGCCATGGGCGGCTGCGAGTGCATCCAGAACGTCATCGTGTTCCAGCGCACGCCCACCGCCTGCAACATGGTGGCCGGGCGCGACAGCTTCATGCACGAGGACATGGCCGGCCAGTCCACCAGCTGCCCGGCCGAGATGGTGGGCGCGGAGCACCCGCTGTTCGTGCTGTACACCTCCGGCTCCACCGGCAAGCCCAAGGGCGTGCAGCACAGCACCGGCGGCTACCTGCTGTGGGCCAACCTGACCATAAACTGGACCT
Organism: uncultured Hydrogenophaga sp.; assembly: GCF_958439165.1. Taxonomy (GTDB): domain Bacteria; phylum Pseudomonadota; class Gammaproteobacteria; order Burkholderiales; family Burkholderiaceae_C; genus Hydrogenophaga. Next base: position 41,406 of record NZ_OY288121.1, on the reverse strand, counting down.
TCGACCTGAAGGCCGACGACATCTTCTGGTGCACCGCCGACATCGGCTGGATCACCGGCCACAGCTATGTGGCCTACGGCCCGCTGGCCGCCGGCGCCACCCAGATCGTGTTCGAGGGCGTGCCCACCTACCCGAACGCCGGCCGCTTCTGGCAGATGATCGAGAAGCACAAGTGCACCATCTTCTACACCGCACCCACCGCCATCCGCTCGCTCATCAAGGCGGCCGAGGGTGACGAGAAGGTGCACCCGGCACGCTCGGACCTCTCCAGCCTGCGCCTGCTGGGTTCGGTGGGTGAACCGATCAACCCCGAAGCCTGGATGTGGTACTACCGCCATGTGGGCGGCGAGCGTTGCCCCATCGTCGACACCTTCTGGCAGACCGAGACCGGCGGCCACATGATCACGCCGCTGCCGGGCGCCACGCCGCTGGTGCCGGGCTCCTGCACGCTGCCCCTGCCGGGCATTGCGGCGGCCATCGTGGACGAGACCGGCAACGACGTGGCGAATGGCGCCGGCGGCATCCTGGTGGTCAAGAAGCCCTGGCCGTCCATGATCCGCACCATCTGGGGCGACCCGGAGCGTTTCAAGAAGAGCTACTTCCCGGACGAGCTGCGCGGCTACTACCTGGCCGGCGACGGCGCGGTGCGCAGTGCCGACCGCGGCTACTTCCGCATCACCGGCCGCATCGACGACGTGCTCAACGTCTCGGGCCACCGCATGGGCACCATGGAGATCGAGTCCGCCCTGGTCGGCAAGACCGACCTGGTGGCCGAAGCCGCCGTGGTGGGCCGCCCGGACGACCTGACCGGCGAGGCCATCGTGGCCTTCGTGGTGCTCAAGCGTTCGCGCCCCACCGGCGAGGAAGCCAAGGCCATTGCCAAGCAGCTGCGCGACTGGGTGGGCAAGGAGATCGGCCCGATCGCCAAGCCCAAGGACATCCGTTTCGGCGACAACCTGCCCAAGACCCGCTCCGGCAAGATCATGCGCCGCCTGCTGCGCTCGATCGCCAAGGGCGAGGCCATCACGCAGGACACCTCCACCCTGGAGAACCCGGCCATCCTGGACCAGCTGGCCGAGAACAACTGAGCCGCAGACGCCCATGAAAAAACCCGCCTTTCAGGCGGGTTTTTCTTGGTCTGGACCCGGACCGGGCCCGGTCCGGAGCCGGGTCACTTCATGCCCAGGATCCAGGCCGACAGCTTCTTGGCTTCGGCGTCGCTCACCTGCGGGTTGGCGGGCATGGGGATCGCACCCCAGACACCGGCGCCGCCCTTCTGGATCTTGGTGGCCAGCATGTCGACCGCCTTGGCGTCGCCGGCATACTTCTTGGCGATGTCCTTGTAGGACGGACCGACCAGCTTCTTGTCCATGGCGTGGCAGGCCAGGCAGTTCTTGCTCTTGGCCAGGGCTTCGTCGGCCATGGCCGGAGCAGACAGGACGGCCAGCGAGGCCATAATCATCAGGGTTCGTTTCATGGGGTTCGTGTCCTCTGGGGTGGTTGCAAACGCGCGCCGATTCTAGCGAATGACGCCCGACTCCGATCCCCGAAACCGCCCGATCGTTCAGTACCTTTCCCCGGATTTACCCGGGCTTCACGGAGCAACTTCATGTACTTCCTCTCCGCCGGCATCGTGTTGCTGCTGCTCAAGTACCTGGAACTCGGCCCGGTGGCCGGCTGGTCATGGCTGGTGGTGCTGTCGCCGTTCGGCCTGGCCCTGCTCTGGTGGGCCTGGGCCGACAGTTCCGGCTACACCCGCCGCAAACAGATGGAAAAGATGGATCAGCGCAAGGCGGACCGCATCGAGAAGCAGCGCAAGGCCCTGGGCCTGGACCGGCATCGCCGCTGAGGCCATTCACCCCGCCCGATAATCCCGGGTTGACCGCAGACCGGTCGCCCATCACCCACAACGACCCCGAGACACCATGCCGCAATACCGCTCCAAGACCTCCACCGCCGGCCGCAACCAGGCCGGAGCCCGCGCCCTCTGGCGTGCCACCGGCATGAAGGACGGCGACTTCGGCAAGCCCATCATTGCCATCGCGAACTCCTTCACCCAGTTCGTGCCGGGCCATGTGCACCTGAAGGATCTGGGTCAGCTGGTGGCCCGCGAGATCGAGGCGGTGGGTGGCGTGGCCAAGGAGTTCAACACCATCGCGGTGGACGACGGCATCGCCATGGGCCACGACGGCATGCTGTATTCGCTGCCCAGCCGCGACATCATTGCGGACTCGGTGGAGTACATGGTCAACGCCCACTGCGCCGATGCGCTGGTGTGCATCTCCAACTGCGACAAGATCACCCCCGGCATGCTGATGGCCGCCATGCGGCTGAACATCCCGGTGGTGTTCGTCTCGGGCGGTCCCATGGAGGCCGGCAAGGTGAAGCTGGCCGTGCCCGGCACCTCCACCATCCAGATCAAGAAGCTCGACCTGATCGACGCCATGGTCATGGCCGCCGACGACAAGGTCTCCGAGGCCGACCTGGCCGAAGTGGAGCGTTCGGCATGCCCCACCTGCGGTTCCTGCTCGGGCATGTTCACCGCCAACTCCATGAACTGCCTGACCGAGGCCCTGGGCCTTTCGCTGCCGGGCAACGGCACGGTGCTGGCCACCCACGCCGATCGCGAAGAACTGTTCAAGCGCGCCGGGCGCACCGCGGTCGAGCTGTGCCGCCGCTACTACGAACAGGAAGACGCCTCGGTGCTGCCGCGCGCCATCGGCAAGAAGGCCTTCGAGAACGCCATGACGCTGGACATCGCCATGGGCGGCTCCACCAACACCATCCTGCACATCCTGGCCGCAGCCCAGGAGGCCGGCATCGACTTCGACATGACCGACATCGACCGCATGTCGCGCGACGTGCCGCAGCTGTGCAAGGTGGCACCCAACACCAACAAGTACCACATCGAGGACGTGCACCGTGCCGGCGGCATCATGGCCATCCTGGGTGAGCTCGACCGTGCCGGCAAGCTGCACACCGACGTGCCCACGGTGCACGCCCCCACGCTCAAGCACGCCCTGGACGAGTGGGACATTGCCCGCAACCCCTCGGAAGCGGTCAAGACCTTCTTCATGGCCGGCCCGGCCGGCATTCCCACCCAGGTGGCGTTCAGCCAGGCCACCCGCTGGCCCAGCCTCGACCTGGATCGCGCCGAAGGCTGCATCCGCTCGTACGAACACGCCTTCTCCAAGGAAGGCGGCCTGGCGGTGCTGCGCGGCAACATCGCGGTGGACGGCTGCGTGGTCAAGACCGCCGGCGTGGACGACAGCCTGATGGTGTTCGAAGGCCCGGCCCATGTGGTGGAGAGCCAGGACGACGCGGTGCAGAACATCCTGGACGACAAGGTCAAGGCCGGCGACGTGGTGGTGGTGCGTTACGAGGGCCCGAAGGGCGGCCCCGGCATGCAGGAAATGCTCTACCCCACGAGCTACATCAAGTCCAAGGGCCTGGGCAAGGCCTGCGCGCTGCTGACCGACGGCCGCTTCTCCGGCGGCACCTCCGGCTTGTCCATCGGCCACTGCTCGCCCGAGGCCGCAGCCGGCGGCGCCATCGGCCTGGTGCGCAACGGTGACCGCATCCGCATCGACATCCCCAACCGCAGCATCGACGTGCTGGTGAGCGACGAAGAACTCGCCCGCCGCCGCGCCGAGCAGGATGCCAAGGGCTGGAAGCCGGAGCAGCCGCGCCCGCGCCAGGTCTCGGCTGCCCTGCGCGCCTATGCGCTGCTGGCCACCTCGGCCGACAAGGGCGCGGTGCGCGACCTCTCCAAGCTCGAAGGCTGATGCTGATCCACCCTGCCATCGACCCGGTTGCACTGCAGCTGGGCCCCGTGGCCATCCACTGGTACGGCCTGACCTACCTCGCTGCCTTCGTGCTGTTCGTGGTGCTCGGCCGGCTTCGCCTGAAGCACGAGCCGTTCGCCAGCCTGCGCGAGCCGGCCTGGAGCGCCCGTGACGTCGAGGACATTCTGTTCCTGGGCGTGCTGGGCGTGGTGGCGGGCGGGCGCATCGGCTACTGCGTGTTCTACCAGCCGGGCTATTACCTGCAGCACCCGCTGGAGGTGTTCGCGGTCTGGCAGGGCGGCATGAGCTTTCATGGCGGTCTGATCGGCGTGCTGCTGGCCATGGTCTGGTTTGCGCGCAGCCGCAGCCGGCCGTTCCTGCAGGTGATGGACTTCGTGGCCCCTTGCGTGCCCACCGGGCTGGCCGCAGGCCGCCTGGGCAACTTCCTCAATGGTGAGCTGTGGGGCAGGGTGGCCGATCCGTCGCTGCCCTGGGGCATGGTGTTCCGGGGTGCGGGCGACCTGCCGCGCCACCCCTCGCAGGTGTACCAGTTCCTGCTGGAGGGCCTGCTGCTGTTCGTGCTGCTGTGGCTCTACGCCCGCAAGCCGCGCGCCACCGGACAGGTGTCGGCCATGTTCCTGCTGGGCTACGGCGTGTTCCGCTTCGTGGCCGAATTCTTCCGCGAGCCCGACGCCCACCTGGGCCTGCTCTCGCTGGGCATGAGCATGGGCCAATGGCTCTGCATCCCGATGATCCTGGCGGGCCTGGCGCTGGCCTGGACCAGCCGTCCCAGGACGGGCTGATTCCCGCGCCCCGAACGGGCGACAGGACGCAGGGCAGGGTAATCACCTGCCCTTTTTGTTGTGCAGATGGCTAGGATTACGCGTTATTACAGGTAATTTTCCTGTTCCTGACACCCATCCGACCTGTCCATGCGCGTGGTTTCCAGCTCCTTGCACGATGACGTGGCCGACCGGCTGCGGGGGCTGATCTTTGGCGGCAGCCTGCTGCCGGGCAGCTTCATCGACGAGCCCGCCCTGTGCGAGCAGATGGGCATTTCCCGCACGCCGCTGCGCGAAGCCCTGCGGGTGCTGACCGCCGAGGGGCTGCTGCGCCACGAGCCGCGGCGCGGCTGCTTCGTCAACCAGATCACCGAGCGCGACCTGGACGAGATCTTTCCGGTCATCGCACTGCTCGAGGGCCGTTGCGCCTTCGAGGCGGCCCGCAACGCCACCGACGCCGACCTGGCCGCCCTCGACTCGCTGCACGAGCGCCTGAACCGCCATGCCCAGGCCCGGCGCATTGCCGAGTACTACGAAACCAACCACGCCATCCACGAAGCCATCATCACCCTGGCCGACAACCGCTGGCTGGCCCAGGTGATCGGCGACCTGCGCAAGCTCCTGCGGCTGGCCCGGTTGCAGCAGCTGCACGCGCCGGGCCGCCTGGCCCAGAGCCTGGCCGAGCACATGGTGGTCTATGCCGCGCTCAAGGCCCGCGATGCCGAGGGTGCGGAGGCCGCGATGCGAACCCACTTGGTCCGCCAGCGCGAGGCGCTGCGCGAACTGGCACGCCAACGCACCTCAAGGATTTCGGCATGAGCGCATCGACCTGGATCACCGAGCGGGTGGGCAAGCTGCGAACCCCGCCTGCGGCCCGCCGCGGCATTGCCGAGCGGCTCAAGGCCCGGCTGCGCCAGCCCGAGGAAGCGCTGGCCCCACGCGCCCTGCGCCAGCGGCTGGACGAGATCATGGCGGTGGTCGACCCGATGGTCAGCGAAGTGGAGGGCGGTCGCCGGGCCCAGGTGCTGATGGACTGGTACACCGCCGCCGCACCTGAGGAGCGGCGCGACGTGTGGCGGCTGCTGTCCGAGCTGTTCAAGGCCGACCCGGAGAAGGTCCGCAAGGCCCAGGTCGATATGGCGGCTGCCGTCGGCACGCCCGACGAGGCTGCGGCCGAGGTGCGTTTTCGGCGCGCCACCGTGTCGCCCCGTCGGCGGGTGCTGCAACGCATCAGCGCCCATGCCGACGGCATCCGTTTCCTGGTCGACCTGCGGGCCGAGCTGCAGCCGCACCTCAAGGCCGAGCCTTCGCTGCAGGCGCTGGATGTCGAGATGGAGTACATGTTCTCCACCTGGTTCGATGTCGGCTTCCTGGAGCTGCGCCGCATCAGCTGGGACTCGCCGGCCTCGCTGGTGGAGAAGCTGATCAAGTACGAGGCGGTGCACGACATCCGCAGCTGGGCCGACGTGAAGAACCGGCTCGACAGCGACCGGCGCTGCTACGGCTTCTTTCACCCCCGGCTGCCGGGCGAGCCGCTGATCTTCGTGGAAGTGGCGCTGATGAACCACATGGCCGACAGCATCACGCCGCTGCTGGACGAATCGGCCGCGCCGGACGACCTGACCCGCGCCACCACCGCAATCTTCTATTCCATCAGCAACACCCAGACCGGGCTGCGCGGCGTGAGCTTCGGCGATTCGCTCATCAAGAACGTGGTCGACACCCTCAAGGCCGAGTTCCCCCGCCTCAAGGTGTTCGCCACCCTCTCGCCCATCCCCGGGCTGCGGCCCTGGCTGCAGCGCAACGCCCCCGCCGAGCTGCTGGCCGCCTGGGAGCGGTGGGACGAGCTGGGCGAACACGACACCCCGCGCCGGGCCCTGCTGGGCTGGGCTGCCCGGTACCTCACCCGGGAGCTGTCGGAAGGCAAGCCGCTGGACCCGGTGGCCCGCTTCCACCTGGGCAATGGCGCCCGGGTCGAGCGCCTGAACTGGGCGGCCGATCCCTCTTCCAAGGGGATCAAGCAGTCCTATGGTCTGATGGTCAATTACCTCTACGACCTCAAGCGGCTCGACCGCCACCGCTCCCAGCTGGCAGCCGGAAAAGTACCGATGGCCGGCGCCCTGGAAGACCTGTACCTTTGAACGCTTTCCCGCCCACAACCACAAGCACGGAGACAACACCATGAACGCATCGCTGCAACGCCGCCATCTGCTGGGCGTCGCCCTGGCCGGCACGGCCCTTCACCATGCCGGCGCCCTGGCGCAGGCCGCCTGGCCGGCCAAGCCGGTCACCATGATCGTGCCGTTCCCGGCCGGCGGCGGTACCGATGCCTTCGCCCGCCCGCTGTCGGCGGCCTTCACCCGGATCACGGGCAAGTCGCTGGTCATCGACAACCGGGGCGGTGCCGGCGGCACCCTGGGCGCCAGCATCGCGGCCAAGGCCCAGCCCGATGGCTACACCCTGTTCATGGGGGCGGTGCACCACTCGATCGCGCCGGCCATGTACCCCAAGCTCGACTACGACATCGAGAAGGACCTGATCCCCATGATCCTGGTGGCCAGCGTGCCGCAGGTGCTGGTGGTCAACCCCAAGCGGGTGCCTGGCAACTTCCAGGACTTCCTCAAGCAGGTCAAGGCCAGCCCGGGCAAGCTGAACTACGGCTCGGCCGGCGGCGGCACCTCGCACCACCTGGCCGGCGAGCTGTTCAAGCAGCAGACCAAGACCTTCATCACCCACATTCCCTACCGCGGAGCCGGCCCGGCCCTGAACGACCTGATCGCCGGCAACGTCGACATGATGTTCGACGGTCTCGGCTCGTCGGCTGCGCACATCAAGGGTGGCCGCATCAAGGCGCTCATGGTGGCCGGTGCCAAGCGCAACCCGGCCTTCCCGGACGTGCCCTGCGCCGCCGAACTCGGCCTGCCCGACTACAACGTGACCACCTGGTACGGCGTGTGGGCGCCCAAAGGTACCCCGGCCGATGCCCAGAAGGCTGCCATCGAAGAGATCCGCAAGTCGGTCAACACCGACGAGGCCAAGGCGGTGTGGGCCAACCAGGGCGCCGAGTTCCCCGACCTGAGCGGCAATGCCTTCGACAGCTTCGTCAAGGGCGAGATCCGCAAATGGGCGCAAGTGGTCAAGGCGTCCGGCGCCAAGCTCGACTGATGCAAGGCGGCGGCAGCATTCGCCTGGTGCGCGAAGGGGCACTGGCCCGAGTCACCATCTTCAACCCCGAGCGCCTCAACGCCATGTCCCGGGCGATGTGGCGCGAGCTGGCCACCACCTTTCACCGGCTCCAGGAGGGCAAGGGCGAGCTTTCGGGTGTGCGGGTCGTGGTGATCCAGGGCGACAGCGGCAACTTCTGCGCCGGCGGCGACATTGCCGAATACCCGGACTTCCGCTTCCGCACCGAAGAACTGCGCGAATTCCACGAGCGCGAAGTCTGGGGTGGCCTCTCGGCCATGCTCGACTGCGACCTGCCCCTGGTGGCGGCCGTCGAAGGCTACTGCATGGGCGGCGGGGTGGAAATCGTCTGCTGCTGCGACATCCGGGTGGCCGGACGCAACGCCCGCTTCGGTGCGCCCATTGCCAAGCTCGGCTTCCCGATGGCGCCGCGGGAGGCCCAGCTGGTGGCCCGTGAAGCCGGCACGCTCTCGACCCGCGAGATGCTGCTCCAGGGGGGCGTGCTGGACGCGAACACCCTGATGTACCGCGGCTTCCTGAATGCGGTGGTGGAAGATTCCACCGTGCTGTCGAACGCCGCCGCCCGCGCCGGTTACATTGCCGACCTTTCGCCGCAGGCCAGCCGCATGAACAAGCAGAACCTGCGCGCCGTGATGCCGCCGCCGCCGGATGCCGAACTGCTGGCACATGCCTACGACTACGCCCCCAGCCCCGACCACCGGGAGGGCATCACCGCATTCCTGGACAAGCGCCCGCCGGTCTTCCAGGAGCGCTGATTTCCCCCCGCCTCAATCCAGCCCGTCATGAGCAACCACAACCTGTTTGTCGCCCTGCGCGACGCCTTCCCGGCCGACCTCGACGCCACTGCGGTGGAAACGGTGGGCGGCAGCCAGTCCGGCCTGTGCTACACGTGGCGCGACCTGGACCGCGCCACCGCCATGCTGGCCAACCTGATCGATTCGTTGAACCTGCCGCCGCGCTCGCGCATCGCCGTGCAGGTGGAGAAGTCGGTCGAGGCCCTCATCCTGTACCTGGCCACGCTGCGGGCCGGTCATGTGTTCCTGCCGCTCAACACCGCCTACCAGGCCGGCGAGATCGAGTACTTCGTCGGCAACGCCGAACCGGCCATGGTGGTCTGCAGCCCGGCCAATTTCGGCTGGGTGTCCAAGATCGCCTTCAAGGCCGGCACCCGCCATGTGTTCACCCTGGGCGATGACCGCACCGGCAGCCTGCTGGACCGCGCCGCCCACCACAGCGACGTGCACACCCCGGCCACCTGCGCCGCCGACGAGCTGGGCGTGATCATCTACACCAGCGGCACCACCGGCCGCAGCAAGGGCGCCATGCTCTCGCACGGCAACATGCTCAGCAATGCCCGCGTGCTGCGCGACTACTGGGGCTGGCAGCCGGACGACGTGCTCATCCACGCGCTGCCCATCTTCCATGTGCACGGCCTGTTCGTGGCCATCCACGGCGCCCTCATCAACGGCAGTCCCACGCTGTGGCTCAACAAGTTCGAGCCCAAGGCGGTGCTGGGCCTGATGTCGCGGGCCACCGTCTTCATGGGCGTGCCCACGCTCTACAGCCGTCTGCTGGCCGAACCCGGCCTCACCCGCGAGGCGGCGGCCGGCATGCGCCTGTTCGTCTCCGGCTCGGCGCCGCTGCTGATCGAGACCTTCCAGGCCTGGCAGGAACGCACCGGCCACACCATCCTGGAGCGTTACGGCATGAGCGAGACCATCATGCTCACCTCCAACCCCTGCCAGGCCGACCCGCGCCACCCCGGACAGACCGAGCGGCGCGGCGGCACCGTGGGCTTCCCGCTGCCGGGCGTGCAGCTGCGTGTGGTGGACGACGCCGGCCGCCCGGTGGAAACCGGCGAGATCGGCGGCATCCAGGTGCGGGGCCCGAACGTGTTCAACGGCTACTGGCGCATGCCGGAAAAGACGGCCGAGGAGTTCACCAGCGACGGCTTCTTCAAGACCGGTGACGTGGGCAAGGTGGACGAGCGCGGCTATGTGGTCATCGTGGGGCGCAGCAAGGACCTCATCATCTCCGGCGGCTACAACGTCTACCCGGCCGAGATCGAGAGTGAACTCAACCAGATGCCCGGTGTGGCCGAGAGCGCGGTGGTGGGCGTGCCGCACCCGGACTTCGGTGAAGTGGGCGTGGCGGTGGTGATCGCCCGCCCGGGCACCGAGCCCGACCCGCAGGTGCTCATCAACTCGCTCAAGGCGCGGCTGGCCAACTACAAGATTCCCAAGCGCTGCTTCCTGGTGCCCGAGCTGCCGCGCAACACCATGGGCAAGGTCCAGAAGAACCTGCTGCGCGACCAGCACAAGGGCCTGTTCAGCTGAGGCGGCTCAGCCGGCCCTGGCCTCCAGCCGGTGGATCACCCGCCGGCACAGCCACATGCCGGCCACGCCGAAGCCCACCACGCCCAGACCGTAGCCGGCGAGCACGCCGGTGGCGCCATTCCACTGGCCGCCCAGCACGATGAAGGGCGCGACACCCAGCGTGGCGCGGCCCCAGTTCAGCGCGGTGGAATAGAACGCGAAACCCAGGTTGTTGAACGCGGCGTTGGCCACGAACAGCGCGCCGTTGAACAGGTAGCTGCCGGCCACGAACAGGCAGAAGAACTCGATCAGCTCGGCCGCCTGCCCGGTGGCCCCGAAAGCCTGCGCGATCCAGCCCCGGCCCAGCGCCAGCACCAGCCACACCGCCAGCACGTAGACCACCACCAGCTTCAGGCTGTCGTCCAGCGTGCTGCGCAGCCGGTCGTGCCGCTGCGCGCCCAGGTTCTGACCCATGATCGGCCCGACCGCACCCGAGAGCGCAAACAGCGCCACGAAGGCCATGGGGATGATGCGCACGATCACCGCCCAGGCCGCCACGGCCGCATCGCCGAACGGTGCCATGACGGCGGTGACCATGGCGTTGCCCACCGGCGTGGCGAGCTGGGTCAGCACCGCCGGCACCCCGATGGCCATGTACGGGCGCCAGTGCTCGCGCAGCGTGATCCGGGTCGGCCAGGCCCACAGCCGGTGGCGGCGCACCAGCGCCTGCAGGCCGAAGGCCACCATGGCGGCCCGGGCCATCAGCGTGACCACGGCAGCGCCGTCCAGGCCCCAGCCCAGCGTCAGGATGAACAGGGGGTCCAGGCAGGCCACCACCACCGCACCGCACAGCGTGACCCCCATCGCCCGGCGGGCGTCGCCGGCCGCGCGCAGCAGGGCACCCAGCCCCATGGCCAGGCCCAGCAGCGGGGCCGAGGGCAGCACGATCCACATGAAGCGCTCGGCCGCCCGGGCCGCTTCGCCCTGGGCGCCCAGGGCCTGCAGCATCCAGGGCACCGCAGGCGCCATGAGCAGGGCGCAGACGGCCATGGACAGCCCCATGTAGGCCAGCGAGGCGCCCGCCATCTGCTGTGCCTGCGCCGTCTGCCCGGCACCCAGCGAGCGCGAGGTGAGGGCGGTGGCCGCGATGGCCAGCCCGATCGAGAGCGAGGTCAGGAAGAACAGCAGCGTGGCCGCATAACCGGCGGCAGCGGTGAGCTCCGGCCGGCCCATGCGGGCGATGTAGAACAGGTTGAGCACATCGACCGCGAACAGCGCCAGCAGCCCGACCGATCCGGCTGCGGTCATGGAGGTGACGTGGCCCAGGGTGGAGCCGGTCAGGAAGCGGCCGGAGGCCGGCGGGGAAGGTCGGGAGGGCGTGGCGGACATGCGGGGCGCATTCTGCGCCCGCGGCTCAGCGCAGCACCAGCACCGGGATATTCACATGGGTCAGCACCTGCTGGGTCTCGCTGCCCAGCAGCAGCCGCTTGATGCCGCGCCGCCCGTGCGATGCCATGACGATCAGGTCGCACTTCTGTCGTTTTGCCGTGGCGATGATGGCTTCGGACACCCCGTCCGAGCGGGCCACCACCGGCTTGACCTTGATGCCGCGCAGCTGGCCGGCCGAGCGGACCGCATTCACCGCCTCCAGTGCCTCGGCCTGCCATTGCTGCTCGATGCGGGCCACCTCGTCGGCGGCCAGCGCCACTCCGCCCTCGAAGTAGGACTGGGGGTAGCGCGGCGTCACCTTCAGCGCCACGACGCCGGCACCGGTGATGTCGGCCAGGTCCAGGGCGTGGTGAACGGCCTTCTGGGAGAGTTTGGAGCCGTCGGTGGCCACCAGGATGCGTTGGTACATATGCCCTCCTCAGGTTGTGGAGCTGCCAGCGTAGCGGGGCAGGGCGCCGGCACCTTGACCTGCATCAACCCCGAGGCAGATGGGCGGCCTTAAGCTGCCTTCCATGAACCCGACCCTGTGGGCCCCTGATCACCGGGGACCCCTGAACGTGACCGATGACTTCCTGGTGCTCGACGATCCGGCCGAGCAGCAGTGCTTCACCCAGGCCTTCGGTCCGGCCGGTGCCGACCTGGGCTGCGAGTCGGTGCTGATGGTGCAGGGCATGTACTGCGCCGCCTGTGCCGACACGGTGGAGTCGGCCCTGGCGCCGCTGCCCGGTGTGCTGGAGGCCAGGGTGCACGCGGCCACCCGGCGGCTGGTGCTGCGCTGGGATCCGAAGGCCACGCAGCTCTCGGCGCTGGCCCGCGCCGTGGGCAACGCCGGCTACCGGCTGCTGCCCATGGCGCAGGCACTGTCGGTGGACGAGCGCCTGAAGGAAACGCGGCAGGCCTTGTGGCGCCTGTTCGTGGCCGGCTTCTGCATGATGCAGGTCATGATGTACGCGTGGCCGGCCTACGTGGCCGCCCCTGGCGACATGCCGGCCGACATCGAACAGCTGCTGCGCTGGGCCAGCTGGGTGCTCAGCCTGCCGGTGGTGTTCTTTGCCAGCGGTCCGTTCTTCCGCAACGCCTGGAACGACTTCCGGCGTGGCCGCGTGGGCATGGACACGCCGGTGTCCATCGGCATCCTGGTCACCTTCCTGGCCAGCAGTGCAGCCACCTTCGACCCCACCGGTCCCTGGGGTCACGAGGTGTGGTTCGACTCGCTGACCATGTTCGTCTTCTTCCTGCTGGGTGGGCGCTACCTCGAATTCAAGGCCCGCGACCGCACCGCCGGTGCACTCGACGCCCTCATGAACCGGCTGCCCGAGACCTGCGAGCGCGAGCGTGCCGACGGCACCCTGGAGCGGGTGTCGGTGCGGCGGCTGGCCGTGGGCGACGTGGTGGTGCTGCCGGCCGGCCAGGCTTTTCCGGGCGACGGCGTGCTGCTGAGCGAGCGCGCCACGGTCGATGAAGCCCTGCTGACCGGCGAATCGCGACCGGTGGAGCGGGTGGTGGGCGAATCGCTGGTGGCCGGCAGCTTCAACCTCGGCGGGCCGGTGCGGCTGCGCCTGAGCGGCCTGGGCCAGGACACCCGGTTCGGCCAGATCGTGCGGCTGATGGAGCAGGCCTCCACCGAAAAACCCCGGCTGGCCCTGCTGGCCGACCGCATCGCCGCCCCGTTCCTGGTGCTGGTGCTGCTGGCCTCTGCTGCGGCCGGTGTGGCCTGGTGGCAGGTGGAGCCGGCGCGGGCCCTGGGTGTGGCCGTGGCGGTGCTGATCGTCACCTGCCCCTGTGCCCTGTCGCTGGCCACGCCGGCTGCCATGCTGGCCGCGGCCGGACGGCTGGCGCGCAGCGGCATTCTGGTGCGGCGGCTGCAGGCCTTCGAAACCCTGGCCGGCATCGACACCGTGGTGTTCGACAAGACCGGCACCCTCACGCTCGACCGGCTCGGCCTGCAGGCCCTGGTGGTGCGGCCGGGCGCCGACCGGACTGCCGTCCTGAACCTGGCAGCGGCGCTGGCGCAGGGTTCGCTGCACCCGGCCTCGCGTGCGGTGAACGCTGCCCGCGAGGCCGATGCCGCCGCCTCGGCCGTTGCGCTGCCGGCGCTGACCGACCGCACCGAGCAGGCGGGGCAGGGCATGCAGGCCTTCACCCGGGAGGGCCGCCAGGTGCGCCTGGGCTCGGCCGCTTTTGCCCTGGCGGGTTCCGAGGCACCGGCCGACGGCCATGCGCCCGAAGCGCCGCGTGTCTGGCTGGCCGACGATGCGGGCTGGCTGGCCACGCTGGTGCTGTCCGAGGTGCTGCGCGATGACGCGCTGGCTGCCGTGGAGGCGCTTCGGTCGATGGGCGTGCGCTGCTGGCTGCTGTCGGGCGACCGGCAGGCGGCGGCCCGCCAGGTGGCCTCGCGCCTGGGCATCGACCGGGTGGTGGCGCAGGCCTCGCCCGAGCGAAAGCTCGATGAACTGATGGGCTGGCAGCGGGCCGGCCACCGCGTCGCCATGGTGGGCGACGGCCTGAACGACGGCCCCGTGCTGGCCCGTGCCGACACCTCCTTTGCGCTCGGCCATGCCGCACCACTGGCCCAGGCCCGGTCCGACTACGTCATCCAGAGCGGCCAGCTCATGGACGTGGTGCACACACTGGTGCTGGCCCGTGCCACCCTGCGCACCGTGCGCCAGAACCTGGTGTGGGCGGCGGTCTACAACGCGGTGTGCGTGCCGCTGGCCCTGCTGGGCTGGATGCCGCCCTGGCTGGCCGGTGTGGGCATGGCGGCGAGCTCGCTGCTGGTCATCGGCAACGCCTTGCGCCTCTCGCGCGCCTGAACCCCCGACTGCCTGTCATGGACATCCTGTACCTGCTCATCCCGCTTTCCATCCTGGTGGTGTTCGGTGTCATCGGCCTGTTCTGGTGGGCCTTGCAGGGCGGGCAGTTCGACAACGTCGAACGCGAGGGCGAGCGCATCCTGCGCGACGAATGAGGCCGCCGCGACGGCCCGTGCGTGCAGCTTGACCTAGGTCAAGCCCGCCGCACCCCGGCATGCCGACACTACAGGCAGCAACAAAGAGAGAGAGGAGTTTTCCCATGTCCGTCAGCCCATCGACCGCCGCCGCGGTCTACAACGACAAGGTGGTGAGGCAGTTCGCCCTCATGACCGTGGTGTGGGGTGTGGTCGGGATGCTGGTCGGCGTGATCATCGCCGCGCAGCTCACCTGGCCCGCCCTGAACTTCGGCATCGAGTGGCTGACCTACGGCCGCCTGCGCCCCCTGCACACCAACGCCGTCATCTTCGCCTTCGGCGGCTGCGGCCTGTTCGCGGCCAGCTACTACGTGGTGCAGCGCACCTGTCACACCCCGCTGTTCGCGGGACCGCTGGCAGCCTTCACCTTCTGGGGCTGGCAGGCGGTCATCGTGCTGGCCGCCATCACCCTGCCGCTGGGCCTGACCTCGGGCAAGGAATACGCCGAGCTGGAATGGCCGATCGACGTGCTGATCACCCTGGTCTGGGTGTCGTATGCGGTGGTGTTCTTCGGCACCGTGGGCATGCGCAAGGTGCGCCACATCTATGTGGCCAACTGGTTCTTCGGCGCCTTCATCCTGGCGGTGGCGGTGCTGCACCTGGTCAACAGCGCGGCCGTCCCGGTGGACCTGTTCAAGAGCTATTCGGCCTATGCCGGCGTGCAGGATGCGATGGTTCAGTGGTGGTACGGCCACAACGCGGTGGGCTTCTTCCTCACCGCCGGCTTCCTGGGAATGATGTATTACTTCATCCCGAAGCAGGCCGAGCGCCCGGTGTACTCGTATCGGCTGTCGATCGTGCACTTCTGGGCCCTGATCTTCACCTACATGTGGGCCGGTCCGCACCACCTGCACTACACCGCGTTGCCGGACTGGACCCAGTCGGTGGGCATGGCCTTCTCGCTCATCCTGCTGGCCCCGAGCTGGGGCGGCATGATCAACGGCATCATGACCCTCAGCGGTGCCTGGCACAAGCTGCGTGACGACCCCATCCTGCGCTTCCTGATCGTCTCGCTGTCGTTCTACGGCATGAGCACCTTCGAGGGCCCGATGATGTCCATCAAGACGGTCAATGCCCTGAGCCACTACACCGACTGGACCATCGGCCACGTGCACAGCGGCGCGCTGGGCTGGGTCGGCCTGGTGACCATGGGTTCCATGTACTACCTGATCCCGCGCCTGTACGGCCAGAAGCAGATGTATTCGGTGCCCGCCATCGAGCTGCACTTCTGGACCGCCACCATCGGCATCGTGCTCTACATCGCCGCCATGTGGATCGCCGGCGTCATGCAGGGCCTGATGTGGCGTTCGGTCAACCCCGACGGCAGCCTCACCTACACCTTCGTCGAGTCGGTCAAGGCCACCTTCCCGTTCTACGTGATCCGGCTGGCGGGCGGACTGCTCTACCTGGGC
The DNA here is from genome assembly GCF_958439165.1 of uncultured Hydrogenophaga sp. GTDB lineage: Bacteria > Pseudomonadota > Gammaproteobacteria > Burkholderiales > Burkholderiaceae_C > Hydrogenophaga. The sequence continues at coordinate 25,452 of NZ_OY288121.1, read as the reverse complement.
GGCATGCTGGTGATGCTCTGGAACGTCGTCATGACGGCCCGCATGGGCAACGCCCCGGAAGTGCGGGTGCCCGCAGCCCAGCCCGCCCACGCCTGAGTGACGCAGAGGAACAACGACATGGCACAAGCTGACAAACCCACCGGTTTCACCCACGAGCGGATCGAGACCAACAACTTCCTGATGATCGTGCTCATCGTCCTGGTGATCGCGGTCGGCGGACTGGTCGAGATCGTCCCGCTGTTCTTCCAGAAGTCCACCACCCAGCCGGTCGAAGGCCTCAAGCCCTACACCGCGCTGCAGGTGGCCGGACGCGACATCTATGTGCGGGAGGGTTGCTACAACTGCCACTCGCAGATGATCCGCCCCTTCCAGGCCGAGACGCTGCGTTACGGCCATTACTCGGTGGCCGGCGAGTTCGTGTACGACCGCCCGTTCCAGTGGGGCAGCAAGCGCACCGGCCCCGACCTGGCCCGTGTCGGCGGCCGCTACAGCGACGAGTGGCACCGTGTGCACCTGAACAACCCGCGCGACCTGGTGCCCGAGTCCAACATGCCGGCCTACCCGTGGCTGGAGAAACGCACCGTCAAGGCCGAAGGCCTGCCGCGCCGTCTGGAAGTGCTGCGCACCCTGGGCGCGCCGTACAGCGACGACGAGGTCGCCGGCTCCGCCGAGGCCGTCAAGGGCAAGACCGAGATGGAAGCCCTGATTGCCTATCTGCAGGTGCTGGGCACCGCCATCAAGTGAAGGAGTGCCGCCATGGACATCAACGACCTGCGCAGCATCGTCACCGTGGTGAGCCTGCTCACCTTCCTGGGCATCGTCGGCTGGGCCTGGTCCCGCCGCAACAAGGCCAGCTTCGACGAAGCCGCCCGCCTGCCGTTCCAGGACGAGTGAACCGACAACCGAACCGAGAACCATCATGAGCGACTTCACCCACGACTTCTGGTCCTGGTATGTGGCCGGACTGACCCTGGTCAGCATCATTGCCTGCGCCATCCTGCTGTGGATCAGCGGCACCACCAAGGTCAAGGCGCATGCCGACAACACCACCGGCCACGTGTGGGACGGCGACCTGCAGGAACTCAACAACCCGCTGCCGAAGTGGTGGGTGTACCTGTTCATCATCACCGTGCTGTTCGCGCTGGCCTACGGCCTGCTCTACCCCATGTTCGGCCAGTACAAGGGCGTGCTCGGCTGGTCGTCGCAAGGCCAGCACGCAACCGAGGTCAAGAAGATGCAGGAGGCCATCGCCCCGATCTACGCCGCCTTCCGCGGCCAGTCGCCCGAGCAGCTGGCCGGTGATGCACAGGCCATGGCGGTGGGCGAACGGCTGTTCCAGAACAACTGCGCCCAGTGCCACGGCTCGGACGCCCGCGGCGCCCGCAGCTTCCCGAACCTGACCGATGGCGACTGGCTCTACGGCGGCACCCCGACCGACATCAAGACCACCTTGATGGAGGGCCGCAACGGCATGATGCCGCCCATGGCGGCAGCCGTGGGCACGCCCGAGGAGGTGCGCAACCTGGCCCACTACGTGCTCAGCCTCTCCGGCAGCCCGCACGATGCCGTCAAGGCGGCGGTGGGCAAGGGCAAGTTCGGCGCCTGTGCCGCCTGCCACGGCATGGACGGCAAGGGCAACACCGCCATGGGCGCGCCCAACCTGACCGACAACATCTGGCTGCACGGCTGGGGCGAGGACGCCGTGGTGAAGGCCGTGACCAACGGCTTCAGCAACCAGATGCCGGCCCAGATGGGCAAGCTCAACGCCGACCAGATCCAGGTGCTGACCGCCTATGTCTGGGGCCTGTCGAACAAGCCGGCAGCGCGCTGACAGCCAACCGCCGGAACGCTCCATGACCGACCGCAAGACCGTCATCCCCATCGTCCCCGTGGCCTCGGCCGCCGGTGACGAGGAGGTGATGGTGTCGCTCTACGCTTCGCGGCAGAAGATCCATCCGCGTTCGGTGTCCGGTCTGCTCTCGCGCTGGCGCTGGGCGCTGGTGTGGCTGACGCAGCTGGTGTTCTACGGCCTGCCGTGGCTGGTCTGGAACGACCGGCAGGCGGTGCTGTTCGACCTGGAGTCGCGGCGCTTCTTCATCTTCAATTTCGTCCTGTATCCGCAGGATTTCATCTACCTCACCGGGCTGCTGGTTATCTCGGCACTCGCGCTGTTCCTGTTCACCGCGGTGGCCGGTCGGCTGTGGTGCGGCTATGCCTGCCCGCAGACGGTCTACACCGAGATGTTCCTGTGGATCGAGAAGCGGGTGGAAGGTGACCGCTCGGCACGCCAGCGGCTGGACCAGTCGCCGGCCAGCCTGAACAAGGTCGGCCGGAAGTCGCTCAAGCACGGCCTGTGGCTGGCGCTGTCGCTGTGGACCGGCTTCACCTTCGTGGGTTACTTCACCCCGATCCACGAGCTGGCCGGACTGGTGGCCAGCCTGTCGCTGGGGCCCTGGCAGACCTTCTGGATCGGGTTCTACGGCCTGGCGACCTACGGCAATGCCGGCTTCCTGCGCGAGCAGGTGTGCAAGTACATGTGCCCCTATGCGCGCTTCCAGAGCGCCATGTTCGACCGCGACACCATGATCGTGACCTACGACGAGCGGCGTGGCGAGCCGCGTGGTGCCCGCAGCAGGAAGGCCGACCCGGCCGCGCTGGGCCTGGGCAGCTGCGTGGACTGCACCCTGTGCGTGCAGGTGTGCCCGACCGGCATCGACATCCGCAACGGCCTGCAGTACGAATGCATCGGTTGCGGCGCCTGCATCGACGTGTGCAACGACGTCATGGACAAGGTCGGCTATCCGCGTGGCCTGGTGCGCTATGCCACCCAGAACGGCATCGACCAGGGCTGGAGCCGGGCGCAGATGCTGCGGCGCGCCTTGCGCCCGCGCGTGCTGGTGTATTCGGCCATCCTGGCGGCCATCACGGTGGCGGTGCTGGGCAGCCTGTTCCTGCGCACGCCGCTCAAGGTCGACGTGATCCGCGACCGCGGTGCCCTGGCCCGCATGGTGGAGCAGGGCCGGATCGAGAACGTCTACCGCCTGCAGATCATGAACGCCACCGAATCCACACAGCGTTACCGCGTGACGGTGCAGGGCCTGCAGGGCATCGGCCTGGCACCGCGTCCGGATGTGGTGGTCGAGGTGCAGCCCACCGAGGTCCGGGCCGTCGGCGTGAGTGTCCAGATTCCGCCCGGCAGCGCTGCCACCGGATCGCACCCCATCGAGTTCGACATCCGTTCGGTCGATCAGGCCGAACTCGGCGTGACCGAACCTTCCACCTTCATCGTGCCGCGCTGACGCATCCACCGGAGAGACCGCCATGAACCCCTCTGCACCCCATCCCGTTGCCGCCGAACCCTGGTGGCGCGTCAAGGCCATGTGGCTGGTGGTCGGCGGGCCGCTGCTGGTCGTGGTGGCCAGCATGGTCACGGTCGTGATTGCGGTGATGAATCCCGACCCGGTGCTCGACAAGACGGCCTACGAGCGCGATCTGGCCACCGCCCGGGCCCTGAACGGGCCCGAGCGCGAGGCTGCCCTGATCAAGCTGCAGCCGGCCCACCAGGCGCGCAACCATGCGGCGGCGCCGGTGGTGCCGCAGGACCGTTGAAGCGGGGAGGGGGCATGACCGCACGCACCTGGCTGATCGTGGGCTGGCCGGCCTTTCTGGTGGCCGGCGTGCTGGAGATGGTGGTGTTCGCGATGGTCGATCCGGGCGACCTGCACACCTTCGGCGGCGGCAGCGTCGACCTGTCGCCCCAGGCGGTCTACACCCTGGCGTTCTTCGTGTTCTGGGTAGCCACTTCGGTGGCCGGGGCGCTGACGCTGGTCCTCGCCCGTCCGGCCGACGACATCAACCACCCGGCCTGATGTCCAGCCTCCGCGCGCCGCGCTTCAGAGGCAGCTGCGGGAGTTGACGATCTGCTTGAGCGCTTCGGTGTCCTTGATGTGCACGTAGCGCTGCTTGACGTCGATGATGCCGTCCTCCACGAACTTGGAAAACGTGCGGCTGACCGTTTCCAGCTTCATGCCCAGGTAGCTGCCGATCTCCTCGCGCGTCATGCGCAGGACCACCTCGGACTGCGAGAACCCGCGCGCGTGCAGGCGCTGCACCAGGTTGAGCAGGAAGGCGGCCAGGCGCTCCTCGGCCCGCATGCTGCCCAGCAGCAGCATGACGCTGTGGTCGCGCACGATCTCGCGGCTCATGATCTTGTGCACATGGTGCTGCAGGGTGGTGAACTCGCGCGAGAGCTGCTCCACCTCGTCGAACGGCATCACGCAGACCTCGGCGTCTTCCAGCGCAATGGCGTCCACCGAATGGCGGTCGTTGACGATGCCGTCCAGGCCAATGATCTCGCCCGTCATCTGGAAGCCGGTCACCTGGTCGCGGCCGTCGGGTGTGGTCACGCAGGTCTTGAAGAAGCCGGAGCGCACGGCGTAGAGGGAGGTGAAGCGGTCTCCCGCGCTGAAGAGTGGCGCCCCGCGCTTGATGCGGCGGCGGGTCGAGATGATGTGGTCGAGCTTGTCCATTTCTGCCTCGTTCAGCCCCATGGGCAGGCAGAGTTCGCGCAGGTTGCAGCTGGAGCAGGCGACCTTGATGGCTTGGGCGTCCATAAGCAGATGGTGATTTTTGTGGAAGGTTAACCGATGCGCCGGGGGGTGTCGATCACGCCGCACCGCTGCGGTGCGGATTCCGTTCTGCAGGCCCGCGTCTTGATCCGTGTCAATACCGAGGCGGGCGGCCTGGGTCACAGTGCGGGCATACGTGGATAAACCGAGGAGAAACGCCTGTGAGCCATGCCATTCCCGACGACCTGCTGCAGCGCTTCGACGTGCCGGGGCCCCGCTACACCTCCTACCCGACGGCGGACCGTTTCGTCGAGGCCTTCACCGAGGCCGACTACATCCAGGCCCTCGAGCAGCGGCGTGCCGGTTCCCTGGCGCAGCCGCTGTCGATCTATGTGCACATTCCGTTCTGTGAATCGGTCTGCTACTACTGCGCCTGCAACAAGGTGATCACCAGGCACCATGGCAAGGCGGCCGAGTACCTGCGCTACCTCTCGCGCGAGATGGAGCTGCAGGTGCAGCACCTGGGTGCCGGGCAGTCGGTGTCGCAGCTGCACCTGGGCGGCGGCACGCCCACCTTCCTGTCGGACGAGGAGCTGTCCGACCTGATGCACATGGTCCGCCGCCACTTCAGCCTGGTGCCGGGCGGCGAGTACTCGGTGGAGGTCGATCCCCGCACCGTCACCCGCCAGCGGCTGGAGGTGCTGCACCGGCTGGGCTTCAACCGGCTGAGTTTCGGCGTGCAGGACTTCGACCCGGCGGTGCAGAAGGCGGTGCACCGGGTGCAGCCGGCCGAGCAGGTGTTCGCGCTGGTGGCGGCTGCCCGCGAGATCGGGTTCGAGTCGGTCAATGTGGACCTGATCTACGGTCTGCCGCTGCAGACGCCGGAATCGTTCGCCCGCACGCTGACCCAGGTGTCGCTGCTGCGCCCCGACCGCATCGCGCTGTACGGCTACGCCCACCTGCCCAGCCGCTTCAAGCCGCAGCGCCGCATCCTGAGTGCCGAGCTGCCCAGCCCGAGCGACAAGCTGGCCATGCTGTCCGCTTCGCTCGATGCGCTGGGCGAGGCGGGCTATGTCTATGTCGGCATGGATCACTTCGCGCTGCCGGACGACGCGCTGGCCGTGGCCAAGCGGCAGGGCCGGCTGCACCGCAATTTCCAGGGTTACAGCACCCGGCCCGACTGCGACCTGATCGCACTCGGCGTGTCGGCCATCGGCCGCATCGGCGCCACCTACAGCCAGAACGCCAAGACGCTGGAGGAATACCGCGACCTGCTCGACCAGGGGCGGCTGCCCATCGTGCGCGGTCTGGCGCTCCACCGCGACGACCTGCTGCGACGCGCCGTCATCATGTCGATCATGTGCCAGGGTGAACTGTCGTTCGAATCGATCGACCTGGGCCACCTCATCGACAGCCGCAGCTACTTCGCCCGCGAGTTCGAGGCCCTGCAACCGCTGGCCGAGGCGGGTCTGGTGCAGATCGACGGCAGCGGTCTGCAGGTGACCGCCAGAGGCTGGTACCTGGTGCGGGCCATCGCGATGGTGTTCGACCGTTACCTCCAGACCGACCAGGACCGTGCGCGGTTCTCCCGCATCATCTGACCTGCCTCTGCGCCCGACGCTTCATCCATGCAGACCTCGATCGCCGTGACCGCCTTGTTCATGGGCCTGGTGGGCGGACCCCACTGTGTTGCCATGTGCGGTGCTGCCTGTGCCGGCATCGCCCGCGCAGCCCGCGGTGAAGCGGCCCCGGTCGCGCTGCCCGGCTCACGCCGCAGCGGCAGCATGGCCGCAGCCACCCGCGCCTTGCTGACGTTTCAGGCCAGTCGCCTGGTCGGCTACGCGCTCTTCGGTGCCTTCGCCGCCGGTTCGGTGCAGGGGCTGGCCTGGCTGGGCACCCACACGGCCGTGCTGCGTCCGGTATGGACCAGCTTCCATGTGGCGGCCCTGCTGCTGGGGCTGGTGCTGCTGGTGCGGGCGCGTCAGCCGGCCTGGATCGACGGGCTGGGGCAGGGCATATGGCGCCGGGCCAGGCCGCTCATGGGACGGCTGGGGCCGCGCGCTCCGCTGGTGCTGGGTGTCGGCTGGGCGCTCATGCCCTGCGGGTTGCTGTATTCGGCACTGCTGGTGGCATCGCTCACCGCGAATGCGCTGGAGGGCGCGGCCGTCATGGCCTTGTTCTCCATCGGCACCTCGGTCTCGCTCGCTGCCGGCCCCTGGTTGCTGCTGCGCCTGAAAGATGCCCGCTCGGGCGCATGGGGCATCCGCCTGGCCGGGCTGGCGCTGCTGACGACCTCCGGCTGGGCGCTGTGGATGGGCATCACCCGGCCCACCGGGCTGTGGTGCGCCTGAGGTTCAGCCGCGCGAGCGCTGCGGCAGCGTGGCCAGCACCAGGCCCAGCAGGGCGATGCCGAACGCCACCAGCTGCAGCGGCGTGAGCCGTTCGCCCATGAACAGCACGCCGATGGCCGCGGCGCTGATGGGCAGCATGATGGTGAAGACGCCGGCCTGCGAGGCTGGCACGGTGCGCAGGCCGGTCATCCACAGCCACACCGTCCACACACTGGCGGCCAGGCCGTAGAACACCAGCAGCAGCCAGACGGGTGCCTGCACCGCTGAAAAGTCGAACGACAGCGCCGCCCACAGGCCCATGGGCGTGACCAGCGCCAGTCCCACCAGGTTGATGAGGGCCGAAATGCGGCGTGGGCCCAGGCCGTCGGTCAGGCGTTTGCCGATCACCACATAAGAGGCCTCGCACACCACCGCAGCGAACACCAGCAGGTTGCCCAGCCAGGCCAGCGAGCCGGCGGCTTCCGGCGTGGCCGGCTTCTGCAACGAGAACAGGCCGATGCCCACGCCCGCACAGGCAATGCCGGCGAGGCTGCGTGCGCCGATGCGCTCGCGCAGGAAGATCCAGCTCAGCACGGCCACCACCGCTGGTATGGACGACATCACCACCCCGGCTGCCACGGCGGTGGTCAGGCTCACGCCGTAGAGCATGCAGATCGAGAACAGGAAGTTCCCCAGGAACGATTCCAGGAACAGAAGCCAGCGGGTGCGGGGCGTGATCGGCGGCTCGTCGGCGGGCCTGCGCAGCCAGCTGGCCATGGCCAGCGCGCCCACGCCGAAGCGCAGCCAGGCCAGCAGGAACACCGGAAACACCAGCACCAGCGGCTTGGACAGCGCCACATAGCTGCCCACGAGGGCCATGCTGAGGGCCAGGCAGCCATAGGCCATCCAGCGGGGAAGGGTGGAGACGTTCATGTGTGCGGTCAGCGGAGACAGGTAGCCGCCGATGATGCCCGAGGCGCTGGCGGCGGTTTCAGCATGGAGGACTTGCATTCCGTCATGCGAAAAGAGGGATTGTTGCGCTGCACGATTTTTTCTCAATCCAAGAAAATCGTTTTCGCATTGAGAAAGTGAATGGTTGATGTCTTTGATTCAATTGAAGAAAATTATTTCTCTTATATAAGACATAAGAGCTTCACAAGGTCTTGTATAAGACTTAAAGTCAACTCAACGGCACCGCAACGGTCATGGACCCGATGCCGGTTCTGCCACCCGATCTCAAACCCCTCAAGGAGCATCAACATGCCGCAATCCCTGAATCAGCAACTCAGCCGTGCCCAACAGATCGAAGCCCTCGAAAAAGACTGGGCCACCAACCCCCGCTGGAAGGGTGTGAAGCGCGGCTACACCGCCGCCGACGTGGTGCGTCTGCGCGGCAGCCAGCCGATCGAGCACACCCTGGCCCGCCGTGGTGCAGAAAAGCTGTGGGACAAGGTCAACGGCGGCGCCAAGAAGGGCTACGTGAACGCCTTCGGCGCCATCTCCGCCGGCCAGGCCATGCAGCAGGCCAAGGCGGGCCTGGAGGCCGTGTACCTGTCGGGCTGGCAGGTGGCCGCCGACGGCAACACCTCCGAGACCATGTACCCCGACCAGTCGCTGTACGCCTACGACTCGGTGCCCACCATGGTCCGCCGCATCAACAACACCTTCAAGCGCGCCGACGAGATCCAGTGGAGCCGTGGCATCGAGCCGGGTTCGGCCGAGTTCATCGACTACTTCCTGCCCATCGTGGCCGATGCTGAAGCCGGTTTCGGTGGCGTGCTCAACGCCTTCGAACTGATGAAGAACATGATTGCCTCCGGTGCGGCCGGCGTGCACTTCGAAGACCAGCTGGCCGCCGTGAAGAAATGCGGCCACATGGGCGGCAAGGTGCTGGTGCCCACCCAGGAAGCCATCGAGAAGCTCATTTCGGCCCGCTTCGCTGCCGACACCATGGGCGTGCCCACCCTGATCCTGGCCCGCACCGATGCCGAGGCTGCCAACCTGATCACCTCCGATCACGACGCCAACGACAAGCCCTTCCTCACCGGCGAGCGCACCCAGGAAGGCTTCTACCGTGTCAAGAACGGCCTGGAGCAGGCCATCAGCCGCGGCGTGGCCTACGCCCCGTATGCCGACCTGGTGTGGTGCGAGACCGGCACGCCCGACCTCGGCTTCGCCCGTGAGTTCGCACAGGCCGTGCTGGCCGCCTGCCCGGGCAAGCTGCTGAGCTACAACTGCTCGCCGTCCTTCAACTGGAAGAAGAACCTGGACGACAAGACCATCGCCGCCTTCCAGGAAGAGCTGTCCGCGCTGGGCTACAAGTACCAGTTCATCACGCTGGCCGGCATCCACATCAACTGGTTCAACACCTTCCAGTTCGCCCACGCCTATGCCCGCGGTGAAGGCATGAAGCACTACGTCAACATGGTGCAGGAGCCCGAGTTCAAGGCCCGCGAGCAGGGTTACACCTTCGTGTCGCACCAGCAGGAAGTCGGTGCCGGCTACTTCGACGACGTGACCACCGTCATCCAGGGCGGCTCCTCCAGCGTGAAGGCCCTCACCGGCTCGACCGAAGAAGAGCAGTTCCACTGATCCCGGGTCCGCCCCAGAGCGGAGGAGGAGACAGGAAAGCCCGGGCTGGTCCCGGGCTTTTTCATGGGCTGATCGCCCGTCCGTTTCAGTCGGTCACCTCGCGCACCAGCCGTATGCCCACCAGCGGGTAGCGCGTCTGCACCGTGTTCCAGTTGCGGAACGAGCAGCGCGCGTACAGCGGCCAGGTGTGCCATGAGCCGCCCCGGCGCACCTTGACGTTGCCGTCCGCCGGGCCGGCCGGGTCGTCTTGCGGCGAGTGTGCGTAGTAATCCTCGTCGTACCAGTCGCTCACCCATTCCCATACGTTGCCGTGCATGTCGTGCAGGCCGAAGGCATTGGGCTGGAAGGAGCCGACCGGTGCGGTGAAGGTGTGCCCGTCGTGGCCGGGGGTGGCGCGGTCCCGCCAGGCGGGCCAGTGGGTCGCGGTCGTGGCGTCGAAGGTGTTGCCGCTGCCGGTCAGGCCGGCAGGGTCATCGCCGTGCTGGTACCGCGTGGTGCTGCCGGCACGGCAGGCGTATTCCCATTCGGCTTCGGTGGGCAGCCGGTAGCTGCGGCCCTCGGTCTGCGTGAGCCAGCGGGCGAGGGCCACTGCGTCGTTCCAGGTCACGTTGCTCACTGGGTGGTCGTCGCCCTGTGCAAAGCCCGGGGCCGCCCAGCTGTAGCGGGGCAGACGGCCCTCGAACGCGTCGCCCCGTTCCGAGGTCGCGGGGTCGTAGTCGGGCCGCCAACCGTAACCGCCGGTGCCGTCGGCCACCGATTCCGGCACATGGCTCGAGCGGTTCAGGAAGGCCCGGAACTGGCCCACCGTGACCTCGTGCTGCCCCATCTCGAAGGCCCGCGTGATGCGCACGGCATGCACCGGCGCTTCGTCGGTCAGGCCCTCCAGGCGCTCACGCTCCAGGGTCGGGTAGGCGGTGGCCAGGGTATCCGGGGCCTCGTCACTGCCCATGCGGAATGTGCCGGCCGGCACCCGCACGAAAGCCATCCCGAGCGCATTCAATGCGGCGGGGGTCTGCGCCCAGGCCGTCGGCCAGCCGGCCAATGCGAACAGAAGCAGGGCGGTGGCCGTGGCGGGCAGGGGTGTGCGGGGCTTCATGGTCGGGAGTTTGTGGGACAATCCGCGCTCTGTTCAATCAGCAAGAACGAGAAAGGCGCAACGGTTATGACACCGCGAACTCAGGCACTGTCCTCCCTGGCCCGCTGAGGCCCGCAGTTCGCGCCTGCTCACCGTTCCCCCTGTTCTTCTTCCCTCAAGCGCGGCCCCTGCCGCGCTTTTTGTTTTCCGGAATCCGCCATGCCCCAGATCACGCTCCCCGACGGTTCGCAACGCAGCTTTCCCGCACCGGTCACGGTGGCCGAAGTGGCCGCCTCCATCGGAACCGGCCTGGCCAAGGCCGCGCTGGGTGGCAAGGTGGACGGCCGCCTGGTCGACACCAGCTTCACCATCGACCGAGACGCCTCGCTGGCCATCGTCACCGCCAAGGACGCCGACGGACTGGAGATGATCCGCCACTCCACCGCCCACCTGCTGGCCTATGCGGTCAAGGAGCTGTACCCGGATGCCCAGGTGACCATCGGCCCGGTCATCGACAACGGCTTCTATTACGACTTCTCGTACAAGCGCCCCTTCACCCCGGACGACCTGACCGCCATCGAAAAGCGCATGGGCGAACTCGCCGCCAAGGACGAGAAGGTCGAGCGCCGCGTGCTGCCGCGCGACGAGGCCGTGGCCCACTTCAAGGCCATGGGCGAGCACTACAAGGCCGAGATCATTGCCAGCATTCCGGCCGGCGAAGACGTGAGCCTGTACCGCGAAGGCGGCTTCGAGGACCTGTGCCGCGGCCCCCACGTGCCCAGCACCGGCAAGCTCAAGCACTTCAAGCTCATGAAGGTGGCCGGAGCCTACTGGCGCGGCGATCACCGCAACGAGATGCTGCAGCGTGTCTACGGCACCGCCTGGGCCAGCAAGGAAGACCTGCAGCAGTACCTCACCATGCTGGAAGAAGCCGAGAAGCGCGACCACCGCAAGCTCGGCCGCGAACTCGACCTGTTCCACCTGGATGAGCATTCGCCGGGCACCGTGTTCTGGCATCCCAAGGGCTGGACCCTGTGGCAGGAGGTGGAGCAGTACATGCGCCGCGTCTACCGCGAGAACGGCTACCAGGAGGTGAAGGGTCCGCAGATCCTGGACAAGGCCCTGTGGGAGAAGACCGGCCACTGGGACAAGTACCGCGAGAACATGTTCACCACCGAATCGGAGAAGCGCGACTACGCGCTCAAGCCGATGAACTGCCCGGGCCACATCCTCATCTACAAGCAGGGCATCAAGAGCTACCGCGACCTGCCGCTGCGCTACGGCGAATTCGGCCAGTGCCACCGCAACGAGCCCACCGGCGGCCTGCACGGCATCATGCGGGTGCGCGGCTTCACCCAGGACGATGGCCACATCTTCTGCACCGAAGATCAGATCCAGGGCGAGGTGACCGCCTTCACCACCCTGCTGCAGAAGGTCTACAAGGATTTCGGCTTCACCGAGATCCTCTACAAGCTCTCGACCCGCCCGGAAAAACGCATCGGCACCGAGGAAAGCTGGGACAAGGCCGAGGCCGCGCTGGCGGCCGGCCTCAAGGCCTCGGGCTGCGAATTCGAGTACCTGCCGGGCGAGGGCGCCTTCTACGGCCCCAAGATCGAATACACCCTGAAGGACGCCCTGGGTCGCCAGTGGCAGTGCGGCACCATCCAGGTCGACCCCAACCTGCCGGAGCGGCTGGACGCCGAATTCGTGGGCGAGGACGGCGTGCGCCACCGCCCGGTCATGCTGCACCGGGCCATCGTGGGCAGCCTGGAGCGCTTCATCGGCATCCTGATCGAACAGCACGCCGGCGCCTTGCCCACCTGGCTGGCTCCGACCCAGGTGGCGGTGCTCAACATCACTGACGCCCAGGCCGATTACGCCCGGCAGGTGGCGAAAACGCTGCAGAATCAAGGGCTTAGGGTGGTCACGGACCTGCGCAACGAGAAAATCACGTATAAAATACGAGAGCACGCGTTGCAAAAGCTGCCTTTCATTGTTGTCGTGGGTGACAAGGAGATGGCAGCTGGCGCCGTGGCTGTGCGGGCCCGGGGCAATCAAGACCTCGGGGTCATGTCGCTGGAAGCCTTTGCCCAGCGGGTCGCAACCGACGTTGCCACCCGGGCCTGATTCCCTTCACACGACCTGCCCTCATCAGCTGCGGAGCCCATGGCGCTGGCTGATGGCGGCGTGAAAGCCGCCTCTTCAACATCTGCCCACGCAAGGAACAAACCATCGCTACCAACTTTCGCGACCGCCGCCAGCGTGAAGAGCGCGCACACCGCCTGAACCGGGAAATCATGGCCCCTGAGGTCCGCCTCAACGGCCCCGAGAACGAGCCCCTGGGCATCGTCAGTCTTCAGGAAGCGCTGCGCATGGCAGGGGAACTGGATGTCGATCTGGTCGAGATCGCAGCCACCGCAAACCCCCCGGTTTGCCGGCTGATGGATTACGGCAAGTTCAAGTACCAGGAGCAGAAGAAGGCGGCGGAAGCCAAGGCCAAGCAGACGGTCATCGAGATCAAGGAAATCAAGTTCCGGCCCGGTACCGACGACGGCGACTACAACATCAAGATGCGCAACATCCGTCGTTTTCTGGACGACGGCGACAAATGCAAGATCACGCTGCGGTTCCGCGGTCGGGAAATCACGCACCAGGAACTGGGGCTGGCCCTGCTGAACCGCATCCGTGACGACCTCGGTGACACGATCCTGGTGGAGCAGTTCCCCAAGCTCGAAGGTCGCCAGATGATCATGATGATTGCCCCGGGTCGCAAGAAGCCGGGCGCAACCACCAAACCGGCCGAGGCGGCAACGCCTTCGGCCAGCCAGACGGCCTGACGGCCGCCGGCGAAAGACGGTCTGCGCGGGGTTGGTCCCCCACGCGGTACCGGGGCAGGGCCTTGTGCCCTGACCCGAACGGCCACCGCAAGGTGACCGAACAAAAGTGGCTCGGGGCCAGCAAGTCCGCGGAAGGTTCGCGGCGCCTCACGAGCACAAATCAAGAAGGAGCATGAAGATGCCCAAAATGAAGACCAAGAGCAGCGCGAAAAAGCGTTTTCGCGTTCGTCCCGGTGGCACCGTCAAGCGCGGTCAAGCCTTCAAACGTCACATCCTGACCAAGAAGACCACCAAGAACAAGCGCCACCTGCGTGGAGCAGTCACCGTGCATGAGACCAACATGGGTCACATGGCACAGATGCTGCCCGGCATGGGCATTTGATCAACGACGAACAGGAGAACACACATGCCTCGCGTCAAACGTGGTGTCACGGCTCGCGCCCGACACAAAAAAGTCCTGGCTCTGGCCAAAGGTTTCCGCGGCCGCCGCGGTAACGTCTTCCGCATCGCCAAACAGGCGGTGATGAAGGCCGGGCAATATGCCTACCGTGATCGCCGCACCAAGAAGCGCGTGTTCCGCCAGCTCTGGATCGCGCGTATCAACGCCGGTGCCCGTGCTTGCGGCCTGACGTACAGCCAGTTCGCCAACGGCCTGAAGAAGGCCCAGATCGAGATCGACCGCAAGGTCCTGGCCGATCTGGCCGTCAACGATCCGGCGGCTTTCGGCAGCATCGTGGAGCAAGTCAAAGCCAAGCTGGCCGCTTGATTCACGGACGGGTGGCCTGGCCACCCGCCGCTCGAAGGGGTTGGGGCTTGAGGGAACACCTCGCGGCTTCAATCCCTTTTTTCTTTGGTATCGCACACAGCCCCCACACATGAACGAGTTGGACGCACTGGTCGACAGCGCCCGCGCCGCGTTTGCGCAGGCCACCGCCCCGGCCGATCTGGAAAACGCCAAGGCGCAGTACCTGGGCAAGTCCGGCCGCATCACCGAGCTGATGAAGGGCATGGCCGCTCTGTCGGTCGACGAGAAGAAGACCCGCGGTGCCGCCATCAATCTGGCCAAGCAGGCCATCGAGGCAGCGCTGACCGACCGCCGTCAGGCGCTGGCCGATGCCGAACTGCAGGCCCAGCTCAAGGCCGAGGCACTCGACGTGACGCTGCCCGGCCGGGGTCAGGGCAGCGGCGGCCTGCACCCGGTGAGCCTGACGCTGGAGCGCATCGAGGCCATCTTCGGCTCCATGGGTTTCGAGGTGGCCGATGGCCCCGAGATCGAGTCCGACTGGTTCAACTTCACCGCCCTCAACACGCCGGAAGATCACCCGGCGCGTTCCATGCACGACACCTTCTATGTGGAAGGTGGTTCGGCCAAGGCGCCCAACCTGCTGCGCACCCACACCAGCCCGATGCAGATCCGCCATGCGGTGCAGCACGTCAAGCGGCACCGTGCCGCGCTGGATGCCGGTCTGCCCATGCCCGAGATCCGCGTGATTGCGCCGGGTCGTACCTACCGCGTGGACAGCGACGCCACCCACTCGCCCATGTTCCACCAGTGCGAGGGCCTGTGGATCGGCGAGAACGTGAGCTTCAAGGACCTGAAGTTCGTCTTCACCGATTTCTGCCGCACCTTCTTCGAGAGCGACGATCTGGTGCTGCGTTTCCGCCCCAGCTTCTTCCCGTTCACCGAGCCGAGCGCCGAGATCGACATCCAGTTCCAGAGCGGCCCGCTGGCCGGCCGCTGGCTGGAGGTGGCCGGCTCCGGCCAGGTGCACCCGAACGTGGTGCGCAACATGGGGCTGGACCCCGAAAAGTACATCGGCTTTGCCTTCGGCATGGGGCCGGACCGCCTGACCATGCTGCGCTATGGCGTCAATGACCTGCGCCTGTTCTTCGACGGCGACATCCGCTTCCTGCGGCAGTTCCAGTGACCGTCCGACGCCACTCCCGTACCGAGCTGATCCATGCAATTTCCTGAATCCTGGCTGCGCGCCTTCTGCAACCCCGACCTGACCAGCCAGCAGCTGGCCGACACCCTGACCATGGCCGGTCTGGAGGTCGAAGAGCTGCAACCGGTGGCCCCGCCCTTCACCCGTGTGGTGGTGGGCGAGATCATCGAGGCGGTCCAGCACCCGAATGCCGATCGCCTGCGCGTGTGCCAGGTGGACGTGGGGCAGGGCAGCCCGCTCAACATCGTGTGCGGCGCGCCCAATGCGCGTGCCGGCATCAAGGTGCCCTGCGCCCTGGTTGGCGCCGAACTGCCGCCCGGTGAAGACGGCAAGCCGTTCGCCATCAAGCTGGGCAAGCTGCGCGGCGTGGAAAGCCAGGGCATGCTGTGCTCGGCCCGTGAACTCCAGCTCTCTGACGAACACGGTGGCCTGCTGGAACTGCCGGCCGATGCGCCGGTGGGCCGCGACATCCGCGAGCAGCTCGCCCTGGACGACATGCTCTTCACGCTCAAGCTCACGCCCAACCTGGCGCATTGCCTGAGCATCCAGGGCATCGCGCGCGAGGTGTCGGCCCTGACCGGCGCTCCGCTGGTGCAGCCTGCGTTCCCGCCTGCCGCGGTGACCCTGCAGGACCGCCTGCCGGTGCAGGTGCAGGCGCCTGACCTGTGCGGCCGTTTCAGCGGTCGCATCGTGCGCGGCGTGAACACCCGCGTCGCCACGCCGGCCTGGATGGTCGAGCGGCTGGCCCGTTGCGGCCAGCGCAGCGTCTCGGTGCTGGTGGACATCTCCAACTATGTGATGTTCGAGCTGGGTCGCCCCTCACACATCTTCGATCTGGACAAGATCCACGGCGGCCTGCAGGTGCGCTGGGGTCGTGAAGGCGAACAGCTCAAGCTCCTGAATGGCAACACCATCACGGTGGATGCCGAGGTGGGCGTGATCGCCGACGACCAGGCGGTGGAATCGCTGGCCGGCATCATGGGTGGCGACGCCACGGCGGTGTCGGACGACACGCAGAACATCTACATCGAGGCGGCTTTCTGGTGGCCCAAGTCGGTGGCCGGCCGTTCGCGCCGCTACAACTTCAGCACCGATGCCGGCCACCGTTTCGAGCGCGGTGTTGACCCGGCCACCACGGTGGAGCACATCGAGCGCATCACGCAGCTGGTGCTGGAGATCTGTGGCGGCCAGGCCGGCCCGATCGACGACCAGACCCTTCAGCTGCCCGAGCAGCGCCCGGTCACGCTGCGCGTGGCCCGCGCCAACCGCGTGGTCGGCATGCCGCTGAGCCAGGACCAGTGCGCCGGTGCGCTGCGTCGCCTGGGTCTGAACGTCAGCGAAGGCGAGGGCACCGTGACGGTGGTGCCGCCATCCTGGCGCTTCGACCTGCAGATCGAGGAAGACCTGATCGAGGAGGTGGTGCGCATCATCGGCTTCGACCAGCTTCCGCAGACCCCGCCGCTGGCGCCGATCACGGCCAAGATCCGGCCCGAAGCCCAGCGTGGCAGCTTTGCGGTGCGCCGCCAGCTCGCCGCCCTCGGTTACCAGGAAACCATCAACTTCAGCTTCGTGGAAGAGCGCTGGGAGCGCGAGCTGGCCGGCAACACCGACCCGATCCGCCTGCTCAACCCCATCGCCAGCCAGATGAGCGTCATGCGCTCCTCGCTGCTGGGCAGCCTGCTGCAGGTGCTCAAGTTCAACCTCGACCGCCGAGCCGACCGGGTGCGCCTGTTCGAGCTGGGGCGCGTCTTCCGCAAGGACCCGTCGGTGCTGGATTCCGACACCACCGTGGCCGGGTTCGACCAGCCGCGCCGTGTGGCCGGGCTGGCCTTCGGCCCGGTGGCGCCGGTCCAGTGGGGCCAGGCCCCGCGCGCGGTGGACTTCTTCGACATCAAGGCCGATGTGCAGGCCCTGCTGGCTCCGCAGTTGCCCACGTTCCGCGCGGCCGAGCACCCGGCCCTGCACCCCGGCCGCTGCGCCAGCGTCTGGCTGGGCGAGCGCTGCATCGGCCACGTGGGCGAGCTGCACCCGCGCTGGCGCCAGGGCTACGACCTCAGCGCCGCCCCGGTGCTGTTCGAGCTGGAGCTGGACGCCGTGCTGGCCCGCCCGGTGCCGGTCTACAGCCCGGTCAGCCGCCACCAGCCGGTGGAACGCGATCTGGCCATCGTGGTGGGCGAGTCGGTCACGCACGATGCGGTCATGGCCGCCATCCACGCACCCGGCAACCCCTGGTTGCGCGAGGCCCGGCTGTTCGACGTCTACCGCCCCAAGGCCGGCACCGCCGGCGGTGGTCTGGCGGCGGACGAGCGCAGCCTTGCCGTTCGTCTGGTCCTGAGCCGCGACGACGCTACACTGACCGAAGACGAGATCGAGGCCACGGTGAAGGCCTCGCTCGAATCATTGCAGCAGCGGGTCGGTGCCCGCCTGCGCGCCTGAACACGCAAGGAAATACCGCATGGAACTCGCAGTGGAAAGCCTGGAAACCCCGGCACTGACCAAGGCGCAGCTGGCCGAACTCCTGTTCGACCAGATCGGTCTGAACAAGCGTGAGTCGAAGGACATGATCGATGCCTTCTTCGATCTGGTCACCGACAGCCTGGTCGAGGGCACCGACGTCAAGATCTCGGGCTTCGGCAACTTCCAGATCCGCACCAAGGCGCCGCGCCCCGGGCGCAACCCGCGCACCGGCGAACCGGTGGCCATCGAGGCCCGCCGGGTGGTGACCTTCCACGCCAGCCCCAAGCTCAAGGAGCAGGTGCAGGCGGCTGCCGTCGGCACCTGAACCACGACCGCCCGGCCGTCTGTGCGCTGTCGGCGCGGGCGGTTCCGTCACGTTTCCCCCACAACTTCGCGCGCCGGTAGGCACTGCCGGCGTGTTAGAGTAAATTTCAAGGTTCGGTCCGTACCGCCTTGATTTTCAATGGAAAAAACGCTCCCCTCCATCCCGGCCAAGCGCTACTTCACCATCGGTGAGGTCGGGGAGCTGTGCGGGGTCAAGCCTCACGTGCTTCGGTACTGGGAGCAGGAATTCACCCAGCTGCGTCCCATGAAGCGGCGCGGCAACCGGCGCTATTACCAGCATCACGAAGTGCTGATGATCCGTCGCATCCGTGAGCTGCTGTACGACCAGGGCTTCACCATCAGCGGTGCCCGCAACAAGCTTCAGGAAATTGCTGCGGCCGAGCGCGAACACCGGCGCCACGGTGAGGACGAGGCCATCGACGTGGTCGAACTCGACAGCGTCATTCACGACGACGAGCTCGACGACGAGGTGGTCACCGTGCCCGTGGTGAGCACGCCGCCCGGCGTCTGGACCGACGTGCGCCGCGAGCTGCTGGAAATCCGCGAACTTCTTCGCATCACCCCCTGAGAGGGCCTGTTTCGCCGGCTATAATGCGAGGCTTGTCGGCGTGTAGCGCAGCCTGGTAGCGCACTTGCATGGGGTGCAAGGGGTCGCGAGTTCGAATCCCGCCACGCCGACCATTTATTCGAAAGCCCGCTGTTCGCAAGAGCAGCGGGCTTTTTCGTTGGCGGATCCGTCCGCCATTCGATGTCGGGTGGATTCAGTCGATCGTCCGCGTGCCCCGACAAGCCGGATAGCCGGTGCAACCCCAGAACACGTTGCCGGCGTTGCCTCCACGTTTGGCTATGCGCTTGACCATGGGTTTGGTGCACATTGGGCAACTTGGGGTCTGGGTGGTTGGAGCGGAGGAATTTGCAAGCGGAGTGACAGCCTTTGCGGCTGGTGACTGATTGGCACCTGCTCTCGCCTGGCGCAACAACCCGTGCAGCTTCGGCCCCTCTACCAGCGTCACGTTGCGGCCGCTGGCAAAGTTGATCGCTTCGTCGGTAAAGCGGCCCGAGGTCACCACAAACCCGCCGGTAGCACCTTTGGCGGCCATCACCCCGTAGAGCTCTCGCACCACGTCCACGCCGACCTTGTAGGCACGCCACTGCTTGCACTGCACGAGAAACTTCTCCCCGCCGTTCCTGCCCTGGCGGGTGAGCACCAGGTCCACGCCGCCGTCGGCGCCGCCGCCTCCGGTTTCCAGTACCTGGTAGCCCTGCAGCCTGAACCCTTCGCCTACGAGCATTTCGAATTCGCGCCAGCTCATGCCATCCAGCGTGTCGGCCGCCTCGCTTCGGGTCACACCCGCCACCAGGTTCTTGCGCTTGTGTCGCCGCCATGCCGACGTGACGGCTCCCAGCACGCAGAGCAGTGGAATCACATACTGGCCAGCAGTGGCCAGGGATTTCCAGATCGAATGGTTGATCACTGTGCCCAGCTGGCCCGGTTGGGCAGGCGCCAACAGCGGTTGGGATGCGATGTTGTGGAGCACCCAGTGGCTCACCACCGCCAGCAGCACGCCGGCCCACCAAGGCAGCATTGCCACCAATTCCAGCAGATCTTCGGCCGTGCTTGTTCTCTTGCGTCTCGCCATCGTCTGACTCCTCCCTGAACGACACCGTCGCGGGTCCACCGCTTGTAGTCGCGCAGCTTATCCTGCCTGTGGCCCCATACATCTCGCCCAGCCGTCACGCCGCTGTCACGCTCATCGCCAATAATTCAGTATTCATTGAAGTATTGGAGCATTCATGACACGGATTGGCATCAACGGCATGGGGCGGATCGGGCGGCTGGCGCTGCGGGCGGCGATGGGGGCGGCGGAGCGGCCGCAGGACGATCCGCGGGCCGGCAACCGGCTGGAGGTGGTGGCGGTCAACGAGATCAAGGGCGGTGCTGCCGCCACCGCGCACCTGCTGGCGTTCGATTCGGTGCAGGGCAAATGGCGTGCCGACATCGCGGCCGAGGGTGCCGATGCCATCCGCATCGATGACCGCCGCATCGCCTTCAGCGAGCATGCCCGCCCGGCCGACATTCCCTGGGGCGATCTGGGGGTGGACCTGGTGCTGGAGTGCACCGGCAAGTTCCTCACGCCGGAGACGATTCAGGGCCATCTGGATCGCGGCGCGAAGCGGGTGATCGTCGCGGCCCCGGTGAAGGTGGGCGGGGTGCTCAACATCGTGGTGGGCATCAACCACACGCTGTACGACCCGGCGCAGCACCGCATCGTCACGGCGGCGTCGTGCACCACCAACTGTCTGGCCCCGGTGGTGAAGGTGGTGCACGAGCAGATCGGCATCCGCCACGGGCAGATCACCACCATCCACGACCCGACCAACACCAACCTGGTGGTGGACGCTCCGCACAAGGACCTGCGCCGTGCCCGCAGCGCCATGATGAGCCTGGCCCCCACCACCACCGGCAGCGCCACCGCCATTGCGCTGATCTACCCCGAACTCAAGGGCAAGCTCAACGGCCACGCGGTGCGCGCGCCAGTGCTCAATGCCTCGCTGACCGACTGCGTGTTCGAGCTGCAGCGCGAGACCACGGCCGATGAGGTGAACGCGCTGTTCAAGGCCGCGTCGGAGACCTACCTGGCCGGCATCCTGGGCTATGAGGAGCGCCCGCTGGTGAGCGCCGATTACGCCCGCGACACCCGCAGCTCCATCATCGACGCCCTGTCCACCCTGGTCACCGACGGCACGCTGCTGAAGGTCTATGCCTGGTACGACAACGAGATGGGCTACGCCTGCCGCATGGTCGACCTGGCCTGCCACATGGAAGCCACCGGCCTGTGACCATGCAGAACGCTGCCCGCCACTACGCCATCGTCACCGCCGCGTACTGGGGCTTCACCCTCACCGACGGTGCGCTGCGCATGCTGGTGCTGCTGCACTTCTACCAGCTCGGTTATTCGCCTTTCACGCTGGCCTTCCTGTTCCTGCTGTACGAGGGGGCCGGCGTGCTGGCCAACCTGATCGGGGGCTGGCTGGCCACGCGCTACGGCATCACCCGCATGCTGACGGTGGGCCTGAGCACGCAGATCGTGGGTTTCGGGCTGCTGTCCATGCTGGACCCGGGCTGGACCGCCACGCTGTCGGTGGCCTGGGTGGTGCTGTCGCAGGGTGTCTGCGGCGTGGCCAAGGACCTGACCAAGACCGCCAGCAAGTCGGCCATCAAGGTGACGCAGGCGGCCGCCAAGGAGCAGGACAACGGCCAGCTGTTCAAGTGGGTGGCCTGGTTCACCGGCAGCAAGAACGCCATGAAGGGCGTGGGCTTCTTCCTGGGCGGCCTGCTGCTGCAGACGCTGGGTTTTCAGGGGTCGTTGTGGCTGATGGCAGGCCTGCTGGCGCTGGTGCTGCTGGGTGTGGTCACCTCGCTGCCCACGCTCATGGGCAAGAGCAAGGCCTCGACATCTGCCAAGGAACTGTTCGCCAAGAACGCGGGCATCAATGGCCTGGCCGCGGCACGCGTGGTGCTGTTCGGTGCGCGCGACGTGTGGTTCGTGGTCGGCGTGCCGGTGTTCCTGTACTCGCAGGGCTGGACCTTCACCATGGTGGGCGGGTTCCTGGCGGCCTGGACCATCGGCTACGGGCTGGTGCAGGCGCTGGCGCCGCAGATCGTGCGGCGCAGCGCCGACGGTCTGAGCACCGAAGTGCCGGCGGCCCGTCTGTGGTCGGCGCTGCTGGCCGTGGTGCCGGTGGCGCTGGCCGCCGCGGTGCTGATGGAGGTGCCCCACCTGGAGTGGGTGGTGGTCGCCGGGCTCAGCCTGTTCGGCGTGGCCTTTGCGGTGAATTCCTCGGTGCACTCCTACCTGGTGCTGGCCTATGCCGGCAGCGAGAAAGCAGCCGAGGACGTGGGCTTCTACTACGCCGCCAACGCGCTGGGCCGCTTCTTCGGCACGCTGATGTCCGGCCTGCTGTACCAGTGGGGCGGGCTGCTGTACGCCCTGCTGGGCTCGGCCGCCATGCTGCTGGTGTGCTGGCTGATCACCCTGAAACTGCCCGAGGAGGCGGCATGAACGAAGCCGATGCCGTCCGGGCGCTGGGTGCGCTGGCACAGGAAACGCGCCTGAAGCTGTTCCGGCTGCTGGTGGTGGCCGGGCAGGGCGGGCTCACCCCGGGTCACATGGCCGAGCGCCTGGCCGTCTCGCCCACCGCCCTGTCGTTCCACCTCAAGGAACTCAGCCACGCCGGCCTGGTGAGCACCGAACGCGACGGCCGCCACATCATCTACCGCGCCGAGTTCGCGGCCATGGACGGCCTGCTGACCTTCCTCAGCGCCGAGTGCTGTCAGGGCCAGTCCTGCCTGCCCTCGTTTCAAGCTGCCAACCACCCTTGCAACCCAGGAGTCGACATGAGCTCACGCGTCTACAACGTGCTTTTCCTGTGCACCGGCAATTCGGCCCGCAGCATCATGGCCGAGGCCATCCTCAACCAGATCGGGGCAGGGCGCTTTCGGGGCCACAGCGCCGGCAGCCACCCGGCCGGGGCCGTCAACCCGCGCACCCTGGAACTGCTGGAGCGCAACCGCTTCCGGGTCGACGGCCTGCGCAGCAAGAACTGGGATGAATTCGCGGCGCCGGACGCACCCGTCATGGACTTCGTGCTCACGGTCTGCGACAAGGCCGCCGGCGAGGTGTGCCCGGTCTGGCCGGGGCAGCCGATGTCGGCGCACTGGGGCGTGGCCGATCCGGCCGAGGTCGAGGGTTCCGACGACCTGAAGCAGAAGGCTTTCACCGACGCCTTCATGACCCTGCGCACCCGGGTCAATCTGCTGGTGAACCTGCCCATCGACAAGCTCGACCGGCTCTCGCTGCAGTCCGAGCTGAACAGCATTGCCCGGCAGGCGGCCTGACCCGATGGGTCTGTTCGAACGCTTCCTGACCCTCTGGGTGGCGCTGGGCATCGGCGCCGGTGTCGCGCTGGGCCTGTGGCTGCCGGGCGGCTTCCAGGCCATTGCGGCCATGGAGTTCGCTCAGGTGAACCTGGTGGTCGCGGTGTTCATCTGGGTGATGATCTATCCGATGATGATCCAGGTCGACTGGAGCGCCATCCGGCACGTCGGCCGACGGCCCCAGGGCCTGTTCCTGACGCTGGTGGTCAACTGGCTCATCAAGCCCTTCACCATGGCCGGTCTGGGCGTGCTGTTCTTCCAGTACCTGTTTGCGCCCTGGGTCGACCCGCAGTCGGCCAGCGAGTACATCGCCGGCATGATCCTGCTGGGCGTGGCCCCCTGCACCGCGATGGTGTTCGTCTGGAGCCAGCTGGTCAAAGGCGATGCGAACTACACGCTGGTCCAGGTCTCGGTGAACGACCTGATCATGGTGGTGGCCTTTGCGCCGATCGCTGCCTTCCTGCTCGGTGTCACCGACGTCACCGTACCCTGGGAAACGCTGCTGCTGGCCACCGTGCTCTATGTGGTGCTGCCGCTGCTGGCCGGCCTGCTCACCCGGCATCTGCTGCTCAAACGCTCTGCCACTGCGCTGGCCACCTATGTGGCGGCGCTCAAGCCCTGGTCCATCGTCGGGCTGATCGCCACGGTGGTGCTGCTGTTCGGCTTCCAGGCGCAGACCATCGTGCAGAAGCCGGGCGTGATCGCCCTCATTGCCGTGCCGCTGGTGCTGCAGTCCTACGGCATCTTCTTCATCGGCTGGTGGGGCGCCCGCTGGCTGAAGCTGCCGCACGAGGTGGCCGGGCCGGCCTGCCTGATCGGCACCTCCAACTTTTTCGAGCTCGCGGTGGCGGTGGCCATCTCGCTGTTCGGGCTGAATTCCGGTGCGGCGCTGGCCACGGTGGTCGGCGTGCTGGTCGAGGTGCCGGTGATGCTGTCGCTGGTGGCCCTGGTCAATGCCTGGCGGCCTGCACCTTCCGGAGATGATCCATCACCATGAACACCCCCGACCCTCTTCCCGCTGTTGCACCCGAGCACTTTCAGGTGCCGGACCCCGCCCGCCTGGCCAGTGCCGTGCGCTCGACGCACCCGCCCCGCATCCTGCTGCTGTACGGGTCGCTGCGGGAACGCTCGTTCAGCCGTCTGCTGGCCGAAGAGGCGGCCCGTCTGCTGCAGGCCATGGGCGCCGAGACCCGCATCTTCAACCCCGCCGGCCTGCCGTTGCCGGACGGTGCGCCGGACACCCACCCCAAGGTGCAGGAGCTGCGCAGCCTGGCGCAATGGTGCGAAGGCATGGTCTGGAGCTCGCCCGAGCGCCATGGCGCCATGACCGGCGTCATGAAGGCCCAGATCGACTGGATACCCCTGTCGGCCGGCGCGGTCCGCCCGACGCAGGGCAAGACCCTGGCCGTCATGCAGGTGTGCGGCGGCAGCCAGTCGTTCAATGCGGTCAACCAGATGCGGGTGCTCGGGCGCTGGATGCGCATGATCACCATCCCCAACCAGTCCTCGGTGGCCAAGGCCTTCCAGGAGTTCGGCCCGGATGACCGCATGAAGCCGTCGAGCTACCACGACCGCCTGGTCGATGTCATGGAAGAGCTGGTGAAGTTCACCTGGCTCACCCGCGATGTGTCGCCCTACCTGGTCGACCGGTACAGCGAACGCAAGGAGTCGGCCGAGGAACTGGCCAGCCGGGTCAATCTGACCCGCTCGGTCTGAGCGTCAGGGCGTCAGCCACGCCCATCCCGCCGGCTCCGGCCGCTCGGTGCTGCTGCCGTCCCAGTGCCCACGGCGGTGGCCGTCGCGGTGCAGTTCCAGCCAGTCGATGCCGCTCACCTGCAGCCGTACGATGGCCAGGTGGTGCTGGCCGCTGGCGGCTGCCGAAGGTGCCTCGTCCAGCGGCGCGCCCGGTGCCCGGGGCATGAGGTAGTCGCTGGCGGCGGCCGACTGCCGCACCCGCTCCCAGGCGGCCTGCACCGCCGGGCCGGTGGTGTCGACCTCGGCGTGCGCTGCGA
Source organism: uncultured Hydrogenophaga sp. (assembly GCF_958439165.1). GTDB lineage: Bacteria > Pseudomonadota > Gammaproteobacteria > Burkholderiales > Burkholderiaceae_C > Hydrogenophaga. The sequence continues at coordinate 351 of NZ_OY288121.1, read as the reverse complement.
TGCGCAGCTGCCAGCCCAGCCGCTGGCTCCAGAACACCAGAGCGGCCTGCGGACGGGTCTGCAGCTCGGCGCATTTGGGGCTGCGCGCATCGGTGAAGCAGGTGAGGGTGCGGGTGTCGGCATCGGTCCGGCGCAGCACCACGGTGCGGGCCTGGGGCAGACCGTCGGCGTCCACGCTGGCCAGCACCGGAGTGCGCCATTCGTGGTGGCGGTCCACCGTGGCGCGCTGCAGTTCCTGCCAGACGCGGGCCGGCAGTTCGGCGGGGGTGATGCGGTCGGTGGGGTGGGGGCGGGTCATGCCCGATGGTAGAGCGGGGGGTATGGCGGGGTTTCTGGACAGGGAAATCACAC
>NZ_OY288120.1 GCF_958439165.1 uncultured Hydrogenophaga sp. | reverse complement strand
GCCGCCTGCCTCGATGTCCGGCAGGGCCTGGGCCACCGCCGTGCCCACCACCGGCAGCTCGCGCAGGCGCCGCGCCCATGCCAGCGTGGCAGCGGCATCGGTGAGGTTCAGCAGCACATCGCCGTCGCCCGCAGCGGCGGCCATGTCCACATCGCCCTGCAGGCGGGTGCCGGGCAGGGCCAGGGTCAGGCGTGCTTCTGCGCGGCCGCCCGGGTGCACATACCGGCCCTGACCCCGCAGCTGGGCATCGAGCGCGTCGAGCTGCAGCTCGGCCAGCTCCAGGGTGCCTGCAGCGTCGGTCCCGGCGGCCGGCGTCCAGCGGCCCCGTGCCTGAACCTGGCGCAGCCGCAATGTGTCGGCGGTGCTGCGCGCCGGTTGCCGGCCCGAGGGCTGAACCGCCAGCTGCCAGTCGATGCCGCTGCCGCCGCTGCCGGTGCGGGCCTGGGCCCGTCCATCGAGCGCGGCCGGCGCCAACGCGCTCCAGAGCTGTGCCGGGTTGATGCCGGTGATGCGTGCTTCGCCGTTCCAGACCGGGGGTTGTGCACCGCCTGCCGCAGCGGGAGCCCATTCACCACTGGCCTGCAGTCGACCGCTGCCCAGGCGGGTGTCCAGGCGTTCGAGGGTCCAGCGCTGTTCCTGCCAGCGGGCGGCGGCCTGCAGCTGATCGACCGGCACGCGCTGCCGGTCGGCGGGGCCGGCCGCGAGGTTCTGCAGGTCGGCCTGCACCCGCCAGGCATCACCTTCCGGACGCGCGGCCAGCGTGCCGCCCAGAGCCGTCGTCGGTGCACCGGGCCACAGGCTGGCCAGGTCCAGCCGGTGCAGCCGCACATCGGCTTCGTCCAGGGGCTGTCGTGCCCAGGGCTTGATGCGGGCTTTGGCGGCGAGCGTCGGGCTGGCCGGGCGGTCCTGCGCCGGCTGCAGGTGGGCCGACAGGTCGAGCGCGGCCTCGGGTCCGGACAGGGTGCCGCCCAGCTGAGCCTTGCCCCGCAACGCCAACGACTCGCCACCGGGCACGGCGGTGTCGACCTCGGCCTGCGCATCGAGGCGCAGCGGCATCGGGGCCTGGGCGCCCATGGCAGCCTGCACCCGGTAACGGCCGCCGGCGATCTGCAGGGTCTCGACGCGCAGGGTGTGCACATCCTGCACACCGGCCAGGTCGTGCGGCCCGAGCCGTCCGTGGTCGGCCGCCGGGCCGTAGGCATAGCGGGCCTTCAGCGGGCCCAGGCGGGCCTGCAGCGCACCGCTGAGTTCGATGTCGTCCAGCGCCACCGCCACCGACACGGGCATCGGCAGTTCCAGCGTGGTCAGGGGCTGCAGCGGGGCTGGATCGGCAGGCGGCGGTCGTCGGTCGTCAACCCGCAGCCGGGCCACGCTCAGCCGTTCCAGGTGCACGCCCTGGCCGGTGAGCAGCCGCATCCAGAAGCCGTTGCCCGGTTCGATGGCCATGCCCAGCAGCTCGACCGTCAGCCCGTCCTGCTGCCATTGCAGCCGGCCCACCTGACCGCCGCCCCGGATGCTGCCCTGCACCCCGCTCGCGTCGAGCCGGCCCCAGGCGGCGGGCGTGCCGGGGCTGGCCACGCCCGGTCCCTCGCCGCGGCTGTACCGGGCTGCCCAGTCGAGTGCCCGGGCCAGCGAGCCGTCCTGACCGGTCCAGATCCACACAGCGCCCAGCGTCAAGGTCAGCAGCAGGCCGAGCGTGACCACCACGCCGGCGAGCCAGCGCAGGCCGGACGGCCATCGGCCTGGGGCGGGCTGCTGCGGGATGGATGCCGGACCGGTTTCGCTGCTCATGGCGCGCTCAGAAGCTGAAGCCCACGTTGAGGTGCAGCCGCAGTTCGCGGGTTTCCAGGCCATAGGCCAGATCGACCTGCAGCGGACCCACCGGGCTGTTGTAGCGCAGGCCGGTGCCCACACCCCATTTCGGGCGGAGGTCGCCGGCCCGGTCCGCCACGGCGCCGCCGTCGACGAACAGCACGTTCTCCCAGGGAGAGCGCACGCCGTTCTCGGCCCAGATCGGTCGCTGCCATTCCACGCTCACCACCGCCTTGTAGCGGCCGGCGCGCACGCCGCCAGCGGGCGAGGGCACCCCGATGTCGCGCAGGCCATAGCCGCGCACCGAGTTGTCGCCACCGGTGAGGAACAGCTGGGTTTCGGGCACGGGTGCGTTGTCGCGGGCGATCACGGCGCCGCCTTCGAGCCGCAGGGCCAGCCGCCCCAGGTTCGATGCCGCACCGTCGTCCGATGCGGACGCTGTCCGGTCCAGCGGCCACAGACCCAGCCAGCGGGCCTGGGTCCGGGTGAAGGGTTGGCGATCGGTTCCCAGTGTGGTGCCGGCACCCAGTTCCACCGCCAGACCATGGCCACGCCGGGGGGAGACCGGGTCGTCGAAGCGACGGCGGCTCCAGGCGTAGTTGGCGGTGATCGACGATTCCGCCGCTTCGGGCAGCAGCTGCGGCAGGTACTGCACCACGCGGGCCCGGTCGTATTGCAGGTAGACGCTGCGGTCCAGCGTTTCCCCGTCCTGCCCCTGACCCCAGCGCAGGCGCTGGCTGCTGGTGCGGGTCAGGCTGTCGTCCAGGCGGGAAAGCTGGGCCTCGGTCAGCCATTGCCAGCCCTTGTCATCCACCGGCGAGCGCCAGTCGGTGCGGGCGGTCTGGTCTTTCTGGTCCAGCCGCAGTTCACTGCGGGCGCGCCAGCCGATGCCGGGCACCCGGTTGTGCAGATGCTCGACGGACAGGCGCGCGCCGCTGTCGGTGCTGGCGCCCACACCGAGCACCAGCTTCTGGCGTCTGGCCTCGCGCAGCTGCACCTTGACCGGGAGCATGGCGGCGTTGTCGGTCGGCTCGACGTACACGAACACAGCATCGTAGTAGCCGCTGGCCGCCATGCGCTGCTGGGCCGCCTGCAGGCGTTCGAGGTCGTATTCGGTGCCCGGGGTGAGGCCCGAGAGGCGGGCCAGCCGTTCGCTGATGCCCGGGTCGTAGCGCACGCTGCCCACCACCTCGATGCCGCCGATGCGCTGCAGCGGGCCGGATTCGAGTTCGATGTAGAGGTTGGCGCGCTGGTTGGCTGCGTCGATGTCGGCCAGGCTGTTGCCGATCCGTCCCCCCGGGAAACGCAGGCCGGTGAGCTGGCGCAAGGCCTGGTTCTTGATGCTGTCCCACGCCGACTGGGTGAAGGGCTGGTCGGTGCGCCGCACGGCGGCCGCCTGGATGGCCTCGCGTTGCACCTGGGCCTGGGGCAGGGTGGCGATGTCGCCCTGGAAGATCACCTGCACCGAACCGATCCGGGTCTGCGGGCCGGGATCCACCCGCATGCGGACCGTGCCCAGCGAGGGCAGGGCATCGGTGGCGTCATCGTCGTCGTCGGCCGGCACCACGGCCGCGTCGGTCGGCGGGGCCTGCAGCGGGTCGACCTGGATCACCGGGCTGAAATGGCCCAGTGTGCCCAGCAGGTCGCGCAGGTTGTCCGGGGCCTGCAGCAGCAGGCGGTTCAGCTCGTTGGTGTCGAGCCGCCGCAACCGGCGGAACCGCTCCAGCTCCATGTGGCGCAGCAGTGTCTCGCGCACGCTGTCGGGAGCCTCCAGCTCGATGTCGAACCGCGGTGGCACCGGCGCACGCTGGGCCCGCGCGCGGGCAGCGCCGCGGGCTTCACCCTCGGCACGGGCCGGGGCGGCTTCGGTCTGGGCGTGGACCGCGGTCGGCCACAGGATCAGCGGGGGGAGCCACAGGCCGGTCAGCAGCAGACCGGCCCGAAGGAAAAAAGTCATGCGGGGTTCATTTCGACAGCATGCGCATCGCGTCTTCCAGGCCCTTCAAGGTCAGCGGGTACATGCGCTGGCCCATGAGCTGCTGGACGATGCTGATGCTCTGTCGATACTGCCACACCCCCTGGGGTTCCGGATTGACCCAGGCAAACTTCGGAAAGGCGTGCGTCAGCCGCTGCAGCCATTCGGCGCCGGCTTCCTCGTTGTTGTATTCCACGCTGCCGCCGGGCTGCAGGATCTCGTAGGGGCTCATGGTGGCGTCGCCCACGAAGATCAGCTTGTAGTCCTTGTTGTACTTGCGGATGATGTCCCAGGTCGGGAACTTCTCGGCATAGCGGCGGCGGTTGTTCTTCCACATGAAGTCATAGACACAGTTGTGGAAGTAATAGAACTCCAGGTGCTTGAACTCGCCCTTGACCGCCGAGAACAGCTCCTCGACCCGCTGGATGTGTTCGTCCATGGTGCCGCCCACGTCCATGAGCAGCAGCACCTTCACATTGTTGTGCCGCTCCGGAATCATCTTGATGTCCAGCCAGCCGGCGTTGGCCGCGGTGCTGCGGATGGTGTCGGGCAGATCGAGTTCCAGTTCGTTGCCTTCGCGCGCGAACTTGCGCAGCCGGCGCAGCGCCACCTTGATGTTGCGCGTGCCCAGCTCCTGGGTGTCGTCGTAGTCGCGGTAGGCGCGCTGCTCCCAGACCTTCACCGCACTCTTGCCACCGCCCTTGCCGCCGATGCGCACGCCCTGCGGGTTCTGGCCGCCGTTGCCGAACGGCGATGTGCCGCCGGTGCCGATCCACTTGCTGCCGCCCTCGTGGCGTTCCTTCTGCTCTTCCAGCCGCTTCTTCAGCGTGTCCATCAGCTCGTCCCAGTCGAGCTTGGGCGCGTTGGCCTTCTGCTCCTCGGACAGGATGCGCTCCATCTCCTGGCGCAGCCAGTCGGCCGGGATCGGCTTGGTGAAGTCCGCGATCATCTCCACGCCCTTGAAGTAGGCGGCGAAGGCGCGGTCGAACTTGTCGAAGTGCTTCTCGTCCTTGACCAGCGCGGTGCGGGCCAGGAAGTAGAAGTCGTCCATGCTGCAGGCATCCGGGTTGGTCGGTCCCACCACCTCGGCCTGCAGGGCTTCGAGCAGCGTGAGGTACTCGCGCACCGACACCGGCACCTTGGCGGCGCGCAGGGTGTAGAAGAAGTCGATCAGCATGGCTTTGCCTCCGAGGCGAACACGCCCTTGGGGTACAGGTCTGAAAGATGTTGACGCAGCTGTCCTTGTGGGAAGTGCTCAAGTAGTCCGTACTCGCGCAGTAACCGGTGATGTGGCGTCCACTGATCGTCGAGCCATGCGAGTAGGCCAATCACGAGAACCTCTCCTTCGCTGAGCTGGTCTTTGAATAGCGCTATGTACCGCTTGTGTCCGTCGCCAAGAAGGGGTTGTGCTTCCGCTAGAAGCCTGAAAACTATTCGCAGATAAGTTGAGAACTGGCGCAGCTCCCGCCTTTCGCACCAGATCTCCTTCACTTTTGGCGGGGTCAGCTTGCGGTCTTGGGACGTCTGCCCAAATCCGTGCTTGATGGTGACCTTCAGAAAGTCCGGTAGTTCTGAAAGCGAGTGCGAAATCGCCTCTTTACCCGTTACTTCTCTGCCCTGGTGTATCAATGCGGTGTGCGAGTCCAACGTACGTTGATAGACGCTTAATAGATCAAAGAACCGCTGCTCCTGTCTTTGCTGTTCGGCCGTTTTCGCTTGATCTTCGAGCGCTATCTTGGTTTGTCGTAGCTCTTCACGCTGCTGTTTCCACACGGCATAGGCAACGATTAAGGTGGCGAAAGAGATGACTGGGTTCATCAATCCGCCGAAGTAGTCTCCAAGCGTTCCCCAGTCGTTGGGATCCCCACTGAAACCGCCACGCCAGAATGCGACCGCGTAGGCGATCAGCACCAGAGCCCCAATTAGGTAAACGACAGGGATCAGTTGTCCCAATACCTTCTGCATGTCTGGAAGCAGGGAGTCTCCGTCTTTGGTCTCGTTCATTGGCTCTCCCAGTCTTCCACCTTCAGCCCCGCCACCCGCTTGAACTCGCGGGAGTTGCGCGTGACCATGATCAGCCCCAGCGCCCTGGCCTGGGCGGCCAGCCACAGATCGTTGGGGCCGATGGGTGTGCCCTTGGCGCGCAGGTCGGCCCGGATCTTTCCGTACACCGGAGCCACTTCAGCGGTGATGGGCAGCACGCCGAAAAACTCCAGCAGGCGCCGGGCGCGCTGGTCCCGCAGCTTCGAGACCGGGGCGTGCGACACGCCGTAAAAGAATTCACCGGTGGTCACCACCGACAGCATCGCCTCACCCTGAGCGAGCTTGTGCATGCGGCCATTGATGCCCTCGTCCAGCCCCTTGACCATGAGCGAGAACACGTCGGAATCCAGCAGGTAGCGGGGCTTCATCGGGCAGGGCGCTTGCGGGGCGAACGTGGGGTTCGGGGCATGAGCTCGGGTTCGTCGAGCGGCAGCAGATCGTCGATCTGGGCCATGGCGTCGTCGAGGGCCTGGGCCTCTGCCTGGGTCAGCGGGGGCAGGTCGGCCAACGCATCGGCAGCGCTTCGCGACAGGGGACGCAACACCAGTTGCTGGCCATCGCGCACGATTTCTACCCGACGTGCATCGATCTGGAATTCCTTGGGGATGCGCACTGCCTGACTGTTACCCGACTGGAAGACGGTGGTCTCCATCACTTGAGGTGGGCGCTGTGGCGTGCTGGTGTATCGGGTGGTCATGGCATCACCTGTGGGAAATTGTATATACGCTCAGTGTATACAGAAGGTGGATGCCTGTCATATCGGCCAAGCGCCGTCAGTCGCGCAGCGCCAGACGGTAGAGCAGCTGCGCACGCGCCTCCGGCCATTCGCCGGCCCGCATGCTGTACATCACCGTGTCGCGGATGGTGCCGTCGCGGCGCAGGGCGTGACCCCGGATCACGCCGTCCTTGCGGGCGCCCAGGCGCTCGATGGCAGCCTGCGAGGCGAAGTTGAAGTTGTCGGTGCGCCAGCCCACCACATGGCAGCCCAGCGTGTCGAAGGCGTGGCCCATCATCAGCAGCTTGCAGGTGGTGTTGACATGGCTGCGCTGCACCCGCTGCGCGTACCAGGTGTAGCCGATCTCCACCCGCTTCACCTCCGGCAGGATGTCGTGGAAGCTGGTGCTGCCCAGCACCGTGCCGGTGGCCTCGTCGATGACCGCAAAGGCGAAACGGCAGCCTTGCTCGCGCATCTTCAGCGCCGTCTCGATGTAGGCCCGGGTGTTCTCGGGTTCCGGCACCGAGGTCACGCGAAGGCGCCAGAGCTCGCCGTCGGCTGCTGCGGCCTTCAGTCCGTTCTCGTGGTCGATCGCCAGCGGCTCGAGCCGGATGCCCCGGTCGCGCAGGACGATCGGCTGGACAAAGCCCGAAGCGCCCGTGCTCATCGGTTGCGCTGGTTCATGAAGACCAGCTTCTCAAACAGCGTGGTGTCCTGCTCGTTCTTGAGCAGGGCGCCCACCAGCGGCGGAATGGAGACCTTGTCGTCGGCGCTCTGCAGGGCTTCCAGCGGAATGTCCTCGGCCATCAGCAGCTTGAGCCAGTCCAGCAGTTCGCTGGTGCTGGGCTTCTTCTTCAGGCCGGGCAGGTTGCGCACGTCGTAGAAGGTCTTCATGGCCAGCTTGAGCAGGTCCTTGCGCAAGGTGGGGAAGTGCACCGCGACGATCTTCTCCATGGTCTCGGCTTCGGGGAACTTGATGTAGTGGAAGAAGCAGCGGCGCAGGAAGGCGTCGGGCAGCTCCTTCTCGTTGTTGGAGGTGATGAACACCAGCGGGCGGTGCTTCGCCTTGATGAGCTCGCGGGTCTCGTAGCAGTAGAACTCCATGCGGTCGAGCTCGCGCAGCAGGTCGTTGGGGAATTCGATGTCGGCCTTGTCGATCTCGTCGATCAGCAGGGCCACCGGCTGTTCGGCGGTGAAGGCCTGCCACAGCACGCCCTGCACGATGTAGTTGCGGATGTCGCCCACGCGCTGCGCGCTGTCCGGGGTGTTGAGCTGGCTGTCGCGCAGGCGGCTCACCGCGTCGTACTCGTACAGACCCTGCTGGGCCTTGGTGGTGCTCTTGATGTGCCACTGCAGCAGCGGCATGTCCAGGGCCTGGGCCACCTCTTCGGCCAGCAGGGTCTTGCCGGTGCCGGGCTCGCCCTTGACCAGCAGGGGGCGCTTGAGCGTGATGGCTGCGTTGACGGCCAGCATCAGGTCCTGGGTGGCAACGTAGTTCTGGGTACCTTGGAATTTCATGGAAGACCTGCAGCGGTGGTTGGCGGGAGCAAGAACCTGCCCGGGACGACTCTATAATCGTCGGTTGATCTTTATCAACGCCCGGATCGGCGACCATTTCATTGTGCTAGCAAAATGAATCACCTGTTGACCACGATCGCCCGTACCTTTGTCGCCGCTGCGACGCTTTGCGCGGCTGCCGCAACCGCCCACGCCCAGGGCGTTTCGGGTGATGTCGCCGCCGGCCAGGCGAAAGCCGCGATGTGCGTCGGATGCCACGGCATCCCCGGCTACCAGAACAGTTTCCCCGAGATCCACAAGGTCCCGATGATCTCCGGCCAGTCGGCCCAGTACATCGTGTCCTCGCTCAAGGCCTACCAGAAGGGCGAGCGCAAGCACCCCTCCATGCGCGGCATCGCCGGTTCCCTGTCCGAGCAGGACATGGCCGACCTCGGTGCGTTCTACGCATCGCACGCCACCACCACCGCCCCCGAGACCCCCAAGGCCGCCAGCGCCAAGGTGGCTGCCCTGATCGAGAAGGGCGCCTGCATCTCCTGCCACGGCGCCAACTTCAGCAAGCCGATCGACCCCAGCTACCCGAAGATCGGCGGCCAGCACGCCGACTACCTGTTCGTGGCCCTGAAGTCCTACACGGTGGAAGGCAACAACCTGGTCGGCCGCAGCAACGGCATCATGGCCGGCATCGCCAAGCAGTACTCGCCCGCCGAAATGCGCGAGATTGCCAAGTACATCTCGTCTGTCGAAGGCGAACTGAAGATCGTGCCGCAGTCGCGCTTCAAGTAAGCCGGACAGCTGCTTCGAAAAGCCGCCCTCGGGCGGCTTTTTTCATGGCTCGGCCGTTCCGGTCAGTCGGTGGTGGCCCGGCGCCTGACCGCGTCGATGTAGGCCTGTCCGTCGGGCGGTCGGCCGGCCCGCTGGCTCTCCCACAGCATGTTGCCCAGGCATTCCATCACCTCGTGATGGGCGGCATGCAGATCGTCGCGTCGGGCCGCCAGCAGCTCCACCGCCTGCCGGATGCCGGGCGGCTGGTCGATGCTGCACTGCTCGCTGATGGACAGGTGCATCGAAAGGTGCAGGAACGGGTTTTCACGCGCGGCGTCGGCCTGGCTGAGAGCCGCCACGGCCGCGTCTGCATCCGACAGCTCGACGTGGTACTCCGGGTGTTCGGCGATCCACTGGCCGGCCAGCACCTCGATGGCTTCCATGGGTTGCTGCGTGCCGAGCTTGGCGTACACGCCGCAGAAGAACCGGCGCACATCGGCCTGGGTCGGGTTGAACATGTCGAAGTCTCCGCAGGTTGGCAGGGGTTTCAGATGCGCCAGGCCGGCAGCTGCCAGTTGCGCCACAGGGCCACGCCGCGCAGACCGGCAGTGACGAGCACGCAGCCCAGCAGCGCGACCCAGCCGGGCGCCTGGAGCGTCCACAGGGCCACATAGGACCAGCCGCCCGCGAAGGCACACACGGCATAGGGGCGGTGGTCGTGGAAGGCGGCAGGAATCTGGTTGCACACCACGTCGCGCAGCACACCGCCGGCCACGCCGGTGATGAGTCCCATGATGACCGCCACCACCGCCGGCAGCTGCTGCTGCAGTGCCTGGTGCACGCCGGTGGCGGCGAACAGGCCCAGGCCCAGTGCGTCGGGCCACTGCATGGCGCGCTCGGTGAGTTCGAAGTGCCGGTTGCGCAGGAACAGCATGCAGGCCACGCACAGGCCCAGGACGCCCCACAGCAGGTCGACGTGCTGCACCCAGAAGAACGGGCGCTGGTCGAGCAGCAGGTCGCGCAGCGTGCCGCCGCCGAACGCCGCCAGAAAGCCCACCACGCACACACCCACAGCGTCCATGCGGTGGCGCGCCGCGGCCAGCACCCCCGAGAGGGCAAAGGCGGCGGTGGCCGCCAGCTCGACCAGCAGCCGCAGCGTTTCACCCCACAATGGAACGTTTTGCATCTGCCGATTGTCGCTGCCCGCCATGCCCATCATCACCGACCCGTTCTTCTACGCCGTGGCCATTCCCGCGGTGCTGCTGCTGGGCATCAGCAAGAGCGGTTTTGGCGCCGGCTTCGGTTCGCTGGCCGTGCCCATGATGGCCCTGGCGGTCACGGTGCCGCAGGCGGCCGCCATCCTGATGCCGGTGCTGCTGGTCATGGACCTGCTGGGCATGGCCGCCTTCCGCAAGGACCTCGACCGGCGCCTGCTGGCATTCCTGCTGCCTTCGGGCCTCCTCGGCATCCTGATCGGCACCGCGCTGTTCAAGCTGCTGGATGCGCGCGTGGTGGCCGGCATCGTCGGCGGATTCACGTTGCTGTTCCTGGCGCAGCGGCTGCTGTTCCCGCCGCGGCCGGACAGCCCGCCGCCGCCGCGCTGGGCCGGCTGGCTGCTCTCGGCCACTTCCGGCTTCACCAGCTTCATTGCCCACGCCGGTGGTCCACCGATCAATGCCTATGTGATCCCGCTGCGCCTGTCGCCGGTGGTGTTCACCGGCACCCTGGCGTTCTATTTCTTCTTCATCAACCTGGCCAAGTGGATTCCGTATGCCTGGCTGGGGCTGCTCGACCTGCGGAACATGGCGACCTCGGTGATGCTGTTGCCGCTGGCACCCGTGGGTGTGTGGATCGGTGTGCGCATTGCCCACCGCATCCAGCCGGTGCTGTTCTACCGCTTCGTCTACGCCGGCATGCTGCTGACCGGCCTCAAGCTGGTGTGGGACGCACTGGCCTGACCGACCCGCCAGCGCTGGCGATACCATAGGCCGGTCCCCTATCCGGACGGAACAGGAGTCGCGATGCCGATCGTGGTGGTTGCCAATCCCAAGGGCGGCGTGGGCAAGTCCACGCTGTCCACCCATGTGGCGGGCTATTACGCCAGCCAGGGCCATGCGGTGATGCTGGGCGACATCGACCGCCAGCAGTCTTCCGCGCTCTGGCTGCGTCTGCGCCCGCCCCAGGCCCGGCCGATCCGCACCTGGGACATCTCGCACGACCTGATCGCACGCCCCCCGCGCGACACCACCCACGTGGTGCTCGACACCCCGGCCGGGCTGCACGGCTGGCGCTTCAAGGATGTGCTGAAGATGGCCGACAAGGTGCTCGTGCCGCTGCAGCCCAGCATCTTCGACATCTACGCGACCCGGGCCTTCATCGACGAGCTGCTGGCTTCGCGCCACTCCGATCATCTGCAGGTCGGGCTGGTGGGCATGCGGGTCGATCCGCGCACCATCGCGGCCGAGCAGCTGCAGACCTTCGTGTCCAGTCTCGGCCTGCCGGTCCTGACCCACCTGCGCGACACGCAGAACTACATCCACCTGGCTGCACGCGGGCTCACGTTGTTCGACGTGGCGCCCGGCCGTGTCGCCAAGGACCTGGAGCAATGGCAGCCTGTCTGCCATTGGCTCGACCGCTGACCCCAACCCCATCGATTCCGCATGCGACATTTCAAGACCCTGGCCGAGCTGGCTGCCTGCGTCGGCCAGGAAGTGGCCACCAGCGAATGGATCACCATTTCCCAGGAGCAGGTCAACCAGTTCGCCGAAGCCACCGGCGATCACCAATGGATCCACGTCGATGTCGACCGCGCCAAGGCAGGTCCGTTTGGTGCGCCGATCGCCCACGGGTTCCTGACCCTGTCGTTGCTGCCGGTGTTCTTTGAATCGGCCATGGTCATCGAGCAATCGGACATGGGCGTCAATTACGGCCTGAACCGGGTGCGGTTCACCGGCCCGGTGCCGGTGGGCAGCCGGCTGCGGGCCCGCATGACCCTGCTCGCGGCAGAGCCGGTGGCGGGCGACGGCGTGCAGCTGACCTGGGGTGTGGCCGTCGAGCGCGAAGGCGTCGACAAGCCGGTGTGCGTGGCCGAGTCGCTGGTGCGCCGTTATCCCTGAGCGCCGTCGAAGCCCAGCTGTCGCCAGGCTTCGAACACCGTCACCGCCACCGCGTTGGAGAGGTTCAGGCTGCGCTGGCCATCCCGCATCGGCAGGCGCAATCGTCGGGCCGGCGGGAAGGTGTCGCGGATCTCGGGCGGCAGACCGGCTGTCTCGCAGCCGAAGACCAGCCAGTCGCCGGCCGCGAACGCCGCATGGAAGGCGGGCTGGCTGCCCCGCGAGGTGAGTGCGAACATGCGGTCCGCTTCCGGCTGTTCTGCCTTCAGGAAGCCGGTCCAGTCGGCATGCCGCCGCACTTCCGCGTACTCGTGGTAGTCCAGACCGGCACGGCGCATCTGCTTGTCGTCCATCGAGAAGCCCAGCGGCTCGATCAGGTGCAGCCGGCAGCCGGTGTTGGCGCACAGCCGGATCACGTTCCCGGTGTTGGGGGGAATTTCGGGGTGGACCAGCACGACATTGAACATGGGCGGCGGATCATACCGGCGCCGGCGTGGCTGCCAGCACCAGCGCTTCCACCGAGGTCGCGCCGGCCGTCAGCAACGCGGCTGCGGCGGCCTGCAGCGTGGCGCCGGTGGTGACCACATCGTCGATCAGCAGCAGCCGCATGCCCCGCACCGATGCAACCTGCGCCGGGTGCACCATGAAGGCCCCGCGCATGTGGCGCAACCGGTCGGTACGGTCCAGCGTGTGCTGGGGGGCGCCGTCGAGGCATCGCACCAGGGCGCGGGGCAGGGCCGGCCGCCCCAGCCGGCGGGCCAGTTCCCAGGCCTGGTTGTAGCCCCGCGCTGCGAGGCGGCGTTCGCTCAGCGGCACCGGCACCAGCGCATCGCAGCCGGCCAGCGTGCCATGCTCGTGGCCAGCCTTCGCCATCAGCCCCGCCAGCGGACCGGCCCATCCCGGTTCGTCGTGGAACTTCAGTCGGGCCAGCAGGCCGCTCCAGGGGTAGCCGTACACCACCGCTGCCACGCACGACGCCAGCGGGCCGGGTACCAGCGTGGCAGGGCGAGGACACGCGGCAAAGCGGCTGGTGCAGTCGGCGCACAAGGGTTCTGCCGGCCACCGACCGCACACGGCACAGGCCGATGGCAGCCCGTGCCAGTTGGGTGTGCAGTGTGGCTGCTGTCCGGGGCATGGCATCGGGCCAATATACTGGCGCGCCCCGTCCGGACCTCTGCCCGGTATCCGGACTCCAGCCCCTTCTTCCTTGCCGGTCCCCTCATGTCTGCAGCTTCTCCAGACTCTCCCGCCAGCGGCCTCGACGCCGTGCCCGGCATGGACCCCGCGGCTTGCCGGCGGTGGTGGGGTCTGCCACGCCAGGGCTCGCCCTGGCTGCACGAGGAGGTGGGCAACCGCATGGCCGAGCGCCTGCAGTGGTTCAGGCAGCAGCCGCAGAGCTGGCTGAACTGGGAGCCGGTGGTGGGTGGCCTGGAGGTTCACCGTGCATTGCGCCAGCGTCTGGCCCAGGCCACCTGTTTCGTTCATTCCGCGCAGCCGCAGGCCGCCTTGTCGGCCACCCGCGAAGCCCCCGAATCCGTGGGCTGGACCGGGTTCTGGCGCCGCCGTGAACCTGGCGGGCCGGCACGGGCCGAGCCCGGCACCACCGTGCAGATGCTGTGGGCGAACATGGCCCTGCATGCGCAGGCCCATCCGCAGGCCACCATCCGCCAGTGGCACCGCCATGTCGAGGTCGACGGGTTTCTGATGTTCTCCTGTCTGGGACCTGATTCGCTGAGCGAATTGCGGGCGCTGTACGCCGACAGGGGCTGGGCCGCGCCATCCCACAGTTTCACCGACATGCACGACTGGGGCGACATGCTGGTCGGTCAGGGCTTTGCCGAGCCGGTGATGGACATGGAACGCATCACTTTGTCGTACAGCTCGCCGGCCGCGCTGCTGGACGAACTTCGCTCCCTGGGGCGAAACCTGTCGTCCGGGCGACAGGCCGGTCTGCGCGGCCGGACATGGCGCCGCCAGCTCGAGCAGGCGATCGAAACCGGGCTGCCCCGGGGGCCGGATGGTCGCCTGCTGCTGACCTTCGAGGTGATTTACGGGCACGCCTTCAAGGCCCCGCCCCGGATTCCGGTGTCCAGCAGCACGCAGGTCGCGGTGGACGACATGCGCGCCATGCTGCGCGCACCCCGGCGCTGAGCGCCGGGTCATCGGTTGTTTTCAGGACGATTGTCCGACCTCGCCGTGGCGTCATGTCAGCCGAAGAGGGCATCGACGCCGCTACAATCGCGCCGGTTGAAATTCCCGGGGTATGTTCCCCTGCGCGGGGTGGCCATGGCCGTCTCGACGTGATCCGGTGGTGGGTGTGTCTCAAGCCAGCAGCGTCTTCCGTTTTGCAACCCGCTCCGATGCCGGCATCGAGTGGTCGTTGCGCAAGAACTGTTCTGTCACGCCCGTCCAGCTCGGTGCCTTGTATGCGTCGCTGTGTGTGGTCTCGCTGGGAGTGGCCGGGTTCTTCTGGACCCAGGGGGCCACACTGGTCCTGCCGTTTGCGGCGCTGGAACTGGCAGCGGTTGCGCTGGCCTTCCTGTTCTGGGCACGGCATGCCACCGACAGCGAGCGGATCTGTCTGACCGAAGGCTGCCTTGTGGTGGAACTGGAGTCGGGCGGCAAGCTGGAGCGCTGCGAATTTCCCAGGAGCTGGGTGCGGGTCGATCCGCTGCCAGGCTCCGGACAGTTGATCGAGGTGCGTGGTGCAGGTCGGTCGGTCCGTGTGGGCCGCTACCTGCGGGCGGACCTCAGGCCGGCGTTGGCACGGGAGATCCGGCTGGCGCTCCGGGGTGCCTAGGCACCGGGGGATGAGCGGCAGGTGGCGCGCGAGCGCCGTCTGCCCGAAGTTTGTTCTAATCGGTATTGATATAAATCACTACTTATATTTGAGGCGCAAAAAGTGAGTACGACGAAGAAAACCGTGCAGTCCCTGCGGACCCGATGGCATTCGCTCCGCGATGCCGCCACCCTGCTGGCCTTGGGTGCGGGTGCCTGGACGTCGGCCCTGGCCCAGAAGGTCAACGACCTGCCCGGCGGCCCCGCCGTCAACCAGCTCAACTTTGCGCCGCCGGTGACCAAGATCGCCGAGGAGCAGCACTGGCTGCACTGGTTCATGATGGCCATCTGCGCCGTGATCTTCGTGATCGTCTTCGGCGTCATGTTCTATTCCATCCTCAAGCACCGCAAGTCGGTCGGCCACAAGTCGCAGGAACTGGCCGAGCCGATCTGGGTGGAACTGGGCTGGACCATCGTCCCGCTGCTGATCGTCATCGGCATGGCACTGCCGGCCACCAAGGTGCTGGTGGCCCAGAAGGACACCACCAACGCCGACCTGACCATCAAGGCCACCGGCATGCAGTGGAAATGGGGCTATGACTACATCAAGGGCGAGGGCGAGGGCATCGGCTTCCTGTCCACCCTGGACAACAGCCACCGCGTCATGTCCGACAGCGGCAAGCTGACCCCCACCGACGACTACCTGCTGAAGGTCGACAACCCGATGGTGGTGCCCGTGGGCAAGAAGGTCCGCATCATCACCACCGCCAACGACGTGATCCACGCCTGGATGGTGCCGGCTTTCGGCGTCAAGCAGGACGCCATCCCCGGCTTCGTGCGCGACACCTGGTTCCGCGCCGAGAAGACCGGCGATTTCTACGGCCAGTGCGCCGAGCTGTGCGGCAAGGAACACGCCTACATGCCGATCCACGTGAAAGTGGTGACCGCCGAGGAATACACCGCCTGGGTCGACGGCCAGAAGAAGGCCATGGCCGCCAAGGCCGACGATCCGTCGAAGGTCTGGGCGCTGGCCGAACTGGTCAAGCGTGGCGAGTCGGTCTATGCGGCCAACTGCGTCGCCTGCCACCAGGCCACCGGCAAGGGCGCCGGCCCGATCAAGGCGCTGGACGGTTCCGCGCTGGTGACCGACGCCGACAAGGGCAAGCTGATCAATGTGCTGCTGAACGGCCAGAACAACGGCGCCATGCCGGCCTGGAAGCAGCTCTCCGACACCGAGCTGGCCGCTGTCATGACCTACGCCAAGAACAGCTGGTCCAACAAGACCGAACAGATCATCCAGCCCGCCGAAGTGCAGGCTGCCCGGAAGTGATCCGGCACCGTTTTCACGATTGAGACCCCCCTGAGGAAACGACCATGAGTGCAGTTCTCGACCACCACGACGCACACGGACACGACCACGACCACCACGCCCCCACGGGCTGGCGCCGCTGGGTGTTCGCCACCAACCACAAGGACATCGGTACCCTGTACCTGCTGTTCTCCTTCGTCATGCTGATGATCGGCGGCGTGCTCGCGCTGGGCATCCGCGCCGAGCTGTTCCAGCCCGGCCTGCAGCTGGTGAACCCGCAGCTGTTCAACCAGCTGACCACCATGCACGGCCTGATCATGGTGTTCGGCGCGATCATGCCGGCCTTCGTGGGCTTCGCGAACTGGATGATCCCGCTGCAGATCGGCGCGTCCGACATGGCCTTTGCCCGGATGAACAACTTCAGCTTCTGGCTGATGATCCCGGCATCGCTGATCCTGGCGGGCTCGTTCTTCATGCCTGGCGGCGCACCCGCTGCCGGCTGGACGCTGTACGCGCCGCTGACCCTCCAGATGGGCCCGTCCATGGACGCCGCGATCTTCGCGATGCACATCATGGGTGCCTCGTCGATCATGGGTTCCATCAACATCATCGTGACCATCCTCAACATGCGTGCCCCCGGCATGACGCTGATGAAGATGCCGATGTTCTGCTGGACCTGGCTGATCACCGCCTACCTGCTGATCGCCGTGATGCCCGTGCTGGCCGGCGCCATCACCATGACGCTGACCGACCGCCATTTCGGCACCAGCTTCTTCAACCCCGCCGGCGGCGGCGATCCGGTGATGTACCAGCACATCTTCTGGTTCTTCGGCCACCCCGAGGTCTACATCATGATCCTGCCGGCGTTCGGCATCGTGAGCCAGGTGGTGCCCGCCTTCGCCCGCAAGAAGCTCTTCGGTTACGCCTCCATGGTGTACGCCACGGGTTCGATCGCCATCCTGTCGTTCGTCGTGTGGGCCCACCACATGTTCACCACCGGCATGCCGGTGACCGGCCAGCTGTTCTTCATGTACAGCACCATGCTGATCGCGGTGCCCACCGGCGTGAAGATCTTCAACTGGATCGCCACCATGTGGAAGGGCTCGATGACCTTCGAGACCCCGATGCTGTGGGCGGTGGGCTTCATCTTCGTGTTCACCATGGGCGGCTTCACCGGCCTGATCCTGTCGGTGGCCCCGATCGACATCCAGATGCAGGACACCTACTACGTCGTGGCCCACTTCCACTACGTGCTGGTGGCCGGTTCGCTGTTCGCCATGTTCTCCGGCATCTACTACTGGCTGCCCAAGTGGACCGGCATGATGTACAGCGAGACCCGCGGCAAGATCCACTTCTGGTGGTCGATGATCTCCTTCAACGTCACCTTCTTCCCGATGCACTTCCTGGGTCTGGCCGGCATGCCCCGCCGCTACGCCGACTACCCGATGCAGTTCGCCGACTTCAACATGATCGCTTCGGTCGGCGCCTTCTTCTTCGGCTTCGCCCAGGTGTACTTCTTCGTTGCCGTCGTGCTGCCCGCCATGATGGGCAAAGGCCAGCCGGCTCCCCAGAAACCCTGGGAAGGCGCTGAAGGTCTGGAGTGGGAAGTGCCTTCGCCGGCCCCGTTCCACACCTTCGAGAACCCGCCCAAGCTGGATGCCACCGCCACCAAGGTGATCGGCTGATCCTTCCCTGGCCTTGCACGAACATGACCCCTGACCAGAAAAATCAAAACCGCCGCCTGGGCCTGATCCTGGCCTCCGTGGCTGCGGTCTTCTTCCTGGGCTTCGTGGGCAGGTTCGTGCTGCTCGGAAACTGAGCCCCCAACCGGAACCCTGCCGTGGGACTGCGACGCGAAAACCTCAAGATCGTGGGCAAGCTCAGCGTGATCGCGCTGGGCATGTTTGCCTTCGGCTACGCCCTGGTGCCGATCTACCGGCACATCTGTGAAGCGCTCGGCATCAACGTGCTGGCCGTGTCCGAACGGCGCGTGCCCGGTGCCGCACCCAGCCTGCCGGCCAACACCCAGGTGGACCGCACCCGCACCATCACGGTGGAGTTCGACACCAACGTGCGCGGCCCCTGGGACTTCAAGCCGGCGGTGCGTTCGATGCAGGTGCACCCTGGCGAACTCACCACGGTGGTGTACGAGTTCCAGAACATCCAGAACCGGACCATGGCCGCCCAGGCCATCCCGAGCTATGCCCCCCGTCAGGCGGGCAACCATTTCAACAAGCTGGAGTGCTTCTGCTTCACCCAGTACACCCTGGCGCCCGGCGAGAAGAAGGAATGGCCGGTGGCTTTCGTCATCGACCCGCGACTGCCCAAGGACGTGACCACCATCACGCTGTCGTACACCTTCTTCGAGGTGGGCGGCAAGGTGCCGGCCGCGCCTGTGGGCAATGCGTTGCAGGTGCCCGCACCGGTGATGCCGGTGGCGCTGCCCGCCGCAGCCGCAGCCGACAAGGGGGCTGTGTGACCACACCCGCCCGGCATCGCCCCGGCAGCCTCGTCGGCACGGTCAAGGCCGTGCTGTGGGGCTTTCTGGGTGTGCGCCGGCGTGCCGATTTCCAGGAAGATGTCGCCCGCCTCAACCCGCTGCATCTCATGGCAGTGGGTGTGATCATGGCGTTTCTCTTCGTGCTGGGCCTGATCCTGCTGGTGAACTGGATTGCCGGTTGATCCGCCAGGAACGTCGCAGCACTGCATACCCATAACAACCGATTCGCAAGACTTACAGGAGTGAGCATGTCAGCAGCAACCCACGGTTCGACGCCGTATTACTTTGTCCCCGGGCCCTCGCGGCATCCGGTGATGTCGTCCATCGGCCTCTTTTTCGTGATCCTGGGTGCCGGTCAGTGGGTCAACGGTGCCCAGTGGGGCGCCTACTCGCTGGCCTTCGGCATGGCCTTCTGGCTGATCGTGCTGTTCCAGTGGTTCCGCGACTCGGTTCACGAGAGCGAAGCCGGTCTGTACGGCCGCAAGATCGATCTGTCCTACCGCTGGAGCATGAGCTGGTTCATCTTCTCGGAGGTGATGTTCTTCGGCGCCTTCTTCACGGCCCTGTGGTGGGCGCGCAGCCACTCGGTGCCGGCACTGGGCGGCATCGAGAACGCGCTGATCTGGCCGGACTTCTCCGCCGTGTGGCCCAGCGTGCAGGCCGGTGCCACCGCTTCGCCGGCCGGCATCGTCGAGCCGTTCCAGACCATGGGCCCGTTCTGGCTGCCCACCATCAACACCGCGCTGCTGCTGACGTCCGGCGTGACCCTGACGATCGCCCACCATGCCCTTCAGGTGGGCAACCGCGGCAAGACCATCGCCTTCATGTGGATGACCGTGATCCTGGGCGTGATCTTCCTGTTCGTGCAGGGCTACGAGTACTACCACGCCTACACCGATCTGAACCTCAAGCTGAGCTCGGGCATCTTCGGCTCGACCTTCTTCATGCTGACCGGCTTCCACGGCTTCCACGTGTTCGTCGGCATGCTGATGCTGCTGTTCATCACCCTGCGCCTGCAGAAGGGCCACTTCACCAAGGAGCGGCATTTCGGCTTTGAAGGCGCTGCCTGGTACTGGCACTTCGTCGACGTGGTCTGGCTGGGCCTGTACGTGGTGGTGTACTGGATGTGATGGTGTTGCGCGCCTCAGGCGCGCAGCCCCGGCGCACCCTGTCCCCCATGAAAAAAAGCGCCGCGAGGCGCTTTTTTGTCGTCCGGGGCCCGCGCCGCCGGGCCGGTCAACGTCCCATGGGAACCCCGGTGGGCTGAATCCATCCCATCCGCCAGCTCACCAGCACCACGATGAACAGCAGAATCGAGAAACCTACCCGGAACGCCAGCGCACGCGCCATGTGGTTGGTCGATGGCGGCGGTGCCTGGCCGTCCTGTTCGTCACCGGCGGCCTGGCCGCCCCGCATCATGAAGAAGAGCGCCGCTCCCAGGGAACCGATGATGGCCACGAAGGCCGCAATGACCAGATATTTCATGGCCTCGATTATCGGCGTCATGCCCCGGCCGACGGCGGGAGTGGGAGATGCCTGAGGCGCGTCGATCAAGAGTCCGGTTCTGGATCGTCACCGTCGCAGCGGTTGTGGCGGTGGCCGTCACGGCCTCGCTGGGTCGCTGGCAATTGAACCGTGCTGACCAGAAGCTCGCGCTGCAAGCGCAGATGGGTGAGCGCTCGGCGCTGCCGCCCCTGGACAACGCAGCGCTGCTGGCTTCCACCTCCACGCCGGACGCAGCAGCTGTGGCCGGCGTTCACCACAGGGGTGTGGTGCTCACCGGCCGGTGGGTACCGCAAGCCCAGGTGTTTCTCGACAACCGGCAGATGGCGGGCCGCGTCGGGTTCTTTCATGTGATGCCGCTGCGCATCGAAGGCACCGAGCGGGTCGTGCTGGTGCAGCGTGGCTGGGCTCCGCGGGACTTCCAGGACCGCTCCCGCGTGCCGGACGTTCCCACGCCCGAAGGCACCATACGGATCGAAGGGCGGCTGGCCCCGCCGCCGGCCCAGCTATATCAGCTGGGTGAGGCGGCGCCCGGTGTGATCCGGCAAAATATCGACCTTCCCGAGCTGGCTCTGGAGACCGGGTTGAACCTGCTGCCGCTCTCGGTCCAGCAGACGGGCGATGCGGACGACGGGCTGTTGCGGCAATGGCCTGCTCCGGCGGTCGATGTGTCGCGCCACCACGGATACGCCTTCCAGTGGTTTGCCCTCAGCTCGCTGCTCATCCTGCTTTACCTCTGGTTCCAGATCCTTCTTCCCCGCCGAAAGCGCATTCCCCATGGCCCAGACGCCCGATGAACCCCTGACCATGACCGTGCACAGCCTGCCGACGCCCGATCAGGCCGGCGCGACCTCAGCCGCCGCCACCCGACGCGGCCGCTGGAAGATGATCGCGCTGCTGCTGGTGTGCGCCTCGCCGGTGATCGCTTCGTACCTCACCTACTACGTGATCCGGCCGGAAGGCAGGCGCAACTACGGCGAGCTGATCCAGCCGCAACGCGAACTGCCGGCATGGCAAGGCATCGACACGCAGGGCCAGCCGGTGCCCCTGAGCAACCTCAAGGACCAGTGGCTGCTGGTCAGCGTGGCCGACACCACCTGCAACGATGCCTGCCAGAACCACCTGCTCCTGCAGCGTCAGCTGCGCGAGA
The DNA here is from genome assembly GCF_958439165.1 of uncultured Hydrogenophaga sp. Lineage (GTDB taxonomy): Bacteria > Pseudomonadota > Gammaproteobacteria > Burkholderiales > Burkholderiaceae_C > Hydrogenophaga. Next base: position 218,055 of record NZ_OY288120.1, on the reverse strand, counting down.
CCCTGGGACGCGAGAAAGATCGCCTCGACTGGGTGTGGCTGCGTACCGGCGATGCACCGCTCGATCCGGCGCTGCAGCAGGCCACCGCTGCCGCCACCGTGCTCCAGGTCCCGGCAGACGAGCTCGCCCGCTGGCTGGAGCCTGCCCCGGGCAAGCGCATCGAGGACCACCTCTACGTGGTCGACCCGATCGGCAACTGGATGATGCGGTTTCCGGCCGACCTGGACCCGAAGCAGGCCAAGCGGGACCTGGACCGCCTGTTGCGGGCTTCGGCCTTCTGGGACCGGCCGGGACGGGAGCGCTGACATGGACCAGCCTTTGTACGACCTGGCCCCCATTGCCCGGCTGATGCTGCTGGGCATCGTGCTGGCCATCGGCCCGCTGGCCTGGGTCTGGCTGCGCAATCGCCATGCCGAACCGGCCCAGCGCCTGCGCACCCTCACCCTGGTGACGCTTTTCCTGACTTTCGACCTGGTGCTGTTCGGCGCCTTCACCCGCCTGACCGACTCCGGCCTGGGCTGTCCCGACTGGCCGGGCTGCTACGGCGCGGCCAGCCCCATCGGTGCCCATGCAGACATCTCGGCCGCACAACAGGCCATGCCCACCGGGCCGGTGACCTTCTCCAAAGCCTGGATCGAGATGATCCACCGCTACCTGGCGACTGCGGTCGGCGTGCTGATCATCGTGCTGGCCGTGGGCAGCTGGATGCAGCGCCGCCGGCTGGCGGTGCACTGGGTGTGGCCGGCCTTCACCCTGTTCTGGGTCTGTCTGCAGGGTGCGTTCGGTGCGCTCACCGTGACCATGAAGCTGTTCCCCGCCATCGTCACGCTGCATCTGCTGGGCGGGCTGGTGCTGCTGGCCCTGCTGCGGGCGCAGTCGGTGGCCTATGCGCTGGCCGATCCCGCGTCGCCGGGCCCGGTCGAACTGACCCCGCGCCTGCGGCTGGGCATGATCGCGGCGTTTGCCCTGCTTTGGGTGCAGATCGCCCTGGGCGGCTGGGTCAGCACCAACTATGCGGTGCTGGCCTGCAACGAATTCCCGACCTGCCAGGGCAGCTGGTGGCCCACCATGGACTTCCGCGAGGGTTTCACCCTGTGGCGCGAACTGGGCACCGACCGCGACGGCGACATCATCACCTTCGCTGCGCTGACCGCCATCCACTATGTCCACCGGCTGAGTGCCTGGGTGGTGTTTGCCGGCCTGCTGGCCGTGGCCTGGCGGCTGTGGCGCGTGCCCGGCCTGCAGGGTTTCGCCCGTGGCGTGGTGGCGCTGTGTGCCCTGCAATTCATCACCGGCCTGACCAACGTGGTGCTGGACTGGCCGCTGCTGGCTGCCGTCAGCCACACTGGCGGTGCTGCTGCGCTGGTGGTGGTGTTCACCGGCGCCCTGGCCCGCACCCGTTCCCTGCCTGCGGCGGTTGCTGCACCCATGCACCTGTCCCGATCTGTCCGATGAGTTCCGCCTCCACTTCTTCCGCTGCCGTGGCACTGCCGCCGACCTGGCGTCAGTTCTACGCCCTGACCAAGCCACGTGTGGTGCAGCTCATCGTGTTCTGTGCCCTCATCGGCATGGTGCTGGCCGTGCCGGGCGTTCCCACCTGGACCCAGGTGCAGCTGGCAGCGTGGGCCTGTCTGGGCATCTGGCTGGTTGCCGGTGCTGCAGCCGCCTTCAACTGCGTGGTCGAGCAGCACATCGACGCCCGCATGAAGCGCACCGCCTGGCGTCCCACCGCCAAGGGAGAGCTCACCAATGTCCAGACGCTCAGCTTCTCTGCCGCGCTGTGCGGCGCGGGCTCGGCGCTGCTGTACTGGGCGGTGAATCCGCTCACCATGTGGCTGACCTTCGCCACCTTCGTGGGCTATGCGGTCATCTACACCGTGGTGCTCAAGCCCATGACGCCGCAGAACATCGTGATCGGCGGGGCTTCCGGGGCCATGCCCCCGGTGCTGGGCTGGACTGCCATGACAGGCGTGGTCGCGCCGGAATCGCTGATCCTGTTCCTGATCATCTTCCTCTGGACACCGCCGCACTTCTGGGCACTGGCCCTGTACCGGGTGGAGGACTACAGGCGCTCGGGCCTGCCCATGCTGCCGGTCACCCACGGTTCCGACTTCACGCGGCTGCAGATCCTGCTCTACACCTTCGTGCTGTTCGCGGCCTGCCTCATGCCCTTCATGATGCGCATGAGTGGCTGGTTCTATCTGGCGGCATCGGTGCTGCTCAACGCAGGGTTCTGTGCCTACGCCTGGAAACTCTGGCGCAACTACTCCGACGCCCTGGCCCGCAAGACCTTCCGCTTCTCGTTGATCCACCTGTCGCTGCTGTTTGCCGCCCTGCTGATCGACCACTACCTGCCCAGAGGACTGTCATGAACGAACACTCCCGCCCTGCCGGCAGCCGCCGCCGTACCCTGCTGGCTGCTGCTCTGGCCTCAGGACTGCTCGCCGCCTGTTCGGAGCAGAAGCCTGCCGCGCCCGCCTTTGCAGGCATCGACATCACCGGTGCCGACTACGCCACGGGATTCAGCCTGATCGACCAGAACGGGCAGCCGCGCACCCTGGCCGACTTCAAGGGCAAGGTGGTGCTGGTGTTCTTCGGTTTCACCCAGTGCCCGGACGTCTGCCCGACCACGCTGACCGAAATCGCCCAGGTCCGGCAGGCCCTGGGAACCGATGGCGACCGCGTTCAGGGCATCTTCATCAGCGTGGACCCGGAACGCGACACGCCGGCCATCATGAAGGAATACATGGCCAGCTTCGACCCGACCTTCCTGGCCCTCAACGTGCCTCTGGAGCAGCTGCCCGACGTGGCCAAGAGCTTCAAGATCTACTACAAGAAGGTCGAAGGCAAGACCCCCACCAGCTACACCATGGACCACTCCGCCGGCACCTACGTGTACGACCCGCAGGGTCAGATCCGCCTGTACCACCGCTATGGCAGCGGTGTCCAGGGCCTGATCGCCGACGTGAAGCAGCTGCTCGCTGCCGCCTGATCAGGCTGCCTTGTCGGCAGCGCTGGTGAAGGAGTCGGCGTAGAACAATTCCTCGGGCAGGCCGGCGGCGACATAGTCGCGCCGGGCCGACTCGATCACGATCGGCGCGCCGCAGGCATAGACCTCGAATCCGGACAGGTCGGCCTGGTCTTCCAGCACCGCGCGGTGCACGTACCCGGTGCGCCCGGTCCAGCCGTCTTCCGGCAGCGCGTCCGACACCACGGGCACATAGCGCAGGTTCGGCAAGGCCGCCAGCTGCTCCTCGATCCAGGCCTGCTGGTACAGATCGGCCGGCCGACGCCCGCCCCAGTACAGCGTGGCGGGGCGCTGGATGCCTTTGAAGCGCATGTGTTCGATGATGGCCTTGATGGGCGCGAAACCGGTGCCCGAAGCCAGCAGCACCATGGGCCGCTGGCTGTCCTCGCGCAGGAAGAAGCTGCCGAAGGGTCCCTCGATGCGCAGGATCTCCTTCTCCTTCATGTTGCTGAACACATGGTCGGTGAATTTGCCGCCCGGCATGTGGCGCAGGTGCAGCTCCAGCACTGGCGCCTCGGCCTGGGTGTGCGGCGCGTTGGCCATGGAATAGCTGCGGCGGTCACCGTCGCGCAGGATGAACTCGACGTACTGACCGGCGCGGTACTGGAAGGTGTCGCTGGCGGGCAGCTGCAGCTTGAGCACGATCACGTCGTGCGAGGCGCGTTCCAGGCTGCTCACCCGGGCCGGCATCTTCTTGATCGGGAAGGCGCCCACCTCGGTCACCTGGCGCGACTCGATCACCACATCGCCCTGCGGCACGCCGCAGCAGGTCAGGATGAAGCCGGCGGCCTCCTCGTCGGCCGACAGGGCCTTGCTCTGGTGCGTACCGTGCACGACGCTGCCCTCCAGCAGCCGGCACTTGCAGGAGCCGCAGGCGCCATCCTTGCAGCCATAGGGCAGGCCGATGCCCTGGCGGATGCCGGCGGCCAGCAGGGTCTCCTGCTCCATGGCGTTGAACTGACGCCCGCTGGGCTGCACGGTGACGGTGAATGTCATACTGACGGTCCTTCGAAAAACAACCGCGCATTGTCGCAAATCCGGAATTCGCATGAGTCTGTACGGCGCATTGCCGGCCCGTTTCCGGCGCCAGCGCATCCTGATCGTCGGCTGTGGCGATGTGGGCCAGCGGGTGGCCCGCGAACTCCAGGGCCGGCCGGTCCGGCTGATGGCGCTCACCTCCAGCCCGCAACGTGTGGATGAGCTCCGGCGTCTGGGCGTGACCCCGCTGGTGGGCAATCTGGACGATCGTCGCAGCCTGGGGCGGCTGGCTGGTCTGGCAACCCGTGTGCTTCATCTGGCACCGCCACCCGGGGATGCTGGCGACTGGCGCCGTGACCCGCGCAGCCGCGAACTGGTGCGGGCTCTCATGCAGCGCAGTGCGCCCCAGGCGCTGGTATACGGTTCCACCACCGGCGTGTATGGCGACCGGCAGGGACGCTGGACTTCCGAAGACACCCCCTGTTCGCCCCTCACCCCGCGTGCATGGCGCCGGGTCGACGCCGAAGCCTCGGTGCACGGCTATGGGCGCATGACCGGCGCCCGCACCACGGTGCTGCGCATACCGGGCATCTACGCCCCCGACCGCGAAGGCGGCACACCGCGCGAGCGCCTGCTGCGCGGAACGCCGGTGCTGCGCCGCGAGGACGATGTCTTCACCAACCACATCCACGCGGACGACCTGGCAATGGCCTGCCTGCTGGCCCTCTGGCGTGGGCGGCCGCAGCGCAACATCAATGTGGTCGATGACTCCGACCTGATGATGGGCGATTACTTTGATCTGGCTGCCGACCTGTACGGTTTGAGCCGTCCTCCGCGGGTGGCCCGGGACGCAGCGCGCGAACAGTTGCCACTGATGCTGCTGAGCTTCATGAGCGAGTCGCGCCGGCTCCGCAATGACCGCATGCGTGCCGAACTGGGTCTGCGACTGCGCTATCCGACGGTGCGGGAAGGGCTGGGGTCTGGCGACCTCAGATGTGATCGCTGAGCTTGTGCACCACACGACCGATCAGGGTGGCTCGATCGTCGAAGGTCTTGCGCGGAAAGCGCGCCTGGTCGGGGTGGTCGGCGTACATCCACCACAGGCCGCCATCACGGACCAGGCGGCGGTAGACCAGCTCACCCTCGTAATTGACGGCATAGACGCAACCGTCCTGGGGCTCGACGTGTGATGAACTGATGATGAGGGTGTCGCCCTCGTGAAGGCTGGGCTCCATGCCCGACGTGTGCATCTGCACGGCCATCAGACGCCGTGCATCGAGCTGGCGCAGTTCCAGCCAGACCTTGGACAGGGCGATGGGGGAGGTGTCGGTCTCGTCGGTGTCGACCGAGACCTGCGGAGAGCCTCCGTGCAGTCTCAGCCGCACCCGGCTGATGGCCTGTACGTTCGAGCCCGGTGTTCCGACCAGGTAGGCCACCGGAAGCTCGCGCGTCTTCCATGGATTGCCGACCCCTTGGGACAGCCACTTGTGCTCCACGCCCAGCGCCTCGGCAATCTGCGGGAGGCTGCCGCGGGCCTGACGTGCACCCGACTCGATGTTGCCGATGGTCCCCTGGCTGAGTCCTGCCGCCACGGCCAGATGGCTTTGGGTCCAGCCGCGTTGCTCCCGGGCATATTTGACACGTTGGGCTAATGTTTTCACAGGCGGGATGATGACAATGCTGCCGTGTTCCGATCGGTCACGGCCGTGATTGGAAACTCATCGCTTAGTGAAGAACCGAGGGGATTCGTTGCGCGATGCCTGGAGCCATGTCCAGGGTGCGCCATGCTGCTGCTGCAGCACCGCCCCATGCTGGTGCCGGAGACCGGAATCGAACCGGTACGGTGTTGCCACCGGCAGATTTTGAGTCTGCTGCGTCTACCAATTTCGCCACTCCGGCTGAAGGGGCAACCCGAAATTATGGCACAGTGCCACCATGCAATACCCCACCATTGAAGACGCCATCGGACGCACCCCGCTGGTCGCGCTGCAGCGCATGGGAGTCCGGGAAAACGCTGCCCGCGGCAACGTCATCCTCGGCAAGCTCGAGGGCAACAACCCGGCTGGATCCGTCAAGGACAGGCCTGCGGTGTCCATGATCCGGCGCGCCGAGGAGCGCGGCGAGATCCGGCCCGGCGACACGCTGATCGAGGCCACCTCGGGCAACACCGGCATCGCGCTGGCGATGGCGGCTGCGATCAAGGGCTACCGCATGGTGCTCATCATGCCGGAGGACCTTTCCATCGAGCGCGCCCAGACCATGAAGGCGTTCGGTGCCGAACTCATCCTCACGCCCAAGAGCGGGGGCATGGAGTCGGCCCGCGATCTGGCCGACCGCATGCAGGCCGAGGGCAAGGGCCGCGTGCTCGACCAGTTCGCCAATGCCGACAATCCCCGGGTGCACTACGAGACCACCGGGCCTGAAATCTGGGAGCAGACCGGCGGGCGCATCACCCACTTCGTGAGCGCCATGGGCACCACCGGCACCATCACCGGTGTGTCGCGCTTCCTCAAGGAGAAGAATCCGGCCGTGCGCATCGTTGGTGCTCAGCCCAGCGAGGGTTCGCGCATTCCCGGCATCCGCAAGTGGCCGCAGGAATACCTGCCCAAGATCTACGACCCGAGCACCGTCGACGAGCTGGTGTACGTGACCCAGGCCGACGCGGAGGAGACCGCCCGCCGCATGGCGCGGGAAGAGGGCATCTTTGCCGGCATCTCCGCCGCGGGTGCCTGCTGGGTGGCCCAGCAGATTGCGATCCGGGAAGAGAACGCCACCATCGTCTTCATCGTCTGCGACCGGGGCGACCGCTACCTGTCCACCGGCGTGTTCCCCGCCTGACGCCCATGGTCGATGGCGCGCCCCGGTACCGGTTCTGTCCGATGTGTGCCGGGCCGCTGGCCCTGACGGCCCGGCAGGAAGACGGCGGGCTGGTGGAGCGGCTTCGCTGCCCGGCCTGCGGATTCACCCACTGGAACAACCCCACGCCGGTGCTGGCGGCCATCGTCGAACTCGATGGCCAGGTGCTGCTGGCGCGCAATGCGGCCTGGCCCGGACGTTTTTTCGGGCTGATCACCGGCTTCATGGAGGCCGGTGAGAGCCCTGAAGACGGTATCCGCCGCGAGATCGCGGAAGAGACCTCCCTGCAGGTCTCCGGGCTGCAACTGGTGGGGGTTCACGACTTCCAGCGCATGAACCAGGTGATCGTCACCTACCACGCCGTGGCCCACGGCGAGGTGCGTCTGTCGCCGGAGCTGTCGGAGTACCGGCTGCTCCCGCCGGAGAAGGTGCGCTGCTGGCGTGCCGGCACCGGGCTGGCCCTGGCGGCGTGGCTGAAGTCACGCGGGATCGATCCGGTTTTCCTGGATGAGGCGCCGCGCAGCGAGCCAACGTAAAATTTGCATACTTCCTACCTGTATACGAACCCCAACCGATCCTGGCCATGACCGCTGACAAAGAACTTGACGCCCGGGGCCTGAACTGCCCGCTGCCCATCCTCAAGGCCAAGAAGGCGCTGGCCGACATGCTCAGCGGCCAGACCCTGAAGGTGGTCGCCACCGACTCCGGCTCGGTGCGGGACTTCCAGGCCTTCGCCAAGCAGACCGGCAATCTGCTGGTGCTGCAGGAAACCGTGAACGGCGAACACATCAGCGTCCTGAAACGCCGCTGATCGCGGCTTTTCCGTCGGCGCCATGGAAGTCCTGCTGGTCGATCCCCTGGTGCCCGAGGCACTGGACTGGCTGCGTCAGCGCCACGCAGTGACCTACGTTCCCGAGCTGGCCGACGACCCGGCTGGACTCATCAAGGCCATGGCCGATGCCCGGGCCGTGGTGCTGCCCGCCCATGTGGTGGTCACCCGGCACATGCTCGATGCAGCGCCCCGCCTGGAGGTGGTGGGGCGGCTGCAGATGTCCAGCGGCAACATCGACCTGGACGACTGCGCGCGCCGCAACATCCGCGTGCTGCAGGCGCGCAGTGCCACGGTGCGGTCGAACGCCGAATACATCCTCTACGGGCTTCTGATGCTCTACCGCAGGGGCATGGTCAGCGCCCTGCTGGGCCGCAGGCTGTCGGAGGTGCGTCTGGGCCGCGAGATCGGGGGCAGCACCATCGGGCTGCTCGGCCTGTCGCCGGTGGCCCATGCGCTGGCGCCCATGTTGCGGTGCCTCGGGGTGCAGCTCATCGGCTACGACCCTGCGGTGCACCATGCCGCCGACGTCTGGGACCGCCTCGGCGTGCAGGCTGTCCCGCTCCAGGACCTGCTGGAGCGGTCCGACGCCATCACCCTGCAGATGATCCATGCGCCGCGTTTCAATGGCTGGATCAACGAGCGGCTGCTCAACCACTGCAAGCCCGGCCAGCTGTGGGTGGGCATCAGCCGCAGCTCCCTGTTCGATCCTGAGGCGCTGGCACTGGCGCTCACCGACGGGCGCATCGATGCCATGTTGCTGGACGGTGCTGCACCGCATTTCGCCGGACCGGGCAGCGTGCTGCACGACATTCCCCACCTGCACCTCACGCCCAGGCTGGGCTCGCACACGCGCGAGGCCAAGATGCGCGCCAGCTGGTACCTGGTGCACCGGATCCACGAGACGCTGGCGCCGGACGCGGCCCGGCGCGAACCCACCGTGAGCAGCGAGTTCATGCCGCTGGACCGGGAACGTTACCCCGGCGGCAGTGACCCCCAGAACCTCACGCCGTCGCAGTGGGGCGCGCTGGACATGCAGCTGCCCTGATCCCCAGGGCAGCCTGCGGCGTCAACCCAGGCGAGCGAGCTGCTCGCGCACTTTGGCCAGGGTGGACGTGAAGTCGGCCAGGCGCTGGCGCTCCTGATCGATCACGGCGGCCGGCGCGCGCGCCACGAACGACTCGTTGCCCAGCTTGCCCTGCGCCTTGGTGATCTCGCCCTCCAGGCGCGTGGCTTCCTTGCCCAGGCGCAGCTTCTCGGCGGCCACGTCGATCTCCATGAACAGGCACAGGCGGGTGGCGCCGACCACCGCCACCGGTGCGGCCTGCGCCGCGGCGGCCCAGGCGGCCTCGTCGTCGAACACCTTCACCTCGGAGAGCTTGGCCAGGGCCTGCAGCACCGGGGCGGCCTCGCGCATGAAATCGGCATCGCCCACCGCGTACAGCGGCAGCCGCTGGGCCGGGGACACGCCCATCTCGCCACGCAGGTTGCGGCAGGCATCGACCAGCGACTTCAGGCGCACCACGTGGGCGATGGCGGCTTCGTCGATCTTGGACGGCTGCGCTTCGGGGTAGCGGGCCACGCTGACCGACACGCTGGCCGGGTCGGCATCGGCCGGCAGCACGCCAGCCACCGGTGCCACCTTCTGCCACAGCTCTTCGGTGATGAAGGGAATGACCGGGTGGGCCAGCCGCAGGATGGCTTCCAGCGTGCGGATGAGGGTGCGCCGGGTGGCGCGCTGCTGGGCGACGTCGCCGGTCTGGATCTGCACCTTGGCAATCTCCAGGTACCAGTCGCAGAACTCGTTCCAGACGAAGTCGTAGATGGCGTTGGCCACATGGTCCAGGCGGTACTCGGCGAAGCCCTTGGCCACCTCGGCCTCGGTCTTCTGCAGCAGCGAGGCGATCCAGCGGTCGGCCTGGGTGAAGCGCATGTACCCGTGGGCCTTGCCGCCCACGGCGCAGTCGGCCTTGGTGTGCTCCATCAGGCCGCAGTCGTGGCCCTCGCAGTTCATGAGCACGAAGCGGGTGGCGTTCCAGAGCTTGTTGCAGAAGTTGCGGTAGCCCTCGCAGCGCTTGCTGTCGAAGTTGATGCTGCGGCCCAGCGAGGCGAGTGCGGCGAAGGTGAAGCGCAGCGCATCGGCACCGTAGGCCGGGATGCCCTCGGGGAACTCCTTCTCGGTGTCCTTGCGCACGCGGGGAGCGGTCTCGGGCTTGCGCAGGCCGGTGGTGCGCTTGTCCAGCAGCGGGGACAGTGCGATGCCGTCGATGAGGTCGACCGGGTCGAGCACGTTGCCTTCGCTCTTGCTCATCTTGCGGCCCTGGGCGTCGCGCACCAGGCCGTGGATGTAGACGTGGCGGAAGGGCACGCGGCCGGTGAAGTGGGTCGTCATCATGATCATCCGGGCGACCCAGAAGAAGATGATGTCGTAGCCGGTGACCAGCACGGTGCTGGGCAGGTACAGGTCGTAGTCGGTGGTGCTGGCTGGAGCTTCGCGACCGGACAGACCGGCAGCGGACGGGCTCATGTTCGCTGCGCTCACCAAATCGCCCTTTCCGCTGCCGGTCTGCCCGGTCGCTTCGGGCCAGCCCATGGTGCTGAAGGGGACCAGGGCGCTGGAGTACCAGGTGTCGAGCACGTCGGGGTCACGCGTGAGGGTCCGGCCGGGGGCCTGGGCCCGGGCTTCGGCCTCGTTGCGGGCAACGATGACGTTGCCGCTCTCGTCGTACCAGGCGGGGATCTGGTGGCCCCACCAGAGCTGGCGGCTGATGCACCAGTCCTGGATGTTGTTCATCCACTGGTTGTAGGTGTTGACCCAGTTCTCGGGCACGAACTTCACCTCGCCGGACTGGACCGCGTCGATGGCCTTCTGCGCGATGCTCTTGCCGGTGGGGTCCTGTTCGCTGACCTCGGTCATGGCCACGAACCACTGATCGGTGAGCATGGGCTCGACCACCTGGCCGGTGCGGGCGCAGATGGGCAGCATCAGCTTGTGCGGCTTGATCTCCAGCAGCAAGCCTTGTGCTTCCAGATCGGCGATGACCGCCTTGCGGGCATCGAAGCGGTCCAGGCCCTGGTAGGCCGCCGGGCCGTTGTCGTTCACCTTCGCGTCCAGCGTGAAGATGGTGATCAGCGGCAGGTCGTGGCGCAGCGCACAGGCGTAGTCGTTGAAGTCGTGCGCGCCCGTGATCTTCACGCAGCCCGAGCCGAACTCACGGTCGACGAAGTCGTCGGCAATGATGGGAATGCGGCGGTCGCACAGGGGCAGGTCGACCAGCTTGCCCACGAGATGGCGGTAGCGCTCGTCTTCCGGGTGCACGGCCAGTGCGCCGTCGGCCATCATGGTTTCGGGGCGGGTGGTGGCGATCACCATGCCGCGCTGGAGCTGCCCGTCGATCATCTGCGGGCCGTCCGCGAACGGGTAGCAGATGTAGTGCATCTTGCCGTCGGATTCCACCGACTCCACCTCCAGATCGCTCACCGCCGACTTCAGCACCGGGTCCCAGTTGACCAGCCGCTTGCCGCGGTAGATGAGGCCCTGCTGGTACAGCCGCACGAAGGTGTCGGTCACCACGGACGAGAGCTTTTCGTCCATGGTGAAGTACTCGCGGCTCCAGTCCACGCTGTCGCCCATGCGGCGCATCTGCGTGGTGATGGTGTTGCCGCTCTTCTCCTTCCACTCCCACACCTTGGCGGTGAAGGCCTCGCGGCCGAGGTCGTGGCGGGTGATGCCCTGTTCCTGCAGCTGCCGCTCCACCACGATCTGGGTGGCGATGCCGGCGTGGTCGGTACCCGGCACCCACACCGTGTTGTCGCCCAGCATGCGGTGGTAGCGCGTGAGGCTGTCCATGATGGTCTGGTTGAACGCATGACCCATGTGCAGCGTGCCGGTGACATTGGGTGGCGGCAGCTGGATGGCGAAGCCCGGCTGGCCGGGCTGAGCCTGGCCGGTGCCGCGGAAGCCGGCACGGCCATAGCCGCGCTGCTCCCATTCGGGGCCCCAGCGGGCTTCCAGCGGGGCGGGCTCGAAGGATTTCGCCAGGGAGGCCAGGGCGGGCTGGTTCACGGTGTCGGTCATGGGGGCGCCAGAGTGGCGACGGCATCCCGCAGGATGCCGTCGGTGGTGTTCAGGGATGCGCCGATTTTACGGCGCCCCCCGGTGCTCCCCGGGGTGCCCGGGCTCAGGCCGGAAGCCGCGCGGTGGCGATGCAGGCTTCCAGCACGTCGCGCCGGCCGATCTGGTGGGCCAGCACCAGGATCAGGCGGGCATTGAGCAGGGCGGACTCGTCGGCGCCGAGGCCCGCGTGGGCGTCCATCAGCTGTTCGTAGAAGGTGTCGGCGTCTTCCCACTGCGGGGCGGACGGGAGCTGGGCCAGGGCAGGGCGGGTCATGCGGATGCCTCGTTCAGGGTGGCGTGCAAGGGTTCGTGCAGGCCCAGTGCCTGTTCCACGGCCTGCACCAGCGAGCCGTCGATGCGGCTGCCGGTGGCGGCGAGGTAACCGTCGGGACGGATCAGCGCCCAGCCGGGGCTGTCGGCGCCATCGAGCGTGCAGGTGGCGCGCAGGTGACCCTGGGGGTCGCGCACATGTTCCACCGCGCCGGCGGCTTCGCGCGGGGCCACCACCTGCACGGCTTTGAGCGGTGCGCTGGCGCCCAGCTGGCGCAGGCGTTTCAGCACGGCACCGGGCTGCGGACCGAAAGCCAGCAGCAGCAGGTCGCTGCCGGCCCAGCCGAGCAGGTCGTGCAGCTGGCCGGTCTTTCCGTCGGCCCACTGCAGTGCCACGTTCTGGGTCGAGCGGCCGGCTGCGCTGCCAGGCTGGCAACGCACGCAGCGCGATCGGCTGTACGGGTTGGCCACCGCCATGCGGCCGGTGTTGATGAGGGGGCGCGCAAAAGCATGGTCGCGGGCCAGCCCGATGGCCGCGGTGCGGAACAGGCGTTCCATGCCGTCGGCCGGCCGCAGGAAGCGAGCGGTGCGGCTGGTCACCCGCACGTTCTCCTGCGCGGCCTCCAGACGCTCGTCGTTGAAGCTCTCCAGCAGGGCGGGGCTCGCGCGGCCCGCCAGCACCAGCGCCAGCTTCCAGGCCAGGTTGTCGGCATCGGCCACGCCGGTGTTGCCGCCGCGCGCGCCGAAGGGGCTGACGATCTTGGCCGAGTCGCCCATGAAGAACACCCGCCCATGGCGCATGGCGTGCACGCACTCGTTGCGGTACGCATAGGGCCCGACCCAGACCACCTCGACCTGCGCGTCCGGGCCGAACTGGCGGGCCAGCCGCTCGCGCACCACGTCTTCGCGGCTGACATAGGCCGGGTCGCTGTCGGGCGCCATCTGGTAATCGATGCGCCAGACGTCGTCTGCCATCAGGTGTTGCCACACCGCACGGTTGTCGTTGAAGGGGGCCTCGATCCAGGTGTGGCGCTCCTGCGGCGGGCGGGTGGTGAAGCGCACATCGGCAATGCACCAGCGGTCGTCGCCGCGCCTGCCGGTGAAGGGCACGTCCAGCCAGCGGCGCAGCGGGCTGTTCGAGCCGGTGGCATCGACCACATGGCTCGCTTGCAGCGTGTAGCGGCCCGCCGGCGTTTCCACCGTGAGCACCGCATGGTCGGGCTGTTGCTCGAAGCCGGTGAGCCGGCTGCGCCAGCGCAGGTCGACATGACCCAGCTCCTCGATGCGTTCGACCAGAAAGGCCTCGATGTAGAACTGCTGGATGTTGATGAACGGCGGCTGCGTGCTCAGACCGAAGCCGCCCTGCTGGCGCAGGTCGAAGTTGTAGACCTCGTGTTCGCCGGCAAAGGTGCGGCCCACGCTCCACTGCACGCCCTTGGCCGCAATGCGCCCGTAGATGCCCAGGCGGTCGAAGATCTCCAGCGACTTCTGCGTGTAGCAGATGCCGCGCGACGACGCGCCCTTGACGCCCACCGTGTTGTCCTCGTCCAGCACCACGGCAGCCACGCCCAGGCGCGCCAGCGAGCAGGCCAGCGTGAGCCCGGTGATGCCGGCACCCACGATGACCACCGGGTAGCGGTGCCCGCTGGCCCCGCCCTGCAACTCGGGCGGCAGCACGAAGGGGTATTCGGGCAGCGCGTAGCCGCTGCCCTGGGTGAATTCGTTGCCGTTGGTGTGGGCAGGATCGCGGTAGCTCATGGCGGCGTCCTCAGGCTTGAACGCGGGCGGCCACCTCGGGGCGGTCGTTCTGCTGGGGCTTGAGCGGCGCATCGGTCTGGCCCGCTGCCCGCTCGCGGCGCCATTGCTCCTTGCGGGCGTTCCATTCGGCCAGCCGGGCGTGCGCCGTCCTGCTCTCGGCGAGCATCTGGAACTCGTCGGCCAGCTGGGCGGTGAGTTCCAGGCGGATGCCGTTGGGGTCGAAGAAGTAGATGCTCTGGAAGATGTGGTGGTCGGTCACGCCCAGCACCTCCACGCCATGGGCCTGCAGCCGGGTCTTGGTGGCTTCGAGCTCGGCCACCGTGTTCACCCGGAAACTGATGTGGTTGACCCACTTGGGCGTGTTGGGGCTGGGTTCGGCGGCCTGGTCGTCGCCCAGGTCGAAGAAGGCGATGAAGGAGCCGTCCTGCAGGCGGAAGAAGAAGTGGGTGTAGGGGCAGTATTCGCCAGTGCTGGGCACGAAGTCACTCTGGATGATGTGGTACAGCGGCAGGCCCAGGATGTCCTCGTAGAAGCGGCGCGTTTCCTCGGCATCACGCGCCCGGTAGGCGTAGTGGTGCAGTTGCTGGATGGGGGCCGGTGGCGGCAGGCTGGCGGGGCTCATGGATGTCTCCTGACAACGGATGCAGGAATTTACCATTGCGTAATGCATTCACCAAATCGAAATTCCGAATGGACTGCTCGGGATGCGGTTGACCAGCCTTCGCGATAATCCGGGAACACCCGCATACCCCCCACCTTCTCATGCTGTTCCTGATTTCGCCGGCCAAGGCCCTCGACTACGAAACCCCTCTCGGCGTCGACACCCACACCCAGCCCCTGTTCGTCGATGAAGCGAAGGCGCTGATCGGGGTGCTGCGCGAGAAGTCGCCCCAGGAGATCGCGAGCCTGATGGACCTCTCAGACCCGCTCGCCGGCCTGAATGTGGCACGCTACCAGGCTTGGCAGACCCGCTTCACCGCCAGCAACTCGCGTCAGGCGGTGCTGGCCTTCGACGGCGACGTATACGGCGGGCTCGATGCCCGCCAGCTGCCGGAGGCCGACCTGCAGTGGCTGCAGGACCACCTGTGCATCCTCAGCGGCCTGTACGGCGTGCTGCGCCCGCTGGACTGGATGCAGCCCTACCGGCTGGAAATGGGCACCCGCCTCAAGACCGACCGCGGCAACAACCTCTACCAGTTCTGGGGCGACCGCATTGCCCGTTACCTGAACGAACGCGCCGCTGCCGACCGCACCCCGGTGGTCATCAACCTCGCCAGCGAGGAGTACTTCAAGGCGGTGGACCGCAAGGCCCTGGTCCCGCGGGTGGTGACCTGCGCGTTCGAGGAGCGCAAGGGTGACGGTTACAAGGTGATCAGCTTCATGGCCAAGCGTGCGCGCGGCCTCATGGTGCGCTGGGCCGTGACCCACCGCGCCAGCCAGCCCGAGCAGCTGCAGGGTTTCGATCTGGAGGGGTACCGCTTCGTGCCGGCCGCCTCCGAACCCGATCGGCTGGTCTTCCGCCGTGAGGCCAAGGTCTGAGGGCGGCCCGCGTGCTGACGCAACCGGTCACTCCCGAGCTGCGCGAATGGCTGGTGGCCCAGCTGCGCGCCGGCTTCGGCGAAGCGGAGGTGGTGGCCGCCATGCTGGCCTCCGGCTGGGACGAGGGTGTGGCCCGTGAAGCCTTGTCGACCGTGCTGGCCACGCTGCCGGTCGAGCCGCCCGCTGTCGCCACAGCCGGCACGGGCGGCCTGCCTGCGATCGACCTCACCGGTTCTCCGTTGCGGGTGGATGCCGGCGACCGTTGGGTCGACATCGTGGTCAGCATGACCCACCCGCAGGTGGTGGTGCTGGGCAACCTGCTCTCCGGCCGGGAATGCGATGCCCTGATCGAATCGGCGCGGCCTGCGTTGGCCCGCTCCCGCACGGTCGAGACGCGCACCGGCGGCGAGGAGGTCAACGCCGACCGCACCAGCAGCGGCATGTTCTTCCAGCGCGGCCAGACACCCGAGGTGACCGCCCTGGAAGCGCGCATTGCCCGCCTGTGCCGTTGGCCGGTGTCCCATGGCGAAGGCATCCAGGTGCTGCACTACCAGCCCGGTGCCGAGTACAGACCGCATTACGACTACTTCGACCCGGAAGAGCCCGGCACGCCGACCATCCTGCGCCGGGGCGGCCAGCGGCTGGCCACGCTGGTCATGTACCTCAACGAGCCGGCGCGCGGCGGTGCCACCACCTTTCCCGACGTGGGTCTGCAGGTGGCCCCGGTGCGTGGCAACGCCGTGTTCTTCGTTTACGACCGGCCGCATCCCTCCACCCGCACGCTGCACGGCGGTGCCCCGGTGATCGAGGGCGAAAAATGGGTGGCCACCAAATGGCTGCGAGAACGCGAATTCACATGAGCACCGATCCTTCATTCCTCACCCCCGAACAGTCCCAGCTGGGCAAGGTCAGCGCGTACGTGGACCGCTACGACCCGGCGCTGCTGTTCCCGTTGCCGCGCGCACCCAAGCGCCATGAGATCGGCATCAACAGCGTCATTCCCTTCATGGGCTGCGACCTCTGGACCGCCTTCGAGCTGAGCTGGCTCAACCCGCGCGGCAAGCCCCAGGTGGCCATTGCCCACATCACGGTGCCGTGCGAGAGCACGCACATCGTCGAGAGCAAATCGTTCAAGCTCTACCTCAACAGCTTCAACAATTCCCCGTTTGCGACGGTTGACGAAGTGCGCGACACCATCCGGCGCGACATCAGTGCCGCCCTGTGGCAGGGCGGGCCGGTGCAGGCCTCGGCCGGCGTGCGTCTGCTGCTGCCCGAGCAGTTCGGCCGCGAACCGGTGCAGGAGCTCGACGGCGTCAACCTCGACCGGCTCGATGTGGAATGCACCCACAGCCAGCCCGCGCCCGAACTGCTCAAGGCAGCGTTGGACGAGAAGCCAGTGGAAGAGACGCTGGTCAGCCACCTGCTCAAGAGCAACTGCCTCGTGACCGGCCAGCCCGACTGGGGCAGCGTGCAGATCCGGTACAGCGGCCCGCAGATCGACCAGGAAGGCCTGCTGCGGTACCTGGTGAGCTTTCGCAACCACAACGAATTCCACGAGCAGTGCGTCGAGCGCATCTACATGGACGTGCTGCAGCGCTGCAAGCCGGCCCGTCTGAGCGTGTATGCCCGCTACACCCGCCGGGGCGGGCTGGACATCAACCCCTGGCGCAGCAGTCACCCCCAGCAGCCGCCGGCCAATGTGCGAACGGCGCGTCAGTGATGTCACGGCCTCATATAGGCCGATAACATTATATTGACAGATAATCTGTTGGCCGATAGAGTGATGGCAGTCCGCATGTCCCGTGCGGTTCCGACATCACTCCGGCATGAACCCCACATCCGTTCCCATTGAAGACATGCAGGCCGCCGCAGGGCAGGCCTGCCGCCTGCTCAAGGTGTTGTCCAACCCGGACCGCCTGCTGATCCTGTGCCGCCTGGCCGAGGGCGAAATGACGGTCGGCCAGCTCGAAGAAAGCCTGGGCATCCGCCAGCCCACGCTGTCCCAGCAGCTCACCGTCCTGCGCGAAGAAGCGCTGGTGGCCACGCGCCGCGACGGCAAACACATCCACTACCGCATCGACAGCCCGCAGGCGCTGGCCGTCATGCAGGTGCTCCACCAGCAGTTCTGCTCCGACGAAGGCTGACCATGACCATCGACTGGCTTCAATTCACCCCCTGGACTTCACTGGCTGGCGGCCTGCTGCTGGGCGTGGCCGCTGCCATGTTCATCCTGCTGCATGGCCGCGTGCTGGGCATCAGCGGCATTCTGGGCGGCCTGCTCAGCCCGAAAAAGGGCGACACTGGCTGGCGCCTGAGCTTCCTGCTGGGCATGCTGGCCGCGCCCCTGGTGGCCGGCCTGCTGGCGCCCGAAGGCTTCCTGAAGGCGCCGCGCATCGACGCCAGCTACGGCCTGGTGGTGCTGGCCGGCCTGCTGGTCGGCGTGGGCACCCGCTACGGCTCCGGCTGCACCAGCGGCCACGGCGTGTGCGGACTCTCCCGCCTGTCGCCGCGTTCGCTGGTGGCCACGCTGGCCTTCATGGCCGCCGGGTTCCTGGTGGTCTTCCTGATCCGTCACGTGTTCTGAAAGGACCCGCCATGAGCCGTATTTCCGAATTCCTGGTGGGCCTGCTGTTCGGCCTGGGCCTGATCCTCTCCGGCATGACCGACCCGGCCAAGGTGCAGGGTTTCCTGGACCTGGCCGGGGCCTGGGACCCCTCGCTGGCCTTCGTCATGGGCGGCGCAATTGCCGTCGGTTTCTTTGCCTATGCGCTGGCACGCCGCCGCACCATGGCGGTCTTCGGTGGCGCCATGCACCTGCCCAAGGCAACCCAGATCGACCGCCGCCTGGTGCTGGGCAGCCTGACCTTCGGTGCCGGCTGGGGCCTGGCCGGCTTCTGCCCCGGGCCTGGCGTGGTGTCCATGGCGGCCGGCGAGCCGAAGGCTGCCGTCTTCGTGCTGGCCATGGTCGTCGGCATGACAGTCTTCGAACTGGCCGAGCGCATGGGCCGCCCGGGCGCACTGAACGCCCGTTGAACGCCCGCTGAACGTCGATGCGCGGTCACCCATGATCCCCCTCCCGTCGCTGCCGATCCTGCAATGGGGCCGCCGCTACGACCGCGCCGCGTTGGGGGGCGATGCGCTGGCCGCGCTCATCGTCACCGTCATGCTCATCCCGCAGAGCCTGGCCTATGCGTTGCTGGCCGGGCTGCCGCCCGAGGCCGGCCTGTACGCCAGCGTGGCCCCGTTGCTGGTGTATGCGGTGTTCGGTTCGAGCCGGGTGCTGGCGGTGGGACCGGTGGCGGTGGTCTCGCTCATGACGGCTGCAGCCATTGCGCCGCATGCCCAGGCCGGAACCCACGCCTGGTGGGCGGTGGCCCTGACGCTGGCCTTCATGTCCGGGCTGATCCTGCTGCTCATGGGCCTGCTGCGGCTGGGGTTCCTGGCCCAGTTCCTGAGCCATCCGGTGATTGCCGGCTTCATCGCTGCGTCGGGTCTGCTGATCGCGGCCAGCCAGCTCAAGACCTTGCTGGGCGTGAAGGCCAGCGGTCAGACGCTGCCCGAACTGCTGCCGGCGCTGGTCGCCCAGACGGGGCAGGTGCACGGCCTAACGCTGATGATCGGCATCACCACACTGGCGTTCCTGGTGTGGTCGCGCCAGCGTCTGAAGCCCCTGCTGCTGCGGCGGGGTCTGTCGTCGCGCTGGGCCGACGGGCTGGCCAAGGCGGGGCCTGCGGTGGCGATTGCGCTCACCACCGCTCTGTCCTGGGCGCTGGGCTGGCAGGAACAGGGCGTGCGGGTGGTCGGCACGGTGCCGCAGGGGCTGCCCCCGCTGACGGCGCCGCTGTGGGATCCGGCGCTGTGGCAGGCGCTGCTGGTGCCGGCCCTGCTGATCAGCGTGGTGGGTTTCGTGGAGTCGGTGTCGGTCGGCCAGACGCTGGCGGCACGGCGGCGTGAGCGCATCGAGCCCGATCAGGAACTGATCGCGCTGGGTGGCAGCAACCTGGCGGCCGCGGTTTCAGGCGGACTGCCGGTCACCGGCGGGTTTGCCCGTTCGGTGGTGAATGCCGATGCCGGTGCCCAGACCCCGGCCGCCGGTGTCTACACGGCCGGGGGCATCCTGCTGGTGTCGCTGTTCCTCACGCCGGCACTCTTTCACCTGCCGCAGGCCACGCTGGCAGCGACCATCGTGGTGGCCGTGCTCTCGCTGGTCGACCTGTCGGTGCTGCGCCGCACCTGGGCCTATTCGAAGGCCGACTTTGCAGCGGTGCTCAGCACCCTGCTGGTCACGCTGGGTGCCGGGGTCGAGGCCGGCCTGCTGACCGGCGTTTCGGTGTCGCTGGCGCTGCACCTGCACCGCAGCAGCCGGCCCCACATGGCCGAGGTCGGCCGGGTGCCCGGCACCGAACACTTCCGCAATGTGCAGCGGCATGCGGTGGAGGTGGATGCCCGGGTGCTGGGCCTGCGGGTGGACGAGAGCCTGTTCTTCGCCAACGCCCGCGCGCTGGAAGACCGCATCAACGATGCCGTGGCGTCGCGACCGGAACTGCGGCACGTGGTGATCCAGTGTTCGGCGATCAACCACATCGACGCCAGCGCGCTGGAAAGCCTGGAGGCCATCGACCAGCGCCTGCAGCAGGCCGGCATGGCCTTGCACCTGTCGGAGGTGAAGGGCCCGGTCATGGACCGCCTGGAGCGATCGGGTTTCCTGCAGCACCTGAGCGGCCGTGTCTTCCTCACCCACCACCAGGCCGCGCAGGCCCTGGCGGTTGTCGGCTGACCGCTCAGAGCTGGCGCTGGATCAGTGCACCCTTGAACAGCACAGGGCCGGTCGGGCCGCCGGCTTCAGGCACGCCTCCGCGCGGTTCGAGGCTGATGGCCAGGGTCGGCACATCGCGCACGCTGGACGGGTCGGCCACGAGCTGCAGCAGCCGTTCGCGCGTCAGCACCCCCAGCGATTTCGGGCCGGCACCGGGCGGCAGTGCCCAGAGCTGCAGTGAACGGTCCTCGGCTTCCTGGACCGGCCCCAGCCGCTGCAGGTTCAGCTGCCGCCGTACCGGATCGAAGGTCACCAGCACGGCAGCACTGGCCTGGCTGTCGTTGAGCACGGCCACATAGTCGGCACGGGGCAGGGCGGCCAGTTCGGCCTGCAATCCTTGGAGCTGCGTCTGCAGCTGCGCGTACTGGGCAGTCTGTGTGGACAGTGTGCCGCTCTGTGCCAGCAGGTCGGCGCGAGTCTGGCCGAGCTGGGTGTTGAGGTTCAGCGCCACGCCGATGGCTGCCACCGTGGCCAGCGCGCCGGCCAGCCCCATGCCCTGCCACAGCCGGACACCCTGCCACCAGGGCGCGGCGGTACCTGCCGAGGCCTGCCGTCCCGACAGGCTGGAGACCACCGCCCGTTCGGCCCGCACCAGGTTGTCGATGCGGGTCCACACCTGCGGTGCCGGCTGCACCGCAGGCTGCAGCTCGGTCATGGCGGTCATGCGCTCCTGCCAGACCAGGGCAGCAGCGCGCACCGAGGGATGTTCCCGGGCCATCTGCTCGAAACGGCGGCGAGCGCCGCCGCGCAGCGTACCCACGGCCCAGGCGGCAGCCAGACGGTCGAGCAACTCGGGATGGCGTGCGATGTTCATGGGCTTCTCCTCAATGCCAGCGCGCCATGCACTGGCGCAGCTGATCCAGACCCCGGCGAATCCAGGTTTTCACGGTACCCAGCGGCAGGCTGAGCTGGCTGGCCAGATCGGTGTGGCTCAGATCGCGCAGATAGGCCAGGCTGATGACCTCCCGCTGCTTGTGGTCCAGCCGGCCCAGGCACTGGTGCAATGCCCAGGCCTGCTGGCTGGCCAGCGCCGTGTCCGAGGGGTCGGGCGAATCGCCGGCCAGGGTGTCGGCCAGCTGGTCGTCCAGTTCGTCGGTCTGGGCCTGGCGCTGCGCCTGACCACGGCGCAGCAGATCGAGCGAGCGGCTGCGCACCAGCATGCCCAGCCACGCCATGGGCGGGCTCAGGCTGGCTCGGTAGTCGGCGGCCGAGCGCCACACCTGCAGGTAGGTTTCCTGCAGGCAGTCCTCGGCCCATTCGGGTTTGCCCACCACCCGCAGCGCCAGGCCGTAGAGCTTGGCTGCGGTGGCGTCGTACAGCTGCCGCAGCGCTGCCTCGTCCCGGGCAGCGATGCGGTCGAGCAGGGCCAGCAGGTGCAGATCGGGTTCGGTGTTCATGCCGGCATTGTGGTGCCGACCGCCCCCGACATCCCGAGAGTCCCAGCCATCCGGATGCTCAAGGCGCAACCATGTCACGGTACATGGGTGCCAGCAGGGCGAGCATCTGGTTCTGCCGCGCAAATGGGATGCCGCGCGCGTTCATGGTGTCCTGCAGCACTTCGACCAGCGCATTGAAATGCGCCTTGCTGATGTTCATGCCGGCATGCGCAGCCTTCATGTCCCGTCCCTCGTAGGTGCACGGGCCGCCCGAGAGCTGGCAGAGCTGGAGGGTCAGCAACTGGGACAGTCGTTCGGCGCTGGTGTTGCGGAACTGGTCGCCGATGCGGGCATCGGCCTTGAGCCGCTGAACGAAGTCGTCCATCAGCGTGCGCAGGCCCTGCAATTCGCCGAAGGCCTGGTACAGGCCAGGTGCCGCAGCCACCGGGTACGCGCTGGCGTTCGAGGTGGCCGGTGCGGCTGCAACGGTCTGGGCCAGGCAGGTGCCTGCAGACAGGGCGGCGCAGGTGAGGGCGAAGGAAGCCATCAGGTTCTTCATGGGAATGTCCTTGGAAATGGGAGGTCAGAAGGCGAACTGCGCCGACACGTACACACCGCGCTGCTTGCGCTGGTTGGTGGTGGCCGGGACGATGGTGCCGAGGTCCACATAGGCGGCGGTCAGGGAGACGTTCTTGCTCGGGGCCCAGGCCACGAAGATGTCCTTCCAGTCGCCGGCACGCAGGCCCTCGCCCAGGCCGGCGGCGCGGCCGGCGGTCTGCAGCTTGTTGGGCATGCTGCGGTACTCGACGCCCACCGCCAGGTCGCGGCGCAGCAGATAGGCCACCGAGATTTCGGGGTGCAGCTCGTAGCCGTTGTCGGCACCGCCCAGGGTGGCGCCAAATCCCAGCAGACCGCCCTGGTTGGCTTGGGTGGCACGCAGGGTGCCATTGACCAGGATGCCTTGGGCCAGGAACAGTTTGGTGGCGCTCACATACAGATCGGTGCCGCTGCGCTTGGCGCCCAGCGCGCGCAGGGTGCCGTCGAGCCCGGTCGAACCCAGCTGCTTGAACTGCACGCCCACGGCGATCTGCGGCATCAGGCTGTCGCTGTCCAGCACCGCATCGCCGGCCACCTTGGCCTTGATGCCCAGGATGTCCTGCTTCAGGCGCAGACCAGGTAGACCCAGCTGTGTGCCGGTGGTGCCGGTGCGGAATTCCTGGCGGGCCAGCGAGAGCTCGAAACGGTCATCGATCGCCACGGCAGCGCCATAGGCGTTGAGGGCGTAGTCGTCGGTCACGGCGCGGCTGGTGTGCACCGAGACGCCTTTTTCGCCCTGGGTGGCTTGGGTGCCAATCACGGCCCACGGGGTCAGGCCGCCGCCGGCCGGGCCTTCGATCGTGCTCACGCCACCGGTGAGCACCAGCTTGCCGGTGTCGGCCATTGAGGCACCGGCGGTCAGGGTGGCCGCAAAGGCCAGGGCCACGGCCCGGCAGGCAGTGGATCGGAAGAAGGGTGGGGCGATCGGCATGTTGTCTCCGTCAGGCGTGGCGGGCAAGCCCCCGCCGGCAACGGGCCACGACGACCCGCTACCTGCCTTACGCAGCCGGTTGCACCACCGGATTCAATACCCGGCTGCCGCTGTCAACCTTGTTCGCTGAAGCCCTTGAGTTCGGCCAGCGGCGTGAACTGGCCGGGCCGCTTGTCCTTCATGGCGGCAATGGCTTCGCGCACGTGGGCGTTGCTCCAGATCGCGCCCTGCAGCCAGCCCATCTGGCGCAGGCTGTCTTCCACGCTGTGGTCGCGGGCGTAGTTCACCGCCTGCTTGGTACCCCAGATGGCCACCGGCGGCTTGGCTGCGATCTCGCGGGCGCACTGCAGCGCGGCGTCCACCGTGGCCTGGTGGCTGTCGAACACCTCGTTGACCAGCCCGAGGGCCTGGGCACGGGCCGCACCCAGGCGTCGGCCGGTGTAGGCCAGTTCCTTCACCACCGCCAGCGGCAGCAGTTTCGGCAGACGCTGCAGCGTGCCCACGTCGGCCACCATGCCGATGTTGATTTCCTGGATGCAGAAGAAGGCGTCGCTGCTGGCATACCGGATGCAGCCGGCCGTGACCATGTCCACCGCACCGCCGATGCAGCCGCCCTGGATCGCGAAGATCACCGGGCAGCGCAGATTCTCCAGCCGGGTGAAGGTGGCCTGCATGTCGGTCAGCAGGTCGAAGATGGCCGCCCGGCCCTCGGGGCTCTGGTCGTCCATCTGGATGGCACCGGCGAAGGTGTCGAGCGACATGCCGGCGCTGAAATGCCGGCCGGTGCTGCTGATCACCAGCGCCCTTGCCTGCCCGCTCTGGTGCAGATCGGCCAGCACGCCGTCCAGCTCGCGCCAGAAGGTCGGGTTCATGGTGTTCATGGCCTCCGGCCGGTCGAGCACCAGGTGCGCGACATGGTCGGGGCCGACGGTGAGGTGGAAGCAGGTGAGGGTGGTCATGCGGGCCATTCTGCTCAGCCGCCGGGGGGCAGCCAGTCGCACCTGAGACGCTGCGCCACATGGGCCTTGCGCCGCCAGTGGACATAGAAGGCCGGCAGCGACATGGCCAGCAGGCACAGCGGCACCGCCCAGATCGCGTCCAGCATCAGCGCCGGCACCCAGCCCATCCAGCCCATGAGCCAGAGGGTGAGCACACCGTCCCACAGATGGGTCTCCATCGGCTGCTCGCGTCCATGGGCCAGGTGCCACTGGCGGATGCGGTGCAGTTCGGCCAGGGTGAGTCGGCTCGGCATGGCGGGCTCCCGGTAGTTGGTGGTCCGACTGTAAGAATGGCGTCAGAAAACGTCAACGACCCGCGCCGGACATCCGACCGCGATGCGGGGTCGGGAGACGGGAAGGTCAGAACAGCCAGCCGGTCTCGGGCTCGGCAGCGCTCGCAGCGGTGGATTCGCCCGGTCTCGAGAGCTTGCCCACCCGGACACCCAGCAACCGGATGCGCTGGCGCAGGTCCACCCGCTTGAGGCACTGGCCCGCAGCCCGCCGGATGGCCGCTGCATCAGCCGTGGCCTGTTCGATGGTCAGGTCCCGGGTGACTTTCTGGAAGTCGGTGTAGGTCAGCTTGATGCCGATGGTGCGGCCCGCATAGCCCTTGCGCTGCAGGTCCGCCGCCACCTGCTCGCACAGCCGGGTGAAGATGGCACCCAGCGCCTCGCGGTCGCGCACCGCGTGCAGGTCGCGCTCGAAGGTGGTCTCGCGGCTCATGCTCACCGGCTCGCTCTCGGTCACCACCGGCCGGTCGTCACGGCCCCAGGCCGCGTCGTGCAGCCAGGCACCGTAGCTGCGGCCGAAGGTGGCCACCAGCCAGTCGCGTTCGCGCGCGGCCAGTTCACCGATGGTCTGGATGCCGTGGGCCTTGAGCTTCTCGTCGGCCTTCGGGCCGACCCCGTTGATCTTGCGGCAGGGCAGGGGCCAGATCAGCCGCTCCAGATCGTCCGGCAAGACGATGCTGATGCCCGCCGGCTTGTTGAATTCGCTGGCCATCTTGGCGATCAGCTTGTTCGGTGCCACGCCGATGGAGCAGGTCAGTCCGGTGGCCTGGTGGATGCTTTTCTGGATCAGCCGCGCCAGCACCCGCCCGCCTTCGCGCTGGCCACCCGGCACCTGGGTGAAGTCGATGTAGACCTCGTCCACGCCCCGGTCCTCCATGACCGGCGCGATCTCGGTGATGGTGGACTTGAACAGCCGCGAGATGCGCCGCACTTCCTCGAAGTCCACCGGCAGCAGGATCGCCTGCGGACAGAGGGCCGCAGCCTTCATCAGCCCCATGGCCGAACCCACGCCCGACTGCCGGGCCTCGTAGGTGGCGGTGGTGGCCACGCCCCGGCCGGCGTAGTCCTGCAGGCGCGGGAAAAAGTCGACCGGGATGCGGTCCAGCGTGTCCGGGCCCCATTCCCGGTCGGGGTAGGTCTGGCGCAGGCGCTCCAGCAGGTCATCGACCCGCCGCCGTCCGCCCCCGATCACCACCGGCAGCCCGCGCAGCTGCGGGTACCGCAGCAGCTCGACCGAGGCGTAGAACGCGTCCATGTCGAGGTGCGCAATGCGGCGGGGTGTATCGGGATTCACCCCGCAAGGATAGCCAGACGCGTGACGGGCCTCAGGCCGTGGGGAAGGTTCCCGGCAGCAGGATCGACTTGTCCACCGTCTCGATGTTGGTGTGGCCGCAGAAGGCCATGGTGATGTCGAGTTCCTTGTGCAGGATCTGCAGGCACTTGCTCACGCCGGCCTCGCCCATGGCGCCCAGGCCGTAGAGCATGGGGCGGCCGATGTAGACGCCACGGGCGCCCAGGGCGCGGGCCTTGAGCACGTCCTGGCCGCTGCGGATGCCCCCGTCCATGTGGATCTCGATGCGGTTGCCCACGGCATCCACGATGCTCGGCAGGGCCTCGATGCTGCTCTGGGCGCCGTCGAGCTGGCGGCCGCCGTGGTTGCTCACGATCAGTGCATCGGCGCCGGAGTCGGCTGCCAGCTTCGCGTCCTCCACGTCCTGGATGCCCTTGAGGATGAGCTTGCCGCCCCAGCGCTGCTTGATCCACTCCACATCACCCCAGTTGAGGGCGGGGTCGAACTGCTTGGCGGTCCATTCGCTCAGGCTGCCCATGTCGCCCACGCCGCTGACATGGCCGACGATGTTGCCGAACTGCCGGCGCTTCGTGCCCAGCATGCCCAGCGCCCAGCGCGGCTTGCCGGCGATGTTGATCATGTTCTTGATGGTCAGTTTGGGCGGCGCCGACAGGCCGTTCTTCAGGTCCTTGTGGCGCTGGCCCAGGATCTGCAGGTCCAGCGTGAGCACCAGGGCCCCGCAGCCGGCTGCCTTGGCCCGGTCGATCAGGCGCTCGATGAAGCCGCGGTCCTTCATGACGTACAGCTGGAACCAGAAGCCCCGGCCGGCGTGCTCGGCCACGTCCTCGATGGAGCAGATGCTCATGGTCGACAGCGTGAACGGTATGCCGAACTTCCGCGCTGCCCGCGCCGCCAGGATCTCGCCGTCGGCGTGCTGCATGCCGGTCAGCCCGGTGGGCGCGATGGCCACCGGCATGGCGGTGTCCACCCCGACCATGGTGGTGCGGGTGCTGCGGTTCTCCATGTTCACCGCCACCCGCTGGCGCAGCTTGATCTTCTGGAAATCGTCGACGTTGGCCCGGTAGGTGCCCTCGGTCCAGGAGCCGGAATCGGCATAGTCGTAGAACATGCGGGGCACGCGCTTTTGCGCCAGCACGCGCAGGTCTTCCACGGTGGTGATCACGGTCATGTTGTCTCCAGAGGCATTGAGGGCGGTACGGAACCGGTTCGGTGGCCGGCTGCCGGGATGTTAGTCAGGCCCGGGAACGCCGGCTTGTGAAACCGGCCCGGGCCCGATTGAAATTTTGTACGTGAAGGGCCCGACAGGGCCTGATCACGGTCAAGAGACAGATCACTGTGATGATCGACGTTGTTCATCACGGAATCGTTGTGGGTTCATCAAGGTTGCACGAAGGGCCGCTGCCTAGACTCATCGGCCATGAAGATTTCGACCCAATCAACGCTGCGCTCTCGCTGGCAGCATCCGGAAGACCCCCCAGGCCCTGTCCGATACGTTCAGGAGCAGTTCGGACCCCGACGGCAGGAGGCCCGCGTTCTGGGGCAGCCGGCCCGCGGCGTCGGCCGTCCCCGCCTCCTCGCCGTCCATGGCGCGGGGGGCGACTACACCCAGCTCAACCCGGTCCTGTACGGCCTGCAGCGGCGCGGGGTCAGCAGCCTGGCCATGAACCTGTACGGCCACAGCGATGCCGGGGGCGGCACGCAGGCCACCGCCTCCCTGGAACTCAATGCCAGCGAGGCGCTGCGGTTCGGGGAGCGGCTCAAGCCGGGGCTGCTCGCCCTGCTCGCGGTCGACGTGGGTGCCATGGCGGCCCTCAGGGCAGCGCAGGCGCATGTGCGGTCGTTGCACCGCCTGGTGCTGATCGACCCGTTCATCTATCCCGATCCGGCGCTCACACGGTCCTTGTCGGTGGTGCTGAACTGCCCCTCCCTGCGCTGGCAGGAGTCCAGCCTGCTCGAATCCCTGCGGAGTTTTCTGGGCCACGTCATGGTGATCACCGGCGAGCCGATGCCCATGCCGCTGCCAAGGCACCGGACGGAGCGCCTGCCGCCCCTGACACCGACGGAAGCCATCGTGCGCCTGGTGCCGCCTCGGCGGGTGTCGCGCGTGGTGATCACCGGCTGCCCGGGTCAGGTCATGCCGTGGCTGCACAGCCACCCGGGGATGGCAGACCGGCTGAGTGACAGCATCGCGGGTTTTCTGGGCCCGATCTGAGCGGGCCCGGCAGCGGCAGGCCTCAGGCCAGCCGCTGGCGGTGCCGTTCGATCTGGCGGCGCACCTGCACCGGGGCCGTGCCGCCCAAGGTGTTGCGGGCATCCAGCGAGCCGCGCAGGCTCAGGCAGCCGTACACATCGTCCTCGATGGCCGGATGGAAGCGTTGCAGCTCGGACAGGGGCAGCTCCGACAGGTCGCAACCGGCGGCGGTGGCCGCCTTCACGGCGTGCGCCACGGTTTCGTGGGCGTCACGGAAGGGGAGCCCCTTCTTCACCAGGTAGTCGGCCAGATCGGTCGCGGTGGCGTAACCCTTGCGCGCAGCCGCCTCCATGGCCTGCGCGTCGACCGTGATGCCGCCTTCCTTGAGCCCGGTGGCCGGGTTGAGCTGGCCACCCACCATGTCGGCGAAGATGCGCAGCGTGTCCTTCAGGGTGTCCACCGTGTCGAACAGGGGTTCCTTGTCTTCCTGGTTGTCCTTGTTGTAGGCCAGCGGCTGGCCCTTCATGAGGGTGATCAGGCCCATCAGGTGACCCACCACCCGACCGGTCTTGCCCCGGGCGAGTTCGGGAACGTCCGGGTTCTTCTTCTGCGGCATGATCGACGAGCCGGTGGTGAACCGGTCGGCGATCTTCACGAAGCCGAAGTTCTGGCTCATCCACAGGATCAGTTCTTCACTGAGGCGGCTGATGTGCACCATGCACAGCGAGGCGGCGGCCGTGAACTCGATGGCGAAGTCGCGGTCGCTCACGCCGTCCAGGCTGTTCTGGCAGACCTGCGCCACACCGTTCTCGTCCACCATGCCCAGGGTGCGGGCCACGCGCTCGCGGTCCAGCGGGTAGGTGGTGCCGGCCAGCGCCGCGCTGCCCAGGGGCAGCCGGTTGGTCCGGCGGCGCACGTCGGCCATGCGCTCGGCATCGCGGGCAAACATCTCCACATAGGCCAGCAGGTGGTGCGCAAAACTCACCGGCTGTGCCACCTGCAGGTGCGTGAACCCGGGCATGATGACGTCCACATGGCGCTCCGCCACCTCGACCAGCGACAGCTGCAGCGCCTTCAGCAGTCCGGTGATGAGATCGATTTCGCTGCGCAGCCACAGGCGAACGTCGGTGGCCACCTGGTCGTTGCGGCTGCGCCCCGTGTGCAGACGCTTGCCGGCGTCACCCACCAGCTGGGTCAGCCGGGCCTCGATGTTGAGGTGCACATCCTCGAGGTCCAGCTTCCATTCGAACTCGCCCGATTCGATCTCCTGCCGGATGCGGGCCATGCCTTGCTGGATGTCGCGCACATCCTGTTCGGACAAGATACCCTCTCCCCCCAGCATTTCAGCGTGTGCCAGACTCCCCGCCATGTCCGCCTCCCAGAGGCGTTTGTCGAAGAACACACTGGCGGTGTATCGTTTGACGAGGTCGCTCATCGGCTCGGAGAACAGGGCAGACCAGGCTTCGGATTTCTTGTCGAGTTGGTTGGTGGACATAGGGTGCCAGCGGCTGAGGTAGTGTGTCCGGGCCACTGTGGCGCCCGTCGGGTGAGGCCTGTCGGACAGGCCGGTCGGGCGGGCCAGTAGGGCAGGCCTGTTGCCCGCGAATTCCAGAAGGAACCGTACCCGTGAAAGATTCGCGAATTTTATCGACCTTCCAGGAGCTGTCTGGCGGGGGTGGTACGCGCCCTCTGGCGAGCATGCCCGAGCATCTGCGCGCCCGTGCCGAGGTGTTCGACGCGGTTCAGGTCGGGGTGGTGTTGCGCGCGGTCTGTTTTGTCCAGGCGATCGTGGCAGTGGCCGCCATGTTCCTGGCGTCCAGCTTCACGGCCTGGGTCTATCAGGCCGCCATCATCACCAGCGCCGTGCTGCCGGCCTTGCTGATCTGGCTGCTGTCGGTGTTTGCGCTGCGCCGGCAACTGGCCCGGCTGGTCGAATGGCAGCAGTGGTCCATCGGCGCTGCGCTGGGCGTGGCTTCGGGCCTGTATGGCTGTGCCCTGCTGGTGTGGCTGGGCTTCGCAGAGCATCGGCCCTGGCTGGCCAGTGCCTCGGCGGGGCTGCTGGTCTCGATGGTGCTCATGGCCGGCCTGATCTGGCGCGCCAGGGCCCGCATGCCCGCCGGCACCAAGGCCCAGCTGGCCGAACTGCAGGCCCGCATCCGTCCGCATTTCCTGTTCAACACGCTCAACAGCGCCATCGCCCTCGTCCGCGAGGAGCCCGCCCTGGCCGAGGATCTGCTGGAAAACCTCAGCGAACTCTTCCGCCACGCCCTGGCCGACACCAAGGAAGCGGTCACGCTGCGCCAGGAACTGTCGCTGGCCGAGCACTACCTGGCCATCGAGCAGGTGCGTTTCGGCGACCGGCTTCGGGTTGAATGGAGCGTGGACGATGCGTCGCTCGGCGCCCGCCTGCCACCGCTCATCCTTCAGCCATTGGTGGAAAACGCGGTCAAGCACGGGGTGGAGCCCAGCGCCACCGGTGCGACGGTGCGCATCAGCACCCATCGCCGCGGGAGCATTGTGGTGATCAAGGTTACCAATACGGTGCCCGGTGGAACGGGCAGGCGCGGAAATGGACTGGCCCTGGACAATGTCCGCCAGCGTCTCGCGCTTCTTCACGATGTTCAGGGACGGTTCCAGAGCGCACTGGTCGACGGTGTGTTCCAGGTCCGCCTGGAGATCCCGGTTTAAGTGGCCCCCGCGGGTCGCATCACGGAGCAGAGCATGACACTCAAGGTATTGATCGTTGACGACGAAACTCTCGCCCGGTCCCGTCTGCGGACCTTGCTCGGAGAGTGCACCGACCCCCGTGTCGATGTGGTGGGCGAGGCCGGCAACGCGGTTCAGGCCATGGAGCAGATCCAGCGCGGCAACATCGATCTGGTCCTGCTGGACATCCACATGCCCGGCGTGGACGGCATGGCGCTGGCGGCCACCCTGCGCCAGATGACGGCGCCTCCCACCGTCGTGTTCGTCACCGCCTATGCCGAGCACGCCGTGCAGGCCTTCGAGCTGGAGGCGGCCGACTACCTCACCAAGCCGGTACGCCGCGAGCGGCTGCAGCAGGCCCTGCAGAAGGTCGAGAAGTTGCGGGCACCCAAGGATGGCATCGACAGCACCGCCATGCCGGAGTGCCTGATCATCCAGGAGCGCGGCCGCAGCGAACGGGTCGCCTTGCAGGACGTCGTCTATCTCAAGGCCGAGCTCAAATACATCACGGTGCGCACGCGCGAGAAAGAGCACATCTATGACGGCGCCCTGAGCGACCTGGAGTCGCGGTACGCCCACATGTTTGTCCGCATCCACCGCAACGCGCTGGTGTCCCGCAGGGCGGTGCGTGCCGTCGAAAAGCACAACGACCCCACCGAAGGCGAGGGCTGGACGGTCCGCCTCGATGGCGTGGAGGAACGTCTGGCGGTGTCACGCCGCCAGCTGGCGGCGGTTCGCGAATCCCTGATGGGTTGAACGCCGGCGGGGGCAGCCCTGTGGTCAGACCTCGGCGGCTTCCAGCAGGAAGCGCACACGCCGTTGGCCCTGCCACTCGTCTGCATCGAGCCGGAACGCGATCCTGACCCGCTCGGGCAGGGGTTCGGTATGGCCGAACCAGATGCCGTCGACCGGCTCGCCCTGGTGCCGCAGTTTCAGGGCCAGGTGTTTTTCGCCCACCAGGCGCTGGCTCATCACCTGTACTTCCTCGCAGAACACCGGGGGAGCAAAGCCCTGACCCCAGACCACCGAGTGCAGCGTATCGACGGTTTCCGGCCGGCGGTAGGCCGGGTCCAGGCTGCCGTCGGCTTCCAGCCGGCGCTGCAGGGTGGCAGCGTCCAGCCATTCATGGGCCACCTGCTGCAGCGCGGCCTCGAAGGTGTCGATGTGGTCGGCGTCGACCGTGCACCCGGCAGCCATGGCGTGGCCGCCGAAACGCAGCAGCACCCCCGGATGGCGCTTGGCCACGAGGTCCAGAGCGTCCCGCAGGTGAAAGCCCGGGATCGATCGCCCTGACCCCTTGAGCTCGTGGTCCTTGCCGTCGGCCGCGCTCACCGCAAACACGAAGGTGGGACGGTGCAGCCGGTCTTTCAGGCGCGAGGCAACGATGCCCACCACCCCTTCGTGAAAGTCGGGGTCGAACACCACCACCGCAGGAGGAGGCATGTCGGATTCATCGAACATCGACTCGGCGATTTCCATGGCCATCTCCCGCATGTCCCCTTCGATGGCCTTGCGGTCGCGGTTGATGCCGTCCAGCGTGCGGGCCAGTTCGTCGGCACGGGCCGCGTCATCGGTGCAGAGGCATTCGATGCCCAGGGTCATGTCGGCCAGGCGACCGGCCGCATTCAGCCGGGGCCCGAGCGCGAACCCGAAATCGAAGCTGGTGGCCGCGGCGTGCTGCCGCCCCGCCACGGCGAACAGGGCCGCCATGCCCGCCGGCATCGTTCCTGCCCGCACCCGCCGCAGGCCTTGGGACACCAGCCGTCGGTTGTTGGCGTCGAGCTTCACCACGTCGGCCACGGTGCCCAGCGCCACCAGCGGCAGCAGGCTGTCGATGCGCGGCTGGCTGGTGGCGTCGAACACGCCCCGGCGCCGCAGCTCCGCCCTCAGGGCGAGCAGAACGTAGAACATCACGCCGACGCCCGCCATGCTCTTGCTCTCGAACCCGCAACCGGGCTGGTTGGGGTTGACGATGATGCAGTCCTGCGGGAGGACGGTCTGCCCGTCCTGGACGGCCGGCAGGTGGTGGTCGGTCACGATCACCGACATGCCCAGCGTCCTGGCCGCCCGCACGCCGTCGACACTGGCAATCCCGTTGTCGACGGTGATCAGCACGTCGGCGCCGCGCTCCTTGACCCGGCGCGCGATGCTGGCGGTCAGGCCGTAGCCGTCGACCACCCGGTCCGGGACGATGTAGTCCACCTGAGCTGCACCCAGCAACCTCAGTCCCCGCAATGCCGTGGCGCATGCCGTGGCGCCATCGCAGTCGTAGTCCGCCACGATGCACAGCCGTTGTCCTGCGGCCATGGCGTCTGCCAGCGCCACCGCAGCCTCCCGCGCGCCCGCGAGCGACTCGGGAGGAAGCAGGCGGCCCAGTGCGTCGTCCAGCTCCTCGGGGCTGGCGATGCCGCGCGCTGCGAACAGCCGCGCCAGAAGGGGATGGATGCCGCTCTGCTCAAGGGTCCAGGCGGCCCGGGGCGGTACATCGCGGGTGATGATCTTCATGAGGATTCCAGGAGGGATGCGGGGTGTTCGGCGCGACGCAGTCCGCGTGTCCAGCGGTCGAACCAGGAGCGCGGGCGCGGCACGAAGTGCAGGGCGCGACGCTCTCCGCACAGGATCAGGTGCAGCGGTTCGCCCCGCTGCACCGCGTCGAGGGCTCGCGCCAGGTCGCCGGCATCGAGCTGTTCCCAGGCCCGCGCCCAGCCGGCCCAGTCGCCCTGCAGCGCAGCTTCGCGAAGCGCACCCAGGGTGCGGGGCGGTGACGAAATGGTGTCGGTCGGGTTCACGGCTCCGGGCGAGTCGGCCCAGAAGCCATTGACCGGCGCGAGTCCCTCGGCCTCCAGCCGGTCGTTGGCCGGGTGGGTGTAAAACAGCATCTGGGCTTCCGACTGGAGCCGCCGCAGCCACGATGATTCGGGTCCGCGGGGCTGCCACGGCGCCACGGAGCGGCCAGCCACCCGGTCCAGGCTGGCGCACGAGAGGCCACGCAGGCGCTCGCCCTCGGCGCGCCAGCGGCAGGCTGTCTCGAAGCTCAGCTCGATGCCGTCTTCCCGGCACAGCGGCGCCAGTGCGTCGAGCAGCTGTCGGGATCGCGCTTCGTCCAGCCAGCTTGCCGGCAACAGGCTCACCTGATCCATGCCGACCTGGAAGTGCACCGGATGGAACCA
The DNA here is from genome assembly GCF_958439165.1 of uncultured Hydrogenophaga sp. GTDB lineage: Bacteria > Pseudomonadota > Gammaproteobacteria > Burkholderiales > Burkholderiaceae_C > Hydrogenophaga. The sequence continues at coordinate 184,293 of NZ_OY288120.1, read as the reverse complement.
GGCCTGAGGCCGGTCGGGGCGGGCGCTGTCCAGCGCGGCCCAGGGCAGGGAACCGTCTTCCCCGCTCAGGCCCATGGCGCTGGCCCGCTCGCGCTCGTGCGGCGGCGTGAACGTCCATTCGGCCGTGTCCGGCGCGGGTGCCGGCCGCAACAGGGTCAGCAGTTCGCTCAGGTGGGGCAGTGACAGTCGGGCCAACACCGAACGGGCGGCCGGGTCGAGCGCGCCTGCAAAGGGAACCAGCAGGCGATGGGCCGGATCAGGGGCCAGGAACGGGTCGGGCATGCCGCCATTGTCGGGGATGCCACAATGCCCGCCCAAGCCTATGCAGATCCCTTACGAACTCATCCTGGGCTGGCGCTACACCCGCGCCGGCCGTGCCACCCGGCGCAACGGATTCATTTCCTTCATCTCGGGCGTCTCCATGCTGGGCATCGCGCTCGGCGTGGCGGCGCTCATCATCGTGCTGTCGGTCATGAACGGCTTCCAGAAGGAGGTGCGCGACCGCATGCTGGGCGTGCTCTCGCACATCGAGGTGCTGGAGGCCAACGGGCAGGGCATCCCCGATCTGCAGGCAACGCTCGACCGCATCGCGCAGCACCCGGCCGTGGTCGGTGCGGCGCCTTTCGTGGGCGCGCAGGCGCTGGTCGCCCGCGGGGAGGACATGAAGGGCGTGCTGGTGCGGGGCATCGACCCGGCACTGGAACCGTCGGTCACCGATCTGGCCGCCGACCTTGCAGCCACCGTCCTGCCGAAACTGGTTCCGGGGGAATTCGGCATCGTGCTGGGCGGAGAACTGGCCCGCAGCCTGGGCGTCATGAAGGGCGATCCGGTCACGCTCATCTCGCCCAGCGGCCAGGTGACGCCGGCCGGCATCGTGCCGCGGGTGCGCACCATGACGGTGGTGGGCACCTTCGATTCCGGCCATTTCGAATACGACTCGGCGCTGGCACTGCTCCACCAGGATGATGCGGCCCGCATCTTCCGCCTGGAGGGGCCGACCGGCGTGCGCGTGAAGATCCGCGACCTGCATGCCGCCCGCGAGGTGGCGGTGGAGCTGGCCGCCAGCCTGCCGCCCGGACTGGTGGTGCGCGACTGGACGCGGCAGAACCGCACCTGGTTTGCCGCGGTCCAGCTGGAGAAGCGGATGATGTTCATCATCCTGACGCTGATCGTGGCGGTGGCCGCCTTCAACCTCGTGTCCACCCTGGTGATGACGGTCACCGACAAGCGTGCCGACATCGCCATCCTGCGCACGCTGGGTGCCAGCCCGCGCAGCATCATGGGTGTGTTCGTGGTTCAGGGCGCCATGGTGGGCGTCCTCGGCACCGGTATCGGTCTGCTGCTGGGGCTGGGCGTGGCCTACAACATCGACACGCTGGTGCCGGCGCTCGAAGGCCTGCTCGGCGCGAGCTTCCTGCCGCAGGACATCTACCTGATCAGCCGCATGCCCAGCGACCCGCAGCAGGCCGACATCGTGCCGGTGGGATTCATCTCGCTGGCGCTGGCCTTCGTGGCCACCCTCTACCCGAGCTGGCGCGCCAGCCGCGTCAACCCTGCCGAGGCGCTGCGTTATGAATGATGTCGTGCTGCAGGCCCGTGGCCTGACGAAACGGTTCACCGAGGGCCGGCTGGATGTCACCGTGCTCCAGGGCGTGGACCTGCAGGTCCACCGCGGCGAGACGGTGGCGGTGGTGGGTGCCTCCGGCTCCGGCAAGAGCACGCTGCTGCATCTTCTGGGCGGACTGGATGCGCCCAGCAGCGGTCATGTGCAGCTCATGGGCCAGGACCTGGCCGGACTGAGTGCGGGCCGTCAGGGCGATCTGCGCAACCAGTACCTGGGCTTCGTCTACCAGTTCCACCACCTGCTGCCCGAGTTCAGCGCGCGCGACAACGTGGCCATGCCGCTGTGGATACGGCGCAGCGAACGGGCCGAGGCCGCCGACCGTGCCGCCGCCATGCTCACCCGAGTGGGGCTGGGCGAGCGCCTGCACCACCGGCCTGCCGAGCTCTCCGGCGGGGAACGCCAGCGCGTGGCCATCGCGCGGGCGCTGGTCACCCAGCCGGCCTGCGTGCTGGCCGACGAACCCACCGGCAACCTCGACCGCAGCACCGCCGACGGGGTGTTCGAGCTGATGGTCCAGCTGGCGCGTCAGCAGGGCACCGCCTTCGTCGTGGTCACCCACGACGAGTCGCTGGCTGCCCGCTGTGACCGGCTGCTCCGGTTGACCCGTGGCGTGCTGGACGCCCGCCTCACACCTGCAGCTTGAGCCAGGCAGAGATGGAGGCCAGCTGCACCGTCAGCATGCCGTAGGCCTCGGCATCGGACACCGGCCGCTCCACCCGCAGGCTTTGTCGGTGGAGCAGGTGATAGGCCGCGTGGAGCTCCACGTCCAGTGCCAGCAACGACCTGATGAAGCGCCTGCTGCGCGGCCCTTCCAGTTCGCGGATCAGCTGGGCCCGCGCCTTGAGTTCGAGCAGCTGCACCACCGCCTGGGTGGGCCAGCGCAGCGACCGTGCAGAGGTGTCATGGGGTGGGGGCATGGGGACAGCTCCAGAAATCAGGTCAAGGTCCCCTTTGGGAACCCGGGCCCGGGCGTTCAGTCCCCCGCTGGTCGGTGCCGGACGCGTGTCGGTCCTCCGGACCGGTCAGGCCGGCTGGTCAGGCGTCGGGTCAGCGCACCCGCGAAAACCGCAGCGGTGGCTCCTGTCCGGGCATCCGGATGACCAGCCGCGACGCTTCGATCTCGAACCCGACGGCCTTCTGCAGGGCGGCCAGGTAACGCGCCTCCTGGTCGGAGGCGATGCCAGGGCATGCCATGCGGCTGGAGCCCATCTGGCTGAAGCTGATCTTCTGGCCGGTCTGCGTGTAGGTGCCGAAGAAGCGGTTGCAGGAGCCGTTGCCGGCCACCCGGCCCGATTCGGGGAAGCCCAGTGTGGCCTGACTGGCCGCCGGCACATCGCGTCCGCCCACCTGTTCGAGCCGCCATTCGGTGCCGACCAGCACCGGTGCCGGAGCGGCCGAGACGCCTGCGCACCCCGCTGCCACCCACGGCAGGCAGAACAGCATGGCACGAAGCAGCAGAGGCGGACGCGGGATCATGGAAGTCTCCAGCAGGGCGGTGGGGTGACGGGTCTCTCATGCTACGCCAGATGCCGCACGACCCCCACAATCGGGCTCCGTCATGTGGATCGACACGCACGCCCATCTCGATGCTCCCGAACTGGCCAGCCACCTCGGCGGCGTGGCGTCCATGCGTGCGCTGGCTGCGGCCCGTGGCGTGGACCGCTGCGTGATCCCGGCCGTGCATGCCGGCAACTTCGACGAGGTGCGCGGGCTGGCCCATGCGCTGGGCGACAGCTATGCCCTGGGCATTCACCCCCTGTACGTTCCGCAGGCCCGGGAAGAAGACCTGCAGCGGCTCGATGAAGCATTGCAGGCCCACCGCGACGATCCCCGCCTGGTGGCGGTGGGCGAGATCGGCCTGGACCTTTTCGTGCCGGCACTCTGCACGCCCGACATGCGCGAGCGGCAGCAGCACTTCTACCGGGCCCAGCTGCGCCTGGCCCGTCGGCACGACCTGCCGGTGATCCTGCATGTGCGCCGCAGCGCCGACCTGTTGCTCAAGCACCTGCGCGAGGTGCCGGTGCAAGGCGGCATCGCCCACGCGTTCAACGGCAGCGCGCAGCAGGCGCAGGGCTTCGTCGAGCGGGGTTTCTGTCTCGGATTCGGCGGTGCGCTGACCTTCGACACCGCCCGGCAGCTGCGCCGGCTGGTCACGGAACTGCCGCTGTCGGCGCTGGTGCTGGAGACCGATGCCCCCGACATTCCCCCGCACTGGCTGTACCGGACGGCTGCCGAGCGGACAGCGGGGCTGCCGCAAGGCATCAACACCCCGGCCGAGCTGCCTCAGATCGGGCCGGTGGTGGCCGGGTTGCGCGGCATGGACATCCACGAACTGGCACAGGCAACGTCGCGCAATGCGGCCCGCGTCCTTCCGCGGCTGCAGGCCGGTGCCGACTCCTCATAATCGCAACATGGCCGCCACCCGCTCCCCCGTCATCGCATTACCCGAAGTCAACATCTCCGAAGACGGCGAGGTCCGGTTCCTGCACCTCGGCACCGAATGGATCCAGGGGTCCATGCTGCTGGATGCACCGTTCGACATCGAGCTCGACTATGTCCAGCGCATGATGGCCTGGCTGCTGTTCGTCGACGCTGATTCGGTACCGAAGCGGCAGGCTCTGCAGCTGGGTCTGGGCTCGGCGGCGCTCACCAAGTTCTGCTTCAAGAAGCTGCGCATGGCCACCACGGCCATCGAGATCAACCCGCAGGTGGTGGCGGTGTGCCGCCAATGGTTCAAGCTGCCGGCCGACAGCGCACGGCTGCGCGTGCTGCTGGCCGACGCCGGCACCGAGATCCGCCAGCCCGGGCATCTGGGCCGCTATGACGCGTTGCAGGTGGATCTGTACGACCACGAGGCGGCCGCCCCGGTGCTCGACAGCGCCGACTTTTATGCCGACTGCCGTCGGCTGCTCACCGATGACGGCTGCCTGACCGTCAACCTGTTCGGTCGCGATGCGAGCTACGACCGATCCCTGGCCAGCCTGTCCGACGCGTTCGGGTCCGATGCGGTCTGGGCTTTCAAGCCCACCCGGGAAGGCAACACGGTGGTGCTGGCGCAGCGCACGCCCTCGCGTCCCACCCGCATGGAACTGCTGGCGCGCGCCGAGGTGGTGCAGTCCCGCTGGGGCTTGCCGGCGGTGAAATGGCTCAAGTTGTTCAAGGCTGTGGAAGGGTGAAGCGCGATGGGTCCCAAGAAGTCTGCTGAAGGGGTGATCGGCCTGCCCGCGGGCCAGTCGCTGGACTGGCGCACCCTGGTGGGATGGCTGCGCGAGGATGGTGTCATTTCTCCCGAGGAGGCCGACCGCACCGTGGCCCGCTGCGCTTCGGCCCACAGCGCCCAGCATCCGGTGCAGCGGCTGTCGGTGGTGGGCATGGCCCGCGCTGCCGACGGCCATGTGCTGGACGATCAGATGCTCACCGAGTGGCTGGCCGGCCGTTGCGGGCTCAGTTACCAGCGCATCGACCCGCTGAAGGTGGACGTGGGCAAGGTGGCCGAGGTCATGAGTGCGGCCTATGCCGAGCGCCACAAGGTCCTGCCGGTGCAGGTCACCCCGACCGAGGTGGTGGTGGCCACTGCCGAGCCGTTCGTGCGCGACTGGATGTCCGAAGTCGAGCGGCAGACGCGCAAGTCGGTCCGCATGGTGCTCTCCAGCCCGCAGGACATCGCCCGCTACACGGCCGAATTCTTTGCACTCGCGCGGTCGGTGCGGGCGGCCACCAAGAGCGGCGGCAACGGCAGTGCCATCAGCAGCTTCGAGCAGCTGGTGGAGCTGGGCAAGAGCAACAAGCAGCTCGATGCCAACGACCAGGGTGTGGTGCAGGTGGTGGACTGGCTGTGGCAGTACGCCTTCGACCAGCGTGCCAGCGACATTCACATGGAGCCCCGGCGCGACCAGGGCGTGATCCGCTTCCGCATCGACGGTGTGCTGCACCCGGTGTACCAGCTGCCGCTGGGCGTGATGAATGCGATGGTGTCGCGCATCAAGCTGCTGGGCCGCATGGACGTGGTGGAGCGCCGCCGTCCGCAGGATGGCCGCATCAAGACGCTCAAGCCGGCGGCGGCCGGTGTGCGGGGCGACGAGGTGGAGATGCGCCTGTCGACCCTGCCCACCGCGTTCGGCGAGAAGCTGGTGATGCGCATCTTCGACCCCGAGTCGACCGTCAAGGATCTGGCGGCGCTGGGTTTCGTGCCGCACGATGCACAGCGCTGGGAGGCGCTCACCCGCCGGCCCCACGGCATCGTGCTGGTGACCGGCCCGACCGGTTCGGGCAAGACCACCACCCTCTACGCCACGCTCAAGCGGCTGGCGACCGAAGAGGTCAACGTGAGCACGGTGGAGGACCCGATCGAGATGATCGAGCCTGCGTTCAACCAGACCCAGGTGCAGGCCCACCTCGACCTGGATTTTGCCCAGGGCCTGCGGGCGCTCATGCGGCAGGACCCGGACATCATCATGGTGGGCGAGGTGCGCGATCTCGCCACCGCCGAAATGGCGGTGCAGGCCGCCCTCACCGGCCACCTGGTGTTCACCACGCTGCACACCAACGACGCGCCCTCGGCCATCATGCGGCTCATGGAGCTGGGCATCCCGCCTTACCTCATCAATGCCACCGTGCTGGGCGTGCTGGCGCAGCGCCTGGTGCGCACCCTCTGCCCCGCCTGCCGGGTGCGGGAAGACGACGAGACCACCGCCCGCTCGCGCGAGGCACTGGCCGAACTGGTCAAGCCGTGGCAGATCAGCGGCGGTTACCGGCCCTACCAGCCGGTGGGCTGCGTGGACTGCCGCATGACCGGCTTCAAGGGCCGCATGGGCCTGTACGAGCTGCTCACCGTCACCGAAGCCTTCAAGGACCGTGTCAGCCGCGAGCCGCACATGGAGAGCCTGCGCCTGCAGTCGGTGAAGGACGGCATGCGTCCGCTGCGGCTGGCGGGCGCTGCGCGCATCGCGGAGGGCCTGACCACCATCGACGAGGTGCTGGCCACCACGCCGCCCATACAGTGAGGGGTGTCCGTCGGGTGCCGATAATCGCGGGATGACTTCGCCGTCGCCGGCCGATCCGGCTTCCCTCTCGCGCCCGCCGCACCTGGTCTCAGGCCTGATCCTGGCTGCGGCCGGCAGCATGGCCTTCTCGGGCAAGGCCATCATCGTCAAGCTGGCCTACCGGCACGGCGTGGATGCGGTCACGCTCATCATGTACCGCATGCTGTTCGCGTTGCCGCTGTTCCTGGCCCTGGCCTGGTGGGCCAGCCGGCCGCGCGGTGGCGTGAAGCCGGCGCCGCTGACCCGGCGCGACTGGCTGGGCATCCTGGGTCTGGGGGTCACCGGTTACTACCTGGCCAGCTTTCTGGACTTCTGGGGTCTGCAGTACATCAGCGCCAGCCTGGAGCGGCTCATCCTGTACCTCAACCCCACCCTGGTGCTCCTGCTGGGCTGGCTCATCTACCGCCGCCGCGTCTCGCGCCTGCAGGCCGTGGCCATGGCGGTGAGTTATGCCGGCGTGCTGCTGGTGTTCGGGCACGAGGCGGGCTTCCAGGGGCCGGATGCCGTGCTGGGCACCGCGCTGGTGTTCGGCAGTGCTGTGAGCTACGCCGTCTACCTGCTCTACAGCGGCGAGCTGGTGCAGCGTCTGGGCTCCATGCGGCTGGTGGGGCTGGCCACCAGCGTGGCCTGCATCCTGTGCATCCTGCAGTTTGCGCTGCTGCGGCCGCTGTCGGCTGCAGAAGTGGCGCCCGAGGTCATCTGGTTGTCGGTGCTCAACGCCACGCTGTGCACCTTTGCCCCGGTGATCATGGTGATGATGGCCATTGAACGCATCGGCTCAGGCCTGGCCGCGCAGACCGGCATGATCGGTCCGATGTCGACCATTGCGATGGGTGTGTTCATCCTCGACGAACCTTTCAACGCCTGGATCATTGCCGGCACCGTGCTGGTGGTGGCGGGCGTCTTTCTGGTCACCCGCTTCGGCACCCCTCAGGGGCGCTGAGGCCGACGCTTTTCTTTTCAGGAGACTTTCATGGATCTGGGTATTGCGGGCCGCTGGGCTCTCGTGGGTGGTGCCAGCAAGGGGCTGGGCCTGGGCTGCGCCCGTGCGCTCGCCGCCGAAGGCGTGAACGTGGTGATGGTGGCGCGCGGCGCCGAGGCGCTGAATGCCGCCGCAGCGGCTCTTCAGGCCGAGTGCCCGGGCGTGCAGGTGCTGCCGGTGGCGGCCGACATCACCACCGCCGAGGGCCGGGCGGCGGCGTTCGCTGCGCCGGGCGGGCCCGGCACGAACTTCGACATCGTCGTCACCAACGCCGGAGGTCCGCCGCCCGGCGACTTCCGCACCTGGGACCGCGATGCCTGGATCCGCGCGGTGGACGCCAACATGCTGACCCCCATCGAGCTGATCAAGGCCACGGTGGACGGCATGGCCGAGCGCGGCTTCGGTCGCATCATCAACATCACCAGCAGCGCGGTGAAGGCGCCCATCGACATCCTGGGTCTGTCCAACGGAGCCCGCAGTGGCCTGACCGGCTTCGTGGCCGGCGTGGCGCGCAGCGGCATCGCCGCCAAGGGCGTGACCATCAACAACCTGCTGCCCGGCAAGTTCGACACCGACCGCCTGCAGGGCACGCTGGCCGGCGCGGCCGCCAAGACCGGCAAGTCGGTGGATGAAGTCCGCTCGGCCCAGATGGCCCAGGTGCCCGCCCGACGCTTCGGCACCCCCGACGAGTTCGGTGCCATCTGCGCCTTCCTGTGCAGCCAGCACGCCGGCTACATCAACGGCCAGAACATCCTGCCCGATGGCGGGCTGTACCCCGGCACCTACTGAGGTGACGGTGCGGGGGCCGTGGTCAGCGCCGGGAGCTGACCACGATGCCGCCCACGATGAGCGCAAAGCCCAGTGCGTGGTACGGCTGCGGATGCTCGCCCAGCAGCGTGGCCGACATGAGCGCCGCGAACAGCGGTGTGAGGTTGGCGAAGAAGCCGGCCACGGCGGGACCGACCCGGGCCACGCCGGCGCCCCAGCAACGGTAAGCCAGCAACGAAGGCCCCAGCGTCACGAACAGCAGCGCCGCCGCCAGCGGCCAGCCCCACTGCACATGGGTCTGACCCGCCGGAAGGGCCGGCAGCAGCTGCCATTCCACCGCCGACATCAGGCCCGACCAGGCCACCCCCATCACGGTCTGTGCCATCAGGAAGGCTGCCCAGTCGGCCTTGATGGCCGCCGGCTCACTGCCCGGTGCCGGCCGGGCCAGCAGCCAGCTGTACCAGGCCCACAGGATGGCGGCCAGCAGCATGAGCGCATCGCCCGGCACCAGCCGCACACCCAGCAGACCTTCGATGTCGCCACGCGACAGCACCGCCATCACGCCGGCCAGCGAGAGCGTGGCCCCCACCGCGGCACGTCCGCTCACCGGCACCCCGTAGAGCACGCGGCCCATCAGCAGCATCCAGACCGGTGTGCTGGCCGCCACCAGCGTCACGTTGATCGGCGTCGACGTTTTCAGCGCAAGGTACTGCAGCGCGTTGTAGCTGCCCACGCCCAGCATGCCCAGCAGCGCGAACCGCTTCCAGTGGCTCCACAGCCCGCTGCCGGGCCGCAGCACCCAGCCGGCCAGCGGCAGCAGGATGACCAGCGCCAGCGACCAGCGCAGGGTGTTGAGCAGGATGGGCGGCACCAGCCCGTTGACCATGCGTCCCACCAGGGCGTTGCCGGCCCACATGAGGGGCGGCATCAACAGCAGCAGGATGGTGGTGGCAGACAGGCGCGGGGCAGACACATTCGACATGGCCCGCACTGTAGCAACCGCACCAAGTCCCGGCCCGAGTCAGGGATGCGACGCTGTCGCACAGGCGCCCCGCACGAATCGTGGCAGCATCGCTGCCGTGCAGCGTCCGGAGCCGCCCGAACGGTCCACGTCCATCCGCCACCCACAACACAGAGGAGATTCCCCATGTCCGAGACCACCAGCCGTGCCGTGCGCATCCATGCCACCGGCGGCCCCGAACAGCTCGTCATCGACCAGGTCAGCGTCGGCGAGCCAGGCCCTGGCCAGGTGCGCATCCGCCACCACGCCATCGGCCTGAATTACATCGACGTGTACCAGCGTTCCGGCCTGTACCCCAATGCCATGCCCCTGGCCCTGGGCATGGAAGGTGCCGGTGTGATCGAGGCGGTGGGCGAGGGCGTGACCCACCTGAAGGTCGGCGATCGCGCCGCCTACGCTGCCAACCCGCCCGGCAGCTACTGCGACGTGCGCGTCATGCCGGCCATGAACGTGTGCCGCCTGCCCGATGCCATCAGCTTCGAGACCGGTGCCGCCATGATGCTCAAGGGCCTGACCGCGCAGTACCTGCTCAAGCACTGCAAGCCGGTCGAAGGCCTGCAGGCCGGCGACTTCGTGCTGTTCCATGCCGCTGCCGGTGGCGTGGGCCTGATCGCGTGCCAGTGGGCGCGTGCCCTGGGTCTGAAGCTCATCGGCACCGCCGGCAGCGACGACAAGTGCAAGCTCGCGCTGGAGCATGGCGCCAGCCACGCCATCAATTACCGCACCGAAGACTTCGCGGCCCGCGTGAAGGAGATCACCGGCGGCAAGGGCGTGAAGGTGGTGTACGACTCGGTGGGCAAGGACACCTTCGAGAAGTCGCTGGACTGCCTGGTGCCGTTCGGCCTGATGGTGAGCTTCGGCAACGCCAGCGGCCCGGTGGCGCCCTTTGCGCCCGGCGCCCTGGGCCCGAAGGGCTCGCTCTACCTCACCCGCCAGACGCTGTTCTCGCACATCACCACGCGCGAGCGCACCCAGGCCATGGCCGACGACCTGTTCCAGGCCGTCACCAGCGGCGCGGTGAACATCCGCATCGACCAGCGTTTTGCCCTGACCGATGTGCGCAAGGCCCACGAGTCGCTGGAAGCGCGCAGCACCACCGGCTGCACCGTGCTGCTGCCCTGATCAGGCCGGCTGGGCTTGTGCCGGTGCGGGTACCGGCGCCACCTGCTGCAGCGCCCGCTCCAGGCGCTGCACCGTGGCCGGCACGTCGTGCCACTTGTCCAGGCCGAACAGGCCGAGGCGGAAGGTCCGGAAGTCCGGGCCTTCGTCGCATTGCAGCGGCACGCCGGCAGCGGTCTGCAGGCCCACCGCCAGAAACTTCTTGCTGGACTGAATGTCGGCGTCCGTGGTGTGGCTCACCACCACACCCGGCGCCTGGAAGCCCGGAGCCGCCACGCTGGCAAAGCCATGGCTTTCGGTCAGGGTCCGCACCGCGCGACCCAGCGCGATCTGTTCCTGGCGCACCCGCTCGAAACCGTAGACCTCGGTCTCGGCCATGGTCTGCTGCAGGCGGGTGAGGGCGTCGGTGGGCAGGGTGGTGTGGTACGCGTGGCCACCGCCTTCGTAGGTTTCCATGATCTGCAGCCACTTCTTCAGGTCCATGGCGAAGGTGGTGCTCTGGGTGGCGTCGATGGCCGCCCGCGCCCGCTCGCTCAGCATGACCATGGCGCAGCAGGGCGAGCTGCTCCAGCCTTTCTGCGGCGCGCTGATCAGCACATCCACGCCGGTGGCGCGCATGTCGACCCACATGGCACCGGAAGCGATGCAGTCCAGCACGAACAGGCCGCCGGCGGCATGGGTGGCGTCGGCCACGGCCCGCAGGTAGTCGTCGGGCAGGATCATGCCGGCCGAGGTTTCCACATGCGGGGCAAACACCACGGCCGGCTTCTCGCGGGCGATGGTGGCTGCCACCTCCTCGATCGGGGCCGGCACCCAGGGGGCCTGGGCATCGCTGCGGCCATCGGCGCGGCGGGCCTTGAGCACCGTGTGGCTGGCGGGAATGGCGCCCATGTCGAAGATCTGGGTCCAGCGGTAGCTGAACCAGCCGTTGCGCAGCACCAGCGCATGGCGGCCGGTGGCGAACTGGCGGGCCACCGACTCCATGCCGAAGGTGCCGCTGCCGGGCACCAGCACCGCCGAGTGCGCGCCGTAGACCGACTTGAGCATTCGCCCGATGTCGGTCATGACGCGCTGGAAGCGCTGCGACATGTGGTTGAGGGCGCGGTCGGTGTAGACCACCGAGAACTCGTACAGGCCGTCGGGGTCGACGTCGGGCAGCAGGCCGGGCATGGCGTGTCTCCTGGCTGGGATCGGTATGGGGTCAACAGGCCCCGTGCGGCCCCGTGCGGCTGCGTTGGCCGCGCGGCGGGAGGGGCAGGGTAGCACAGGCACCCCGCCCGCGTCATGTCAGCGGCCGCGCCGCACCCGCAGGATCTCGTCCAGGATCAGCGCCATCGCACCGATGGTGATGCCCACGTCGGCGATGTTGAACGACGGGAAGTGTCCGCCCCGGAACAGCGGCGCCAGAAAGTCGAAATGGAAGTCCAGCCAATCGACCACATAGCCGTGCACCAGCCGGTCGATCACGTTGCCCACCGCCCCGCCCAGGATGCAGGAGAGCGCAAAGGCGAACAGCCGCTGTCCCGGGTGGGAGCGCAGCATCCAGACGATGAAGATGGTGGCGGCGACGCCCACGGCGGTGAAGAACCAGCGCTGCCAGCCGCCGGCACCCGCCAGGAACGAAAACGCCGCACCGGTGTTGTGCACCCTCACCACATTGAAGAACGAGGTGATGCGGGTGCTGTCGCCGAGCTGGTAATAGCCCAGGATCAGCACCTTGGTGAACTGGTCGGCCAGGAAGATGGCCAGGGCCAGACCCAGCCAGGGCCACATGCCATGGCCCGAGCTGCCCCCCTTGCCGGTACCGCGCGCCATCAGGCCACCGTGCGGGTTTCGCCCGCGCCGAACAGGTTGCTGGTGCAGCGGCCGCAGATGCCCGGGTGCGCCGGGTCGTGGCCGACGTCGTCGCGGTAGTGCCAGCAGCGCTCGCATTTGGCGGCGGAGGCCGGGGTGACCTGCACGCCCAGCGCGTCGCCCACGACCACGGTGGCTCCCGAGGTGATGGTGACGAAGCGCAGGTCGTCTCCCAGCGAGTGCAGCAGTGCGGCATCGGCGGCCGGTGCGGTGATGGTCAGCAGCGCCTGCAGGGAAGAACCCACCCTGCCTTCGGTGCGCACCGTCTCGATTTCCTTGTTGGCCAGGTCGCGGATCTCGCGCAGCCGGGTCCACTTGGCCAGCAGCGCCTCGTCGGCCGCCGGCAGCTCGGCAAAGGTCTCGAAGAAGATCGAGCCCTGGTTCTTCGAGCCGGCCAGCACCGGCCAGGCTTCTTCGGCGGTGAAGCTCAGGAACGGCGCCATCCAGCGCAGCATGGCGTGGCTGATCTGGTGCAGGGCGGTCTGGGCGCTACGGCGGGCATGACTGCCCGGCGCGGTGGTGTAGAGCCGGTCCTTCAGCACGTCCAGGTAGAACGCGCCCAGGTCTTCCGAGCAGTACACCTGCAGCTTGGACACCACCGGGTGGAATTCGTAGCGGTCGAAATGCGCCCGCACCTCGGTCTGGAACTGGGCTGCGCGGGCCAGCGCGTAGCGGTCGATCTCCAGCAGCTGGTCGAACGGCACCGCATGGGTGGCAGCATCGAAGTCCGACAGGTTGGCCAGCAGGAAGCGCAGCGTGTTGCGGATGCGGCGGTAGGCATCCACCACGCGGGCCAGGATCTTGTCGTCGATGTTGAGGTCGCCCGAATAGTCGGTCGAGGCCACCCACAACCGCACGATCTCGGCTCCCAGCTTGCTGGTCACGCTCTGCGGCTCCACCGTGTTGCCCAGGCTCTTGCTCATCTTGCGGCCCTGGCCGTCGGTGGCGAAGCCGTGGGTCAGCAGGCCCTTGTAGGGCGCACGGTCGAACAGGGCACAGCCCAGCAGCAGCGAGCTGTGGAACCAGCCGCGGTGCTGGTCATGGCCTTCGAGGTACAGGTCGGCCTCGGGGCCTTGGGCATGGGCCGCGCCGTTCGGGTAAGCCTGGGCGTGCGAGCCGCGCAGCACATGCCAGAAGGTGGAGCCGGAGTCGAACCACACTTCCAGGATGTCGGTGCTCTTGGTGTACTGCGGTGCGTCCTCGGCGCCCAGCATCTCCTCGGTCGTCACGCGGCTCCAGGCCTCGATGCCGCCTTGCTCGACGATGTCCGCCGCCCGATCCAGGATCTCCATGGTGCGCGGGTGCAGCTCGCCGCTGTCCTTGTGCAGGAAGAAGGGCACCGGCACACCCCAGCTGCGCTGGCGCGAGATGCACCAGTCGGGCCGGTTGGCGATCATGTCGCGCAGGCGGGCGCGGCCGTTCTCGGGGAAGAAGTCGGTGTGGTCGATGGCGTCCAGGGCCAGCTGGCGCAGGGTGCGTGGCGCCTTGTCCTGCGTGAACACCCCGTCGCCTTCGTCCATGCGGATGAACCATTGGGCGGCGGCGCGGTAGATCACCGGCGTCTTGTGGCGCCAGCAATGCGGGTAGCTGTGGGTGATGGTCTGTGTGGCCATGAGGCGGCCATGCTCCCGCAGCGTCTCGATGATGACCGGACAGGCCTTCCAGATGTGCTGCCCGCCGAACAGGGGCAGCTCTTCGGTGTAGACGCCGTTGCCCTGCACCGGGTTCAGGATGTCGTCATAGGCCATGCCGTGGGCGACGCAGCTGTTGAAGTCGTCCACGCCGTAGGCCGGCGACGAGTGCACGATGCCGGTGCCGTCGCTGTCGCTCACGTACTCGGCCAGGAACAGTGGCGAGAGGCGGCGGTAGCCGTACTTGCCGTTGCCGCTGTCGATATCGTGCAGCGGATGGCGGAATACCTGGCCGCGCAGCGCTTCACCCTTGGCGGTCGCCAGCACGGTGCCTTCCAGGCCATAGCGCTCCAGGCACTTGTCGACCAGGCTGGCGCCCAGCAGCAGGATGCCGCGCGGCGTGTCGACCAGGGCGTACTCCAGCTCGGGGTGGGCGTTGAGCGCCTGGTTGGCCGGAATGGTCCAGGCGGTCGTGGTCCAGATCACGGCGAAGGCCGGCTTGCCTTCGGGCATGCCGGTCAGGCCGAAAGCGCGGGCCAGGCCGGCCGCATCGTTCGACTCGAAGGCCACGTCCAGCGTGTCGCTCTTCTTGTCGGCGTACTCGATCTCGAATTCGGCCAGCGAACTGCCGCAGTCGAAGCACCAGTACACCGGCTTGAGGCCCCGGTAGACGAAGCCGCGCTCGATCACCCGCTTGAAGGCCCGGATCTGCCCCGCCTCGTTGGCCGGGTCCATGGTGCGGTAGGGACGCTCCCAGTCGCCCAGCACGCCCAGGCGCTTGAAGTCTTCGCGCTGCTGGGCGATCTGCTCGGTGGCGTAGGCACGGCTCCTGGCCTGCATGTCGTCACGGCCCAGGTTGCGGCCGTGCAGCTTCTCGATGGCGTTCTCGATCGGCAGCCCGTGGCAGTCCCAGCCGGGGATGTACTGGGCGTCGAAACCCGCCAGCTGCTTCGACTTCACGATCATGTCCTTGAGGACCTTGTTCAGTGCGTGGCCGATGTGCAGCTTGCCGTTGGCATAGGGCGGTCCGTCGTGCAGCACGAACAGCGGTGCGCCCTGGCGGGCGTCGCGCAGACGGCGGTAGAGGCCGCCTTCGTTCCATTCCTTCACCCAGCCGGGTTCGCGTTTGGGCAGGTCGCCCCGCATGGGGAAGGACGTCTCCAGCAGGTTGACGGGGTAGGGGTTGGGGGTCGTCTCGGACATGGCGTGGGGCTCGGTGGGGGCTTCGACAGGCTCAGCCCGAACGGAAGTTGGGAGCGGAGGGATTCCATCCGTTCGCCCTGGGCCTGTCGAAGGGCGGCGACCGGTGAGGCGGACCGCCTCAAATTCGGTCGCGGGTGGTCTGCCGGTGCGTCTGGGTGTGCAGCGACGCAAAGAAGGCGCGGGCGTCATCGCAGTCGCGAGCGATGCCCCGGGTCAGGGCGTCGAGACTGTCGTACTTGAGCTCGTCGTGCAGTTTGTGCAGCAGTTCCACGCGCACGATTTTACCGTAGGCCTCCCCCCCGGGCAGGCGCCGGGCCAGCTCCGCAGGCCAGTCCAGGCAATGGGTTTCGAGCAGCACGCGCCCGCCATTCACATCGTCCGGGTCGAGCGACGGCCGCACGCCGAGGTTGGCCACCCCGGGGAGCGGCGTGTCCCACAGCCCGTGCACATGCACCGCAAAGATGCCGCTGGCAGCCGGCTTCCAGTGCGAGAAGCGCAGGTTCAGGGTCCGGAAGCCGTCGCGCGCACCGGGGCTGCTTTCGCCCAGTTCACGGCCCAGCTTGCGGCCGTGCACCACATGGCCGCTGATGGCGTAGGGCCGGCCCAGCAGGGCGGCCGCATCCTGCATGCGGCCCTGGGCCAACGCCTCGCGCACCGCCGAGCTCGACACGCGCAGGCCGTGCACCTCGTAGCTCTGCATGCGGGCAACGTCGAAGCCCAGCCTGGAGCCGGCCGCATCCAGCATGGCGTAATCGCCGGCGCGGCGGGCACCAAAACGGAAATCGTCTCCGACCAGCACATAGCGCACGCCCAGCGCGCCCACCAGGGTGTCCTGGATGAAGGCCTCGGGGCTCTGCGATGCCAGGCGTTCATTGAACGGCAGCACGACGCACTGGTCGACGCCGCAGCGGGACAGCTCCTCCAGCTTGTCGCGCAAGGTGGCGATGCGGGCCGGAGCCAGTTCGGGCCTGCGTTGCATGGCCGCGAAAAAGTCGCGTGGGTGCGGCTCGAAAGTCATGACGCAGGTCGGCACGCCCCGGTGGCGTGCCTCGCTCTGCAGCAGGGCCAGCATGGCCTGGTGTCCACGGTGGACGCCATCGAAGTTGCCGATGGTCAGGGCACAGGCGCCCGGCAGGGCCGGCGCGCCGTTCGGGCGGTTCCAGAGGCCGCGGATGATCTTCATGCGGAGGGGCTTGTATGTTCTGGGGACAACGGCGAGCCGTCATCAAAGCTTGCTATATTGGCACAGGAAAACGCATGCCCCCGGGGGAAGTGCCTCCGGAGCGGTTCGGTGACTCGTTGCACGAAGGAGCCCGTTTTGAAGGTCTTGAAGCTTTCCGCCCAAGGTCTGCCCCAGTCCTGGATCAGCCTGGAAGAGGCTGTGCTGCACTACGCGGCGGACGAAGTGCGCTGGGAAATGGGCGCCGAGATCGCCGTCTTCCACGGCGGCCACAACGCCATCACCGGGCGGCAGTCGATCATCACGGTCAACTCGATCATCGGCACCCATGGCGTGCCCCGCATCAACCCCTTCGACCTGCGGCCCACGCTCACCAACAGCAAGCTGTTTTCCCGCGATCGCAATGTCTGCGCCTACTGCGGCGAACATTTCCATGAAGACGACCTCACCCGGGAGCACATCCTGCCCTTGGGGCAAAGCGGCCGCGACATCTGGATGAATGTGGTCACGGCCTGCAAGTCGTGCAACCACCGCAAGGGCAACCGCACACCCGAACAGGCCCACATGCCGCTGCTGTACGCGCCGTATGTGCCCAGCCTGTGGGAGGACTTCATCCTGCGCAACCGCCGCATCCTGGCGGACCAGATGGAGTTCCTGATGTCGCACCTGCCCAAGACCTCCCGCCTGCACGCCTGAGGCGCACTGGCTGGGCAGGGTCGGTCAGGCGAACACGCCGGCGGTCTCGGTCATGCGGTTCGACACCTCGCCCAGGTGGTGCAGGGTGTCGCCGAAGGTCATTTCCAGCTGGGTGAGCTTCTTGAAGCAGTGGCTGACGATGTATTCGTCGGTCACGCCAATGCCGCCGTGCAGCTGCACCGCCTGCTGACCCACGAAGCGCATCGACTGGCCCAGCTGCACCTTGGCGCGTGCCATGGCGGCCCTGCGCTCCCCGGTGGGGGCGTTGAGCTTGAGGCTGGCGTAGTAGCTCATGGAGCGCGCCAGTTCCAGCTGCATCTTCATGTCGGCCACGCGGTGACGCAGGGCCTGGAAGGTGGCGATGGTGGTGTTGAACTGCTTGCGCGTGTTCATGTAGTCGACCGTGATGGCCAGCGTCTTGTCCATCACGCCCACCGCTTCGGCGCAGGCCGCGGCAATGCCGACGTCCACCGCATGCTCCAGCGCGGTCAGGCCGTCGCGGGTGATCAGGTGGCCGGCGGCGCCGTCCAGATGGAGGTCTCCAGCACGGCTGCCGTCCTGTGTGGGGTGGCCGGCGGCACGGACGCCGCTGGTGCCAGCCTCGACCAGGAAGAGCGCGATCTGGCCGTCGAGCTGGGCCGGGACGATGAAGGCCTGGGCCTGATCGGCCACCGGCACCAGGTTCTTGGTGCCGCTCAGGTTGAATCCCGTACCTGCCGCGGTTGCGGTGGTGCCGCAGCGGTCGAGTCGGTAGCGTGCGCCACGTTCCTGCTGGGCCAGCACCACCAGGGCTTCGCCGCCGGCGATGCGGGGCAGCCACGCGCCCTGCAGGTCGGCACCGGCATAGCCTTGCAGCACCGCGCTGGCGATCAGCGTCTGGCCCAGGGGTTCGAGCACCATGCCGCGGCCCAGTTCTTCCATCACCACCATGGCCTCGACCGGGCCCATGCCCAGTCCGCCGTGGTCGTCGTTCACATACAGACCCGCCAGGCCCAGGCCGGCCAGCTCGCCGTAGGCCTCGGTCGAATGGCCGCCGGCCGCCACGATGGCGCGGCGGCGTTCGAAGTCATAGCCCTTCTCGACCCATTTCTGCACCGCGTCGCGCAGCGCGACCTGGTCTTCGGAAAAATCGAAATCCATGGATGTCTCCTGATCAGCCGAGCACGGTCTGCGCGACGATGTTGCGCTGCACCTCGTTCGATCCGCCGTAGATCGTGGTCTTGCGCATGTTGAAGTAGGTCGATGCCAGCGGAGCGTTGGCCAGCGTGCCGCCAGGGAAGTCGCCCTGCCAGCCGGCTTCCATGGCCTCGAAGATGAAGGGCAGGCTGTAGGGGCCGGCGGCCAGCATCATGAGTTCGGTGTAGCGCTGCTGGATCTCGCTGCCGCGGATCTTCAGCAGGCCGGCGATGTCCAGCGAGCTCTTGCCGGCCTTCTCGGCCGACAGCACGCGCAGCACCATCATCTCCAGCGCCACCACGTCCACCTCCAGCAGTGCGATCTGGTCGCGGAAGCGGCTGTCTTCCCACACGCCCTCGGCCTTGGCAATGCGCTTGAGGCGCTCCAGCTCGCGCTTGGCGCGGTTCACGTCGGCGATGTTGGTGCGCTCGTGGCCCAGCAGGTACTTGGCATAGGTCCAGCCCTGGTTTTCTTCGCCCACCAGGTTTTCGGCCGGCACCTCGACGTTGTCGAACCAGACCTCGTTGACCTCGCACTCACCGTCGAGCAGCTTGATGGGGCGCACGGTGACGCCCGGCGACTTCATGTCGATCAGCAGGAAGCTGATGCCGGTCTGCGGCTTGCCTTCGGTGCTGGTGCGCACCAGGCAGAAGATCCATTCGCCGTACTGGCCCAGGGTGGTCCAGGTCTTCTGGCCATTGACGATGTATTTGTCGCCCTGGCGCTCGGCGCGGCACTTGAGCGAGGCCAGGTCGGAGCCCGAGCCGGGTTCGCTGTAGCCCTGGCTCCACCACACCTCGCCGCTGGCGATGCCGGGCAGGTGGCGTTCCTGCTGTTCCTTGTTGCCAAACGCCATGATGACCGGGGCCACCATCACCGGGCCGAAGGGCACCACGCGGGGCGCACCGGCCAGGGCACATTCTTCCTCGAACAGGTGGCGCTGCACCGCGTTCCAGCCCGGGCCGCCGAACTGCAGGGGCCAGTTCCAGCCCAGCCAGCCCTTCTTGCCCAGGATCCTGGCCCAGCGCTGCATGTCGTCGCGCGACAGTCGCAGGGCGTTGTGCACCTTGTGGGCGATGTCGGCGGGCAGGTTGTCCCTGACCCAGCCACGGATCTCTTCGCGAAACGCCTGTTCTTCCGGCGTGAAGGCCAAATCCATCGGATGTCTCCTGTTCAAGCCCCGCACGGGGCGCGTCGTCGATACCGGGGGCAGTTTCGCACGACCGTTCGATTCCGTCCTGTCCGGGCTGTGACAAACCGACCCCTCCGGCCGGCTTATTACACTCCCGGGCCATGTCTGTCGCCGACCAACCCATCGTCATCCTCATCTCGGGCAGCGGCTCGAACATGGCCGCCCTGGTCGAAGCCTCCCGGCAACGCCGCTGGGCCCAGCGCTGGGGCGGGCGGGTGGTGGCGGTGATCAGCAACCGGCCGGAGGCGGCGGGTCTGGAATGGGCGCGGGAGCAGGGGCTGGCCACGGCCGTGGTGGACCACCGCCAGCATGAGGGTCGTGAGGCCTTTGACGCTGCCCTGATGCAGGCGATCGACGCTCATCGGCCGGCGTTGGTGCTGCTGGCCGGGTTCATGCGCATCCTCACGCCCGGCTTCGTGGCGCATTACCAGGGCCGGCTGGTGAACATCCACCCCAGCCTCCTGCCGGCCTTCCCGGGACTCAAGACCCACCAGCGCGCGATCGAGATGGGCTGCCGCTTTGCCGGCGCCACGGTGCACCGGGTGACGGCAGAACTCGACCATGGCGAGATCCTGGCCCAGGCGGTGGTGCCGGTGCTGCCGGACGACACGCCTGAGCGGCTGGCCGAGCGCGTGCTCAGCCAGGAACATCGCATCTACCCCGAAGCGGTGGAGCGCCTGCTCTCCGCCTGAGGCGGGTTACATCGACTTGGCGAACACCAGGCCGGCGTGTTCCCGCATGGCGTGGAACTTGATCTTGGGCCAGTTGCCCTCGACCGCGCGCAGGGTGGCCATGTGGTCGAGCAGCACGGTGGGGGCGTCCACAGCGTCCAGCGCCACACGGTGGGCGTTGGCGTCGATGAAGCGCTTGAGTTCCTGCTCGCCACCGTCTTCCGGCGCGCAGGTGACCCAGCGGGCCACGTTGTACGAACTGCCGGTGATGCGGGCCTTGACGCCGTATTCGTGCTCCAGCCGGTGGGCCACCACCTCGAACTGCAGCTGACCGACCGCACCCAGCAGCAACACGCTGCCGGCCACCGGACGGAACACCTGGATGGCGCCTTCCTCCCCCAGCTGGGTCAGGCCGGCGCGCAGCTGCTTGGTGCGCAGCGGATCGGCGACTTCCACGCTGCGGATGATCTCGGGCGCAAAGAAGGGCAGGCCGGTGAACTGCAGGCTCTCGCCCTCGGTCAGCGTGTCGCCCAGCTGCAGCACGCCATGGTTCGGGATGCCGATGATGTCGCCGGCAAAGGCTTCGTCGAGCAGCTCGCGGCGCTGGCTCAGGAAGCTCACCACCGTGTTGGGCCGCAGTTCCTTGCCGCTGCGCACCACCTTCAGGCGCATGCCCCGCTCGAAGTGGCCGCTGGCCACCCGCACGAAGGCAATGCGGTCCCGGTGGGCAGGGTCCATGTTGGCCTGGATCTTGAACACCACGCCGGTGAATTTCGGCTCCACCGGTGCCACCACCCGCTGGATGGCCGGGCGCTCGGCCGGCGGCGGCGCCAGGTCGACCAGGGCGTCCAGCACCTCGCGCACACCGAAGTTGTTCACCGCCGAGCCGAACAGCATGGGGGTCTGGGTGCCGGACAGGAAGGCCTCCTTGTCGAAGGCCGGGGAGGCGCCTTCGACCAGTTCCAGTTCGTCCTTGGCGGCGCCCCATTCCATGCCGAAGCGCTGCGCGCTCTCGGGGTTGTCCAGGCCGGTCAGCACTTCCTCGTCGCCGCCGCGCCGATCTTCACCGGCCGAGAACACGCGCATGCGGTCCTCGCGCCGGTCGTACACGCCGCGGAACATCTTGCCCATGCCCACCGGCCAGGTGAAGGGCACCACCGTCATGCCGAGTTCGCGCTCGATCTCGTCCATCAGGTCCAGAGGCGCCTTCACCTCCCGGTCCATCTTGTTGATGAAGGTCAGGATGGGCGTGTTGCGCGCCCGGCAGACCTGCAGCAGGCGGCGGGTCTGCGGCTCGACGCCGTTGCCGGCGTCGATGACCATGAGCGCGGCGTCCACGGCGGTCAGCACCCGGTAGGTGTCTTCGCTGAAATCCTGGTGGCCGGGGGTGTCGAGCAGGTTGATGACGCAGTCGCGGTATTCCATCTGCATCACCGAGCTGGCCACCGAGATGCCGCGCTGCTTCTCGATCTCCATCCAGTCGGAGGTGGCGTGGCGCGCGGCCTTGCGAGCCTTCACCGAACCGGCGATGTTGATCGCGCCCGAGAACAGCAGCAGCTTCTCGGTCAGCGTGGTCTTGCCGGCGTCGGGGTGGGAAATGATGGCGAAGGTGCGGCGGCGGCGCACCTGATCGGAAATGTCAGGCATAGCCCGCGATTATCGTTCCCGGCCCCGGTGCGGTCCGGCGGCGTGCCCGGATGGCGACAATACAGGGATGCACCCCAAAGCCCTCATCGATGAATGCTCCGCCCTGATGGAGCAGGTATTCCGCTTCGACCACCCGGCCGACGCCGTGCTGGCCCGTTTTTTCCGAGAGAACCGTTCGCTCGGCTCCCGCGAACGGGCGACCCTGTCCGATACCGTGTACGCGGTGTTGCGCGAACGGCTCAGGCTGGAATGGCTGGCCCGTTCGGGCAGTGGCTCCAAATGGCGCCGGCTGACCATCCTCGGCTTCCCCGGCGACCGCGATTTTCTGAAAAGCGCCTTGTCCGAGCCCGAGAAGGTCTGGCTCGACCAGTGCGCCACCGTGACGGACGCCGATTTCCTGCCGCAGCACCGGCACAACCTGCCGGAGTGGCTGGCCAGCGCCCTGCAGGCCCAGCTCGGCGATGAATTCGAACGGCTGGCGGCCAGTCTGCTCCAGCCCGCTGCACTGGATCTGCGCGTCAACAGCCAGAAAGCCAAGCGGGAGACGGTGCTCGAATCGCTGTCGGCAGCCGGCCTGCAGGGCCAGGCCACGCCCTGGTCGCCCATGGGCATCCGGCTGCAGGGCAAGCCGTCGCTGGCCCGGTGGGACGCCTTCACCCAGGGTGATGTCGAGGTCCAGGACGAAGGCTCGCAACTGCTGTCCCTGCTGCTGGCGCCCAAGCGGGGTGAGATGGTGGTGGACTTTTGCGCCGGCGCGGGCGGCAAGACGCTGGCGCTCGGCGCGGCCATGCGCAACAGCGGTCGCCTGTACGCCTTCGACACCTCGGCCCACCGGCTGGACGCGCTCAAGCCGCGGCTGGCGCGCAGTGGCCTGTCCAACGTCCACCCGGTGGCCATCGCCCACGAGCGGGACGACCGGGTCAAGCGGCTGGCCGGCAAGATCGACCGGGTGCTGGTCGACGCACCCTGCTCCGGTCTGGGCACCCTGCGGCGGAGCCCCGACCTCAAGTGGCGCCAGACGCCCGAGACTGTGGCGGCCCAGGCCCGCCTGCAGCTGGCGATCCTGAGCAGCGCGGCCCGGCTGCTCAAGCCCGGTGGCCGGCTGGTCTATGCGACCTGCAGCCTGTTGACCGAAGAGAACGAGGCCGTGGCCGAGGCCTTCGGCGCAGCCCATCCCGATCTGGCGGTGCTGCCAGTGGCCCAATGCCTGGCCGCCGCCCAGGTGCCGACGCCAGAGGCCCTTTGTGTCGGTGAAAGCGGTCAATGGCTGCGTTTGTGGCCTCATCGGCATGCAACCGACGGCTTTTTCGCTGCCGTCTGGCAGAAAAAAGCCTGAAACGGGCTGCTGCATCCCACATCGCGGGAAGAGAGCGGTTTCTCGCCCTCTTTTTGATTGGTGATTTGAACCCCCGCGCCTAAAATCGGGTCCCAAGCGGGCGCCTCTGTCCGGCGCGTCCGTCTCTTGCATTTTTCCCAGGACAGTCTCTTAGGACTTCAATGATTGCATCCGATTCCGGTTTGTTCACCACGCTCCACGACGGCCTGGTGAACTTCCTCAGCAACGGCCTGACCGGCGCCTCCTGGTGGCAGGTCCTGATCGTGGCCCTGGTGTTCACCCACATCACCATCGCCAGCGTCACCATCTACCTGCACCGCCATTCGGCGCACCGCTCGCTGGACCTGCACCCGATCCCCTCGCATTTCTTCCGCTTCTGGCTGTGGATGTCCACCGGCATGGTGACCAAGGAATGGACGGCCATCCACCGCAAGCACCACGCCAAGTGCGAGCACGAAGGCGATCCCCACAGCCCGGTGGTGTTCGGCATCAAGAAGGTCTTCTTTGAAGGTGCCGAGCTCTACCGAGCCGAGGCCAAGAACCAGGAAACCCTGGACCGCTACGGCCACAACACCCCCAACGACTGGATCGAGCGCCACGTTTACACCGGCCGCTCGCGCCTGGGCGTGAGCCTGATGCTCATCATCAACGTCGCGCTGTTCGGCTCGCTGGGCCTGAGCGTCTGGGCGCTGCAGATGGCCTGGATCCCGATCACGGCGGCCGGCATCATCAACGGCATCGGCCACTGGTGGGGTTACCGCAACTTCGAGGCGACCGACGCCAGCACCAACATTTCGCCGTGGGGCATCATCATCGGCGGCGAGGAGCTGCACAACAACCACCACACCTACCCGACGTCGGCCAAGCTGTCGGTCAAGCCTTATGAGTTCGATATCGGCTGGATGTACATCAGCATCCTGAAGTCGATGGGTCTGGCCTCGGTCAAGAAGGTCGCTCCCCGCATGGCTTACGGCGACGTCAAGCCGGTGGCGGACGAAAAGACGCTGGAAGCCATCATCGCCAACCGTTATGAGGTCATGGCCGGTTACGCCCGCGAGATGCGAGCCGCCTGCCAGCGCGAGCTGGACTCACTGCAGGCCCGCAGCAGCGACACCTCGATGATCCAGGCCGCCCGCCGCTGGCTGCACCGCGATGACGACAAGGTGCCGGCCGAGATCAAGCCCCAACTGGCCCAGGTCCGTGCCGAGCACCCCGTGCTGGACAAGATGGTCACCATGCGCGAGGAATTGCGTGCCCTGTGGTCCAGCACCACCTCCACCCGCGAGCAGCTGGCTGTCGACCTGCAGGCCTGGTGTCGTCGGGCAGAAGAGAGCGGCATCGCTGCCCTGCGCGACTTCTCCATCCGTCTGCGTTCGGCCCACGCCTGACGCCCCCTTGCTGCCCGGGCTCAGGCCCGGGCAGGCAACAAAAAACCCGCTGGATCACAGCGGGTTTTTTGTTGGGGCCAGCCGAATCACTTCAGCTTGACTTCCTTGTAGTCGACGTGCTTGCGAGCTTTCGGATCAAACTTCTTGATCAGCATCTTCTCGGGCGTGGTCTTCTTGTTTTTGGAGGTGGTGTAGAAGTGGCCGGTTCCTGCAGTGGATTCCAGCTTGATCTTTTCGCGTCCGCCTTTGGTTGCCATGTGGTTGCTCCTTCAGCGATCAGGCCTGGCCGCGCGCGCGCAGGTCGGCGAGCACAGCGTCGATACCGTTCTTGTCGATCAGGCGCAGGGCAGCGCCCGACACCCGCAGACGAACCCAGCGGTTCTCGCTCTCGACCCAGAAACGGCGGTATTGCAGGTTCGGCAGGAACCGGCGCTTGGTTTTGTTGTTGGCGTGGGAAACGTTGTTCCCGACCATGGGCTTCTTGCCCGTAACGTCGCAGACGCGTGCCATGAGGACACTCCGATCGATCAAACAGCCGGCACACAGATGGCAAATTGCATCTGTGCTGCGCCGGCCTCACCTCGCCAGGATTGGGTGGCGGTAACCCATGAAGAGTTGTCCACTGGCCAGCAGGCCGGTTGTGCAGCTCCTCGATCGCGAGTTCCCGGCAGGCCGGAAACTTCAGCAAAGCCCGCGATTATAACCATGCCGCCATCGGCATGGATCTGCCAGCGTCAGCCGGCCTGCTGCTCCAGGTATCGCTGGGCGTCCAGGGCGGCCATGCAGCCGGTGCCGGCGCTGGTGATAGCCTGGCGGTAGACATGGTCCTGAACGTCGCCGGCGGCAAAGACGCCGGGCACGCTGGTCATGGTGGCCATGCCCTGCAGCCCGGAGCGGGTGACGATGTAGCCGTCCTTCATGTCGAGCTGGCCCTTGAAGATGTCGGTGTTGGGCTGGTGACCGATGGCAATGAAGCAGCCCTTGACCGCCACGTCTTCGGTGGCGCCCGTCTGCACGCTGCGAAGCCGCATGCCGGTCACGCCGCTGGCATCGCCCAGCACTTCATCCAGTGTGCTGTGCAGCTTGAGTTCGATCTTGC
Organism: uncultured Hydrogenophaga sp.; assembly: GCF_958439165.1. Lineage (GTDB taxonomy): Bacteria > Pseudomonadota > Gammaproteobacteria > Burkholderiales > Burkholderiaceae_C > Hydrogenophaga. The sequence goes on along the minus strand of NZ_OY288120.1, from coordinate 158,664 downwards.
CGGCCTTCACCTTCTCCATCAGCTTGTCGACCATGATGGCTTCGGCCTTGAAGGTGTCCCGGCGGTGCACCAGATAGACCTTGCTGGCGATGTTGGAGAGGTAGAGCGCTTCCTCGACGGCTGTGTTGCCGCCACCGACCACGCTGCAGATCTCGTTGCGGTAGAAGAAGCCGTCGCAGGTGGCGCAGCCCGACACGCCCTTGCCCATGAAGGCTTCTTCGGACGGCAGCCCCAGGTATTTGGCCGAGGCGCCGGTGGCAATGATCAGCGCGTCGCAGCTGTATTCACCACTGTCGCCCTTGAGCACGAAGGGGCGCCGGGTGAAATCGACCGCGTTGATGTGGTCGAACACGATCTCGGTCTTGAAACGCTCGGCATGGGCCTGGAAGCGCTGCATCAGATCGGGACCTTGCACGCCCTGGGCGTCGGCGGGCCAGTTGTCCACTTCGGTGGTGGTCATGAGCTGACCACCCTGGGCGATGCCGGTGATCAGCACCGGGTCGAGGTTGGCGCGGGCGGCATACACCGCAGCGGTGTAACCCGCAGGACCGGAACCCAGGATCAGGACTTTGGCGTGTTTCATAGGGCACAAGCCCCGAGGGAAGGGCGGGGCGTTTGGTTTAGAGTAGGAGCGGAGTCGAAATCCGGCGTCACACGCAGGTTGGAAGGTGTGGCGCCGACCCTGCGGAATTGTAGGGAAGCTGGCCCGGGCGTCGGGTCCTCATCCGGAATACACGCATGTCCATCCTGTCCAATCTCGATCTCATCCGCCGAGTGCCTCTGTTTTCTTCATTGACACCAGCGCAGGCCGAGTCGATTGCCGATGCAGTGATCAAACGCCGCTTCAAGCGGGGCGAGTGCATCGTGGAGCAAGGGAAGAAGTCCAACTGCCTGGCCATCGTCCTGACCGGGCGGGCCCGTGTGGTGACCACCGACAGCCGGGGCCGGGAGGTCATCCTGGCGACCATGAACCCCGGCGATTACGTGGGCGAGATGAGCCTGATCGACAACCAGCCGCACTCGGCCACCGTCCGTTGCGAGGTGCAGACCGATGCGCTGATCCTGGGCCGGGCCGAGTTTGCCCGCTGCCTGCCCGAGAACTCGTCGATGGCCTATGCCGTGATGAAGGGCCTGGTGATGCGTCTGCGCCATGCCGACCGCAAGATCGAGTCGCTCGCGCTGATGGACGTCTACGGCCGCGTGGCCCGCGCCCTGCTCGAATTTGCCCAGCCGGACAAGGAAGGCCAGCTGGTCATCAAGGACCGCGTGTCGCGCCAGGATGTGGCCAAGATGATCGGTGCATCCCGCGAGATGGTCAGCCGCGTCATGAAGGACCTCGAGGACCGCGGCTTCATCGAGGTCACCGAGACCGGCGCCACCATCGTCAAGGAGCGCCTGACGGCGCTGGGCTGACGGCCGGCGGGTGCTCTGTCCGAGGCGGCTGAGGGCAGCCCCCTGGGGTAAGCTCCTCGCCCGCCCCTGCTTTTGCGAATGACGTATTCACTCAACACCCTCAATGCCGACCGCGCCGAGCGTGCGCCGTCCGGCCTCTCGCGCTTCACCCAGGAAATCGGCCTCGTGCTCGGGGCGGCGGGTCTGCTGTTCTGGTTGCTGGCGTTGCTGAGCCATTCCCTGGCCGATCCGGCGTGGAGCACATCCGGCCACGGGTCCGAAGTGACCAACTGGGCCGGACAGGTGGGCGCGTTGCTGGCAGATGCCAGTTACTACCTGCTGGGTTTCACGGTCTGGGTGTTGTTCCTGGCCGGGGTGAGGGCCTGGCTGTCGACGCTGGCCGGCTGGCTTCGCAGCAGCCGCGATGAACCGGTGCCGGCAGAAGCCGGATCGCTCCGCTGGTGGCAGCGTCCGCCGGCGCGCCGCGCGGGTTATTGGCTCGCCCTGCTGCTGCTGCTGTGTGCCTGTGCCGTGCTGGAATGGAGCCGTCTGCACCGCTGGGAGTCGGCGCTGCCGGACCATGCAGGCGGCGTGCTGGGCATGGCGCTGGGTCAGCCGGCCCTGCGCTGGCTGGGTTTCACCGGGTCGGCTCTGGCCATGCTGGCCCTGGTGCTGATCTGCCTGCCGGTGGTGTTCCGGTTCTCGTGGGGGCACTGGGCCGAGCTGGTGGGCGGTACGCTGGAGGGATGGTTCCAGGCCCGTAAGGAAAAGCGCGAGGCCGTGGAAGACCAGCGCATCGGCGAGAAGGCGGCCCGAGAGCGGGAAGAGGTGGTGAAGGTCGAGCGGGTCGAGATCGAGGAGCACCACCCGGTGCCGGTGGTCATCGAGCCCGCACTGGTGGAGGTGCCCAAGAGCGAGCGCGTGGCCAAGGAGCGCCAGAAGCCGCTGTTCACCGAATTGCCCGACAGCAAGCTGCCCCAGGTCGACCTGCTGGACGCTGCACCTGCCCACCAGTCCAGCGTCGATCCGCAGACGCTGGAGATGACCAGCCGCCTGATCGAGAAGAAGCTCAAGGACTTCGGCGTCGAGGTGCGCGTGGTGGCTGCAGCCCCCGGACCGGTGATCACGCGCTACGAGATCGAGCCCGCCACCGGTGTGAAGGGTTCGCAGATCGTCAACCTGGGACGCGATCTGGCGCGTTCGCTGTCGCTGGTGTCGATCCGCGTGATCGAGACCATCCCCGGCAAGAACCTCATGGCGCTGGAGCTGCCCAACGCCAAGCGCCAGACCATCCGCCTCTCCGAAATTCTGGGTTCCCCGGTCTACAACGATGCCCGCAGCCTGCTCACCATGGGGCTGGGCAAGGACATCGGCGGCCAGCCGGTGGTGGCCGACCTGGCCAAGATGCCGCACTGCCTGGTGGCCGGCACCACCGGTTCGGGCAAGTCGGTCGGCATCAACGCCATGATCCTGTCGCTGCTGTACAAGGCCGACCCGAAGGATGTCCGTCTGCTGCTGATCGACCCGAAGATGCTCGAGATGAGCGTCTACGAGGGGATCCCGCATCTGCTGGCGCCGGTGGTCACCGACATGAAGCACGCTGCCAACGGCCTGAACTGGTGCGTGGCCGAGATGGAGAAGCGCTACAAGCTCATGAGCAAGATGGGCGTGCGCAACCTGGCCGGTTTCAACACCAAGATCGACGAGGCCAAAGCACGGGGCGAGATCATCGGTAACCCGTTCAGCCTCACCCCGGAACAGCCCGAGCCGCTGGAGCGGCTGCCGTACATCGTGGTGGTGATCGACGAGCTGGCCGACCTGATGATGGTGGTGGGCAAGAAGATCGAGGAACTCATCGCCCGCCTCGCCCAGAAGGCACGCGCGGCCGGCATCCACCTGATCCTGGCCACGCAGCGCCCCAGCGTCGACGTCATCACCGGTCTGATCAAGGCCAACATCCCCACCCGCATCTCCTTCCAGGTCAGCAGCAAGATCGACAGCCGCACCATCCTCGACCAGATGGGCGCCGAGAGCCTGCTGGGCATGGGCGACATGCTCTACATGCCTTCGGGCACCGGCTTCCCGGTCCGGGTGCACGGCGCCTTCGTCAGCGACGACGAGGTGCACCGTGTGGTGGCGTACCTCAAGGAGCAGGGCGGAGAGCCCGACTACATCGACGGCGTGCTCGATGGCGGCGCTGCCGATGGTGAGGGCGGTGACGTGTTCGGCGAGGGCGGCGGCGAAGGCTCCAGCGAGAAGGACGCGCTCTATGACCAGGCTGTGGAGATCGTGCTCAAGGACCGAAAGGCCAGCATCTCCTATGTGCAGCGCAAGCTCAAGATCGGCTACAACCGTGCTGCCCGCCTGCTGGAAGACATGGAGAACGCCGGACTGGTCAGCGCGCTGACCAGCAGCGGCCAGCGCGACATCCTGGTGCCCTCGCGCAGCGAGTGACGCTGCCCCATCATTGCAACCAACCCGCCCGGCGCGGGTCTGACGCACCATGAAACCTCTCCTGTCCTTTTTTCTGGCAGCGCTGCTGGCCTGTTCCGCCCGGGCCGACGGGCTCCAATCGCTGGATGCCTTCCTGAAGGACGTGTCCAGCGGCCGGGCCTCCTTCACGCAGGTGGTGACCTCCCCCCAGCGCAGCGGTGAGGCCAGGCCGCGCACCCGCACCTCCACGGGTCGCTTCGAGTTCCTGCGGCCCGATCGTTTCCGGTTCGAGTACGCCAAGCCGTTCCCGCAGACCATCGTGGCCGATGGCCAGACCCTGTGGCTGCACGACATCGACCTGAATCAGGTCACTGCCCGCAACCAGAAGGCTGCGCTGGGCAGCACGCCGGCCGCGCTGGTGGCCGCCGGCGGCAACCTGCAGTCGCTGGCAGCGGCCTTCGAACTCAAGGCGGCGCCCGACGCCGACGGCCTGCACTGGGTGGATGCCCGCCCGAAGGCCACCGACGGACAGTTGCGAAAGGTCCGCGTCGGCTTGCGCGGCAACCAGCTGGCGGTGCTCGACATCGAAGACGGGTTGGGTCAGCGGTCGGTCATCACCTTCAACGACTGGCAGTCCGGCCCCGGCCTGACGGCCGCCGATTTCCGTTTCGTGCCGCCGCCCGGGGCCGACGTCATCCGTCCCTGAACTCCGCGCATGAAGCCTGCCCAGCCCCATGCTCCGCTGGCCGAGCGCCTGCGGCCCCGGCAACTGGGCGAGGTGATCGGCCAGCAACACTTGCTGGGCGAGGGCATGGCGCTGCGGCTGGCGTTCGAGTCCGGCCAGCCGCACAGCTGCATCCTGTGGGGGCCGCCGGGCGTGGGCAAGACCACCATCGCCCGCCTGATGGCCGATGCCTTCGACGCGCAGTTCATCACCATCAGTGCGGTGCTGGGCGGGGTGAAGGACATCCGGGAGGCGGTGGAGCAGGCCCAGCTCGTGCGCGACGGCCTGGAACAGCGCCGCACCATCGTGTTTGTCGACGAGGTCCACCGGTTCAACAAGAGCCAGCAGGACGCCTTCCTGCCGCATGTGGAGTCGGGTCTGTTCACCTTCATCGGTGCCACCACCGAGAACCCGTCATTCGAGGTCAATTCGGCCTTGTTGTCCCGCGCTGCGGTGTATGTGCTTCAGCCGCTCGCCGAAGACGACCTGCGCCAGATCGTGCAGCGGGCGCAGGCCATCGGCGCGGTGCCGGCGGCCGAGTCGGTTGCGGTCGACCGGCTCATCGCCTATGCCGACGGCGACGCCCGGCGCCTGCTCAACACGCTGGAAACGCTGGCCGTGGCAGCCGGGCGCGAGCAGCTCGCTGAAGTGACCGATGCCTGGCTGCTCAAGGTGCTGGGCGAGCGCATGCGCCGCTACGACAAGGGCGGCGAGCAGTTCTACGACACGATCAGCGCGCTGCACAAGAGCGTGCGCGGCTCCGACCCGGACGCTGCGCTGTACTGGCTGGTGCGCATGCTCGATGGTGGCGCCGATCCGCGCTACATGGCCCGCCGGCTGGTCCGCATGGCGGCCGAGGACATCGGCCTGGCTGACCCGCGGGCGCTGCGGCTCGCGCTCGATGCGGCTGAGGTGTACGAGCGGCTGGGCAGCCCGGAAGGCGAACTGGCGCTGGCCGAATGTGTGATCTATCTGGCGGTGGCGCCGAAGTCGAACGCGGTCTACAAGGCCTTCAACTCGGCCAAGGCCTTCGTGAAGAAGGATGGCACCCGTCCGGTGCCCATGCACCTTCGCAATGCACCGACGCAGCTCATGAAGGATCTCGACTACGGGCGCGGCTACCGCTATGCGCACGACGAGGAGGGCGGATTCGCTGCCGGCGAGACCTACCTGCCCGAGGGCATGGCACCGCCCGGTTTCTACCAGCCGGTGGAGCGCGGTCTGGAGATCCGCATTGCCGATAAGCTGCGAGAACTCCAGCGACTGAACCATCAGAAAAACTAATCCATATCCAATCCCTCTTCTGATGCCCAGGGGGGTATAGGGTAAACCCTTGATTCCTCAGGGCAAACCCGCTCAGGTCCCCCAAAAATGGGTCGCTACAATCGCGCACCAACCCGCCCACGGCCTGTATCCAGGACGCTCATGGCGGGTTTTTTGCTAGGTTGAATCAGGGGACTGCGCATCTTTGCGGTCCGTCCGGTCACAAACACGGAGAACCTTCATGGAAGTTTTGCTACAGCAGATCATCAATGGTCTGGTGCTGGGCAGCATGTATGCGCTCGTCGCCCTGGGATACACCATGGTGTACGGCATCATCGGGCTGATCAACTTCGCCCACGGCGACGTGCTCATGGTGGGCGCGCTCACCAGCTGGACCATCATCGGCATCATGCGGGACGCATCGCCCGGCATGCCCGGCTGGATGGTCCTCATCATGGCCACCGTGATTGCGATGGTGGTCTGTGCGGCCCTCAACTACACCATCGAGAAGCTTGCCTACCGCCCGCTGCGCAGTGCGGCCAGGCTGGCGCCGCTGATAACGGCGATCGGCATGTCGCTGCTGTTGCAGACGTTCGCCATGATCATCTGGAAGCCGAACCCGAAGTCCTACCCCAACCTGCTGTCCACCGATCCGGTGGCCATCGGCGGCGCGGTGATCTCGGTGACCCAGATCACCATCCTGGCCACGACCGTCATCACGCTGGCCTTTCTGATGTGGCTGGTCAACCGCACCAACCTGGGCCGTGCGATGCGGGCCACCGCCGAGAACCCGCGCGTGGCTGCCCTGATGGGCATCAAGCCGGACACGGTCATCTCCGCCACCTTCATCATCGGCGCCATGCTCGCGGCCATTGCCGGCGTGATGTGGGCTTCGAACTACGGCAGCGTGCAGCACGCCATGGGATTCATGCCGGGCCTGAAGGCCTTCGTGGCCGCCGTCATGGGTGGCATCGGCAACCTGGCCGGCGCCGTCGTGGGCGGTGTGGCCCTGGGCCTGATCGAATCGCTGGGCGCCGGCTACCTCGGCAAGCTCACCGGCGGCGTGCTGGGCAGCCAGTACACCGACATCTTTGCCTTCATCGTGCTGGCCATCGTGCTGACCCTGCGCCCCTCGGGCCTGCTGGGCGAGCGAGTGGCCGACCGCGCCTGATCCGGAGGATTTCGACATGATGAACAACCAAACCGGCAAGCTGGTCGTCTTCTTCCTTGCCGCCGTGGCGCTGCTGGCACTGCCCCTGGTGCTGCAGGCCACCGGCAGCAACTCGTGGGTCCGCATCCTGGACATCGCGCTGCTCTACGTGCTGCTGGCCCTCGGCCTGAACATCGTGGTGGGCTACGCCGGCCTGCTCGACCTGGGCTACATCGCCTTCTTCGCGGTGGGTGCCTACATCTTTGCGCTGCTGGGCTCGCCCCACCTGAGCGACACCTTCGCGGCCATCAAGGCAGCCTTCCCCGACGGCATCCACTACAACATCTGGCTGGTGATGATCCTGGCGGCGGTGGTGGCCGGCATCGTCGGCATGATCCTGGGGGCACCCACCCTCAAGCTGCGCGGCGACTACCTGGCCATCATCACCCTGGGCTTCGGCGAGATCATCCGGATCTTCCTGCTCAACATGGACCGTCCGGTGAACATCACCAACGGCCCGAAGGGCATCAGCCAGATCGACACCATCACGGTGTTCGGCATCGACCTTGGCAAGCGGCTGGAGATCGACCTGTTCGGCTTCAGCTACACCTTCCAGCCCGTCACGCTGTACTACTACCTGTTCCTGTTCTTCGTGGTGCTCGCCATCGTGCTGTCGTACCGCCTGCAGGACTCGCGCATCGGCCGGGCCTGGATGGCCATCCGCGAAGACGAGATCGCGGCCAAGGCCATGGGCCTGAACACCCGCAACCTCAAGCTGCTGGCCTTCGGCATGGGTGCCACCTTTGGCGGCATCTCCGGCGTGCTGTTCGCGTCGTTCCAGCGCTTCGTGTCGCCCGAGTCCTTCTCCCTCATGGAGTCGGTGATGGTGGTGGCCATGGTGGTGCTCGGCGGCATCGGTCACATCCCGGGCGTGGTGCTCGGCGCGCTGCTGCTGGCCGGTCTGCCGGAGCTGCTGCGCCATGTGGCGCACCCGCTGACCGCCATGACCGACGGCCGTCTGGCCCCCGAGATCCTGCGCCAGCTGCTGATCGCGCTGGCCATGGTGGTGGTCATGCTGATCCGCCCGAAGGGCTTGTGGCCGGCGCCCGAGCACGGCAAGTCCCTGAACAAGTGAGCGGAGCACATTCATGAGCGAGACGATTCTCAAAGTCGCCAATGTGTCCAAGCGCTTCGGTGGCCTTCAGGCCCTGAGCGATGTGGGCATCACCATCGAGCGCGGTCAGGTGTACGGCCTGATCGGCCCCAACGGCGCCGGCAAGACCACCTTCTTCAACGTGCTGACCGGCCTCTACACGCCCGACAGCGGCAGCTTCGAGCTGGCCGGCAAGCCTTACCAGCCCACGGCCGTGCACGAAGTGGCCAAGGCCGGCATCGCCCGCACGTTCCAGAACATCCGGCTGTTTGCCGAGATGACCGCCCTGGAGAACGTGATGGTGGGCCGCCATGTGCGCACCTCTTCCGGCCTGATCGGTGCGGTGCTGCGCACCCCCGGTTTCAAGCGCGAGGAAAAGGCCATCACCGACCGTGCCCGCGAGCTGCTGGCCTACGTGGGCATCGAGAAGTTCGCCGACTACAAGTCGCGGACCCTGAGCTACGGTGACCAGCGCCGCCTGGAAATCGCCCGTGCCCTGGCCACCGATCCGCAGCTGATCGCGCTGGACGAGCCGGCCGCCGGCATGAACGCCACCGAGAAGGTGCAGCTGCGCGAGCTGATCGACCGCATCCGCAACGACAACCGCACCATCCTGCTCATCGAGCACGACGTCAAGCTGGTCATGGGCCTGTGCGACCGCGTCACCGTGCTGGACTACGGCAAGCAGCTCTCGTCCGGCACGCCGGCCGAGGTGCAGAAGGACCCGAAGGTCATCGAGGCCTATCTGGGCACCGGCGGCCACTGATCGAGAAAGCAGAGAACATGGCAAACACCCTCCTGAAAATCAAGGGTCTGAAGGTCTCTTATGGCGGCATCAAGGCCGTCAAGGGCATCGACATGGAAGTGCGCGAAGGCGAGCTGATCTCGCTGATCGGCTCCAACGGCGCCGGCAAGACCACCACCATGAAGGCCGTGACCGGCTCGCTGCCTTTCGAAGCCGGCGACGTGGAATACCTGGGTCAGAGCATCAAGGGCAAAGGCGCCTGGGACCTGGTCAAGCAGGGTCTGGCGATGGTGCCGGAAGGCCGAGGCGTGTTCACCCGCATGTCCATCACCGAGAACCTGCAGATGGGTGCCTACATCCGCAAGGACAAGGCCGGCATCGCAGCGGACATCGAACGCATGTTCGGCATCTTCCCCCGCCTGCGCGAACGCAAGGACCAGCTGGCCGGCACCATGTCGGGTGGCGAGCAGCAGATGCTGGCCATGGCCCGCGCGCTCATGAGCCAGCCGAAGGTGCTGCTGCTGGACGAACCTTCCATGGGTCTGTCGCCCATCATGGTCGACAAGATCTTCGAGGTGGTGCGCGACGTGTCGAAGCAGGGCGTGACCGTCCTGCTGGTGGAACAGAACGCCCGCCGCGCCCTGCAGATCGCCGATCGCGGCTATGTGATGGACTCCGGCGAGATCATCATGACCGGCAACGGCCGCGACATGCTGGACGACCCGAAGGTCCGCGCCGCCTACCTCGGAGAGTGACCGCCGTGCCCCCACGCTCCGCCGCTGCGCGGGTCGCTGCCCCCCGAGGGGGCTGACCTGCCTTGGGGCGGCCCGGCGGCGGTTCGTCCTCCAAAACCTACAATCATGGGTTGCGCACCGCTGGTGCCCAACCCATTTTTCATTCATGAGCCAAGCACCTTCCACCCCCGCCGCCGAGTCCGCCGCCCCTGTGGCCCATGACGAGAACCAGCTGATCGCCGAACGCCGCGAGAAGCTGCGTGCCCTGCGCGAGGCTCAGCAGCGCGGGGAGGGCATCGCCTTCCCGAACGATCACAAGCCGGCCGATCATGCCGAAGCCCTGTTCGCGGCCCACGGCGAGACCAGCAAGGAAGACCTGGAGGCGAATCCGGTGCGCGCCAGCGTGGCGGGTCGCATGATGCTCAAGCGGGTCATGGGCAAGGCCAGCTTTGCCACCCTGCAGGATGCCTCCTTCGGCCCCAGCGGTGGCCGCATCCAGATCTACCTGAACAACGACAGCGTGGGCGAGGCGCTGCACAACACCTTCAAGCACTGGGATCTGGGTGACATCTTGGCCGCCGAAGGCGTGCTGTTCCGCACCCGCACCGGCGAACTGACCATCCATGCCGACCGCATCCGCCTGATCACCAAGAGCCTGCGTCCGCTGCCCGACAAGTTCCACGGCGTGGCGGATCAGGAGATCAAGTACCGCCAGCGCTACGTCGACCTCATGACCGACGAGCATGCGCGTCAGCGCTTCGTCGCCCGCAGCAAGGCCATCTCGGCGCTGCGCAATTTCATGGTCGACCACGGTTTCCTGGAAGTGGAAACTCCCATGCTGCACCCCATTCCCGGTGGCGCCAATGCACGGCCGTTCAGCACCCACCACAACGCGCTGGACCAGGAAATGTTCCTGCGCATCGCACCCGAGCTGTACCTCAAGCGCCTGCTGGTGGGCGGTTTCGAGCGGGTGTTCGAGATCAACCGGAACTTCCGCAACGAGGGCATCAGCGTGCGGCACAACCCGGAATTCACCATGATGGAGTTCTACGCGGCCTACTGGAACTACCGCGATCTGATGGACTTCAACGAGCAGCTGATCCGCCACCTGGTCAAGGTGGTGCGCGGCGACGGTGAGCTCACCTACCAGGGCCGTGCGGTGGACGTGGACAGCCCGTTCGAGCGTCTGACCATCCGCGATGCCATCGTCAAGTACACCGAGGCCGGTGCCGGCGTGGACGACCGTGAGTGGCTGGTCGGCCAGCTGCGCAAGCTGGGCATGAGCGAGGAGAAGCACCAGCTCTCCACCCGAAGCCTGGCCGGCCTGCAGGTGCTGTATTTCGAGGAGAAGGTGGAGTCCCAGCTGTGGAACCCGACCTTCATCATGGACCACCCGACCGAGATCTCTCCGCTGGCCCGGGCCAACGATGCACGCCCCGAAGTGACCGAGCGCTTCGAGCTCTACATCACCGGCCGCGAGTTCGGCAACGCGTTCTCCGAACTGAACGACGCTGAAGACCAGGCTGCCCGGTTCCAGGCCCAGGTGGCCGCCAAGGACGGTGGCGACGACGAGGCCATGCACTTCGACGCCGACTACATCCGTGCCCTGGAATACGGCATGCCCCCGGCGGGTGGTTGCGGCATCGGCATCGACCGCCTGATGATGCTGCTGACCGACAGCCCCAGCATCCGCGACGTGATCCTGTTCCCCGCCCTGCGCCGGGAACACTGATCCGGCCGGCCGGGTTCGCTCAGGCGAATTCGGCCAGGGCCTTGCGCATCTTCTTCATCGCCGCCACCTCGATCTGGCGGATGCGCTCGGCGCTCACGCCGTACTCGGCGGCCAGTTCGTGCAGCGTCATGCCGCCCGAGCCGTCGTCGTTGACCTTGAGCCAGCGCTCGGTGACGATGCGGCGGGACCGGTCGTCCAGTTCGCCCATGGCCCGCGCGATGCCCTCGGTGGCCAGCAGGTCGCGCTGGGCCGATTCGATCATGGCGGTCGGCTCGTGGTGGGCGTCGGCCAGCCAGGCGATCGGGCCGTAGGTGTCCTCGCCGTCATCGGCCGGGGCCGGGTCGAGTACGACGTCGCCGCCGGCCAGGCGGGTCTCCATCTCGCGGACTTCTTCCGGCTTGACGTTGAGGTCACGCGCGACCACCTCGATCTCGCTGTCCGACAGCGCTTCGCGGTGGGTGTCGCCGTCCATGGCGCCGGCGCGGAAGCCCTGCTTCATGGAGCGCAGGTTGAAGAACAGCTTGCGCTGGGCCTTGGTGGTGGCCAGCTTGACCATGCGCCAGTTCTTCAGGATGTATTCGTGGATCTCGGCCTTGATCCAGTGCATGGCGTAGCTCACCAGGCGCACGCCCTGGTCCGGGTCGAAGCGCTTGACCGCCTTCATGAGGCCGACGTTGCCTTCCTGGATCAGGTCGCCATGGGCCAGGCCGTAGCCCAGGTACTGGCGGGAGATCGACACCACCAGGCGCAGGTGCGACATGACCAGCCGGCCGGCGGCTTCGAGGTCGTTGTGGTCGCGCAGGCGGCGGGCCGCTTCCTGCTCTTCTTCCAGGGTCAGGAGGGGCAGGCGGTTGACAGCCGAGATGTAGGCGTCGAGGTTGCCGAGCGGCGGCAGCGTGAGCGAGCGGCTCCACGGACTGGCCACGGCCAGGGAGGCGGGGGACGCCACGGGAACGAGCGTTGCAGACATGGAACCTCCTCAATCAGGCTGAAATGTTAGCACTCTCTCGGAGCGAGTGCTAAAGATCGAAGTTCCCCGGGGACTATCAGCTGAACTTATCTTTTATCAAATATACTTTGATGAGATATTTCATTGCACGTTCTGCCGATGTTCCAGACACCGTCCGCCACGCCCAAGGGTTCCGACCTGTTCCTCGGCAACCAGCTGTGCTTTGCGCTGTATGCCGCTTCGCTGGCCATGACCAAGACCTACCGCCCGCTGCTGGCGCCGCTGGGCCTGACCTTTCCCCAGTACGTGGTCATGATGGCGCTCTGGGAGCACCGGCAGCTCACAGCGGGTGCGCTGGCCCAGGCGGTGGCGCTGGACGCCGGCACCCTGGTCCCGCTGGTCCGCAAGCTGGTGGCCCAGGGTCTGCTGCAGCGGCAGCGCAGCGCTGAAGACGAACGCTCGGTGATCATTTCCCTCACGGCCGCCGGCCAGGCCCTGCAGCAGCAGGCCCACGCGGTGTATGCCCAGGCCGCCTGTGCCACCCAGTGCTCGCTCGAAGAGCGCAAGGCGCTGACGGCCCAGCTCCAGACCCTGCGTGCAGCGCTGTCCGATTCCGCCGTTCCCCCCGTTCCCCCCGTTCCCCCCGTTCCCACAACCCAGGAGATTTCATGAAGATCATGGATTACGGCCTCAAGGCCATCGATTTCCAGAACCCGCCGCAGGCCCCGTCCGTTCACCCGTCGCGCCGGGGTTTCGTCGTCACCTCGCTGGCTTCGGGCTTTGCGCTGGCATCCAGCCCGGTGCTGGCCCAGGCCATCGTGACCGACAGCAAAGGTCTGGTGGCTGGCGAAGTCAGCGTGCCGGTGGCCGACGGCAAGATCCCGGCCTACCGTGCCATGCCGGCCGGTCCGGGCAAGTTCCCGGTGATGCTGGTGGTGCAGGAGATCTTCGGCGTGCATGAGCACATCAAGGACATGTGCCGTCGTTATGCCAAGCAGGGCTACTACGCCATCGCCCCGGAAATGTTCGCCCGCCAGGGTGATGTGTCGAAGATGACCGACATCCCCACCATCCTGTCGCAGGTGGTCTCCAAGGTGCCGGACGCCCAGGTGTGTGCAGACCTCGACGCCACGCTGGCCTTCGCACGCGCCAGCGGCAAGGCCGACGCCACCCGCACCGGTCTGGTGGGCTACTGCTGGGGTGGCCGCACCGCCTGGGTCTACGCCCGCCACAACAGCAAGCTCAACGCCGCCGTGGCGTACTACGGATTGCTGGAAAGTCTGAAGGCGCCGGAGCTGCGTCCCGAAGACCCGATCGATTTCGCCGACCAGATCAAGGTGCCGGTGCTGGGCCTGTATTCGGGCATCGACGCCTTCGTCAAGCAGGAGACCATCGCCAAGATGCGCGGCCTGATCAACAAGGGCGGCAGCGGCTCGGAGATCGTGGTGTTCCCCAACGTCGACCACGGCTTCAACGCCGACTACCGACCCAGCTACGACAAGTCGGCGGCCACCTACGCCCAGAAGCTCGCCAACGACTGGTTCAAGAAGCACAAGGTCTGATCGATCTTCCGGTCGACGTGCGGATGGGGTCTTTGCTCGCCGACCACGCTTGAAAACCCTCGGGTTCCTACAGTGTCAGGCTGTGCAGGAACCCGAGGGCTGACCATGCAGATCAAGGAACTGGCCCGCGCCACCGGCGTGGACATAGAGACCATCCGCTACTACGAAAAGGCCGGCCTGCTGCCGGCGCCGGCCCGGCGCGACAACGGCTACCGCGACTACGACGGGACCCACCTGGAGCGTCTGTCGTTCGTCCGCCATTGCCGTGCCCTGGACATGCCGCTGGCCGAAGTGTCGCAATTGCTGCAGTTCCTGGACGCTCCGCCGGCCGACTGCAGCGACATCAACCAGCTGGTCGACGAGCAGCTGGCGCGGGTGCGCGCCCGCCTCAAGAGCATGCGGGCGCTGGAGAAGCAGCTGCTGCAGCTGCGTGCCCGCTGCACCGACGCCCACGCGGGGCATTGCGGCATCCTGGACGAACTGGTGGCTGCCGCGCATGGCGAGGCGTGTGCGTGCCACGCACCACCCGCCGCCGCCAGGAACTGACCGGGCCGCGGCGGGTCTTGTTCAGATCTGCCGTCACGCACCCGGGCCTTTGCCCGTCCATCACCCCTTCAGGAGGATCCCCATGTTCAGCCGCCGCCGTTTCATGTCCGCCAGCCTCGCAGGCCTGGCCACCACCGCTGCCATTCCCGGGGGCGCCGTCTGGGCCCAGACCGCTGCCGACCCCGGTGCCCCGGTGCTGGCCGAGCCGGGTTTCCGGCGGGTGAAGGTGGGTCAGATGGAGGTGATCGCCCTGCTCGATGGCGTGACCCGCCGGCCGCTGGGCGAAGAGTTCGTGGCCAATGCACCGCTGGCCGAGGTGAAGGCCTTGCTGGCTTCCCAGGGGCTGTCCACCGAGCATGTGGATGTGCCGTACACCCCGTTCCTGGTGGTGGCTGGCGGGCGCCGCATCCTGATGGATACCGGCCTGGGCGACTGGGGCGGCCCCACCACCGGCCGTCTTCTGGCCAACTTGCGGGCCGCCGGATTCGGGCCGGACGACATCGACACGGTGCTGGTCAGCCACTACCACGGTGACCACATCAACGGCCTGCGCAACCGGGCCGGCGAGTTCGTGTTCCGCAAGGCCAAAGTGCTGGCACCCGCCGCCGAACACGCCTACTGGATGGACGAGGCCCGCGCCGCCCAGGCGCCGGCCGGCCGCATGAAAGGGCTGTTCGAGAATGCGCGCCGCACCTTCGGCAGCATGCCGGAGGGCATGCTGCAGCTGTTCGAGCCGGGAGCCGAGCTGGCACCGGGCATCCGTGCCGTCCAGGCCTACGGGCACACGCCGGGCATGGCCATGTTCGAGGCCCGTTCGGACGGGCAGACTTTCATGTTCCTGGCCGACCTGACCAACATCCCTGCCCTGTTTGCCCGCAACCCCGACTGGGCGGTGGCCTTCGACATGGACGCCGAAGCCGCCCGACGCACCCGGCGCATGGCGTTCGAGCGCATCGTCGCCAGCCGGGCGCTGGTGGGCGGATTCCACTTCCCGTTTCCGGCGGTCGGGCGCATGGCGGCAGAGGGGAGCGGATACCGCTTCGAGCCGCTGCCGGTATAAACCGGCATGCTTCCGACACCCCCTGCATCCACCGAAACCGTCCATGATCTTCAGCTGTACCGGGTCGACCCGGCACAGCTGAAGGCCGAGCTGGCCGCAGGGCTGCTGGCCACACCAGCCAGCGTGTCGCCCAAGTTCTTCTACGACCGGCTGGGTTCGCATCTGTTCGATGCCATCACCGAACTGCCCGAGTACTACCCGACCCGGACTGAAGCAGCGATCTTCGGGCAACAGCTGCCGGAGATGGCGGCCCACCTGCCCGGGCACGCGGTGTGGATCGACCTGGGGGCCGGCAGCTGCGCCAAGGCGGCCAGCCTGTTCGGCACGGTACGGCCGGCGGCTTACCTGCCGGTGGACATATCGGCGGCGTACCTGGCGAAGGCCCTGGAGCCGCTTCGCAGGGACCATCCCGATCTGCCCATGCTGGGCATCGGCCTCGATTTCTCGGCCCGCTGGGAGCTGCCGCCTGCCGCATCGGCATGGCTGGCCGAACGGGGGCTGGACAGCTCGCCGCGCTGCGTGTTCTACCCTGGGTCCAGCATCGGCAACTTCGGACCCGACGAGGCGCTGCGCCTGTTGAGCGAGTCGCATGCCGTCTGCCGCGAGGGCGGCCCCGGATCCGGTCTGCTCATCGGGGTCGACCGGGTCAAGGACGCCGCTGTGCTGGAGCCGGCGTACGACGATGCCCTGGGCGTCACAGCCGCCTTCAACCGCAACCTGCTGCTGCACGTCAACCGCCAGCTGGGCAGCGACTTCCAGCCTTCTGCCTGGGAGCACGTGGCATTTTTCAACCGCGATGCCTCCCGCATCGAGATGCATCTGGCCGCCCGCCAGCCCCAGACGGTGGGCTGGCCCGGCGGGCAGCGCCGGTTCGTTGCCGGCGAGCGCATCCACACCGAAAACTCGTACAAGTGGGAGCCGGATGCGTTTGCCGCGCTGTTGCAGCGCGCCGGGTTCGCCCGGCCGCTGCACTGGACCGATCCGCAAGGCTGGTTCAGCGTGTTCTGGGCGCCGGCCTGAGCGGCTTGAGGATCAGGCCGCCACGCTGCGGAAGCCGGCCAGGATGTCGTTGCGCTGCGGCGTGTAGAAGTTGCGGTAGGCGGGGTGCCGCAGACGGGCAGCGGTGGCCGGGCTGGCACCTTTGAGCACGGGTCGTCCGTCGAACCAGGGTGCGGAGTAGTCGCGATAAGGGTGGGCCTCGAAGCCGGGAAACGGCTGGAAGCGGCTGGCGGTCCATTCCCAGACCTGCATGCCCTGCCAGTGTGCATGCCGGGCAGCGGCCATCCATTCGGCTTCTGTCGGCAGCCGCCGGCCGGCCCAGCGGCACCAGGCCTGGGCTTCATGGGCATTGAGGTGCACCGCCGTCTGCTTCGGCTGCACCGGCACCCAGGATCCGAAGCGATGCCATTCCCAGCCATCGCCCTGTCGGCGCAGGAACCGGGGCGCGGTGGCGGCGCAGCTGCTGCGCCAGTCCCAGCCTGCGGGCGTCCACCAGCGGGGTTCCAGGTAGCCGCCGGCTTCCACAAAGGGCAGGAAGCGCGCCCAGCTGACCGGCGCTGCGTCGATGTGACAGGCCGCCAGCTTCACCGTGTGTGCGCCGAGTTCGTTGTCGAAGGCAAACCCGGCGCCTTCCCAGCCCAGCCGAACTTCAGTGGCGGCAAGCGCCAGCTCGGCCAATACCGGCAAGCCCGGTGGCGCCTCGGTGGCGGCGATCTGCGCCCACGGTCCCGGCGCGATGCCCAGCGTCTGCGCCATGTGCACGGCCGCCTCGGCGTGCATGTCCTCGTGGAAGAGCGCCAGCCGGAAGAAGTACAGGCCCTGATCGGTGTCTTCGGTCTGTGCCAGGCATTGCAGGGTGTCGTCGAGGCTGGCCTGCAGGTCGGCCAGGGTGTGATCGAGATCGGGCAGCGCGATGTGCCAGCGCAGTGCATGCGGCACCAGGCTGGAGTCGTAGACAGCGTCGGCATCCAGACCCCGGCGCGCCTGTCGGGCCGGCCGCCGGGCGGCCTGCGGGTCGGCCGCCGTCCCCAGGTGGCGCTGCAGGTGACGGCCGATCCACCGGTCGGCGAACCAGCCGATGTGACCCAGCTCCCACAGCGGCGGGTTGAGTTCGTCGCGCATCGGCACCGGCATCGATGGTCCGAGCGCCTGTTCGAACGCGGCGTACAGGCCCAGCGTACGGGCCCGGGCCTCCCGCAGGGCCGATGCCAGCGCGGCGCGGTTCAGGCTGCGGGCGGCACACGGTTCCTTCATCGCGCCCGCACCAGGGTCAGCCGACGTGGATCGAGTAGACCCCCCACGGGCACTTCACGAAGCGCTCCGGCAGGCTCAGCCGGGCCAGATCGGGGAATCGGTCTGGTTCGTAGACCGCCCACATCGGGCCCAGACCGCCCAGCGGCATGGGCTGGCCGTCGATGTGGGTGGCCACGATGAAGCCCAGCCGCCTGATCTCGCCCAGCGTGAGTTCGGCGTTGTAGCCGTCCACCGCGCGCAGGCCGATGGTGGTGCTGTCGGTGGCGATGGCGCCGGCGGCTTCCAGCACCCGCGCCACGGTCGGACCGCGCAACGTGTGCTTCAGGCCGTCGTACTCCAGCGTCGGCCGCATCTCGACGGCTGGCAGTGCTGCGATCTCGGCGAAGCCGAACGCAAAACCCTTGTCGAAGGCCACGCCGTGCTTGGCCATCATCTGATCCAGCGCCTTGTCCAGGGGCGGGCGGTTGGCCTGGCGGATGGCGCCCGAGACCGTCAGCAGGGCCGGGGCTGCCGACCGGGCAGGGCTGGCAGCGTGGGTGGCGGTGGCCACCGGCAGCCATGCGGCGGTGCTGGCGGCCTGCAGGAAGCGGCGTTTGTCCATGGAGGGCTCCGGTATCGGCCGATCAGTCTTCAAGCAGGCTGCGCAGCATCCAGGCGGTCTTCTCGTGGACATCGATGCGCTGGGTCAGCACGTCGGCGGTGGGCTGGTCGTTGGCGGCATCGACCACCGGGAACAGCGAGCGTGCGGTCCGGGCGGTGGCTTCCTGGGCGACCACCAGGTGGCGCACCATGTCGTCGGCCTTGGGCACGCCTTCGACTTCCTGGATGGACGCGAGCTTGACGAACTCCTTGTAGGTGCCGGGAGCGGGGTAGCCCAGGGCCCGGATGCGCTCGGCGATCAGGTCCAGCGCGGTCCATTGTTCGGAGTACTGCGCCATGAACATGGCGTGCAGGCTGTTGAACTGCGGCCCGGTGACGTTCCAGTGGAAGTTGTGGGTCATCAGGTAGAGGGTGTAGCTGTCGGCCAGCAGCCTGGAGAGGCCGACCGCGATCTTCTTGCGGTCTTTTTCGGGGATGCCGATGTCGATCGGGGGAATGCCGGTTTTCTTGCTCGCCATGGAATAGCTCCTTCTGTAAAGCGGTCATCGTAGCGGCTCGCCGATGGGCCGTCGGTGGGCCAGCGGACGATCCCGACAATCTATTGACAAATATATTGTCTATCAATATATTCGCTATCACTGATGTTTGATGGAGATCCTCGATGAGCCCATCGCTTCCCCCGGTCCGCCCGCAGGTGGACCCGTTCTTCGATCCGCAGACCTGGACCGTGACCTACGTGGTGCATGGCGGGCCCGGGACGCCGGCCGCCATCGTGGATCCGGTGCTGGACTACGACCCCAAGTCCGGCCGTACCGGTACGGCGTCGGCCGATCGCGTGATCGCGCATGTCCGCCAGCTCGGTCTGGAAGTGCAGTGGATCCTGGAAACCCATGCCCATGCCGACCACCTCTCTGCGGCGCCGTGGCTGCGTCAGCAGCTCGGCGGCCGCATCGGCATCGGCGCCCGGATCACCGAGGTGCAGAAGGTGTTCCGGGGCGTGTTCCATCTCGAACCCGGCTTCCGCACCGACGGCTCGCAGTTCGACCACCTGTTCGCCGACGGCGAGACCTTCCACATCGGCCAGCTGCCGGTCGAGGTGATGCATGTGCCCGGTCACACGCCGGCCTGCGCGGCGTACCGGGTGGGTGACGCCGTCTTCGTGGGCGACACCCTGTTCATGCCCGATGTGGGCACTGCCCGTTGCGACTTTCCCGGCGGCGATGCGCGCACGCTCTACGCCTCCATACGGCGCATACTGGCGCTGCCGGACACCACCCGTCTGTTCATGTGCCACGACTACCCACCACCCGGGCGTGATGTGCGCTTCCAGTGCACTGTGGCCGATCAGCGGGCCCGCAACATCCATGTGCACGACGGCATCACCGAAGCCCGGTTCGTCGACATGCGCACCCGCCGCGATGCCACGCTGGAGATGCCGGTCCTGATCCTGCCCTCGGTGCAGGTCAACATCCGGGCGGGGCAGATGCCCCCGCCGGAGGCCAATGGCACGACCTATCTCAAGATCCCGGTCAACGCCCTCTGAGGCGACCGGCCGTTTCCCGTCCCAACCCCTGAAGGAGACCCTCCATGAAAAAGAATGTCGGCGGCATCGACCGCGCCCTGCGCATCTCCATCGGTCTGGCCCTGGTGGTCGCCGCCCTGGCCGGCGTGCTCGGCCCGTGGGCCTTCCTCGGATTGCTGCCCCTGGCCACCGGCCTGATGGGCTGGTGCCCTCCGTACAGCCTGCTCGGCTGGAACACCTGCAAGGTCTCGACCAAGGACGCCTGAACCCGCCGTGCCGGCTGCGGCCTCAGCGCTGCAGCGGCACGAAGGGTGCACGCGCCTCGTCGGCCAGGCCGTTGGCCAGCGTCTGCAGCAGACGCACCAGCTGGGCCTGGTCGGCACTGTCCAGCGGCGACATCAGCCGCCGCGATGCCGCCTCGGCCCTGGTCCGCGCCTGGCCCAGCAGCTCGTGGCCGGCCACCGTGAGTGCCAGCGTCTTCTGGCGCCCGCTGCTCACCCGATCCAGCAGACCCCGTTCTTCAAGGCCCCGCAGCACCCGCATCACGGTCACCTTGTCGAAGGCCAGGGCGCGGGCCAGCCGCGTCTGGTCGATGCCCGGCTCGCTGCTGACCACCACCAGCACGCCGTACTGCCCCGTCGTCAGCCCCAGATCGGCACAGGCGTTCTCGAACACCGCCGCTGCAATCTGGTGCATGCGGCGCAGCAGAAAGCCGGGGCGCTGATAGAGCTCGTGCGGTGTCATGGCAAGCGGGTCGCCCCCCGGGAATTCACGGATGCCCCGGTCGGCGGATGTCTCCAGATAATGGTACGCATGCTAACAATCAGGAGACACGCGATGAACCCCGTTAATACCCTGAGTCGGCGCAGGGCCACCCTGGCCCTGGCCTGTGCCGCCGGTCTCGGTCTGGCCGCCCCGATGGCCATGGCCCAGGCCCCGGCTGACGGCCCGATCAAGCTGATCGTCCCGTTCACGCCCGGTACCGGCATCGACCTGATTGCACGCACCGTGGGGCCGCGTCTGGCGGAACGCCTGAAGCGTCCGGTGGTGGTGGAGAACCGCGCCGGGGCTTCCGGGAATATCGGCACCGAAGCGGTGGTGCGCGCGCCGGCCGACGGGAGCACCCTGCTGGTGAGCGTGAACACGTTGGTGATGAACCGCAGCCTGTACCCGCAGCTGGGTTTCGATCCGGTGAAGGACCTGGCCCCCATCGCGCTGACCAGCTGGGGTCAGCTGATCCTGGTCACGCACCCGCGCAGCGGCATGGCGAGCGCCACCGATCTGGTGGCTGCCGCGCGCAAGGCGCCCGGCAAGCTGAACTACGCCTCGCCCGGCGTGGGCACGCCGCACCACCTCTCGATGGAGCTGTTCAAGACCACGGCCCAGGTCTTCCTCACCCACATCCCCTACCGCGGCACCGGCCCGGCCATGACCGACCTGCTCGGCGGCCAGGTCGACGCCATGTTCCTGCCGATCCATGTGGCGCTGCCGCAGGTGCGCGCCGGCAAGCTGGTGGCACTGGCCATCGGTTCGGACAAGCGCCATCCCCTGCTGCCCGACGTGCCCACGCTGGCCGAAGCGAAGGCCGGCAACGTGAACGTGGACATGTGGTACGGCATCTTTGCGCCGCGCAGCATGCCCGCCGCGCAGGTGGCCCAGCTCAACCGCGAGATCAACGATATCCTGGCCAGCGAGGAGGTGCGCAAGGCCTTCAGTGCGCAGGGCATGGACCCGGCCACCGCCACGCCGGAAGCCTTCGGCCAGCTGGTGGCCCGCGACGCCGACCGTTGGGCCGGACTCATCAAGATCCAGGGCATCAAGGCGGAATAAGCATGCGCATAGCCGTTGTCGGAGGGGGCATCGCCGGACTCGCGTTCGCGCTGGCGCTGCACCAGCGCGGGCTGGCCTGCGAGGTTTACGAGGGCGTCAGCGAGGTGCGCGAACTGGGCGTGGGCATCACCCTCCTGCCGCACGGCGTGCGCGAGCTGGCGGCACTGGGGCTGCTCGATGCGCTGCAGGCCTGTGCCATCGAGAACCGCGAGAGCGTGTTCTTCAACCGCTGGGGCCAGCGTGTCTATGGCGAGCCGCGCGGGCGCCATGCGGGTTACGACCTGCCCGAGCTGGGCATCCACCGCGGCCGCCTGCACGGCGTGCTGTGGCAGGCCGCGATCGAGCGCATCGGCCGGGCCCGCCTGCACACCGGCCACCGCTGTGTGCGCATCGAGCCGCAAACCCGTGGCGCCCTGCTGCATTTCGACGAGATCGACGGTGTGCGCCCGGCGCCTGTACAGGCCGACGTGGTGGTGGCCTGCGACGGCGTGAACTCCGCCGTGCGCCGCCACTTCTACCCGGACGACAAGGTCTGCTTCGGCGGCATCAACACCTGGCGTGGCACCACGGTGCACAAGCCCATCCTGGACGGCCGCAGCTACATGCGCGTCGGCTCCATCGACACCGGCAAGATGGTCATCTACCCCATCGCCGACAACGTGGACGGGCAGGGCAACCAGCTCATCAACTGGGTCGCCGAGATCCGCGATCCGCAGAACCGCATGAACGACTGGAACCGGCCCGGCCGGCTCGAGGCCTTCCTGCCGATGTTTGCCGACTGGCGCTACGACTGGCTCGACGTGCCGGCCCTCATCACCGGCGCGCAGCAGATCTTCGAGTACCCCATGGTCGACAAGGACCCGCTGCCGCGCTGGAGCTTCAACGAGGTCACGCTCATGGGCGACGCGGCCCACCCGATGTACCCGCGTGGCTCCAACGGATCGGCCCAGGCCCTGATCGACGCCCGCACGCTGGCCGACGAGCTGGCCGCCACGCCGGCCGACCCGGCGGCGGCGCTGGCCCGCTACGACGCGGTTCGCCGCCCGGCCACGGCGCGCGTGGTGGAGACCAACCGCACGTTGCCGCCGGACTTCATCATCATGAAGGTCGACGAGCTCAGTGGCGGACAGCCGTTCGACGACATCGACCGGCTCATCAGCCAGGACGAGCTGCGCGCCATCTCGGAGCACTACAAGCAGGTGGCCGGCTTCTCGCTCAAGACGCCGGCCTGAAGCGGCTCCGTCAGGCCATGCCGTTGCGGCTGGCCAGTTCCACGAACAGCGCGGAATGGTCGAGGTCGGCCAGGCCGTGCTCGGCCGCTTCGGCGAACAGCTGCTCGAACAGGCTAGTGATGGGCGCCGTGAAACCCACTTCCTGGGCCGTGGCCAGGGCGTTGCGCATGTCCTTGAGCTGCACCGACACGGCACCCCGCTTGGCGAAGTCGCGTTCGATCATGCGCTGACCGTGCACCTGCAGGATGCGGCTGTCGGCAAAGCCGCCGGTGATGGCCTGCTTGACGCGGGCCATGTCGGCGCCGCCCTTCTCGCACAGCAGCAGGGCTTCGGCCACCGCGCCGATGGTGATGCCCACGATCATCTGGTTGGCCAGCTTGGCCAGCTGACCCGCACCGTGCGGACCGACATGCGTGGCACGCCCCAGTACGGCCAGCACCGGCTGGACCCGCTCCACATCGGCTGCCTTGCCGCCCGCCATGATGGCCAGCGTGCCCTGCTCGGCACCCAGCGTGCCGCCGGAAACCGGTGCGTCGATGTGGTGCACGCCCAGGGCGCTCAGGCGGGCCGCATGGTCGCGCGCCTGGGCCGGCTGGATGGACGACATGTCCAGCACGATGCTGCCGGCACGCATGGCCTGCGCTGCGCCCTGGCGGAACAGCACGTCCTCGACGATGCCGCCGTCCTCCAGCAGGGTGATGACCACATCGGCCTGCGCCACCGCCTCGGCCGGGGTGTCGGTCACGCGGGCACCGAACGGCAGCAGGCGATCGGACTTGGTGCGGGAGCGGTTCCAGGCAGACACGCTGAGCCCGGCTTCGCACAGGCGTCGGGCCATCGGGAAACCCATCATGCCGATGCCCAGCACGGCGACGTGCAGCGTCGGGAGCGTGGCGGGGGTGGAAGCGCTGGGGGAGGTGGGCTGTGTCACGGCAGTGTGCTCTCGTAGGAGCGCGGATTGTAGGAGTCATGCACCGTCCGGCGGTGTTCCCGGACGGACAGACCCGCAGCGCCTGCGGTGCCACAATGTTTCGCCCTTCAACACCACGCACGAGGACGGTCCATGCCTGCCACTCCCTCCCTTGATCCCGTCTGGCTTGACCGCGAGTACAACAACCGCGCGCTGGTGCCCGAGCATGTCGACATCTTTGCCCGCTGGGCGCGCGATTCGGCGGCTGCCCGGCAGGCGCCCGGCGCGCTGATCGACGTGCCCTACGGCAGCGGTGCCGGCGAGATGCTCGACATCTTTCCGGCCGAAGGCGGAAGCGCCGCACCGGCGCCGGTCCTGTTCTTCATCCATGGCGGCTGGTGGCGCAGCCTGGACAAGGCCGACCATTCCTTCGTGGCACCCGCATTCACGCGCCGGGGTGCCTGTGTGGTCATGCCCAACTACGCCCTGTGCCCGGCCGTGACCATTCCGCACATCACGCTGCAGATGGTGCAGGCCCTGGCCTGGACCTTCCGCCACATCGCGGCACATGGTGGCGATCCCCGGCGCATCACCGTGGTCGGCCACTCGGCCGGCGGCCACCTGGCCAGCATGTTGATGAACTGCGACTGGCCACAGGTGGCGGCCGACCTGCCGGTCGATCTGCCATGCAACGGCATGACCATCTCCGGCGTGCACGACCTGGAGCCGGTCATGCACACGCCGTTCGTGCAGGTCTCGCTGGGCATCACGCCGCACCAGGTGGCCACGGCCAGTCCGGCCCGGCTGCCGGCTCCGGTGCTGCGCCGGGGCCGCGGTCAGGTCGAGGCCTTTGCCGGCGGCATCGAGAGCAGCGAGTTCCGCCGCCAGACCCGCATCCTGCAGGAGGCCTGGGGCAGGAAGGTGGTGCCGGTGTGCGAGGAGCTGCCGGGCCTGAACCACTTCACCGTGGTCGATGCGCTGGCCGACCCGGCGCACCGGCTGCACCGGCGCGCGCTGGGTCTGCTCGGGCTCTGAAGCCCGGGCGCGGCTTCACATCAGCAGGTGCTCGCCGGCGTTGTCGCCGCCCAGAATGACATAGTTCACCCGGCGCACATCCATCAGCCGGGTCCCGCCGGCATAGCTGATGGAGCTCTGCAGGTCCTGCTCCATCTCGGTCAGCGTGTCGGCCAGCTTGCCCTTGATCGGCTCCAGGATGCGCTTGCCTTCCACGTGGCGGTACTCGCCCTTGTTGAAGTCGCTGGCCGAGCCGAAGTACTCCTTGAACTGCTCGCCGTCCACCTCCACCGTGCGGCCGGGCGATTCTTCGTGCCCGGCGAACAGCGAGCCGATCATGACCATGGTGGCGCCGAACCGGATGCTCTTGGCGATGTCGCCGTGGCAGCGGATGCCGCCGTCGGCCACGATCGGCTTGGTGGCCACGCGGGCACACCACTTGAGCGCCGAGAGCTGCCAGCCGCCGGTGCCGAAGCCGGTCTTGAGCCGGGTGATGCAGACCTTGCCCGGGCCCACGCCGACCTTGGTGGCATCGGCACCCCAGTTTTCCAGGTCGATCACTGCCTCGGGCGTGGCCACATTGCCGGCGATCACGAAGCTGGCCGGCAGCTTCTGCTTGATGTGGGCGATCATGTCGCGCACGCTGGTGGCGTGGCCGTGGGCGATGTCGATGGTGATGTATTCCGGCACCAGCCCCTCGGCGGCGAGCTGGTCGACCGTGGCCTTGTCCGGGTCCTTCACACCCAGCGAGATCGAGGCGTACAGGCCACGCGCGTGCATGTCGCGCACGAACTGCAGGTTGTCGATGTCGAAGCGGTGCATGACGTAGAAGTAGCCGCTCTGCGCCATCCAGACGCAGATCTTCTCGTCCACCACCGTCTTCATGTTGGCCGGCACCACCGGCAGGCGAAAGCGCCGGGTGCCCAGCTCCACGCTGGTGTCGCACTGAGAGCGGCTGTCCACGCGGCACTGGCGCGGCAGCAGCAGGATGTTGTCGTAATCGAAGATTTCCATGGAACCCGGCTCCTGTGAATGACTGAACGTGTGAGCGCTTGGTCTGGCCGGTCTTCCGTTGCACCCCGTCGGGCGGGCACAAAAAACCGGGCGCAAGAATCTTGGGCCCGGTGCGCGATTCTAGGCCGACTCGGCCGCAGGGTGTGCACGCCCCTTCCTACAATCCCTGGATGCTCCCCGAACACCCCATTGCCGCTCCCGTGCCCGCCACCCTGAACGCGCTGGTGGCCGGCCTCAACGCCGAGCAGGCCGCTGCCGTCACCCTCCCGGCCGAACACGCCCTCATCCTGGCCGGTGCCGGCTCGGGCAAGACCCGCGTGCTGACCACCCGCATCGCCTGGCTGCTGCAGACCGGCCAGATCACGCCCGGCGGCGTGATGGCGGTGACCTTCACCAACAAGGCGGCCAAGGAGATGATGACCCGCCTCTCGGCCATGCTGCCGGTGAATGTGCGCGGCATGTGGATCGGCACCTTCCACGGCCTGTGCAACCGCTTCCTGCGGGCCCACCATGCCACCGCCGGCCTGCCGGCCACCTTCCAGATCCTGGACACGCAGGACCAGCTGTCGGCCGTCAAGCGGCTGTGCAAGCAGTTCAACGTGGACGACGAACGCTTTCCGCCCAAGCAGCTGCAGTGGTTCATTGCCGGCTGCAAGGAAGACGGGCAGCGCCCGCGGGATGTGGTCGCCCGCGACGAGGACACCCGCCGCAAGGTCGAGCTGTATGCGCTCTACGAAGAGCAGTGCCAGCGCGAGGGTGTGGTCGACTTCGGCGAGCTCATGCTGCGCTCCTACGAGGTCATGCGCGACAACGACGCCATCCGCGCGCACTACCAGCGCCGCTTCCGCCACATCCTGATCGACGAGTTCCAGGACACCAACCGCCTGCAGTACGCCTGGATCAAGATGTTCTCCAGCCCGCCGACCGAGGGGCTGCCGTCCGCCGGCAATGCGGTGTTCGCTGTCGGCGACGACGACCAGAGCATCTATGCCTTCCGGGGCGCCCGGGTGGGCAACATGGCCGATTTCGTGCGCGAGTTCCGGGTGCAGCACCAGATCAAGCTGGAGCAGAACTACCGCAGCGTGAGCAACATCCTGGACTCCGCCAACCACCTGATCGGTCACAACACCGGCCGCCTGGGCAAGAACCTGCGCACCGAGGCCGGTGCCGGTGAACCGGTGCGGGTGCACGAGGCCACCAGCGACCTGGCCGAAGCGCAGTGGATGGTCGACGAGATCCGCCAGCTGGTGAACGACGGCATGAGCCGCCAGGAAGTGGCGGTGCTCTACCGCAGCAACGCGCAGAGCCGTGTGGTCGAGACCGCGCTGTTCAATGCCGGCCTGCCGTACCGGGTGTATGGCGGCCTGCGCTTCTTCGAGCGCGCCGAGATCAAGCACGCACTGGCCTACCTGCGGCTGATCGAGAACCCGCACGACGACACCAGCTTCCTGCGGGTGGTCAACTTTCCGCCGCGCGGCATCGGGGCGCGCAGCATCGAGCAGCTGCAGGACGTGGCCCGTGCCAGCGGCTGCTCGCTGCACGACGCGGTGAGCGCCGTCACTGGCCGGGCGGGTGCCGCCATCGGTGGTTTCGTGGCGTTGATGGACGTCATGCGCGAGCAGGGCGAGGGCCGCAGCCTGCGCGAGACCATCGAGCTGGTGCTGGAACACAGCGGGCTGGTGGAGCACTTCAAGACCGAACGTGAAGGCCAGGACCGGGTGGAGAACCTGCAGGAACTGGTGGCCGCGGCCGAGAGCTTCGTCATGCAGGAAGGCTTCGGCCGGGAAGCGGCAGCGCTGACCCAGAGCCCGGTGAGCCAGGGCCTGGACCCTGCGCTGCCGGTGCTGGACGAACCGCTGGACCCGGCCGGTGCCGCACCTGGCGTGGACGCCGACACCGGCGAGACGCTGAGCCCGCTGGCGGCATTCCTGTCGCACGCCGCGCTGGAGTCCGGCGACAACCAGGCGCAGGCCGGGCAGGACGCGGTGCAGCTCATGACGGTGCACGCCGCCAAGGGCCTGGAGTTCGACGCGGTGTTCATCACCGGGCTCGAAGAAGGCCTGTTCCCGCACGAGAACTCCATGAGCGACCGCGACGGCCTCGAGGAAGAACGGCGCCTCATGTATGTGGCCATCACCCGCGCGCGCCAGCGGCTGTACCTGAGCCATTCCCAGACCCGCATGCTGCACGGCCAGACCCGCTACAACCTGCGCAGCCGCTTCTTCGACGAGCTGCCCGAGGCCTGCCTGAAGTGGCTCACGCCGCCGGCTCCCACCGGCTGGACCGGTTCCGGCAGCGCCGGCTGGGGCGGTCACCGTGCCATGGGACAGGCCGGGCGGGCGCCGCAGCCGGCCTGGTCGGAGGGCTTCACCCGGGCGCCGGCCGCGCGAGAACCCGAGCCCGACCGGGGCACCGACATCCGCGCCGGCATGGCGGTGTTCCACAACAAGTTCGGGGAGGGGAAGGTGCTGTCGGTCGAAGGCGCCGGCGCCGACGCCAGGGCACAGGTCAACTTCAACCGCCATGGCACCAAGTGGCTGGCGCTCAGCGTGGCCAAGCTCACGCCGATCAGCTGATCCGTGACGCCGGCATGACAGCCGGCACAAACCCCCCGGCATTTACAGACTGTGATTTGCGTCACGGAACTTTCACGGCGCCAGCCGATGCTCCTCGTGTTTCCACTCCAACCCACGAGGACACACCATGGCCCACCACCCCGTCGACGACTGCAACGACGCCCCCAACGAACATTTCCAGGACGTGCTGGAGAAAGCCCGCCTGAACCGCCGCGACATCATCCGTGGCGGTTTCGGTCTGGCCGCTCTGTCCACCGTGCCCATGCTGGCTGCCTGCGGCGGCATGACCGAAGGCGACCTGCCTTCGCTGGGCTTCAACGCGGTCGGCAAGTCGCTGGCGGACGGCGTGATCCTGCCCGACGGCTACACCTACACCGTGGTGCACGCCACCGGTGACCGCCTCTCCACCGACATCGCTGCCTACTCCAACGAAGGCCGCGAGACCGACGACTGGTCCATGCGTGTGGGCGATCACCACGACGGCATGGACATCTTCTTCATCGGCCGCAACGGCCGTTACTCCGAGAAGAGCACCGACCGCGCCGTGCTGGCCATCAACCACGAGAGCTCGGCCGACGCCCACTTCTTCCACCCGCGTGGCCAGACCACCAACGGTGTGAACGGCAAGAAGTTCAACCAGTTCGGCGGCTGGGACCAGGGCAAGCGCGACATGCTCGAGGTGCTCAAGGAAATCAACCACCACGGCGTGTCGGTGGCCGAAGTCGAGCGTGGCAAGGACGGCCGCTGGACCTACAAGGTCGGCTCGGCCTACAACCGCCGCGTGAACGGCCAGACCCGCATGCGCATCACCGGCCCCGCTGCCCACCTGCGCGACATCCAGCAGTTCATGGTCACCAAGTACGCCACCGACGGCAAGTTCTCGCGCGGCACCCTGAACAACTGCGGCCACGGCAAGACCCCCTGGGGCACCTACCTGGCCTGCGAAGAGAACTGGGCCGCCTACTGGTACATGCCGCCCGGCTCGGCCGACGTGGACGAGCGCACCAAGGCTTCGCGCGCCCGTTACAACGTGATCGGCGCCCCGGTGGCCAGCCCGACCGCACTGGTCGGTTCGCAGGGCTGGGCCTCGGTGTCCGACACCGACGACCGCTTCGCCCGCTTCAACGTGTCGGCCCCGGCCGCCACCCCGGCCGGCGACTTCCGCAACGAGCCCAACACCTTCGGCTTCAACGTCGAGATCGATCCGCTGGACCGCAAGGCCGTGCCGGCCAAGCGCGTGGCCATGGGCCGTTTCGCCCACGAAGCAGCCGTCTGCGGTCTGCCGGAAAAGGGCCAGCCGCTGGCCTTCTACATGGGCTGCGACTCGAACAACGAGTACATCTACAAGTTCGTGTCCAAGGCCAAGTGGGACCCGCGTGACGTGGGCGGTGGCATGGCCGCCGGCGACAAGTACCTGAACGAAGGCAAGCTGTACGCCGCCAAGTTCAACGCCGACGGCAGCGGTGAGTGGCTGGAGCTGGACATCGCCAAGCTGCCGGCTTCCTTCCCGGTCGGCACCCGCACCTACACCTTCGCCAACCAGGCCGACGTGCTGGTGAACACCCGCATCGCTGCCAGCGCTGCCGGTGCCACCCGCATGGACCGCCCGGAGTGGGGCGCGGTGAACCCGGTCAACGGCGAGGTGTACTTCACCCTCACCAACAACAGCACCCGCACCGCCGCTGGCGTGGACGCTGCCAACCCGCGCGCCTACACCGACGGCGACGGCCGCACCGATGGCCGCAACCCGGGCCGTGGCAACCCGAACGGTCACATCATCCGTTTCCGCGAGGCTGCCGGTGCATCGACCGCCACCGAGTTCACCTGGGACATCTTCCTGTTCGGCGCCGAGGACAACTCCGACGGCAACAACGTGAACCTGTCCAAGCTGACCGCCGCCAACGACTTCTCGTCGCCCGACGGCCTGTGGTTCAGCAAGTCCACCGGCATCTGCTGGATCCAGACCGACGACGGTTCCTTCACCGACGAGACCAACTGCATGCTGCTGGCCGCGATTCCGGGCGAAGTGGGTGACGGCGGCGAGGTGAGCATCAGCAACGTCGGTGGCACCGTGGCGCAGAAGACCTTCCTGGGAGCCACGCTGGGCGAAGCCCGCCTGCGCCGCTTCCTGGTCGGCCCGAAGGGTTCCGAGATCACCGGTCTGACCGAAGCCGACGATGGCAAGACCATCTTCGTCAACATCCAGCACCCGGGCGAGGACACCGCAGCCATCGGCACCAACGCCGACTTCACCTTCCAGAGCACCTGGCCGTCGAACGCCGGTTACGGCCCGGGCAAGCGTCCGCGCTCGGCCACCATCGCCATCCGCCGCAAGGACGGCAAGCCGATCGGTGTGTGATGAAATGCCGGCCCCGCCAGGGGCCGGCCATGAAAAAGCCCGGAGCGCTTTCGCGGTCCGGGCTTTTCCCGTTTCTGGGGGTTCAGCGCGGCATGGCGGCCGGATGGGCCTCGGGGCCACGCTGCTCCATGTACCCCCGGCCGTCCTTCACGCCGGTGCGTCCGGCGACCTGCCAGGCCGTGCGCTGACCGATCAGACGGGCCAGGAACTCCAGTTCCTCGTCGGTGTGGTTGAGTGCCGGTGCCGGCGTGATGAAGCGGCCGTCGCGCGGCTGCACTTCACCCCAGAACGACTGGTGGTAGCTGCTGGTGGACACCACCTGGTCGCCGCGCGTGGCCAGATCGACCGTGCCGTAGCAGTTGCAGAAGTAGGTGCGGTTGGCCTCGTTGGCCATGACCTCGGTGTAGACGCCGGTGCCGCGGATGCCGACGGTGAGCGTGGGGGTGACGATCTGCCGGGCGGAGCCGCTGCCGAAGGCACTGCCCAGAGCACCGGCCAGCAGGCGCACGCCGCTCACATTGTTGAGCGAGCTGCCGCGCTCGACCCGCAGGCGCGAGTTCTGGCGCACATGGAAGGCCGCATTGCCCAGCACGAAGGTCAGGCGCGAGGCCGGGCCGCTGACGATCTCGTCGCCGGTCTGGACCGACTGGCCCATCACCAGCCGCGCCCCGTTGAGCAGGATGTCGCCGACCAGCTCGATCACGTTCGAACGCTGCTGGGCAACCGCCGTACCGAATCCGCCCAGCGCCACCCAGGCCGCAGCGGCCTGCAGGGTCTGACGTCGCTGGAACCAGGTGATTTCCGCTTCAACGCGGCCTTGCAGGGCGTGCTGGGTCATGGAGAACTCCGTCTTCAAGGGTGGGAAGAATCCGGCGGGTCGGACCCGTCGGCCTGGAAGCTGTCGCGTACCGAAAACCAGATCGAGGTGTGGAACATGGAGGCCATCAGCAGCACCAGCGGGTACAGCACTGCGGACAGTCCGGCGCCGCCGCCCAGCATCGCACCCAGCACCCCCACCAGCACGCCGGCGATCATGAACACCGCCCCCCAGCCGATGGCATAGAAGAACAGGGCGCCCTTGTTGGCCCAGCAGGCCATCAGGCTGAAGAACAGGCTCTTGCCTGGGCTGACGCCGCGCCAGTACACCAGCGCCGGTGCATGCCAGAAGGCCATCATGACCGGCAGGTAGACCAGCATGGCCAGCCACAGGCCGGGTTCGCTGGCCATGGCCTGCACCATCTCCGGCGTGAGTTCGTCGCCGGTGGCAGGCATGCCTTCAGCGGTGCCGGCCAGCAGGGCTGCGGACACCAGCACCACCAGCAGCCCGATGGCATACAGACCGCCGAGCATGATCATGGCCCGGGTGCGCTGCGCACCGCCCCGGAAGGCCAGCACCAGGGTGGACGGCATGGGGAAGCGGCCCTGTTCGGCCTCCCGGGTGGCCGCCATCAGGCCCAGCGTGGCGGCCGGCACCAGGCCCACCGACAGGGCCGTGCCCACCAGGGGCACGAGCGACAGCACCGACACCGCGGCCATGAACATGAAGAACAGGCCGCCCATGGCCAGGGGCTGGCGGAAGAAGGTTCGGATGCCTTGCCGGACCCAGGTCAGGCCGGTGCTGGCGGGGACCAGATTGAGTTTCATGCGGTCTCGCAGGCCGGGTCGAGCAGGGCGGTGGCGGTGGCCGGCCCGTCGTGCAGGCGGCTTCGCAGCACGCGCTCGAAGTGTCCCGGATCATGGGGTTTGAGCAGGGCGGCCTCGCGCGGCAGGTGCAGGTCCCACAGGCGCGACAGCCAGAAGCGCAGGGCACCTGCGCGCAGCAGGCCGGGCAGCAGCTGGCGTTCGGCAGCGGTCAGCGGGCGCACCGACTGGTAGGCCGCCAGCAAGGCGCCGGCGCGGGCTGCATGGTGCTGCCCGTCCAGGGCCGCGTCGGCATCGTGCACGACGCACCAGTCGTTGAGGCAGACCGCGATGTCGAACAGGAAGGTGTCGCAGCCGGCGAAGTAGAAGTCGAAGAAGCCGCAGAGCTGGTCGCCGTCGAACATGACGTTGTCGCGGAACAGGTCGGCGTGGATCGGACCGCGCGGCAGCGCCTGGTACGCCGGCTGGGCGGCCAGGTGGTTCTGGTAGGCCAGCTCGGCGCGGATCAGGGCGTTCTGCTCCGGCTTCAGGAAAGGCAGCACCACCGGAACCGTCTCGTTCCACCAGGCCAGGCCGCGCAGGTTGGGTTGTTGCCGTTCGAAGTCGCGCCCGGCCAGGTGCATGCGGGCCAGCATGGCGCCCACGGCAGCGCAGTGCGAGGGCTGCGGGGCGAGTTCGCTGCGCCCGGCCAGCCGGTCCACCACGGCCGCCGGCTTGGCCTGCAGCGTGTGCAGGATCTCGCCGCGCGCATCGGCCGCCGGATCCGGCACCGGGATGCCGCGCGAAGCCAGGTGCTTCATGAGGTGCAGGTAGAACGGCAGCTGCTCGAAGCCCAGCCGCTCGAAGACGGTGAGCACGTGCTGCAGGGTCTGCCCGTCGCGCTGGCTGGTGACGAAATAGTTGGTGTTCTCGATGCCGCCCTGGATGCCCTTGAGCTCGGTGAGCTCGCCCAGGTTCAGCTTCAGGATCAGCGCAGCGGCTTCGTCGAAGCCGACTTCGGTGTAGACGGCCATGGTGGTGCCGCCCTCAGAAGTTCAGCACGCGCCAGCTGCTGCGTCCGGCGTTGCCGGTCGGCTTGCCGCCGGTCTCGCCGGGCAAGGCGCCGGCCGGCTGCGGGTTGATCTGGTAGGCCGGGGCACCGTTCTTGGGCGCCACGTCGATGGACTGGGTCTGCCCGCCCACGCGCAGTTCCTGGATGCGGGTGAGGGCGTCCTCGTTGGTGATGCGCTCGATGCGGTCGCCCGGTGCGCTGGCGGCGGGGGTGCGGGCTGCATCGGCAGCCGGCGCGACCTGCGCGGAGGCGGTGGCGGCAGCCAGGGCCGACAGGGTGCCGAGCAGGGCTGGCAGGAGGAGGGCGGGGAGGTTCGGGCGCATGCCGCATTGTAGGCAGCCAGGGCCGATCTGCGCCGATGGCCGGGCGAGTTGGCCCACAATGCGCGGATGTCCGAAAACGCCACCCTGCTGCTCATCGACGGGTCCAGCTACCTCTACCGTGCCTTCCACGCCATGCCCGACCTGCGGGCGGTGCCGGGCGATCCGTCCAGCCCGGCCACCGGGGCCATCCGCGGCATGGTCAACATGATGCAGAGCCTGCAGAAGGAGGTGCCCGCCGCCTATGTGGCCTGCGTGTTCGATGCCTCCGGCCCGACCTTCCGCGACGCCATCTACCCCGACTACAAGGGCCACCGCAGCCCCATGCCGGACGACCTGCGGGCCCAGATCCCGCCGATCCACGAGGTGGTGCGCCTGCTCGGCTTCCCGGTGCTGGACGTGCCCGGCGTGGAAGCCGACGACGTGATCGGCACGCTGGCGGTCGCCGCATCGAAGCAGGGCCTGAACGTGGTCATCAGCAGCGGCGACAAGGACCTGGCCCAGCTGGTGGACGAACGCATCACCATCATCGACACCATGAACGGCAAGAAGCGCGACCTGGCCGGTGTGCAGGCCGAGTTCGGGGTGCCGGCCAGCCTGATGATCGACTTCCAGACCCTGGTGGGCGACGCGGTGGACAACGTGCCAGGTGTCGAGAAGGTCGGCCCCAAGACGGCGGCCAAATGGCTCAATGAATACGGCTCGCTCGACGCCCTGGTGGCCCGGGCCGGCGAGATCAAGGGCGTGGCCGGCGAGAACCTGCGCAAGGCGCTGGACTGGCTGCCCACCGGCCGCCAGCTGCTGACCATCAAGACCGATTGCGACCTGAACGGCTTCGTGCCCGACCTGCCGTCGCTCGAATCCATCCGCGTCGGCCAGGCCGATGCGGCCGCCCTGAAGGCGTTTTACGAACGCTACGGCTTCAAGGGCCTGGCTGCGCGCACCGGCGAGAAGCTGGCGCCTCCCAGCCCGGTGGCCGAGCCCGGCCTGTTCGACGAGCCGGCGGCGCCGCCCGCTCCGCCCCGCGAGCTGCGCTACGACACCATCCTGACCTGGGAGGCGCTGGATGCCTGGCTGGCCCGCCTGCAGTCGGCCGAGCTGGTGGCGCTGGACACCGAGACCACCTCGCTCGACGAGATGCGCGCCACCATTGTCGGCATCTCGTTCAGCATCGAACCGGGCGAGGCCGCTTATGTGCCGCTGTCCCATGAGGGGCCGGACGCGCCGGTCCAGCTGCCGCTGGACGAAGTGCTGCAGCGCATGAAGCCCTGGCTGGAGGATCCGGCCCGCCACAAGCTGGGCCAGCACGTCAAGTACGACCGCCATGTGTTCGCCAACCACGGCATCGAAGTGCGCGGCTATGTGCACGACACCATGCTGCAGAGCTATGTGCTGGAAGTGCACAAGCCGCACGGCCTGGAAAGCCTGGCCGAGCGGCATGTGGGCCGCAAGGGCATCAGCTATGAGGCCCTGTGCGGCAAGGGCGCGCACCAGATTCCTTTCTCGCAGGTGGACGTGGCCAAGGCCGCCGAATATTCCTGCGAAGACAGCGACCAGACGCTGGATGTGCACCGTGTGCTGTGGCCGCGCCTGCAGGCCGACGAGCGCCTGCGCTTCGTCTACGAGCTGGAGATCGCCAGCAGCGAGGCGCTGTTCCGCATCGAACGCAACGGCGTGCTGATCGACGCGCCCACCCTGGCCGCGCAGAGCCACGAACTGGGTCAGCGCATCGTGGCGCTCGAACAGGAGGCTTACGAGATCGCGGGCCAGCCCTTCAACCTGGGCAGCCCCAAGCAGCTGGGCGAGATCTTCTTCGACAAGCTGGGCCTGCCGGTCATCAAGAAGACCGCCACCGGCGCCCGCAGCACCGACGAGGAGGTGCTGGAAAAACTGGCCGAGGACTACCCCCTGCCGGCCAAGATCCTGGAGCACCGCAGCCTGTCCAAGCTCAAGGGCACCTACACCGACAAGCTGGCCCAGATGGCGCTGCCGCGCACCGGCCGCGTGCACACCCACTATGCCCAGGCGGTGGCGGTGACCGGGCGCCTGTCCAGCAACGACCCCAACCTGCAGAACATCCCCATCCGCACGCCCGAAGGCCGGCGGGTGCGCGAGGCCTTCGTGGCCCCGGCCGGCCATGTGATCGCCAGCGCCGACTATTCCCAGATCGAGCTGCGCATCATGGCCCACATCAGTGGCGACGAGGCCCTGCTGCGTGCCTTCCAGGACGGCCTGGACGTGCACCGCGCGACCGCTGCCGAGGTGTTCGGCGTGGCGGTGGACCAGGTCAGCAGCGAGCAGCGGCGCTATGCCAAGGTGATCAACTTCGGCCTCATCTACGGCATGAGCGCCTTCGGCCTGGCCAAGGCCCTGGGTATCGACAACACCGCGGCCAAAAACTACATCCAGCGCTACTTCGAGCGCTTTGCC
Source organism: uncultured Hydrogenophaga sp. (assembly GCF_958439165.1). Taxonomy (GTDB): domain Bacteria; phylum Pseudomonadota; class Gammaproteobacteria; order Burkholderiales; family Burkholderiaceae_C; genus Hydrogenophaga. The sequence continues at coordinate 122,469 of NZ_OY288120.1, read as the reverse complement.
GGCGTGCGCCAGTACATGGACGACACCCGCGCCCAGGCCAAAGCCCGGGGCTATGTGGAAACCGTGTTCGGCCGCCGCCTGTACCTGCCCGAGATCAACAGCCCCAACGGCCCGCGCCGCAGCGGTGCCGAACGCGCCGCCATCAATGCGCCCATGCAGGGCACGGCGGCCGACCTGATCAAGCTCAGCATGGTGGCGGTGCAGAAGGCCCTGGACGACCAGGGCCGGGGCACGAAGATGATCATGCAGGTGCACGACGAACTGGTGTTCGAGGTGCCGCAGGCCGAGGTGGACTGGCTGCGCACCGAGGTGCCGCGCCTGATGGCTGGTGTGGCCGCACTCAAGGTGCCGTTGCTGGCCGAGGTGGGCATGGGCGCCAACTGGGACCAGGCGCACTGAATCCGACCGAATCAACGACAGGGAGACACCCCATGCATCGCTCGTACACACAAGACCTCGGCGCCCTTCTGCCCGGCCAGTCCGGCGCCGAAGGCACCACCCGCCGTACGGCGCTCAAGGCTGCGCTCGGCGTCGGTTACGCCGCCGCTGCGGCGCCGCTGATGGCGCAGACCGCCATCCGCACGCCGGCCGACGGACTCACCGTGGGCGAGGTGATGATCGACGTGGCCGGCTTCTCCATGCCGGCCTACCGCGCTGCGCCGGCCGGGCGCACCGGGCTGCCGGTGGTGCTGGTGCTGTCGGAGATCTTCGGCGTCCACGAATACATCGCCGACACGGCGCGGCGCTTCGCCCGCGCGGGCTACCTGGCCATTGCGCCCGAACTGTTCATCCGCCAGGGCGATCCGCAGTCCTACGGCGAGATGGCGCGGCTGATCGCGGAGGTGATCTCCCAGGTGCCGGACGCCCAGGTCATGACCGATCTGGACGCCGCCGTGCGCTGGGCGGGTGCCAACGGCGGCGACGTGTCGAAGCTGGCCGTCACCGGCTTCTGCTGGGGTGGGCGGCAGACCTGGCTCTACGCGGCGCACAACCCGCAGGTCAAGGCCGGTGTGGCCTGGTATGGCCGGCTGGTCGGTCAGACGAACGATCTCAACCCGCGCCAGCCGGTCGATGTGACCGGCCAGCTCAAGGCGCCGGTGCTGGGTCTGTACGGCGCCGCCGACACCGGCATTCCACTGGACACGGTGGAGACCATGAAGAAGGCCCTGGCCTCGGGCAGCCCGGCGGCTCGGCAGTCGAGCTTTGTCGTATACCCCGATGCACCGCATGCCTTCCATGCCGACTACCGGCCGAGCTTCCGGGCCGAGCCGGCACAGGACGGGTGGAACCGCGCGCTGGCCTGGTTCCGCCAGCACGGCGTGGCCTGAACGCCGGCCACGCCGGTTTCAGTCCTGCGCCGGTGGCTGGCCGAAGTCGAAGCGGAACTCCGCCCCTTCGCCCGGCACACCCTGGCCTTCGATGGTGCCGCCGTGCCGCTCCACCACCCGGCGCACGGTGGCCAGGCCGATGCCGGTACCTTCGAACTCGCTGGGGCGGTGCAGCCGCTGGAACGGCTTGAACAGCAGCCCCGCGTGGGCCATGTCGAAGCCGGCGCCGTTGTCGCGGATGTAGAAGCGGACCCGGTCGTCGTTGCCAGCAGGGGCCAGCCGGCCGATGCCGATCACGGCATCCTGCCGGTTGCGGGTGTACTTGAGGGCGTTGCCGATCAGGTTCTCGAGCGCCACCCGGACCAGCCGCGCGTCGCACCAGGCCTGCAGCCCCGGCTCGATGTCGATCTGTACCCGTCGCTCGCCGTACTTGCGCAGCTCCTCGCCGGCCACATGGCTGGCCAGCTCGGTCAGGTCCACCGGCAGGCGTTCCAGCATGCCCTGGCTGACCCGGGCCAGCGCCAGCAGATCGTTGATGATGGAACCCATGCGGCGGGTCGAGCCCACCACGCGGTCCAGCAGGTCGCGGTCGTCCGGCTCCAGCCGGTCACCGGCCTGCTCCAGCAGCAGCTGGGTGAAGCCGTCGATGGAACGCAGCGGCGCCTTCAGGTCATGCGAGACCGAATACGCGAAGGCATCCAGCTCGGCATTCAGGCGCTCCAGTTCGGCGGTGCGGTCGCGCACACGCTGTTCGAGGGTGGCCTGCAGGCGCTCGATGTCGCGGTCGCGCTGCAGGCGCTGCAGCTCGGCTTCGGCCCGGCTCACGAAGATGGACAGCAGGGCCCGGACATCATCGGTCAGGGTCGCCGGCTGCTTCCAGAGCACGAAGAGCACCCCCACCGGCTGGCGGTCGCCATCGCGCAGGGCCTGGCCTGCGTAGGCTTCGTAGTGGCCCGCCACCAGCCCGCGTGCCCGCGGGTAGAGGCGGGTGACGCCCTCGGTGTAGACCATCAGGCCGGCCTGGTCCAGGGTGTCGGCGCAGGGTGTGTCGGCCAGCTGGAAGTTGAAGTTGTCGGCCTGGCGCCCGTCACGCCACACCGCCAGGGTGTGCATGCCGCCGTCAGGCTGGCTTTCGCAGATGACCACCGAGTCGGCCTGGACCACCCGGCCGAGCTGTTCGGTGAGGGCATGGAAGAACGCCGCGCCGGTGGCGGCGGCCACGCCCCGGGCCACGTCGGTCAGCTGCTGCTGGTGGCGAAGTTCCGCGCTCACGTCGGTCACGGTGCTGATGATCAGCGTGTCGTCCGGGTCTTCACCCAGCACCGAAGACACCCGGACCTCGAAGGTGGTGCCGTCGCTGCGTTTGCCCAGGCACATCAAGCCGTCCGCACGCCGGTCGCTGAACAGCTTGTGGACATGGCGCTCGCGGTCGAGCAGGTCGACCCACAGGAAATGGTCGGTGTGCCCCAGCACCTGTTCGCGCCGCCAGCCATAGCAGCGCTCGAAGGCCGCATTGACGTCGAGGATGCTGCCGGTGGTCGCCGACTGGGCGACCATCGGGCTGGGGTTGAGCCGGAAGATGCGGGCGAAGCGGTCGAGGTTGCGGTCGCGTTCGGCTTCGGTCTGGCGTCGGCGTTCCAGCTCCTGCAGCTGGCGGTCCAGCGCCTGCTGTGTTGCCTGGCGGCTGTGGGTGACCAGCATGGCCACCACCAGCAGGGCGGCGGACTGCGCGATCCAGGTGCGCAGTCCGACCGAAAAGTCCGGCGTCGGCCCCAGCAGGCCACGCATCTCGGCGGCCGTCAGCACGCCCAGCGCCATGATCCCGCTGGCCGAGACCGCCACCAGGGCCTGCCGGCCCAGCAGCACGCCAGCACCCGCCACGGCACCGACGAACAGGAAGTTGACGGCGGTACGCACCGAGCCGAACGACAGCACCGACAGCAGGGCGGTGAGCATGACGCCCACCACCATCATCACGGCCACGGTGTTGTTGGACCAGCGCCGCGTGCGCAGCATGAAGTGGGCCGCCGCGCTGATCGCGGCAATGAACCCGGCCACCAGGGTCTCGCGCGTGTCGCTGTCGGCCAGCACCTGTTCCAGCAGCATCACCACGGAGGCGGTGACCGCGATCATCAGCGTGAGGGTCAGCAGCGTGGTGCGCACCGCCAGCGCTTCCACGCCGGGTGCGATCACGGGAGGGCGCGGGGTGTCAGCCTTGGGCACGGGCGGTCCCCGGCGTGTTGCACCAGGCGCTCCAGCTGCCCGGGTACAGGGCCGCCCGGCCCAGACCGGCCAGTTCCATGGCCAGCAGGTTGGGCACCGCGCTGACCCCGCTGCCGCATTGGTGGACCACGCCGGCGGGGTCGCGTCCGGCCAGCAGCCGCTCGAATTCGGCGCGCAGCACCTCGGCGGGCTTGAAGCGGCCGTCCGGCAGCAGGTTCTCGCCGAAGGGTCGGTTGAGGGCGCCGGGAATGTGACCGGCCACCGGATCGAGCGGCTCGGTCTCGCCACGGAAACGGGCGGCCGCACGGGCATCGACCAGGGTGCGATCGGGGCGACCCATCAGGGCCTGCACGTCGTCGGTGGTGAGCGCAGTGGCCGCCGTCGGACCCAGCCGGAAATCGCCGGCCGGCACTGTGGGGGCGGGTCCGCTGCCCACCGCGCCACCGGCGGCCTGCCAGGCGGCCAGGCCGCCATCGAGCACGGCCACGGCTTCGTGGCCGCACCACTTGAGCATCCACCACAGGCGTCCGCTGAACATGATGCCGGCCCGGTCCAGCACCACCACCTGGCTGCCGTTGTTCACGCCCAGGCGCTGCAGCGTGGCGGCAAAGACCTCGCGGGCGGGCAGTGGGTGGCGGCCGCTGCTGGCCGGGTGGGACTTCTCGCTCAGGTCGGTGTCCAGGTCGGCGTGCAGCGATCCGGCGACATGCAGCTGCTCGTACAGGCGCCGGCCGGCGGTGGGGTCCATCAGGTCGGCGCTGCAGTCGATCACGCGCACGTCGGCATCGGTCTTCAGCAGCTGCTGGAGTTCAGTGGCAGAGATCAGGGTGGTGTGCATGGCTCGGTACGGGGATTCGATTCGGCCGATTGTGCGACACCCTGCGGGCTTCAGCGTTCCTCGGCCGGTGCCTGTGGCACGGCCCGGTTGCGCAGCACGGTGGCCGTGATGCCGCTGGCCACGATCAGGCCCATGCCGAGCCAGCCGATCAGGGGCAGCTCGTCTCCGAAGATCAGCAGGCTGTAGAGCGCCGCGAACACGATGCCGGCGTACTGCAGGTTGGCCACGAGCAGCGTGGCACCGCTGGAGTAGGCGCGTGTCATGCACAGCTGCCCCAGGGCGGCCAGCACCCCGATGGGCAGCAGCCACAGCGCCGACGGCCAGTGCCAGGCGCTCGCGCCGGTGAACAGCATGCCCACCGCACCCACCACCACCGCGCCCAGCGAGAAGTAGAAGACGGTGCGGCTCTCGGGCTCGCCGGCCCGGGCCAGTGCCGCCACCTGCAGATACGCCAGGGCGGCGAACAGCCCCGACATCAGGCCCACCAGCGAGCCCAGGGCCTGGTCGCCGGTGAAGGTCGGCCGCAGCAGCATGGCCACGCCGGCAAAGCCGGCCAGCACCGTGATGAACAGCGGGCCCTGGGCCCGCACCGCCGCACCCTGCCTCTGCATCAGCAGGGCACCGCCGAGCAGGAAGGTCGCGATCCAGACGCTGCTCATGTAGTTCAGCGTCATGGCGGTGGCCAGTGGCAGCACGGCAATCGCGTAGAACCACGCGGTCAGCGAGATGGTGCCCACCACGCTGCGCCACAGGTGCATGGACGGCACCCGGGTGCCCAGCGACACGCCCTGGGCGCGGGCCAGGCCGACCAGAAAGACCACGCCCACCACGCCCCGGTAGCAGACGATCTCGAAGCTGTTGAAGTGGCTGGAGGCGAACTTGATGCACACCCCCATGGTGGCGAAGAACAGCGACGCCAGCACCATCCACAGCGCCTGCCGGCCGACACCGGCAGCTGGCATGGGAGCGGCCGGGCTCAACCCTGCACCGCCGTGCCCATCTGGCGGCGGTACCACTCGTGGAAGTGCTGCATGCCGTCTTCCATGGGGCTCTGGTAGGGGCCGACCTCGCTGGTGCCGCGCTTCATGAGGGCGGCCCGGCCGGCGTCCATGCGCTCGGCGATCTCATCGTCTTCCACGCAGGTCTCCATGTAGGCAGCGCGCTGGGCTTCCACGAAGTCGCGCTCGAAGGCGGCGATCTCCTCGGGGTAATAGAACTCGACCATGTTGAGCGTCTTCGTGGGGCTCACCGGGTGCAGCGTGGAGACGGTCAGCACATGCGGGTACCACTCGACCATGATGTGCGGGTAGTAGGTCAGCCAGATGGCGCCGTGGTCGGGCAGTTCGCCCTGCCGGTACTGCATCAGCTGCTCGTGCCAGCGCTGGTAGACCGGGCTGCCGGCCTGGCCCATCAGGTTCTGGGCGCCCACCGTCTGCACCGAGTATTCGGGGCGGAACTCCCAGCGCAGGTCCTCGCAGGTCACGAAGTTGCCCAGGCCCGGGTGGAACGGCGCCACGTGGTAGTCCTCCAGATAGACCTCGATGAAGGTCTTCCAGTTGTAGTTGCACTCGTGCAGTTCGACGTGGTCCAGCACCATGCCGTCGAAGCTGAGCGCCTGACGCGGGCCGAGGTCGGCCAGGTCGGCAGCGACGTCACGGCCGTTGTCCTCGAACAGCAGACCGTTCCACTCACGCAGGCGGTAGTTGTCCAGGTTCAGGCAGGGGTCGTGCTGGAAGTGCGGGGCACCCAGCAGCTGCCCGGCCGGCTTCTGGCCGGCAGGGGTGGCGGAGCCGCTGTAGGTCCAGCGGTGCAGCGGGCACACGATGTGGCCGCCGGCATGTCCCGGCTGGGTCTGGTTCAGATTGCCACGGCCCTTGAGCATGACGGCCTGCCGGTGCCGGCAGACGTTGGACACCAGCTCGATGCCGGACGGCGTGCGCATGAGTGCCCGTCCGCCGTTTTCCTGGGGCAGGGCGTGGTAGTCGCCCATGTCGGGCACCGAGAGAGCGTGCCCCACGTAGCGGGGCCCGCGCTGAAAGATCGTCTCCAGTTCGCGCTGGAACAGCGCCTCGTCGAAGTAACTTTGAACTGGTAGTTGGCTTGCGGCCTGCTGCAGTTGAAGACTCAAATCAGACATCGTGGTCCTGACCTAAAGACTCCCCCTATGAAGGGGCAGGTAAGCGCTGTGCTCGTCAGACGAATTCGCGCGGGGTGGGTGAAGTGGTGCGTCCCTCCGGGTGTGTGGCACCCGTCAGCAGAGAAAAAAGAGCGCGGATTGTACCCCCCGGTCCTCGGGGGGGTATGCTCGGTAAAATTGCCCTCCCGCCACCCCGGATCGTCCATGCCGAGAACCGCCTCCCCTGCCACAGCCAACCCCGATCTGCCCGCCACCTACGAGGCGGCGCTGGAAGAACTGGAGCAGCTGGTGGCCCAGCTGGACGCCGGCCAGCTCCCGCTGGACCAGCTGCTGGTCCGTTATCAACGCGGCGCGGCGCTGCTGTCGTTCTGCCGCGACCGGTTGACCGCCGTCGAGAACCAGATCCAGGTGCTCGAAGGCCAGCAGCCCAAACCCTGGGACGCAGCGTGAACGGCCCGCAGCAACCGGCGCCTGCCGCCGACTTTGCCGGCTGGCGCGCTCACCAGCAGGGTGTGGTGGAGCAGGCCCTGTCGCGCTGGGTCCCGGCCGACTCGCCTGCCCGCCTGGGCGAGGCGATGCGTTATGCGGTGCTGGACGGCGGCAAGCGGCTGCGCCCCCTGCTCGTGCTGGCCACGGCCGAGGCGCTGGGTGGTCACCCCGGTGCGGCCTTGCGGGCAGCCTGTGCGGTCGAACTCATCCATGCCTATTCCCTGGTGCACGACGACATGCCGTGCATGGACAACGACGTGCTGCGGCGCGGCAAACCCACGGTGCATGTGCAGTTCGGCGAGGCCCAGGCACTGCTGGCCGGCGACGCCCTGCAGGCCCTGGCCTTCGAGCTGCTGGTGCCCGGCGACGGCAGCCTGCCGGCCGAACTGTCGGCACGGTTGTGCCGGTTGCTGGCCGTGGCAGCCGGTGCCGACGGCATGGCCGGCGGCCAGGCGGTCGATCTGGCCAGCGTCGGCGTGGCCCTCGATCGCGCGGCCCTGGAAGCGATGCACCGCCGCAAGACCGGTGCCCTGCTGCAGGCCAGCGTCACCATGGGTGCCGCGACGGCCGCTGCCACCCCGCAGCAACAGGCCGATCTGGCCGAGTACGGCGCCTGCATCGGGCTGGCTTTTCAGGTGGTCGACGACATCCTGGACGTGACGGCCGATTCCGCCACCCTGGGCAAGACCGCCGGCAAGGATGCCGCGGCCGACAAGCCCACCTTCGTCTCCCTCATGGGGCTGGCCCCGGCGCAGTCGTATGCCGACGCCGTGCTGGACCGGGCCCACCAGGCCCTTCGGCGCTGCGGTCTGCAGCAGGCCGATCATCTGCATGCCCTGGCCGACTGGGTGGGGAGACGGGCCTCCTGAGGCCCGGCCCCATTCTTCCCACCACCGTCAACCGAGTGATCCGATCATGAGTTCCCTGCTGACCCACATCGATTCCCCGGCCGACCTGCGTCGCCTGGCGCGTCCGCAGCTGCCGCAGCTGGCCCAGGAGCTGCGCAGCTTCCTGCTCGACAGCGTGTCCCGCACCGGCGGCCACCTCAGCTCCAACCTCGGCACGGTGGAACTCACCGTCGCACTGCACTATGTCTTCAACACCCCCGAGGACCGGCTGGTCTGGGACGTAGGCCACCAGACCTATCCGCACAAGATCCTCACCGGCCGTCGTGACCGCATGCACTCGCTGCGCCAGCAGGGCGGCATCAGCGGCTTTCCGCGCCGTGACGAGAGCGAGTACGACACCTTCGGCACCGCGCATTCGTCGACCAGCATCTCGGCAGCCCTCGGCATGGCCATGGCCGCCCGCGCCAAGGGCGAGGACCGGCGTGCCGTGGCCATCATCGGCGACGGCGCCATGACCGCCGGCATGGCCTTCGAGGCGCTGAACAATGCCGGTGTGGCCAACGGCCGTCTGCTGGTGGTGCTCAACGACAACGACATGTCGATCTCGCCACCGGTGGGCGCGCTCAACCGTTACCTGGCCCAGCTGATGAGCGGCCAGTTCTATGCCGCCGCCAAGAACGTGGGCAAGCAGGTGCTCAAGGGCGCGCCGCCGCTGTTCGAACTCGCCAAGCGGCTGGAGCAGCAGGCCAAGGGCATGGTGGTGCCGGCCACGCTGTTCGAGAAGTTCGGCTTCAACTACATCGGCCCCATCGACGGGCACGACCTCGACTCGCTGATTCCCACGCTGGAGAACATCCGGCACCTGCTCGACACCGACAGCGGACCGCAGTTCCTGCACGTGGTCACGCGCAAGGGCCATGGCTACAAGCTGGCCGAGGTCGACCCCATCGCGTACCACGGACCGGGCAAGTTCGATCCGGCCGTGGGCCTGGTCAAGCCGGCCACACCGCCCAAGCAGACCTTCACCCAGGTGTTCGGTCAGTGGCTCTGCGACATGGCCGCCGCCGACGAGCGCCTGATCGGCATCACGCCAGCCATGCGTGAGGGCTCGGGCATGGTCGAGTTCGAGCGCCGCTTCCCTGGCCGCTACCACGACGTCGGCATCGCCGAGCAGCACGCGGTCACCTTTGCGGCCGGCATGGCCTGCGAGGGTCTCAAGCCGGTGGTGGCCATCTACTCCACCTTCCTGCAGCGCGGCTACGACCAGCTCATCCACGACGTGGCGCTGCAGAACCTGCCGGTGGTGTTCGCGCTGGACCGCGCCGGCCTGGTCGGTGCCGACGGTGCCACCCATGCCGGCAACTACGACATCGCCTACATCCGCTGCATCCCCAACATGAGCATGGCCTGCCCGGCCGACGAAGCCGAGTGCCGCCAGCTGCTGACCACCGCCTTCGAACAGAACCACCCGGTGGCTGTGCGCTACCCGCGCGGTGCCGGTGCCGGCGTGACGCCCAAGGCCGATCTGACCGGCCTGCCTTTCGGCAAGGGCGAGATCCGTCGCCAGGGGCGCGGCATCGCGATCCTGGCGTTCGGCACCCTGCTGTACCCGGCCATGGATGCCGGCCAGGCCCTGGGCGCCACGGTGGCCAACATGCGCTGGGCCAAACCGCTTGACCTTGAACTCCTGCGCGAGATCGCCCGCAGCCACGACGCCATCGTCACGGTGGAAGAGGGCTGTCTGCCCGGCGGTGCCGGCGGTGCCGTGGCCGAAGCGCTGAATGCCGAAGGCCTGGTCCTCCCGGTGCTGCATCTGGGCCTGCCTGACGAGTTCATCGAGCACGGCGAGCCGGCCCGGCTGCTGGCCGGCGTCGGCCTGGATGCGGCGGGCATCGAGGCATCGATCCGCCAGCGCTTCGGCAGCCTGATCGACGGCGCAGCCGGTCTCAAGGTGGTCCGCTGAACCGGCCGCTGGCCACACCCCTTGCAGGAAGCTGTCACCAGCCTGAACGACACGCCCGGCTCAAGGGTTAACCCGAGCCGACGCGCCGTTGGCACTTTCTAGAATCCGCCCTTCACCCAACAGCCCGAGCGTGCCTACCCGGCCGCCGGGCACAACACCAACGGAGCATCTCACCCATGGATCGTCGTTCCATCCTCAAGCACACCGGCATGGCCGGCGTGCTCGCTGCCGGCATCGCCCCGGCCGTGCATGCCCAGGCCGCCATCCGCTGGCGCCTCACCTCCAGCTTCCCCAAGGCGCTGGACACCATCCACGGCGCAGCCGACGTGTTCGCCAAGAAGGTCGGCGAGATGACCGGCGGCCGGTTCCAGGTCACGGTGCATGCCCCCGGTGAGCTGGTGCCCGCTTTCGGCGTGGTGGATGCCGTGCAGGCCGGTACCGTGGAAGCCGGTCACACCGCTCCCTACTACTACTTCGGCAAGGACGACACCTTCGCCATCGGCACCGCCATCCCCTTCGGCCTCAACAGCCGTCAGCTGACCTCCTGGTACTACGAAGGCAACGGCCTGAAGCTGTTCCGCGAGTTCTACAACCAGTACAACATCGTCAACTTCCCTGGCGGCAACACCGGCGCCCAGATGGGTGGCTGGTTCCGCAAGGAAGTCAAGACCGTGGCCGACCTCAAGGGCCTGAAGTTCCGCGTCGGCGGCTTTGCCGGCAAGGTGCTCTCGCGCATGGGCGTGGTCCCGCAGAACATTCCGGGCGGCGAGATCTACCAGGCGCTCGAGAAGGGCACCATCGATGCCACCGAGTGGATCGGCCCGTACGACGACGAGAAGCTGGGCTTCCAGAAGGTCGCCAAGAACTACTACTACCCGGGTTTCTGGGAAGGCGGCGCACAGCTCGACTTCTACATCAACAAGGCCGCCTTCAACGCGCTGTCGCCGGAGAACAAGGCCATCGTCGAGATGGCCGCCTCCCACGCGCACACCACCATGCAGGCCATCTATGACGCCCGCAACCCGGCCGCCCTCAAGCGCCTGGTGGCCGGTGGCGCGAAGGTGCAGGCGTTCCCCAAGGCCATCATGGATGCCGCCTTCAAGGAATCGATGGCCCTGTACGACGAGCTGAGCCAGTCCAACCCGAACTGGAAGAAGATCTACGGCGACTACGCTGCCTTCCGCAAGGAACAGAACCTGTGGTTCCGCTTCACCGAAGGCCAGTTCGACCGCTACATGCAGTCCGCCAAGCTGCCCTGATCGGCTGTCAACAGACGCCAAAAACCCCGCTTCGGCGGGGTTTTTTCTGTCATTCGTCGCCTTAGCCTGCAGCTGTCAGCCAATCCACAGCCATTCGCAGATCCGCTGGCTACACTGCCCGGCTGTCATTTTCCGGAGAGCTCCATGTCGCTCCTGCTTCGTTTGTCCCGGCTGATCGATGCCTTCAACCGCCTGATCGGCCAGATCTCCATGTGGCTGGTGCTGGCCGCCACCCTGATCAGTGCCGGCAACGCCATCGTCCGCAAGGTGTTCGGCGCCAGCTCCAACAGCTGGCTCGAGATCCAGTGGTACCTGTTCGGTGCCGTCTTCATGCTGGGTGCCGGTTACGCGTTCCTGGTCAACGCCCATGTGCGCATCGACTTCATTTCTTCCCGCTTCAGCGCACGGACCCGCAACTGGGTCGATATCGGCGGCATCCTGCTGTTCCTGGTGCCGCTGTGCTGGCTCATGATCGCCGAGGGCTGGCCGCTGTTCGAGCGGGCCTGGACTTCGGGCGAGATGTCGGGCAACGCCGGCGGCCTGATCCGCTGGCCCGCCTACCTGCTGATCCCCGCCGGTTTTGCCATCCTGCTGCTGCAGGGCGCCAGCGAGCTCATCAAGCGTGCCGCCTTCCTGCTGGGCCAGGGGCCCGACGTGCTGGCCTCCGGCGGCCCCAGCGATGAAGAGCGTCTGGCGCAGGAACTCATTGAAGAACAGAAGCGCCTGCAAGGAGCGCAGTGATCATGGTTGAATTTCTGACTGCCCAATTCGTCCCGCTGATGTTCGCGGGCCTGCTGGTGTTCCTGCTGTCCGGCTTCCCGGTGGCATTTGCACTGGCCGCCACCGGCCTGACCTTCGGCTTCCTCGGCATGGAACTCGGCCTGTTCCAGCCGACGCTGTTCCAGGTCATGCCGCAGCGGGTGTTCGCCATCATGCAGAACGACACGCTGCTGGCCATTCCGTTCTTCACGCTCATGGGCATCATCCTGGAGCGCAGCCGCATGGCCGAAGACCTGCTGTCCACCGTGGGCCAGGTGTTCGGTCCGGTGCGGGGCGGCCTGGCCGTGGCCGTGATCCTGGTGGGTGCCCTGCTGGCTGCGACCACCGGTGTGGTGGCTGCCGCCGTGATCTCGATGGGCCTGATCTCGCTGCCCATCATGCTGCGCTATGGCTACAACCGGACCATCGCCACCGGCACCATCACCGCGTCGGGCACGCTGGCGCAGGCCATCCCGCCCTCGCTGGTGCTGATCGTGCTGGCCGACCAGCTGGGTCGCTCGGTGGGCGACATGTACGCCGGCGCCCTGATCCCAGGCCTGATGCTGGTGGGCCTCTACCTGCTCTTCATCGCGGCCGTGGCCATCGTCAAGCCGTCCTGGGTGCCGGCCCTGCCGCCCGAGGCCCGCATCTACAACGAAGCCAACGGGGACAGCGGGCACCGCTCGCTGCTGGTGCTGCTGGTCATCTGCGCGGCGGCCAGCTTCGCCTGGGCCCAGGTGCACGAATCCATCATCAACCCCTGGATCGGCCGCGAGCTGCCGGCCCCGGGTGACGAGGTGGTCATCCTGTCCATCACCGTGGGTTCGTTCCTGGCCCTGGCCCTGGCCCTGCTCAACCGGCTGTTCCGCCTGGGCCTGCTCTCGCGCCTGGCCGAGCAGGTGACCTTCGTGCTGATCCCGCCCCTGGTCCTGATCTTCCTGGTGCTGGGCACCATCTTCCTGGGCGTGGCCACTCCGACCGAGGGTGGCGCCATGGGTGCATTGGGCGCCCTCATCATGGCGGGTGCCCGCCGCAGCCTGTCGTTCAGCCTGCTCAAGCAGGCGATGGAGAACACGACCAAGCTGGCCATCTTCGTGATGTTCATCCTGATCGGCTCCACCGTGTTCAGCTTCACCTTCAATGCGGCCGACGGTCACATCTGGGTGGAACACCTGTTCGACAAGCTGCCGGGTGGCCAGCTGGGCTTCCTGCTGGTGGTGAACTTCCTGGTGTTCATCCTGGGCATGTTCATCGATTTCTTCGAGATCGCCTTCATCGTGGTGCCGCTGCTGGCCCCGGTGGCCGACAAGCTGGGCATCGACCTGGTGTGGTTCGGCGTGATCCTGGCCATGAACCTGCAGACCTCGTTCCTGACGCCACCGTTCGGCTTCGCCCTGTTCTACCTGCGCAGCGTGGCCGCCCGCAGCGACTACACCGACACGGTCACCGGCAAACGCATCCCGGCGGTGACCACGGCGCAGATCTACAAGGGCTCCATCGCCTTCATCATCCTGCAGCTGATCATGGTGGCGGTGGTCGTGATGAACCCGGGTCTGGTGACCGACAGCATGGAGAAGGCCACCGTGGTGGACGATGCGGCCGTCACCGACATGCTCAACAACATGCCCGGTCTGGAAGACATCGCTCCCGAGCCTGAGGCGGAAGGCGAGGGCGAAGCCGCCGACCCTGCCGCACCACCGGCCGAGGAAGAGGAAGACCCGGCCAAGGCCCTGCTCGAAAGCATGAAGAAGTGAGGTACGCCATGCAAGTCGACATCCAGGTGCTCGATCCCCGCATGGCCGACCAGCTCCCGGCCTATGCCACGGCCGGCAGCGCCGGCCTCGACCTGCGGGCCTGTCTGGACGCGCCGGTGGAGCTGGCACCCAATGCTTGGCAGCTCATTCCCACCGGTCTGGCCGTGCACCTGGCCGACCCGGGCTACGCGGCCATGATCCTGCCCCGCTCGGGGCTGGGTCACAAGCACGGCATCGTGCTGGGCAATCTGGTCGGCCTCATCGACAGCGACTACCAGGGCCAGCTGATGGTCAGCGCCTGGAACCGCAGTGCCACCGCCTTCACCATCCAGCCCATGGAGCGCATTGCCCAGATGGTCATCGTGCCGGTGGTGCAGGCGCAATTCCGCGTGGTGTCTTCGTTCAGTGCCCCGAGCGAGCGAGGCACCGGGGGCTACGGCTCCACCGGCCGGGGCTGAACAGCCCCGCCGGTCCCGCCAGGCTCAGTGCAGGGTGCGGGGCGTTTCCGGCTCCTCGCCTTCGTCGCCTGCCGAGGGGTCCACTTCCATCCGGAAGAAACCGGTGCCCAGCGAGCCGCGACCGATCTCGTCCTCGGTGGCCTCGCGCACCTTGTGGATCTTCAGCCGGATGCGCAGCGCGATGCCGGCCAGCGGGTGATTGCCGTCCAGCACCACATGGTCGGGGTAGATGTCGCTGACGAAATAGAGCCGGTCGCGTGGTGCGGCCGGGTTGCAGCCTTCGGGCAGTCCTTCGAAGCCCATGCCTTCCTCGATGTTCTCCGGAAAGCGCTCGCGCGGTTCCAGGAACAGCAGGCGGTCGTCGTAGTCGCCGAACCCGTCCTGCGGCTCCAGGTGCAGGTCGATGGCGTCGCCGGCGCTGTGGCCCTGCAGCGCTTCCTCGATCTTGGCCAGCAGGTCCGATCCGCCCACCAGGAACTCCACCGGCTCCTCCAGCACGTCGAGTTCTTCGCCCAAGGTGTCCTTGAGGGTCCAGGTCAGTGCCACGACGCATTGCGGCGTGACGGTCAGGGGGTGGCGGGTATCGCTTTTCATCCGACAATTCTCCCATGACCTCTCCCATCTCCCATCCGTCGGATCTGCTTGGCGGCCTGACTCCCTCCCGCTTCATGCAACGGCACTGGCAGAAAAAGCCGTTGCTGGTCCGCCAGGCCATCCCGGGCGTTCAACCCCCGCTGGACCGTCGAGGTCTGTTCGATCTGGCCGCCCAGCCGCAGGTGGAGTCGCGCCTGATCGTGAATGGCCCGAAGGGCTGGAGCCTCAGATCCGGACCGGTGCAGCGCCGCGCGCTGCCGCCCTTGAAGCAGCCGGACTGGACCCTGCTGGTGCAGGGCGTCGATCTGCACGTGCCGGCGGCCCACGAGCTGCTCCAGCGGTTCCGGTTCGTGCCCGACGCGCGGCTGGACGACCTCATGATTTCGTGGGCCAGCCCGGGCGGCGGTGTCGGTCCGCATTTCGACAGCTACGACGTTTTCCTGCTGCAGGTCTCGGGCCGACGGCGCTGGCGCATCGGCCGCCAGAAAGATCTGAGCCTCCAACCGGATGTGCCGCTCAAGATCCTGGCGAACTTCCAGCCCGAGGAGGAGTTCGTGCTGGAGCCTGGCGACATGCTCTACCTGCCGCCGCGCTGGGCCCACGACGGTGAGGCCGTCGGGGAGGACTGCATGACCTGCTCCATCGGGTTCCGGGCCCCGCAACGCGGCGGGCTGGCTGCCGAGCTGCTGCAGCGCATGGGCGACGAGGTGGACGACTCGGTCCTCTACCGCGATCCGCACCAGCCGGCCACCGACGCACCGGCCGCCATGCCCGAGGGCTTGCTGTCCTTTGCCGAGGAAGGCCTGCGGCGCCTGCTGGCCGATCGTCAGGGCCTGACCTGCGCCCTGGGCGAGGTCATGACCGAACCCAAGCCCAGCACCTGGTTCGACGAACCCGCCGGTGAATGGGAGCCGGGCGCACTTCGCCTGGACCGCCGCACCCGCATGATGTACGACGAGCGCCATGTCTTCATCAACGGCGAAAGTTTCCGCGCCGGGGGGGCCGATGCCCGCCTGATGCGCGAACTGGCCGACCGCCGCGGCCTCCCGGCCGCCCGGGTTCAGCGCGCCAGCCCCGATGCCCAGGCCCTCCTGCAGGACTGGTTCGAGGCGGGCTGGCTGCACCGGGAGTCACCATGAGCGATCTGCCGGAGGGTCGGGGTTCGGGCCGGATCGACTTCGAGACGGCCATCCGCAGCGGCCTGGCGGCGGCCGCCAGCCAGGGGTGGAACAGCATCGTGCTGTGCGACGCCGACTTCGCTGACTGGCCGCTGGGCGAGCGCAGCACCACCGATGCGCTGGACGCATGGGCTTCGCGCGGACGCACCCTGCAGGTGCTGGCGCGCGACTACGCGGCGGTGCGCCGGCTGCACCCGCGCTTCGTTCAGTGGCGCACCCGGTGGTCGCATCTGGTGGAGGCCCATGCCTGCCCGCACGTGGACGAGGGCGAGCTGCCCAGCGTCTTCTGGACGCCCTCCTGGACGCTGGAGCGGCTCGACCGCACGCACGGCAGCTTCGTGGCCAGTGTGGCGCCCCAGCGGCGTGCACTGCTGCGTGAACGCATCCAGGCCTGCTGGCTGCGCAGCGCGCCGTCGTTGCCGGCCACCATCCTGGGCCTGTGAGCCCGGGACGCGACCAGAAAAAAGCCGCCCCGAGGGCGGCTTTTTCACGGGGGAGACGCTGCTCAGCGCAGGTCGTCTGCCAGCACCTTGACGATGCGCTGGGCCGACGGCGACGCGTCCGGCTGGCCTTGTGCATTGAGCACCGACACGGTGGTGCTGTTGTCGTTGCTGCGAACCACCACGCGGTAACGCTCGGGCTTGGCTTCCGGCGTGGAGGCGCCGAACACGCGGCTCAGCAGACCCGGCTTCTCGGTCTGCTTCATGGGCTCGACGTAGCGCACGAAATAAGTGCCTTCACTGCGGTTGCGGTCTTCGACGGTGAAGCCGGTGCGGTCCAGCGACAGGCCGACACGGCGCCAGGCGCGATCGAAGTTGTCGTTGAACTGGACCACCGGCACATTGTTCACGGTGGCCACCTTGGCGCTGGCAGCGACCGGTGCGCTGGCGGAAAGCGCCTTCGCTTCGTTCTCGGCCACACCGAGCTTGACCATCAGGCGGCGCAGGAACTCGGTTTCCAGCTCCGGGTCGGCCGGGCGCGGCTGCCACACCGTCTGGTCCTTCTCGACGTTGGAGTAGACCTCTGCCATGCCGCGGTGGGTGATGAAGATCTCGGTGCTGCCGTTGGCATTGCGCTCCAGGCGGGTACGGAACTTGTCGCGTTCGCCGGTGGAGTACAGGCTGTCGAAGATCTTGCCCAGGGCACTGCGGATGAAGTCCTGCGGGATCTTGGCGCGGTTCTCGGCCCAGTCGGTTTCCATGATGCCCAGGGTTTCCTGGTCAAGCTCCAGCAGGAAGCCGTTCTCCTGCCAGAAGTCGCGCACCGGGCTCCAGAGCTGGTTGGCCGGGCGGTCGACCACCAGCCAGCGCTGGTTGCCCGCACGCTCGATCCGCACATCGCCGATCTTGCTGGTGGCAGTGCCCACCGTCGAGGCTGCCGGCTTGGCCGCCTCGAAGCTGCTGGCCGACACGGCAGCGCCGGGCACGTTGTACCGGTTTTCGCGGGAGAGCTGGGTGAGGTCCGGGGGGACGTCCAGCGTGCTGCCGCGCTGGGCGCTCTTGTAGTCGATCTTGTCTTCCTGCAGCACGGAGCAGCCCGCCACCACCATGGTGGCTGCGGCCAGCAGGCCCAGTCGGGAGAAGGGGTGGCGCATCAGGTGGGAGAGGAGGGGCATGGTTCGGGGGCTCGCAGACGGAAACACGGGAACAGGGAAAACCGGATCAGGCGATCAGACCGCTGCTGCGCAGCGCGTCCTCCACACCCGGGGCGAGGTGGCGCGACATCGGGGTCAGCGGCAGGCGCATGGTCTCGGCGCACAGCCCCATGCGGGCCATGGCCCACTTCAGCGGAATGGGGTTGGCTTCGACGAACAGGTGCCGGTGCACCGGCATCAGGCGGAACTGGATCTCCATGGCGCGCTTCACGTCACCCGCCAGGGCGGCCACACACAGGTCGTGCATGGCGCGCGGGGCCACGTTGGCGGTCACGCTCACGTTGCCCTGGCCACCACACAGCATGAGGGCCACGGCGGTGGGGTCGTCACCCGAATAGACGGCAAAGCCTTCCGGCTTCTCGCGGATGAGCCACTGGGCGCGCTCGATGTTGCCGCTGGCTTCCTTGATGCCCACGATGGCCGGGATCTGCGCCAGGCGCAGCGCGGTCTCGACCGACATGTCGGCCACCGTGCGGCCGGGCACGTTGTAGAGCACCACCGGCAGATCGCCGGTGGCTTCGGCGATGGCCTTGAAGTGCTGGTACTGCCCTTCCTGGGTGGGCTTGTTGTAGTACGGCACGACCTGCAGCTGGCAGTCGGCGCCGACCTTCTGTGCGAAGCGCGCCAGCTCGATGGCCTCGGCCGTGGAGTTGGCACCGCAGCCAGCCATGATCGGCACCCGGCCGGCGGCCTGCTCGACCGAGACGCGGATGATCTCGCAGTGCTCTTCCACGTTGACCGTGGGCGATTCGCCGGTGGTGCCGACCACGCCGATGCAGTCGGTGCCCTCGGCAATGTGCCAGTCGATCAGCTTGCGCAGGGTGGGGTAGTCGACGCTGCCGTCCTCCAGGAAGGGGGTGGCCAGGGCGACGATGCTGCCGGTGATGGGTTTCATGGCGGGATGCGTTGGGGCTGTACGGTTCGACGTCATGCGGGGCAGCGGGCCGGGCCCGGGACGCCCCCGGGGCGATCCGGCATTCTACCCAGCGGGATCGAGGCGCCGGCGCTGGCCGGCAGCCGGATCGGCAGGGTCTTCCCGCAGGGCCACGATGCGCTGCACGAAGCGCTCCGGCGAGTCGAGGAAGCCGTCTTCGTAGGCCACCACCCGAAGATCGCGGCAGGCCTGCAGAAGTTCGCCCGGCTGCAGCAGGAAATCGGGCCGAGAGGGGCGCCCCACCCGGGCATGCTCGGTGCCGAAGGTCTCGTAGATCAGCACGCCGCCGGGTGCCACGCTGTCGACCATGCGCGGCAGCAGCGGCCGCCAGAGGTAGTTGGTGACGATGACGCCGCCATAAGCGCGGCCCGGCAGCGGCCAGGGGCCGTTCTCGATGTCGGCCAGCACGGCCTGCCCCAGGGTCGCGGCGGCTTCGATGGCCGCCGGATCGCGGTCGATGCCGGTGACACCGTGTCCAAGGCTGGCCAGGTGGCGCATGTGCCGCCCATGACCGCAGGCCACGTCGAGCACTTCGCTGCCGGTCGGAATCAGGTGGGCCCAGCGTCGCACCCAGGGCGACGGGGCTTCGGTGCCATGCATCAGAAGCAGCTCCAGAGCTGGTCGGCCAGGTGGACCATGAAGTCCGGCCGGGTGTAGAGGGTCAGGGTGGCCAGCAGCGCTGCCGCCACGGCCGCCATCACGGCCAGCCGGCGCAGCAGGTGCACCCCGTTGCCGTTCATGCGCCGGCTCCGGCCGGGTGCACGCCCCGGGCGATCGGTGCCTCGCGCACCGGCAGGTTGATCAGCCCGGCAAAGATGCCCAGCCCGATCGAGATGTACCAGACGATGTCGTAGCTGCCGGTGCGGTCGTACAGCACGCCGCCCAGCCACACGCCCATGAAGCTGCCGATCTGGTGGCTGAAGAACACGAAGCCGCCCAGCATCGAGAGGTGGGCCACGCCGAAGATCTGCGCCACCGTGGCATTGGTGGGCGGCACGGTGGACAGCCACAGCAGGCCCATGACGGCCGAGAAGATGTAGACGCTGGTGGGCGTGAGCGGCGCCCACAGGAACACCGCGATGACGGCGGCGCGGGCGAAATAGATGAAGGCCAGGATGTGCTTCTTGGCCATGCGCTGGCCCAGGGAGCCGGCCATGTAGGTGCCCACCACGTTGAACAGCCCGATGAGCGCCAGCGCGTAGCTGGCCACCTGCGGCGACAGGCCGTTGTCCTTGAGGTAGCTGGGCATGTGCACGCCGATGAACACCACCTGGAAGCCGCACACGAAGTAGCCCGCCATCAGCAGCTGGAAGCTGCGGTAGCCGAAGGCCTCGCGCAGGGCCTGGCCGATGGTCTGCTCACGCTTCGGTGGCTGGCCGCCGGCAAAGCCCGGCTCGCGCAGGCCCCACGCCAGCGGCGCGATCAGCAGCACCGCCACGCCCAGCACCAGCAGTGCGTTCTGCCAGCCCAGCTGGGCGATGAGCGCACCCTCCACCGGGACCATCAGGAACTGGCCGAAGGAGCCGGCGGCAGCCGCCACACCCATGGCCCACGAGCGCTTCTCGGCCGGGATCTGGCGGCCGATCACGCCGTAGATGACCGCGTAGGTGGTGCCCGCCTGGGCCGCACCGATCAGCACCCCGGTGGTCAATGCAAAGCCCAGCGGCGTGGTGGTGAGCGCCATTCCGGCGAGACCCAGGCCGTACAGCACCGAGCCGCCCACCAGCACCCGGAAGGCGCCGAAACGGTCGGCCGCCATGCCGGCGAAGATGCCGAAACAGCCCCAGGCCAGGTTCTGGATGGCCATGGCAAAGGCGAAGTTCTCGCGCGTCCAGCCCTGGGCCTGGGTGATCGGCTGCAGCCACAGCCCGAAACCGTGGCGGATGCCCATCGACAGCGTCACGATGAGGGCGCCGCAGGCCAGCACCTGCAGGGGGGAAAGACGGGGGGGAGCGGACATCGCGCCATTGTGCCGCCCCTGGGCGGCGGCCGTGTGTCGCCGCCGCTGCGCTGGCCGGCGCGACCACCGATCTGGATGGATATCCAGTGTTTGGGGCGTGTCGTGCTTACAATCCGCGCCCATGGCAAACACCCCTTCGACCTATTCCGAAGGCTCCATCCGCGTCCTCAAGGGGCTGGAGCCGGTCAAGCAGCGGCCGGGCATGTACACCCGCACCGACAACCCGCTGCACATCATCCAGGAAGTGCTCGACAACGCTGCCGACGAAGCGCTGGCGGGGCACGGCAAGAAGATCAAGGTCACGCTGCACGCCGACGGCTCGGTCAGCGTGGAGGACGACGGCCGGGGCATTCCCTTCGGCATGCACCCGGAGGAGAACGCGCCGGTGGTCGAGCTGGTGTTCACCCGGCTGCACGCCGGCGGCAAGTTCGACAAGGGCAAGGGCGGCGCCTACAGCTTCTCCGGCGGCCTGCACGGCGTGGGCGTGTCTGTGACCAATGCGCTGTCGACCCGGCTGGAGGTCATCAGCCACCGCGAGAGCCAGGTGGCCCGGCTGGTGTTCGCCGGCGGCGATGTGGTCGAGCCCCTGCAGGTCGCTCCCCGCGGGGAAGGCGACCGCAAGCAGGGCACCACGGTGCGGGCCTGGCCGGACGCGAAGTACTTCGACTCCGCCGTCCTGCCCATCGGCGAGCTCACCCATCTGCTGCGCAGCAAGGCGGTGCTGATGCCCGGCGTGCAGGTCACGCTGGTGAACGAGAAGACCCGGGACACCCAGAGCTGGCTCTACAAGGGCGGCCTGCGCGACTATCTTCAGCAGACCCTGAGCGCCGACCCGGTGATTCCGCTGTTCGAGGGCGAGGGCTATGCCGACAGCCGCGACGACAGCTTTGCCGAAGGCGAAGGCGCGGCCTGGTGCGTGGCCTTCACCGAAGACGGCTCCCCGGTGCGCGAGAGCTATGTCAACCTCATTCCCACGAGCGCCGGCGGCACCCACGACAGCGGCCTGCGCGACGGCCTGTTCCAGGCGGTCAAGGGCTTCATCGAGCTGCATGCGCTGCTGCCCAAGGGTGTGAAGCTGCTGCCCGAAGACGTGTTCGCCCGCGCCTCGTACGTGCTGAGCGCCAAGGTGCTCGACCCGCAGTTCCAGGGTCAGGTCAAGGAGCGCCTGAACTCGCGCGACGCGGTCCGGCTGGTGTCGGCTTACGTGAAGCCGGCGCTCGAGCTCTGGCTCAACCAGCATGTGGACTACGGCAGGAAGCTGGCCGAGCTCGCCATCAAGGCGGCCCAGACCCGCCAGCGCGCCGGCCAGAAGGTGGAAAAGCGCAAGGGCAGTGGCGTGGCGGTGCTGCCGGGCAAGCTGACCGACTGCGAAAGCCGCGATCTGGCCCATAACGAAGTGTTCCTGGTCGAGGGCGACTCGGCCGGCGGCAGCGCCAAGATGGGCCGCGACAAGGAATGCCAGGCCATCCTGCCGCTGCGCGGCAAGGTGCTCAACACCTGGGAGGTGGAGCGCGATCGTCTGTTCGCCAACACCGAGATCCACGACATCGCGGTGGCCATCGGCGTCGACCCGCACGGCCCGAACGACACGCCCGACCTCTCCGGCCTGCGCTACGGCAAGGTCTGCATCCTGTCGGACGCCGACGTGGACGGCTCGCACATCCAGGTGCTCCTGCTCACCCTGTTCTTCCGCCACTTCCCCAAGCTGATCGAGGCCGGCCATGTGTACGTGGCGCGTCCGCCGCTGTTCCGGGTCGACATTCCGGCCCGCGGCAAGAAGCCGGCCGCCAAGCAGTACGCGCTGGACGAAGCCGAACTGCAGTCCATCCTGGACAAGGCCGGCAAGGACGGCGTGGCCCGCGAGAAGTGCCAGATCAGCCGCTTCAAGGGCCTGGGCGAGATGAGCGCCGAACAGCTCTGGGACACCACCCTCAACCCCGACACCCGCCGCCTCATGCCGGTCAACCTGGGTGGCCGCGACTTCGCCGGCACCGAGGCCCTGATCGGCCAGCTCATGGGCAAGGGTGAAGCCGCTGCCCGCCGCGATCTGATGGAACTGCATGGCGACTCGGTGGAGATCGATATCTGATGTCTGACCTGAACAACCCCGAACTGCCGCTGGCCGAACCCGGTCAGCCCGACGACTCGCTCGCCGGTTACGCCCAGCGCGCCTACCTCGAATACGCCCTGTCGGTGGTCAAGGGACGTGCCCTGCCCGATGTGTGCGACGGCCAGAAACCGGTGCAGCGGCGCATCCTGTACAGCATGGACCGCATGGGTCTGGGCTTCAGCGGTGCCACGGCGGCCCGCCCGGTCAAGAGTGCCCGGGTGGTGGGCGACGTGCTGGGCCGCTTCCACCCCCACGGCGACCAGGCCGCCTACGACGCGCTGGTGCGCATGGCGCAGGACTTTTCGCAGCGCTACCCGCTGATCGACGGGCAGGGTAACTTCGGCTCGCGTGACGGCGACGGTGCCGCCGCCATGCGCTACACCGAGGCCCGGCTCTCGCGCATCACCGGCCTGCTGCTCGACGAGGTCGACATGGGCACGGTGGACTTCGTGCCCAACTACGATGGCTCCACCACCGAGCCGCGTCAGCTGCCCGCGCGCCTGCCGTTCAGTCTGCTCAACGGCGCCAGCGGCATTGCCGTGGGTCTGGCCACCGAGATCCCGAGCCACAACCTGCGCGAGGTGGCCGACGCCTGCGTGGCCCTCATCAAGGACCCGAAGCTGGCCGACGAGGCGCTGGCCATCCTGATCCCGGGGCCGGACTACCCCGGTGGTGGCCAGATCATCAGCAGCCCGCAGGACATTGCCGATGCCTACCGCACCGGTCGTGGCAGCCTGAAGGTGCGTGCCCGCTGGAAGATCGAGGACCTGGCCCGTGGCCAGTGGCAGCTGGTGGTGACCGAGCTGCCGCCGGGCACCAGTTCGCAGAAGGTGCTCGAAGAGATCGAGGAGCTCACCAACCCCAAGGTCAAGGCCGGCAAGAAGGCGCTCACGCAGGACCAGAACCAGCTCAAGGCGAGCGTGCTGGCGGTGCTGGACGGCGTGCGCGACGAGTCCAGCAAGGACGCGCCGGTACGCCTGGTGTTCGAGCCCAAGAGCAGCCGCATCGAGCAGGCCGAACTCATCACCCAGCTGCTGGCCCACACCAGCCTGGAAACGTCCGCGCCCATCAACCTCACCGCCATCGGCCTGGACGGCCGGCCAGTGCAGAAGTCGCTGCGGCAGATGCTGGTCGAGTGGATCGCCTTCCGCCAGACCACCATCACCCGGCGTTCGCAGCACCGGCTGGGCAAGGTGCTGGACCGCATCCACATCCTGGAGGGACGGCAGCTGGTGCTGCTCAACATCGACGAGGTGATCGCGATCATCCGGCACAGCGACGAGCCCAAGGCCGCACTGATCGAGCGCTTCAACCTGTCCGACCGGCAGGCCGAGGACATCCTGGAGATCCGCCTGCGCCAGCTCGCGCGACTCGAAGCCATCAAGATCGAGCAGGAGCTCAAGGAGCTGCGGGAAGAGCAGGGCAAGCTGGAAGACATCCTGGCGAATCCGGCCAGCCTGCGCCGGCTCATGGTCCGGGAGATCGAGACCGATGCCAAGACCTTCGCGGATGCCCGTCGCACCCTGATTCAGGCCGAGAAGAAGGCCGTGGTCGAGATCAAGGTGATCGATGAGCCGGTGACGGTGGTCGTCTCCAGCAAGGGATGGGTGCGGGCCCGCACCGGCCATGGTCACGACCCGGCCAGCTTCGCCTTCAAGGCCGGTGACGGCCTGTACGGCACCTTCGAATGCCGAACGGTCGACACGCTGATCGTCATGGGCAGCAACGGGCGGGTCTACAGCGTGCCGGTGGCCAGCCTGCCCGGCGCGCGCGGCGATGGCCAGCCCATCACCACCCTGATCGACCTGGAGAGCGGCACCCAGCCGCTGCATTACTTCGCCGGCCCGGCGCAGGCGGCATTGCTGATCAGCAGCACCGGGGGTTACGGTTTCATCGCGACGGTGGAGAACATGGTCTCCCGGCAGAAGGGCGGCAAGTCGTTCCTGAGCCTGGGCGAGGGCGAACAACCCTGCCCGCTGGCCCATGCCGCCTTCGGTTCCGGTGGACAGCCGCTGGTGCCGGCCACCCATGTGTGCTGCGCCTCCACCGGCGGCCGCATCCTGACCTTCGAGATCGGCGAACTGCGCCAGATGGAGAAGGGCGGTCGCGGCCTGATGCTGATCGACCTGGAACCCAAGGACACCCTGGCCGGCGCAGCCGCCTACACCCGCAGCGTGCGCATCGACGGCATCGGGCGGGGCGGCAAGGAGCGCGACGAGACGCTGGAGATCCGCAGCCTGAACAATGCCCGGGCGCCGCGCGGCCGCAAGGGCAAGGCAGCCGATCTGGGCTTCAAGCCCACCCGCGTGACGCGGGTGGAATGAGGTCGCTGCTTCAGGGCACCGGCTGGCCGGTGTAGCGCGGGCCGGGCAGCAGGGCGTTCGGTCCTCGCACCGAGAACAGCCTCGCGGCTGCGACGCCGGCCAGCTGGTGGCTCTGCTCGCCGACGTGGCTGGCCACCTGCTGGATCACGGCCGACAGCAGCAGGCCCACCAGCCCCTGGTTGCTGTTGTCCTTGCCCTCGTCGCTGGATGCCTGGGCCTGACCTTCCCACAGCAACTGTCCGGTACGCCCGTCCACCAGGCGGGCCAGCACCTTCACGGTGGTGGTGCTGCTGACGATGTAGTAGGTGGCGCCATAGCGGGTCACGGTCAGGTAGAGCACCGCGTCGGCCTGGAAGAACTCCTGCAGCCGCGAGAGCGGCAGCGCATGGATGTCTTCGGCCTGGGTGACGCCGTTCTGGCGGAAGGTCTCGTCCACCAGGCTCACCGGCATCACGTAGTAGCCGGTTTCCGCCAGCGGCCGTGTGGTCACTGCCAGCAGGCTGGACGAGGCGGCGACTTCGTGGGTGGTGTTGAGCGGCGGCAGCACCAGGATGGAGGCCGGGCGGGCGGCGCGCAGGGCTGTCTGGTCGCGGGGGGCGGGTGCAGCGCAACCGCCCAGCCAGAGGGTCATCAGGATGACCGGCAGGGCCATGAGGGATCGGTGGGTCATGGCTTCCGGCCTTTCATGCGGGACAGCAGGCGGTCCATGAAACCGTTGCTCTCGGGGAACAGCGTCTTCTCCTGCTGCAGGCCCTGCGCCATGCGGTCGTCCTGGCCGATCTGTCCGTACAGCAACCCCAGGTGGGCATTCAGGCCGGGCGGCACGCGTCCGCCGCGCGCCCGGGTCTCCTGCAGATCGGATTCGAGCGCCTGGATCTGGGCCGTCGGGTCCTCGCCCTTGAAGTGATGCCAGAGCTGTTGCTGGTAGCTGCCCCAGCGATAGGTGTCAGGGTTCGTGGTGGCCAGGCAGCCGCAGAGCGGCAAGGCCAGCAAAACGACGGCCGCGCGTTGCAGCGTGTCGGGAATCATCGACTTCATGGCCGTTGCCCCCGGGAGGGTGGTTGCCAGAGATCGGCTTCCAGGCCGTCCACCAGACGGTCCACCGCCTCACGGATGGCCAGGTCCAGCACCTTGCCGTTCAGGGTGGCGTCGTAGCTGGCGGTGCCGCCGAAGCCCACGATCTCGCGGTTGGACAGGCTGTATTCGCCCGCGCCTTGTGCCGAGAACACCACCTCGCCGGTGGCGGTCCGCACCACGTTCAGCCCGACCTTGGCATAGGCCACCTGGGTCTTGCCCTTGCCCAGGATGCCGAACAGCTGGTGGTCGCCGGTCTGCTTGCGACCGAACTCCGTCACGTCACCGGTGATGACGAATTCTGCTGCCTTGAGTTGCTGCGACTGGCCGGCGATGCGTGCTTCCTGGCCGGTTTCGCTCAGGTTGTCGCGGTCCAGCACACCGAAGCGGCCGGACTGCTGCAGATGCCCGACCAGGATGGTTCGGGACTGACCGCCCAGGCGGTCCACGCCATCGGAGAAGGCCCCGCGCATGAAGCTGGAGCGGTTGTCGAACTTGCCGACCGACACCGGCACACGCGGGCCACGCGGCGCGCTGCGGGTGGCCTGCACCTGTGGCGCGGTCAGGGCCTGGTGGCTCTCGGTGGCACAGCCGGGCAACAGGACGACGGCGCCCAGGCCGGCGCTGGCAAGGAGGGCCTGACGCAGCAGGTCGCGTCGGTCAGGGGAGGGGGGTGTTGGCATGGAACGCTCCGAGAAGACCCGAGATGGGCGGAGCGATTCCATCACCGCCCCCCGGGTCATACCCGGGGGTGGATCAGACCGATCAGCCGATCTCGGCGATCAGCTCGATTTCCACGCAGGCACCCATCGGGATCTGCGCCACGCCGAAGGCGCTGCGGGCATGGGCGCCAGCCGGGCCGAACACTTCGCCGAACAGTTCACTGGCGCCGTTGGTGACCAGATGCTGTTCGGTGTAGCTGCCGGTGCTGTTGACCAGGCTCATCACCTTGACGATGCGGCGCACGTCGTCCAGCGTCTTGCCGCTGGCCTGGCAGGCGGCGTGCAGCGTGCCCATCAGGTCGATCGCGATGGCGCGTGCGGCGGCCTTGCCCTGTTCGGTGTTCATGTCGGCGCCCAGCTGGCCGACCCAGGCCTTGCCATCGCGTTTGGCAATGTGGCCGCTCAGGAAGACCAGGTTGCCGGTCTGCACGAAGGGAACATAGGCCGCGGCCGGAACGGCCACCGGCGGAAGGGTGATGCCGAGCTGACCCAGCTTGTCGTAAACGCTCATGAAGCCTCCTTGAAAACAGCCCTGGATTCTAGGCCGGTGCTGCCCGGGGTAAGGCTGGTGCGGCGGGGCTAGCTTCGGCTCCGCGCCGGCGGGGCGCGACAAGGGAGCAGGCATGCATTCAATGAGCAGGTCCGGGTGGGGGACCCACCCCGGGGTGCTGGCGCAGCCGGGCTGGCTGGCACTGGGCGTGGTGGCGGGTACCGCGGGGCAGCTGCAGCAGCAGGAGCTGTGGCCTTTGTGGTGGCACGGCCTGCCCCCGATGCTGGTGGCACTGGCCTGGTGGTTTCACCGGGTTCTGCCCGGACCCGCGCCCAGACCCGTGGCAGGCAGGTGCCAGGCGCCGGCCCGGTCGGGCCTGGTCCTGCTGACCGGCGCAGCCCTGGCTTTCGGGCTGGCCGGCTGGCGCAGCCACGACAGGCTGGCCGACCGGCTGGATGCATCGCTGATGGGTCAGGAGGTGATCGTCACGGGTTCGGTGGCCACGCTGCCGATCCGGGGTGCCCAGGGGCTGCGCTTCGTGTTCGAGGTGGAGGCGGCCGAACACCGGGGTGGGCCGGTGCAGGTGCCCCGCCGGATACAGGTCGGGGTCTGGCGGCCAGTGAAGGGCGGGCGGCCTGAGGCGCAGCCGCTGGAACCGGACTTTCATGCCGGTGACCGCTGGCAGCTCCCGCTGCGGCTGCGCCCGGTGCATGGCCTGAGCAATCCGCATGGCGGCGACCGGGAGCTGCATGCCTGGTCGCAAGGGATCGGTGCCCAGGCCAGCTTGCGGCCCGGAGCCCGATGGCTCGGCACCACCGACCGGCATCGGCTGGAGCGCTGGCGCGAAGGTGTGTCCACCCGTCTTCAGGAGCGGCTGCAGCCCACCGGGCACGGCGGGGTCCTGGCCGCGCTGGCGGTCGGTGACCAGGACGCCATCGCGCCGGACGACTGGCAGTTGTTCCGGCGCACCGGTGTGGCCCATCTGATGGCCATATCGGGGCTGCACATCACGTTGTTTGCCTGGCTGGCCATGGCATTCATCGGGCGCGCGTGGCGGGCCTCGGGTCGGTTCTGGCCGGCGCTGCTGCTGTGCTGGCCTGCAACCCGTGTGGCTGCGGTGGGTGGTTGGTGCGCTGCTGCCGCCTATGCCCTGGCGGCGGGCTGGGGGGTACCGGCGCAGCGGACCGTGCTCATGCTGGCGCTCGCCCTGTGGCTGCGCTCGTCTGCACGGCGCTGGCCCTGGCCGGTGCAGTGGCTGGTGGTGCTGGCGGTGGTGCTCTTGCTGGAGCCCTGGGCCTGGCTGCAGGCCGGCTTCTGGCTCAGTTTCGTGGCGGTGGGCATCCTGATGGCGTCGGCCCGCCCCACCGGGAAACCCGGCTCCGGGCGCCTGGCCGCAGCGCTGGGCCTGCTGCGTGAACAGCTGATCATCACCCTGGCCCTGACACCGTTGTCGTTGTGGCTGTTCGGCGAGACGTCGGTGGTGGGGCTGCTGGCCAATCTGGTGGCGATTCCCTGGGTGAGCTGGGTCGTGACGCCGCTCACCCTGCTGGGCGCGCTGTTCCCTCCGTTGTGGGATCTGGCCGCCATCGCCCTTGATCCGCTGCACCGCCTGCTGCTGTACCTGGCCGACTCGGACCTGGCCGTCTGGTCGCGCGCTGTCTGGCCGTGGCCGTGGGCGCTGGCCGCCATGGTCGGGGCCGTGCTGGCCGTGATGCCATGGCCGTGGCTGCTGCGGTGCGGCGGTCTGCTCGTGCTGGGCTGGGCACTGGCGTGGAGCCCCGGGCAGCCGGCTCAGGGACATTTCCGGTTGCTGGCGCTGGATGTGGGGCAGGGCAGTGCCGTGCTGGTGCAGACACGGCATCACGCCCTGCTGCACGACACCGGGCCGGCCTGGGGTGCAGCCGGCGATGCCGGCGCCCGGGTGGTGGTACCCACCCTCAAGGCGCTGGGCGTGGTGCCCGACCGGATCGTGGTCAGCCACCGCGACAGCGACCACGCCGGCGGCGCCGGGGCGGTGCGCGCGGCCTGGCCGCAGGCGGCCTGGGTGTCATCCGAACCGGACCTTGCGGCCGAAACCTGCCGGTCGGGCCAGCAGTGGCAGGTCGATGGCGTGCGCTTCGAGATGCTCAGTCCGCTGGCCGACGATTACGCTGCCGACGGTCGCGGGCGGTTGTCGAGCAACGCCATGTCGTGCGTGCTGCGCGTCGAGGCCGCGGACGGCACATCGGCGGTCCTGACCGGCGATGTGGACGCCCCCCGCGAGACACGCATGGCCCTGGCCTGGCCCGGGCTGCGGGCCGAACTGCTGGTGGCGCCGCACCATGGCAGCCGCAGCTCCAGCAGCCCGCTGCTGCTCAATGTGTGGCGGCCTTCGGTGGTCATCGTCCAGGCGGGTTTCATGAACCGCTTCGGCCATCCCGCCGCCGAGGTCCTGGAGCGTTACCGGGTGCGGCAGGCCAGGGTGTTCGACACCCCGAGCTGCGGTGCTGCCGAATGGCGCAGCGACGCGCCGCAGCGGGTGGTCTGCGAGCGTCAGCGACGTGCACGCTACTGGCACACCCGGGTCGAGCCGGCGGCGGCTCCTGCCGGTGTGTCGCCGGTGCCCTGAACGGCCGACCCGTCCAGTTCGAGATCGACATCGGTGCAGAAGCCCAGGGCCCAGTGCCGGATCGACTCGATCAGCCGGTGGGCTTCCGTGACCGTGTGCTGGTCCCGTTCCTCCATCGGCACTTCTTCCGCGGTGGGCAGTCCGTCCTGCAGGGCGTTCAACCGGTCCATGAGTTCGCTCCACTGACGGCGCCAGGCGGAGCGGGCTGCCTGCAGGCGTTGCAGCGACTGCTCGCCCGGCATGGTCTGGTGGATGAGTTCGCGGTTGGCCTGCTGGAGGGCGAGTCGCCGGCTGGTGCCGATCAGCACCTGCAGCTCTGCACAGGCCTTCTGCATCTGCCGGTTCAGGGCTGTCGGCTGGGGGTCCAGCTGCACCGCGGGCGGGCGCGCCAGGCGGGACTGGACGCACCGCAGCACCCCTTCGCCGGCAGATTCGTCCGGCGGTGGGTCGCAAAGGTCGATCGGGAAGGGCGGCAACGTGGGGGAATGGCTCATCGGGGGCTCCGTCTCATACCGCCGGCCGCGGTGTATCCATTGGTAACGGCTGCGGTGCGCCGGCTCCGCCGGCCGGGACCCTGAAGTTCCCGCCGGGCGACCGGAGGATCGTGGCCCGTTACTTGCTAAGCTCCACCCCAGGAGATCGCCACCATGAGCCGACCGATGTTTGATGAAATGAACGCCTCGCCCACCGAGGTCCGCCAGCACTATCTGCAGTACGCACGCTGGCTGGCCCAGCAGCCGCCGGAGGTGATGGCAGCGAGGCGGCAGGAAGCCGAGGTCATCTTCCGGCGGGTCGGCATCACCTTCGCGGTGTATGGCGCCAAGGACGAGGACGGCGCCGGCACCGAGCGGCTGATCCCGTTCGACCTGATCCCCCGCATCATCCCGGCAGACGAGTGGCGGACGCTGGAGGCCGGCCTGGCCCAGCGGGTGACGGCGCTGAACCGCTTCATCCACGACGTGTACCACGGTCAGGACATCATCAAGGCCGGCATCGTGCCTGCCGACCAGGTGTTCCAGAACGCCCAGTTCCGCCCAGAGATGATGGGCGTCGATGTGCCCAGCCAGATCTACTCGCACATCGCCGGGGTCGACATCGTGCGGGCGCCCAATGCGGCGGGCCAGGGCGAGTACTACGTGCTGGAAGACAACCTGCGCGTGCCCAGCGGCGTGAGCTACATGCTCGAAGACCGCAAGATGATGATGCGGCTGTTCCCTGACCTGTTCACCGACAATCGCGTGGCTCCGGTGGCCCATTACCCCGACCTGCTGCTCGAGACGCTGCGGGCCGTCAGCCCGGCCACCACCGCCGAGCCGACCGTCGTCGTGCTGACGCCCGGCATGTATAACAGCGCCTACTTCGAGCACGCCTTCCTGGCCCAGCAGATGGGCGTGGAACTGGTCGAAGGGCAGGACCTGTTCGTGCGCGACAACTTCGTCTACATGCGCACCACCCAGGGTCCGCGCCGGGTCGACGTGATCTACCGCCGGGTGGACGACGACTTCCTCGACCCGCTGGTGTTCCGTCCCACCTCCACCCTGGGCTGCGCCGGCCTGCTCGGCGTCTACCGCAGCGGTAACGTGACCATCTGCAATGCGGTGGGCACCGGCATCGCCGACGACAAGTCCATCTACCCCTACGTGCCCAAGATGATCGAGTTCTACCTCGGTCAGAAACCCATCCTGAGCAACGTCCCCACCTTCATGGGCCGCGACCCGGAAGACCTGAAGTACATCCTGGCGCACCTGGGCGAGCTGGTGGTCAAGGAGGTGCACGGCGCCGGCGGCTACGGCATGCTGGTCGGACCGGCCAGCACGCGGGCCGAGATCGAGGCTTTCCGGGAGGCGGTGGTGGCCAACCCGGCCGGTTACATCGCTCAGCCCACGCTGAGCCTGTCCACCTGCCCGACCTATGTGGACAGCGGCATTGCGCCCCGCCACATCGACCTGCGCCCCTTCGTGCTGTCCGGGCGCGAGGTGCAGATGGTGCCCGGCGGCCTGACCCGCGTGGCCTTGAAGGAAGGCTCGCTGGTGGTGAATTCCTCGCAGGGCGGGGGCACCAAGGACACCTGGATTCTCGAAGACTGAACCCCCCACCGAGGACCACCATGCTCTCCCGCACCGCCGACCACCTCTTCTGGATGTCCCGCTACACCGAGCGGGCCGAAAACACCGCCCGCATGCTAGACGTCAACTACCAGACCGCGCTGCTGCCCCAGTCGGCGGCCGTGGCACAGGTCGGCTGGCAGGGCCTGCTGTCCATCAGCGAGCTGCTGCCCGCCTACACGGCCAAGTACGGGCAGGACATCACCTCGCGCAACGTCATGGACTTCATGGTCCGCGACGAATCCAACCCGTCCAGCATCGTCTCGTGCCTGCGGGCTGCGCGCGAGAATGCCCGGGCGGTGCGTGGCGCCCTCACCACCGAACTCTGGGAAACCCAGAACAGCACCTGGCTCAAGCTGGCCGGCTACCTCAAGACGCGCGACTTCGAGCGCGATCCCGCTGCCTTCTTCGAGTGGGTGAAGCACCGCTCGCACCTCTCGCGCGGGGTGGCCATCGGCACCATGCTGCAGGACGAGGCCTTCCACTTCTACCGCATGGGCACCTTCCTGGAGCGGGCCGACAACACCGCCCGCCTGCTCGACGTGAAGTTCCATGCCGTCGAGAGCGATTTCTTCGGCGCTGCCAGCGAACTCGACCAGGAGTACGACTTCTATCACTGGAGCGCGATCCTGCGGTCGGTGTCGGCGTTCGAGGTCTACCGCAAGGTCTACCGCGACGTGATCTCGCCCGAACGCGTGGCCGAACTGCTCATCCTGCGGGCCGACATGCCGCGCAGCTTGGCGGCCAGTGTGGGCGAGGTGGTCAACAACCTGTCGGTGGTGGCCAACGACCACAGCAGCGAGACCCTGCGTCGGGCCGGCAAGCTCAAGGCCGACCTGCAGTACGGCCGTATCGACGAGATCCTGGCCACCGGCCTGCATGCGTTCCTCACCCATTTCCTCGACCGGGTGAACGAGCTGGGCGCGCGGATCAGCCAGGACTTCCTGGTGCCCACGAACTGAAGCCTGCCCGGGCACGGCCCGCGCCGCCTGTCGGCGCCTCACGGAACAGACGCCATGGAGCGGTTACTCAGTGTCCGGAATCCTCCGGATGTCTGCCCAACCCCTCCCGTCCATGGCCAAAGTCGCTCCCTCCGTCACCTCTCTCCTGTCCGGCAAGGTGCTGACCCAGGACCCGGCAGCACCCGGCCTCCCGGGTGCCCGGCTGACCTGTCCGGCCGATCTTCGTGTGGCCCTGCTGGCTGCCGGCGCAATGGCCCGGTCGGGCAAGTCCCACGAGCCCGCCGGGCGCGTGCTGTCGGTCTCGGCTGATGCCGTGTCTTCTGGCGCAGGGTCGGTCGGCCCGGTGCCGGGGCGGGCTGACCTCCCCCAATTGCTGGATCACGCCGGCCTGCGGGTTCCCGGCGAACTGTTGCAGGCCCATGCCGACGCCATGGAGTTCCTGCTGGGCTGTGCGGGCCGGGATGGGCGTCTCGGTGCAGCGGTGACCGACGCCGCGCAGCAGCTCGACCGGCTGCACGGTGCCTTCCTGGCAGCCTTGCCCGCCGGCCCTGCCGCTGCATCCGGCCCGTGCCAGCAGATTGCCTGCGTTCTGGTGGGCGATGCGCGGCTGATCAACCACATACACCATGCCGGCGAAGTGCCCGCCGATCGCGATGCGTTCATGCGCCACCTTGGCACCCTGTCTCCGTCCCATCTTGAGCGCAGCACGCCTCGCGGCCCGGTGGCCGGAAGGCTGGCCTCGTGATGCCGCAATGGCTGTTCGGCAGCCACGAGGCGCTCTGGCGCACCTGCGCTGCACAGTTCGCACGGCAGGGCGTGGTGCTTCCGGAATGGCCGGCATGTCTGGTCAGGCCCCTGCTGACGGGGCTTCGGATCGACGGTCCCGGGTGCTACTACACCGCTGGCTGGGGCAGCCGGCGTTCATGGGCCGGACGCATCGACCATTGGGTCCAGGAGCCGGACGTCCCCAGGGCGTGGCTGGGCAATCACCAGCTTGAGGGCGAGCCCGTGGTGGAAGCCGCCATGGTCACCCCCCGCATGGGTCTGTTCATGCGCCACCGGCTCAGTGACGGCCCGCAGGACCTCTCCTGCGATCACAGGGTCCAGGACGCATACCGGCTGGCAGGCCGGTTGTTGTCGGAGGCGGAGCAGCTGGCAGAGCAGGGCCGATGGCCGACGGGTCTTCGCCTGATGCTGGTCGACGACGACCTGGATCTGGCCCGTTGGGGATGGCTTCAGGGGGCGAGCCTGCTGGTCGAAGACCCGTTGCCGGACGTCCGCGTCATGCGGGCCTCCCATGCTGCCAGCCTGGAAGTCCTTTCGGTGCTCGACAGGCTCGCAGACCCGATGACCGACAGCCTGATCTCCTGAACCGCTTGTTCCCATCAACCTCGGGCATGACCATGGACGCACCCTCGGAAGCTCACGCATTGATCTCGACACTCGGCCAGGCCCTGGGCGAAGCCTCGCTCCAGATGGACGATGA
Source organism: uncultured Hydrogenophaga sp. (assembly GCF_958439165.1). Lineage (GTDB taxonomy): Bacteria > Pseudomonadota > Gammaproteobacteria > Burkholderiales > Burkholderiaceae_C > Hydrogenophaga. The sequence goes on along the minus strand of NZ_OY288120.1, from coordinate 88,212 downwards.
AGGTCTGGCATTCCTGCCGCTGAGCAACGAATTCTTCCTGCACCTGCAGGCCGATCCGCAACGCCAATGCTTCATTGCCTTCGCCGTGGTGGGCACACTGCCGCTGCAGCCGCCGGTACGGATGCTCAAGCGGCTGTTGCAGGCCAACCGCTTCTGGCGCGAAACCGCCGGTGCCACGCTCAGCCTGGACAGCGAACAGCCCCCCCGGCTGGTCCTGGCCGACCGCTACGACTGGCCAGGCCTGGATGCGGACGACTTCACCGATCGTGTCAACCAGTTCATCGACATCCTCCACGAGGCGCGGGCCTGGCTGGAGGACCCTGTCGAGTCCGATGCGTCGGGCTGGCAACCCGCCCCTCTGGGTCATTCGCTCGCTTGATCTGCACACCCTTCCCGAACAACCCCGTGGAGTCCCGCCATGCACCCCGACTTTCCCGTCGAACACTGGATCACCGAGCTCGGAAAGCACTATGACATCGACAGCCTGCGGCTCAACGAGCAGGGCATCCTGGCGCTGGCCATCGGTGGCGGTCTCTCGGTTCACATGCAGGCCATTCCAGCGACCGAGGCCCTGGTGTTCTACGCTGCCGTGGTCGTCATGAACGACCCATTGCCGCCCGACCTGATGGTGTCCATGCTGCAAGCCAACCGTTTCTGGCATGAGACCGCCGGCGCCACCTTGAGCCTGGACGATCAGCAGCCCCCGCGCGTGATCCTGGCCCAGTCGGTCCGGTTCCTGGACCTGGACGCGCCGCGCCTGATTGAAGCCTTCGAGAACTTTTCCGGGGCGCTGCAGGCCATGCACGAGTGGCTGGCACCCGAGGTGCAGTCCGGACGGTCCGCCGTGGCAACGCCGGAATACATGCAACGCGCTTGAGTCAGCAGGCACAATCACGGACCGTCAGGACCCGTGATGACTCTGCACATCGAACACACCACCCACTACCGCTACAGCCAGCCGCTCTCCCACAGCGTGCACACCCTGCACCTCTGGCCGGTCAGCGGCCCGTGCCAGGAAGTGATCGACTGGTCACTGCAGGTTCCGGGCACCCTGCATGAGCAGCCAAGCGTCCTGGGCAACCGGGTTCACAGCTTCACCCTGCGTGCCGGTGCCGACACCCGCAACATCCGGATCCGGGCCACCGGCCGCATCCGGGTGCTCGGGGTGGCGCGTTTCCAGGACGGCATCGACATTCCTCCGGCCTTTTTCCGCCACTCCTCCCCCCTGGCCGAGCCGCATGAGCGGATGACGGCCTGGGCCACTGCCGTGCTCGGCAGCGAAGTACCGGCCAGTCCTGATGAGCCCGCCCTGCTGCGCCTGCTGGCGGCGGTGTCGCAGCATGTCCGGTACCGCCCCGGCAACACCGGCGTGGAGACCACCGCAATCGAAGCCTTCGACTGGGGCCTGGGTGTCTGCCAGGACCAGGCCCACGTGATGGTGGCCATCTGTCGCGGTCTGGGGTGGCCGGCCAGGTATGTCAGCGGCTACTTCCATGCCGTCAACGAGCCGGAACTTGCAAGCCACGCCTGGGTCGACGTCTGCATGGACGAATCAAGGGGTGATTGGCTGAGCCTGGATGTGACCCATGCCTGCCCGACCGACCTGCGCCATGTGCGCCTGGCCGCTGGCACCGACTACATCGGATGCATGCCGATCCGGGGTCTGCGCCGGGGTGGCGGTGAAGAGACGATGGAAGTGCAGATCCGCATCGATGCGGAACCCGACCCCCTTTGAGGAGAAACCTTCATGCTGTGGCTTGTCGCTGGTCTGGTCCTGTTCCTGGGTGTGCACTCGGTGTCCATCGTGGCTCCCGGTGCGCGCGACCGCTGGGCGGCCCGCCTCGGCGAGAACCCCTGGAAGGGGATCTATTCGCTGGTTTCGCTGGCCGGACTGGTCCTGATCGTGGTGGGCTACAGCGCTGCCCGCCAGGCCCCGGTCGTGCTCTACACCCCTCCCACAGCCTTGCGCCATGTCTCGGCGCTGCTCATGTTGCCGGTCTTCATCCTGCTGATCGCGGCCTATGTGCCCGGCCGCATCCAGCGGGCGGCCAAGCACCCGATGCTGGTCGCCGTGAAGCTCTGGGCGCTGGCCCACCTGCTGGCCAACGGAACACTGGCCGACGTGCTGCTGTTTGGCGGATTCCTGGCCTGGGCCGTGGCCGATCGCATCTCGGTCAAACGCCGGGCTGCGGCCGGCATGCGCGTCGGTCCCCCGGCCAGGACGCCGGGACCCGACCGCGACCTGCTGGCCGTGATCGGCGGGCTGGTCATTTACGGCGTGTTCGCTGGCTGGGCCCACGGGGCGCTGTTCGGCGTGCGCCCGTTCGGTTGACTCACCTCTGCAGGCAGATGCCATGAACCTTGCACGAACCCTCCCAGCCACGGTGGCGGCTTGCGCCGTGAGCGCCCTGCTGGCGTTTCCGGTGTCTGCCACCGCGTCGACCCCGCGCCTGCAATTGCAGACGGTGGCCGAAGGCCTGCAGAACCCCTGGGCCATGGCCTCGATCGGCGACGGGCGCTGGCTGGTCACCGAGCGCCCCGGGCGGATGCGGGTGGTGGAGGCCGACGGCCGTCTGGGCGAGCCGCTGACCGGTGTACCGGCGGTGGCTGCTGTGGGCCAGGGTGGACTGCTCGACGTGATCACCGACCGGGACTTTGCCCGCAACCGTCGCATCCATTTCTGCTTTGCAGAACCCGGGTTGGGCGGCAACTCGACCGCCATGGCTTCGGCCACGCTGTCGCCGGACAACCGTTCGCTGCAGAACCTCAAGCTGGTCTTCCAGCAGCAGCCCAAGGTGGACAGCCGCCTGCATTTCGGTTGCCGCATCGTGCAGGCCGCCGATGGCAGCCTGTTCCTGACCCTCGGTGACCGGTACCACCGCATGCAGGATGCCCAGACCCTGGGCAATCACCATGGCAAGGTGGTCCGGTTGCTGCCCGATGGCAAACCCCACCCGGACAACCCGCTGGCCCGGCAGCCGGGCGCCCTGCCGGAGGTCTACAGCCTGGGACACCGCAACCCGCAGGGTGCCGCGCTGGGTCCGGACGGTGCCCTCTGGCTGGTGGAGCACGGCCCGCAAGGCGGTGACGAGGTGAACCGGATCGTGGCGGGGCGCAACTACGGTTGGCCGGTCATCACCTACGGGGAAAACTACGGCGGGGGCCCGATCGGCGACGGCATCACCGCCCGTGCCGGGCTGGAGCAGCCGCTCAAGCACTGGACACCCTCCATCGCGCCTTCCGGCATGGTGTGGCTGAGCAGCAGCCGGTACGGCAGTGAATGGCAGAACAGCCTGTTCGTCGGCTCGTTGAAGTTCCGTTACCTCTCAAGGCTGGTGTTCGACAACGGCCGTCAGGTCCGGGAGGAGCGGCTGCTGCCCGACATCAACGCCCGCATCCGCGATGTGCGGGAAGGCCCCGACGGGCTGCTCTACCTGCTCACCGACGACCGCAACGGTCGCCTCCTGCGCCTGGTCCCCGGCGGTTGAGCGCTTCACCGGGCCGGCCGCAGGCAGGCTGGCTGGCAGGCTGATCACCAGCCCCACCTGCTCCTTGGCGATGTCGATGGCATCCATGTCGCCGGTGGAGGGTTCGATCACCCGTTCGATGAGGCTGTGCAGCGCCGCCAGCAGCAGGTCGTCCTCCATGGGCCAGTCGTCGAGCAGGATGGTCTGGCCGTGGATGATGCCGTCGGCAAAACGTTGCCTCACCTGGGCCAGGTAGGCCGTGCGGGGTGCGTCCAGCCCGGTGCAGCCCCCGATCCATCCGTCCCAGCGCCGCAGCAGCAGATCACGCCCCCAGACACGGTCCGCCGGCCGGCGCGTGCCGTCGTGGTCTGGTATCAGCAGCAGCGGCGGCAGGCCACCGTCGGCTGGACCGGCTTCCCGGCCCAGCCGCTCGCGCAGTCTGAACAGGTAGTGGACGACGTCTGCAGGCCCGTCGGCGGTGAAGCTGGATTCGGAGCGCACCGTGGCCTTGAGGAAGCGCTCGATGGCAGGGACCTGCGGCACGAACCCGCCGTGTTCCCGGATTTCCCGCGCCAGTTGCTGTTCGGTCGACCGCAGGCGCTGCAGCAGATCGGCGCTGCTCCGACCGCGCCCGGGGCTGGGCGGCGTGGTCCGTCTGCCTGTGGAGCCGGGCTCGGGGAAGCACAGCCGATGCTCGCTCCAGGTTCTGGCCGGCGGCGGGGAGGCATGGCGGTGTGTGTGGCGTTTCATGCGGCATCCGGTTGACGCAGCAGGGTTGCTGCGTGTGACCACCGTTGGTGGCCATCGGACCGCCAGCAATCGTGATGAAGCGCTGATCTCCGTTGACCGGCAGATCCCTGGCTTCAGCGGGTGAGCCAGCGGCGAGCGAGATGGCTGCCGGCATCGACCACAGCCACCATGAGCAACATGGCCCCCAGGATGGTGGCGGTCTTGCCCATCTGGAACAGGCCCATGTGGAACGAGAGCAGTTGTCCCAGGCCGCCTGCACCGACCACGCCGAGCACCGCGGCCGCGCGGATGTTGTTCTCCCAGCGGTACAGGGTGTAGCTCAGCAGCTGCGGCAGCACCTGGGGGAGGGTGGCATACAGGAACACCCGCAGCGGCCCCACGCCCTGCACCCGCAGTGCGTCGCCTGGCCCGGGGGATGCATTCTCGATGGCTTCGGCGAACAGCCGGCCCAGCACGCCGCTGGTGTGCAGGGCCAGTGCCAGGGTGCCGGCGAACGGTCCCAGCCCGGCGCTGATGAGCAGCAGCGCGGCCCAGACCAGCTCGGGGATGCTGCGCAGGGCATTGAGCAGCCAGCGCGTGGGCACACGACCCCAGGCGCGGTCGGCTGCGTGCAGCCGGCTGGCCGGCAGCGCCAGCGCGAGTCCGAAGGCTGCGGCCAGGCCGGTGCCCAGTGCCGACATGGCCAGTGTTTCCCAGGCGCCCTGCGCCACCTTGGTCAGGAACTCGGGCGACAGGTCCGGCGGGAAGAACTCGGCCACAAAGCGGCCCATGCTGCGGGCCGCTTCCAGCGACAGGAACTGCGCCCATTGCAGGTCGAGCGACCAGAAGCTGGCCACCACCAGCACCAGCAGGCCGGTGGTGAACCAGCAGGCCTTGCAGCGGGCATGCCACAGCGGTGGCGGCAGCCGGTAGGGGTGGTTGGCAGCGCGGGGTTTCGGTGCGTTCATGGCGATGTCGGCTTCAACCCAGGCTGCGGCGCAGCCAGCTGCTGACCTGGTCGGCGAGAGCCACGAGGGCCATGAAGACCAGCAGCATCAGCGCCACTTCGCCGCCGTTGAACATCTTCATGGAATTGTCGAGCTGCTGCCCCAGCCCACCGGCGCCGACGAAGCCCAGCACCACCGAGGAGCGGATGGCGCATTCCCATCGGTAGACGGTGTAGCTGGTGAGCTCGGCCGCGTTGTTGGGCAGCAGCCCGTAGAAGAACGCCTGCAGCCGGCCGGAGCCGTTGCGCAACAGGGTGTGGGTCGGGTGGGTCTCGCCGCTTTCCAGGATCTCGCCGTAGACCTTGCCGAGCATGCCGCCGTAGGTGAGTGCGATGGCCAGAACGCCCGCCGTGGGCCCCAGGCCGACCACCCGCACGAACACCAGCGCCCACACCAGCTCGGGAATGCTGCGCAGCACGATGAGCGTCCAGCGCACCAGCTGACGCACCAGCGCCGGCAGGCGGTTCATGCGGCCGGACAGTGCCGAGATCGAGAGCACGCTGGTCGACAGCAGCGTCAGGGGAATGGCGACCACCAGGGCCAGCGTGACCCCGGCAGTGGCCATGGCCACGGTGCGCCAGGTCTCGCGCGCCACCAGCCACAGGAACTCGCCGCTGGTGTTGAGTGGCCAGAAGGTCGCCAGGAAGGTGCCGGTCACCTTGAGGTTGCGCGGCTCCAGCAGCACCCAGGGCTTGAATTCGGTGGCCACGCCCAGCGGCCAGAGCACGACCAGCAAGGCACCGATCCAGAACAGGCGGCCCAGCCAGGCAGGGTCGCGCACCGGCACACGGGTCGGCATCGGCCTCACGTTGGTGTTCATGGGGTCGGGCGGGAGCGGTTCACCGGCAGTGCATCACCACCGGCTGCGGGCCGGTTCCGGCCAGATCCGCCAGGATGGGCGGAGCAGCCTGCAGCTCGTGCTCGAACTGCGCATACAGCGCTGCCAGCCGGGCCGGGGTGACTTCTGCCGAGGGCAGGTCGAAGGCGACGGCGCCGTCGCGCAGGCCCACCACGCGCGGGAAGTGCGCCAGCGCCACATCGACCTGGTGCAGCGTGGCCACCAGGGTGGCGCGCCGCTCCCGGGCACTGTTGACCAGCGTCTCGATGGCCATGCGCGAGCGCGACGGGTCGAGTGCCGACAGCGGTTCGTCGATCAGCCACAGGCGTGCCGGCGACAGCAGTGCCCGCGACAGGCCGACGCGTTGGCGTTCGCCGCCGGAGAGGCGGTCGACGCGGGCAAACAGCTTGTCCGCCAGGTCGAACCGGTCGAGCGCCTCATGGGCCGCCGGGATGTCGGAGGGGTAGATCAGCGAGCGCAGACTGGCCAGCAGACCCATGGCCGGCAGGCGGCCGGCCAGCACGGCCGTGACCACCCGCTGGCGCGGGGGCAGCGGCGGCACCTGCGGCGCCAGGAACAGCTGTCCACGCAGCCGCTGCAGGTCGGCCACCGGCAGCTGCCAGGGCGATGCGCCGTCGAAGTGCAGCTCGCCGGCCGAGGGCTTGAGCGCGCAGGCCAACAGTTGCAGCAGGGTGGTCTTGCCCGCGCCGGACGGGCCGATCACGGCCACCTGTTCGCCGGAACCCACACGCAGGTCGAGTCCGCGCAGGGCCGGCGGCATGCCCTCGCGGGCGGCCGGGTGGCGGGCGTCGAGTCGGATCAGCTCGATGTCCACGGAGACACCCCGTGGATCAGAGCAGGCCGGCGCTGCGGGCGGCGGTCTCCAGGCCCTTGTAGTTCTCGGGCTTGGTCTCGATGTAGCGGGTGGCCCGGTTGAGCTTGAGGATCTCGGCCTGCTCGGGCACGGCCGGGTTCAGGCCGATCAGGGCTGCCTTGACCTTCTCGCGCAGGGCGGCCGGCATGTCGGCGTGCACCGACCAGTTGTAGTTGAAGTAGCCCGGGGTGGTGTAGAACACGTCGACCGCCTTGGTGTCGACCTTGTTCTCGCCCACGAACTTGCGCCAGACAGTGATGTCGAGTGCGGCGGCGTCCACCTTGCCGCTGACCACCGAGGCGATGGTGGCGTCGTGCGCGCCGCTGTAGGCGATGCGGGCGAAGTCCTTCTCGGGGTTGATGTTGGCCTGCAGCAGGAAGCTGCGCGGCATCAGGTGGCCGGAGGTGCTGCTCTGCGAGCCGAACGACACCTGCTTGCCCTTCATGTCGGCGAGCGTCTTGATGCCGGAGTCGGTCTTGGCGATGAACACCGACTGGAACTTGGTGTCTTCCTCGCGCTGGGCCAGGGGAATGATCTTGCCGCCCGAGCGCAGGTTGGCCTGCACATGGGTGAAGCCGCCGAACCAGACCAGATCGACCTTCTTGTTCACCAGGGCTTCCACGGCGGCAGGGTAGTCGCTGACCGGCGTGAATTCCACCTTCATGCCCAGCTGCTTCTCCAGGTAGGAGGCCAGCGGCGTGAATTTGCGGATCTGCTCGGTGGCGGCTTCTTCGGGGATGGTGGTCACGCGCAGGGTCTGGGCGTGCACGGTGGTGGCGGCGGTGGTCAGCAGGGCAGCCACGGTCAGGACGCGGCGCAGGGTGGTCAGCAGGGTCATGGTGTTTCCAGACGAAGGGTGAAAACCGGGGATGGAGGGCGGCCGGGTGAAGGGCGGCCGGGCATCATTAGAACCGCAATGCGAAGGGGCCGAAATCCAGGGGCTTTCGCGCCGGTGGCCCCGGGGTCGTCCCCCGGCCCGGGACAATGGGCACCGCCTGTGTCTGTCATGCCCCACAAACCTTCGCTCATCCTCGTCACGCCGGCCCTGGCCGATGCCAACAACGGCAACTGGCAGACCGCCCGGCGCTGGGCCCGCCTGCTGTCCGGTCATTGGCGCGTGACGGTGACCCGGCGTTGGGACGCCAGTCTGCCCGGTCCGGCCCCCGACGCACTGCTGGCGCTGCATGCACGACGTTCCGCCGACAGCGTGGCTGCCTGGGCGCAGCACCATCCGGATCGCCCGCTGGTGCTGGCCTTGACCGGCACCGACCTTTACCGCGACATCGGCACCGACGCATCGGCCCAGGCCTCGCTGCGCCTGGCCCACCGGCTCATCGTCCTGCAGGACCGGGGGCCGCTCGGCCTGCCCGAAGCCCTGCGAGACCGTTGCCATGTGGTGCTGCAGTCGTGCTCCGCCCGGCGCACCCTGCCCAAACCGGTCAGCCGCCTGCGGGTCGTGATGGTGGGCCACCTGCGCGAGGAGAAGGATCCGGCCACGCTGCTGGCCGCCGTGCGCCGCATCCGGCCGGACGAAGGCATCTTCATCGACCACATCGGCGCTGCGCTGGACCCCGAGCTGGGAGAAGCGGCACAGCGCACGGCGGCCGACTGCCCGCATTACCGCTGGCTGGGTGCCCTGCCGCACAGCCCCACCCGCGAGCGCATCCAGCGTGCCCACCTGCTGGTGCACACCAGCCGTCTCGAAGGCGGTGCCCATGTCGTCATGGAGGCGGTGCGGTCCGGCACGCCGGTGCTGGCGTCGCACATGGACGGCAATGTGGGCATGCTCGGGGAAGGCTATGCAGGGTATTTCCCGGTCGGTGATGCCTATGCCCTGGTCGATGCCCTGCGTTCCCTGCGGGCCAGCCAGCAGGGGCCGGCCCCGCTGACCCTGGCAGCGCTGCAAGCACAATGTGCCCACCGGGCGCCCTTGTTCGATCCCGCGTCCGAGCGCGCGGCCCTGTTGCGCGCCCTCGACTTCACCCGTTCTCCCTACCCGTTGTCTGCCGGAGCCTCCCCATGACCACCCCGTCCCCCACTGCCCCGACCCAGCCCCGCCTGACCAGCCTCTCGCACGGCGGCGGCTGCGGCTGCAAGATCGCCCCCGGCGTGCTCAGCGAGATCCTCAAGGGCACGGCGCAGATGCCCATCCCGAAGGAGCTGCTGGTCGGCATCGAGACCGCCGACGACGCTGCGGTCTACCAGCTCAACGACGAGCAGGCGCTGATTGCCACCACCGATTTCTTCATGCCCATCGTCGACGACCCGTACGACTTCGGCCGCATTGCCGCCACCAACGCCATCAGCGATGTGTACGCCATGGGCGGCACGCCCATCATGGCGCTGGCCCTGGTGGGCATGCCGATCTCGGTGCTGTCGACCGACACCATCGGCCGCATCCTGGCCGGCGGGCAGGACGTGTGCCGCGCCGCCGGCATTCCCATCGCAGGCGGCCACACCATCGATTCGGTCGAACCCATCTACGGTCTGGTGGCCCTGGGGCTGGTGCATCCCAAGCGGGTCAAGCGCAACGCCGACGCCCGCGTGGGCGACCGGCTGGTGCTGGGCAAGCCGGTGGGTGTGGGGGTGCTGTCGGCCGCGCTCAAGAAGGACCGGCTCGATGCCGAGGGCTACGCCCGCATGATCGAGAACACCACCCGCCTCAACACCCCCGGCCCCGACCTGGCCGCGCTGCCCGGCGTGCATGCGCTGACCGACATCACCGGCTTCGGTCTGGCCGGCCATGTGCTGGAGATGGCCCGTGGCGCCGACGCGGCGGTCCACATCGACATGGCCCGGGTGCCCCTGCTGCCGGCCGTGCGCGAGCTGGCCGGCGCCGGCATGGTCACCGGGGCTTCCGGCCGCAACTGGGCGGCCTACGGCCATGAGGTGCGGCTGGGCGCGGGCCTGCAGCCGGTCGACCAGGCACTGCTGTCCGATCCCCAGACCAGCGGTGGCCTGCTGGTGTCGTGCGACGCCGCTTCGGTGGACGAGGTGCTGGCCATCTTCCGCCGCCACGGTTTTGCCGATGCGGCCGAGGTGGGCTCCATCACGGCGGCCGATGGCAGCGGCGTGCGCCTGACGGTGGAGTGAGCGCATGACCGAGCGAGCCGACATCCGCGTCCTGGCCTTCGACATCTTCGGCACCGTGGTCGACTGGCACGGCAGCATCGTGCGCGAGGTCCATGCCTTGTATCCCCAGGTGGATGCCGATGCCTTTGCCCTGGCCTGGCGCGCCGGCTACCAGCCGGCCATGCAACGGGTGCGCTCCGGGCAGCAAGGCTGGACCCGCATCGACGAACTGCACCGCCAGATCCTGGACGACATCCTGCCGCGCTTCGGGCTCGGCCACCTGGACGACGAAGCCCGGCGCCACCTCAACCGGGTGTGGCACCGGCTCGATGCCTGGCCCGACAGCGTGGCCGGACTGCACCGGCTGAAAAGCCGGTTCGTGATCACCTCGCTGTCCAACGGCAACATCGGTCTGCTCACGAACATGGCCAAGCGCGCCGGTCTGCCCTGGGACTGCGTGCTCTCGGCCGAAGTGTTCCGGGCCTACAAGCCCGACCCGCGCACCTACCTGGGCGTGGCCGAGACGTTCGATCTGGCCCCTTCGCAGGTGATGCTGGTCGCCGCCCACCAGGACGATCTGGCGGCTGCCCGTGCCTGCGGTCTGGCCACCGCCTACATCGAGCGCCCACTGGAATTCGGCGCTGCCCACGTCAAGGACGTGTCCCCCGATCCGGCCAACACGCTGCACGCGCGCGACCTGCTGGAACTGGCCGATCGGCTCGGCTGCTGAGCGCCTCAGGCCGTCCGCGCGCCGCCGGGCTTCCGGTGGCGTTGCATGAATCCGCGGTCGATCCGGTCCTTCCAGCCCCAGACCCAGCCACCGCCGGCGCAGAACACGCCATAGCTGGCCACCGCATGCCCGGTGCCGCACGACAGCAGGTTGAGTGTGTGCTGTGGCGGCCAGTGCGGTTGCAGAGCCTGGCCGGATGCGGCGCGCCGCAGGTTCAGGGCCAGGGCCGGCCCTGCCCGCACCGCGTGAACGCCGCTGCGCGGGTAGCGGTGGTCGGCCCGGTCGGCCACATCGCCGGCGGCGAACACCTCCGGATGGCTGGTGCTCTGCAGGAAGCGGTTGATGGCTACATGGCCCTGCGGACCCCGATCGAGGCCGCTGCCGCTCAGCCATGACGGCGCCATGCTGCCGGTGGCGATCAGGGCGAGATCGCACACCAGCGAGCCGGCCGTGCCCATGTGCACCTGGTCGGCATCGATGCCGGTGCAGGCGGACGGCAGCAAGGTGATGCCCTGCCGCTGCAGCTGCCGTTCCACCTGGCGGCGCACGCCGGCCGGGTAGCCCGGCGCCACCGGGCCACCGCCGGTCAGCAGCGAGAGCCGTGCACCGGCCATGCCGGCCTGCAGCAGTCCCTGCCGGGCAGCAAACACCAGTTCGATGCCGGCAGCGCCGCCACCGATCACCGCCACCGATGGACCGCTGCCGCTGGCCTGCGCGCGTCGGCGCATCCGCGCCAGCTCGTGGCTCCAGCCCTCGGCCAGGGCGTCGATGGGTCGTGCCGGCAGCGCATGGGCAGCCGCGCCGGGCATGCGCGCTTCCAGTGCGTCGGGTTCCATGACGCCACCGGTGTCGATGGACAGCAGGTCGTAGTCCAGCACGGTTGTCACCGACTGCGCCAGCGTCAGCCGGCGTTGCGCGGCGTCGATGCCGGTGCACCGGCCCGGCAGCCAGCGGATGCCGGCAGCCTGCGCCAGGGGCGGCAGCGCGATGCGGCAGTCTTCCAGCCGGTAGCGGCCGGCGAGCAGGCCGGGGACCATGCCGCTGTAGGTCAGGTGCGGGGCCGCGGAAACCAGGGTGACGTCCCAGTCCGGCAGTGGTGTGCGGGCCAGCGCAGCCAGCACCGCCAGATGGGCATGTCCGCCCCCGAGCAGCACCAGATGCCGCCGGCCAGATGCCGTCATCGGGCCTCGGCCGGTTGCCAGCGCAGGTCGGCCACCCAGCCCAGGCTCCTGCTGCCGGTGTTGTCGCTGTCGCCGCCGATCACGATGCGGGTCAGGCGCGGCAGCGGCGCATCCTGCGACTGCTCCTCGCCGAACAGCGCGAGGAAGTCGCGTCCGACATCGCGCGACTCGGTGATCCAGCGCGACAGCGGCGCACTGCGTCCCTGCAGCGTGATGAAGCGCACCCGCCGGGTATAGGGGTTGGCGGCCTGCACCGGCGCCTGGTAGGTGCTGTCCCAGACGTAGCAGACGGTGGCGGCCGGCAGGTCCTCGCCGCTGACGCTGCGGGCCAGGCGCAGCATCTGCCGATCCATGAAAGGAACCCGGTCGAGCGGGTGGTCGAACAGGGCACAGACCTTCAGCGCCGCATCGTCGCCGCCACGGCTCATGATGTCGGGTGCTGCGCTGCCACCCACCAGCGGCTGGTCCAGCCGCCAGCGCCAGGCCAGCCGCATCACCGGCAGGACGTTGCCGGGCAGCGTGTGCACCAGCGTTCCGTACGAGGCATCGGTGCTCACCCGCACGCCTTCGTGTCCGTCCACCTGGCCCGGATCGAAGGCCGTCAGCGGCACGTTGCGCTGGCGCGCCGGCAGGCCGACCACACGCCATTCGGGACCCATCACGCTGTTCGGGCCCAGCAGGGCCGGCAGGGGAGGGGCCGCAGTGCCCTGCGCATGAACGCCACCCGCACCCAGCAGGCACAGCAAGGACAGCAGCGGTGGCCGCAGGGGCAGGGGCAGACGGGGTGTCGGTCGCATGATCTGGAACGTCCTCGTGTGCGGTACTGCCGAATGGTAGCTCCTTGGCCTGTCTGCCTTTTCGGGATTCACGACAATCCACGGCACCAACCCCTCCGGCCCGATGCCCATCCACCCTGTCGCCCTCCCATCGCCAGCACCGTCTGCCACGAACGGCGCGTCCGATCTGAGCATCGTGGTGCCGGTGCTGGACGAAGCGGCCCACCTGGTCTCGCGGCTGCAGGCGCTGGCACCGCTGCGCCAGCGGGGCGCCGAAGTGATCGTCGTCGACGGTGGCAGCCAGGACGCCACGCCCGAGGTGGCCAAAGCCTGGGCCGACGCGGTCCTGCGGGCTCCGCGTGGTCGCGCTGCCCAGATGAACGCCGGCGCCGAGGTTGCTCGCCGGCGTGTCCTGCTTTTTCTGCACGCCGACACCACGCTGCCGCCGCAGGCCGACCAGGCCATCGCCCAGGCCATGGCGGCCGGCGCACGCTGGGGCCGGTTCGACGTCCGCATTGAAGGCCGCCACCCGTTGCTGCCCATGGTGGCCGCGCTCATGAATCTGCGTTCGCGCTGGAGCGGCCTGGCCACCGGTGACCAGGCGCTGTTCGTGGAGCGGTGCCTGTTCCGTGCGGCCGGCGGGTTTGCCGCCCTGCCCTTGATGGAGGACCTGGACCTGAGCCGGCGACTGCGCCGCATCGCGCCGCCGGCCTGTCTGCGGGAACAGGTGCAGACCGCTGGCCGGCGCTGGGATCGGTACGGTCTGTGGCGAACCATCTGGCTGATGTGGCGGCTGCGCGCGGCCTGGGCCCTCGGTGCAGATCCGGCCGAGCTGGCGCGGCGTTATGGCTACCGGCCTCGCGCAGGCGCTGCAGTTGCGGTGCTCGCCGACGCACCGGTTGATGCCGGTGCTGTGCGTGCGCAGCGCGCCTTGCTGCGCCATGCCATTGCCACGGTGCGGGCGGCCGCCATCGGGCCGCTCACCCTGTGGTGCGCGCCCGACGAGACGCACCGCCACTTCCAGGCCTGGCGGCGGATGCACGGCGTGGTGCTGCAGCCGCAGACCGGCAGCGACCGGGGTCAGCGCATGGCTGCGGCCGTGCAGCACCACTTCGCCGCCCGTGCAGCGCCGCTGATCCTGCTCGGTCCGGAAGACCCGGCGCTCACCCCGGAGCACCTGCAGGCGGTGGCTGACGCGCTGCAGTCGCACGGCGCTGCCTTGTGGTCGGCCGACGACGGCAGCAGCGTGCTTCTGGGCCTGCGGGCTCCGGTGCCGGGAATGTTCGAAGGCGTGGCCTGGGGAACCCGGGCGGGGGCGCAGCTGGTCCGGGAGCGGCTGCACACGGCCGGCGTTTCGCTGTGGGAGGGGCCGCTGAAGCAGGGCGCCAGCGCGCCCGCCGACCGCACGCCCCGGTGGTCCGACTCAGGACAGTCGGGCTGAATCTGCGCCACCCGGGGTGGCAGGGCGGCGCATCGCAGCCCAGGCGTGATCGGCCGACCACCGACCCGGCCCGGCCAGCACCAGCGCGGCCAGCAGAGCGCCCCAGGTCAGGTGCTGCTGCCAGGCGGCGGGTGCGATGTCGGGCAGGCTGATGGCGGCCACTGCATTCACCACGCTCAGCCCAAGGGCTGCCAAACGCCCGCCCAGACCCAGCACCAGCAGGACCGGCAGCACCAGTTCCCCGGCCGTGCCGGAGACCGCGGCCCAGACCGGCGGCAGCAGTGGCACCCGGTATTCCTCGGTGAAGAGCAGCAGGGTGGTTTCCCAGTCGCGGATCTTGGTCAGGCCAGCCAGCCAGAAGACCTGTGCGATGTAGAGGCGGGCCGCCAGCGCCCCGGCCGGCTGCAGGGCCGCCAGCCCGCGTTCGATGGCGCACCAGGTGCGGTGCAGGGGTTGGGCGAAGCTGTTCATGCAGACACTCCAGTGATGCGGCCATGCTGCACCGCGTGCAGCAGCCAGGTCGAGAAATCGAAATTTGCGTCGCCGCACTGCGCAGCCGCGTCCAGTGCGGGGCCCAGCGATCCGCCGGCCAGCAGCACAGCGGTCAGGGCGGCCTCGGCTGTCCCGATGGACACCACCGCACTGCGCCAGCCTTCCCGCACCACCAGCGCATGGCGCGGGCCGGGGGTGTGGAGTTCGGTCACCAGCCGATCCAGGGGCGGCTGGCCCGAGAGGTGGTGGTTGATCAGCTCGGCCACCGGCCAGGGGCTGTCGAACACGGCGGTGCCGGGAGCGAACTGCAGTGTCAGTGCGTCGGCGCCGTTGTCCATGAGCCGACCCAGGCTGGGCAGGTCGGGCGTGGCATCGGCGGCACGTGCTGCGCCATGCAGCGCCCACTCCACCCGGGCCACGTCGGGCAGATAGGGCACCGACTTCAGATCGTCGCACTGGTCCAGCCAGCCGGGCAGGGCAGCGCCCCATTGCCCCATGTCGCCGGCCTCCGGCGGATGGGCGTGCCACAGCGCACGCGCCACCGATTGCAGGGTGGCCTCGCCGACCAGCTGCGCCACCACCGGAAAAGCCGCCGTCAGGCAGCGTTCGGCCAGCGCGTGCCCGTGTGCCCGGTAGGCCATGAGGCCCCGCCCGTAACCGGAGTGAAGCCAGGCCGCCAGCTGCCTTTCGGCGCCTTGTCGCTCTTCGCTGCCCGGACGGGTCAGCAGCGACTGCACCAGCAACTGCTGCTGCAGGGCGAGCGTGCTCATGTCGGCACCTCGGCGGTCGGCTCCCGGTCGTGCGGCGCCAGCACCTGCTGCTGGACGCGGTCGGCCTCCAGGGCCTGTGCCATCAGCACTTCGAAGGGCGGCAGGTCGGTGTCCCATTCGATCAGGGCAGGCGCCGGTCCCAGCCGCTGCAACGCGTGGCGGTACAGCGACCACACCGGTGGCGGCACCGGACTGCCGTGGTCGTCGATCACGATGTCGCCGGCGTCTGCATGACCCGCCAGGTGGAATTCGGCGACGATGCCGGCCGGAAGCCGGTCGATCCATGAGCAGGCCGCTGCTGCGGCGTCCGGACAGGTGCCCTGGCGCTGATCGTTCAGCGCATTGACCACCAGGTTGTTGATGTCCAGCAGCAAGGTGCAGCCGGTGCGGCGCACCAGCTCGCTCAGGAAGGCAGGTTCGTCCATCTCGTCGCAGCGCCAGCGCAGGTAGGACGACAGGTTCTCCACCGCGATCTCGCGGCGCAGGTGATCCTGCACCTGCTGCACGTTGGCGCAGAACACATCGAGCGCCTCGCGGGTGAAGGGAGTGGGCAGCAGGTCGGCGGCGTGCACCGTGACGCCCGCATGCCAGGCGGCACGGGCAAAGCTGGCGTGGTCGCTCACGCGCACCGGCTGGGTCTCGTGCACCAGTTGGCCGAGCTGCTGCAGGTGGACCGGGTCGATGCCGGCGGCCGAGCCGAGGGACAGTCCCACGCCATGCAGGCTCACTTCATGGTGCTCGCGTGCAGCCAGCAGGCTGGCCCGCGCTGCGCCGCCCGGTGCGAAGAAGTTCTCGCTGTGCACCTCGATGAAGCCCGGCTGGACCGCGCTGTCGAACAGCGCCTGCTGGTGGGGGTGGCGCCACCCGATGCCGCAGCGCGGGAGCGCGGGCTTGTGCATGCTCAGCCTTTCTTGCCGGCTGCCTTGGCCTGTTCCAGCGACAGGCCGCCCATCTTGGCGCAGGTGCCGGCGGCCACGTATTTCCACTCGCCCTTGTCGTTGTCGACCTTGGCCTGGCCGGCGCAGGAGTGGGCGCCGCTGATGCTGGCGCAGTCGTTCTGGCCGGCCTTGGCGATGCCGAAACACTTTTCCTTGGACTGGGCCATCGCGGGCGCTGCGGTGAGCAGCGACATCGACATCAGGGTGGTGGCAGCAGCGGCGATCAGTTGACGTTGGTTCATGGAATGACTCCGGTGAAGGTGGAAGGACCAGCCCTGGCGTTGCCTGTGTCGTCGATCACGCGCCCTGGCTGATCGTGGGTCGTGGGCCGAGCCGGGTTCTTACGCGCTGCAGAAAAAATTCACAGGAGGTCGGCGATCCGGTCCCAGGCCTCGGGCGGAATGCGGCCGTGGTAGCTCTCGGCCGTGCGACCCTGCTTGTCGATCAGCCAGGTGGCGGGCAGCAAGCCGGTCTGACCGAAGTTGTCGGCATGGCCCGGGGCGCCGCGCCACAGGGCGGCATGGCGCTGGGCAGGCGGCACGGTGATCAGCACCGCGCGCTGGTAGACATCGAGTTCGCGCCGGTCGGCGTCGGTGCAGACGGTCACCAGCTCGAACGGCTGGCCGGCCCAGCCCCGTGCGTTGGCACGCAGCTCGGGCATCTTGTCCCGGCACACCGCGCAGCCGGTGGACCAGAACACCACCATCACCACCTTGCCGCGCAGTGCCGAGAGGTCGAAGGCCTGCCCCTCCAGCGTGGTGCCCTTGAGCAGCGGCGACCCGGGCCCCTGGGCCGCCCATGAGGGCAAGGCCGGAAGGCAGGCAGCCAGCGGCATGGCAAGCAGGTGACGTCGGGTCGGCATGAACGGACTCCTTCAAATCTGCATTCGTCGCGAGCGCCGCCGTTTCATTACACTGCGCGACCATGTCGACACCTGACACCCCGTTCGATCAGCAAGTGGCCGACCTTCGGCCCTACCTGATGAAGTTCGCCCGCCTGCAGCTGCGCAACGAGGCCTGGGCCGAGGACGCGGTGTCGGAAACCCTGCTGGCCGCCCTGGCTCGGCCGCAGTCCTTCGAGCGCCGCTCCCAGCTCAAGACCTGGCTGGTCGGCATCCTGAAGCACAAGGTGGTGGACGCGCTGCGCCACCACGGCCGCGAGGTGTGTGTGGGTGACGACACCGAAGACGCCCGCGAGGACCCGCTGGAACACATGGCCTTCAAGGCCGACGGGCACTTTGCCGAAGCGCCCGCCGACTGGGGCAACCCCGAGCAGGACCTGGACAGCCGGCAGTTCATGGCCGTTCTGGAAGCCTGCACCGAACGCCTGCCCGCGGTCCAGGGCCGGCTGTTCCTGATGCGCGAATGGCTGGAACTCTCGACCGACGAGATCTGTAAGGAACTGGCCCTCACCCCGACCAATCTCTACGTCCTGCTCCACCGCGCCCGTCTGAGGCTGCGCGAATGTCTGGAGCAGAACTGGTTTGCCCGCACCCAACGCCCATGAAAGCCCGATACCCCTTCCGCCGGACCTGCAAGGAAGTCAGCGCCCTGCTGATCGCCCGGGAAGACCGCGAACTGCCCTGGCAGGAGCGGCTCGGCCTGAAGCTGCACATGGCCATGTGCGAAGCCTGTCCGCGGTTCGAGCAGCAGCTGCTGACCATGCGCCAGGCCATGGGCCGCTGGCGCGCCTACAGCGAAGAGGACTGACCCCGTTCAGTTGAGCAGCGCCTGGGCGAACTCGCGGGCGTCGAAGGTTTCCAGGTCTTCCAGCTTCTCGCCCACACCGATGAAGTACACCGGCACCGGGTGCTGACGGGCGATGGCGCACAGCACGCCGCCCTTGGCCGTGCCGTCCAGCTTGGTCACCACCAGCCCGGTCAGGCCCAGCGCGTCGTCGAAGGCCTTGACCTGAGCGAGCGCGTTCTGCCCGGTGTTGCCGTCGATCACCAGCAGCACCTCGTGGGGAGCGGTGGCATCGGCCTTCTGCACCACACGCCGGATCTTGCGCAGCTCTTCCATCAGGTGCAGCTGGGTGGGCAGGCGGCCGGCGGTGTCCACCAGCACCACGTCGCGCCCGCGGGCCTTGCCGGCGCTGACCGCATCGAAGCTCACGGCCGCCGGGTCACCGCCCTGCTGAGTGATGATTTCCACCGTGTTGCGGTCGGCCCAGACGGCCAGCTGCTCGCGGGCAGCCGCACGGAAGGTGTCGGCAGCGGCCAGCAGCACGGTGGCGCCGCCCTGGCTCAGGTGCCGGGTGAGCTTGCCGATGGACGTGGTCTTGCCGGCGCCGTTGACGCCCGCCACCATGATGACGGTGGGCTGGTGCTCCCCGATCACCAGCGGCTTCTGCAGCGGCGCCAGCAGGTCGGCGATGGCCTCGGCCAGCAGGGCTTTCACCGCCTGCGGTTCGGTCGCCCTGGCTTCCTTCACGCGGCGCTTGAGGTCTTCGAGCAGGTGGGTGGTGGCGGCCACGCCGGTGTCGGCCATCAGCAGCGCCGACTCCAGTTCCTCGTACAGCGCATCGTCGATGCGGGTCCCGGTGAACACCGTGGCAATCTGGCCGCCGGTCTTGCGCAGCCCGGCCCGCAGCTTGTCCAGCCAGCCCTGGCGTGGGGCGTCGACCGGTGCGGCATCGGCCGGCGCCGGAGCCGTTGCAGGGACCGTTGCAGTGTCGGCCGGCAACCCGGGTGCGACAGGAGGATCGGCGGGAACAGGGGATTTTTTTCGGAAGAAGGAGAACATTCGGCAGTCTCTGGAATCATCCGGATTCTATGAAACGCCTTCATTTCCCCTTGTCAGCCGTTCTGCTGGCCCTGGCCGGTGTGCTCGCCATGCCCGTCACCCACGCGCAGACGGCCCCTGCCACGGCGGCCAGCGCCGCGGCCCGGCCGGTGCAATACACGTTGTCCAACGGCATGACGCTCATCGTCCAGCCCGACCGCCGAGCCCCCACCGTGGCCCACATGGTGTGGGTGCGGGTCGGGTCCATCGACGAGGTCGACGGCACCTCCGGCGTGGCCCATGTGCTGGAGCACATGATGTTCAAGGGTACGCCCGACCTGAAGCCGGGCGAGTTCTCGCGCCGGGTGGCGGCTCTGGGCGGGCGCGACAACGCCTTCACGAGCCGCGATGCCACCGCTTACCACCAGCAGGTGCCTGCCAGCCGGATCGAGGACGTGATGCGGCTGGAGGCCGACCGGTTCGCGCGCAACCAGTGGGCGGATGCCGAATTCGCCAAGGAAATCGAGGTGGTGAAAGAGGAGCGGCGCCAGCGCACCGAGGAGTCGCCCCAGGCCCGCATGTTCGAGGCGTTCAACGCCACCCTGTTCCAGACCAGCCCGTACCGGCGTCCGATCATCGGCTGGATGAGCGACCTCGACGCGTTGACGCCGCAGGACGCGCGCGAGTTCTATCGCCGCTGGTATGTGCCGGCCAACGCGGCGGTGGTGATCGCCGGTGACGTCGATCCCGAGCAGGTGAGGGTACTCGCCGAGAAGCATTTCGGCCGCATCGAGGCCCGGCCGGTGCCGCCGCGCAAGCCGCGTGACGAGGTGGCCCAGACCGGCCCGCGCCGCATGGAGTACCGCGCCGTGACCGAACAGTCCCTGGTGGCGCTGGCCTGGAAGGCCCCGCGCTGGACCGGTGGCGCAGACGAAGCCCACCGCGCGGGGGACCGTGACGCCCTGGCCCTGACCATGCTGGCGGCCGTGCTCGACGGTTACAGCGGTGCCCGGCTCGACCGTGCCCTGGTGCAAGGCCAGGGCATGGGTGGCAAGCGGGTGGCCGACAACGCCGGTGCCTCGTTCGGCCTGCTCGGGCGTGGCCCGCAGGTGTTCTCCATGACGGCGGTGCCGGCCCGCGGCGTCACGCCCGAGATGGCCAGTGCCGCGCTGAAGACCGAGGTGGCCCGCATCGCCCGCGAGGGTGTGCAGCCGACCGAGCTGCAGCGGGTCAAGACGCAGTGGCGTGCCAGCGACGTCTACAAGCGCGACTCGGTGTTCGGACAGGCACAGGAGCTGGGCAGCTACTGGGTGCAGGGGCTGGGTCTGGACGGCGGCGATCGCCTGATGGCGGCACTGGACGCCATCACCCCGGCCGACGTGCAGCGGGTCGCCGCCCGCTACTTCTCCGACGACCAGCTCACCACCGGCGTGCTGTTGCCCGCCCAACCCTGATTGCCCCGACATGAGCCCCTTCAAGACCCTGCTGCAACGCGCCATGCTGGCCGCCGCCCTGACGGCATCTGCCGGCACGGCCCTGGCGGCCATCCCCATCGAGCACTGGACCCAGCCCTCCGGTGCCCGGGTGTACCTGGTGCAGAGCCCCAGCATCCCGATGCTCGACGTCCAGATCGACTTCGACGGCGGCAGCCGCCGTGAGCCGGCCCGCCAGGCGGGTCTGGCGTCTGCCACGGCCGGCCTGCTGTCCGGCGGTGTGGCCGCACAGGGCGGACAGCCCGCACTGGACGAGAACGCCCTCAGCGAGGCCTGGGTCGATCTGGGCGCCCAGTTCGGCGCCAGTGCCGGCAGCGACCGCTTCACCCTGCAGCTGCGCACCCTGACCCAGCCCGACCTGCTGGAGCGCGCGGTGGCCCTGGCTGCGCGCCAGATGGCGTCGCCCGCCTGGCCCGAACCGGTGTGGCAGCGCGACCGCGAGCGCACGCTGGCCGCCCTGCAGCAGGCCGAAACCCGACCCGCCACACTGGCAGCACGTACCTTCTCTCGTTCGGTGTTCGGTGACCACCCGTACGGCCTCCAGCCCACGGCCGAGAGCTACCGCGCCATCGGCATCGCCGACATGCGGGCCTTCTACCGCCAGCACGCGGCGGCCTGCCGGGCCCAGATCACGCTGGTGGGTGCGATCGACCGCGCTGCAGCCGAACGCATCGCCCGGCGGCTGATGCAGGCCATCGAGCCGAACGGCTGCCAGCCGCTGCCGGCCGTGCCCGAGGTGGCACCGCTGCAGAGCGGCGTGGAGCAGTGGCTGCCGTTTGCCGGTGCGGCGCAGGCCCAGGTGCTCATCGGCCAGCCCGGCATTGCCCGCAACGACCCCGACTTCTTCCCGCTGTTCGTGGGCAACTACATCCTGGGCGGGGGCGGTTTCGTCTCGCGCCTGACCACCGAGGTGCGCGAAAAGCGGGGTCTGACCTACAGCGTCTACAGCTATTTCTCGCCGGGGCGCCATGCCGGTCCGTTCCAGATCGGCCTGACCACCCGGCCCGACCAGGCGCGCCAGGCCGTGCAGGTGGCGCGCGATGTGGTGCAGCGCTTCGTGCAGGACGGGCCCACCGAGGACGAACTGCAGGCCGCCAAGGCCTTCCTCATCAACGGCTTCGGCCTGCGCATCGACAGCAACCGCAAGCTGCTGGACAACGTGGCCAACATCGCCTGGAGCGGTCTGCCGCTGGACTACCTCGACACCTGGACCGATCAGATCAACCGGGTCTCGCGGGCGGACATCCAGCGGGCCTTCGCGCGCGTGGTGCAGCCCCAGCGCATGGCCACGGTGGTGGTCGGCGTGCCGCCCGAGGCACCCCAGGCCTCGGCTGCCCGGTAAGCTCGGGGCATGAGCCCCACTTCTCCGCGACGCCCGCGCACCCCGACCCCCCGATCCGCCACCACCCGGGCACCCCACGAGGTGCGCATCCTGGGCGGCCAATGGAAGCGCAGCAAGCTGCCGGTGGCCGATCTGCCCGGGTTGCGGCCCACGCCCTCCCGGGTGAGGGAAACCCTGTTCAACTGGCTCGGTCAGGACCTGACCGGGCTGCGCTGCATCGATGCCTTCGCCGGCACCGGTGCGCTGGGCCTGGAGGCTGCCTCGCGCGGCGCGGGCGAGGTGGTGATGGTGGAGCAGGCGCCCGCCCTGATCGCTTCCCTGCAGGCCATCTGCGGCCGGCTGAAGGCGACTGCGGTGCGCGTGGAGCGCAGCGACGGGCTGGCCGCGCTGAAGCAGCGCGCCGGCCAGGGCTGGGATGTCGTCTTCCTCGATCCGCCCTTCGAGGCCGAAGCCGTTTTTCTGCCGGCCCTGCAGGCCGCTGCTGCGGCCATCGGCCCCCAGGGGCTGGTCTACCTCGAAGCCGCCCGCCCCTGGACGGACGAAGAGCTGGCTCCCCTGGGCCTCCAGCTGCGCCGGCACGCCCGTGCCGGCGCCGTGGCCTTTCACCTGCTGGAGCCAGCCGGCCGATAATCCCGCCATGACCTCTGTCGCCCACATCCGTCGCACCGCCGTGTACAGCGGCACCTTCGACCCGGTCACGCTGGGTCACCAGGACGTGATGCAGCGGGCCGCCGGCCTGTTCGACGAGCTCATCGTGGCGGTCGCGCGGGCCCACCACAAGAAGACCCGCTTTGCGCTGGATGAACGCCTGGCCATGGTGGAGGAGGCTGCAGCCGGCCTGCCCGGCCGGGTGCGGGCGCTGCCCTTCGACGGCCTGATCATGGACTTCTGCCGCCAGCACGGTGCCTGCGCCGTGGTGCGGGGCATCCGCAACCTGACCGATTTCGACTACGAGGCCCAGATGGGCGCCATGAACCGCAAACTGCATCCCGGGGTGGAAACCGTGTTCCTGCTGCCGCAGGCCGAGCTGCAATGCATCTCCAGCACCCTGGTGCGGGAAATCGCCACCCTGGGCGGCGACGTGTCGCAGATGGTCAGCCCGGCCGTGGCCCGCCGCCTGCTGCCGTCGCCCCTGCAGGCTTGAGGAACACACCATGGCCTTGCTGATCACCGACGAGTGCATCAACTGCGACGTCTGCGAACCCGAATGCCCGAACCAGGCGATCTCCATGGGCGAGGAGATCTACGAGATCGACCCGGACCGCTGCACCGAATGCGTCGGCCACTTCGACGAGCCTCAGTGCGTGCAGGTCTGCCCGGTCGCCTGCATTCCGGTCCATCCGGATCATGTGGAAACCCGTGAGACGCTCTGGCAGAAGTACCAGCGTCTGCAGAAGGCCGGTCAGGGCTTGTCGGCCGCCGGCGAGCCTTCGGCTCCGGCCTGAGCTGCCGGCGCGGGAGCTGGCCGGGGCGGCTTCGGGCGCGGCGGCTTGCTGGTGTGGATCAGCGGGGTGGCCCGGTCCATCGCACCGGCCAGCAGGTGGGGCAGGGCGCGCAGGCTGCGGTCCAGGGCCTGGTCGATCGCGATGCGGTCGTCGGGTGAGGGCTTCTTGAGCACCCAGTTCGCCACCTCGTTCTTGTTGCCAGGGTGTCCGATGCCGATGCGCAGCCGCCAGTACTCGGGACTGCCGAGCTGGGCGTGGATGTCGCGCAGGCCGTTGTGGCCGGCATGGCCACCGCCCTTCTTCAGCTTCACCTCGCCGGGGGGCAGGTCGAGCTCGTCGTGCACCACCAGCACCTCTTCCGGCGCGATCTTGTAGAAGCGTGCCAGCGACCCCACCGACTTGCCGGACAGGTTCATGAAGGTCTGGGGTTCGAGCAGCCACACGGTCTGCCCGTCGACGCTGGCACGGGCCAGCAGGCCCGCGTGGCTGCGGTCGAGCTGCAGCGACACCTTGAGCAGCCGCGCTGCCTCGTCGACCCACCAGAACCCGGCGTTGTGCCGGGTCTGTTCGTATTCCGGGCCCGGGTTGCCCAGGCCGACGATGAGCTTGATCATGGGGGGCGATTATCCAAAAACAAAGGCCCGCGCGAGCGGGCCTTGCAGAGGGTGACGAACAGGTCCGTTGCCGGACCGGAGATCACTTCTTCTTTTTCTTCTTGTCGTCGGTCGGAGCGGCGACCGGAGCAGCCACCACTTCCTCGACCGGCTCCACCACGGTGGCCACGGTCATGTTGGTGCGGCCGTGGGTCACCATCTTGATGCCCTTGGGCAGCTGGATGTCGCCGGTGTGGATCGTGGCACCCTTCTCGACCTTGCTCAGATCGATGGTGATGTGCTCGGGCAGCTGGGTGGCCAGGCACTCGATCTCGATCTCGGTCATGACGTGGTTGATCAGGCACTTGTCGTTCTTGACGGCCGGCGACTCGTCGGCGCCAGCGAAGTGCAGGGGCACCTTCTTGCGCAGGCGGGTCTTCTCGTCCACGCGCTGGAAGTCCACGTGCAGGACTTGCGGCTTGTAGGGGTGGTACTGCACGTCACGCAGCAGGACCTTGTGGACGGTGCCGGCGAGGTCCATGTCCAGGATGGACGAGTGGAACGCCTCTTTCTTCAGGGCGTGCCACAGGGCGTTGTGGTCGAGTTCGATGGTGACGGCCGGGGCGGTGCCACCAAAGACGATACCGGGCGCGCGACCGGTGTTGCGCAGACGGCGGCTCGCACCCGTACCCTGCTTGGCGCGCTCAAAAGCGACGAATTGCATGACTGACTCCTGTTGAGGGGTTCCGCGACCAGAACGCCTCGGGTTGATAAAGACCGCACCCCATGGCACGGCCTGCTTTTTGTCGCTTCAGAACAGATTGTCCTGATCGGCGAACAAACTCATGACCGACTCGCCCGAGGCAATGCGCGCGATGGTCTCGGCCATCAGCGGTGCCACGGAGAGCTGGCGGATCTTGCCGCAGGCCTGAGCGGACTGCGACAGGGGAATCGTGTTGGTGACGACCACCTCGTCCAGCGCATTGCCCTTGGCGATGCGCTCGATGGCCGGACCGGAAAAGATCGGGTGCGTGCAGTACGCATAGACGTTCTTGGCGCCGCGCTCCTTGAGCACTTCGGCTGCCTTCACCAGCGTGCCGGCGGTGTCGATCATGTCGTCCATGATCACGCAGTTGCGGCCTTCGATGTCGCCGATCACGTGCATGACTTCAGACACGTTGGCCTTGGGACGGCGCTTGTCGATGATGGCCATGTCACAGCCCAGCTGCTTGGCCAGGGCACGGGCGCGGACCACGCCGCCGACGTCGGGCGAGACCACCAGCAGGTCTTCGTAGTTCTTGGTGCGCAGGTCGCCCAGCAGCACCGGCGAAGCGTAGATGTTGTCGACAGGGATGTCGAAGAAGCCCTGAATCTGGTCGGCATGCAGGTCCATGGTCAGCACGCGGTTCACGCCGACGGTCTGCAGCAGGTTGGCCACCACCTTGGCCGAGATCGGCACACGGGCCGAACGCGGACGGCGGTCCTGGCGGGCATAACCGAAGTAGGGGATGACGGCGGAAATGCGCTCGGCCGACGCGCGTTTGAGCGCGTCCACCATGATGAGCAGCTCCATCAGGTTCTCGTTGGTCGGCGCGCAGGTCGACTGGATCACGAACACATCGCGGGCTCGCACGTTTTGCGTGATCTCGACCGTCACCTCGCCGTCAGAGAAGCGACCGACGTTGGCAGAGCCAAGGTTCGTGCCCAGGTGCTGGGCGATCTCGGCTGCCAGCACCGGGTTGGCGTTGCCGGTGAAGATCATGAAATCCGGGGGTTGAATCTGCATGTTGATCCCAGCTTCGCTTCGGCGATGAAAAAGCCGCCCTGCAGTTCGTGCAGGCGGCCTGGACATCACGTGTTCCGTGAAAAAAAGGTTTGGCAGGGGAGGAAGGACTCGAACCCTCGCATGCCGGAATCAAAATCCGGTGCCTTTACCAACTTGGCGACTCCCCTACGCAGGACATCTGCAGGGCTTGCGCCCGTCAGACGACCGATATTGTCGCAGGTTGCGCAACCGCCGCGCCCACTGGTTGAACGACTTGTCAGTCGCTGGCCCAGTCGGCCAGGGGATGCACATCCCTGATGCTGCAGACTCTCACGATCCAGTCGGCTTCCGGTGCGGCAGGGGCCTTGAAGCCCGCATCGCCACCGTCCGCCGTTTCCGGCAAGACGGCAAACACCGCCGTGCCCGAACCGCTCATGCGCCCCTGCAGTCCCAGGCTTTTCAGCCAGTTGATGCAGTGCCCGACATCCGGGCAGAGCGCTTGCGCCACCGGTTGCATGTCGTTGCGTCCCCAGTCCAGAAGTACTTTCAGGTCCGGGATCCGCCAACGTGCAACACCGTTTTGTGTGTCGTTTGCAGCAAAGCCTCGGAGTATAGCAGTTTTTGAGTCCCGTTTGAGCTCGGGCGAGCCGAAGATGCGTTGCGTCGACGCGCCGGCGGGCGGCTTGACGAGCAGGAGCCGGACCTGTGGCAGGCGCACCGGCGTGATCTGTTCACCGATGCCTTCCACCCAGGCCGAATGGCCACCGATGAAAAAGGGCACATCCGCCCCGAGCCGCACACCGATCTCCATCA
The DNA here is from genome assembly GCF_958439165.1 of uncultured Hydrogenophaga sp. Lineage (GTDB taxonomy): Bacteria > Pseudomonadota > Gammaproteobacteria > Burkholderiales > Burkholderiaceae_C > Hydrogenophaga. Next base: position 61,723 of record NZ_OY288120.1, on the reverse strand, counting down.
GTGACCGGCGGCTCAGCCGCAGGTCCCAGAGCCGGTTCAGGGCCAGCAGCGTGGACGCTGCGTCGGACGATCCGCCGCCCAGGCCGGCCTCGGCCGGCAGCTGCTTGTCCAGCATGATGTCGGCGCCCTGGCTGCAGCCGGTGGCCGCCTGCAGCGCGCGGGCGGCGCGCACGCACAGATCGTTGTCGGGCAGCAGTCCTGGCAGGGTGTCGTGCCGCACCACCTGGCCGTCTGCGCGCCAGCGGAAATCCAGCCGGTCGCACCAGTCGGTCAGGGCAAAGACCGACTGCAGCAGGTGGTAGCCGTCTTCCCGCCGGCCGGTGATGTGCAGGAACAGGTTGACCTTGGCCGGTGCCGGCACGCCGGTCAGCTCGGTGACGGCGGGCGGATTCATGGCCTGACGATGATGCGCAGCTCGGCTTCCGGCAACGGATTGCGGCGCTGGGCCTGGATGCGACCGTCGCCGAATGCGGCCAGATCGGCCTGCCAGCCGGCTGTTTCCGTGCTGGCGCCGCGCAGCCAGTCGAACAGGGCCTGCACCGGAACGGCCGTCCCGGTGAGTTCGGTGGTGAGCTGGTCCAGGCTGCCCCGGCGGGTGATCTGATCACCCTGCCGCAGCTCTGCACCCTCAGGTGACCAGGTCACCTGAGCAAGGGTCTGGCCCAGTGGTGAGGTGAGCAGCAATTCCCCGGCCTGGGGCGAACCCCGGAGTTCGAAGCCGGCGGCGAACGACTGCGGCCGCGCGGTGGCCACCTTGAGGGCAAGGCGGCCGGACCAGACCGTCTCGCCACCCGCGTCCACCGGCAACCGTGGTGCCGAGGCGCAGCCCGCCAGCACCACTGACAGCAGCAGGGCCGGCAGCCAGGTGCGCCCCAAGCGCAGGTTCATGGCTGTACCTGCAGCCGCTTGAGGGTGGACAGCAGGGTCTCGTTGTCGGGCGCCGTCAGCAGACCTTCGCGCCAGATCTTGCGCGCTTGATCCCGCTGGCCAGCGGCCCAGAGCGCCTCACCGAGGTGGGCTGCGATCTCGGCGTCGGGGCGCTTGCGGTAGGCCGCTGTCAGGATCTCGATGGAGCGGGGCAGGTTGCCCAGCCGGAACTCGACCCAGCCCAGGCTGTCCTGAATGAAAGGGTCATCCGGCGCCAGCGACACCGCCTTCTCGATCAGGGTCTTGGCCTCCGGCAAGCGCAGGTTGCGGTCGGCCAGCGAGTAGCCCAGTGCGTTGTAGGCGTGGTGAAAGTCGGGCTTGCGCTGGATCAGCTCGCGCAGAAGTCGTTCCATGTCGGCGAGCCGGTCGGACTTCTCGGCGACCATGGCCTGCTCGTACAGCAGGTCGGTGTCTTCCGGAAACCGGCGCACGGCCTCGCCGTACACGTCGTAGGCCTCTCGGTAGGCCTTGAAGTCGCGCAGCAGCTGCGCTTCGGCGATGAGCTTCAGGCGGGCGTCACCGGGGCGCCGTTCGGGCTGGCTGCGCAGGAGCGCGCGTCCCTCGCCCAGACGTCCCTGCCGTGCCAGCAGCGAGGCGCGTCGCAATTGCGCAGCCAGCACGTCCTCGGGGCTTTCGATCCGGTCCAGCCAGGCGCCGGCACCGGCGATGTCGCCCTGCTTTTCAGCCACCTGCGCGGCCATCAGATAGGCCTGGGTCTGCAGACGGCGCAGCCGGGGATCGGAGCTGCCCTGGGTGAGCCGCAGGAACTGGCCCAGCGACGCCTTGGTCTCCTGCAGCGCGTTGTCCTGAAGCTGCACCGAGGCCAGCAGCAGCCAGGCCTCTGCCTCGTCGGGCTGGCGGGTCGTGAGCGATGCCAGCTCACGCCGCGCGTCGCCATTGCGCTGCAGGTCGATGAGCAACCGCGCGTAATTCAGGGCCACCGCCGTGTCGTTGGCGCTGCGCCGGCTGCTGGCGTTGATCTGCCGCAGGATCAGCGGTTCGGCATTGGCGTCGCCGCGTTCGAACAGTTCCAGCGCCAGCAGGGCCGGGTAGGGCGATGCCGGCTCGGCCGAATGGCCCTGCCGGGCCGCTTCGAGTGCAGCGGCACTGCGGTTCTGGGCCAGCTCCATCCGGCCCACCGTGGTCCAGGCGGCGGCCGCCGTTTCCGGCTGCGTCAGCGAAGGCGTGACCGCCTCACGCACCACGCTGGCCGCCACGGCCTTGTCCTGCACCCGGGCAAAGGTCTGGGGAATGGCGTTGATGGTGTCGCTGCGCTCGGCCAGCGGCGTGTCGCGGATCAGGTCGCGCAGCACCGGGCCGGTTTCGCCCACGCGGTTGAGGGCCAGCAGGATCTGCAGCACGAACCGGTCGGCCTCCAGCGAGCCCGGCAGTTCCTGGGCCCAGGCCCGGGCAGCGGCCAGTGCCGCGTCGCCTGACCGGCCTTGCAGGGCCACTTCCACCGCCCGCTGGTAGAGCTGGGGGTCCTTGGTCCTTCGGGCGGCGTCAAGGATGAGGGAGTAGCCGGCACCGGGGTCGCCCTCGCGCACGTTCAGCTCGCCCAGCAGCAGCTGGTAGAACAAGGGCGCACTGAGGGAGGAGTTGACCACCGGCTCTCCGGTGGGCTCCGCCGGTGTCTGTGCTCCCGCCGGCACCGATGCCAGCGCCAGCACGCTGGCCAGTGCCATCGCCCCGATGGCAGGCCGCAGGCGGCCCGGAAATGGACTCGTGGAATGGGAGGCGCCAGGGGTGCGAGCAGTCATCGGCCCATGATAATGGAAGGCTTTCAGGCCCCCGGGGGCGGTCGGGCATCACCCCTGACACCAGCGCCGGCCTGACGCATTCCCAGGTGGTCGCATGCCCGAATTGCCCGAAGTCGAAGTCACACGCCGCAGCTTTGCCGAGCGGATCACCGGCGCCCGGGTGCGCCAGGTCGTCATGGGAAAACCGCTGCGCTGGCCGCTGGGGGCAGACCCGACGGCGCTGGCGGGGCAGGAGGTGCGCGGGGTCGACCGCCGGGGCAAGTACCTGCTGGTCCGGCTCGATGCGGCGGTGCTGCTGGTGCATCTGGGCATGTCCGGCAGCCTGCAATTCGCACCCGACCTGCCGCCGGCCGGGGTCCACGACCACTTCGAACTCCACACCGATCGCGGCGTCCTCAGGCTGCACGACCCCCGGCGTTTCGGCGCCGTGGTGCTGGTGCCCGACCTGGCCGATGACCGTGCGCAGAAATTGCTGGGCGGGCTGGGTGTGGAGCCGCTGGAGGCCGGCTTCGATCCCCGCATGTTCCACCGGGCCCTGCAGGAGCGGCGGGCGGCCATCAAGCAGGTCCTCCTGGCCGGCGACATCGTGGTCGGGGTGGGCAACATCTACGCGTCCGAGGCGCTGTTCATGGCCGGCATCCGGCCCACCGTGCCGGCGGACCGCATCAGCCGGCCCCGGGCGGCCAGGCTGCATGGCGCCATCGTGGAGGTGCTGCACAAGGCGGTGGCCCTGGGCGGCAGCACCCTGCGGGACTTTTCCAGTGCCGAGGGCCAGACCGGCTATTTCCAGCTCGATGCCCACGTGTACGGCCGGGCCGGCGAACCTTGCCGGCGCTGTGGCACCGACGTTCGCCAGATCCGCCAGGGTCAGCGCTCCACCTTCTTCTGCCCGGGCTGCCAGAAGCCCTGACGATCGGTCGATCCGGGTGGGCGGGGCGCACACCCGGTCGGGTATCGGGTGCTATATTGATCCAAAGCCCGCCCGAGACTTTTTCCCACACCCATGAGCTTCATCCAGGAATTCGACCAGCATGGCGCTTGGCGCCGTCAGTTTGCGTTGCGGCTCAAGCTGCTGTCCGAATGGCTGGTCGACAACGACCTGATGGAAGCCGGCGTGCGCGAGCGGCTCGACCAGCTGCACGCCCAGGTGCGCAACGACAAGATCATGGTGGCCTTCGTGGCCGAGTTCTCGCGCGGCAAGTCGGAACTCATCAATGCGATGTTCTTCGCCGGATACGGCCGGCGCATCATGCCGGCCAGTGCCGGGCGCACCACCATGTGCCCTACCGAGCTGGGCTTCGATCCCGAGATCCCGCCCTGCCTGCGGCTGCTGCCCATCGAGACCCGGCTGCAGCCCCAGTCGCTGCTGGACTGGCGCAACGCCACCGACAAGTGGGAACGCGTCGACCTCGACGTGAACGACCCCAAGCAGCTGGCCAAGGCGATCCAGAAGGTGTCCGAGGTGCGGCGGGTGTCCCAGGACGAAGCCCGCGCGCTGGGCTTCTGGAGCGATGAGGCGCCGGAAGACAACCCGCTGCCCGGCAGCGATGGTCTGGTGGAGGTCCCGAAGTGGCGCCATGCGCTCATCAACATGGCCCACCCGCTGCTCAAGCAGGGTCTGGTCATTCTGGACACGCCCGGCCTGAATGCGATCGGCGCCGAACCCGAGCTCACGGTGAGCCTGCTGCCGCAGGCCCACGCGGTGGTCTTCATCCTGGGTGCCGACACCGGCGTCACCAAATCGGACCTCACCATCTGGCGCCAGCATCTGGCGGTGGCTTCTTCCGATGCGGCCTCCCGGCTGGTGGTGCTCAACAAGATCGACACGCTGTGGGACGCGTTGTCCACGCCCGAGCAGGTGCAGCTGCAGATCGCAGCCCAGCGGGTGGATTCCGCCGAGATCCTGGGCGTGTCGCCCCGTCAGGTGCTGGCCGTGTCGGCCCAGAAGGGGCTGCTGGCCAAGGTCAACGGGGACGACAACCTGCTCGATGCCAGCAACCTGCTCGAGCTGGAGCACGCGCTGGGTGAAGACCTGCTGGCCCAGCGGCGCCGCATCCTGTCGTCCGCGGTGGCTGCCGGCATCCGGTCGCTGCAGGTCGAGACCGGCCGCATGGTGCATGCCCGCACCCGCGACCTGGTCGAACAGATCCAGGAGCTCGAAGGCCTGCGGGGCAAGAATGCCGGCGTGATCAAGCAGATGCGCCTGCGCATCGAGCAGGAACAGGGCGAATTCGACGCCAGCGGAGCCCGCATCCAGGCGGTGCGCTCGGTGCACCTGCGTCTGCTCAAGGACCTGTTCGCCCTGCTGGGGTCCACCCACCTGCGCAACGAGGTGTCCGCGCTGGCCAAGGCGCTGAAGGCACCCGGCATCAAGCTGGGTGTGCGCCGCGCCTACGACGACACCTTCAGCCGGCTGCGGGCCGATCTGGACAAGGCACAGCGCATGGCCGCCGACATCCAGGCCATGCTGGACGGCAGCTTCCGCAGCCTGAACGCCGAATACGGTTTCTCGCTCCAGGTGCCCACGCCGCCCGATCTGGCCCGTTTCATCCAGGAACTGGTGCTGATCGAGAAAAGCCACCTGCAATACCTCAGCCTGGGCAATGCCTTGCGGCTGGCGCAGCCCGAGTTCGCCGAGCGCCTGGCCCGGGCACTCATGAGCCGGCTGCGCACGGTCTACGACAGCGCCGTCAACGAGGTCGAGATCTGGAACAAGTCGGCTGCAGCGCAGTTCGACAGTCAGCTGCGGGACCGCCGCCGGCATTTCACCCGCCGCATCGAGGCAGTCTCGCGCATCCAGCAGGCTGCAGGGGGGCTGGACGAACGCATTGCCGAACTGCAGGCCATGCAGGGTTCGCTCAACGAGGTGGATGCCAAACTGGCCGAACTCACCGAACTCCTCACCACTCCAGTGGCGGAGGACGCGACCGAACCGCTGCCGGTATGAGCCCTGCGGGCCGGCCGTTGCCGGCGGGTTTCGCCGAAGCGCTGATCGGCTGGCAGCGCCGTGACGGCCGCCACGGTCTGCCCTGGCAGGGCACGCGCGATCCCTACCGGGTGTGGCTGTCGGAAATCATGCTCCAGCAGACACAGGTCTCCACCGTCCTGTCGTACTACCCCCGGTTTCTGGAGCGGTTCCCCGACGTGTCGGCACTGGCCGCTGCGCCAGTGGACGATGTCATGGCCCTGTGGAGCGGCCTGGGCTACTACACCCGGGCCCGCAACCTGCACCGCTGCGCCCAGGACGTGGTCGCGAAGTGGAACGGGCAGTTCCCCCGGGCGTCAGGCGACCTGGCCACGCTGCCGGGCATCGGCGCGTCGACCGCAGCGGCGATCGCCGCCTTCTGCTTCGGCGAACGCATCTCGATCCTGGACGGCAATGTGAGGCGGGTGCTGACCCGCCTGCTGGCGTTCGACCAGGATCTGGCCCAGGCCGCTCCGCAGCGGGCGCTGTGGGACCTGGCCCAGGGCCTGGTGCCGGCAGAGCCCGCGGGTGACGACATGGCCGCCTACACCCAGGGCCTGATGGACCTGGGCGCCACCGTGTGCACCCGCAGCCGCCCCGCCTGTGCGCTGTGCCCGGTGAACGATCTGTGCGAGGGCCGGCGCGGCGGTGACCCGACCCGGTTTCCGGTGCGCACCCGCAAGCTGGTGCGGCGGTTCGAGGCATGGTGGCTCTTGTTGGTCGAGCGGTCCGGGCCGGACGGGCATGCCGAGGTATGGCTGGAAAAGCGGCCTGAACAGGGCATCTGGGCGGGGCTGTACTGTCCGCCCGTGTTCGACAGCCGCGATGCGCTGTCTGCGGCGATCTCCCCTGACTGTGCAGCCCGGCTGGAGGATGGCGAGGCCGTCGCACATGCACTGACGCACCGCGAGCTGCGCCTTCACCCGGTGAGGCTGCCGAGCTGGCCGGATGCCGGTCTGCCCACGCTGGGCGACCGCGCTGCAGAGGATGGACGTTGGGTGCGGCGGGACCAGCTCTCGTCGGTCGGCCTGCCTGCGCCGGTGCGCCCCTGGCTGGCAGCCTGACGGACTGTCGTCAGCGGCGGCCGCTGCTGCGCGGCCATTGGTCGGACTCGCGGTGGCGCACCCGAACCGTCCACTGGTCCTGGAAGTGGCGAGCCAGTTCCTCTGCCAGATAGACCGATCGGTGCTGGCCACCGGTGCAGCCCAGGCCGACCGTGACGTAACTGCGGTGGTCCCTGACCATTGACGGCAGCCAGGCCTCCAGGAATCCGGTGATCTGCTCCTGCATGCGCTTCACTTCGTCGCGGCTGCGCAGGTAGTCGGCCACCGGCGGGTCGCGCCCGGTCAGCGGCTTGAGGTCCGGCTCGTAGTGCGGGTTGGGCAGCATCCGCACATCGAACACGAAATCGGCATCCATGGGGATGCCGCGCTTGAAAGCAAAGGACTCGAACACCAGCGTGAGCGGACGTGCCTGCGGGCCGACCAGGTCTTGCAGCTGCTGGCGCAGCAGGGTGGGCCGGGCCAGGCTGGTGTCCAGCACCAGCGACTGCTCGCGCAGCTCGGCCAGCAGCTCACGCTCGCGTTCGATGGCCTCGATCAGCGCGCTCTGCGGATCACCCGTCGCTCCGCGGGCCACCGACAGCGGATGCGCGCGGCGGGTTTCGGAGAAGCGGCGCACCAGGGTGTCGGTCGTGGCGTCGAGAAAGATCGACGTGATGCTGACCGGGCGGTCCTGGCTTTCGCGGAGGTCCTGCAGCCGGCCGGGCAGGCCGGGCAGGGAGTCTGCGCTGCGCACATCCATGGCCACCGCCACCCGACGCGCCTGCTGGTTCTGGTCCAGCGCCATGAAGGGCTTGAGCAGTTCAGGCGGCAGGTTGTCGACGCAGTAGAAGCCCAGGTCTTCGAGTGCGGCCAGTGCCACCGACTTGCCGGAACCGGACATGCCGGTGATCAGCACCAGGTGGAGCGAGGTGGTGTTCATGCGGGTCAGGTGCCCAGCAGCTCGCGCGCGTGGGCCAGTGAAATGTCGGAAGACTCGCCGCCCCCGAGCATGCGGGCGAGTTCGCGTACCCGGGCTTCCTGGTCGATGGGCTGCACCGTGCTGAGGGTCTGGGCCCCCGAGCGTTGCTTGCTGACCTGCAGGTGGTGGTGAGCACAGGCAGCGACCTGCGGCAGGTGGGTGACGGCCAGCACCTGCCGGTCCCGGCCGAGCTGTTGCAGCAGCCGTCCCACGGTGTGGGCCACGGCACCGCCGACACCAGAGTCCACCTCATCGAAGATCAGCGTGGGTGCCTGCCCCAGCTGGCTGGTCACCACCGAGAGCGCCAGCGCAATGCGCGAAAGTTCGCCGCCGGAGGCCACCTTGCCGACCGCACGCGGGGTGGCGCCGGCATGACCCGCCACACGGAACTCGACCGTTTCCCAGCCGTGCACCTGCGGTTCTTCCTGGCGGGACAGCCCGACCTCGAAGCGCCCGCCCTGCATGCCCAGCGTCTGCATGGTGGCGGTGACGGCTTCGGACAGGCGCGGTGCGGCCTTCTCGCGGGTCTGGCTGACCTTGCGCGCGGCCGTCTCCAGCGACTTCCAGGCTGCACGTTCGGCGGTCTGCAGCGAATCCAGGTCCAGCGCTGCGTCCAGCCCGGCCAGTTCGGCCCTCCACTGGGCATGCAGGGCAGCCAGTTCTTCCGGCGGACGCCGGTAACGCCGCGCCAGCGACACCCACTGGCCCAGACGTTCGTCGAGCACCGCCAGCCGGGCCGGGTCCAGATCGGTGTGGCGCTGCAGCTGGTGCAGCTCGTGCACCGAGTCCTGCACCTGCGCCAGTGCCGCTTCCAGAGCCTCCAGGGGCGCGCGGAAGCGGGGCTCGACATCCACCAGACCCTGCAGTGTGGAGACCGCACGGCTGATCAGGGTGCCGGCGCTGCCGTCGTCCTCATCGAGCACCTGCACCGCCAGCGCGGTGGCGTCGATCAGCGACTGCGCGTTGGCCAGCCGGCCGTGCTGGGTGTTGAGGTCGGCCCATTCGTCCGGGCCGGGGGAGAGTTTGTCCAGTTCGGCAATCTGCCATTGCAGGCGCTCGGCGTCCTGCTGCAGGGTGGCCTGCTGTTCCCGGGCCGTGTCCAGGGCCTTGCGGTGCTGTCGCCAGTGCTGCCAGGCCGCCCGAATCGGTGTCAGGTCGGTGCCGGCATAGGCATCGAGCAGCTCGCGCACCGCGTCTGCCCGGGTCAGGCTCTGCCATGCGTGCTGGCCATGGATGTCCACCAGGTGGTCGGCCACGGCACGCAGCTGGGTGGCGGTGGCCGCGCTGCCATTGATCCAGGCGCGGCTGCGGCCTTCGGCATCGACGGTGCGGCGCAGCAGCAGGGCTTCGTCGGCAGGGAAACCCTGCTCGTCCAGCCACAGGGCCAGTGCAGCCGGGCTGTCGAATTCGGCCGCCACCTCGCAACGCTGGGCGCCTTCGCGCACCACGCCGGCATCGGCACGGCTGCCCAGCGCCAGCTGCAGGGCATCGATCAGGATGGACTTGCCGGCCCCGGTCTCGCCAGTGAGCACGCTGAACCCGGACGAGAGGTCCAGATCGAGGCTTTGCACGATGACGAAATCCCGCAGGGCAATGCGTCGGAGGCTCATGGTGGGGCTGGTGACAAGGGGACTGCAACAGATTGCAAAGCGCCATTGTCACGCAGGCTCAGCCCCCTTCGTTCCAGTGGAGTTTCTTGCGCAGGGTGTCGAAGTAGCTCCAGCCCGACGGATGGAGCAGGCGCAGGGCATGTTCCGATTTGCGCACCACGATCCGGTCGCCGTGCAGCAGGCTGGTGAGCGACTGCATGTCGAAGTTGGCACTGGCGTCACGCCCCGAGACGATCTCCACCGCGATCTCGCAGGTGTAGGGCAGCACCACCGGCCGGTTGGACAGCGTGTGGGGCGCAATCGGCACCATCACCCAGCCGCCGATGCCTGGGTGCAGCAGCGGCCCGCCGGCCGACAGCGCATACGCGGTGGAGCCGGTGGACGACGCGATGATCAGGCCGTCGGCACGCTGGTTGGCCACGAAATGGCCGTCCACCTCGACCCGCAGCTCGATCATGCTGGCCACGCCGCCGCGGTTGACCACCACATCGTTCAGCGCGGTGGCCTCGAACACGCAGCGGCCGTCGCGCCAGACGCTGGCCGCCATGAGCGCGCGGGAGTCTTCCTCGAAATTGCCGTGCAGGATGGCGCGCAGCGAGTCGCGGTAGTCCTCGAAGGCGATGTCGGTGATGAAGCCCAGCCGGCCCTGGTTGATGCCCACCAGGGGCACGCCGTGGCGGGCCAGCTGCCGACCGATGCCCAGCATGGTGCCGTCGCCCCCGACCACCAGGGCCAGATCGCACTGGGCGCCGATGGCCGCCACGCTCAGGGCCGGGAAGTTGGTCAGGCCGGTGTTGAGCGCGGTCTGCTCCTCCAGCGACACCACGCAGCCTTCGTCCTGCAGGAAATGGGCGATTTCGTCGACCGCCTTGCGAGAGCCCGGTGCGTGGTACTTGCCGACGATCACCACATGGGCGAATCGCAGCGGGAGGCGCTGCCGGCTGACGGCAGGACGTGACGGGGCGTTCGAAGGCATGGACAAATTACAACATAGGGGTGTGACGCCCCAGGCGCTGCGCCCCTCCGTAAAATCCCGCCCATGCTCGATGATCGCGCCAAGTTGTTGCTCAAAGCCCTGGTGGAGCGGTACATCGCCGACGGCCAGCCCGTGGGCTCGCGAACGCTCGCCAAGGCCACCGGCATGGACCTGTCGCCAGCGACCATCCGCAACGTCATGAGCGACCTGGAAGAACTGGGCTTCATCGTGAGCCCCCACACCTCGGCCGGGCGCATTCCCACGGCGCGGGGCTACCGGCTGTTCGTGGACACCATGCTCACCGTGCGCCGCGAGAGCCTCATGGCACCAGCGCCCGAGATCTCGGCACCCAACATCGACCCCAGCCAGCCGCACCGGGTCATCAGCCACGCGGCCAACCTGCTGTCCAACCTGTCGCAGTTCGTCGGCGTGGTGATGGCGCCCCGGCGTGCCTCGGTGTTCCGGCACATCGAGTTCCTGAGCCTGTCCGACCGGCGGGTGCTGGTGATCATCGTCTCGCCCGAGGGCGACGTGCAGAACCGCATCATCCACACCCAGGTCAACTTCACCCAGTCGCAGCTGCTGGAAGCGGCCAACTTCCTCAATGCCCATTACGCCGGCCTCGCCATGGAGGCAGTGCGCGAACGCCTCAAGACCGAGCTGGACACCCTGCGCGGCGAGATCGCCGACCTGATGCAGGCAGCCGTCAACATCGGCGCAGAGTCGGAAACCCGCCAGGAAGAGGTGGTGGTGGCCGGCGAGCGCAACCTGCTGTCGGTCACCGAGTTTTCCAGCGACATGGGCAACCTGCGGCGCCTGTTCGACCTGTTCGAGCAGAAGACGCAGCTGGTTCGTCTGCTCGATGTCTCGGCCCAGGCCGACGGGGTGCGCATCTACATCGGGGGCGAGAGCCAGGTCGTCCCGTTCGAGGACCTGTCGGTGGTCACCGCACCCTACGAGGTGGATGGCCAGGTGGTCGGCACGCTGGGCGTCATCGGCCCCCAGCGCATGCCCTACGACCGCATGATCCAGATCGTCGACGTGACCGCCAAGCTGGTCAGCAACGCCCTGAGCCACGGCAAGTAAACGCCTACAATCCGCCGCTTTCGGGCCGTTAGCTCAGTTGGTCAGAGCAGGGGACTCATAATCCCTTGGTCGTTGGTTCAAGTCCAACACGGCCTACCAGACCGAAACGGGAAAGACGCCTTTCCTTCAGCAGCAGATCACGGCAAGTTTGCGAAACCGCCAAAAATGCTGCTATACTTCAAGGCTTCGCGGCTGTAGCTCAGTTGGATAGAGTACTTGGCTACGAACCAAGGGGTCGTGGGTTCGAATCCTGCCAGCCGCACCAAAACGAAAAAGCCTGCAGCCACAAGCTGCAGGCTTTTTTCTTGTCTGCCTGTCTTGCGTTCATGCGGGTACGTTCATGAGCAAAGCCTTCACCAAAGAGTCCGACACGGACGACGATGACGAAGCCGGTGGCCTGCCGCCGCTGCCTCCGGGTGGAAAGAACTACATCACCCGCCCCGGCTACGACCGGCTGCGCGCCGAGCTGTTCCAGCTCATGGACGAAGAGCGGCCGAAGATCGTGGACATCGTGCACTGGGCGGCCAGCAACGGCGACCGATCCGAAAACGGCGACTACCTCTATGGCAAGAAGCGGCTGCGCGAAATCGACCGCCGCATCCGCTTTCTGACCCGTCGCCTGGAGATTGCCGAGGTGGTCGATCCGTCACTCCATCACGGCAACGACCAGGTGTTCTTCGGTTCGACCGTGACTTATGCCGACGAGCAGGGCACGGAGACCACAGTGACCATCATGGGCGTGGACGAGGCCGACAGCGCCAGTGGCCAGATCAGCTGGATCTCACCGGTGGCGCGCGCTCTGATCAAGTCGCGCGTGGGCGATGTGGTGAAGCTGGCAGTGCCCGGCGGCCTGCAGGAGCTGGAGATCCTGTCGGTCAGCTACCCTGCGCCGGCCTGAACCGGGGGTCTTCCCTCAGGCCTTGGCCGGTTTGAACCGCTGCGCCTTGATGACCGAGGGCGTGCGCTTGAGGCTGCGCAGCACGTCGGCCAGGTGCTGACGGTCGCGCACCGCCACCGAGAAGCGGATGTCGGTCGCGGTCTGGGCCGGTTCGTCGCCCATGTCCACATGGGTGATGTCGCCTTCTGCCGCCGTGATTGCTGCGGCCACCCGTGCCAGAACGCCTTTGCCGTTGGTCACGGTCACGACCACCGTGGTGTCGAACGGGCGCGACGGCTCGTCGGCCCATTCCACTTCCAGGAAACGCTCGGCGTCCCGGGCACGCAGCCGGCGCGCCACGGCGCAGTCCTCGGCGTGCACCACCAGTCCTTCACCCCGGCCCAGGTAACCGACGATGCGGTCGCCCGGTATGGGCTTGCAGCAGCTGGCGTACTGGACCGACAGGCCTTCGCTGCCGTCCAGCGTCACGACGCCGTGCGCCAGGTTGTCCTCCTGCCCCGAGGCATAACGCTCGGTGCTGATCAGCAGGGCGTCCGGCTTGACGCCTGTCTCGCTCAGCAGCACCGCCAGCTTCTTGCCGACCATGCTGGCGATGCGCTTGCCCATGCCGATGTCCGACAGCAGTTCATCGAGATGGCGGTTGCCGGTGAACCGGAGCAGCTTCTCCCAGGTGCCGGCGTGCTCTCCGTCGGTGGGCGGCAGCTGTGCGATGCCTTCGGACCGCAGCGCCTGACCCAGCATCCGCTCACCGAGTTCCAGCGAGTGTTCCTGGGCCACCGTCTTCAGGTGGTGCCGGATCTTCGAGCGTGCGCGGCCGGTCTTCACGAATGACAGCCAGGCCGGATTCGGCTGTGCCTTGGCGTCGGTGATGACCTCCACCACGTCGCCGTTGGAGAGTTCGGTGCGCAGCGGGCGTTCCTCGCCATTGATGCGGGCCGACACGGTGCGGTTGCCCACGTCGCTGTGGATGGCGTAGGCAAAGTCCATGACCGTCGCGCCACGGGGCAGCGCCATGATCTTGCTCTTGGGCGTGAACACATAGACCGCATCGGGGAAGAGATCGATCTTGATGTGGTCCCAGAACTCGCTGGCGTCGTGGGTTTCCTGCTGGATGTCGAGCAGCGACTGCAGCCACTGCGTGCCCAGCCGCTGCGACATGTCGCTGTTGGGCTCGCTGGCCTTGTAGAGCCAGTGCGCGGCCACGCCCGACTCGGCCACCACGTCCATGGCATGGGTACGCAGCTGAAACTCGATGTTGGTTCCGAAAGGACCGATGAGCGTGGTGTGCAGCGACTGGTAGCCGTTGACCTTGGGGATGGCCACGTAGTCCCGGAACTTGCCCGGCAGCGGCTTGTACAGCTGGTGCAGCGTGCCCAGTCCGGTGTAGCAGTCGGCCAGGTCGGGCACGATGATGCGAAAGCCGTAGATGTCGGTCACCTGCGAGAACGACAGGTGCTTGCTGTCCATCTTGCGATAGACGGAGTAGAGCGTCTTCTCGCGCCCCATGATGCGCACGGTCATGCCCTGTTTCGCGAAGGCCGTCTCGACCTCGCGCTGCACCCGGGTGATCAGGTCGCGGCGGCGGGTGCGCGATTTGTTGAGCGCCTTGGACAGCACCTCGTAGCGCCAGGGATTCAGGAACCTGAAGGCCAGGTCCTGCAGTTCCCGGTAGGTGAAGTTCAGGCCCAGCCGGTGCGCGATGGGTGCGTAGATCTCCAGCGTCTCGCTGCTGATGCGCTGCCACTTGCTGCGCGGCATGTCGCCCATGGTGCGCATGTTGTGGGTGCGGTCGGCCAGCTTGATCAGGATGACCCGCACATCCTTGGCCATGGCGAGCAGCATCTTGCGGAACGACTCCGCCTGGTTCTGCTCCCGGGTGTCGAACTCCAGCTTCTCCAGTTTGGTGAGCCCGTCGACGATGTCGGCCACCTGCGCGCCGAAGCGCTCCACCAGCTCCTGCTTGGTGACCCCGCAGTCCTCGATGGCGTCGTGCATCAAGGCGGCCATCAGGGCCTGGGCGTCGAGCTTCCACTCGGCGCACTGGGCAGCGACCGCGATCGGATGGGTGATGTAGGGATCGCCGTTCTTGCGCAGCTGGCCCAGGTGGGCTTCGTCGGCGAAGCGATAGGCCAGGCGGATGCTTTCGATGTCGGCCGCGCCGAGGTAGTCGAGCTTGCCCAGCAGCGCAGCAAAGCTGGCAGCGGCCGCACTGTCGGCCGGCCGTGCAATCGGGGAGGGCGGGGCGCCTACCGGGGCATCAGACATCATCCCGGTACTGTAGCTTGAGATGGAAAACCGGCGCAGTCACCTGGGTCCCTGGCAAAAGGCGAAAAAAAACACCGCCGCAGCGGTGTTTCCTGTCGCCTGGAAGGCGGTGTGGCCTGCGGTCAGACCGGCACCTTCTTCAGCATTTCCACGCCGACCTTGCCTTCGGCAATTTCGCGCAGGGCGGTGACGCCCGGCTTGTTCTTGCTTTCGATCTTGGGGGCATGGCCCTGGCTCAGCATGCGGGCGCGGTAGGTCGCCGCGAGCACCAGCTGGAAGCGGTTGGGGATTTTTTCCAGGCAATCTTCAACGGTGATGCGTGCCATGTGCGGGCTCCGGTTGGGGTGTCAGTGGATGTTGAGCGCCGAAAACGTCTCGCTGCGGGCGATCCGCTGTGCGGAGTAGCGCAGCCTTTGCGCATGCACGATGGCCTTGAGATCGAACAAGGCGCGCTCAAATACTTCATTGATTATAACGAAGTCGAATTCGCGGGCATTGGCCATCTCCGTGGCGGCATTCTGCAATCGCAGATCGATGACCTCCGGGCTGTCTTCGGCCCGACGTTCCAGTCGCGAGCGCAGCTCTTCCCAGCTCGGGGGCAGGATGAACACCAGCACCGCGTTGGGGAAGATGCGCTTGACCTGGATGGCGCCCTGGAAGTCGATTTCCAGCACGACATCGGCACCCATCTTCATGCGCTGCTCTATGGCCTGTTTGGAGGTGCCGTAACGGTTCCCGTGCACCTTGGCCCATTCCAGAAACGCGTCCTGGACCACCATCTGGTCGAAGGTCTCGTTGCTGCAGAAATAGTATTCGCGACCGTGCAGTTCCTGGCCCCGGGGGGGCCGGGTGGTGTGCGAGACCGAGGGCTGGACGCGCGAGTCCAGCTCCATCAGTGCCTTGACCAGGCTGGATTTGCCAGCCCCGCTGGGGGCTGCGACGACGAACAGGTTGCCTGGGTATTCCATCAGAGGGTCATTCGATGTTCTGGACTTGCTCGCGCATCTGCTCGATCAGCACTTTCATGTCGACCGAGATCCGGGTGAGTTCGATGCTGGACGACTTGGAGCCCAGCGTGTTGGCTTCCCTGTGAAGCTCCTGGATCAGGAAATCGAGCCGCTTGCCGACCTCGCCGCCCTTGCGGATCAGGCGTTCGATCTCTTCCAGGTGCGAGCCGAGACGGGTGAGCTCTTCCGCCACGTCGATGCGGATGGCATACGCGGTGGCTTCGGTCAGCGCCCGGTCACGGGCCTGCTCGGTGGCCCCGACGGTGGCTGCTTCCGGGCCCAGCGCCTCATTCCAGCGGTCCAGGAAGCGCTGCCGCTGCAGTGCCACCAGCTGAGGGATCAGCGGAGCTGCCTCGCGCGCCAGGGTCCGCAGCTGGCCGAGTCGGTCCGTCAGCATGGCGGCCAGTCGCTCGCCTTCCCGGGCACGGGCCGCCAGCAGGGCGTCCAGGGCCTGGGTGGCCAGCTCCATCAAGGGGTCGTGCTGGTTGCCGGGTGCCGCGGCCTGGCGACCGGTCAGCTGCATCACTTCCGCCACCGAAAGCGGTGCCGCCGTGGGCAGCCATGCCCGGATGGCATCCTGCACGCCGACCAGGCGCTGCAGCTCGCCGACGCCGGGAGAACGGATGGATGGCTCGGACCGGTTTTCGGTCCAGGCGCGCAGTTCCACCTTGCCGCGCTTGAGCCGGGAGTTGAGCAGCTCGCGCAGCGCGGGCTCGGTGCCGCGGAGCTCCTCGGGCAGCTTGAAGACCAGATCGAGGAAGCGGCTGTTGACCGAGCGGATTTCAAGACCGGGACCGCTGCCGGTAGCCGCGGCGCCCGCCTCGCCCTGCGGCGCGGTGTGGGCCGTGGCGAAACCGGTCATGCTGTAAACTGCCATCGCACTGGGCCCGATCAAAAGGAGTGGTCCGAAACGACGCGTTCCGGAAGCCTGCCGAATTATGTCAAAGGTCAAACCTGCACCCTTGCCGCCCGACACCGTGATCGGTGGTTACCGCATTGTTCGCAAGCTGGCAGCAGGTGGTTTCGGTGTGGTGTATCTGGCCATCGACACCGAGGGCCAGCAGGTGGCGGTCAAGGAATACCTGCCTTCATCCCTGGCCACCCGCGCACCGGGCGAGTTGCTGCCCCAGGTGCAACCCGAAAAGCTGTCGCTGTACCGGCTGGGCCTCAAGAGCTTCTTCGAGGAAGGCCGGGCGCTGGCACAGATCTCCCACCAGTCGGTGGTGAGCGTGCTCAATTTCTTCCGCGAGAACGAGACCGTCTACATGGTCATGAACTACCTCGAGGGCTCGTCCCTGCAGGAGTTCATCATCACGGCCCGCGAGCAGAAGAAGCAGAAGGTGTTTCGCGAGTCGACCATCCGCTCGCTGTACGACGAGGTGCTGCGTGGTCTGCGCATCGTGCACCAGCACAAGATGCTGCACCTCGACATCAAGCCGGCGAACATCTTCATCACCGACGACAACCGGGCGGTGCTGATCGATTTCGGTGCTGCGCGCGAGGTGCTGAGCAAGGAAGGCAACTTCATCCGTCCCATGTACACACCGGGTTTTGCGGCGCCGGAGATGTACCGGCGCGATTCGTCCATGGGACCCTGGACCGACATCTACGCGATCGGTGCCTGCATCTACGCCAGCATGCAGGGTTACCCGCCCAACGACGCACCGCAGCGGCTCGAGAAGGATCGGCTCTCGCTGGCCCTGTCCCGGCTGCGCGGCGTCTACTCCGACAACCTGATCGAGGTGGTGGAGTGGTGCATGTCGCTCGACCCGCTGTCGCGTCCGCAGTCGGTGTTTGCCCTGCAGAAGGAGCTCAGCCGCGAGACCGAGCGCAGCTACACCAAGCTGACGGTGGCCGAGAAGATGCGGCTGCAGTTCGACAACATCGTCTCCGACAAGAAGACCGGGCGGGGTCGTTCCACTCAGGCAGGCACCCGATTCCGATGAAATTCTCGGTCTATCAGATCAGCCGGCAGGGTGGGCGCGAGCGCAACGAGGACCGGATGGGCTACGCGTACACGCGGGAGTCCGGTCTGTTCGTCCTGGCCGACGGCATGGGTGGGCACCCGGAAGGTGCCATGGCCGCCCAGCTGGCGCTCCAGACCTTCTCGGCCTACTTCCAGAAGACCGCCAACCCGACGGTGCGCGAAGTCCCTGACTTCCTCTCCAGTGCACTGATGGCGGCCCACCACCAGATCATCCGTTATGCCGCCGAGAAGGGCATGCTGGACACGCCGCGCACCACGCTGGTGGCGGCCCTGATGGAGCGGGGCCAGATGCACTGGGTGCATTGCGGCGACTCCCGTCTGTACGTGGTCCGCGACGGTGCCCTGCTGACCCGCACCCGCGACCACTCCTACATGGAGCAGCAGGCCCACATGGGCCGGGCCACCGAGCACATCAACCGCAACATCCTGTTCACCTGTCTCGGCTCCCCGGCCAAACCGGTGTTCGACCTGTCCGGGCCGCTGTCTTTGCAGCAAGGTGACCGTGTGCTGCTGTGCTCCGACGGTCTGTGGGGCACGGTGTCCGACGACGAGATCGCGGTCGAGCTGTCCCGCCATGCGCTGGAACATTCGGTGCCCGACCTGGTCGAGACCGCCCTCAAGCGTGGCGGCCCGCGTTGCGACAACGTCACGGTGCTGGCCATGGAGTGGGAGACGGCCGAGGCCTACCAGAACTCGCGTGTCTCCACCGACGATGTCGAGGATGGTTTTTTCGCCTCCACCATCCAGTCGGGCACACCCGACTCGACCATGGACGATCTGGACGACGCCGCCATCGAGCGCTCGATCGCCGAGATCAATGCCGCGATCCGGCGCACCGCCGAAAAGAATTCCTGAGTTTTCCGAGGATCTCCCCATGACCGCTGTTTCCCGGCCCGGCCAACGGGCCGCCGATGCCCTGCGCCCGGTGCGCATCACCCGTGGCTACACCATGCACGCCGAGGGTTCGGTGCTGATCGAGTTCGGCCATACCCGCGTGCTCTGCACCGCCTCGGTCGAGGAAAAGGTGCCGCCGCACAAGCGTGGCAGCGGTGAGGGCTGGGTCACCGCCGAATACGGCATGCTGCCGCGTGCCACCCACACCCGCAGCGACCGCGAGGCTGCCAAGGGCAAGCAGAGCGGCCGCACCCAGGAAATCCAGCGGCTCATCGGCCGCTCGCTGCGCTCGGTGTTCGACCTGTCCAAGCTGGGCGAACGCACCATCTCCCTCGATTGCGACGTGCTGCAGGCCGACGGCGGCACCCGCACCGCCAGCATCACCGGCGCCTACGTGGCGGCGGCCGATGCGGTGGCGCGCCTGCTGTCCGAAGGGCGCATTGCCGAGTCGCCGATCAAGGACCATGTGGCCGCCATCTCGGTCGGCATCCTGCATGGCCAGCCGCTGCTCGATCTGGAATACGTCGAGGACTCGGCCTGCGACACCGACATGAACGTGGTCATGACCGGCGCCGGCCACTATGTGGAGGTGCAGGGCACGGCCGAGGGCGTGGCCTTTTCCCGCAGCGAAATGGACGCCCTGCTGGGTCTGGCCGAAAAGGGCATTGCCGAGCTGGTGGCCCTGCAGAAGCAGGCCCTGGGCGCATGAAGCTGGTCCTGGCCTCGAACAACGCGGGCAAGCTTGCCGAGCTGCAGGCGCTGTTTGCGCCGCTGGGCGTCGAGCTGGTGCGCCAGGCCGAGCTGGGCATTCCGGAAGCGCCGGAGCCGCACCGCACCTTCATCGAGAACGCACTGGCCAAGGCCCGTCATGCTGCACGCGAGAGCGGCCTGCCGGCCCTGGCCGACGATGCCGGCCTGTGCGTGGAGGCCTTCGGTGGTTTGCCCGGTGTGGACACCGCCTACTACGCCACCCAGCATGGCTATCCCAAAGGGGACGACCACAACGTGACCGCGCTGCTGGAGCAGATGCAGCACGTCGCTGACCGGCGCGCTGCGCTGGTCAGCACCCTGGTCGCCCTGCGCAGCGCCGACGATCCGGAGCCGCTGGTGGCCACGGGTCGCGCACCGGGGCTCATCACGCGTGAGCGCATCGGCCAGAACGGCTTCGGGTTCGACCCGGTCATGTTCCTGCCCGAGTTCGGCAAGACGTTTGCCGAGCTGCCGACCGAGGTCAAGAACGCGAACAGCCACCGGGGTCGCGCCGCACAGGCCATGCTGGCGCTGATGCGCGAGCGCTGGTTCGCATGACCGATCCGGTCGACATCCGCCACTGGATGCGGCCCGGCACGCTGCAGCTGCAGGCGCTGCCGCCGCTGTCGCTCTACATCCACCTGCCCTGGTGCCTCAAGAAGTGCCCTTACTGCGACTTCAACTCGCATGAGTGGGCCGGTGACAGCGGCCCCGCCGCGCCACCCGAGCAACGCTACCTCGATGCCCTGCGCGCCGACCTGGAAACCTCGCTGCCGCTGATCTGGGGCCGCACGGTGCACAGCATCTTCATCGGTGGTGGCACCCCCAGCCTGTTCTCGCCGGAATCCATCGACCGTCTGCTGGCCGATGTGCGTGCGCGCGTGCGGCTGGAAGCCGATGCCGAGATCACGCTGGAGGCCAACCCGGGCACCTTCGAGCGCGACCGCTTCCGGGCCTTTCGGCAGGCCGGTGTGACGCGCCTGTCGATCGGGGTGCAGAGCTTCAACGACCAGCACCTCAAGGCGCTGGGTCGGGTCCACGACCGTGCCCAGGCGCTGGCGGCGGTGGAAGAGGCCGCGCGCAGCTTCGACACCTTCAACCTGGACGTGATGTACGCGCTGCCCGGCCAGACGCTGGCTCAGGCCGAGGAAGACATGCGCACCGCGCTGTCGCTGGCGCCGCCCCACATCTCCATCTACCACCTGACGCTGGAACCCAACACCTATTTCGCCAAGTTCCCGCCCGCGCTGCCGGACGACGACGATGCCTACGCCATGCTCGACCGCATCACCGAACTCACCACCGAGGCCGGCCTGCAGCGCTACGAGGTGTCGGCTTATGCGAAGCCAGGTCACGCCTGCCGCCATAACCTGAACTACTGGCAGTTCGGCGACTACCTGGGCATCGGTGCCGGTGCCCACGGCAAGCTCAGCTTTGCCCACCGGGTGGCTCGCACGGTCAAGCTGCGCGACCCGCGCCGGTACATGGAGCAGGCGCCGGCAGGGCAGGCCTTGGCCAGCATGGACGAGGTGGCCAGGGCCGACCTGCCGTTCGAGTTCATGCTCAATGCGCTGCGCCTCAAGGACGGCTTTGCACTGCAGGACTTCATGGAGCGCACCGGTCTGCCGCTGTCGTCCATCCAGGCGGCGCTGCAGGAGGGTGAGCAGCGCGGCCTGCTGCTGCGCAATGCGGGCCGGGTCCAGCCGACCACACGCGGTCTGGACTTCCTGTCCGATCTCCAGTCGCTGTTCCTGCCGGACTGATGCCGGTCAGACCGGCGTGCCGGAGGTGGCCCAGGCGGGCGCCAGCGGCAGCTGCACCGTGGCCACGGTGCCCTGGCCGGGCGTGCTGCTCAGGCTGACGCGGCCTCCGTGCAGTTCGACGATCTCTTTCACCAGGTTCAGCCCCAGGCCGGTGCCGGGGATGTTGCCCGAGGTGTCTGCGCGGTAAAACCGCTCGAAGGCCCGACCCAGCTGCTCGGGCGTCATGCCGATGCCCTGATCCCGAACATGGATGAGCACCCGGCCCGGGGACGGTTCGGCATCGACTTCCGCATCGATGCCCACCGGACTTCCCGGTGCCGAGTACTTGAAGGCGTTGCTCAGCAGGTTGGTCAGGGCCTGGTGCATCTTGGCACCGTCAGCCATCAGCAGCACCGGTGGCAGTTCGCCCCGTTGCACCTTCTGCCCGAGCTCGTCGCTGGACATGTTCTGCAGCACCCCCTCCACCAGCGTCTGCAGCGGGGTGGGGACGATGTGGAAGTCCTTGCCCTGACGGGCCTCGATGCGTGAGAGGTCGAGCAGTTCCTGGATCAGTCCGGACAGCAGCATGCCCTGGCGGTGCACGGTGGCCAGCAGGTCCTTCTGCTTCGGTGGCGGGTAGTCGCGGTGCAGCATCAGTTCGGTGAAGCCCACGATGCTGGCCAGCGGCGTGCGCAGTTCGTGAGCGGCGGTGGCCAGGAATTCGCTCTTGAGGCGGTCGATCTCGCTCTGGTGCGTGATGTCCCGCATGTAGACGATGGTCTCGCCGCTGCCGCCCAGGTTGCGCCGCACTTCACGCTCGATCACCTTGCGCGCCGGCTTGACCAGTTCGATGCGGTCGTGCGTGTGGTTGTGGGCCGCCTGGGCCACGGTGCGGCAGGTGTCCGGCGATTCGCAGAGCGAGGCGAACCAGCGGTCGAAATCGGGCAGGCGGCTGCACTCGGTCGGCAATTCACCGACGATCGCCCGGAAGGCCGGGTTCACGCTGATCAATTCGCCCTGCACGTCGAACACCGCGAACCCGTCGGGGCTGAGGTCGAAGGTGGCGTTGAGCCGGGCGGTGCGCTCGATCAGGCGCTGCTTCACCTCGATCTGGCCGCTCACGTCCTCCACCACATTGATGTAGTGGGTGATGCGGCCGTGTGCATCGCGTACCGGCGAGACCGACAGCTTGTTGTGGAACAGG
Source organism: uncultured Hydrogenophaga sp. (assembly GCF_958439165.1). Taxonomy (GTDB): domain Bacteria; phylum Pseudomonadota; class Gammaproteobacteria; order Burkholderiales; family Burkholderiaceae_C; genus Hydrogenophaga. Next base: position 39,630 of record NZ_OY288120.1, on the reverse strand, counting down.
CGTCCGTCCTTGCGGTAGTGCTTGAGCGTGATGCTGAGCTCTCCGCCGCCCTGCACCGTTCGGGCCAGCAGGGCCAGGTCGTCCGGGTCGGTCAGCGGACCGTTCAGCAGGCTGGCATCGCGCCCCAGCAGTTCGTGCGGCGCATAGCCGGTGATGCGGCAGAACGCCGGATTGACGTGCACGATGGGTTGCGGGTAGCGGCGCGCATCGCTGATCGAGATGCCGTTGAGCGTGCAGTCCACCGCGCGCCCGTACAGCATCATGTATTCCTCAGCCTGCTGCATCTCGGTGAGGTCGCGGACGATGCAGGTGTAGCGGATCTCGGGGTCGTCGGTGATCTCGCCGAGCAGCACCTCGACCGGGAAAGCCACGTCGCCGTGTCGCAGCGCGCTGATCTCCAGCCTGCCGATGCGGCTCTGGGTGCTGTGCATCAGCATGCCGCCCTGCATGGTGCGGGCCAGAGCGTCCGCGTCCAGCGTGGGCAGCAGGCTGGCGAGCGGCTGGCCGGCCAGTTCGGCGGTCGACTTGCCGAACATGCGTTCGGCTGCCGGGTTGGCGCTGTGCACCCGACCCTGGCCGCTGACGCCCACGATGGCGTCGGCTGCGGTGTCCAGGATGGCACGCAGGCGCCGCAGTTCGGTGGCTGTGTTCTTGTTCAAGTGGGGTACCCCGACGCAGGTGGCTGAGACGGCTCAGGTGGCCGGTGAGGCCAGCATCTCGTCGACCAGGTCCAGCAGCTTCAACGGGCTGAACGCCTTGGTGAGGTAGGCGTCCGCTGCGGCCTTGCGGCCGTTCTCCAGGTCTTCCTTCTGAGCTCGGGCCGTGAGCAGGATCACCTTGGTGCGACCGGCGAGCTCGGGGTCTTTCTTGACCTTCTCGCACACCTGGTAGCCGTCGAGTTCGCCCGGCATCATCACGTCGAGCAGCATCAGGTCGGGCTTGAGCGTCTGGGCCAGGTGCAGTCCTTCGCCCCCGCTGCAGGCCTCGAACAGTTCTGCATCGTCCAGGTGCTGCAGCGTCAGCGAGATGAGTTTGCGGATGTCGGGCTGGTCATCGACGATGAGGATGCGGTGGGTCATGGGTTGCTCCTGCTGGGCTTGCGGCTGCGTGCCATCAGTTTTGAAAGGTCTTCGGCATAGATCTGCGCCTGCAGCAGATCGAGGTGGTGGGTGTTGCGCATCGGCGCACCGGTGGGCACTTCCAGCCGCACCGCGAGTTCGCCGTCGTCGTCGTCGACCCGCAGGTGGCCGCCGTGCAGCTGCAGGATGCGTTGCGCCAGCGGCAGGCCGATGCGTAGCCCCTGTTGCGACCCCGAGGCGGGCAGGCCCGGGTTCGCGCGGAACAGTGTGGCGGCATGCCGGTTGAGCACCGCGGCGGTGACGGCGCCCAGGCTGTGCACTGCCAGCTGCAGGTGCTGGCCCGACACCGCAAAGGCCACCCGCACCGCCACCGGCTGGCTGTCGGCCACACCGCCACGGGCGTGCTCGATGGCGTTGTGCAGGCATTCGTGCACTGCACGGTGCAGCAGCCGCTGGCTGCCGTACACCGGCGGGAGCTGGTCCTGGTGGTCCTCGATCAGGACGCTGACCCCGCGGGCGCGGGTCAGCGGGACGAGTTCGGTGCACACGGCCTTCAACATCTCGGGCATGAGCACCCGGTCTTCACCGATCAGGGCGTCGTCACCGAACACGTCGACCAGATCGATCAGCCGGGTCAGGCGGTCCGACAGATGCTGCACCCCGTCGGCCAGGCCCCGGGGGTCGGATGCGGCTTCGTGGGCTCGTGCCATGACGGCCTGCATGGGCGGCACGATCTCGCTGCGCAGCAGCTGCATGATCTGGGGCAGGCTGAGCCGGTCGGGCAAGGCGGAATCGCCTCCCGAGCCGCTGCCGGTGCCCTCGGAAGCTTCCACCGGCGTGATCAGCATCACCGCCAGATTCGCCACCGGGCGCGCAGGGAATGCGCAGTCCAGTTCCGAGACGCCCTGGTCGGCGTGCACCTGCACCCGCAAGGTCACCGGCTCGTCGACCTGGAGCTGGATCACCTGGCGCACCTGCTGGCGGATCCGGGGGTCGCTGGGCAACACCAGGGCCGGCCGGGAAGGCAGCCGCCGGGCAGCCTGGTTGGCGAACACCACCTGACCCTCGGGGCCGAACAGCACCATGGGGCTGCCGATCATGTCCAGCAGGGCGAGCAGCGGATGGGAACCGGAGGCTGTCGACATGGGATGCCGGCCTGGCGCACCAACGGCCACCAGGCCACCTTTCTGTACCCTGTATCGGCGACATCGGCACCGTCTTGAGCCGCTCTGTCCGCCCCGGCGGGACGAACTTCACGGTTTCAGGGCACCAGTGCCACCGACTTGACCTGGGCCCAGACGGCATCGCCCGGTTTCAGCCCGAGATGCTGCAGTGCGCGCCGGGTCACCCGGGCCAGCAGCAGCGACGGTCCGCAGCGCAGCTGGACCAGGCACTGCGACGGGTGTGCGTCGTCGGCCACGTCGACCATGACGCAGGGCAGGTGGTTCTGGATGCTGGTGCCTTCGGGCTGGCCCAAGGTGAGGCTGACGTCGCGCGCCAGCAGCCGCAGCCGTACCAATGTGCCCAGCGGCAGGCCGGCGTCCCGCAGCCACAGGCTGCCGCCGGGAATGGCCACCCGCATGAGGTGCCAGGGCGCATCGCGCTCGACCACCTCGCCCTGCAGCAGCGAAGCGGCCCGCTCGCCATCGAACACCGGCGGGTGGATGGCCGACATCAGTTCGGCAGCCGGTCCGCTGGCGCGAACGCGGCCGAGCTCCAGCACCACCAGGTGGTCGGCGAGCCGTGCGAGTTCATCGACCGAATGGGTGACGTACAGCATGGGCAGCTGCAGCTCGTCGCGCAGCCGCTCCAGCCAGGGCAGCACATCCTGCCGGCGGGCCGGGTCGAGTGCGGCCAGCGGCTCGTCGAGCAGCAGCACACGCGGTTCGGTGGCCAGCGCCCTCGCGATGGCCACGCGCTGGCGTTCACCGCCCGACAGGTGCTCCGGCCGGCGCGACAGCAGATGCCCGATGCCCAGCAGCTCCACCGCGGCATCGAGCGTCGCCCGGCCTTGCGCCGAACGCACACGGCGTTGTCCGTAATGGAGGTTGCCCAGCACATCGAGGTGGTCGAACAGGCTGGCCTCCTGGAACACGTAGCCCAGCGATCGACGGTGTGTGGGCACGAAGGTGCCGGTGGCGTCGTCCTGCCAGATCTCGTCGCCAATGCGGATGCGGGCCTGCACAGCGCGTTCCAGCCCGGCCACGCAGCGCAGCAGGCTGGTCTTGCCCGAGCCAGACGGGCCGAACAGCACGCTGATGCCGCGGCCCGGCAGCGTCAGGTCGGCCTCGAGTTCGAAGCCGCCGCGGGGCAGACGGAGGCGGATGTGCAGGTCGTCCCGGCTCATGCGGGCACCCGCCCCTGGCGGCCCTTGAGCCAGGCCAGCCCGGCCAGCACCACGAACGAGAACACCACCATGAACAGCGCCAGTCCGTGCGCCTGGGCGTACTCCATGGCCTCGACATGGCCATAGATCTGGGTCGAGACGACCCGCGTCTGGCCCGGGATGTTGCCGCCGATCATCAGCACCACGCCGAACTCGCCCACGGTGTGCGCAAAACTCAGGATGGCAGCGGTCAGCAGGCCGGTGCGGGCCTGCGGCAGCGCCACCGTGAAGAACGCATCCAGCGGGCTGGCGCGCAGCGTGGCGGCCACCTCCATCGGACGCCGGCCCAGCGCTTCAAACGCATGCTGCAGCGGCTGCACCGCAAACGGCAGCGAGAACACGATCGAGCCGATCAGCAGCCCGGTGAAGGTGAACGACAGCAGCCCCCAGCCCATGCTCTGGGTGAACTGGCCCAGCGGACCCTGCGGTCCCATGGCCACCAGCAGATAAAAGCCCAGCACCGACGGCGGCAGCACCAGCGGCAACGTCACCAGGGCCGCCACCGGGGCACGCCAGCGCGAACGCGTCTGCGACAGCCACCAGGCCAGCGGGGTGGCGATCAGCAGCAGCAGCAGTGTCGTGACGCAGGCCAGCTTCGCGGTGAGGGCGATGGCCTGCCAGGCTTCAGGAGCGAGCGAGGGCATGGTGTGCAGCGGTCAATCGATGTAGCCGTGCGCCTGGATGATCTGGCGCGCAACCGGCGACCGAAGATAGGCCATCAGCGCCTGGGCCGCCGGATTCTCCCGGCCGCGTTGCAGCAGGACAGCGTCCTGGCGGAGCGGGTTGTGCAGCTCGGTCGGCACCACCCATGCCGAGCCCGAAGTGATCCGGCCATCCACCTGCACCTGCGACAGCGCCACGAACCCGGCCGGCGCATTGCCGCTGGCCACGAACTGGTGCGCCTGCCCGATGCTTTCTCCCTGCACGAAGCGCGGGCGCAGGGCGTCCACCAGGCCCAGCCGGGTGAGGGTCTCTATGGCGGCTGCACCGTAGGGCGCCAGCTTGGGGTCGGCCAGGGCGAGCCGGGTCAGGCCCGGGCTGCGCAACACCGCGCCCTGTGGGTCGACCAGGCCGGGCGACGCGCTCCACAGCACCAGCCGGCCCACCGCATAGGTGAAGCGGCTGCCCGCGATACCGAAGCCTTCGCGCTCCAGCCGCTCGGGGGTGGCGGCATCGGCCGCCAGCAGCACCTCGAACGGCGCGCCGTTGCTGATCTGGGCGTGGAAGCGGCCGGTGGAGCCGAAGGCCAGCACAGCTTTGTGGCCGGTGTCCTGCTGGAAGCGCGCTGCGATCTTCTGCATCGGGACCGAGAAGTTGGCGGCCACCGCCACCGAGACCTCGCCGGCCTGGGCCAGGGCGCCGAGCAGGGCGGTGGCCAGGAGGGCAGCGTGGCGGGCGAAGCGGAGCAGGGCAGTGTTCAGCATGGTCAGCTCGCTATTCAGATATTGAATAGCGGCGCAGTATAGGTCATCGCCTAACATCACCGCATGCCCTCCCGACCCGTCCGTCCCGCCTCGACCGCGCTGCCGCTGGCCGACGTGCTGGGCCACGGCGCCAGCGACAAGCGCATCGACATCCTGCGCCGCATCGGCGAGGCCGGTTCCATCTCGGAAGCGGCCCGCTCCTCCGGTGTGAGCTACAAGGCCGCCTGGCAGGCGCTGGAGACCCTGGCCAACCTGGCCGGGGTTCCGCTGGTGGAGAAGGCGGTGGGTGGCAGCGGCGGTGGCGGCGCCCGCCTCACTGCCGCCGGGCTGCAGGTGCTGCAGGCCGCCGATGCGCTGCAGCTGGCGCGCACGCAGGCCCTGGCCGCATGGCACGCACAGCCCTCCACGGCACAGGCGGTCGCCGGTATCGAACGGGCCGCTCTGGCCTTGCGCACCAGCATGCGCAACCAGTTCCCGTGCCGTGTGGCGGGTCTGCGGTCCTCCCAGGGCATGGTGCTGGTGCGTCTCGAACCGGCGGGAGCGCAACCCGAAGGCCTGCTGCTGCAGTCCCGCATCACGCGCGAAAGTTCTCAACTGCTGGGGCTGGCGGCCGGCATGCCGGTCCTGGCCTTGTGCAAGGCCACGGCCGTGGCGGTGGCAGGCACCGTCGACCACATGCCGGGCCGCAACCTGCTGCAGGGCGTGGTGACCCGCCTGCCCAGCCGCCGCGAGGCCGCCGGCGAGGTGGGCCTGCAGCTGGCCGATGGTCTGCAGCTGGTGGGCTTTGCAGCGGCCGGTCATGGCCTGCGCCTGAACCAGCCGGCACAGGCTGCGGTGGACGAGTCGGCTGTGGTGCTGGCCTTGCCGGGCTGAACGGACATCCATCAGGGTCATCCCGGTACCGGTGCCATGGTGCGGTGATTAGTCTGGCGCCATGACCGAGAGCGAACTCGACCCACGGCGTCTGCGGCAGGTGGTGGTGCCGGCAGTCGATGCGGTGTGCGCGCACCGCATGGCCTGCGGTCGTCCCCCCGATCTGGAGCAGCTCACCGCCATCCGGGAGGCGCTGGAAGATCATGTGCTGCAGGCCCTGCAGCAGGTCGACCTCACTGTGATGCCGCGCGACTGGTCGTGGGAGAAAGCTGCCGAAACCTTTGCAGTCGATTGGGCCGAAGCGCTGATGAAACAGCGTTGAAACCCGGCGGCCGGATCGGGGTTAACCTAAGGCGCTTTCATCCATCGACAGAAAGGAACGGCCATGAAAGGCGACCCTCAAGCCATCGCCCACCTGCAGGCGCAGCTCAAGAACGAACTCACCGCCATCAACCAGTACTTCGTGCACTACCGCATGCTCAAGCACTGGGGTCTGGACAAGCTGGCGTCCAAGGAATACAGCGAATCCATCGGCGAGATGAAGCACGCCGACCAGCTGATGGACCGCATCTTCACGCTCGATGGCCTGCCCAACCTGCAGGACCTCGGCAAGCTCAACATCGGTGAGGACGTGCCCGAAATCCTGCGCAGCGACCTCGCGCTGGAAACCGCGGCCCAGGCCACCATCAAGAACGGCATCGCGCATTGCGAATCGGTGCGCGACTACGTGTCGCGCGACCTGCTGCAGCACATCCTGGACGACACTGAGGAGCACATCGACTTCCTCGAGACCCAGCTGGAGCTGATCGAGAAGGTCGGCCTGCAGAACTACCTGCAGAGCCAGATGGGTTCCGTCAGCTGAGACCCCTCTGCCGGGCGGGGCTTGCGGATTTGAATGAGAGTGATTATCATTTGCTAAAATTCACCGTCCGCACACCGCCCGCCATGATCGTCTGTGTCTGCCACCGCGTCAGCGACAAAACCATCGCCCAGTGCGCCCGCGCCGGCATGGCCTTCGACGACATCCAGCTCGAGCATGGCGTGGCCACCCAGTGTGGCCAGTGCGAAGGTTGCGCCCGCGACCTGTGGGCCGAATGTGCACCCCGCCAGCGGGTGGTGCACCTGCGACGTGAAGATCAGGCCAGCGCCTGCTTGTGAATCCGGCCGTCTTTCATGATGAGCTTGAGCGACTGATCCGGCGTGCCCAGGAAGGCCAGGTCCTTCGACGGATCGCCGTCCACCACCAGCAGGTCGGCCAGCGCGCCTTCTGCAATCACGCCCAGGGGAGCCGGATACGGGTTGCGCGGGCCTGAGAGGCCCAGCAGCTCCCCGGCCGAACCGGTGGCCAGTTTCAGCGCCTCCAGCGGCGGCATGAAGCGCGCCAGTTTGGCCAGTTGCCGGCCCTGCGATGCCGCGCCCTGCGGGTTGAACAGGATGTCGGTGCCGAAGGCCATCTTCACCCCCAGCGAGCGGCCCTCGCGGAAGGCCCGCTCGGTGCCTGAGGCCACCTGCTGCTGCTTGGCGATGCTGGCCGGGTCGGCGTACTGGTTGGCGTCTTCATCGGCCAGGAAGGGCTGGATGGACCACCACACGCCCTCGTCGCGCATCATGCGGATGGTGGCGGAATCGGCCAGCTGGCCGTGCTCGATCGACTTGACCCCGGCGCGGATGGCCCGCTGGATGCCTTGCGATGTGTACACGTGGGCGCACACGTAGGTGCCCCAGTCGGCGGCGGCCTGCACGGCGGCCTTCATTTCCTCTTCCAGGTACTGCGTGGCGTCCAGCGGGTCGTACATCGAGGCCACGCCGCCGCCGGCCATGATCTTGATCTGGCTGGCCCCGCGCATGAGCTGCTCCCGCGCACGGCGCAGCACCTCGTCGCGGCCGTCGGCAATGGCGGCCGCGCCCATGCGCTCGGTGTAGGAAGGGCCGTCCTGCGGCATGCGCGGCAGCTCGCTCAGGAACCGGAAATCGCCATGGCCCGAGGTCTGCGACACCATGGCCCCGCTGGGGTAGATGCGGGGGCCGTCGATCACGCCGCGGTCGATGGCCAGCTTCAGGCCGAACGAAGGCCCTCCCACGTCCCGCACCGTGGTGAAGCCGCGCATGAGCGTGGCACCGGCCTGGCGCCCGGCCATCAGGTGCACGAAGCCCACGTCCTGCGTCATGGCGGCGACCTGGCTCACGCCCACCAGGGTGGCGTGCCAGTGCGCGTCGATCAGGCCGGGGATGACGCTGCGGCCGCCGCAGTCAATGCGCTGCGCCTCGGCCGGGCCTTGCCCCGGCGGCACCAGGGCTTCGATGCGGCCATCCCGGACCAGGATGTCGCGCCCGGCCTGCAGGCGTGGCGTGCGGCCGTCGAACAAGCGCAGGTTGGTCAGCAGCAGCGGGGGGCGTGCGCCGGCCGGCTGGGCCTGCACATGGGCCGGTTGCAGGCCCAGACCGGCGAACAGCGCCAGCACGGCAGCGCTGCCGCCCAGGAATTCGCGCCGCGACAGATCGGCCTCGATGCGCCGCATGGCGGCACGGGTGATGGCCGCGCCGCACAGGCAGGGCTTGATGCCGGCGGGCAGCCGGGCTTCACCATCGGAGGTTTGCGTGTAGCAGACCATGCACATGTTCGTCTCCCTGGGGCCCTGGCGCACACGCGCCGATCGGGCCGCAGCCGCCGGTTATAGCGGCGAATCGGGCCGGACAGGCGAATGACCGGGAAGGGAGCTGTGCTGGCGGAGACTGTGAGATTCGAACTCACGGACGGTTGCCCGTCGGCAGTTTTCAAGACTGCTGGTTTAAACCACTCACCCAAGTCTCCTGGGAGGCCCGCATTCTAGCGGCCTGCGTCATCGATGGCGGCCCGGGACGCTCAGGCCGGCTGGGCGGTGACGAGCATGCCGCGGGTCTCGATGAAGCGCACCACCTCGTCCACGCCGGACAAGGTCTTGAGGTTGGTCATGACCCACGGGCGGCGGGCGGCGTCCGGCCGCATGCGGGCGGTGTCGGCCTTCATGACCTCCAGATCGGCGCCCACGTGCGGGGCCAGGTCGGTCTTGTTGATGACGAACAGGTCGCTCTTGGTGATGCCGGGGCCCCCCTTGCGCGGGATCTTCTCGCCGGCGGCCACGTCGATCACGTAGATGGTGAGGTCGGAGAGTTCAGGGCTGAAGGTCGCGGCCAGGTTGTCGCCGCCACTTTCGATGAATACCACGTCGGCATCCGGGAACTGCACCAGCATGCGGTCGATGGCCTCCAGGTTGATGGAGGCGTCCTCGCGGATCGCGGTGTGCGGGCAGCCGCCGGTCTCCACGCCCATGATGCGTTCGGCCGGCAGCGCACCGCTGATGGTGAGCAGGCGCTGGTCTTCCTTGGTGTAGATGTCGTTGGTGATGGCGATCAGGTCGTGCCGCTCGCGCATGGCCTTGCAGAGCATTTCCAGCAGGGTGGTCTTGCCTGAACCCACCGGTCCGCCGATGCCCACACGCAGCGGGGGCAGATGTTTGGTGCGGCCAGGGATGTGGTGCAGGGCGGTCATGGTAGTCAGGCGTACAGGGGCGTTCAGGAGCGGAACAGGCGCGAATACTGGGTTTCGTGCCGGGCCGAAAGGATGGCCAGCGAGGGCAGGAAGGACTGGCGCTGGTCGTCGCGCAGGCTCAGCGCGGTGTCGATGGCAGCCGGTATGGCGGCCACCAGTCGTGCCAGCGTGCGCTGCCCGGCCCCCTGGCCGAGCGGCACGGCTTTCAACGCGGCCTGCACCTGGTTCTCGGCCCAGGCGAAGGCCAGGGTGGTGACGCAGTCGCGCACCGGCGCGCCGCTGTGGGCCGCAGCGGCCGACCAGGCCAGCGGCCAGGTGGGCGGGGCCAGGTGGGCAGCGTCCAGCGCATCGATCAGGGTGGCGCCTGCCGGCCCCAGGCTGCGTGCCCAGGCCAGCATGGAGTGGCCCATCTGTTCGGTCTGCAGCCGCAGTTCGTGGGTCTCCCGGGTGTGCAGCACCCAGGTGTTGAGGGCCTGCAGGCGTGCATGATCGGCCGCGCGCCAGGCGGGCACCGCCTGGGCCACCACCGCCAGGTCGCTGCGCGCCTGGCCCAGGTGCAGCTGGTCGTCGAGCCAGCTGGCGGTGCTGGCTTCATCGTGCACCAGACCGGCCTCCACCGCCGCTTCCAGCCCCTCGGAATACGAGAAGCCGCCCACCGGCAGGGCTGGCGATGCCAGCCACAGCAAGGGCAGGAGGGCGGGTGGTTCAGTGGTCATGCGGATGGGCGTGGTCGTGATGTCCGTGTGCATGGGCATGACCGTGGCCATGCCCGCCCGCCGCATAGGCGCCGCCTTCCGGCTCGAAAGGGGCCATGAGTTCCTGCACCGTCAGGTGCATGGCACGCAGCAGGTCGGCCAGCACATGGTCGGGTTCGATCTGCAGGTGATCGGTGTGCAGCTCGACCGGCACATGGCGGTTGCCCAGGTGGTAAGCGGCGCGCAGCAGGTCGAAGACCTGGCCGTGTTCGGCACACGGCGTGATGCGCAGCACCGGCTGCGGAGCTGCCACCACGCGCAGCAGGCCGCCGTCCTGCGTGACCAGCACGTCGCCGCCGCGCAGCACGGTGCCGCGCGGCAGGAACACGCCCACGCGCTGCTGGTCGGAGGCCAGGGCGTCGAACCGGCTTTTCTGGCGCAGGTCCCAGTCCAGCACCAGCTTCGGCGCCCGCCGCAGCAGCACCGGGGCCAGGCCCTGGCCCTGGGGGACGAGTCGGGTGGCTTGCAGCATGGTGGCCTCAGAACAGGAAGTAGCGCTGGGCCATGGGCAGGCGGGTGGCCGGCTCGCAGGTCAGCAGCACGCCGTCGGCGCGCACCGCGTAGGTCTGCGGGTCGATCTCCATGCGGGGCAGCAGGGCGTTGTGCACCATGTCGGCCTTGGTGATGCTGCGGCAGCCCTGCACGGCCGACAGCGTCTTGTGCAGGCCGTAGCGGCTGCCCACGCCGGCGGCCAGCGCCGACTGCGAGACGAAGCTCAGGCTGCTGCGGGCACTGGCCCGGCCCAGCGCCCCGAACATCGGCCGGAAGTGCACCGGCTGCGGCGTGGGGATGGAGGCATTCGGGTCGCCCATGGCGGCCAGCGCGATGCTGCCGCCCTTGAGCACCAGGCTGGGCTTCACACCGAAAAAGGCCGGCTTCCAGACCACCAGGTCGGCCCACTTGCCGACCTCGATGGAGCCCACGATGTGCGAGATGCCGTGGGCGATGGCCGGGTTGATGGTGTACTTGGCCACGTAACGGCGGACCCGGAAGTTGTCGTGTCGGGTGCTGTCCTCGGGCAGCGTGCCGCGCTGGGACTTCATCTTGTCGGCCGTCTGCCAGGTGCGGATGATCACCTCGCCCACCCGCCCCATGGCCTGGCTGTCGCTGCTCATGATGCTGATGGCACCCATGTCGTGCAGGATGTCTTCGGCGGCAATCGTCTCGCGGCGGATGCGACTCTCGGCAAAGGCCAGGTCTTCCGGGATGGCAGCGTCCAGGTGGTGGCACACCATGAGCATGTCCACATGCTCGTCCAGCGTGTTCACCGTGTAGGGCATGGTGGGGTTGGTGGAGGACGGCAGGAAGTTGGCCTCTCCCACCACCCGGAGGATGTCGGGTGCGTGGCCGCCGCCGGCGCCTTCGGTGTGGAAGGCGCACAGGGTGCGGGCCTTGCCCGAGGCGTCTTTCGTGGCGGCGATGGTGTCCTCCACGAAGCCCGATTCATTCAGCGTGTCGCTGTGGATGGCGACCTGGGTGTCGGTTTCTTCGGCCACCGCCAGGCACTGGTCGATGGCGCTGGGGGTGGTGCCCCAGTCCTCATGCAGCTTCAGGCCGATCACGCCGGCGTCGATCTGCTCGCGCAGCGGCTCGGGCCGGCTGGCGTTGCCCTTGCCCAGCAAGCCGATGTTCATGGGCAGGTCGTCCACCGCCTGCAGCATGCGTTCGATGTGCCAGGGGCCCGGCGTGCAGGTGGTCGCCAGGGTGCCGGTGGCCGGGCCGGTGCCGCCACCGAGCATGGTGGTGATGCCCGAAGCGAGCGCTTCGTCGACCTGCTGCGGGCAGATGAAGTGGATGTGGCTGTCGATGCCGCCGGCGGTGACGATGTGGCCTTCGCAGCTGATGATCTCGGTACCCGGTCCGATGACGATGTCCACGCCCGGCTGCGTGTCCGGGTTGCCGGCCTTGCCGATGGCCACGATGCGTCCGTCCTTCAGGCCGATGTCGGCCTTGACGATGCCCGCTGCATCCACGATGACCGCATTGGTCATGACCGTGTCGACCGCACCCTCGGCCCGGCTGCGCTGGCTCTGGGCCATGCCGTCGCGGATGGTCTTGCCGCCGCCGAACTTCACCTCTTCGCCATAGCCGCCGGCACGCAGCGTGAGGTCGCGCTCGATCTCGATCACCAGGCCGGTGTCGGCCAGGCGCAGGCGGTCGCCCTCGGTGGGGCCGAACATGTCGGCATAGGCCTGGCGGCTGATGTGGGCCATGTCGTCGTCCTCAAGCGTGCGGGTCGAGCGGTCCGCGGACCTGGCCCCGGAAGCCGTGCACCACGCGGGCGCCGGCGTAGTCCACCAGCTCCACCGTGCGTTGCTGGCCGGGCTCGAAGCGCACCGCGGTGCCGCTGGCAATGTTCAGGCGCATGCCGCGCGCGGCTGCACGGGCGAAGGACAGCGCGGCGTTGGTCTCGGCAAAGTGGTAGTGCGAGCCGACCTGGATCGGCCGGTCGGCGGTGTTGGTCACCACCAGGGTGAGCGTGCGCCGGCCCGGGTTGAGTTCGTGGCGGCCCTCGTCCAGCAGCAGCTGGCCGGGGATGAGACGGGGTGTGGCGAGTGACATCGGGGGTCCTGGTCAGCGGTCCTTGCCCGACCACCACAGGCCCACGGCCACCGCGACCACGCTGGCCAGCAGGCCGACGGTGTCGGTGGCGTGCCAGTGGGCACCGGAGAGGCCGTGGCCGTCGTGGGCGGTCGCCCAGGCGGGGGCGAGCAGGGCTGAAAGGGCGGCGAGGTGTCGGGTCATGGTGGGAGGCCGCAGGGGCGGTGTTCAGGGAATGGGCTGGTGCACCGTGACCAGCTTGGTGCCGTCGGGGAAGGTGGCCTCGACCTGGATGTCCGGGATCATGTCGGCGATGCCCTCCATGACGTCGTCGCGGGTCAGCACCCGGCGGCCTTCGCTCATGAGTTCGGCCACCGTCCTGCCGTCGCGAGCGCCTTCCATGACGGCCGCGCTGATCAGGGCCACCGCTTCCGGGTGGTTCAGCTTGAGGCCGCGGGCCCGCCGGCGCTCGGCCAGCAGGGCGGCGGTGAAGATCAGCAACTTGTCTTTCTCGCGCGGTGTGAGGTCCATACCTGCGGTTCAGCAAGACCCGTGCCGAAGCGGTCATGGCACGAAAGCTGCACCTTGCAGCGGGTGAACACCACGGATGCCACCGATCTGCCGCCGGGCCGCCCCAAGGCAGATCAGCCCCCTCGGGGGGCAGCGACCCGCGAAGCGGCGGAGCGTGGGGGCATGCCCGTCCAGCGCATCATCAAGGTGCGCCGGGACTACAACAGCTGGGTCGGCAGCGAGACCATGGAGGACTATGCGCTGCGGTTCACGCCGCAGCGCTTCCGCCGCTGGAGCGAATGGCGGGTGGCCAACACCGCATTCGGGGCTGCGTCCTTCCTCATCCTGGAAGCGGTGGGCGCCACGCTGCTGGTCCAGTACGGTTTCACCAACGCGGCGCTCGCCATCCTGTGCACCGGGCTGATCATCTTCCTGGCCGGCCTGCCGATCAGCGTGTATGCCGCCCGGTACGGCGTCGACATGGACCTGCTCACCCGCGGTGCGGGCTTCGGCTACATCGGCTCGACCATCACCTCGCTCATCTACGCGTCCTTCACCTTCATCTTCTTCGCACTGGAGGCGGCGGTCATGGCCTACGCCCTGGAGCTGGCGCTGGGCATACCGCCGGCCTGGGGCTACCTGATCTGTGCGCTGGTGGTCATTCCGCTGGTGACCCACGGGGTTTCGGTCATCAGCCGCTTCCAGGTCTGGAGCCAGCCGCTGTGGATCGTGATGATGGTGGTGCCCTTCGTGGCCGTGGCCTGGATGTCGCCCGAAACCTTCACCCAGGTCGCGCACTACGCCGGTGCGGACGGGCAGGGTGGCACTTTCCAGTGGCACCTGTTTGGTGCGGCGTTGACCGTGGGCATCGCGCTCATCACCCAGATGGGGGAGCAGGCCGACTACCTTCGCTTCATGCCGGCGCCCACGCCTGGTGCGCGCTGGCGCTGGTGGGCCGGCGTGCTGACCGGGGGGCCTGGCTGGGTGGTGCTGGGGGTGCTCAAGATGCTGGGCGGCGCGCTGCTGGCCTACCTCGCCATCAGCCATGCGGTGCCGGTGGACCGCGCGGTCGACCCCAACCAGATGTACCTGGCGGCCTACGAATACGTGTTCCCGCACCAGGGCTGGGCGATTGCCGCCACTGCGCTGTTCGTGGTGGTGTCGCAGATGAAGATCAACGTCACCAATGCCTATGCCGGCTCGCTGGCCTGGAGCAACTTCTTCTCGCGCATCACGCACAGCCATCCGGGGCGGGTGGTGTGGGTGGTGTTCAACACCCTGATCGCCTTCATGCTGATGGAGATGAAGGTGTTCGAGGCGCTGGGTCAGGTGCTGGGGGTGTACTCCAACATTGCCATCGCCTGGATCATGGCGGTGGTGGCCGATCTGGTGATCAACAAGCCACTGGGCTGGTCGCCCAAGGGCATCGAGTTCAAGCGGGCTCACCTGTTCGACGTGAACCCGGTGGGTGTGGGCGCCATGGCCCTGGCATCGGTGCTGTCCATCGTGGCGCACCTGGGCCTGCTGGGCCCGATGGCCGAGGCTTTCTCGGCGGTGATCGCGATGGTCACGGCCTTCGTGACCGCACCCTTGATCGCCTGGGCCACGAAAGGCCGTTATTACATTGCCCGCAACAGCCCGGCGGCGAATCCTGGCTCCGCCGTGACGCAGCGCTGCGTCATCTGCGAACGCGAGTACGAGGCGCCGGACATGGCGCATTGCCCGGCTTACCAGGGCCACATCTGTTCCTTGTGCTGCACGCTGGATGCGCGCTGCGGCGATCTGTGCAAGCCGCATGCACGGCTGTCGGTGCAATGGTCGGGTGCGTTGCGCCGGGTGCTGCCGCGCAGCATCTGGCCCTACCTGGACGCCGGCCTGTCGCACTACCTGCTGCTCATGCTGGTGATCGCGCCCTTGCTGGCGGCGGTGCTGGGGCTGTTGTACCGGCAGGAGATGCAGAGCCTGGCGCGTGGCCTGGGCGACTCGGTGCCGCTGCTGGACGCTGCGCTGCGGTCGGGCTTCCTGCGGGTCTACCTGGTGCTGCTGCTGGTGGCCGCCACCGTGGCCTGGTGGCTGGTGCTGGCCCACAAGAGCCGCGAGGTCGCTCAGGAAGAGTCCAACCGCCAGACCGTGCTGCTGATGCACGAGATCGAGTCGCACCGCCGCACCGACGAAGCCCTGCAGCAGGCCCGCCGTGCAGCCGAGCAGGCCAACCAGGCCAAGTCGCGTTACATCAGCACCATCAGCCACGAGCTGCGCACGCCGCTCAACAGCATCCTGGGTTACGCCCAGCTGCTGCAGGAAGACGAGAAGCTGGGCGGCCAGCAGTCGCACGCCATCCGCGTCATCCACCGGGGCGGGGAGCACCTGCTCTCGCTCATCGAAGGCACGCTGGACATTGCCCGCATCGAGAGCGGCAAGCTGGCCCTGGAAGTGCGCCCCATGGCCTTTGCCGACACGGTGCGCGAAGTGGCCAGCCTGTTCGAGCTGCAGGCGCGCGGCAAGGGGCTGGGCTTCGGTTTCGAGCCGGCCGGACGCCTGCCCGAGGCGGTGCGGGCCGACGAGAAGCGGGTGCGCCAGATCCTCATCAACCTGCTGGGCAACGCGGTCAAGTTCACCCGCCAGGGGCAGGTGCGGCTGCGGGTGGCCTATGCCCGCGAGATGGCGCATTTCGAGGTGCACGACACCGGGCCCGGCATGACGCCGCTGGAACTGGAGCGGGTGTTCGAGCCGTTTGCCCGGGGTCAGGGCGACCGTGCCGCACCGGCGCTGGATGCACCGCCGGGCACACCCGAGCAGGCCGCCACCGGCACCGGCCTGGGCCTGACCATCGCCAAGATGCTGACCGACCTCATGGGCGGCGAGCTCACCGTGCGCAGCGCGCCCGGGCAGGGCTCGGTGTTCACGGTGCGGCTGTTTCTGCCGGAGCTGAGCGCAGCGGCCCCGCAGCGGACCGCGGCGGCCAGCATGGCGGGTTACGACGGACCGCGCCGCTGCGTGATGGTGGTGGACAACGAGGAGGCCGACCGCGAGCTCATCGCACGCTGGCTGCTGCCGCTGGGTTTCGACGTGCTGCCGGCCCACAGCGGGCTGGAGGCCCTGGCGCAGCTGGAGGGGCTGCAGCCCGGCGGCCCCGGCGCACCGCACGCCATCTTCATGGACCTGGCCATGCCCGGCATCGACGGCTGGGAAACCGTGCGCCGCCTGCGCTCGCGCGGCTGGGGTCACATCCCCCTGGCCATCGTCTCGGCCAATGCCTTCGACCGTGGCCTGCAGAGCGACATCGAGGGTGGCCGGGGCCACCGCCCGCAGGACTTCTTCGTCAAGCCGGTGCGCCGCGACGACCTGCTGGTCTGGCTCGCCCAGCACCTGTCGCTGCAATGGATACCGGCGACGGCGCCGGCCGTGACCACCGACACCGCGGTGCCGCCGGCCGATCCGCCGCCCGACCGGGCCGAACTGTCACCCCTGCTGGAACAGGTCCGCCTGGGCTACACGCGGGGCATCGTGCAGTGGCTCGACGACTGGGTGGAGCACCGCCCGGGGCAGGCGCAGCTGGCCACCCGGCTGCGCACCCTGGCCCGCGAGTTCCGTTTTGATGCCATCGAAGCGCTGGTGACCAGCCTTCCCGAACGCCATGCACCCGACCGACCAGGGACCGACTGACATCGCCGCCGGGCCCTTGCGCCACGACGGCTCGGTGGTGGTGCTCATCGTTGACGATGTGCCCGACAACGTCGCGCCCCTGCACGACGGGCTGGACGCGGCCGGCTACACCGTGCTGGTCGCGCTCGACGGCGAGTCCGCCCTGCGCCGCGCCGCCCAGGCCCGACCCGACGTCATCCTGCTGGACGCCGTCATGCCCGGTCTGGACGGCTTCGAGGTCGCGCGCCGGCTGAAGGCCCGCCCCGAGACCGCCGACATTCCCATCATCTTCATGACCGGCCTGACCGACACCGAACACCTGGTGGCGGCGCTGGAGGCGGGCGGTGCCGACTACGTCACCAAGCCCATCAAGCCGCGCGAGGTCATGGCCCGCATGGGGGTGCACCTGCGCCAGGCCCGGCAGGCGCGCGAAGGCGAGGTCGAGCGCAGCCAGGCCCGGCATGCGCTGGACGCCTTCGGCTACGCCACCATCACGGTGCGCGAGCGCGACGGCCGCCTCATGTGGCAGACCCCGCTGGCCCGCAGCCTGCTGCGCCACCACTGCGGCACCGAATCCCCGGTCACGCCCGAGCCGGTGCTGGCCTGGCTGCGCCGCCACATGGCCGAGGCCCAGGCCCAGCGCGAGCCGCCGCGCCTCACGCTGGACAACGGACCGCGCCGCCTGACCTTCCGGCTGCACCAGCGGGTGGGCGACGAGGACCACGACCTGGCGGCCGACACCGGCGGCGACTGGCTCATCGTGATGCAGGAAACCTCCGACGAATCGGTGCTGGCCACCCTGGCCGGCACCTTCGGCCTCACCGCCCGCGAGGCCGAGGTGCTGTACTGGGTGGTGCGCGGCAAGATCAACCGCGACATCGCCGACATCCTGGGCGCCAGCCCCGCGACGGTGAAGAAGCACCTGGAGCGCATCCACGCCAAGCTGGGTGTGGAGACCCGCACCGCAGCCGCCGCCATGGCACTGGCGCGGGTGCCGCAACTGCAGCAGCCCGGCAGCTGAGGCGGGCTTGTACGCCATGCGGCGTACATACACCCCACAGGGTTCTCCCTAGCATCCATTTCACCGTTCCAGAGGGCCCGTCGGCCCCTGGCGGACACCCAGGATCACAGGAGAAACGCCATGCCCCGCCACAACCCGATCACCCAGCAACCCCGCCGCCTGACCCTCAAGGCCCTGTCCGTCGCCGCCGCCGTGGCCACCCTCGGCCTGGCCGGTCTGCCCGCCCATGCGCAGGAGACCATCAAGGTCGGCGTCCTGCACAGCCTCTCCGGCACCATGGCCATTTCCGAGACCGTCCTCAAGGACACGGTGCTCATGGCCATCGACGAGATCAACGCCAAGGGCGGCGTGCTCGGCAAGAAGCTGGAGCCGGTGGTGGTCGATCCGGCCTCCAACTGGCCGCTGTTCGCCGAGAAGGCCCGCCAGCTCATCAGCCAAGACAAGGTGGCCGTGGTGTTCGGCTGCTGGACCTCGGTGAGCCGCAAGTCGGTGCTGCCGGTGTTCGAGGAACTCAACAGCCTGCTGTTCTACCCGGTGCAGTACGAAGGCGAAGAGCTCAGCAAGAACGTGTTCTACACCGGCGCCGCGCCCAACCAGCAGGCCATTCCGGCGGTGGAGTACCTGATGAGCAAGGACGGCGGCTCGGCCAAGCGCTTCGTGCTGCTGGGCACCGACTACGTCTACCCGCGCACCACCAACAAGATCCTGCGCGCCTTCCTGAAGTCCAAGGGCATCCCCGACGCCGACATCATGGAGGAGTACACCCCGTTCGGTCACAGCGACTACCAGACCATCATCGGCAACATCAAGAAGTTCGCTTCGGCCGGCAAGAAGACTGCGGTCATCTCCACCATCAACGGCGACTCGAACGTGCCCTTCTACAAGGAGCTGGGCAACGCCGGCCTGAAGGCCACCGACGTGCCGGTGGTGGCGTTCTCGGTCGGTGAGGAAGAGCTGCGCGGCGTGGACACCAAGCCGCTGGTGGGCCACCTGGCCGCCTGGAACTACTTCATGAGCATCAAGAACCCGGCCAACACCGCGTTCGTCAAGAAGTGGAGCGACTACGCCAAGGCCAAGAACATCCCCGGGCACAAGGACAAGCCGCTGACCAACGACCCGATGGAAGCCACCTACATCGGCATCAACATGTGGGCGCAGGCCGTGGCCAAGGCCAAGAGCACCGACACCGACAAGGTGATTGCCGCCATGGCCGGCCAGACCTTCCAGGCCCCGGGCGGTTTCGTCTCCACCATGGACAAGGAAAACCACCACCTGCACAAGCCGGTGTTCATCGGCGAAGTGAAGGCCGACGGCCAGTTCAACGTGGTGTGGAAGACCAAGGGTCCGGTGGTGGCCGACCCCTGGAGCGACTTCATCGCCGAGAACAAGGGCAAGAAGAACGTTCCCGAGAAGAAGTGAGCGTGCGCCGGTGACCGTCGCGACCCGACTCCTTGACCTGGCCCGGCGGGCCGGGTGGCTGCTGGCCCTGCCGCTGCTGATGGCAGCCGGCAGTGCCCAGGCCCTGTCCCCTGCCGATGCCCTGACGCTGGCCGCCGGCCAGGGCGACGAGCGGGTCGAGACGCTCAACCGGCTGGTGACCGAAGCCGACCCGC
The DNA here is from genome assembly GCF_958439165.1 of uncultured Hydrogenophaga sp. GTDB lineage: Bacteria > Pseudomonadota > Gammaproteobacteria > Burkholderiales > Burkholderiaceae_C > Hydrogenophaga. The sequence continues at coordinate 20,254 of NZ_OY288120.1, read as the reverse complement.
GTGCCGTGGCCCTGATCGAGGCCCTGGCCGACGGGTCGGTGCAGGTGCAGGGCGAGCAGGTGTTCATCCTGGCTGCCGACGGCAGCGCCACCGACGCCGTGACCGGCGCGGCCGTCACCCCCGACGGCAGCGGCGAGGACGCGGTGGTCAACAACCGCATGCGCGGTGCACTGGCCACGGCCCTGGCCGGCCGCGCCCTGTTCGGCACCGACGAGCCGGCCCAGCGCGCAGCAGCGCAGCTGATCCAGCGCAGCAATTTCGACGAACCCGACGCCGCCCAGCTGCCCCTGATCGACAAAGCGCTGGCCGGCAACCTGAACGACATGGCGCGTGCCGACCTGCAGCGGGCCCGCGCCGCCATCCTGCTCTCCAGCGAAGACGAGGCCCAGCGCCTGGCGGCCGCGCAGGCGCTTTCCGGCGCCCGCGACCCTTCGCTCAAGTCGGTGCTGGAACGCCAGCTGCAGGCCGAGCAGGTGCCGGCGGTGCAGGCGGCCATCAAGGCGTCCCTGGCCGCGCTCGATCGCTCGCTGATGATCAGCAGCGCGCTGTCGCAGGCCTTCACCGGCATCAGCCTGGGCAGCATCCTGCTGCTGGCCGCGCTCGGGCTGGCCATCACCTACGGACTGATGGGCGTCATCAACATGGCGCACGGCGAGCTGATCATGATCGGCGCCTACGCGACCTGGCTGGTGCAGGTGTTCTTCCGCCAGCACCTGCCCGATGCCTTCGACTGGTACCTGCTGGTGGCCATGCCGGTGGCTTTCGCCACCTCGGCCCTGGTGGGTGCGGCCATGGAGCGCAGCGTGATCCGCTTCCTGTACGGCCGACCGCTGGAAACTCTGCTGGCCACCTGGGGCATCAGCCTGGTGCTGATGCAGGCGGTGCGCAGCCTGTTCGGCGCGCAGAACGTGGGGGTCGAGAACCCTTCCTGGATGAGCGGCAGCATCACCCTCATGGGCCAGCTCACGCTGCCGTGGAACCGGGTGCTGATCATCGTGTTTGCGGTGCTGGTGCTGGTCGGTGTCGCTCTGCTCATCGGCCGCACCCGGCTGGGCCTGTTCGTGCGCGGCGTCACCCAGAACCGGCCGATCGCGGCCTGCATGGGCGTCAACACCGCGCGCATCGACACCTGGGCCTTCGCCCTGGGCTCCGGCATCGCCGGCCTGGCCGGCTGCGCGCTGAGCCAGATCGGCAACGTCGGGCCCGACCTCGGCCAGAGCTACATCGTCGACTCGTTCATGGTGGTGGTGCTGGGTGGCGTGGGCCAGCTCGCGGGCACGGTGTACGCCGCGCTCGGCCTGGGCCTGCTCAACAAGTTCATCGAGGGCTGGGCCGGTGCGGTGCTGGCCAAGATCGCCGTGCTGGTGTTCATCATCGTCTTCATCCAGAAACGCCCCCAGGGCATCTTTGCCCAGAAGGGCCGGAGCGCGGAGGCATGAACCATCCGACCGCCAATCCCGTGGCGCTGCCCGAACCGGGGCCGCTGCTGACCCGCACCGGCTGGAGCGCCTTCATCGTCGCGCTGCTGGTGGTGTGTGCGCTGGCGCCGTTGCTCAACCTGGTGGTGCCCGAGGGCCACCCGCTGCACCTGAGCGATTACCTGGTGGGCCTGCTGGGCAAGATCATGTGCTACGCCATCTGCGCACTGGCCATGGACCTGATCTGGGGCTACACCGGCATCCTGAGCCTGGGGCACGGCCTGTTCTTTGCGCTGGGCGGCTACGTGATGGGCATGTACCTCATGCGCCAGATCGGTCGCGACGGCAACTACCAGAGCGACCTGCCCGACTTCATGGTGTTCCTGGACTGGAAGGAGCTGCCCTGGCACTGGGCACTGTCCGACAGTTTCCTGGCCACCCTGCTGCTGGTGGTGCTGGTGCCCGGGCTGGTGGCCTTCGTGTTCGGCTACTTCGCCTTCCGCTCGCGCATCAAGGGCGTGTACTTCTCCATCATCACCCAGGCCCTGACCTATGCCGCGCTGCTGCTGTTCTTCCGCAACGAGACCGGGCTGGGCGGCAACAACGGCTTCACCGATTTCAAGCGCATCCTGGGCATGCCGATCGCCACGCCGGGCATGCGCATGACGCTGTTCGTCATCACCGGCCTGGTGCTGCTGGGTTGCTTCCTGGGGGCCCGCTGGCTGGTGCGCTCCAAGTTCGGCCGGGTGCTGCAGGCGGTGCGCGACGCCGAGAGCCGGGTCATGTTCTGCGGCTACAACCCGCTGGCCTACAAGCTGGCCATCTGGACGCTTTCCGCGGTCATGTGCGGGGTGGCCGGTGCGCTGTATGTGCCGCAGGTGGGCATCATCAACCCGGGCGAACTCAGCCCGGCCAACAGCATCGAGATCGCGGTGTGGGCGGCGGTTGGCGGGCGCGGCACGCTGATCGGCCCCATCGTCGGCGCCTTCATGGTCAACGGTGCCAAGAGCTGGCTCACCGTCACCTTCCCCGAGTTCTGGCTGTACTGCCTGGGCGCCCTGTTCATCGTGGTCACCCTGTTCCTGCCGCAGGGCGTGGTGGGTCTGGTGAAGAAACTGCGCCAGCGCACCGGGAGGTCCGCATGACGCCGTGGCAGATGGAAGATGGCGCCGAGCGCCACCGCCGGCTTCTGGAGAAGGCCGAGTCCGGTTCGACATCCGGCGGCCGCCAGGCCAGCTTCTCGCGCCACCTGGTGCGCGGCGAGGTCGATGTCTCGCACGGCCGGATCCTGTACCTGGAAGACGTGCATGTGAGCTTCGACGGCTTCAAGGCCATCAACGGCCTGTCGCTGGACATTGCCCCGGGCGAGCTGCGCTGCATCATCGGCCCCAACGGTGCCGGCAAGACCACGATGATGGACATCATCACCGGCAAGACCCGGCCCGACCGGGGCACGGTGTTCTTCGGCAGCACCATCGATCTGCTGGCCCACCGCGAGGCCGAGATCGCCACCCTGGGCATCGGCCGCAAGTTCCAGAAGCCCACGGTGTTCGAGAACCTCAGCGTCTACGAGAACCTGGAGCTGGCCCTGGCCGCCGACCGGCGCGTGGGCGCGGCGCTGCGCTTCCGGCCCGACGGCGCCCAGCGCGACCGCCTGGGCGAGGTGCTGACCACCATCCACCTGGCCGACCAGGTGCACCGCCAGGCCGGCCTGCTCAGCCACGGGCAGAAGCAGTGGCTGGAGATCGGCATGCTGCTGGTGCAGGACCCCAAGCTGCTGCTGCTGGACGAACCGGTGGCCGGCATGACGGATGAGGAAACCGAGCGCACGGCGCAGCTGTTCCGGGGGCTGGCCGGGCGCCATTCGCTGATGGTGGTGGAACACGACATGGGTTTCGTGCGCGCCCTGGGCGGCAAGGTCACGGTGCTGTGCGACGGCGCCGTGCTGGCCGAGGGTTCGCTGGACGAGGTCCAGGCCGATGAACGCGTGATCGAGGTCTATCTGGGCCGCTGAGGACAACATCTCATGAGCTTGCTGGAAGTCAAGGACGTCAATCAGTACTACGGCGGCAGCCACATCCTGCGCAATGTCGGTCTTACGGCAGCCAAGGGGGAGGTCACGGTCGTGCTGGGCCGCAACGGCGTGGGCAAGACCACCTTGCTCAAGTCGCTGATGGGGCTGGTGCCGGTGGTCAGCGGCAGCGTCATGCTGGACGGCCAGGCCATCACCACCCGCACACCCTACGAACGGGCCCGCCTGGGCATCGGCTATGTGCCGCAGGGCCGCGAGATTTTCGGGCGCCTCACCGTGCACGAGAACCTGCTCATGGGCCTGGCCACCCGGCCCGGCGGCACCCAGGTGCCTGAAGAACTGTTCGAGCTGTTCCCGGTGCTGCGCCAGATGCTCGACCGCCGCGGCGGCGACCTGTCCGGTGGTCAGCAGCAGCAGCTGGCGATCGCACGGGCGCTGGCTTCCGGCCCGCGCGTGCTGATGCTCGACGAGCCCACCGAGGGCATCCAGCCCAACATCATCAAGGACATCGGCCGTGTCATCCGCATGCTGGCCGACCGGGGCGACATGGCCATCGTGCTCGTGGAGCAGTACTACGACTTTGCCGAGGCGCTGGCCGACCGTTATGTGGTCATGGAGCGCGGCGAGGTGGTGGCCAGCGGCCCGGGCAGCGAAATGTCCACCCGCGGCGTGCGGCAGATGATCGCCATCTGAGGGCGGCCGAGGCTCAGCCGGTGGCCGGGTCGAGCAGACCGGGCCGGTTCGGCGCCTTGAATCCGGCCGGCATGGCCACGCCGCCGGATTCGACCTCGCGGCTCTCGCCCAGGCGCGGCGGGCGCACCCGGTAGCGTTCCCGCAGGTCGTCCACCTGCACCTGCAGTTCGTCGGCGTCGGGGATGCGGTCGCGGTAGCGGGCCAGCAGCTGGTGGGCCGACTCCAGCAGTTTGCCGTTGAGGGTGCGGGTGCCATCGGCCAGCAGCTGCACGGCGGTGGCGCGCGGGTCGCCCTTGAGCGTCATGCGCATGGCGTCCTCGGTCATCTTCAGGATGCGGGCATGGCCATCGCGCAGGATGGCGGTCCATGCTTCATGGCCGCCGCGGGCTGCGCCGGCCAGCAGTTCGCTGAGCGAGCGGCCGGTGCCGAAGCGCAGGGCCAGGGCTTCCACCACGGTCTCGGCGTCCGGTGGCGGTGAGCCCGCCTTGTGCAGCCGGGCCATCAGACCCAGCAGGTTGCAGGCGGCCTCGAAGTCGAAGGCCGGGTCGGTGATCATGGCCGACAGGCGCTTGACCGTGTCGACCGCCACCTGCGGCTGCTTGTTGTGCAGCGCGTTCAGGGCGGTCACGACCTCCAGCAGGGCCTGAGGGCGTTCCGGCTCGAAGGCCCGGTCGCGCAGGCGGGTCATGTGCTCGACGCACGAAAGCAGGCCACGGTGGTCGTTGTTGTCCAGCCGGGCAAAGGCCAGCAGCACCAGTGCCTGCGGGTCGAACAGCTTGCTGTCCAGGCCGGCGCGGGTGGCACGGTCGAGTTTCTCCAGGCCCACGCCACGGTCGCCGGCGTAGAAGGCCAGCGTGCCGTGCTTGAGCAGGCGGGTGATGGAAGACGGCGTGAGCCGGGTGGCCATCTCGAAGGTGGACAGCGCGTTTTCCAGCTGACCCAGCTCGAACTGGGCGCGGCCCATCACGTCGTAGGCGTCGGCATAGCCGTCGTCGTCGCTGATGAGGGATTGCAGCGTGCTCAGGGCGCGGGCCGGCTGCCCGCCCTCGATCTGCGCGCGGGCCACGCCCAGGCGGGCCCAGGGCAGGGTCTTGGCCTCGATGACCGCCTCGTAGAGCTGGCGGGCATCATCGATTTCCCCGCTGCGCAGCATCAGCTCGGCGCCGATGCGTGCCGCGTACAGCCAGTACGGCTGGCGCGACTCGAAGCGCTGCAGGCACAGCTGCGAGGCGGTGTCGAAGTCCTGCCGGTCGATGGCGGTGAAGATGTCCTGCAGTGCCCGCTTGCGCTGCCGGGCCTGCAGGATCCGTTCATGCAGCCGCGCGGCGGTGTGCGGCTTGAGCAGGTAGGCGTCCAGCGCCGACTCGGCGGCTTCGGCCACCTTGCTGTAGGTGGCCTCGGCGGTCAGCATGATGAACACCGTGTAGAAGGGCAGCACCTGGTTGCGCCGCAGGTCGTCCAGCAGCTCCTGGCCGGAGCCGCTGTCGCGGTCGAATTCCTGTTCGCACACCACCACGTCGAAGCGGGCGGCTTCCAGCCTGCGCCGGGCATCATGCAGCCGCGAGCACTGCACCACCTGGCCCAGACCGAGCTCGCGCAGCTGGGCCACCAGGATCGAGCGCGACTGGGGGTTACCCTCGATGACCAGGGCGCTGGCTTCGTGCAGCGGAAGGGGGGCGGCAGGCTGGATGAACATGCGGAGTGGAGGCCCGGCCGCAGATGCAGCAGGGCCAGACTGCATTCTGGGTGGCCGCGCCAGGCCTGCATGGCCGGAAAAGAGGGCCGCCGACCCGGGAATTCCGGGCTTAGATGCGCCAGATGCGGGGCGCTTCGGTGGTCAGCCCCCAGGCGGCCGCCCGCCAGGGTGCCCAGACCGCCTGGAAGACCGTCATCAGCGGCTCGACCAGGGCAGCCGTGGCCCGCACCACCACCATGTGCGGGTTGGGCGAGGTGGCGGCGACCCGCACCGGGCCGCTGTCGGGCAGCACCGTGCGGGCCGCTTCCAGCAGGGACTCGATGCGTCCGCGGCCCAGCGGCTGCCCGCTGGCCAGCCACAGGCTGCCCAGGCAACGCTGGCCGTCCAGCCCCACCGGGCTGTTCAGCAGCCGGGTGTCGGCGGCATCGATGAGGGACTGCTCCAGCCACAGACCCTGAACCGACAGCTTCTGGGCGATGCGCCCGTGGTCGAAGGCCTGGCCGGCGGCCGGCAGGCCCAGCGCACACACGTCCCAGCCGATCAGCTCGGCATCGCCCTGCAGCGACATGTCGACCTGGTTCAGCGCGTCGCAGCCCGGGTAGGCCAGGGTTTCCAGCGGCACCCACTCCAGCCGCGAGCCGGGCTGCAGGTCCAGCCGCACCCGCTGCGCGGCCAGCCCGGCCTCGCTGCGGTAGAAGCGGGTGGCGCCGGGGGTGGACAGCAGGGCATGGGCGCCGGGCTGCACCGTCACCGCGATGTCCAGCGTGTCGCCGCCCACCAGACCGGCCGGCGGGTGCACCAGGACGTTGTGGCAGATGGCGTCACCTTCCGGGTACAGGCTCTTGAGCACCCGCAGCGGACCGCTGTGCGCGTGCTGCAGCACGGTGCGGCCCTGCTGGAGGGTGTAGTCGAGGTCGAGGCGGGCCTGCCAGGGCATGCGCGGCGTCAGTCCGGTGGACAGTTCAGAAGTGCCGGCCGGCAGCGGCCAGTGCAGTCATGTTGAGCACGCGGCGCACCGTGGCGGCCGGCGTCAGGATGTGCACCGTACGCGCCGCGCCCATCAGGATCGGGCCCACGGTCACGCCGCCGCTGGTGGTGGTCTTGAGCACGTTGTAGAGGATGTTGGCCGCATCCAGGTTGGGGCAGACCAGCAGGTTGGCCGAGCCGGTGAGGGTGCCGTCGGCCAGGTAGGCCTCGCGCACCTCGGGCTGCAGCGCGGCGTCGCCGTGCAGTTCACCGTCGCACTCGATCTCGGGGTGGGCGGCCACGAACAGGTCGCGGGCACGGGCCATCTTGCGGGCCGAGGCGCGCTTGCTGGAGCCGTAGCTGGAGTGCGACAGGAAGGCCACCTTGGGCGGCAGGCCGAAGCGCTGCACCTCCTGCGCGGCCATCCAGGCGATCTCGGCCAGTTCTTCGGCGCTGGGGTCTTCGTTGACGTAGGTGTCGGTCACGAACACCGGGCCGCGGTCGGTCATGAGTGCGTTCACGGCGGCGTACTCGGCCACGCCCTGCGCCTTGCCCAGGATGCTGTCGATGCGCTCGAGGTGCGTCATGTAGTTGCCGACCAGGCCGCAGATGAGGGCGTCGGCATCGCCCAGCGACAGCATCAGCGAGCCGATGATGGTGTTGGAGCGGCGCACGGCGGCCTTGGCCACCTCGGGCGTGGCGCCCTGGCGTTTCATGAGCTGGTGGTAGTGCTCCCAGTACTGGCGGAAGCGCGGGTCGTCCTCGGGGTTCACGTTCTCCACGTCCACACCCAGGCGCATGCGCAGGCCGGCCTTCTCGATGCGGGCGGCGATCACGGCCGGGCGGCCGATCAGGATCGGCCGGGCCAGCTGGTCGTCGATGGCCAGCTGCGCTGCGCGCAGCGCGCGCTCGTCCTCACCGTCGGCATAGGCCACGCGTTTGCGGTCGGCCGGCACCGCCTTGGCGGCGTTGAACACCGGCTGCATCAGGATGCCGGTCTGGTACACGAAGCGACCGAGCTGCTGGCGGTAGGCGTCCATGTCGGTGATGGGCCGCGTGGCCACGCCGGATTCGGCGGCGGCCTGCGCCACGGCCGGCGCAATGCGCAGGATCAGGCGCGAGTCGAACGGCTTGGGGATCAGGTATTCGGGACCGAAGCTCAGGTCCTGGCCGGCGTAGGCGCTGGCCACTTCCTCGCTGGTCTCGCTCTTCACCAGATCGGCGATCTGGCGGACGCAGGCCAGCTTCATGGCCTCGGTGATGCGGGTGGCGCCGCAGTCCAGCGCGCCCCGGAAGATGTAGGGGAAGCACAGGACGTTGTTGACCTGGTTCGGGTAGTCGCTGCGGCCGGTGGCGATGATGCAGTCCGGCCGCACCGCCTTGGCCAGTTCCGGGCGGATCTCCGGCTCCGGGTTGGCCAGCGCCAGGATGATGGGCTGGCGCGCCATGGTCTTGACCATCTCGGCGGTCAGCACGCCGGGGGCGGAGCAGCCCAGGAACACGTCGGCACCGTTCACCGCGTCGGCCAGGGTGCGCTTGTCGGTGGTCTGCGCATAGCGCTGCTTGGACTCGTCCAGTCCGCCCGGGCGGCCCTGGTAGATGACGCCCTTGGAGTCGCACACGAAGATGCGGTCGCGGCTCACCCCCAGGCCCACCATCACGTCCAGGCAGGCGATGGCGGCGGCACCGGCACCGGAGACGGCCAGCGTCACTTCGCCGATGGGCTTGCCCACCAGTTCCAGGCCGTTGAGCAGGGCGGCGGCGCTGATGATGGCGGTGCCGTGCTGGTCGTCGTGGAACACCGGGATGTTCATGCGCTCGCGCAGCTTCTTCTCGATGTAGAAGCACTCCGGCGCCTTGATGTCTTCCAGGTTGATGCCGCCCAGCGTGGGTTCGAGCGCAGCAATGATCTCGATCAGCTTGTCCGGGTCCTTTTCGGCCAGCTCGATGTCGAACACGTCGATGCCCGCGAACTTCTTGAACAGGCAGCCCTTGCCCTCCATCACCGGCTTGCTGGCCAGCGGGCCGATGTCGCCCAGGCCCAGCACGGCGGTGCCGTTGGTGACCACGCCGACCAGGTTGCCGCGGCTGGTGTAGTCGGCCGCCAGGGTGGGGTCGGCCTCGATGGCCAGGCAGGGATAGGCCACCCCGGGGGAATACGCCAGCGACAGGTCGCGCTGGTTGGACAGCGGCTTGGTCGGCGTGACCGAGATCTTGCCGTGGCGGGGCGAGCGGTGGTATTCGAGCGCGGCGTCGCGCAGGGCTTGTTCGGCGGGTGTCATGGCATGTCTCCAGGGGTGAGCCGCTGCCGGCCAGGCCGGCCCTGGCAGCGGTTGACCGCGGGATTGTGCACCGCCTGCGCAGACCTTCTTCAGAACAGTTCTATGCGCGGGCCGCTCGCTCCGGCCAGGGCCAGCCGGGGCGAGCCGTCCGAAGCTTCGCTCCCCGGTGCGTCCCTGCCCGACGCATCGGCCGAGGGCTCGGTGGCGTCCGGTGTCCCGTCGTTGCCGGACATGGCCATGGCGTGGGCCAGCCGCTGGGAATGCATGACGTAGTTGTCGGTCCAGCGGGCCAGCAGCTCTTCCAGCAGCACGGGTGGTGGCGGTGCCTCCTCGTCCAGCAGGCGGTAGACCTGCGAGAAGTGCTGCGACAGGCTGCCCATGGCGTCATCGATCTGTTCCAGCAGCTGTCGGTTGATGTCCTGGAACTGCATGTCGCCCAGCGTGTCGACGATGTCCTGCGTGACCCGGGCCATGCCGGCGTCCATGTCCTCGGTCAGGTGTCCCAGGTAAGGCACGACCTCGGACAGGCGCTCGTGGCTGACGCGGACATGGCGCGCAATGGCGTCCAGCCGGTCTCCCGATGACTCGCCGCACAAGGCCTGGGCGTCACCGGCGTGGTGCTGGATGGCTTCGCCCGCGGCTGCGATGCCGGCGCTGATCTCCCGGGCCGCTTCCGCGGTCTGGCTCGACAGGCGCCGGACCTCGGCGGCCACCACCTTGAATCCGGCACCTTCGTGCCCGGCGCGTGCCGCCTCGATCGATGCATTGATGGAGATCAGGTTGGTCTGGCGGGCAATGTCGCTGATGAGTTCGGCCAGCGGTGTCAGCCGCCGGACCTGCACCGCCACCGCCTCGACGCGGGCATGGTGCTGCCGCTGCGCGATGTCGGAGCGCTGCTGGTGCTGGGCCAGCTGGTCGAGCGTGTCGGCCTGATCCCGTGCTTCCCGGACCGAGTCTTCGGAAAGCTGGTGCGAATGACTCACGGCACTGCCCACCCGGTTGCGCAACTCCCGTGCCTCGCGGTGGACGCGGTCCAGCCTTTCCATCATGGACATCACCGCCGACTCCGATGTCTGGATCGTGGCCCTGACCTGCTGGCTGAGCACACCGAAGGCCTGCCGCAGCGTCAGGATGTCCTGCGCCACCGCCTGGGTGGTGTCCGACGGTTCGCGCCGGTGCTGCTGCCGTGGTCGCCCCGCCAGCAGCAGACCCAGGCCTGTGCCCGCCAGCAGACCGGCCAGCAGCGTCACCGCGTCGTGCAGCTCCATGGGGGTGGGCTCCAGCATCAGCAGCAGGATGGCCAGTCCGATCATCAGCGCCGGCCAGTTGCCGGTGTTCCGGCCCCAGGGGCGGGAAGGGGAAAGATTCAACATGCAGCGGCCCTCAGGTGCCCGGCAGGACCTGCCGGATGACTTGCAGCAGGTCGTTGCCGCCCACCGGCTTGACCAGCCAGCCGGTGGCGCCGCTGCGCTTGGCTTCTTCGCGTTTCTGGGCCTGACTCTCGGTGGTCAGGGCCAGGATCGGAACGAACCGCAGGCGGGGTCGCACCGCTGCGATCAGCGCCAGCCCGTCCATGCGCGGCATGTTGATGTCGGTGATGATCAGATCGGGCTTCAGCCCGGCCTCCACATGGTCCATGGCGATCTGACCGTCGGCTGCCGTCTGGACCTTGAAGCCGCTCATCTCGAGCGTGTTCTTCAGGCTCATCAGCATGGTGGCCGAGTCGTCGACCAGCAGGATCGTCTTGCTCATCGGTGTGCTCCAGCAGATTGAGGAATGTCGGAAAGCCCCATGACCCGGCGCAGCCAGGGGTCGGGCGGCTCGCTGCGCAGGCGGGGCTGCCAGGCCAGCAGCACCTGCAGCACGGCACAGTGCAGATGACCGGCCTGCTTCAGGCAGACCGTCGGCCGGCCCTGACCCTGAACCCAGGCGGAGAGGGCCTCCGCATCGTCGGCGGGGACATCGCCTTCGATGACCGCGCAGGTTTTCGTGTAACGGATACCCATCAGACCAGCTCCCGGGGATTGAGGATCATGAGCACGCTGCCGTCACCCATCAGGGCGGTGCCGGCGAATCCGGTCAGGCCGGCCAGCACACCCTCCAGCGGCTTGAGGATGATGTCGCTGGTGCCGTCGAAGTCGTCGACGATCAGTCCGATGGTTTCGCCACCCAGGCGGACCACCAGCACGGCATGCTCGCCATCGTTGTTGATGCGTTGTGGCTCCGGCAGTCCCAGCACCGCATTGAGCGAGCGCAGCGGCACGATGCGGCCGCGCAGCACCACCGTCTGGGCCTGCTTGAAGCGGTGGATGTCCTCGACCGACACGCGCACGGTCTCCACGATCAGGTCCATGGGCACACCGAAGCGCTTGCCGGCGCTCTCGATCATCATCACGTGGGTGACCGCCATCGACAGCGGCAGCGACAGCCGTATGGTGGTGCCTGCCCCTGGCGTGCTGCTGAGGTCCACGGTGCCGTTGACCCGCTCCACCGCGGTCCGCACCACGTCCATGCCGACCCCGCGTCCCGAGAGATCGGAGATCGACTCGGCCGTCGAGAAGCCCGGCAGGAACACCAGCTGCACCGCTTCGGCGTCGCCCAGCGCATCGGCCCGCTCTGCCGGGATGAGCCCGCGTTCCACCGCCTTGGCCTTGACCCGGCCGGTGTCGATGCCGGCGCCGTCGTCCGCCATTTCCAGAACGACGCGGTCACCCTCCTGGCGGGCGGTGACCCGCAGGGTGCCGGTGGCCGGCTTGCCCGCTGCCCGCCGGACCTCCGGCAGCTCGATGCCGTGGTCCAGGCTGTTGCGCAGGATGTGGATGAGCGGATCGGCGAGGCTTTCGATGACGTTCTTGTCGGCTTCCGTGTCCTCGCCCTCCAGGACCAGTTCCACCTCTTTCCCCAGCTTGCGAGAAATGTCGCGGACCAGCCGGCCGAACCGCTGGAAGACCGTGCCCACCGGGAGCATGCGGACCTGCAGGACCGCGTGCTGCATGTCCTCTGCAATGCGGTTGATGACCGAATACTGCGTCTTGATCTCGCGCGCCAGCTCGCGCTGGCCGAACTGGGTCTCGGCGCGGGCCGCGAGGTAGGGCAGGGCGTTCTTGGCCACCACCATCTCGCCGATCAGGTCCATCAGCCGGTCGATCTTGTCCTGCGACACCTTCAGCGTGCGAGGGTTGCGCTCACCTGTTCCGGCGTCGTCCCCGGCAGCACCCGGAGAAGCCGCAGGGCCCGCCCGCCGTGCTCCAGCCTGACTTGTGTCCCCCTGTCCGGTCTGACCTTCGTCCGTGTCTTCCGGCTCATGGCGGGAGGCCCAGGCCGCCAGCGGAGCCACTCCGGGCGGAAGGGCCGCCAGGGCGCTCTGCAGCTCCGCGCCGCCCCCCAGCGCCTGCACCAGGTTGGTCAGCACCTGGCGCGCAGCGGCAACGCTGGCCGGCGTGATCCCGGGGCGCGACAGCAGCTCGCGCTGGGCGGTCCACAGCCGGTGGGCATGCAGGCGCAGCAGCTCCGAGGGTTCGGTGGCCGGTCGGGCGGGCGTCGCCGCGGCAGGTGCCGGCAGCGGGGGCGAGCCGGCAATGACATGGCAGCGGACCTGCTCGTTCACATAACGGAAGTGCGCCCGCACCGCATCGATGGGTGCGCTGCAGACCAGCTCGAAGACGAGCCGGTGCCGATAGCAGTCGAACGCTTCGGGCTTCTGTTCCCATTCGGCCGGCTTCTGCACACCCAGATGACACAGCCCCGGTGCCTGTCGGACCAGCCGCCAGGGGTCTTCGCCCTTGAAGTAGCACTCCGCCTCGGGGGTGTAGGTCACGGCAACGGCACCCGCGGGGCGCTGCTCCGGGGGCAGCGGCACCAGCCAGGGCGGTGCGGCCATGCCTGCCGCGTCCGCAGCGGACCCTGTGCCGTCATGCGGCTGACCTTCCTTCGTGTCCGGCAGCAGACGGCGCAGCGCACGGGCCAGCCGGTCCGACTCGGCATCGTCTCCGTCCAGCTGCCCGGAACAGGCGATCTGTTCGACCATGGCTGCGGTGTGGTCCATGGCGTCCAGCAGCACGTCGGCCAGTTCCGGGCTGTAGCCGAACCGCCCGCTGCGGACGCCGTCGAGCACATCTTCGCCGGCGTGAACCAGATGCTCCAGCGCGGCGAAGTCGAACAGCCCGCAGTTCCCCTTGAGGGTGTGCACCTCGCGGAACAGGTCGTTGAGCAGCTCCCGGTTGGCCGGATCGCGCTCGACCATCAGCAGGCGCTGGCCGATGCGCTCCAGGCATTCCCGGGCCTCCTGCACGAACTGTCCGATCAGATCCTGTGCGTTCATGACGGGTCTCCCTGCAGCACCGGGAGTCCGGCGGCCCGGCGGGCGGTCGGCAGATCGCCCAGCAGCAGCGCCGCGGTGATGGCCAGCTCCGGGGGGCGGGCCGGCTTCACCAGGTAGGCGTTGGCGCCAGCGTCGTAGGCGGCCATGGCGTCATGCAGCTGGGCTTCGGTCGACACCATCAGCACCGGTGCGGGTGGAATCTGCGGCAGGCGTCGCAGCTCGCGCAGCAGGGAGTAGCCGTCCATCTTGGGCATGTTCACGTCGACCACGAACAGGTCGAACGGTTCGTCGGCCGCCTGGGTCAGGATCTTCTCCAGTGCCTCCACGCCATTGACGGCTTCGTCGGTCAGCCAGCCCAGGTCTCCGAGCATCTTGCGGTGGTACATGCGGACCGTGGCTGCGTCGTCCACCACGAGTATTCGAGCCGTCTTCATGGGCGATCTCCGTCCTGGGGTTTCTGGTACACCATGGCGTCGCTGAACCGCCGGATCTGAAACAGCGAACTGATGCGGCTCATCGATTCCGAGTGCCCCAGGCAGATGAAACCGCCGGGGTTGAGTGCATCGAACATGGCCTCGACCGCCAGCCGCCTGGACAGGTCGTCGAAATAGATCAGCAGGTTGCGGCAGAAGATGAGGTCGATCTGGCGGAACCGGCGGGTGTCCTTGGGGTCGCTCAGGTTCACCTGCGAGAACTCCACCGCATCGACCAGATCCCGCGAGATGCGCCACTCGCCCTGCGGCATGGGGCTGAAGTACTTCTCCAGGTAAGCGCGCGGCAGCTGGGCCACCGAACGCGCGCTGTACACGCCCTGCTGCGCGGCTGCCAGCACCCGGGTGTCGATGTCCGAAGACAGTATTTCCACCTCGTGCAGATCGATCTGGGGCCAGCGTTCCAGCAGGTAGATCGCGATGGAGTACGGCTCTTCACCGGTGGAGGAGGGTATCGACCAGATGCGGATGCGCTCGCCCGGTGCCTTGCGGCGCACCACCTCGTCGAGCAGGCTGTTGACCATGCAGTCGAACTGGTAGGCCTCGCGGAAGAAGTAGGTCTCGTTGACCGTCATCGAATTGACCAGGGCCTGCAGCTCGTCGCTGGAGCGGTCGAAGCGCAGAGCCAGGAAGTAGCTCCGGAAGCTGTCGGCGCCGGTCGCCTGCACCCGTTCCATCAGGCGCTTGTCGACGAAGTAGCGCTTGCCTTCATCGAAATGGATGCCGGTCTTGCGGTAGAAGAAATCGCGGAACTTCAGAAAATCCGCATCGGTGATGACGGGATCGATCTCGCGTGCCGTGGCTGCGGCCTTCATGCAGCCTCCGATCGGCTCAATGCCATGTCGACCGCAAAGCCGATGAAGGGATCGTCCGGGAAGCGCGCGGCCAGACCCCGCAGCAGCGGGTGCTGTTCCGGGCCTCCCACCTCGGCCAGCACATCGATCGCTGCGGCCACCACATTGACCTGGGTTTCCTGTGCCAGGGCGTCCACCAGCCAGACCACCAGATCGGGGTGCTGCAGCTCGACCAGCAGGTTGACGGCAAAGATACGCACGTCCGGGTCCGTGTCGCGAAGCAAGGCCTTCATGCGCGGTGCCACCGCTTCCGGCATGGCCGACAGGGCTTCGATGGCTCCGTTGCGCAGGCCGGCATCTTCGCTGCTCAGCAGGCCGATCAGGGCCGCTGCTGCCCCGGCACTGGCCTGGTGGCGCAGGCCGGTGAACAGGGCTTCGCGGACCGATGCGTCCGGCTCGGTCAGCAGCTGGGCGCCGATGGCGTCGGACGTGTCCGGACGACGGCTCAGTTCGCGGGCCGCTTCCCGCCGTTCTGCGGCCGTGCCCGCGCCGAGCTCCGCCGGCTGTCGCACGGCCTGCATCGGACGCTGGGGCGGCGCTGTTGCATCGGGTGCCGGTCCGGTTCGTTTCAGTCCCATCTCTGTGTCCTCGGGTTCATCGGATCGACGGTGCAGCGGAGAGCCAGTCGCGCAGCTGGCCCGCAATGGAATGGCTGGGCAGGACCATGCTGGCGCCTCCCCGGCGGATCAGTTCCTGGGGCATGCCGAAGACGACGGCCGATTCCCGCGACTCCGCGACCGTGTGGCCGCCCTGCTGCATCAGTCGCGAGAAGCTCTCGGCACCGTCGTTGCCCATGCCGGTCAGCAGCACGCCGATCAGGGCGGCCGGATCCAGCACCTGCATGGCGCTGGTCATGAGCACGTCCACCGAGGGGTGCCAGGGATGTTCGGCCGACTCCTGCCGTGGCTGCGCCACCAGCCGCCCCAGCTTGCGCTGCACCACCATGTCGGTGCCACCGCGGCCGATCACGATCTGGCCCGGCTCCAGCGGCATCGTCGAACTGCACTCCCGCACCCGAAGGGCGCACATGCTGTCCATCCGGCGCGCCAGTGCGTCGGTGAAATTCACCGGCATGTGCTGGGCCACCAGGACCGGCCAGGGAAAGTTCGCCGGCAGCTGCGGCAGGATGTCCTCGAGCGTGCGGGGTCCGCCGGTGGAGACGCCGATGATCACCAGACCTTCGGCCGCTGCCGTGGGGACCTTGCGGGGCGCGTGGCGGGTTGCAGCTGTCTCGGCAGCGGGTGGCGGCTGCATGCCGGCCCGCGGTGTCCTGGCGGTGGTGGCGTGACGGTTGGCCGGAATGCGGGCACGTGCCGCCGTGCGGACTTTCTCGATCAGCAGAGGAGCGATCTGATCGATGTTCAGCGAGATCGTCCCGCCCGGCTTGGCAATGAAGTCCACCGCGCCGAGGGCCAGCGCCTCCAGCGTGGCCTGCGCACCCTGTTCGGTCAGGGAGGACACCATCACCACCGGTGTCGGTCGGACCTGCATCAGCATGGACAACGCGGTCAGGCCGTCCATCTGGGGCATGTTGATGTCCATGGTCACCACGTCGGGCTGCCAGTCGGTGGCCATCTCCAGGGCCTCGACGCCGTGGTGTGAAAACCGGACCTGCCAGCCGGCCTCGCTCATCACCGAACCGAGCAGGCGGCGCATCAGCGCAGAGTCATCGACCACCAGCACCTTCATGACCGATCCTTCAGGCGTGCTGCAGCGCCAGCTGGCTGCGGTCGCGGTGGTCCAGCAGGCGGTCGGGGTCGATCAGCATGACCAGACGCTTGCCGCCATCGATCTTGGCCACCCGGGAGAACAGGAGCCTCTGGGCTTCGCCGAGGTCGGGCGCCTGTTCCACATGGGCGCCTTCGATCTTCATCACCTCGGCCACCGAATCGACGATGAAACCGGTACGCATGCCGCCGAAGGTGTAGACCATGATCCGCTGCCGGTCGTTGCGCTCGATCGGCTCCATGGCCAGGCGTCGGCGTTGATCCACCACCGGCAGCACCATGCCGCGCAGGTTCATCACTCCCTCGACGAAGGCCGGTGTCTGGGGAACCCGGGTCAGCACTTCCGGCACGCGCACGATCTCCTGCACGCTCATGATCGGAACACCGAACTCTTCGGCGCCCAGGCGGAATATCACCATCTGCAGGTCCTGGTCGGCCGCAGCCTTGGCGCTTTCATGCATGGTCGGGTCCTCGTCTGACGCTTCTTCGTGAAGGTGGCCGGCTGCGTCGATCGCCTGGCAGGCGGCCTGGATGGCGGGGAGTCCCAGCAGACGTTCGGCATCGATCACCGACACCAGGCGGCGTCCGCCCTCCAGCCGGCAGATGGCGGAGAACTCGCCGAGATCGCCGGTGCGGGACAGCAGGGGCGGTACACCTTCGGTGAGGTTCCTGGGCACGCCCAGCACCTCCTTGACCGTATCGGTGACCAGGCCGATCTGGGTATCGCCCCGGCCGACCACCACGATCCGCTGCTGCTCGTCAGCCGCCACCGGGGTCAGCCCGAACAGGGCGCGCAGACTGACCAGGGGCAGCAGCCGGCGGCGCAGCGACATCAGGCCCAGCACATGGGGCGGCACGTTGTGCAGCGTCGTGACCCGGGACGGCATCTGGACGATTTCCTGCACGTCGGCAATGTCGACCGCGTATTCCTGTCCGTCCACGGTGAAGCTCACCAGGCGGACTTCGTCGGCCGCCTGTTCCTCGTCCGCGGCACCGGTCGGTGCACCGCCACCGGCCTGGACCGCCGCATCGCCACGCGGCCCCTGGGTCCTGAAATGGTCATGGACCAGGCGGTTGAAGTCCAGCACCAGCAGCAGGTCGTCGCTGCCATCCTCGCGGGGCTGTCGGATCACGCCGGTCAGCAGCTCGGCATCTACCACGCTGCGCAGCGACTGGGCCGATTCGACCTGCTGGGCGGATGCATGGATCACGCTGGCCACATGGTCGACCACAAAGCCCAGCGGTTGTCCGATGTGGATCACCAGCGCCCGCGTGGCGTCGCTGGACTCCGGCACCGGCACGCCCAGCACACGGCGCAGATCGATGATGGGCAGGATCCGGCCGCGCAGGTTGGCCAGGCCTTCCAGCGCGGGCGGTGCCATCGGCAGCCGGGCCACTTCCGGCAGCCGGATGATTTCCTGGACCGGCCCCATGGGGACGGCGAAGCGTTCGCCGGCAGCGCTGAAGGTGACGAACTGGCAGTCGCCGTCTTCGGGCTGTTGGGATGGGTTGTCGGCACGCATCACGCACCTCCTTTCATCGAAGCTGCGCGGGCTCAGTTGCTCTGGAGTTCGTCGGCCAGCGAGGCAATCTCCTCGATGGCCGAGCCCAGCTCCTCGGCGCCCTGGGCTTGCTGGCGTGCCGCCCCGGCGGCCTGCTCCGCCGCTTTCTCCGCCTGTTCTGCAGCAGCCGACACCTGATCCACCGTCACCTTCACATGACCCATGGCCAGGGCAATCTCCTGGGACGCGGTCATGGTGTGTTCATTGCCGCGCTCCAGCTCTTCGACGTCGCTGGAGATGCTGGCCAGATCGACCGAGATCACCCGGGTCTTCTCCACCTCGCTCTGGCCGGCCGCCATGATCTCGATCAGGTCACGCCCCACCACGCCGATCTGGTCCTGGATGCCCTTGACCAGGTCCTTGATGCGGTCAGCGTTCTCCGCCGAATCGTGGGCCAGGTTGCGGATGTCCGTGGCTACGACCACGAAGCCCTTGCCGTATTCGCCGGCCCGCGCCGCCTCGATGCTGCCGTTGACGGCGAGCATGTTGGTCTGGATGCTGACCTGCGTGATGGCATCGACGATCTTGTCGATCTTGCGGCTCACCAGCTCCAGTTCCTTGATCTGCTGCAGGCTCAGCCGGGTCGCCTCGACCCCCGCGCCGATGCTGTTGATCAGTCCGTCGATGCGCGAGCGGTTGTCCTGCATCAATCCCCGGATGCCTGCGGCCCGTTCCCTGGCGCTGGCGGCCCGCTGCTCGGCCAGCTGCGCGCCACGCTCGATCTGCGTCACGGCGGCAGCCGACTCGGTGGTCGCCGATGCCTGCGCCTGGGCGCCTTTGCGGATCTGCTCCAGGGCCACCATGATCTGGGAGGCCGCCCGGTTGATCTCCTGGACCGCCGAAGACAGCTCTTCGGCCGCCGAGGCGACTTCTTCGGCGCTCTTGCCGATGTCCGACGAGTTCTTGAGTTCGTCGGCGATTTCCGACAGGCTGGCCGAACTCTGTTCGCATTCGGCCAGGGCTGCGCTCTGCTCTTCCACCGTCTTGGTGGCTTCGGCGCACGCGGAAGCCTGCTCGGTGGCAGCGGCGGCCACCAGTTCGGAACCTTTCAGCGCCTGTTCGGCGGCGGTGCTGCTCTGGCTGGCGGCGGTCGCGATCTCGGCCGCACCCGCCACGATCTCGGTGGCATCGCTGCGGATCTGCTCCAGCTGCTCCAGGATCTGGCCGCTCTTGTCCACTTCGGCCTGAATGGAGTCGGCCGATTCGGTGATGCCGCCGGCAATCACCTTCACTTCGCCCTGGATCTGGCTCACCAGGTCCTGGATCTGCCGGGCGCTCTTCTCGCTGGTCTCGGCCAGTGTCCGGACCTCGTCGGCCACGACGGCAAAGCCCTTGCCATGGGCACCGGCCCGCGCAGCCTCGATGGCCGCATTCAGGGCCAGCAGGTTGGTCTGATCGGCGATGCGTGCCACCGCCTTCACGATGTCGCCGATGTTGGCGGCCTGGCGCTCCAGCTCCTGCACCATCTTCACCGACTCTGCCTGGCGGCGTGCCGCCGTACCGACGGCGCCGACGGTGGACTGGACGGCCTGGTTGATGCGCAGTGCCATCGACTGCAGTCCGCTCGCCTTGGACTGCGCTGTCTGGCAGGCGAGCAGCTGACGTCCGATCGCGCCGCTGGCCTGGTTGATGGCCGCCAGCGATTCCTGCGCGGCACTCGAAGCTTCTTCGGCGCCGGCGGAGATCTGATCGGCCGCCCGCTTCAGCTCCTCGGCTGCTGCAGCCGCCTCGTTGATGCCGGAGGACAGCTGGCTCGATGCGCTGGCCACCCGTTCGGCAGCCTGCTGCTGCTTGGCGACGGTGCGAGCCCGTTTCCGGTTGACCTCGGCGTCTCGCGCCATGCGCCGTGTGACGCCAGGGATGCCCCCGTTGGGGAGCAGGGGAGTGATGGCCGCGGTGCGGCTCTTCATGACTAGGGACATATCGGGCTCCTCGGAGTGGCTCGACCTGGTCCGGTGCCATGACGGCTCCCGTTTCTGTGGTCGTGCCTGTCCTATCGGAGCCTGCTTGAGCGCGCTGAGCGATTGACGTCAAGGTTCCGTGACATCCGTCATCGACTGACCGCCCAACTGCGATGAGCGGCCAGGATGGCCTGCCGCGCGGTACTCAAGTCGACTGACTGTCCCTCGACCTCGTGAACCTGAAGGTATTCAGGGCGAAAAAAAGCCGCCCGGGGGCGGCTGGTGTGCAGGTGCTCGACCGGCTTATTTCC
>NZ_OY288119.1 GCF_958439165.1 uncultured Hydrogenophaga sp. | reverse complement strand
AGTCTTCCGGAGCCTGCGGCTCGGGCACCGGGCCCGGTACCTTCAGGCGCTGGACCAGGGTGCGCTGGTAGGCGACTTCCATCGCACGCTGCCAGACCAGATCAGGACGCAGCGCCTCGCGGGCCTGCTGCAGGCGCCGGGTGGCCCGGCCCCAGTCGGATTGCAGCGCGGCGAACGCGCGGCGGGTGTCGGCATGGTCGCGGTCATCCAGCAGGATGGCGCCCCAGGCCAGCCGGATCGCCAGCAGGTCGCGCAGGCTGCCGTCGGTGCCGCCGGCCAGGCGCGCTTCCCAGCCGACGTAGGCACACCAGGAGGCCCAGCCGTTCACGGTGAGGAGCACCGATTCCAGGTAGTCGGCCCACACGGCCGGTGGCAGGCCCAGCCGCTGCAGCACCCAGCGTTCGGCGTCGGCCCGGGTGGCCGGCAGGCCGTCGAGCCGGCGTCCCAGGTCGGGCAGGCCCATCAGCACGCCGATGCCGTGGTCGTGCACCAGCGTGTCGCGCCAGAAGGTGTAGAGATCGTGCGGACGGTCGGGGTGCCAGTCGGCCTGCTGGCGGTCGAAGAAGGCGGCACAGGTCTGGCTGACCTGGTGGGTGATGGCTTGACGCCAGGCCAGGCGGGTGTGGCGGCGCGGGTCGTCGTCCAGCACGTCGATCAGCAGGGGCAACTGCGGCGGCAGGGTGTCGGCGTCCAGCGCATCGAGGCAGTCGGCCACGGAGAGCCGGGCGGCATCAGGCCCCAGCTCGTCGATGGCGATCTGCAGGTCGGCTTCGCTCACGCGGCCTTCCTGCCAGACCTGCCGCAGATGGCGCCGGGGCGGCAGCACGCGGATACCGCCGAGCACCGCCATGCGGGCGGCGACCTCCAGCAGCGGGCGCTCCACCCGACCCCAGTGCGGATTGACGGCAATCGAGCGGTCGAGCGGCCAGGCCGGCGCGATGGCCGCGCAGGCGCGGTCGCAGGCCTGGTCGATCAGGGCTTGGTCCGGGGCCGACAGGCCGGCTGCGTCCTGCGGCCGTGCGGGGGTGTCGATGACGTCCATGAAATGACTCCGGTGAAGGGGAGGGAACGGGGAACGGGGAACAGGGAGGGGCGGAGGGGTCAGCGCAGGTCGCTGCCGCTGCCGGCGGGCACCAGCGGGCCGGACCGTGGCGGGGCCCAGTCGGTCGGCCACAGGCGCAGGGTGAGCCGGGTGTAGAACTCGTCGATGTAAAAACCGGCGTAACTCCAGCGGCGCCAGCCTTCCAGCCACCGGGCGCGCCATTGCAGCCCGGCCAGCGCCAGGTACATCAGGCCCATGCCAAGCAGCGCCACCAGGCCCAGCACGGCGTCAGGCCGGTCGTAGGTGCCCAGCGGCAGCAGGTGGGCGAGGAAGGCCAGGGCCGACAGGCCGGCGATGGACAGCACGCCAGCAGCCAGCCGCCAGATGCCGGCGGAGGCCTGCGGGCCGTTCAGGGTCACCCGGGGCAGCCACAGCAGCGGTGCCCAGGCCAGCGCCAGCACGCCGCTCCACCACCAGGGCCAGGCCGCCGGCACGGCGGCACCGCCGGACACCAGCGGAGCCAGCTGACCGATCGAGCCCAGCACGCCCGCCAGCACCGCCACCGCCAGCACCGGTGCCACCAGCAGGCTCCAGCCGTGCACGCCTTCGTGCGGCATGTTCAGGCGCTGCAGCCGGGCGTCGCGCACCACGCTGGAGGCCGACAGGAAGGCATGCGCCTTGTACAGCGAGTGGCCCAGCAGGTGCAGGGCGGCCAGCGTGTACAGACCCAGGCCGCATTCCATCACCATGAACCCCATCTGGGCCACGGTCGACCAGGCCAGCCGCACCTTCACGCTGATGCGGGTGAGCATCACCAGCCCGGCCAGCAGCGCGGTGGTCAGACCCACGGCCACCAGCAGCCAGCGGGCCAGCGGTGCGGCATCCAGCAGCGGCGAGAAGCGGATCAGCACGAAGCCACCCAGGTTGACCACGCCGGCGTGCAGCAGGGCCGACACCGGGGTGGGCGCCTCCATGACCTGGATCAGCCAGCCGTGCACCGGCAGCAGGGCGGTTCGCAGCACCACCGCCAGTGCCAGACACACGGCACTGGCCTGCAGGGCCGGACCGGCGCCGTGCTGCGCCAGATGGGCCCACAGGTCGGGCAGGTGACCGCTGCCCACGGCGGACCAGGCCAGGCCGGCGGCCAGCAGCAGCAGCAGGTCGGCCAGGCGGTCGGCCAGCCGCTTCTTGTGGGCGGCCAGCAGGGCGAACGGCCTCTCCGGGTAGAACACCAGCAGCTGCTGCAGCGCCATTCCGACCAGCGCCCAGGCAGCGATCAGCACCCACCAGTGGTCGGCCAGCAGCAAGGTATGGACCGAGGCCAGCACCCCTGCCAGCGCACTCACATAGCGGCCCTGCCGGCGCTCGCCCTGGAGGTAGCGGGCCGAGAAAGCGGCGATCACGGTGCCGAGCCATTGAACCAGCAGCGCCATCCAGGCTGCCCAGGGCGTGCTGGCCAGCCAGGGCGACAGGGCTTCGGTGTGTTCCGGCCGGGCCAGGCCGGCCACCTGCAGCACCACCGGCACCGCGCTGAAGGCCACCGCCAGCAGGCCCAGGCGGCGCAGCAGGGTCCAGCCGGTGTGCGGGGTGAGCGGATCGCCGCTGCGCTGGCGCATCGGCAGCAGCATGGCCAGCAGCATGAGCAGCGCTGGCGCCACGGCCACGGCGGGCATGAAGGTGGTGAGCAGGGTGTCGGTGGGGTTCATGTCGGGGTCCTGTGGCGGGCAGGGCCTGCGTGTTGCGGAATGGCAGGCATGTTGCCGGCCCGATTTCATTCTGTAAAATTCATTCTTCAGAACCTACCATTCGGTAATAAAGAACAATGAAGCTCGACCAGTTCAACTTTCACCACCTGTTCTATTTCTGGCGGGTGGCCAAGATCGGCCACCTGACCCGGGCTGCGCAGGAGATGCACGTGTCCCAGTCGGCCCTGTCGGCGCAGATCCGCCAGCTGGAAGAGCGGCTGGGCGAGGCGCTGTTCGAGCGCCAGGGGCGGCGTCTGGTGCTGACCGCCACCGGGCAGATGGTGCTGTCGTACGCCGAGAACATCTTCGGACTCGGCCAGGAAATGCTGGGCCGGCTGCAGGGCCGGGTGGAGGGCATGACCCGCCTGCGCGTGGGCAGCGTGGCCACCCTGTCGCGCAACTACCAGCAGCAATGGATCCGGCCGCTGCTGGCCGACCCGGGCGTGGTGCTGACGCTCGAATCCGGCCTGCTCGAAGACCTGCTGGACCGGCTGGCCCGCCACCAGCTCGATGTGGTGCTGGCCAACGAGCCGGTGTCCACCAACCCGGACCGGCCGGTGCACTGCCGCTTCCTGGGCAGCCAGGCGATCTCGCTGGTGGGGCCGGCAGCCGCCTGGTCAGGCCGCAGCCTGCGCCTGCCGGACGATCTCGACGGCCTGGAGGTGGCGCTGCCCGGACCGCGTCATGCCTTGCGGGCCCAGTTCGATGCCTTGTGCCTGGCGGCCGATGTGCGGCCGCGCCTGCGCGCCGAGGTGGACGACATGGCCATGCTGCGTCTGATCGCGCGCGACAGCGGCTGGCTCACCGTGCTGCCCGAGGTGGTGGTGCAGGACGAACTGCGCAACGGGGTGCTGGTGCGGGTGGGGCAGTCCACCCGGCTGGAAGAGCACTTCTATGCCATCACCACGCCCCACCGCCACCGCCTGGAGCGGCTGGAGCAGCTGCTGGCGGCCAGTGGCCCCGAGGACGGTGCGCCCGGGGTCAGCGCTTCGGAAGCCAGGGTCTGATCCAGCCCAGTCCGTCGCTGGTGCCACCGGGCACCGCGCCACGCCGGGGCCGGTATTCGCAGCCGATCCAGCCCCCATAGCCGAGGTCGTCCAGCAGGGCGAACAGGTAGGGATGGTGGAGCTCGCCCACGTCGGGCTCGTGCCGCTCCGGCACCCCCGCGATCTGGATGTGGCCGACGCGGCCGGTGGGCAGGTACTGGCGGATCTTCATGGCCAGATCGCCCTCGACGATCTGGGCGTGGTACAGGTCCATCTGCACCTGGACATTGGGCTCGCCGATCTCGGCCACCAGCGCATGGGCCTGGTCCTGCCGGCTCAGGAAGAATCCGGGCATGTCGCGCGGGTTGATGGGCTCGATCAGCAGGTTCACCCCCACGCTGCCGGCCAGCCGTGCGGCCTGGCGCAGGTTGTAGACGTAGGTGGTGCGGGCGGCTTCGGGCGATGCGTCCGGCGGGACCAGACCGGCCATCACATGCACCCGCGGGCAGCTCAGGGCCTGTGCATAGACCAGCGCACGTTCGATGCCCTCGGCAAATTCCACCTCCCGACCGGGCAGGCAGGCCAGGCCGCGTTCGCCGGCGTCCCAGTCACCGGGCGGGGCATTGAACAGCACCTGCTGCAGGCCATGGGCCTTGAGGCGGGCAGCCAGTTCGCCGGCTTCGAATGCGTAGGGGAACAGGTATTCCACCGCCTGGAAGCCGTCGTCGGCGGCGGCCTTGAAGCGGTCCAGGAAGGGCAGCTCGTTGTAGAGCATGGAGAGGTTGGCGGCAAAGCGGGGCATGGGTCGGTCACCAGTGGGCGCCAAAGTGCTGGCGCAGTTCTTCAATGTGGTCCTCGCTCAGCGGGACGGCGTTGTCCTGACCCAGCTGGTTGAACAGCAGGGCGGTTTCTTCCAGTTCTTCCAGCACGGCCATGGCGGCGGCCGGTGTGTCGTGCCAGACGTTCGGGCCCAGTCGGGCCAGCATCACCGCCCTCAGCAGGCGACCCTGCGCGGCGTGGCGGGCAATGGTCAGCGCCACCCGGTCGGCGGCGGCCGGATCGCCGGGGCGATGGTAGGCCACATGCGGCACGCGGCCGACCTTCATCACGAAGTACGGCGTGATGGCGGGCAGCAGCTCGGCATCGGCCGGCAGGGCACCGCCAGCGCGGCTGTCGGCCCGGATGGAGGCGGCCACCAGCGCCCGGCTGTGGGTGTGGATCACGCAGCCGGCGGCCCGGCCGGCATCGGCGGTGGCCTGGTAGATGCGCCGGTGCAGCACGATGGTCTTGCTGGCTCGGTCGCCCCCGATCTGCAGGCCCTGGGCATCGAGCCGGGCGAGGCGGGCCGGGTCGAGCGTGCCCAGGCAGGCGTCGGTCGGCGTGATCAGGAAGCCGTCGTCCAGCCGAACGCTGATGTTGCCGGCGGTGGCGTGCACATAGCCCCGCATGAACAGGCTCTGGCCGGCGCGGACGATGGCGTCGCGGGCGCGGGTTTCGGCGGACAGGAGCTGACTCATGCAGGGTGGGTGGCGCCCAGGCTGTGGAACGCTTTGGTGAAAAAATCGGCGGTACCGAAGTTGCCGGACTTCAGCGTGATGTGCAAGCCACCCGGCGCATGCAGGGCCGCATCGGGCTGGGCATGGCACCAGGGCACACCGGGGTCGATCTGCGGGCCGATGCGCATCTGCGCAATGCCCAGCGCCTGCACGCAGGCGCCGGAGGTCTCTCCGCCCGCCACCACCAGCTGCTGCACGCCGCGGGCGACCAGGCCCCGGGCAATGTCGGCGATGGTGCGCTCCACCATGGCGCCGGCCTGTTCGACGCCGAGCTGGCCCTGGATGGCCTTCACGTCGCGTGGCTCGGCGGTGGAATAGATCAGCACCGGGCCGCTGGCCAGGTGCGGCTGCGCCCAGGCCAGGGCTTCGGCACAGACATCGACGCCGGCAGCGATGCGCAGCGGATCGATGGCCAGCGCCGGACGGCCCGACTGGATGAAGTTCAGCACCTGGGCATTGGTGGCCGTGGAGCAACTGCCCGAGACCACCGCCTGCAGGCCGCGTGGAGGCGGCAGGTCGGCCGCAGTGGAGGAGGGCGCCAGACCGAAGTTGGCCGGCAGGCCGATGGCCAGGCCCGAGCCGGCGGTGAGCAGCGGCAGCGCCGCCATGGCCGGACCCAGGCGCAGCAGGTCGTCATTCGACACCGCGTCGACGATGGCCATGGCCACGCCGTCGGCGCGCAGCGCAGCGATGCGCTCGGTCACCGCCTGCGGTCCGCGCGCCACCACGCTGTGGTCGATCAGCCCCACCCGGCGGCGCGTCTGCGCCTGCAGCACCCGGACCAGGTTGGGGTCGGTCATGGGCGTGAGCGGGTGGTTCTGCATGCCGCTCTCGTTGAGCAGCACGTCACCGGCGAACAGGTAGCCCTTGAAGACGGTGCGCTTGTTGTCCGGGAAGGCCGGCGTGGCCACGGTGAAGTCGGTGCCCAGCGCATCCATCAGCGCCTCGGTGACCGGACCGATGTTGCCTTGCGGCGTGCTGTCGAAGGTGGAGCAGTACTTGAAGTAGATCTGCTGCGCGCCCTGCGTCTGCAGCCAGCGCAGCGCATCGAGCGACTGGGCCACCGCCTCGGCGGCAGCAATGGTGCGCGACTTGAGCGCCACCACCACCGCGTCGACCTCGGTGTCCAGCGCAGCCGGCGGCACGCCGATGGTCTGCACCACCCGCATGCCGGCGCGCACCAGGTTGTTGGCCAGGTCGGTGGCGCCGGTGAAGTCGTCGGCGATGCAGCCCAGCTTCAGCGCTCCCTTCATGCCTGGCGCTCCGGCAGTGTGATGCCCGGGAAGATCTTGATGACCGCGCTGTCGTCCTCGCGGCCGAAGCCGGCCGTGGACGCCTGCATGAACATCTGGTGGGCGGTGGCCGCCAGCGGCAGCGGAAACTTGCTCGCCCGGGCGGTGTCGAGCACCAGGCCCAGGTCCTTGACGAAGATGTCCACGGCGGAGAGCGGCGTGTAGTCGCCGGCCACCACGTGGGCCATGCGGTTCTCGAACATCCAGCTGTTGCCCGCACTGTGGGTGATGACCTCGTACAGCGCGGCCGGCTCCACGCCTTCGCGCAGGCCCAGGGCCATGGCTTCGGCCGCGGCGGCAATGTGCACGCCGGCCAGGAGCTGGTTGATGATCTTCACCTTGCTGCCGGCACCGGCCCGGTCGCCCAGGCGGTAGACCTTGCCCGCCATGGCGGCCAGCACCGCGTCGGCGGCGGCATAGGCTTCAGGGCGGGCCGAGGTCATCATGGTCATCTGGCCGGAAGCGGCCTTGGCCGCACCGCCGGAGATAGGGGCGTCGATGTAGTGCACGCCGGCGGCCAGCAGCTTCTCTTCCAGCGCCACCGACCAGTTCGGGTCGACGGTGGAGCACATGATGAAGGTGCTGCCGGGCTGCATCGCCGCGGCAGCGCCGCCCTCGCCGAACAGCACCGATTCGGTCTGGGCTGCATTCACCACCACCGACACCAGCACCGGTGCGGCCGCGGCCACTTCGGCAGGGGTTTTCCAGGCGGTGCCGCCGTCGGCAGCGAAGGCTTGTGCGGCTTCAAAACGCACGTCGCAGGCGTGCACGTGGAATCCGTTGCTGCGCAGGGTGCGGGCAATGCCGGCGCCCATGGCGCCCAGGCCGATCAGGCCAACGTGTCGGGTCATGGTTTTTTTTCCTTCAAGTCAGTGGCGTGCAGGGGCCGGGCATCAGCCCATGAGTGCCCACAGCAGGGCGGTCAGCAGGAAGCCGGCGATGCCCAGCACGGTGGTCAGCACCGTCCAGCTGCGCAGGCCGTCGGCCACGCTCAGGCCGAGGTATCGGGTCACGATCCAGAAGCCTGAATCGTTCACATGCGACAGGCCCAGTCCGCCAAAGCCGATGGCCACGGCAATGAGCGCCACCTGCACGGTGCTGAAACCGCCGCTGGCCACGGCTTCGGCCAGCAGGCCGCAGGTGGTCAGGATGGCCACGGTGGCCGAACCCTGCGCAGCGCGCAGCGCCAGCGAGATCAGGAAGGCCGCCAGCAGCAGTGGCAGACCGGCCGAGGCGATGGTGCCCGAGAGCGCCGCGCCGATGCCGGTGCTGGTCAGCACCTTGGCGAACACGCCGCCGGCACCGGTCACCAGAATGACGGTGGCGGCCGGGGGCAGGGCAGATTCCATCACCTCGCTGGTGCGGGCATTCGACCAGCCCTGACGGCGGGCGATCAGGAAGAACGCCAGGCCGATGGCGACCATCAGCGCGAACACCGGGGCACCGATGAACGACAGCACGCCGCGCACCGGGTCGCCCTTGGGCAGCAGGGTGGCGCCGGTGGTGCCCAGCATGATCAGCAGCAGCGGCACGATGATGAGTGCCAGCACCACGCCCACGCCGGGCGCAGCGAGGCGTTCTTTTTCGTTGCTGCCGGCATCGAAGGCGGCGAACTGCTCGGCGGTCGTCGGCAGCATCGCGTAGCGGCGCCGGTTGATCCAGCCGCCCACGTACTGAGAGAGCACCGCCAGTGGCAGACAGATCGCCAGGCCCAGCAGGGTGATCCAGCCCACGTCGGCCTGCAGCACGGCAGCACCCCCGACGATGCCCGGGTGCGGCGGCACCACCACGTGCGTGGCCAGCATGATGCCGGCCACCGGCAGGCCGAACTTCACCGGGTCGACCTTGGCGGCCTTGCAGAAGCCGTAAATGATGGGCACCAGGATGATGAAGCCCACATCGAAGAACACCGGGATCGACAGCACCAGGGCCGCCGCCGTGAGGGCCGCCGGCACGCGCTTCGGCCCGAGCCAGCCGGTGAAGCGGTGTGCCAGGCTGCCGGCGCCGCCCGACACCTCGATGATGCGGCCCAGCATGGCGCCCAGTGCCACCAGGATGGCGACCGAACCGAGCGTTCCTCCCATCCCCTGGATCAGCGTGGGCACGATGTCGGCGGTGGGCATGCCGGCCACCAGGGCCACCAGGATGCTGACCAGCATCATGGCCACGAAGGCATGGACCTGGAAACGGATGATGAGGACCAGCAGCAGGACGACGCTGGCCAGGGCGATGCCGAGCAGGGCGGCGGTGGACATGGGTGGGGTCTCCGTGAAAAACGGCAGGGACTGGAGGCTGTCCAGTCACCCGCCGTTGGGCGTTATTCGTATGGTCATCATACAACTTGAAGCCGCCCCAGCCGGCTTGGGGTTATCACCTAGGCGTCAACGGCGGGCCTGGACCAGGGCCTGCGCGTAGCGGCTGCCGTCCTGGGCCCAGAAGGCCGGATCGGCCTGCCCGATGCGCGCTGCAGCGTTGTGCATGTGCCGCGCAGCCGCTGCCCGCGCAGCGGGGGCATCGCCAGCCTCGATGGCCGCCAGCAAGGCCTGGTGCTCCTCCAGCACCTCGGCCGAAAAGCGGGCATTGCGCGCTTCATTGGCGCGGGTCACCCGCGTGGCGTCCTGCAGGAACTGCGACAGGTAGTCCAGCGTGCGGATCAGGAAGGGGTTGCCCGCCGCCTGTGCAATGGCCCGGTGGAACGCAACGTCCTCGGCCACGCCGTCGCGGCCGGCCGCCACCGCCTCGTCGATCGACAGCAGGGCCTGCCGGATGGCCGCCACATCGGCAGCCTGCCGGCGCTGGGCAGCCAGATCGGCCACCTCGGCTTCCAGCGCGCGCCGGACCTCGACGATCTGCAGCACCGCCTCGATGGAGGCACTGGTCTGTGGGTCGAACTGCAGGGGCTCGAAGTCCGGCTTGATCACGAACATGCCGCTGCCCTGACGGGCGTCCACCAGGCCGAGCGAGCGCAGGCGCGAGATGGCTTCCCGCACGACCGTGCGGCTGACGCCGAACTGCTGCACCAGCGACTGTTCGGTCGGCAGTTTCTCGCCCTCGGCCAGACGCCCTGCGCGGATTTCGGTCTCCAGCGTGGCGGCGACCTGATCGGCCAGTCGGGCTCCGGGTTTGACGGTCTGGAAGGTGACGGACATGGAACGGGGAGAGAGCAATGCGGACAGAGTAAGGACAGGGGCGAACTGTAGCGCGGTGCGGGACCGGCGTTCGTCCGTCCCGTAAACTGAAACCCGAAGACCGTTCAGGAGTGCACATGTACCTTCCGCCGCAGTTCGCCGCCCGCGACCCCGCCATCGCTCCGCAACTCATGCGGGCCCACCCGCTGGCCCAGCTGATTTCGGTCGACGACGGCGGGCTTCCCTTCATCACGCCGCTGCCGCTGCATCTGGTGGAGGAGAGGGGCGGCATCACCCTGCTGGGGCACGTGGCCCGGCCCAACCCGCACGCCGGTTTCCTGCGTCAGCGGCCGCGGGCCCGGGTGGTGTTCCAGGGGCCGCAGGCCTACATGTCGCCCCGGGTCTACACCGAACGCCAGATGGTCCCGACCTGGAGCTACCTCGCGGTGCACGCCACGGTCGAGGCCCGTTTCATCGAGTCGTTCGACGACAAGGATCGCCTGCTCAAGCACCTGATCCACGACCACGATCCGGCCTACGCAGACCAGTGGCGATCGCTGCCCGAGGACTACCAGCACAAGATGATGAACGGCATTCATGCGTTCGAGCTGCGGGTGCTGGAGCTGCAGTGCAAGGTCAAGCTCAACCAGCACCGGCCGCAGTCGCACGCGGCCATGCTGGCGGCCTACGAGGGCGGCACCACCGACGAGCAGGCATTGGCCGGCTGGATGCGTCAGCTGGGCCTGACCGGCACATCCTCAGGAACCGCCGCTTGAGCCGCTGGCGCGCCGAACTCGATGCCTTCGCCACCCAGGACCGGCAGAACCCGCCGGTGCCGGGCGGGGTACTGTTTGTGGGGAGTTCGTCCGTGCGGCTCTGGCACGGGCTGGAATCGGCATTTCCGGGTCAGCCGGGGGTGCGGCGCAGGGGAGTCGGCGGGTCCTGTCTGTACGAGTGGAGCGACTGGGTTGGCGCCCTGATCGCACCCCACCGACCGAGGTTGCTGATGGTGTACGCCGGCGAGAACGACCTCACCGAAGGTCGAGGTCCGTACGACCTGCTGGCCAGCTTCATCCGCCTGACCGACCGGGTGAGGGCGGAACTGCCCGACACCCGGGTGGCCTGGATCTCGATCAAGCCCAGCCCGTCACGCATGCCCTGGCTGGAGGCCATGCGCGAGGCCAACCTGCTGATCCAGACCTGGGTGCTGGCCAGTCCGAACATGGACTATGTGGATGTGCACACCGCCATGATCGACAACGACGGCCGGCCGCGTGGCGAGCTGTTCGTGCGCGACCAGCTGCACCTCAGTGCCGAGGGCTATGCGCTGTGGCGGCAGGTGGTGTCGGCCCACCTGCGGCCTTAGGCCCGCGGCGGGTGCCGCTGGCCTGCCGACGTTCCTCCAGCACGAGGGCGGTGGTCAGCAGGGCGGCAAATGCGCCCAGCAGCAGGATGGCGTCGGTGGTCCAGGGGCGGATCACCTCGGTCGAGCCGAAGAACGCCAGCGTGAACAGCGCCACCACCACATGGGCGCAGAACACGGCCAGCGAATGCCGTCCCATGAGTTCCAGAGGTGTCACGCGGGGCAGGCTGCGCCGCAGCCACGGCCCGGCCGCCAGGAGCAGGATCAGCAGGCTGCTGAAGTTCAGCACCCGCAGCGGGCCGAGCGCCCACTTGTCGAACAGCAGTGCCACCGCTGCCACACCCGGCATCGGGTCCTGCCCGACGTTGTGGCGCCAGGCCAGCATGACCATGGCGTACAGCGCCGCTGCCGCCACCAGCCAGCCGGGCAGGCGCGGCAGCGGATCGCGCCGCGCACCCAGCCAGAGCCCGGCCATCCACAGGCCCTGCCAGGCCAGCCAGTGGAACGCGCCCAGGTCCTTGTAGGGCACCGGGCTCCATCCGGCCAGGGTGCCATACAGCCAGGCGCCAGCGCTCCATTGCTCGGCCAGCCACAGGAGCGCACTGGCGCACAGGAGCAGGCCCCAGCCGCGCCGATGACCATGGGACAGCAGCCACGGTGTGAGGGCCATGAACACGATGTACATCGGCAGGATGTCCAGCAGCGGCGGGTTGTAGACCAGCATGCCAGCCGCCAGCACGGCGGTCCAGGGGCGGTCCATGTAGAACTCCAGCAGCCCGGTCACACCGCCCTGGTGGTTGTGCACGCCCAGCCAGGCGATCAGGCTGAAGGCCAGCAGCAGCAGGCCTGCCTGGCACAGATAGAGCCGCTGCACGCGCCCGAACACGCTCGCCCGCATGGCAGGCATGCCGTGGCGCAGCGCCTGCGATCCATAGACCCGCCCCACCATGACCGCCGACAGGAAGACGAATCCTTCGGCAGCCGACACGAACCCGAACGGCTGGCCCAGCGGCAGCGAAAAGCCGGTGGGCATGTGGGTGAGGGTCATCAGCACCAGCAGGAGGCCGCGCAGCATGTCCAGCTCCCACTGCCGGGCGGAAGCGGTCGGGGGTGCCTTCAGGGGAGCGGACGAGGAGGGTGCGGCGGGATGCATCAGGGTTCACCCAGGTAGCCCGCGATGATGCCAGAGCCCTGGGCCGCCCCCCGGGAATACCCGTGTGCTGGCCTACACTCGACCGATGCCTGCTGCTTCATCCAACGATCCCCGCGACGAGGCCTTCATGCGGCTGGCGCTGGACCAGGCCCGCGCGGCGGCCGAGCGTGGCGAGGTGCCTGTGGGCGCCATCGTGGTGCGTGACGGCCAGGTGCTGGCGACCGGCGCCAACGCCCCGGTGGCGGGCCATGACCCGACCGCCCATGCCGAAATCGTTGCCCTGCGCGCCGCTGCACAGCAGCTGGGCAACTACCGACTGGACGGCTGCACGCTGTATGTGACGCTGGAGCCCTGTGCCATGTGCAGCGGTGCCATGCTGCACGCCCGGCTGGACCGGGTGGTGTACGGCGCGCCGGACCCCAAGACGGGCGCTGCCGGGTCCGTGACCGACCTGTTCGCCCTGCCGCAGATCAACCACCGGACCCGCGTCGAAGGCGGGCTGCTGGCGGAGGAATCCGCCCTGCTGCTGCGCCGGTTTTTCCAGCCCCGCCGCATGAACCCACACCCCCTGCGTGAAGACGCCCTGCGACCGCCCGAAAGCGCGTTCTCGGACCTGCCCGGCCACCCATGGTCCGCCCACCACCTCCACGACCTGCCATCGCTGCAGGGCCTGCGGCTGGCCTACACCGATGAAGGCCCGGCCGATGCGCCCCTGACCTGGCTGTGCCTGCATGGCAATCCGGCCTGGAGCTACCTGTACCGGCACATGATCCCGGTTTGGACCGCGGCGGGGCACCGCGTGGTCGCGCCCGACCTGATCGGATTCGGCCGCAGCGACAAGCCCAAGAAGGTCGATGCGCACAGCTTCAGCTTCCACCGTCAGGTGCTGCTGGAGTTCATCGAGCGGCTGGATCTGCAGCGTGTGGTGCTGGTGGTGCAGGACTGGGGCGGCATCCTGGGCCTGACGCTGCCGATGGTCGCGCCGCAGCGCTACCAGGGCCTGCTGGTGATGAACACCCTGCTGGCCACGGCCGAACAACCGCTGTCACCCGGCTTCCTGGCCTGGCGGAGCATGTGCGAGGAACGGCCGGACTACAGCGTCTCGCGGCTGTTCGCGCGCGGCAACCCGCACATGTCGGACGCCGAATGCGCGGCCTACGACGCGCCGTTTCCCGACCGGGGTCACCGCGCGGCGCTGCGTGCTTTCCCGGCCATGGTGCCCGAGCGGCCTGACGGCGACGGCGCCGCGATTTCCCGCGAGGCAGCGCACTTCTGGCGCGAGCATTGGCAGGGCCGCAGCCTGATGGTGATCGGGCAGGCCGATCCGGTGCTGGGCGAGCCGGTCATGAAACAGCTGCAATCCTGCATCCGAAACTGTCCGCCGCCCGTAGTCCTGCCACAGGCCGGACATTTCGTGCAGGAGCACGGTGCGCCGGTGGCGCACCAGGCCCTGTCCCATTTCCAGTCTCTTGCGCTGATTCCATGAGCCACATCTACATTTATTCCCCCTCGAGCGCCGTACGCGACAAGGCCGCCTTCCGGCGCGGCGTCAGGCGCCTGCAGGCGCTGGGCCACGAGGTGGAAATCGATCCTGCTGCGCTCAGCGCCCACATGCGCTTTGCCGGCGACGACGCCACCCGGCTGGAGGCCATCGGCCGCGCAGCTGCCAGCGGTGCCGACGTGGCGCTGATCAGCCGGGGCGGCTACGGACTGACGCGGCTGCTGCCGGCGTTGCCGGGCAAGGCGATCGCCAAGGCCGTTCAGCGCGGCACCCGGTTCGTCGGCCTGAGCGACTTCACGGCCTTCCAGATGGCGGTGCTGGCCGGGCAGGGCACCCCGACCTGGGCCGGACCAGCGCTGGGCGAGGACTTCGGGGTGGCCGGCACGCCGGACGACATCATGGAAGCCTGCTTCGACGACCTGCTGGTTGGCCATGGGGAAGGCACCGGCTGGCGGCTGCCGGCGGCCGACGCGGCCCTCCTGCCCGAGCGCGGGCTGCACATTCGCGGGGCGACTTTGTGGGGGGGCAATCTCAGTGTGCTGTGCAGCCTGGTGGGCACGCCCTGGCTGCCGCAGATCAAGGGCGGTGTGCTGTTTCTGGAAGACGTCAATGAACATCCGTACCGCATCGAACGCATGCTGACCCAGCTGCTGCACGCCGGTGTGCTGGGCCGACAGAAAGCCGTGCTGCTGGGCCGCTTCACCGGCCACCAGCCGGTGCGGGGATACGACCGTGGCTTCGGCATGGACACGGTGGCCAACTGGCTGCGGACGCAGATCAAGGCCCCGGTGCTGGGGGGACTGCCCTTCGGACACGTGCCCACGAAGGTGGTTCTGCCGGTTGGCCAGGCGGTGGATCTGGCTGTCCAGGGGCGCGATGCCCTGGTGTTCTGGGGCTGAGGCGTGCGACCGTCAGCGGCCCGGCACCCGGCAGGAAGCGATCAGGCTGGCTGGCACCAGGCCTTCAAACAGCGGCAGGAGTCTCTGAACCTGTGCCACCGCTTCCGCTTCGCCGTACCGTCTGCTCAGCGTGGCCACCACCTCGGAGCGGGCAAACCACAGCGCCTGGGCGTCATGCAGCAGCCGCAGGCGCCGCGACAGATCCGGGTTCAGGCTCTGACCGTCCGGGGTCAGCGCGTCGAGCAGGGCCTGACGGACCGGTTCGACAGGGTCGACACCGCGCGCTTCGGGCTGACGGCGGAAACCGTCAGGGCCCAGAAGCAGGGCCGACAGGCTGTGGGGCAACCCTTGCTTGAACAGACGCATGGTGTGGTTGTGTCAGGTGATCAATGACATTCAGGATAAGCGGCACGTATGACGCACGCAATTCAGGAACACCCAATGAACAAAAAAAACAACAGTCAAATCATGCGGTTAGCATGCGTTATTGAGTTAATGGATTAACCTTGTAATACCTTTGACCCATCTTCGGCGGTCCCCCGACCAATCGACAGACGGTTGATCGACCCCGGACGGCCGCTGGCCCGAACCGCTATTGACTCCGAACCGCTTTCCCGCGACCCTCTGCGCGACATGCCCGATCTGACCATTGCCTTCGCCGATCTGACCGGCAGCGTCTCGGTATTCGAAGCCCTCGGCAACGACCGGGCGACCAAAGCCATCACACGCATCACGCAATGGATCGGCGCCAAAGGCCAGGAGCAGGGCGGCAAGGTGGTCAAGATGCTGGGCGACGGCGTCCTGATGTCCTTCGCCGACCCGCGCCGAGCCATCGAGGCCTGCGTCCAGATCCAGACGGAACACACCCAGCGGGTGCAGCAGTGGCCGGCGCCGCTCAAGCTGCAGCTGCAGATCGGGCTGGCCCGGGGCCCGGTGGTGATGGTCGACGATGATTGTTTCGGCGATGCCGTGAACATGGCCTCCCGCCTGAGCGACCTGGCCGGCCCGGAGCAGATCCTGGCGTCGGCCAGCGTGATCGCACAACTGGGTTCCGGCAGCGGGGTTCGCTTCCGCAATCTCGGCGCCATGCAGATCCGCGGCAAGAACGACCCGAGCGACATCTTTCGCATCGAGTGGCAGACCGAGGTGCATTCCGAGTTCCTGACCGTGCCGGCCGCCCTGCACATGCTCCCGCCCCGGTCCGGCAAGGGCGGAGGCATCGAACTGACCTGGCTCGACACCTCGCAGCGGTTTGCCATGGGAGACCTGCCGGTGCACATCGGTCGGGTGGCCGAAGCCCAGTTTGTGGTGTCGGACCCGAGGGTCTCGCGCCTGCACGCCCGCATCGATCACCGCTCGGGCAACTTCGTGCTGGAAGACACCAGCAGCTACGGAACCTGGGTCCGCTTCGAAGGCAGCGAGCAGGCCATTGCGCTGCGCCGGCAGGAATGCGTGCTGCACACCAGCGGCGAGATCGCCATGGGTGCACCTTTCTCCGATTTCACCGCCCCGAGCATCCGCTTCCGGCTCGCCCGCGACGCGATGGAGCTTTCGCGACCGCCCCGCGGCGTGGGCTGAAGACCGGCCGCCGACTTACTTCAGGTTGCCCTTGAGGAACTGGGCCAGCCGTTCGCTGCGCGGACGGGCCAGCACCTCGGACGGGACGCCCTGTTCCTCGATGCAGCCCTTGTGCAGGAACACCAGGTGCGAGGACACCTCGCGCGCAAAACCCATTTCATGGGTGACCACCAGCATGGTCCGGCCTTCTTCGGCCAGCAGCTTCATCACGCGCAGCACTTCCCCGACCAGTTCCGGGTCGAGCGCGCTGGTGGGTTCGTCGAACAGCATCACCGCCGGCTCCACTGCCAGGGCCCGTGCAATCGCCACGCGTTGCTGCTGGCCGCCGCTCATGTGGGCCGGGTAACGGTCCTCGACACCCTGCAGGCCCACCCGTTCCAGGTACTTGCGGGCGGTCTGCACCGCCTGGTCCTTCGGCACGCCCAGCACCTGCACAGGGGCTTCGATGATGTTCTGCAGCACCGTCATGTGCGCCCACAGGTTGAAGTGCTGGAACACCATGGCCAGCCGGGTGCGCAGCCGCTGCAGCTGTTCCGTGCGCACCGCCTGCAGTTCACCGGTCTTGTCGGCCTTGAGTTCGAGTTCTTCGCCGCCCAGGACGATCCGGCCGCTGTTGGGCTTTTCCAGCAGGTTGATGCAGCGCAGCAGCGTGCTCTTGCCCGACCCCGAACTGCCGATGAGGCTGATCACATCGCCGGCACGCGCCTGCAGCGACACGCCCTTGAGCACTTCGTTGGCGCCGAAGCGTTTGTGGATGTCGTGCACCTCGAGCAGAGGTCGGGAGCTGGCCGGTGCTGCAGCGTCGGTCATGGATCGATGTGGTCAGGGTTGAGGGTTCAGGCACCCAGAAGGGGGCCGGTGCGGAAGGCGTGTTCGCCCGCAATCTTGCCGAGCTCGCCGCCAGCCACCGCATACCGACCGGACACGCGGGCGTACAGGACGCCCGCCACGCCGGCACGCACGGTGTGCACCCGCGAGGCCCCGGCAGCCGTGGGGTCGATGACATCGGCCACAGGATCGCCCACCGCGAGCCGGTCGCCCGGCCGGACGCGATAGGCCACGACGCCCGGAACCGGGGCGTGCAGGGTTTCCGAGCCGGCCAAGGGGGTCGGTTGACAGGGGAGGGGCGGCAGGGCGGGGGGCGTCCCCTGCACGGCACCGGCATGCAGCAGGAACGCCATCAGGGCAGCCGCATCGGCGCTGGCATGGGCGTGGTCGACATCGGTCTCTCCGCGCAACTCGATCGTGGTGCTCGCACAGCCCTGCGGCAACGGAAGATCCAGGCCGGCAGCGGCGATGCGCTCGGCCAGCTGCCACCATTGACCCGACAGGCATTCGTCGAAGGGTCCGCCACCGGAGTTCCGTGCCAGCAGCACCGCCTGGACGCCCAGCAGTCGGGCCAGCGGCTCCAGGGGAGGCCAGCAGGCCTCTTCGGCGTACAGGTGAAGCACAGCCTCCCAGTCGCAGTGAAGATCGAGCACCAGATCGGCGTCGTGGGCCAGCAGCAGCAACTGGCGACGCAGGCTTTGCAGTTCGGTGGCGGGCTGCCAGGCCCGGAGCCATTTCGCTGTCAGCGCCCTGACCGTGCTGACGTTGCGGGCACCGTCTTCCACCAGCATGGGCTGCAGGTCGGCCCACACAGCCTCGGCGAGATCCGGGTAATGGCGGTTGAAGTTTTCGCCGGTGTCCAGCTCGAAACGACCCATGGGCTTGTGGTCCAGCCGCTGGTTCAGTCCGATCGGGTTGGCGGCTGGCACCAGGACCACATGGCCTTTCATCAGGCCGGCGGCCTCGGCAGATTCGAGCAACGCCCGCAGGTGGTGGGCCACCAGCATGCCCGGCAGCTCCTCCGCGTGCAGGCTGGCCTGGATGTAGAC
Organism: uncultured Hydrogenophaga sp.; assembly: GCF_958439165.1. Lineage (GTDB taxonomy): Bacteria > Pseudomonadota > Gammaproteobacteria > Burkholderiales > Burkholderiaceae_C > Hydrogenophaga. Next base: position 146,211 of record NZ_OY288119.1, on the reverse strand, counting down.
CTTGGGGCTGGCCTGCGGATCGCCGAAGGTGAACGACACCAGATGCTTGCCGGATCCCAGGCTGGGGCTGAGCAGGGGGTGTTCGGTGCGGACCATGTCTGTCGTGACGTTCAGTGGGCCCGGGGCGCCAGGTGGGCCAGGAATCGGCGCTCGGCGAGCCGGAACAGCCCGACCAGGCTGAACGTGATGACCAGGTAGATTGCAGCTGCCGCGATGTAGGCCTCGAACGGCAGGTAAAAGTCGGAATAGATGCGGCTGGCCGCAGCGGTCACGTCCAGCATCGCCGGCACCGCGCTGGCCACGCTGGTGCTGTGCAGCATCATCACGACCTCGTTGCTGTAGGCCGGCAGCGTGCGGCGCAGGGCACTCGGCAGCACGATGCGCCGCATGGCCTTCGAGGAGCTCATGCCCATGGCCTGGGCCGCTTCGATCTCGCCGGCCGAGGTTTCCCGGATGGCACCCGCGATCATCTCGGCGGTGTAGCCGGCGGTGTTCAGGCTGAAGGCCAGCAGCGCGCAGAAAAACGGGTCCTTGAAGTACGTCCAGGGCCAGACCGTGTTCCAGCGCTCCTGGACCCATTCGAGCTGGGCAATGCCGTAATAGATCAGGTAGAGCTGGATCAGCAGCGGCGTGCCACGGATCACGTAGGTGTACGCGCCGACCACCCAGCGCAGCATCGCCACCCGGCTGACCAGCGCCAGCGCGAACACCACCGCAAGAATTCCGCCGATCAGCAGCGAGGACAGCAGCAGGCCCAGCGTGGTGACCAGGCCCTCGCCGTACATGGCCAGTGTTTCTGGCCGGAAGATGACTTCCCACTTCATCGCCAAGGGCCCAGACAAAGGTCAGACATGGCCGCGACGCACGCCCATGCTGAAACGCCGTTCCAGCCAGCGCAGGGCCCAGAGCGACACCGAGGTGTAGACCAGGAACAGCCCGGCCGCGAAGAGATAGAACGTGAACGGCTCACGCGTGGCCGAGCTGGCCTGCTTGGCCAGGTAGGTCATTTCATGCAGCCCGATCAGGCTCACCAGCGCGGTGGCCTTGATCAGCACCAGCCAGTTGTTGGTGAAGCCGGGGAGGGCGTACCGGACCATCTGGGGCAGGGTGATCCGCAGGAAGGTCTGAACGCGTCCCATACCGAAGGCCCAGGCGGCTTCCATCTGACCCTTGGGGATCGACAGGATGGCGCCGCGGAAGGTTTCCGTCATGTAGGCACCGTAGATGAATCCGATGGTGAGCACGCCGGCAGCAAACGGATTGATGTCCACCGTCTTCTTGCTGCCCATCGCCTCGAGCAGGTGATTCAGGCCGATGGTGCCGCCATAGAAGATCAGCAGCATCAGCACGAGTTCGGGAATGCCACGCACCAGCGTGGTGTAAACCGTGGCCACCGCCACAGCCACCGGACGACCCGACAGCTTGGCGGCGGCGCCGATCAGCCCCAGCACGATGGCGACCAGCAAGGCGGCCAGCGACACGCCGACCGTCAGCAAGGCGCCTTGCAGGATGGAGCTGAAATAGCCAGACAAACCGGCAGGTCCTTACTGACCGTAGACGTCGAAGTCGAAGTACTTCTTCGCGATGGTGTCGTAGGTGCCGTTGGCGCGGATGGCCTTGATGGCACCGTTGAGCTGGTCCTTCAGCTCGGTTTCGCCCTGGCGGAGTGCGACACCGACGCCATAGCCGAAGTACTTGGTGTCGTTCAGCACGGGGCCGACAAAGCCATATCCCTGGCCTTCAGGCTTGCTCAGGAAACCGCCAGTCACTTCCACGCGGTCGGCCACGGTGCCGTCCAGACGACCGGACTTGATGTCCAGATAGACCTGGTCCTGCGCCTCGTAGGGCACCACGCTCACGCCCACGGTCTTGAGCTCGCCCAGGGCGTACTTCTCCTGGGTGCTGCCCTTGAGAACGCCGATCTTCTTGCCCTTCAGGGAGGCCAGGTCGGTGAACTTGGTGTCGGACTTCACCACGATCTGGCTCGGGGTGTTGTAGTACTTGTCAGAGAAATCGACCACGGCCTTGCGCTCGTCGGTGATCGACATCGAGCTGATGATCACGTCGTACTTCTTGGCCTGCAGACCGGGGATCATGCTGTCCCAGACCTGCTCGACGTAGGTGCACTTGCGCTTGATCTCGGCGCACAGGGCTTCGGCGATGTCCACGTCGAAACCGGTCGGCTTGCCGTCGGCCGTCTTGAAGGTGAACGGCTGGTAGGACGGGTCGATCGCCACCTTCAGCTCGGGCAGTTCGGCCGGAGCGGCGGGTGCAGCGGCGGCGGGTGCCGGAGCCGGTGCTGCCGCAGCGGGCTCTTCTTTCTTGCCGCAAGCAGCCAGCGTGACGGCACCGATCAGGGTCAGGGAGAAAAGCAGGTGTTTCATGGTTTCACGGTAGACAGCGTTCATGCCGTCGAGGTTGTGGAGGCGATGGATTGTAGGTCTGGCGTGGCCGCTCGGTGGCATCACCGCAGGGGGTATTTGAATGGTGCCACCGGCGGGGCCTGGAGGCCCCAGCCGGCAGACGCCGGAACCGATGGATATATGTTTACATAATATACATCGTGGAATGTGGAAGACGCCTGTTCCTGGCGCTTTTCCTTCGATTGACCGCACCGGCGGTGCGTATCCTGCGCGGCCTCAAAGGGAGCCAACATGATCCGCGCGCCGCGTCAACTGCCGCCGCTTGACGCCATCTTGTCCGACCTTGGACAACCGACCCCGGCCATGATAGGCCGGGCGCTGGGTGTGCATGAGCGCACCGTCTACCACTGGCTGGCCCGTGGCCACGCGCCCAGGCCGGCCCACCTGGCGCTGTTTTGGGAATCGACGTGGGGTCGGTCGCAGATCAGCGCCGACAGCGAGAACGCGGCCATGTGGGCGCGTGGTGAGGCCGAAGCCCTGCGGCGTGAGGTCGCCGCGCTGCGCGCCCGGGTGGCCCGCCTGGAGCGCGTCGGGCACTTCGGTTCGGCGAACGCGCCGTACCTAGTCGCAGTGGCAGCCGCTGGGGTCGAAGGTGTCCAGCAGATCGCGGCAGAACCACTGCGCCACGGTCGCCCGCCATCCGGTCCCCAGCTTGTGGCGCTTTAGGCGGTCGGTCACCAGCCATTCGCGCGGCCGTTCGGCCAGCAGCACCGTGAAGACGATCAGGTTTGCCAGCACGTCCAGCAGGTAGCCCACCAGCAGCACAGGCGCCCCCAGGCGCTTGGCCCACGGGCGCAGGGTGCCGGCGTCCTTCGCCCGCTTCAGGTTCATCACGGCGAGGTACAAGACCCACAGCGCATAGACCAGCAGCACCCCGCCGGCCACGCCCCAGGCCGCCGCCCAGGCGCCCGCGGTCATCGTTTGAACCGGCCGCGCCGGTCCCGCTTGACCTTCACCGACACCACCCGGCAGTCACGGCAGGGCGACTCCCCGCCGGCCTTGGTGCCCTTGCGCTTGGCGCGCGTGTCCTTGCTGGCTGCGCGCTTCATTTCTTGGCCCGGGCCTTGACGATCCGGCCGCCCTTGGCGTAGCGGAAGCCCTTCTTCAGTTGGCCTTTGCCCTTGGTGGCGGTGGCCTTCTTCACGGTGCGTCGTTTGGTTGCCATGGTCAGTTCTCCTTCCGGGTTGACAGTGCGTCGATGCGGTCATGCGCTTTCTCAGCTTGCTTAAGCGCCTGCGCGGTGCGCTCGTGCAGGGTGGCGAGGTCGGCCCGCACCCCGGCATACAGGCCGGCGGCCATCACCAGGCCGACCAGCCCTTGCCGAATCCATTCGTCCCACTTCGGCGTCATCGCTTGATGACCCCCAGGTGGCGCATTTCTGCGATCCCCCACACCGCCCCGGTGATGCCGAGATACCCGCCGACGTACCAGTCGGGCAGGCCGGCCAGCGCCACGGTGAAGAACTCAGCCGCCCCGGTTGGGTTGATGGCCGCCCACACCATGGGCGCCGACCAGGCAGCGAAGCTGAAGCGGCGCAGCCACCGGTCGGAGCCTTCCAGGGCGCGCATTTCCCATTCGTTGTTGTGGGCCTGCGCGTCGGCGGCCATCCGCACCCGGTTCTCGGTGACTGCGCGTTCCACGTCGCGCTGGTTCTGGCGCTTGGCCTTCCAGTCGCTGACGAACTCGCCCAGCAGGCCGGCGGCAATGGTCAGAAGCGGTGCCATGGTTTCCCCCTCAGTCGAAGACGTAGCGCAGGAACTCGCCGGCCGGGCAGTCGAATGACGCGGCCCAGGTGTCCCCGGCCGCCTTCGCCAGTTCGCAGCGGCTGGCGTTGGTGCGCGGCACGCCGATCACCTCGCCGATGCTGTTCACCGTTTCCCCGATGGCGCCATCGGCCGCGCCGATCACCGCCCCGGCCACGGCCGACCCCACACCCGCCCCGCCCTTGCGCGAGACAGCCCACACCACGGCCGCCAGCACGGCCGCGCCCGCGATCAGGTAGACCGGCGACAGCTTGACCATTTCAGATCCCCGAACCCGGCGCCTGCCAGACCATGGCGCCGTTCTGGTAGTAGTTGCCGCTGGGGTCGATGGCCACGCCGTTGTCGAAGTAGCGCCACCCGTTGTCGAAGGGCTTCGACCCCATGCCGAAGATTTCAGACACCCAGCCGGCCGGCTTGCCGTCTTGCGGCACGACGGTCCGGGTCGGGGTCTGGCTTCGCCAGATCAGGTACACGGCCAGACCAGCGAGGCCCAGCACGATCATTTCGGTTTGCTTCACGTTGCCCCCTTCAAGCGTTGACGGTGCCGCCCGCGCTGGCGTACACGGCCGCTGCGGTGGCTTCGGAAATCACCGGCTGCCCGTAAGGGCTGCCCGGCATGCTGGCCCACTCCCGGGCGATCTTCTGCAGCGCCACCACCAGGCGGCCGGCCTTGGCGTCTTCCAGCGCTCCGCGCGCTGCGATGCGGCCCACGGCGCCCCGGTCCTGGCTCGCCGGCGTGAAGTCGGGCAGCGCCATGATCCGGGCCGTTTCATCCCAGGTCGAGGCGATGAACTGATATGCGCCGGCAGCACTGCTGCGCCACGCCTTGCCGTTGCTGAAGGTGCCGGACTTGACGACGCGCGGGTGGTCGGCAAAGCCGATGAACTCGCCGCCGCCGACCAGTCGGCTGTAGCCCTTGGCGTCGGCGGTGCCCTCGCCTCGCCGGATCACGGCCAGCAGGGCGCGCACGTTGGGGTGCGCCACGTCGGCCGCTGTCACGGTCCGCATGGCCGAAAGATTCAGTCGCATGGTGATGGTCTCCACAAAGTTCTCCGCTGACTCGATGACGCTGTCGCCCAGGCCCTGCAGCACGTCATCGGCCGATGCCCACAGGCCCGCCCCGCCCTGCCCGGCTGCTTCTTCTGCAGCGTCGGCCGCCGCCTGCTCCCGGCGCAGCAGCAGCCACGCGCCAGCAGTGAGCAGGCCGGCCGATGCGATGGCGAGGGCGGCGCGCATGGTCAGAGCAGCCGATAACGGCAGGCGCGCCACGCGCCAGACGCGGCCACGACGGCGCCGTTTGAGATGAAATACAGGCCCATCCCTGCTGGCACGAACTGGGGGTGCTGTAGCTGGCCCCCGGCGCAGTTGACGCCCGACCCGTTGTTCGCGGTCGGCGTGGTGCCCATGTAGATGTCGCCGTCGATGATCGATGCAGGCGGGGACGATTTCCCGATCAGTACGGTATCGACCATTCCCGTCGCTCCGTTGTTCACCGATGCCCCAGCCGTCAAGATGATGGCGCCATTGACATTGGCGGCCGGTGAGAACACCACTTGCGGCACGTTGTTTGTCATCGCTGACGTGTTCCCGAAAGACGTCGTCGCAGCCATCGGCCGCATGAGTCCGTTCATGGTCGGCGTGTCCAGTGCCAGCGGCACCGAAGACACGATCGCCGTATCGCCGACCGGCGATTGATCGAAGAACACATCGGCGCCCAGGCGCGTGACGAACTGGACCGTCTGCGCGGTTCCGCTGGTCATCACCAGGCGGTCGAAGCCTTCACCGCGCCAGCGCTCCGCGTAGCCCTCGGTGACCTGCAGCGCTTCGGCGATTTCCTTGCCGCGCAGGTAGAAGCGCACATCGAGCGGCGCCTGGCTGGACAGGATGCGGAAGAAGTCGCCCGCTTCGGTGAACTCGAAAGGCTGGCCTGGATTGATGACAAATGGCAGGTTCATTTTTTGGGGTTCCAGTTGATGGCGATCAGCACGGCCGCCGCTGCGACTGCCAGCACGATCAATGTGCGGTTGTCGATGGTTTGCGACTTGTTGGCGTCGGCCTGCGCGTAGGCGTCGGCTACCAGCGTCTGTGTGCGTCCGATCAGCCCTTCGGCGGTGCCCAGCAGTTCGGTGAAGCCCTTATCGACAATGGCATCGACGGTATCGAGGGAGCGCGCGACGATGCCGCCATCGGTAATGGCAACCGTGTTTGCGCTTCCGCTGATGCCCACCGTTCCGGCGGTCACTCGGTTGTCGCTGGTGCTGGCCGAGCTTGAAGAATCCCCACCGAAACACGGCCGGTGGTGGCCCAGGCTTCGCCGCTTGAGTTCGTAGACGTTCATGGAATCTGTTTCACCAGCACAAAGCCGGTGCCCACGTTGGACGTGATGCGGTAGCCCAGGCGCAGCGCGCGGCGCACCAGGCCGCGCCGGATGGTCTGGAAACCGACCCGGCGGCAGCCCTGCACCAGCGCCTGCGCCTCGATGATCGACAGCGCGTCGGCGGTCATGCCCTCGCCCTCCCCGACCGCCGCGTGTATCCAGGCTGTCGAATCGCGGAAGCTGACAGCGCAGCGCGCCAGCCCTCGCGTCCCCTCGATGCGGAAGCACTCGCCGGCCCTGGCCGCGCCTTGCGGCGTCTGCTGCCCGGTCGGGTCCATGTCGGCCAGCTTGGCGAAGGCTTGCGCCGCCTCGCTGGCCGGCACACGGGTCAACGTCGGCGCGATGCTCGCCATACCAGCACCAGGCCGACAGCAGCAGCACCAGCCGCCCACGGCAGCCACGCCGGCAGGCTTGATGCCCCCGCGTTGCCGCTGCCGAAGTTCACGACCCAATCGCCGCCCAGGTTCGTGCCGGACGCGCCCGAAGGCCCGCCGCCGCCTGCTGCGATGCTGGGAAGTGGGGTAGGAGTCGGAGACGACACGGCCGCCCCCTCAGTCGCGGGTCAGCAGCACAGCGACCAGCACCGCCCCGCCGATCAGCAGCAGGGTGCCGCTGCTGATCACAGGACCGGCGACGGTGGCCGGCCGACCTTCGGGGTAGTACAGGCCGTTCTGACCCAGGGCCTGAAGTTGCAGGCGCTGGATTTCGTAGGGCTGCGTGAACTTGGCATCGGCGGCCGTCTTGACCACCGACCCCGCCACGTCTTGGAACCATTGTTCCCAGGACATGGCGGCCCCTTACAGGTTGCCCAGCGGGTCGAGATACTCGACCAGCACGGTGCCGCTGCCGGCTGCCGAGAAGGTCGGCAGCACTTCCAGGCTGCGGGCCGTCCGGGTGTCGAGCGCCTTCTTGATGTTGCCGTCGAGCACGAAATCGACGGTGTAGCAGTTGGCCTGCGGCACACGGCCGGCCTTCTGCTGGTCGAAGGTGTTTTCGGCGGTCACCGACTCATGCACCACCAGGCCGTCTTCCTTCACCTCGATACCGGTCATGGTGCCGGTGTGGAAGAAGTGCATGCGCTTGATGACGCTGCCCGACTGCGCCCCGAAAGGCAGGTTCACCGGCAGCTTGCCGCCGGTTGCCACGCTGAACGGGTACGACAGGATTTTCGAGATCAGCGGCGCGAAGGGTGCGGCCACGCCGGTTTTGTCCTTCTGCTGCGCGCTCTCGACCAGGATCGGGGTCAGCGTCGGCGCGGTGGCGCCCGCGATGTTCACTTCGGTGGTGATGTTGCCGATACCGAGCGAGGTATCGAAGGCGCCCACCATGCGGTCGAGTTCCGACAGCATGACGTAATCGGCGAACTGCACGTCCAGGAAGGCCGCGTTCGTGGCCTCGCCCCGGTAAGCGTTGATCGCGTCCAGTTGGGCGCCGCTGCCTTCGATGATGACCTTGCCGTTGGCCTTGAGCTTCAGCGACGGAATCATCGCTTTGGTCAGGGTGGTGCCACCCAGGCGAAGGCGCAGCACCTCCAGGGTGCGGCCCGGGGTCACCTGGTTGGTGGCCGGTCCGGTGGGCACGACGTTGGAGAACGGCAGGCCGTAGCGTTGAATTTTTCCGACAGACATGGTGCGTCCCTCTTGCGGTTGTGGTTGCGGCCGAGGGCTTACAGCACGTCTTTGACGTACGGCACCTGCTTGGCGACGACGACGGCGCCGACACCCAGCGCGCCGGCTTTCGCCCAGGCCGGGCCGAACTTCCAGGCCGCGTAAACGATGCCGAGGGCGATGCCCACTTTCATCAGGTTCTCTTGAGACAGGTTCATGGTTTCCACCTTGGAACAGTTGCACATGGGTAGGCGGCCCGCCCATGTGGTGGCGATGCCGTAGGCCCTGATTCCAGGCGAAAAAAAACCGGGCGCGAAGGCCCGGTAACGGGTACAGAGTACCCGGCCCCTGCGATGCTCAGAAGCGAAGCCGGCCGCCTCCGATACGGTTACCGTAAGCGTTCACCGCCACCCATTCCAGGGCCTGCAGCTTCGCCAGATCGGCTTCAGGAATTCGGGTTTTTCGTGCCATGTATGCAACATCGTCGCCACGCATGGCGAAACAGACGTACTGCGAAGCGTTGCCGATGGCGGTTTTGTCGGCTTCCGCCCAGCGCTGGGAAATGGCGTAGATGCTGATTCCGCGCTTGAGGCCCCGGCGCAGCAGGATGCCCCAGGCGCCGGGCGCCTTGCTGGGTGTCGTCACGTCGGCCAGTTCTTCGGCCACGGCCGCCAGCGGCCCCCGGTAGCGGCCGGCGAACATCACCGCATCACACCAGAAGTCGAAGTCGCCCTTCAGGTCCGACCCTGGCACGAAGGCGATCTTCATCGGCCCCGGGTGCTGCGCCCACTTCATCAGGTCGGCGCGCGTCGTCACCTTGCGCCATCCCGGCAGGTCGCACCACTGCGCTTCCGGGTCCCATGCCATCGCCCGGGGTGTGCGCCTCACCTCACGCACACACCAGGCGGTCTTCCCCGACCTCGATGCCCCGGCGATGACGTACAGCAGACCGTCGTCGGTCTTCATGCTGCAGCCTCGACCGGCACGGGTGCGCCGAATGTGACCGTCTTCGGCGATGCCGGCGCTTCGGGCACGGGTGCCGACAGGTCGGGCAGCGGTGCATCAGCAGTCGTCCCGGCCTTGCGGCGCTGCGCTTCTGCCATGTCCTTCTGCACTCCCTTGACGGTGGCGTAGGCCAGCGGCGCCAGCACTGCAGCGGCTGCGATTTCCTCCGCGTACTTTCCGCCGATGCCGTTCTGCAGCCAGCCATGCTTGCGGCACAGCGGCGCGGCCACGCTGGCGGCAGCCTCGATGTTCTCCGGGGTGTAGACCTCCCGCAAGCTGGGGAACATCGGCCCCAGCATGGCGACGGCCACTTTCGTGAGCGCTGCCAGTTCCGCTTCCAGGTTCACGGTCGGCGTCGGCTCCGCTGCCGTGTCCACCAGATGCGGCCCGCCGGTCGGTTCTTCCTCCGCTGCCGTCTGCTGCAGGCGCTGCAGGTGGGCGGCTTCTTCCGCTGCCGTGTCGTCCTGGCCGGCCGGCTGATCGGCCGCGTCGCTGGCCTGCTGGGTGGCCGCCTGGCTGGTGACTTCTTCGACGGCCCGCGCGGTGGCCGTCTTTCTCGGTTTGGTGGTGGTGGTCATCACTTCATGCCCAGGAAGCCCAGCGCGTCTTCCATCGGGGAGCGCCGGGCAGGTTTCGACGGTGCCGGCGCAGCGGCCGGCGTGGTGGTGGCAGCCTTCGCGGCTGGTGCGGCCGGCTTGCTGACCGGTGCCACTGCAGGTGCTGCCGGTTCGGGCTTGCTGGCCGCCCACGGGTAGCGCTGCAGGAACAGGCCGACCCGGTAGGAGTCGCCGCCGATCCGGATTTGCTGGTGGCACTTCGCCTCGCAGTAGCCGAACGGCTCCCCGTTCTTGTCGTGGGTGATCCGCACCCCGCCGGCCGTGCCGCACGTCGGGCAGTCGATGTGCCCCAATACCTGGCGCGTCGTCATGCCCGGGCCTCGACTTCACGGGTTGCGAACCACCGCACCACGTTCACGGCCTGGCCGTCCTTCACGCCCTGGATGTGAAGTTGCACCCGCACCCCGCCCGCGCCCTCTTTCACCGCCGTTACGGTGCCGACCATGGACGCATACGCCCCGGCCTTCACTGCCGCGCGGTCATGTACCCGCAAGTGATTCATCGCCTACCCCTTCGATTGATGGCCCCCCGGCCCTCTGTTGCCAGTTGAAGAACCGGCCGACCTTGCGTCGGTATCGGTTCAGCGGCCCGAACATTCGCGGGCCGGTGTCCATGTGCCGGCGGTCCAACGTGTCCAGCGTTGGTGTCGCCGTGCAGTTATTGACACGGGTCCAAGGCGGCAGCGCTTCGCGCAGCCGCGCCTCGACCTCGTTTCGTTGCTGGATGCGCTCGATGCGCGCGGCCGTCGCTGCCGCGTCCCTGGCGTCCATGGCGTGGATGAGGCCCTGCAGCCTCTCGCAGTGGTTCTCGATGGCGTCCAGGCTGTCGCCCTTGCTGACGATCAGCCATTCGCAGCGCTCTGCCTCGATGACGGTCTGCGCCGGCCGCCGGAAGGTGCCGCCCTTGCCCATGGCCGCAATGTGGGCCGGTACGGGTGCCGGTACAGACCCCAGACCCAGCACACCCACCACGCGGGCCGCTGCCGGCTCCCCGTAACGGTTGCAGGCATCGCGCTCGACCCGGTACAGCTTGACCCGTTGCGCTGCCCTGCGGCACGTCGGGCCGCCCTGCGCCATGGTGTAGCGCTGCCACGCGAGGGCCTTTCGCTCCCCCGGCTCCACCAGTTGCAGATTGACGGCGCGCACCGCTGCGGCCAGATGGTCGGCGGTCTGGTCGCGGTCTTCCATGTGGTCCGGGTGCAGCCGGCGCAGTTCGCGCCAGACGGTCACAGGCGGCCCGCCGATCTGCTGGAATTGCCGGATGCCCCACACCCGCGCCCAGGTCACCACGGCGTCGGTGGCCTCGACTATCGGGTTGCCGTACAGGTCGGTTTCCAGCTTGAAGCCGTCCACCCCCTTGGCGATGTACTTTGCGATGTAGCCGGCCGCGCTGCCCTGCTCCGGGTCTATCGCCTTGATCTTGACCCGGCGCTCTGCCGCCCCCGGTTCGGTCGGGCTGTCGTTGTCCAGGAAGTAGCGCTTCAGGCCGGCATCGAAGACCGGCACCGCATCGGTCGGCAGCTTGCAGACCTTCTTCAGCTCGACCCGCTCAGTCATCGGCGCGAAGAAGCACAGCACATTCCAGTGGGGTGTAGCGTCGTGGTGCGGCTCCGTCGTGCGGAAGCCGTAGACGCGCAGGCCCTCGCGCTCCCAATGCGCGCACAGGCGGCGCCACTGGCCGGCGAGATACGCCTGCGCCTCGCGCGGCTGGGTGCCGTCGTATTTCCGGTTCTCGACCACCTTGCCGCCGTCCAGGTGGGTGAACTTGTGCATGCGGCTCGGACAGGTGATGACGGCCCAGCGCTTGACGTGGCCCAGCGCGTCGGCGCATGCCTCAAAACCGGCCACCCGGGTCATGAGTTCGCCGCGCCGGATGGTCGGATTGGCGACGGACTTTTCGGCGACGGCCGCCAGCGTCATTTCCTGGCCGTGCTCGTTCACCGCCAGCGTGTGGGCCAGCATGGCGGCATTCGCCCGCTGTCGCTCCGCATGCACCCGGCGCGACTCTGCCGACGCGTAGCAGTCGGCCCGGGCATGCACCAGGCCCAGGGCGATGGCGCAGCGCTCAATGGTTCGGGCATGCACCCGCCGGAAGACCCGGCGCCAGAAGGTTTCATCGCGCAGGCGGCCCAGGCGCCCGGCGTCGGTCATGGTCGGGCCATCGGGCCACATATCCAGCAGCCCGCGCCCGACCATCACCGTGCGGGCCGTCTGGCGCTTCTTCCAGGCGATGCACCGGGCCAGCATTTCGGCCGGCATGTGTGCCCAGCGGTTCCGGTATTCGCCCTCGACCCCGGCCTGCAGGTCGGCGTGATCGCGGGCCTCCTGCTTCGCCAGCGCGCACAGGTCGGAATCGCCCATGCTGGGTTTGATGCCGGCGCGCAGGCCGGCTTCCAGTTCGGACAGGCGCCGACTCAGCCACATATCGGCCGCGCCGTGCGTGGTGCCCTTCTTCTGCAGCGCCTCGACGTGCTTGCGCCACTTCGCGACCATGCGGTCGGCCCAGCGCTGCGGCAGGGCTGCCAGCCGAAGGCCGGCCCAATATGGGCGGTCTGGTCCGGTCATGGTCTGGTGGCCTCGTACACAACTGCCACCGCCAGCATGACCCACAACCACCAATGCGCGCCGATCACCGCCAGCAGGTAGACGAAGACGACGAACGTGAACGGGTTCACCGCGCCGCCTTCTGCTGCGCCACCAGCCGCCGCCACTTGTCATCCCAGGCGGCCCGGATTTCGGCCGGCAGGTTGTCCCAGCCCACCGGGCGCGGCCATGCCGGCGCGGTGGGCTTGTGCTGTACCGGTATCAGTACCCCTACAGGTGACAGGCGCCATGCGTTCATGACTGCCCCAGGCACACGCCCCGGCATGCGCTGCCGCCCTGGCACAGCGCCACGTCGCCGGCCGGGCACGTCGGCGCGGTCCGGTTGATCCGCTGCGCGCTGGCGGTGCCCTCGCTGGCCCGCATGCGGTCCTGCGCGATGCCGGCGGCCTCTGCCGCCTGCTCGATGGAGAACACCAGCGCGCCGCACTGGTCCGGGGTCAGCACGTCGCCGCCGACCACCACGCCCGCGAAGGTCAGGTCGAACCGGACGCCCTCCCCCTGCGGCTGCACGACGATGGCGCGGCCCGCGCCCAGCTTGATGGTGCTTCGCATGGTCAGATCGCCGCCGTGAGGATTTCGGCCTTTGCTTCGGCGTCTTCCAGCGCGGCGCGCAGCCGGCGCGACTGGTCCGGTGTGAAGTGCATGTGCATGGCGAAGCCGCCCGCAATGTGCGACAGCGTCACGCCGAACGGGCCTTTGTCGTTGCCCACCACGTCAACGGCCATGCCGCCGACGCCGTGCGCGTCGTCGATCTTGGCGACCTTGAAACTGGTCATGGTTCCCACCTTCGCCCCCCGCCCCTCTGCCCTTTAAGGTGCGCCGGCATCGGTCCAGAAGGTGGGGGGAAGGAAGACAACCGACCCGGCGCGGGCCGACTCTATGGCAAACCCGTGCCACATGGCAACCCCATGCAATGTGGCAACGGTTAACAGTACAGACGTACCCTTACCGTTACTGGCACTTCACCAGGCCCCCAAACCGTCACCAGAAAGCAGGTTATCCACATGGCCGCTAACGTCCCCGCCCTGATCGACAAAGCGAAAGATATGCACAGGTTGTCCAGCGACTACAAGTTGGCTCTTGTGATGGGTATTTCCCATCGGTCGCTTGCCTCTTACCGGCATGGAATGACCCTTCCGGACGCTCGGGTAATTGCGAAGCTGTGCGAGCTGACCGGCGACGACCCGGCGGTTGTCCTGGCCGAAGTTGAGGAACAACGGGCGACGTCGGCCGAAGCGAAGGCCCTCTGGCATTCGGTGGCGGTCAGGCTTCAGCAGGCGGCCGCTGCTGGCGTTTTTTCAGTGCTGGCGGTGGTGGCCCTGGCCGCTGGTTTTCCCTCTGGCGAGGCCCAGGCGAAGACCTCGATTCAGCAAGTCAACCCGCTATACATCGTGGAATGTGGAAGACGCCTGTTCCTGGCGCTTTTCCTTCGATTGACCGCACCGGCGGTGCGTATCCTGCGCGGCCTCAAAGGGAGCCAACATGATCCGCGCGCCGCGTCAACTGCCGCCGCTTGACGCCATCTTGTCCGACCTTGGACAACCGACCCCGGCCATGATAGGCCGGGCGCTGGGTGTGCATGAGCGCACCGTCTACCACTGGCTGGCCCGTGGCCACGCGCCCAGGCCGGCCCACCTGGCGCTGTTTTGGGAATCGACGTGGGGTCGGTCGCAGATCAGCGCCGACAGCGAGAACGCGGCCATGTGGGCGCGTGGTGAGGCCGAAGCCCTGCGGCGTGAGGTCGCCGCGCTGCGCGCCCGGGTGGCCCGCCTGGAGCGCGTCGGGCACTTCGGTTCGGCGAACGCGCCGTACCTAGTCGCAGTGGCAGCCGCTGGGGTCGAAGGTGTCCAGCAGATCGCGGCAGAACCACTGCGCCACGGTCGCCCGCCATCCGGTCCCCAGCTTGTGGCGCTTTAGGCGGTCGGTCACCAGCCATTCGCGCGGCCGTTCGGCCAGCAGCACCGTGAAGACGATCAGGTTTGCCAGCACGTCCAGCAGGTAGCCCACCAGCAGCACAGGCGCCCCCAGGCGCTTGGCCCACGGGCGCAGGGTGCCGGCGTCCTTCGCCCGCTTCAGGTTCATCACGGCGAGGTACAAGACCCACAGCGCATAGACCAGCAGCACCCCGCCGGCCACGCCCCAGGCCGCCGCCCAGGCGCCCGCGGTCATCGTTTGAACCGGCCGCGCCGGTCCCGCTTGACCTTCACCGACACCACCCGGCAGTCACGGCAGGGCGACTCCCCGCCGGCCTTGGTGCCCTTGCGCTTGGCGCGCGTGTCCTTGCTGGCTGCGCGCTTCATTTCTTGGCCCGGGCCTTGACGATCCGGCCGCCCTTGGCGTAGCGGAAGCCCTTCTTCAGTTGGCCTTTGCCCTTGGTGGCGGTGGCCTTCTTCACGGTGCGTCGTTTGGTTGCCATGGTCAGTTCTCCTTCCGGGTTGACAGTGCGTCGATGCGGTCATGCGCTTTCTCAGCTTGCTTAAGCGCCTGCGCGGTGCGCTCGTGCAGGGTGGCGAGGTCGGCCCGCACCCCGGCATACAGGCCGGCGGCCATCACCAGGCCGACCAGCCCTTGCCGAATCCATTCGTCCCACTTCGGCGTCATCGCTTGATGACCCCCAGGTGGCGCATTTCTGCGATCCCCCACACCGCCCCGGTGATGCCGAGATACCCGCCGACGTACCAGTCGGGCAGGCCGGCCAGCGCCACGGTGAAGAACTCAGCCGCCCCGGTTGGGTTGATGGCCGCCCACACCATGGGCGCCGACCAGGCAGCGAAGCTGAAGCGGCGCAGCCACCGGTCGGAGCCTTCCAGGGCGCGCATTTCCCATTCGTTGTTGTGGGCCTGCGCGTCGGCGGCCATCCGCACCCGGTTCTCGGTGACTGCGCGTTCCACGTCGCGCTGGTTCTGGCGCTTGGCCTTCCAGTCGCTGACGAACTCGCCCAGCAGGCCGGCGGCAATGGTCAGAAGCGGTGCCATGGTTTCCCCCTCAGTCGAAGACGTAGCGCAGGAACTCGCCGGCCGGGCAGTCGAATGACGCGGCCCAGGTGTCCCCGGCCGCCTTCGCCAGTTCGCAGCGGCTGGCGTTGGTGCGCGGCACGCCGATCACCTCGCCGATGCTGTTCACCGTTTCCCCGATGGCGCCATCGGCCGCGCCGATCACCGCCCCGGCCACGGCCGACCCCACACCCGCCCCGCCCTTGCGCGAGACAGCCCACACCACGGCCGCCAGCACGGCCGCGCCCGCGATCAGGTAGACCGGCGACAGCTTGACCATTTCAGATCCCCGAACCCGGCGCCTGCCAGACCATGGCGCCGTTCTGGTAGTAGTTGCCGCTGGGGTCGATGGCCACGCCGTTGTCGAAGTAGCGCCACCCGTTGTCGAAGGGCTTCGACCCCATGCCGAAGATTTCAGACACCCAGCCGGCCGGCTTGCCGTCTTGCGGCACGACGGTCCGGGTCGGGGTCTGGCTTCGCCAGATCAGGTACACGGCCAGACCAGCGAGGCCCAGCACGATCATTTCGGTTTGCTTCACGTTGCCCCCTTCAAGCGTTGACGGTGCCGCCCGCGCTGGCGTACACGGCCGCTGCGGTGGCTTCGGAAATCACCGGCTGCCCGTAAGGGCTGCCCGGCATGCTGGCCCACTCCCGGGCGATCTTCTGCAGCGCCACCACCAGGCGGCCGGCCTTGGCGTCTTCCAGCGCTCCGCGCGCTGCGATGCGGCCCACGGCGCCCCGGTCCTGGCTCGCCGGCGTGAAGTCGGGCAGCGCCATGATCCGGGCCGTTTCATCCCAGGTCGAGGCGATGAACTGATATGCGCCGGCAGCACTGCTGCGCCACGCCTTGCCGTTGCTGAAGGTGCCGGACTTGACGACGCGCGGGTGGTCGGCAAAGCCGATGAACTCGCCGCCGCCGACCAGTCGGCTGTAGCCCTTGGCGTCGGCGGTGCCCTCGCCTCGCCGGATCACGGCCAGCAGGGCGCGCACGTTGGGGTGCGCCACGTCGGCCGCTGTCACGGTCCGCATGGCCGAAAGATTCAGTCGCATGGTGATGGTCTCCACAAAGTTCTCCGCTGACTCGATGACGCTGTCGCCCAGGCCCTGCAGCACGTCATCGGCCGATGCCCACAGGCCCGCCCCGCCCTGCCCGGCTGCTTCTTCTGCAGCGTCGGCCGCCGCCTGCTCCCGGCGCAGCAGCAGCCACGCGCCAGCAGTGAGCAGGCCGGCCGATGCGATGGCGAGGGCGGCGCGCATGGTCAGAGCAGCCGATAACGGCAGGCGCGCCACGCGCCAGACGCGGCCACGACGGCGCCGTTTGAGATGAAATACAGGCCCATCCCTGCTGGCACGAACTGGGGGTGCTGTAGCTGGCCCCCGGCGCAGTTGACGCCCGACCCGTTGTTCGCGGTCGGCGTGGTGCCCATGTAGATGTCGCCGTCGATGATCGATGCAGGCGGGGACGATTTCCCGATCAGTACGGTATCGACCATTCCCGTCGCTCCGTTGTTCACCGATGCCCCAGCCGTCAAGATGATGGCGCCATTGACATTGGCGGCCGGTGAGAACACCACTTGCGGCACGTTGTTTGTCATCGCTGACGTGTTCCCGAAAGACGTCGTCGCAGCCATCGGCCGCATGAGTCCGTTCATGGTCGGCGTGTCCAGTGCCAGCGGCACCGAAGACACGATCGCCGTATCGCCGACCGGCGATTGATCGAAGAACACATCGGCGCCCAGGCGCGTGACGAACTGGACCGTCTGCGCGGTTCCGCTGGTCATCACCAGGCGGTCGAAGCCTTCACCGCGCCAGCGCTCCGCGTAGCCCTCGGTGACCTGCAGCGCTTCGGCGATTTCCTTGCCGCGCAGGTAGAAGCGCACATCGAGCGGCGCCTGGCTGGACAGGATGCGGAAGAAGTCGCCCGCTTCGGTGAACTCGAAAGGCTGGCCTGGATTGATGACAAATGGCAGGTTCATTTTTTGGGGTTCCAGTTGATGGCGATCAGCACGGCCGCCGCTGCGACTGCCAGCACGATCAATGTGCGGTTGTCGATGGTTTGCGACTTGTTGGCGTCGGCCTGCGCGTAGGCGTCGGCTACCAGCGTCTGTGTGCGTCCGATCAGCCCTTCGGCGGTGCCCAGCAGTTCGGTGAAGCCCTTATCGACAATGGCATCGACGGTATCGAGGGAGCGCGCGACGATGCCGCCATCGGTAATGGCAACCGTGTTTGCGCTTCCGCTGATGCCCACCGTTCCGGCGGTCACTCGGTTGTCGCTGGTGCTGGCCGAGCTTGAAGAATCCCCACCGAAACACGGCCGGTGGTGGCCCAGGCTTCGCCGCTTGAGTTCGTAGACGTTCATGGAATCTGTTTCACCAGCACAAAGCCGGTGCCCACGTTGGACGTGATGCGGTAGCCCAGGCGCAGCGCGCGGCGCACCAGGCCGCGCCGGATGGTCTGGAAACCGACCCGGCGGCAGCCCTGCACCAGCGCCTGCGCCTCGATGATCGACAGCGCGTCGGCGGTCATGCCCTCGCCCTCCCCGACCGCCGCGTGTATCCAGGCTGTCGAATCGCGGAAGCTGACAGCGCAGCGCGCCAGCCCTCGCGTCCCCTCGATGCGGAAGCACTCGCCGGCCCTGGCCGCGCCTTGCGGCGTCTGCTGCCCGGTCGGGTCCATGTCGGCCAGCTTGGCGAAGGCTTGCGCCGCCTCGCTGGCCGGCACACGGGTCAACGTCGGCGCGATGCTCGCCATACCAGCACCAGGCCGACAGCAGCAGCACCAGCCGCCCACGGCAGCCACGCCGGCAGGCTTGATGCCCCCGCGTTGCCGCTGCCGAAGTTCACGACCCAATCGCCGCCCAGGTTCGTGCCGGACGCGCCCGAAGGCCCGCCGCCGCCTGCTGCGATGCTGGGAAGTGGGGTAGGAGTCGGAGACGACACGGCCGCCCCCTCAGTCGCGGGTCAGCAGCACAGCGACCAGCACCGCCCCGCCGATCAGCAGCAGGGTGCCGCTGCTGATCACAGGACCGGCGACGGTGGCCGGCCGACCTTCGGGGTAGTACAGGCCGTTCTGACCCAGGGCCTGAAGTTGCAGGCGCTGGATTTCGTAGGGCTGCGTGAACTTGGCATCGGCGGCCGTCTTGACCACCGACCCCGCCACGTCTTGGAACCATTGTTCCCAGGACATGGCGGCCCCTTACAGGTTGCCCAGCGGGTCGAGATACTCGACCAGCACGGTGCCGCTGCCGGCTGCCGAGAAGGTCGGCAGCACTTCCAGGCTGCGGGCCGTCCGGGTGTCGAGCGCCTTCTTGATGTTGCCGTCGAGCACGAAATCGACGGTGTAGCAGTTGGCCTGCGGCACACGGCCGGCCTTCTGCTGGTCGAAGGTGTTTTCGGCGGTCACCGACTCATGCACCACCAGGCCGTCTTCCTTCACCTCGATACCGGTCATGGTGCCGGTGTGGAAGAAGTGCATGCGCTTGATGACGCTGCCCGACTGCGCCCCGAAAGGCAGGTTCACCGGCAGCTTGCCGCCGGTTGCCACGCTGAACGGGTACGACAGGATTTTCGAGATCAGCGGCGCGAAGGGTGCGGCCACGCCGGTTTTGTCCTTCTGCTGCGCGCTCTCGACCAGGATCGGGGTCAGCGTCGGCGCGGTGGCGCCCGCGATGTTCACTTCGGTGGTGATGTTGCCGATACCGAGCGAGGTATCGAAGGCGCCCACCATGCGGTCGAGTTCCGACAGCATGACGTAATCGGCGAACTGCACGTCCAGGAAGGCCGCGTTCGTGGCCTCGCCCCGGTAAGCGTTGATCGCGTCCAGTTGGGCGCCGCTGCCTTCGATGATGACCTTGCCGTTGGCCTTGAGCTTCAGCGACGGAATCATCGCTTTGGTCAGGGTGGTGCCACCCAGGCGAAGGCGCAGCACCTCCAGGGTGCGGCCCGGGGTCACCTGGTTGGTGGCCGGTCCGGTGGGCACGACGTTGGAGAACGGCAGGCCGTAGCGTTGAATTTTTCCGACAGACATGGTGCGTCCCTCTTGCGGTTGTGGTTGCGGCCGAGGGCTTACAGCACGTCTTTGACGTACGGCACCTGCTTGGCGACGACGACGGCGCCGACACCCAGCGCGCCGGCTTTCGCCCAGGCCGGGCCGAACTTCCAGGCCGCGTAAACGATGCCGAGGGCGATGCCCACTTTCATCAGGTTCTCTTGAGACAGGTTCATGGTTTCCACCTTGGAACAGTTGCACATGGGTAGGCGGCCCGCCCATGTGGTGGCGATGCCGTAGGCCCTGATTCCAGGCGAAAAAAAACCGGGCGCGAAGGCCCGGTAACGGGTACAGAGTACCCGGCCCCTGCGATGCTCAGAAGCGAAGCCGGCCGCCTCCGATACGGTTACCGTAAGCGTTCACCGCCACCCATTCCAGGGCCTGCAGCTTCGCCAGATCGGCTTCAGGAATTCGGGTTTTTCGTGCCATGTATGCAACATCGTCGCCACGCATGGCGAAACAGACGTACTGCGAAGCGTTGCCGATGGCGGTTTTGTCGGCTTCCGCCCAGCGCTGGGAAATGGCGTAGATGCTGATTCCGCGCTTGAGGCCCCGGCGCAGCAGGATGCCCCAGGCGCCGGGCGCCTTGCTGGGTGTCGTCACGTCGGCCAGTTCTTCGGCCACGGCCGCCAGCGGCCCCCGGTAGCGGCCGGCGAACATCACCGCATCACACCAGAAGTCGAAGTCGCCCTTCAGGTCCGACCCTGGCACGAAGGCGATCTTCATCGGCCCCGGGTGCTGCGCCCACTTCATCAGGTCGGCGCGCGTCGTCACCTTGCGCCATCCCGGCAGGTCGCACCACTGCGCTTCCGGGTCCCATGCCATCGCCCGGGGTGTGCGCCTCACCTCACGCACACACCAGGCGGTCTTCCCCGACCTCGATGCCCCGGCGATGACGTACAGCAGACCGTCGTCGGTCTTCATGCTGCAGCCTCGACCGGCACGGGTGCGCCGAATGTGACCGTCTTCGGCGATGCCGGCGCTTCGGGCACGGGTGCCGACAGGTCGGGCAGCGGTGCATCAGCAGTCGTCCCGGCCTTGCGGCGCTGCGCTTCTGCCATGTCCTTCTGCACTCCCTTGACGGTGGCGTAGGCCAGCGGCGCCAGCACTGCAGCGGCTGCGATTTCCTCCGCGTACTTTCCGCCGATGCCGTTCTGCAGCCAGCCATGCTTGCGGCACAGCGGCGCGGCCACGCTGGCGGCAGCCTCGATGTTCTCCGGGGTGTAGACCTCCCGCAAGCTGGGGAACATCGGCCCCAGCATGGCGACGGCCACTTTCGTGAGCGCTGCCAGTTCCGCTTCCAGGTTCACGGTCGGCGTCGGCTCCGCTGCCGTGTCCACCAGATGCGGCCCGCCGGTCGGTTCTTCCTCCGCTGCCGTCTGCTGCAGGCGCTGCAGGTGGGCGGCTTCTTCCGCTGCCGTGTCGTCCTGGCCGGCCGGCTGATCGGCCGCGTCGCTGGCCTGCTGGGTGGCCGCCTGGCTGGTGACTTCTTCGACGGCCCGCGCGGTGGCCGTCTTTCTCGGTTTGGTGGTGGTGGTCATCACTTCATGCCCAGGAAGCCCAGCGCGTCTTCCATCGGGGAGCGCCGGGCAGGTTTCGACGGTGCCGGCGCAGCGGCCGGCGTGGTGGTGGCAGCCTTCGCGGCTGGTGCGGCCGGCTTGCTGACCGGTGCCACTGCAGGTGCTGCCGGTTCGGGCTTGCTGGCCGCCCACGGGTAGCGCTGCAGGAACAGGCCGACCCGGTAGGAGTCGCCGCCGATCCGGATTTGCTGGTGGCACTTCGCCTCGCAGTAGCCGAACGGCTCCCCGTTCTTGTCGTGGGTGATCCGCACCCCGCCGGCCGTGCCGCACGTCGGGCAGTCGATGTGCCCCAATACCTGGCGCGTCGTCATGCCCGGGCCTCGACTTCACGGGTTGCGAACCACCGCACCACGTTCACGGCCTGGCCGTCCTTCACGCCCTGGATGTGAAGTTGCACCCGCACCCCGCCCGCGCCCTCTTTCACCGCCGTTACGGTGCCGACCATGGACGCATACGCCCCGGCCTTCACTGCCGCGCGGTCATGTACCCGCAAGTGATTCATCGCCTACCCCTTCGATTGATGGCCCCCCGGCCCTCTGTTGCCAGTTGAAGAACCGGCCGACCTTGCGTCGGTATCGGTTCAGCGGCCCGAACATTCGCGGGCCGGTGTCCATGTGCCGGCGGTCCAACGTGTCCAGCGTTGGTGTCGCCGTGCAGTTATTGACACGGGTCCAAGGCGGCAGCGCTTCGCGCAGCCGCGCCTCGACCTCGTTTCGTTGCTGGATGCGCTCGATGCGCGCGGCCGTCGCTGCCGCGTCCCTGGCGTCCATGGCGTGGATGAGGCCCTGCAGCCTCTCGCAGTGGTTCTCGATGGCGTCCAGGCTGTCGCCCTTGCTGACGATCAGCCATTCGCAGCGCTCTGCCTCGATGACGGTCTGCGCCGGCCGCCGGAAGGTGCCGCCCTTGCCCATGGCCGCAATGTGGGCCGGTACGGGTGCCGGTACAGACCCCAGACCCAGCACACCCACCACGCGGGCCGCTGCCGGCTCCCCGTAACGGTTGCAGGCATCGCGCTCGACCCGGTACAGCTTGACCCGTTGCGCTGCCCTGCGGCACGTCGGGCCGCCCTGCGCCATGGTGTAGCGCTGCCACGCGAGGGCCTTTCGCTCCCCCGGCTCCACCAGTTGCAGATTGACGGCGCGCACCGCTGCGGCCAGATGGTCGGCGGTCTGGTCGCGGTCTTCCATGTGGTCCGGGTGCAGCCGGCGCAGTTCGCGCCAGACGGTCACAGGCGGCCCGCCGATCTGCTGGAATTGCCGGATGCCCCACACCCGCGCCCAGGTCACCACGGCGTCGGTGGCCTCGACTATCGGGTTGCCGTACAGGTCGGTTTCCAGCTTGAAGCCGTCCACCCCCTTGGCGATGTACTTTGCGATGTAGCCGGCCGCGCTGCCCTGCTCCGGGTCTATCGCCTTGATCTTGACCCGGCGCTCTGCCGCCCCCGGTTCGGTCGGGCTGTCGTTGTCCAGGAAGTAGCGCTTCAGGCCGGCATCGAAGACCGGCACCGCATCGGTCGGCAGCTTGCAGACCTTCTTCAGCTCGACCCGCTCAGTCATCGGCGCGAAGAAGCACAGCACATTCCAGTGGGGTGTAGCGTCGTGGTGCGGCTCCGTCGTGCGGAAGCCGTAGACGCGCAGGCCCTCGCGCTCCCAATGCGCGCACAGGCGGCGCCACTGGCCGGCGAGATACGCCTGCGCCTCGCGCGGCTGGGTGCCGTCGTATTTCCGGTTCTCGACCACCTTGCCGCCGTCCAGGTGGGTGAACTTGTGCATGCGGCTCGGACAGGTGATGACGGCCCAGCGCTTGACGTGGCCCAGCGCGTCGGCGCATGCCTCAAAACCGGCCACCCGGGTCATGAGTTCGCCGCGCCGGATGGTCGGATTGGCGACGGACTTTTCGGCGACGGCCGCCAGCGTCATTTCCTGGCCGTGCTCGTTCACCGCCAGCGTGTGGGCCAGCATGGCGGCATTCGCCCGCTGTCGCTCCGCATGCACCCGGCGCGACTCTGCCGACGCGTAGCAGTCGGCCCGGGCATGCACCAGGCCCAGGGCGATGGCGCAGCGCTCAATGGTTCGGGCATGCACCCGCCGGAAGACCCGGCGCCAGAAGGTTTCATCGCGCAGGCGGCCCAGGCGCCCGGCGTCGGTCATGGTCGGGCCATCGGGCCACATATCCAGCAGCCCGCGCCCGACCATCACCGTGCGGGCCGTCTGGCGCTTCTTCCAGGCGATGCACCGGGCCAGCATTTCGGCCGGCATGTGTGCCCAGCGGTTCCGGTATTCGCCCTCGACCCCGGCCTGCAGGTCGGCGTGATCGCGGGCCTCCTGCTTCGCCAGCGCGCACAGGTCGGAATCGCCCATGCTGGGTTTGATGCCGGCGCGCAGGCCGGCTTCCAGTTCGGACAGGCGCCGACTCAGCCACATATCGGCCGCGCCGTGCGTGGTGCCCTTCTTCTGCAGCGCCTCGACGTGCTTGCGCCACTTCGCGACCATGCGGTCGGCCCAGCGCTGCGGCAGGGCTGCCAGCCGAAGGCCGGCCCAATATGGGCGGTCTGGTCCGGTCATGGTCTGGTGGCCTCGTACACAACTGCCACCGCCAGCATGACCCACAACCACCAATGCGCGCCGATCACCGCCAGCAGGTAGACGAAGACGACGAACGTGAACGGGTTCACCGCGCCGCCTTCTGCTGCGCCACCAGCCGCCGCCACTTGTCATCCCAGGCGGCCCGGATTTCGGCCGGCAGGTTGTCCCAGCCCACCGGGCGCGGCCATGCCGGCGCGGTGGGCTTGTGCTGTACCGGTATCAGTACCCCTACAGGTGACAGGCGCCATGCGTTCATGACTGCCCCAGGCACACGCCCCGGCATGCGCTGCCGCCCTGGCACAGCGCCACGTCGCCGGCCGGGCACGTCGGCGCGGTCCGGTTGATCCGCTGCGCGCTGGCGGTGCCCTCGCTGGCCCGCATGCGGTCCTGCGCGATGCCGGCGGCCTCTGCCGCCTGCTCGATGGAGAACACCAGCGCGCCGCACTGGTCCGGGGTCAGCACGTCGCCGCCGACCACCACGCCCGCGAAGGTCAGGTCGAACCGGACGCCCTCCCCCTGCGGCTGCACGACGATGGCGCGGCCCGCGCCCAGCTTGATGGTGCTTCGCATGGTCAGATCGCCGCCGTGAGGATTTCGGCCTTTGCTTCGGCGTCTTCCAGCGCGGCGCGCAGCCGGCGCGACTGGTCCGGTGTGAAGTGCATGTGCATGGCGAAGCCGCCCGCAATGTGCGACAGCGTCACGCCGAACGGGCCTTTGTCGTTGCCCACCACGTCAACGGCCATGCCGCCGACGCCGTGCGCGTCGTCGATCTTGGCGACCTTGAAACTGGTCATGGTTCCCACCTTCGCCCCCCGCCCCTCTGCCCTTTAAGGTGCGCCGGCATCGGTCCAGAAGGTGGGGGGAAGGAAGACAACCGACCCGGCGCGGGCCGACTCTATGGCAACCCCGTGCCACATGGCAACCCCATGCCATGTGGCAACGGTTAACAGTACAGACGTACCCTTACCGTTACTGGCACTTCACCAGGCCCCCAAACCGTCACCAGAAAGCAGGTTATCCACATGGCCGCTAACGTCCCCGCCCTGATCGACAAAGCGAAAGATATGCACAGGTTGTCCAGCGACTACAAGTTGGCTCTTGTGATGGGTATTTCCCATCGGTCGCTTGCCTCTTACCGGCATGGAATGACCCTTCCGGACGCTCGGGTAATTGCGAAGCTGTGCGAGCTGACCGGCGACGACCCGGCGGTTGTCCTGGCCGAAGTTGAGGAACAACGGGCGACGTCGGCCGAAGCGAAGGCCCTCTGGCATTCGGTGGCGGTCAGGCTTCAGCAGGCGGCCGCTGCTGGCGTTTTTTCAGTGCTGGCGGTGGTGGCCCTGGCCGCTGGTTTTCCCTCTGGCGAGGCCCAGGCGAAGACCTCGATTCAGCAAGTCAACCCGCTATACATCGTGGAATCTCATGGAATCTGAAAAACCCGCCATCGCTGGCGGGCCTCTGGGATGGCAGAACGACTGTGCTCAGTCTTCCACGAAGGCTTCCTCGCGTTTCTTCTTGATCGATGGCAGCAGCACGATCGCCAGCAGCACCAGCGCAGCCACCAGCAGCGAGGCGGAGATCGGGCGCGTGACGAACACGCTCCAGTCACCGCGCGAGATCAGCAAAGCGCGGCGCAGGTACTCTTCCATCATCGGACCCAGGATGAAACCCAGCAGCAACGGCGCCGGCTCGCAGCCCAGCTTGATGAAGCCGTAACCGATCAGGCCGAACAGCGCGACCATCCAGATGTCGAAGTTGTTGTTGTTGGTCGAGTACACGCCAATGGCGCAGAACAGGATGATGGCCGGGAACAGCCAGCGGTAAGGAACGGTCAGCAGCTTGATCCAGATGCCGATCAGCGGCAGGTTCAGGATCACCAGCATCGCGTTGCCGATCCACATCGAGGCAATCAGACCCCAGAACAGCTCGGGGTTGTTGCTCATGACCTGCGGGCCCGGCTGGATGTTGTGGATGGTCATGGCACCGACCATCAGGGCCATCACGGCGTTGGGCGGAATGCCCAGCGTCAGCAGCGGGATGAACGACGTCTGGGAGCCGGCGTTGTTGGCCGACTCGGGCGCCGCCACGCCGCGGATGTTGCCCTGACCGAACGGCACCTCGCCCGGCTTGAGCTTGGTCTTCTTCTCGATGGTGTAGGCCGCAAACGAGGACAGCAGCGCGCCGCCGCCCGGCAGGATGCCCAGCACCGCACCCAGCGAGGTGCCGCGGATCACCGCCGGCAGCATGTTCTTGAAGTCGGCTGCGGTCGGCATGATGCCGGTCACCTTGCCGGTGAACACCTCGCGCTTTTCTTCGGAATGCGAGAGGTTGCTGATGATTTCGCCGTAACCGAACACACCCATGGCGATGACCACGAAATTGATGCCGTCCGTGAGTTCGGGAATGTCGAACGTGTAGCGGGCCACACCGGAGTTCACGTCGGTGCCCACCAGGCCCACCAGCAGGCCCAGCACGATCATGGCCAGCGCCTTGACCAGCGAGCCCGAGGCCAGCACCACGGCACCGATCAGGCCCAGCACCATCAGGGCAAAGTACTCCGACGGGCCGAAGCTCAGGGCCACTTCGGTCAGCGGCGGCGCGAAGGCGGCCAGCACCAGCGTGCCGACGCAGCCGGCAAAGAACGAGCCCAGACCGGCAGCCGCCAGCGCCGGGCCTGCCCTGCCCTTGCGCGCCATCTGGTAACCGTCGATCACGGTGACCACCGAGGACGATTCACCCGGCAGATTGACCAGGATGGCGGTGGTCGAGCCGCCGTATTGCGCACCGTAATAGATGCCGGCCAGCATGATGAGCGCCGACACCGGCTCGAGGCCGTAGGTGGCCGGCAGCAGCATGGCGATGGTGGCCAGCGGGCCGATGCCCGGCAACACCCCGATCAGCGTGCCCAGCAGGCAGCCGACGAAGGCGTAGATCAGGTTCTGGAAGGTGAAGGCGACGCCGAAGCCCAGCGACAGGTTGTTGATCAGATCCATGGCAGGTCTCTCCGGGTCAGGCGGTCAGGAACGCAGGCCACACCGGGAACTGCAGCTTGAGCATGTAGACGAAAGCACCGTAGCTGCCCACGGCAAGGACCGTGGCCAGCACCAGCGACTGCTTGATGTTGCCGCCGGGCTGCGCGAAGCCGGCCACGATGACCAGCACATACAGCGCCACGATCAGGCCGAATGCCGGGATGCCGAGCGCCGGCACGCCCACCAGCAGCGCGCCGAACAGCAGGTTGGCCCCGAGAACGAAGCCCAGGGGACGCCAGGCAATGGCGCCGACCGGATCACCGTCGGCACCGCCTTTGCGGAACGACTGGATGGTGACCACGATGCCCAGACCGGCCAGCAGGATGCCGAGCATCATCGGGAAGTAGCCCGGACCCATGCGGGCAGCGGTGCCCACATCGAACTCACGGGCGCCCAGGGCGAACCCGGTGCCCACGATGGTGAACATCAATCCGGACAGGAAATCTTTTTGACTGGCTAACTTCACGACGTCTCCTCAGGTGGCAAGTGGCCGGGATTGTCCGGTCTGCGCAACACCGGGGGAATGTGGGTTACACCTACGGCCAGGCGTGCAGGCCGTCAGGTACGGGACGCCCCGGCTGGCATCACCAGGTGCCGCGCGGCTGCTTTGCCCGGACGAAGGCGGCGATGATGCCGGCCGCCTCTTCCCGATTGGCGCGCTGGGCGAAATCGATGGCGGTCAGGCCGAGCTGGTTCCTGATCAAGGGATCGGCGCCCTCTTCCAGCAGCAGCTTGACCACGGTGGTGTTGCCGTACTGGGCCGCCATCATCAGGGGCGTGGAGCCGTTGGGCGATTCAGCGTCGATGTAGGCATGGTGCTCCAGCATCAGCCGGGTCATGTCGGTCGCCACCGGGCCCGCAAACGTGGCCGCGTAGTGCAGGGGCGTCCAGCCCGGCTTGTTCACTTCGGCGCCGCGCTCGATCAGGCGACGCGCCAGGTCCAGGCGGCCCTTGATCGCCGCGATCATGAGTGGCGTCTCGCCGGCACTGGATCGGGATTCCACCTGCACCTGCGGCTGGGCGATCAGGTAATCGGCCACGGCCCAGGCGTCGGCCCGCAAAGCCAGCATCAACCCATGCTCTCCCCCCGCGTCCAGCGTGTTGAGGTCAAAGCCCCGCCGGGTCAGGCCCTGGAGCGTGGCGGTGTCGTTGCGCCGGATGGCAGCAAAGAAATCGTCGAACGAACTGGCCAGGACACGGGCAGGAACCACGGCTGCCATCGCGGCAGCGGCCATCCATTTGAAAACAACGCGCTTTTTCATGAACATGAAGTGAAACTTGAGGTTTTCAGGCCGGCGTGACCCGGTTGAACAGGCGCCAGAAATTGTCCCGGGTGGCATCGGCCACGGCTTGCACCGACAGCTGCCGGATGTCGGCGAGCTGCTGAGCAACCCAGGGCACCAACGCCGGCGTGTTGGTCTTGCCGCGGAAGGGAACTGGCGCCAGGTAGGGACTGTCGGTCTCGATCAGCAGGCGGTCCAGCGGCACGAAACGCGCCACGTCGCGGAGGTCGGACGCATTGCGGAAGGTCAGGATGCCGGAGAGCGAGATGTAGAAGCCCAGATCCAGTGCCGCGCGGGCCACGGCTTCGGTTTCGGTGAAGCAATGGAACACGCCCCTGGCCACCGGATGCCCGGATCCTCCCGATGCAAAGCCGCCCTCCTCGCGCAGGATGGACAGCGTGTCGTCGGAGGCGGCCCGGGTGTGGATCACCAGCGGCAGATCGGTCTGGCGCGCGGCACGGATGTGGGTGCGGAAGCGTTCCCGCTGCCATTCCATGTCGGCCAGGCTGCGACCTTCCAGCCGGTAGTAGTCCAGCCCGGTTTCGCCGATGCCCACGACCTTCGGGCGCGCAGCACCCGCCAGCAGGTCTTCCAGCGTCGGCTCCTGCACGCCTTCATTGTCCGGGTGCACGCCCACCGTGGCCCACAGCTGGGCGTGTCGGGTCAGGGCATGGACGGCTTCGAACTCTTCCAGGGTGGTGCAGATGCACAGTGCCTGGCCGACGTCGGCGTCGGCCATGGACTTCAGGATGTCGGGCAGACGCTCCTGCAGCTCGGGAAAGCTCAGATGGCAGTGGGAGTCGATGAACATGTCGGTTCGCCAAAAAGAAGACACCGCCCAGGGCGGTGTCGCGGGATGCAGCCGGGCCGGAACCGGATCAGATGGTCTGGGTGGCCCGGTCGGAGCCGATGGACGTGCCCAGGATTTCCTCGATCTTCAGCTTCAGCTGGCGGGACTTGTCGTCGGCCGGGAACCGGATGCCGACGCCTTGGGTGCGTCCGCCCTGCGCCTTGGCCGGGGTGACCCAGGCCACCTTGCCGGCCACCGGGTAGCGTTGCGGGTCGTCCGGCAGGCTCAGCAGGACGTACACGTCGTCGCCAAGCTTGTAGTCCCTGGCCGAAGGAATGAAGATGCCGCCGTCCGCGAACAGGGGGATGTAGGCCGCATACAGTGCGGCCTTTTCCTTGATGGAGAGCTGGATCACGCTCGGCCGGGCGGCCGAAGAAGACGGGCTGGTGCTCATGGGGCGCAGTGTAGCGGCAAGCGCCACAAGCTCATACCTTTGCCCTGGATGCCTGACTCCCCCGAGCCACACCGCCCGCCGCTCGGGCAAGCACCTGGCGGGCCCGTGCCGCCCAGGCTTCCTGCATGAGTCCGGCATTGAACGGGTGCTCCACGGAGCGGGCAGCTTCCATCAGCTCACCCGACCAGTTGGCCAGCGCGCGCCACGCGGGCGCAGCCGGCAGATCATCAGGCTCGAAAAACCGCGGCGGCGCCCCGGCCGCCAGCGCCATGAGGTCGTGACACAGTTTTTGCAGCACTTCGAGCTGGCGCGCCGGCGCCCAGGCGGACAGAGCTGCCCAGTCGCCCCGGGCCACTGCCCTGGGCAGTGATCGCCAGACGGCCTCGGTCAGGCCCAGCCCCGCCCAGGCCAGCGCGTCATCCGGGCGCCCACCGGCCGCCTTCCACCAGGTGCGTGCTGCCGACTGACCAGCGCCGGTACCTGCCTGACTGCTGAGCCATTCGAGCGCTTCCTGCTCGTCGGGCCATGCCAGTGCGTGGCTCTGGCAGCGGCTTCTCACGGTGGGCAACAGCTGGTCTGCCGCCTCGGTGGCCAGAAGGAAGCGCAGGTCACCGGCCGGCTCTTCAAGGGTCTTGAGCAGCGCGTTGGCGGCTTCGGTGTTCAGGCGGTCGGCCGGGAACACCAGCACGGCCTTGGTACGCCCCCGTGATCGCGTGGTCTGACCGAAGCCGACGGCATCGCGAGCGGCATCGACGCGGATCCAGCGGCTGGGCTTGCGCTTCTTGTCATCCAGCTCCTTCTGGGTCGACTCGTCCAGCGGCCAGCCGTGTTCCAGGCACAGCGTTTCGGGCATGAGCACCCTCAGATCGGCATGGGTCCGGACATCGATGGCATGGCAGCTGCCGCAGGACCCGCAGGCACCGGCGGGTCCGGGTGCCTCGCACAGCCATGCCCGGATCAGCGCCATGCCCAGCTCGTACTGGCCCAGCCCGCTGGGACCGGTCAGCAGCAGCGCGTGGCCACGCTGGGTCAGCAAGCTCGCGAGCTGGCGTTGCAGCCAGGGCGGCAATTGTCGGGGAGCGGTCATGCGCTGTCCCGGGGCAGCCAGCCACGGCCCGCCAGGGCCTGGCGCACCTGTTCGGCCACCCGTTCAACAGGCTGGTGCGCATCGATGCGGACGAATCGCTGCGCAGCGGCCCTGGCTCGGGCTGCGTAGCCAGCCGACACCTGTTCAAAGAACGCCTGCGGCTGGGCTTCGAAGCGGTCGGGCACGCGCGCCGAAGCCAGGCGGGTGGCCGCCACTTCAGCGGGCAAGTCGAACCACAGGGTCATGTCGGGCTGGCGCACCGAGTCGTCCGGCCGAGCCTGCACCCAGGCTTCCAGCAGGGACAGCACCTGGAGGTCAAAGCCGCGGCCGTGCCCCTGGTAGGCAAAGGTGGCATCGGTGAACCGGTCGCACAGCACCACCTCGCCGGCGACCAGCGCGGGTTCGATCACCTGCTGGAGGTGGTCGCGCCGGGCCGCAAACATCAGCAAGGCTTCGGTGAGCGGGTCCATCGGATCGTTCAGGACGAGTTCCCGCAGCTTTTCTGCCAGGGGCGTCCCCCCGGGTTCGCGGGTCAGGCGCACGGTGCGCCCCTGGGCACGGAAGGCATCGGCCAGGGCCCCGATGTGGGTCGATTTGCCGGCACCGTCGATGCCTTCAAAGCTGATGAATAGACCGTGCTGCATGCCGTCTGTGCCGTTCAACGGTTGAGGATGAAGCGCCGCACCGCAGCGTTGTGCTCGTCCAGCGTGGCACTGAACTGGCTGGAACCGTCGCCCCGTGCGACGAAATACAGCGCCTGTGTGGGCTTGGGCTGCACCGCCGCGAGCAGGGAGGCCTGACCCGGCAAGGCGATCGGTGTCGGCGGCAGCCCGGTCCGGGTGTAGGTGTTGTAGGGGCCGTCGGTGTCGAGGTGGACGCGCCGCAGATTGCCGTCGAACCGGTCGCCCAGGCCGTAGATGATGGTCGGGTCGGTCTGCAGGCGCATGCCGATGCGAAGCCGGTTGCTGAACACGCCGGCGATCTCCGGCCGGTCGCTGGCCAGCCCGGTTTCCTTCTCCACGATGCTGGCCAGGATCAGGGCGTCCTCGGGCTTCCTGAGGGGCGAGTCCGGCGCTTTTTGTGCCCATGCCCGGGCGAGCTGGGCGTCCATGGCGGCAGCAGCCTGCCGCAGGACGCTGGAAGCTGGCGCCCTGCGCGGCACCCGGTAGGTGTCGGGGAAGAAACGCCCTTCGGGATGAACACCGGGCATGCCGATCAGCTGCATCACCTGCGCGTCGGTGAGGCCCTGGAGATCGGGGGTCAGATCGGGCTGCCTGCGCAGGGCATCCAGGGCCTGGCGGAAAGTCCAGCCCTCGATGATCTGCACGCTGAACAAGGCCTGATCGCCGTTGACCAGGCGCTGGAGCAGCGAGCGGGGTGTGGCACCTGGCGGAACCTCATAGACCCCTGCCTTGATGTCCTGCGCCTGACCTGACAGGCGGAACCAGGCTTCCAGCACCGCCGACGGTACCTGCACACCGGCGCGGCTCAGACGCTGGGCCACCCCGCGTGCCGAGGAACCTGGCGGCACCTCGACCAGAAGGGGCGCGTCACCCGCCAGCGGAAGCGGACGCTCCAGCCACCACAGGCCGAGCCCGCCGGCCGCGACCGTGGCCAGCAGTCCGAGCAGAAACAGGCGCTTGAGGAATCGGAACACGGGCGAGACGGCGTCAGGGTGATGGGACGGGCACCGGGGTGCCCGAGGCGGCCGGCCATGATAATCGACCCGTTCCCACCCCCTGCCCCATCGACTGCACCGTTGCCCCATGACCCTCCAAGGACGGACCCCCCTCGATCATCTGGGCCTCATCCGCGCCCAGGGTGAAGACGCCGCCAGATTCCTGCACGGCCAGCTCACCCAGGACTTCTCACTGCTCGGCCTGTCCGAAGCCCGTCTCGCTGCCTTTTGTTCGGCCAAGGGCCGCATGCAGGCCAGCTTCGTCGGCTTCAAACGCGCCCACGACGACATCCTGCTGGTGTGCTCCCGGGATCTGCTGGCTGCCACGCTCAAACGCCTGTCCCTGTTCGTCCTGCGGGCCAAGGTCCGGCTGAGCGACGCCACCGCCGACTTCCAGCTATGCGGGCTGACCGGCTCTGCCGTGCCTGCCGAGCTGCCAGCGACGGCCTGGACCCAGATCCGCCATGGTGACATCAGCACCGTGAGCCTGTACCCCGCTGAGGGGCTGGCCCGGGCCCTGCTGGTCGCGCCGACCGGCACCGCCCTGCCCGCCGAGAAGCCCCTCGACCCGGCGGTCTGGGCCTGGCTGGAGGTTCGCAGCGGCGTGGCCACGCTGGCACAGCCGGTGTTCGAGGCCTTTGTGCCCCAGATGCTGAACTACGAGTCGGTGGGCGGCGTGAACTTCAAGAAGGGCTGCTACCCCGGCCAGGAGGTGGTGGCCCGCAGCCAGTTCCGCGGCACGCTCAAACGGCGCGGCGCGGTTCTGCATGGCGAAGGCCCGCTGACGGCCGGAGAAGAAGTGTTCCACGAGAGCGATCCGACCCAGCCCTGCGGCCAGATCGCCCAGGCGGCGCCAAACCCTCAGGGCGGTTTCGACGCCATCGCCTCGCTGCAGGTCAGCGCCATGGGTGGTGGCCAGCTGACCGCAGGCGGTCGGCCGCTGCAGCTGCTGCCGCTGCCCTACCCGCTGCTCGACGACATCTGAACCGCCGGCATGTGCCTGATCGCGTTCGCCATCGGCTTGCGGCCCGAGTTGCCGCTGTGGCTGGCGTCGAACCGCGATGAAGCCTTCGACCGGCCCACCGATCCGCTGCACCGCTGGCGTTCCGAAGAGGGCGTGGACGTCCTGGGCGGGCGGGATCTGCTCGACGGTGGCACCTGGCTGGGCATCAGCCCGGCAGGTCGGGTGGCATGGCTCACCAATGTCCGCCAGCCCGACACTGCTCGCGGGCTGCGCAGCCGAGGCGAGCTGGTGACCCGCTGGCTGGCCGGCCGGCACGATGCCGCCGGCTTTGCAGCCCAGGTGCAGGCCGGAGACTACGGCGGGTTCAATCTGGTGATCGGCGATCTGCTCGTCAATCAATGGCACTGGATCGGCAACCGCAGTCCCGAGCGGCCTCACTCGCCCCAGACACCTGCCTTGTTCCAACGACCGCTGGGGCCAGGTGTCTATGGCGTGTCCAACGCCAGCCTGGACACGCCCTGGCCCAAGACCCTGCGTCTTTGCGAGGCGCTGCGGACGGCCAGCACGCCGGGCGCGGCAGACCCCGATCACCCCCTGCTGCACGCAGCACTCACCGACAACCGCCCCGCTCCCGACAGCGAACTGCCGGCCACCGGCGTGCCGGTGGACATGGAGCGGGCGCTTTCCAGCGCCTTCGTCCAGATGCCCGAGCGCAGCTACGGCACCCGCAGCAGCAGCATCCTGCGTGTCGTGCGCCAGGGAAGCACGCCCACGGCCGAACTGGATGAGTGGCAGCACGACCTGGCGGACACGACGCCGGCCTTGAACCCGGCCCGGCGACGCAGCGAGCGGATGGCGCTGTTCAGAGCGCCTTGACCATCTCGATGTGGGCGATGCCCGCTTCCTCGAAGGGTTCGCCGTGCGGCTGAAAGCCCAGCCGCCGGTAGAAACCTTCAGCGCTGCGCTGGGCGTGCAGCAACACCTCGTGATCGCCCCGGGCGCGGGCGGCGCTGCTCAGTGCCTCCAGCACCTGCTGGCCGTAACGGCCTCCCCGCAGCACCCGGTGCACCGCCATGCGGCCGATACGCCCCACGCCCGGTGCGTGGGTCAGCAGTCGGCCCGTGGCCACAGGCTGGCCGAGCCGGTTGCGCAGGAGCGCATGCACGGCGGTGGCGTCCAGAGCGTCGAGCTCGATGGCCGGGTCGATGCCCTGCTCTTCGATGAAAACCTGCGAACGCAAAGCCCCGGCGCCGGCCCGCAGGTCTTCCCAGCTGCCCAGCGCCATGTCGGTCATCGGCTCACCCGCCTCGTAACCCATCAGGGTGTCACGCAGGATCTGCGGAACCGGACGCGATGACTGGGTTGCCGGATCGGCAAACACGTACACGATTTCGCTGCTGATGAGGTGCCGGTCGCCCCGGAAGATGGCGCCGGTGAAGGTGATCGACGAACTGCCGATGCGGGTGCAGCGCAGGGCCACGTCGATCTGGTCGTCCAGCTCGGCAGAGGCATGGAACTCGATGGTGGCCTTCACCACGTACAGGTCGCCTTCGAGCTGCTCCATGGCATCGGTGTACGGCAGGGCCAGGGCCCGCCAGTAGTCCGAGATCGCCGTGTCGAAATACATCAGGTAATGGGCGTTGAAGACGATGCGCTGCATGTCCACCTCGGCCCAGCGCACGCGAAGCCGGTGGAAAAAGCGGAAGTCCGATCTCTTCAAGGGCATGTAGGCACTCCGGTCAGGGTCAGGAAAAGGCACGTTTCAGGGCATCGGCGGCGTGTCGGTGGGCCTCGATCGCCTGCGGCACCGCACGGCCGAACTGGATGAAACCATGCACCATGCCTGGGTAGATCTCCAGTTCGACCGGTACGCCGGCCATGCGCAGGCGGTCGGCCATGGCGATGCCTTCATCGGTCAGCGGATCGCACTCGGCCAGCCCGAACCAGGCCGGTGCCAGCCCGTCGAGGTCGCGCGGAGCGCCGCTGTCGTCGACCCCGTCCAGCGGGGCAAAGCGCCAGTCGTCCCGGTCGGCCGGGCTGCGAAGGTACTGGGCAAAGAAGTAGTCGATGTGCGCCTTCTCCAGCAGGAAGCCATGGGCGAACTCGTGGTGGCTGCGGGTGTCCTGGTGGCCGGCACAGCCCGGGTAGAACAGCAGCTGAAGGGCCAGTGCCACGCCGGCGTCGCGGGCCATGAGGGACGTCACCAGCGAGAGCGTGCCGCCCGCGCTGTCGCCCCCGACCGCCACGCGGGCCGGGTCCAGACCCAGTGCGTCCGCCTGCCGAAGCAGCCACTGAAGGCTGTCCCAGGCATCCTCGACGGCAGTCGGGAACTTCCATTCCGGGGCCAACCTGTAATCCACCGACACGACTGCGCATCCCGCCATCGCCGCCAGCTGACGGCAGAGTGCTTCATGGGTGGCCGAGCTGCCCACCGTGAAACCGCCACCGTGAAAGTAGAGCAGCACCGGCAGCGGTCCGGCGGCTTGCGGCGCCAGCAGGCGGGCAGGCAGACCGGTTCCATCGCGTGCCGGGATCACGAGCGGCTCGACCCGGGCCAGGGGAGCCAGTGGCACATCCAGCACACCCGCTCCCGCCTCGTAGGCAGCTCGGGCCTGCGAGGGTTCGAGCGAATGCATGGCCGGGTGTCCGGCGCGGTCGATGCGGTCAAGCACGCCACGCATGGCGGGCGCAAGGCGGTGACGGGAAGTGCCGGGACGGGTCATCGGGCGGTGTCTTTTAGGGGACCTCCGGCTCAGCCGGTGTCCGTATAGTTTTCAGCACCCCTGACCATAACCGGAGACCTCCCGTGGCCCAGATCCTGTACGTGACAAACATCCTCATCGACTTCGGCGTGCTGTCCCAGCTGCGGGCCGAATGCGAACGCTGCGGCATCCACAAACCGCTGGTGGTGACCGATGCCGGCATCCGCCAGGCCGGTCTGGTCGACAAGGCGCTGTCAGCCCTGGGCGACGCGCTGACCCCGGTGTTCGACCAGACCCCTTCGAACCCGACCGAAGCAGCCGTGCGCGCTGCAGCCGAGATGTACCGCCAGAATGGCTGCGATGGCCTGATAGCCCTGGGTGGCGGCAGCGCCATCGACTGCGCCAAGGGCGTGGCCATCGCGGTCGCCCATCCCGGCCCGCTCAAGACCTACGCCACCATTGAAGGCGGCTCGCCAAAAATCACCAGTGCGGTGCCGCCGCTCATTGCAGTCCCGACCACGGCGGGAACCGGCAGCGAGGTAGCCAGGGGTGCGATCGTGATCGTCGATGACGGCCGCAAGCTCGGGTTCCACAGCTGGCATCTGGTGCCCCGGACTGCCCTGATGGACCCGGAGCTCACCCTCGGGCTGCCGCCCATGCTGACCGCCGCCACCGGCATGGACGCCATTGCGCACTGCATGGAGACCTTCATGGCCGCGGCCTTCAATCCGCCGGCGGACGGCATTGCCCTGGACGGGCTGGCGCGCGGCTGGGCGCACATCGAGAGGGCCACCGGTAACGGCCAGGACCGGGATGCACGGCTGCAGATGATGAGCGCTTCGATGCAGGGGGCCATGGCGTTCCAGAAGGGCCTGGGCTGCGTTCACAGCCTGAGTCACAGCCTGGGCGGCGTGAATCCGCGGCTGCACCACGGCACCCTCAACGCCGTGTTCCTGCCGGCCGTCGTGGCCTTCAACGCATCGGCGGCCTCGGTTCAGGCCGAACGCCGCCTGGAACGCATGGCACAGGCCATGGGACTGGCATCGGGCAGCGACATCGGACCGGCCATTGCCGACATGAACGCACGCCTGGGCCTGCCGCCGGGACTGGCGGCCATGGGCGTCGATGAGCCGATCTTCGACCGGATCATCGACGGCGCACTGGCCGACCACTGTCACAAGACCAACCCGCGCCTGGCCTCACGGGAGGAATACCGGGACATGCTTCAGTCATCGCTCTGAAGCCTGCTGGAGTGCGAAGGAACAGGAATCGGTGAGACCTGTCAGGTCTGACAGGGTTGGGTCAGAAGTTGACGAAATGTAATGCTTTAATTTTATTCACGTTGTTTTTGCGAGGCCCAAGAGGCGCTGGCAATCACAGCCGACAGGTTCGTCACAACCGTTCACCCTGCCGGAGGTTTCATGAACGCCGAGTCCGACGTCATCCTTTCCCTGCCATTCCAGCCCCAGTCCCGCGCCATCTTCCACTTCAACGACTTCACGGTGCGGTGCGACGCCCGTGAAGTGATCCGCAGCGGCGAGACCATCCGGCTGGAACGCCGGGCGTTCGATCTTCTCGCCTATCTTCTGCACCAGGACGGGCGGGTGGTTCCCAAGGAGGAACTGCTCGAGAAGGTGTGGTTCAACCACTTCGTCTGCGATTCCGTGATCGCCCAGTGCATCATGAAGGTGCGCAAGGCGCTCGGCGACAGCGGCCAGTCGGCCCGCCTCATCAAGACTGTCCACCGGGTCGGATACCGTTTCGGCCTCCCGGTGCGGCGCGAGGGTCACACTCCGGAGGGAGCCAACGGAGCGCCAGAGGCCGGTGGCAACGTACCGCGGGTGATCTGGCTGCCGACCGAACCGCCGGCAGGACAGGAGTCCCTCTCCTGGGTCAAGACCGGCCTGCTGCCGGTGGCAGCCCATGTCCTGCGCAGCAAGGGCATCGCCGTATTCCAGGTGTCGACTTCGGGGGAAGGCGATGCACCCTCCGGCGTGACCGACAGGAATCACACCAGTGGCACCGTGCGTCTGGATGCCGGCTCCACCCGCGGAGAGGCGGCGGGCATCGTGACCAGTCGACTGCGGCTGGACAACGACATCTACAGCTTTGACTGGCAGCTGCAGCTGGCCAGTGAGGAATTCATGGGAACCGCGGAAGGAGAGTCGCCGGTTGAACTGGCACTCCAGGCCGCCGGCGCCATTGCTCCGTTGCTGCGCTGCTGACCCTTCAGTCCACGTCGGGCCGAAAGCCCACGTGGACCTGCCCTCTTGCTTCGGCGAGTTCGACCTGGCGCTGCCGCTCTGCCAGCTGAGCCTTTTCTTCCGGGCTGCGCTTGTCGTGGCATTGCGGACAGCTGACCCCCCTGGTGAAAAGGGGCGAGGTTCGATCGGCAGGGGTCAACGGCCAGCGGCAGGAGCGGCACAGTTCATGCGGACCCTGGGTCAGGCCATGACCGACGCTCACACGCTCGTCAAAAACGAAGCACTCGCCTTTCCACCGGCTTTCATCGCTGGGAACCTCCTCCAGGTACTTCAGGATGCCGCCTTCGAGGTGGTAGACGTCCTCGAAGCCCCGCATCTTGAGAAGCGCCGTTGACTTCTCGCAGCGGATGCCGCCGGTGCAGAACATCGCCACCCGGGTCTTCCGGCCGGCTTCACCTTGCAGCCGGGGCTGCTGGTCGAGCCAGTCCGGCAGTTCGGTGAAGGTGCGAATGCCCGGGTTGACGGCTCCCTGGAAGGTGCCGATGGCCACCTCGTAGTCGTTGCGGGTGTCGATCACCAGGACCGACGGATCGCTGATGAGTTCGTTCCAGTCGGCAGGTTTCACATAGGTGCCCACCGTGCGGTTCGGGTCCAGCCCGGGAACCCGAAGTGTGACGATCTCCTTCTTCAGACGCACCTTCATGCGGTGGAAGGGTGGCCGGTCACTGAACGAAAACTTGCACTGCAGCCGGGCCAGCCGGGGGTCCGAACGAAGGTGGTCGAGCACGGCATGCACCCCTCGGCCGGGCCCTTCGTCGGCGCTGGCGATGGTGCCGTTGATGCCCTCGGTGGCCAGCAGCAGTGTTCCGCGCACGTCATGGCGTTCACAGACCTGCACCAGCCCTTCCCGCAGGTTGGCGTGGTCGGGCAGATCGGTGAACAGGTAGAGGGCAGCGGTGACGTATCGGGGCATGGGCGAATTATCCCGCTGCTGCGGCGGGCTTCGGACCCGTCAGAGCGGGCGGATCTGTGATGGATCCGGGCGTGCGAGCCACTCCTGCCATTCCTCCACCAGTTGCTCACTGGCTGCGGTGGCAGCGTTCCAGGCGGCGACCCTTCCGGCCAGATCAGGGCCGAATCGGGTGAAGTCGGTCCGGTCGGGAAGCTTTCCGCCCGGCAGGCGCTGGATCCAGGCCGGGTTCGGCGCCAGGACCAGCATGTGATCGAGGGCGGCTGTGCTCCGGTGCCGGCGTTTGAGCGATTTGTCGAGCCAGCCAGGCACAACGGCTTGCTGGAAATGGGGGTACAGGACGATGGGCGCGTCCGTCCGGGGCTGGTACTGGAGATGCAGGTGGTAGTCGGTGATGCCGCCGTCCCAATAGGTGCCGGAAGGAGCACCGGAGATGCCTGCCACCGGCTCAAGCACGAACGGGATCGAGCAACTGGCCTGAAGGGCCTCCATGAAGTTGTCCGAGGTGAGCTGCACCGCATGGGTCGGCAGGTCTGTTGTGCCAAACGGCAATGGTCCGGATGCACTCGAGAACACGACCCGGTCCAGCCAGCGCCCGAGATGGCGGCGCCCGGCTGCATTGGCCAGAAACGCTGACGCATAACCCAGCGGGGTGCGAACCCGGCCATCGCGCGCCAGCAGGCCCTTGCCACGGGACGTGACGATGTGCAGCCGCCACCGTGGATGCTCCAGCACGTTGGCCACACGGCCGCCGTAGAAGGCATCCAGCCCCGCACGGAACGAACGGCTCACCTCCCGGGCGGTGGGCCAGCTCTGGCCCGGCGCAACGTCGTAGTGCTGGTGGATGTAGTCGTGCTCCAGCCGCCGGAAAGCGGCCACCGTGTCGGGCAGGCAGGCGGTGGCCATGCGCCAAGCCCCGATGGAAGCGCCGATGAGATCGACCGGTTGTGCGGTGGAGGCCAGCCACTCACCGAAGATGAAGCGGTCAAGGCCGAGGAGGATGAGGCCCTTGGGGCCGCCAGCCGCAGCGGGAATGGCGCCGATGTGCGCAGGCAGCAGGCCGTGTTGCTGTATGTGCCGGAGTGCCGCCGGTCCGGCGTGGAGTCGCAGGGCTTGCATCCGGCGATTGTGCCGGTTGTGCGCCGGAGCCCGGACGCGTCAGTTTTCGTCGTCGTCGGAGCCGCCACCCACCAGATCGGCGTGGCGCGAGATGGAGGGAATCTCCTCCGCCACGACGGAATCGGGGTCGATGCCCAGCACCAGCCCGACCGGATCGGGGTAGGTGTTGATCAGCAGCTCGCTGCGCATGGCCTGCTCCTCGGCCCGGGCACGCCAGGAGCCGATATGGATCACGCCCGCGATCGGTTCATAGACATCGTTCTCGAACGGCGCCGTCTGGTGATGGATGGCGTCGATCATGCGCTTGGGGAAGTTCCACTCCTTGGCCAGCGCCGAACCCACCTCGGCATAGCTGTACCCGAACAGGCCGCGTTCGGCCTTGGAGCGCTTGAGGTCCAGCAGCGGCACGCTGCGGTCGAGCTCGATCATGGCCTCGGGCATGCCGGCATGCATCACCAGCTCGCCGATGCCGTGGATCAGACCGGAGGTGAAAGCGGTGTTCTCGTCGATGCGGATCGGCAGCGCGATGTAGCGCGACAGATTGGCCGTGTTGAGGCTGTAGCGCCAGAACTGGTTCAGGTTGACGCCTGCCACCGCATGGAAGCCCTCCCCCAGCGACGAAGCGATCACCAGTGCCCGGACCTTGATCAGGCCCAGCACGCTCATCGCCTCGCGGGCATTGGTGACGTTGCGGGACAGGCCGAAGAAGGCCGAGTTGGCCGTCTTGAGCAGCCGGGCGGTCAGGACCGGGTCGTCTTCGATCAGGGAGGCAATGCGCATCGGATCGACCTCTTCCTGATCGAACGACTCGATCAGCTTGCGCACCACCTTGGGCGCCGAGGGCAGCGCGTTGGGCTGTTTGAGAAGTTTGTCGAGGTGCATCTGGACCTGCCTGTCGATGAGGATTGCCGGTGTTCTGTTTCCTGACTATCGGCGTTTGCAGGTCCGACTTGAGCGCATGCCGGTTGCCGCGGGCGAATTGTCAGTCCATGAAGGCGGTGAGCGCCTGGCTGAAGGACCATTCCTCCGGGTCCTTGCCGAGCACGCTTTCCAGATCCAGCCCGAGCGTGAGTCCGACCAGATCCGGAAAGGTCGCGACCAGTCCGGCGTCGTCCAGCTGGATTTCTTCGGCCCTGGCACGCCAGGACGCCAGATGCAGGACGCCACCCAGGGTGTCGTAGTTGCTGCCTTCAAAGGGCTCGGCCTGGAAGCGCAGTGCACTCACGATGTCGGCCGGGAAGTGCCAGCGCTCGACCATCCCGGCGCCCACCTCCGCATAGGTGTAGCCGAACCGGGCCCGCTCGGCCCCTGCCCGCTGCATGTCCAGCGGCGGAACCACCATGTCGAGGTGCCCTATTTCGTCCGGCATGGCGATGTGCATGACCAGGTCGCCGATGCAGTGGATCAGACCGGCGGTGTAGGCATTGGATTCGTTCTGCCGCAGCACGCCGGCCAGCGATCTGGAGATTTCGGCAACCCGCAGGCTGTACCGCCAGAACTGCGCCAGATTGACCCCCGGCACATCCTTGAAGCTGGCCCCCAGGGCAGCAGCCATCACCAGCGACCGCACATGGGTCATGCCCAGCAGCGCGACAGCTTCCTGGGCATTGCCGATACGGCGGCTGGACCGGAAAAAAGCGGAGTTGGACAGACGCAGCACCCGGGTGGTGAGCGACGGGTCCTGCCCCACCAGCTCGGCCACCCGCTTCGGGCTGGGGTCTTCCTTGTTCATCTCGGCCAGCAGGTCGGTCACGGTGCGTGACATCGCCGGCAATGCCCGGGGATAGTTCAGGAGCGCGTCAAGTTCCATGGTGCAGCCAGTGTGTGGGGTCGGGGTGGTGTCGGTCGATCGGGGGAAGCTGCTACCGAATGTATCGGCTCGCGCCGCCCCGACTTGAGATCAACGTTTCTGCTGCCCCTGCAGCCTGGCGAAGGCGCTGGCCATGGCCGACGGCGCGCCGGCTTCCTGCCGGCCGCCACCCCGCTGGGCCCGAGCGGGCTCGAACCGGTTGTCTCGCGGGGCGCTGTCGCGCCGGCCGGTGGGCGCGTCCAGTTTCATGGTGAGTCCGATGCGCTTGCGGGCCACATCCACCTCCACCACCTTGACCTTGACGATGTCGCCGGTCTTGACCACCTCGCGGGCATCGTTCACGAACTTGTGGCTCAGCTGGCTCACGTGGACCAGACCATCCTGGTGCACGCCGAGGTCCACGAAGGCGCCGAACTGGGCCACGTTGCTGACCGTGCCCTCCAGCACCATGCCCTCGCGCAGGTCGCTGATGTCTTCCACACCTTCGTTGAAGCGGGCCACCTGGAAGTCGGGGCGAGGATCGCGGCCCGGCTTCTCCAGCTCGGTCAGGATGTCGCGCACGGTGATAACGCCCACGTCGCCCTGCACGAACTGTTCGGGCTTGAGCGCCCGCAGGGCCTCGGTGCGACCCATGATCTGTTCGACCGGCTGGCCGGCACGGGTGACGATGGCCTGCACCACCGGGTAGGACTCCGGGTGCACGCCGGTCATGTCCAGCGGGTTGTCGCCGCCCCGGATGCGCAGGAAGCCGGCGCTCTGCTCGAAGGTCTTGGCACCCAGGCCGGCCACATCGAGCAGCTGCTGGCGATTGCGGAAGGCGCCGTTGGCGTCGCGCCAGCGCACCACCGACTTCGCCACCGTGCCCGACAGACCCGACACCCGCGACAGCAGCGGCACGCTGGCGGTGTTGAGGTCCACCCCCACGCCGTTGACGCAGTCTTCCACCACGGCGTCCAGGGTGCGTGCCAGTTCACTCTGGTTCACGTCGTGCTGGTATTGCCCCACGCCGATGCTCTTGGGGTCGATCTTCACCAGCTCGGCGAGCGGGTCCTGCAGGCGGCGCGCGATGCTGGCCGCACCACGCAGGCTCACGTCGACGTCGGGCATCTCCTGGCTGGCAAATTCGCTGGCGGAATACACCGAGGCACCGGCCTCGCTGACCACCACCTTGAGGATGCCGGGGTGGCGCTTGATGAGATCGGCGGCGAGCTTGTCGGTCTCGCGGCTGGCGGTGCCGTTGCCGATGGCGATCAGCTGGACACCGTGCTTCTGACAAAGCTGACCCAGCACATGCAGCGAGCCGTCCCAGTCGCGGCGGGGCTCGTGCGGGTACACGGTGGCGGTGTCGACCAGCTTGCCGGTGGCGTCCACCACCGCCACCTTCACCCCGGTGCGGATGCCCGGGTCCAGACCCATCACCACCTTAGGCCCGGCGGGGGCGGCCAGCAGCAGATCGCGCAGGTTGTCGGCG
This sequence comes from uncultured Hydrogenophaga sp., assembly GCF_958439165.1. Lineage (GTDB taxonomy): Bacteria > Pseudomonadota > Gammaproteobacteria > Burkholderiales > Burkholderiaceae_C > Hydrogenophaga. The sequence goes on along the minus strand of NZ_OY288119.1, from coordinate 103,050 downwards.
AACACCTTGATGGCCACCGCCTCGGCGTTTTCGCGCAGGCGGGTGAACAGATCGCGCTCGCTCGAGAGGCTGAGCTTGACCCGCCAGGTCCAGGCCACGCACTTGCGCAGCAGGTCGTCGGCCGCCCTGCCCTTGTGGCTCCAGCCCAGGTGCAGTGCGATCCGCCCCTCGGCCAAGCTGGGCACGCCCGGTTCCACCGCGCCGGGCAGCACCAGCTTGGCATCGAGCAGCTCCAGCTGGCGCCCGCGAAACACCGCCAGCGCCCGGTGCGAGGGCACCCGGCCGATCGGTTCGCTGTAGTCGAAATAGTCGCGGAACTTGGCCACGTCGGGCTGGTTCTCGTCCTTGCCGGCCACCAGCTTGCTGGTGAACAGCCCTTCCTGCCACAACCACTCGCGCAGGTTCTGCACCAGAGCGGCGTCTTCGGCCCAGCGCTCGCTCAGGATGTCGCGCACACCATCGAGCACGGCGGCAGCGGTGGTGAAGTCGGAGCCGTCTTCGCCCTTGGCGGCCTTCACATAGGGCGCCGCCGCTGTCACAGGGTCGAGCGACGGATCGGCCCACAGCGCATCGGCCAGCGGCTCGATGCCGGATTCGCGCGCAATCATGCCTTTGGTGCGGCGACGCGGCTTGTAGGGCAGGTACAGGTCTTCCAGTTCCTGCTTGGTGGCCGCAGCCTCGATGGCGGACTGCAGCTCGGGCGTGAGCTTGCCCTGCTCCTGGATGCTGCGCAGGATGGTGTCGCGCCGCTCGGTCAGTTCGCGCAGGTAGCCCAGGCGGTAGGCCAGTTCACGCAGCTGCACGTCGTCGAGGCCGCCGGTGGCCTCCTTGCGGTAACGGGCGATGAAGGGAACCGTGGCACCCCCGTCCAGCAGATCGACGGCGGCCTGCACCTGGTGGGCCTGTACGCGGATTTCCTGCGCGATCTGCGCGACGATGTTCTGCATGCTCGGTGTTCCGGTCCAGCGGGCGGAAGCCCGCAAAAAACCGCGCAGTTTGCCACACGGGCAGAAGGACGCCGGCCCTGCCGGGAGGCCGGTGCCGCGATCAGACCGAGGCGTAGCCGAGCTGCTCCGGCTGAGCCGACTCATGCGGCCGTTCGTGGCCGGGAATCCGCAATTCGATGGTGGTGCCCAGGGTGGGCTGGCTGCGGATGTCCAGCCGGAGCCCCGCCTCTTCGGCACGGCGCCGCATGCCGATCAGACCTTTGCCCACGCGCCCGCGTTCGTCGGAAGCCAGCGGGAGGCCGCGTCCGTCGTCCTGCACCACCAGCTCGACTTCATGGGCCTCGGGCAGGTAGCGGCAGACCACGGTCATGGTGGTGGCATCCGAATGCCGCAGCACGTTGGCCACCGCCTCCTGGGCGATGCGCAGGCTGTGCGTCACCCGCAGGGCCGGCAGCCGGTGGATGGCCTCATGGTCTTCCATCTGCCAGTACAGCTCGACACCGAGCCGGTTCAGGCTGGGCTGGATGCGGTAGCGCAACATGGCCAGGCCGTCGAGCAGGCTGGGCGTTTCCTGCTGCAGGCTGTCGACCGTGATCTTGAGGTCCAGCAGGCATTGTTCGAGGGCAAGCGCGAGCACTTTCTGATCCGGCTGGCGCAGATCCAGCGACGACAGGATGGCCACCAGCTGAGAGCCGACGCCGTCGTGCACGTCCTGGGCGATGCGCTGGCGCTGCAGCTCGCCCAGCCCGCTGCGGTGCAGGGCCACGTCCTGCCGCACCTGGGCCGACACCAGCGACCACAGCCCGACCAGCGCTGCCGGGTAGATGAACATGCCGGAAACGGCCACACGCGACGTCGGGTGGTGCCACACATCGGCGAGCAGACCATAGACCAGCAACACCACCGACAGCAGCAGGATGCCCATGATCCGCTGCTCGCGCCGGGTGGCCCAGTGCTGCGCCAGCACGGCCAGCACACCGCCCACCACGATCCAGTTGGTGGCTTCCCAGAAGTCGAACCAGTACGGCATGCCGCTGATGGTCCAGGCCAGCAGCACCCCGCCGCCGCCGAGCAGCTGGACCATCCAGATCACCCAGGGGAGATTGCCGTGCACCCGGGCACCGGTCAGGGCCAGTCCGCAGGCGGCCGACACGCAGAGCTGGAAGCCCATGTGCTCGACGAACTCGTCGATCGGACCGGGCGGCTGCGGCGCGAACCGGGGTTGCCACACCAGGAACACCATCCAGGCCAGCAGACCCAGCGCCATCACCAGGTCCAGCCCGCGCTGCTCGCGCTGGCGCCCTGCCACAGCCAGCACCGAGACGGTCAGGAAGATGGCGAACAGGCCGGCCAGAGGTCCGAACTGATGGGCGACCGGGTCCATGGGATGGAAGAGGTGGTGGGCAGATGGGGCGGCCGGCTTGCCGGCGACCGGTTCAGATGATCCGCTGCTGAGCCGCCATCGACACCGCCTGCGCCCGGGACTTCACCTGGAGCTTGCGGTAGATGTTGCGGATGTGGGTGTTGACCGTCTGCACGCTCAAGGTCAGACGCTGGGCGATCTCGGGGCTGGTGTGCCCCAGGGCCACCAGCCGCAGCACCTCGCATTCCCGCTCGGACAGGCCTACGGACGTTCCCTGCCCCTGCACGGGAGCCGTGGAAGCCGCAGAACGGGCGGGCGCGGCCGAGCCGGCAGCGGGTGTCTCGAACTTCTGGAGCAGGCGTCGCGCCAGGTTGGGCGTGATGGACGCGCCGCCGTTGCAGACCTGCAAAACGGCCTGGGCAAAGCTGCCGAACCACGAGTTCTTGACCAGGTACCCGGTGGCACCCAGCTCGAAAGCGCGGATGGCGCGCTGCTCGTCGTCCATGATGGAGACCACGATGGCCTCGGCATGGTTGCGCACGCGTTTCATGTGTTCGATCAGGTCGAAGCCGGAGCCATCACCCAGGTTCAGGTCGACGATCATCACGTCGAACTCGGTGTTCGAGATGAGTCGTTTGCCGCTGCGCGCGCAGTCGGCCTGGCCGACCAGGTCGATGCGCATGTCGGACACCAGCTCCCCCGCAATCACGCAGCGGATGTGGGGGTCGTCGTCGATCAGGATCACACGCACCATCCGCCCTGGCTCGGTGGTCAGGAAGTCCGGCCACATCGATGCATGCGAGTGGCGCGTTTCGGTGCTGGGACTGGCTTCGGTGGTCAGCCCGAACAGGTTGTTGATGGTGTCGCGGACAGGCGTGGCGCTCTTCACAGTTTCTCCCTCCGATCAAGCCGGCACGGGAATACGTGGCGGCCGGCGGATGCCCGGATCCAGCCTTAAGCGGGCCTGATCCGAGCGATACCCGTTACGGTATCTGGATGTGTCTGAAAATGCCAGTAGCTGTAACCAAATATGTCTTCAACAGCACACTGAAGTGATCAATCAGCGAAAAATCGCACGCATTGCACGTGGTTTTGTGCTGAAAAGTATTACTTGGCCGGTGTGAACTCGCGCGCGACGGTCTGCAGGTCGGTTTCCTGAAGAATGCCGGCGATGCTGCGCAGCCGCAGGCCTGCCAGGAGCTGCTGGTTGCGCGCCTCGATCAGATCGCGTTCGGCCTGTGCGAGCCGCTCCTGGGCTTCCAGCACGTCGATGTTGGTGCGCTCGCCGCCCACCACGCTCTTGCGGGTCGCATCGATCAGCACCGAACTGCTTTCCACCGCAGCCTGCAGTGCAGCAATCCGGCTGGTGCTGTTGCGCTGCAGCGTGTGCTGGCGGTGCAGTTCGACCATCAGCTCGCCGCTGCGGGTCTCCAGATCGGCCTCGGCTTTGGTCAGTTGCGCCGCCGCCTGCCGGGCCTGAGCCGACACGGAGCCGCCGGCATAGATCGGCACCGTCAGCTCCAGACCCACGCTGCGGTTGCGGGTGGTCTGCTGGAACGTGGCCGTGGTGTCGGACTGGGTGCGTCCGGTGGACATCACCAGGTCGAGCTTGGGGTGGTGCCCGCCCTCGACGCGGCGCAGCTCCTGGCGGGCCACTTCCACAGCCTTGCGCAGGCTGTCGATCTCGCCGTTGGAGTCGGTGGCACGGTTGCGCCAGACCTCCAGGGCCTCGGCATCGGCATCCACTGCGCGGCCGGCCACTTTCAGTCGGGCCACCCGCTGTACCGGCATGCCGGTGATGGCCTCCAGCGCAGTGCGTGCATTCTGGTCGGCATCGGTCGCCTCGATCAGTCGCGCCTGGACCAGGGCACGCTTGGAACCGGTCTCCAGCACATCGGTGCGGGTACCCTCGCCCCGGGTGAAGCGCTGCTCGTTGGCCCGCAGCTGTTCGTCCAGGGCCTTGAGCTGGGCACGAACGAGTTCAACCTGTTCCTGTGCGACCACCGCCTTGGCATAGGCCTCGAACACCCGCACGATCAGCTGCTGTTCCCGGGCCCGGAAGGCTGCGTCGCTGGAAGCGGTGCGGGCTTCTCCCTGCGCCTTGGAGGCCCAGGCATCCCGGCTGTAGATCGGCTGGCGCAGCTGCAGGCTGGTGCTGCTGCTGGTGAACTGGCCCCGGTCGTCGGTACCGCCGCCGGCGGTGGTGACCTTGGCCGTGTTCCGGTTGTTCGTGCTCACCGCATTGACGACCGGCAGCACCCGGGCCCGGCCGATGAGCTCGAACTCGCGTCCGGCATCGCGCTCGGCAATGGCGCCCTTGTACGCCGGATCGTTCTTGCGTGCGGCCTCGTAGGCCTGCATCAGGTCCAGGGACGGCTCGGCCGCCCGGGCTGCACCGGCCATGAACATCACCAGCGCCAGGGTCAGACCGACCGTGAGAGCCGGCACCACCATGCCCTGCACCTTCTTGTTCCATCCGCCCTTGCGCATGCCGCCTCCCTGCTGATCGTATTGTTCTGTCTGGTCGAAGTTGAACGCGGCAGCGGTCATTCTTCGGTCAGTGCCATCTTGAAATTGTCCTTGATCGGGCGGATCAGGTAATTGGCCAGGGTGCGCTCGCCGGTCTTGACGAACAGCTCCACCGGCATGCCGGGACGGACCGGCAGCTTGGCCAGTTCGGCGCGGCCTTCCGGGGTCACCTCGCCGCGCATGCGGTAGTAAGGCACGCCGGTTTTTTCGTCGACCAGCTTGTCGGCCGACACCTGGGTCACCACGCCAGGGATGCGCGGGGTGGTGTTCTGGTTGAAGGCCGAGAAGATCAGCTCGACCGGCAGACCGGCCTGCACCGAGTCCACCAGGTGCACCGGCACCTGGCCTTCGACGATCAGGGGTTCGTTGGCCGGCATCACGTCCATCATGCGGAAGCCCGGGGCCACCACACCGCCCTCGGTGAAGATGCTGATGTCCGCGACGATGCCGTCGACCGGGGCCTTGACCACGGCGTTGGCCAGGTCGTAATCCAGACCCTGCAGCTGGTTGCGCAGGGCTTCGGCTTCCTTCTGGACTTCGGCCAGCTGGGTGCGGACTTCCATCTGGAACTCCTGGCTGCGCTGCAGTCGGCGCAGCTTGAGCTCGCTCATCTGGCGCTGACCGCGGGCAATGTTGCCCAGGTCTTCCGACATCGAGGAAGCCAGCTGGGCATAGGTGCGCTCCAGGTCCAGCAGGCGGTTGCGGGGGATGAAGCCATCGCGGGCCAGATCGCGCATGCCGTCCAGCTGCTCCTTCATGAACTTGATCTGCTCCTGCTTGCCGGCCCGGGCTTCGGTGAGGCCTTGGTTGTAGGCCTCGATGCCGGCCACCTGCTCGTCCAGCGCAGCCAGCTCGGCCTGCAGCGAGAAGCGGCGGGAGGCGAACAGCTGCTGCTGCACCGCCATGGTGGCGGCCACGCGGGCGTCGCCCTTGGCGGCCTCGACATCGGCAGGGAAGGCAACCGACGATTTGTTGTCACGCTCGGCCAGCAGGCGGGCCTCGGTGCTGCGCGCGGTGTGGTACTGCACCCGGATGACCGCCGCGTTGGCGGTGGCCTGCACCGCGTTCATGCGGACCAGCGGCTGCCCCGCCTTCACTTCGTCGCCGTCACGCACCAGGATCGCCTCCACCGTGCCACCGGTCAGATGCTGCACCGCCTTCTTGTTGCCCGCCACAGTGACCGAGCCGGTCACCGGCACGCCCTTGTCCAGCGGCGCCATGATGGCCCACAGCATGAAGCTGCCCAGACCGGCCAGCACGATCCACCAGCCCAGCCGGGTGTGCTTGACCGAGTCGGTCTTCAGGGGCATGTAGTCGGACACGTCCAGGTCGACGTTGTAGACAGATTTCGGATTGGTGGTCATGGCGGACTCCGTGGATCAGGCTGTGTTTCGTGAGGGGATCAGGCGGCGGCCGGTTCGGTCGGCTCTTGGGTCGTCGGTGCGGCAGCAGTGGCCGGCACCTTCTTGGCGCGGGGCTTGCGTGGTTTGGCTGCGGCCTTGGGGGCAGCAGGTGGGGTGGTTTCGTCGGCCGCTACCTTGATGGCAGCGGTCTTGGCTGGCGCGGCCGCCGCCGCGGGCTGTGCGGCCGCCAGCTGGGGCTGGGCAGCCTTGGCCAGTTCGGCCAGCACGGTGCGGGTGGGACCGAAAGCCTGCACCGTGCCCTGACGCAGCAGCAGCAGGCGGGTGGTCACCTGCAGGATGCTGGTGCGGTGCGAGACCACCACGATGGTGCGGCCACGCTGGCGCAGCTGCTGGATGGCCGCGAGCAGGGCCTGTTCGCCGCTGTCGTCCAGGTTGGAGTTGGGTTCGTCCAGCACGATCAGAGCCGGATCGTCGTACAGCGCGCGGGCCAGCCCGATGCGCTGCTTCTGGCCACCGGACAGGCCGGCACCGCCGTCGCCCAGCACGGTGTCGTAACCCTGGGGGAAGTGCAGGATCATGTCGTGCACGCCGGCCAGCTTGGCGGCGGTGATGACCTTGTCGGCATCGACCATGCCGAAGCGGGCGATGTTCTCGCTCACCGTGCCGGCAAACAGCTCGATGTCCTGGGGCAGGTAGCCCAGGTGGGGGCCCAGCTCGTCCTTGTTCCACTGGTACACATCGGAGCCGTCCAGCCGCACCTTGCCGGCGGTGGCGGGCCACACGCCCACCAGCAGCCTGGCCAGCGTCGACTTGCCCGAGCCACTCGGGCCGATGACGCCCAGCACCTCGCCGGCAGGCAATTGCAGGTTCACATTGCGCAGGGCGGGCAGCGCAGAGCCCGGGGGCATGGCGGTCACCGACTCCAGGGCGAGCTGGCCGTTCGGACGGGGCAGCGCCATGCCGCGCACGCGGGGCGGGTTGTTGTTGAGCAGCTCGGCCAGGCGGCGGTAAGCGCTCTGGGTGGCCGACCAGCCCTTCCAGATGTTGATGAGCTGGTCCACCGGAGCCAGCGCGCGACCCATGAGGATGGAGCCCACGATCATCATCCCGGGGGTGATGCGGCCTTCCAGGGCCAGCAGCGCGCCCAGACCCAGGATCAGGGACTGCAGCGTGATGCGGGCGAACTTGCTCAGCGCCGACACCATGCCCGACTTCTCGCTGGCCTCGCCCTGCAGCTTCAGGAAGCGGCGGTGCATGCGGTGCCAGCGGGTCATCAGGTTGGGCAGCATGCCCATGGCCTCGATCACCTCGGCGTTGCGCAGGTTGTTGGTGGCGAGGTTGCCCGATGCCACCGACAGGGAGTTGGCTTCACCCAGGGGCTTGCGCGACACCACCTCGTTGGCCCAGGCCAGCGCGATCAGGACCGCGGTGCCGGCCACGGCGAACGCGCCCAGCACCCAGTCGAACATGAAGATGACGGCCAGGTACACCGGGAACCAGGGCGCGTCGAAGAAGGCAAACAGACCGTTGCCGGTGATGAACTGGCGCACCGTGGTCAGGTCGTTGAGGGCCTGACCTGCGTTGCCGCCGGAGCGCTTGAGGTTCTGCTCGAACGAAGCGGTGTAGATGCGCTGGTTCAGCTTGAGGTCCAGCTGTGCGCCGACCCGGATCATCAGGAAGCTGCGGATCAGCTCCAGGCCGTGCATCAGGATGAAGGCACCCACCACCATCAGCGTGAGCATCAGCAGCGTCGTCTGGTTGCCGCTGGCCAGCACCCGGTCGTAGACCTGGAGCATGTACAGCGACGGTACCAGCATCATCAGGTTGATGATGGCGCTGAAGATGCCGACGTTGCGGAAGGCCTGTCGGAAGCCGCGCAGCGTCTGGCCGATTTCGTCATTGGGAAGACGGAAGCTGGACCAGCGGCTGTCGGTCGACCGGTTGCTCTGAGGCTGGGTAGAGGCCATGTCGTTCTGCCTGGGAATGGAATGGGAAGTACTGCGGTATTCGGGGTGAACCCCCACCGAAATACGGTGGGGGGTTCACTTAAGAATTACAGCAGGAAGTCCTCTGCCGTCACCGTGGTGGATCGCACACCGACCAGGGTAATTTGGCCTCCGACCATCGCGTTGCCGTTGGCGTCGACCCCGTCGGACACCGTCACCTGGGTGATGGTGGTGCCGATGCCCTGGATGGTCACGCGTCCAGCGAACTGATCGGCTGCGATATCGAAGGCCGACAGGTCGATCTGGTCCTGACCGCCGGTGGGGTTGGCGTCGAAGCCCTGGACGAAGTCGCTGCCGAAGTTGTTGCCGAAGACAAAGATGTCGTTGTCGGCGCCACCGGTCAGAGAATCGTTGCCCGTGCCACCGTCGAGGCGGTCGTTACCGAAGCCACCGCTGAGCTCGTCGCTGCCAGCGCCACCCAGCAGGGTGTCGTTGCCGGCGCCGCCCACGATGTCGTCAGCGCCGCTGCCACCGGTGATTTCGTTGGCCAGACCGTTGCCGGTCAGGATCACCTCGGTGTTGCCGACGTAGACCAGGTTCTCCAGGTTGACGCCCAACGTGTAGTTGGTGCTGCCGCTGTAGATCACGGTGTCGGTGCCGGCGTTGGCGTCTTCGGTAACGCGGTCGCCGGTCACATCCACGCGGTAGGTGTCGTTGCCGGCACCACCCGTCAGGAAGTCGCTGCCAGTGCCACCGTCAAGCACGTCGTTGCCGGCGCCGCCGATGATGCGGTTCACCAGTTCGTTGCCGGTGCCGCTGAAGTTGCCGGTTCCGGTGAAGGTCAGGTTCTCCAGGTTGGCACCCAGAGTGAAGGCGTTCAGCGCAGTCTGCACCGTATCGGTACCGCTATTGGCTGTTGCAGCCTCGATGATGGTGTCGCCGGCATCCACTCCCACATAGGTGTCGTTGCCGGCACCGCCGATCAGGGTGTCGTTGCCGAGGCCGCCTTCCAGGATGTCGGCACCGGCACCGCCGTCCAGGTAGTCGTTGCCGCCCATGCCTTGCAGACTGTCTGCACCGCCCAGACCGAAGATGCGATCCGCACGGCCATCACCGATGAGGACGTCGTTACCGGTGGTGCCGTTGATGTCGGCAGCCTTGGTGCTGATGGTCCGGTCGGCGAACTTCAGGAACTCCATGTTGAACACCCGGTCGGCGCCGTCGTCGAAACGCAGGTCCACGTTCGGGCGGGCATGCGTCACAGTGGCAGAGCCGTCCTCGTTCCAGTCGATGTCGTACTCGGCAAAGTTGCCGCGGAACACGGCGGTGTCCACGCCGGTGTTGTTGGCATCGCCGTCGAGCACCTCACGGATGATGAACAGCTGACCCGGGCTCAGGGTGCGGTCGAACATCAGGTTGTCCAGCGTGCGGCCGTTGTAGAGCGCCGGGGTGGTGGCGGTCACGCTTTGCGGGTCAACGCTGGCAGCATAGACCTTGCCACCCATGTCGTCGGTCCAGGCAATCAGGTTGCCCTGTGCGTCCTTGATGCCGATGCGGGCGTTGAGCCAGCGGTCACCGTCCAGCACGTCGTTGCCGGCATTGCCCTGGATGGTGTCGTCACCGCCACCGCCCAGGATCATGTCGGCCGAGGTGTCGAACATCGTGCGGATCGAGCCATTCTCGTTGCGCTGGATGGCGGTCTCGTCGAACACCACGGCGGTGTGGGTCTTGCCGGCCACGGTGAAGGTCGCGCGACCCAGGTGGGCCACCAGATCGCTCAGGCCGGCGATGCGGTCCACACCTTCCTGCAGCAGCGCATTGGAGTACGACTCGAACTTGGCATTCGGATCGAACTGGGCGGCTGCCTGGGTTTCCTCGTCGTAGGCACCCACCACCACGTCGCGGCCGGTCAGCTTGTCGTTGTGCTTCCAGCCCGACAGGCCTTCCACCAGGTCGAAGCGGTCGCGCAGGATGTTGGCCTGCTGGTTCACGAAGATCGGGATGCCCAGGTCGGTGTCGGCGCCTTGCGCCTCGCCCTTGTGGATGGCCCAGTCGAAGCCGGCCATGCCGTTGTTGCGCTGGATGCCCAGGCCCTGGAACATGATGTCGTCACCCGACTCGGCGTCGTAGTCGTTGTCGTTGCCGCGGCCGTTGAGCACGTCGTGGCCGATGATCGGGCTGTTGAAGAACAGCTCCGAGTTCTCGCCGGCCAGGGTGTCGAAACGTTCGCCACCTTCCAGCCAGTCGTCGCCCTCGTTGCCGGCCACGAAGTTCAAGCCGTCGGAAGCCCGCACGAAGTCGTTGCCTTCGCCCGCGGTGTAGGTCTTGCTGTCCACGCCGCCGAAGATGAAGTCGTTGCCGCTGCCACCGAAGATCAGGTCCAGGCCGTTGCCGCCGTTGATGACGTCGTTGCCGGCGTCACCGTGGATCACGTCGGCCGCGCCGGAGTCGGTGCCGCTGTCGGTGATGATGTCGTCGCCGTCGCCACCGAACAGGTGGTCCACGCCCTTGCCGCCTTCGATGGTGTCGTTGCCGCCCTTGCCCCAGACGGTGTCGTCACCCTCGCCGGCAATGATGATGTTGGCCTTGTCGGTGCCGCCGATGACGATGTGGTCGCCGCCCATGTAGCGCAGGTTTTCGTCGACGCCGTCGCCGTCCAGGTCCTGGCGGATGACCAGCTTGCCGGCCGCACCCAGGATCGGGTCGGTGTGGCTCGGGTCCTGCACCTTCTGGATGCTCTTGTTCAACTCCAGGATGTAGTCCGGGGTCAGGAACAACGAGCTCGGCAATGCGGTGGCGTTGGGGTTGCCCAGGTCGGTGTTGCGCATCACCAGCTCGGCGAACGAATCGGCCTCCAGCTGGTTGAGCAGGTTCATGCCCTGGGTGCGGCTGAGGTAGTAGAACCGGTCGCCGTCCTGCAGCTTCTCCATCTGCACTTCGAACACGAAGTTGAAGGTGGTGCCCAGCTGACCGCCGAAAGCGATCTTCTTCTCAGCGAGGCCGCCGATCCAGAAGTCCACATTGTTCAGGCCGCCCAGGGTGCCGCCAGCGTAGATCCCGGCAGCGTTCAGGAAGTCCAGGCGGTCGGCCGGTGCGCCGGCGCCGCCCATGACGATCTTGGTGGCCGCATCGCGCTTCTCTTCCACCGTGGTGGCCGCCAGGATGGTGGCGTGGGTGCCGTAGGCCGCGATGAAGTTGATGATCGACGCCGGGTGCTTGATGTTGGTGGCGAAGTCGTACCAGCTGTCGTAGGGCTTGAGGATCGAGTCGTTCGTGGCTTCGTAGAACTGGCGGCGGGCGTCGTTGAGCGAAGGCACGCCGGTTTCACGGCCGCGGGCGATGTTGATGGCGCCCAGGTCCAGCGGCAGGCCGACCAGGTTGTTGCGCAGGGCTTCGGTCAGGAACTCGTCGATCTCGTTGCCCACCTGGCGGGTCATGCCGCGCAGGATGGCGCCGGCCGCCACGTCGGAGTTGGAGCCGCTGGCGGCGTATTCCACCGGGTTCAGGAAGGCGTCGATCAGGCCGATGTGGTCGGTGCCGATGCCATCAGCGGCAATGCGGTCCACCGACTCATTGAGCATCGAGTGGCCGAAGCGGTACACCACGTGGGCGAACTCGGCCATGATGGCCGGGTCGATGTCGACCGTGTTGGAGAACAGGAAGGGGTCGACGTCCGGCGAGACCAGGCGGGCGAACTCTTCGAACACCAGGTGCTGGTAGACCATTTCGGTGCTGAAGCGGGCGGCCTGGAACAGGCGCTCGCCGTCCCACACCAGACCGGCCATGCTGGTCGGCACGGCGGTCACATCCACATGCAGCCACTGGTTGATGAAGGCCAGGTCGTTGCTCTTGAGGATCTCTTCCTTGATCTGGTCGACGCGGTTGTTGTGCTCGCTGTGGAACACATGGTGCACGGCGGTCAGGCCGATGTTCTCGTTGCCGCGGCCGTCACCGACCACGTAATGGGCGTCGAGCAGCTCGTTGTCGTAGGTCAGGTTGACGCCGAATTCGTTGGGGCGGATGACGTTGCCGGCCACCGTGTCGGTGTCGGCGGTCACGGCCACCCGGGGGGTACCCGGGTTGCGGTCGTGGTCGACCGGGCCCGACGGGGTGGCGTTGTGGGCGATGTCGTTCAGGAAGGCGCGGCCGGCGCCGACGGCCTGGGATGCCGCAACCGGTGCCTCGGCGGTGCCGCTGACCAGGGTCAGACCCTGGGTGGTGCCGCGCTGATCACCGGTGGGGTCCACCTGCATCACCAGCTGGGCGTAACCGTTGGCGCCGGTGATCAGGTTGCCGTACAGGTCGGCGGCCACCAGGGGCACGCGCAGGACATCAAGGTCCGTCAGCTCGATGCCGAGCATGGTCTTGGCCTGGGCCTTGATGTCGGCCCAGGTCGGCGGGCCACCGTTCTGGCCTTCCAGCATGTGGCCGGTGGCCACGGTCTTGAAGCCGGTGGAGCTGGTGGGGTCTGCCACGCGCACATATTCGCGCAGGAACACCTGGTGCGACTCGTGCGAGGTGTAGACCTGGTTCAGGTCGATCCAGGGGGTGGTCTCGTTGGCGTGCTCGCGGACGTCGTCGGCCGTGCCCAGGACACCGTCGGCGCCCGGCTGGTTGGTGGCGCGGGTCAGCACCATGAAGTTGGTCTGGCTGCCCGGCACGTACAGGGGGTCACCCGGCTGCAGAGGGATGTAGACCGTGCCGCTGCCACCCTTGGTGGTGAGGTCCAGGCCGTGGTCGAAGAACTGGCCGAACAGCGTCAGGAAGCTGTTGTAGGGCGCGGTGTCGCCCAGGTCGGGCATGACGTTGGGGATGAGGATGGGTGCTTCGTCGCTGAACACGGTGTTGTTCTGCACCACGTCGAAGTCCAGACCCAGCTGGCCCGGCAGGGCGGCGAAGGCGGCTTCGGTCTGGGCCACTTCGAGTTGAGCTGCCGCGAGAGCCGCGGCGTTGCCAGAGCTGGTGGCCTGTGCGGTCTGCAGGGCCGACTGTGCAGCGGCAGCGGCATCGGCCGCGTCGGCAGAGGTTTCGGCCAGGGCGGCGGCATCGGCCTGGGCCTGGGCGGCGGCTGTCTGGGCGGCGCTGTTCTCGGCCTGGGCCGCGGCCAGGTCGGCCGTGGCGTCGGCCAGTTCGGCGTTGGCCGCCTGCTCGGCCAGCAGGGCAGCGTTCAGTGCGGTATCGGCGCTGACGACGGCCGCCTGGGCGCTGCTCAGCGCCACGAAAGCCACCTCAGCGGCGGCAGCGGCGCTGGAGAACAGGGCCAGCTTCTGCGTGCGCAGCAGTTCGGCGGCGTCGAAAGCGGCCTGCAGGATGTCGATGTGACCCTGGTAGATGCGGGCATCCTCAACGCTCATCGTGCTCTGGTTGGCCTTCGCAGCGGCCAGATCGGCCTTCTTGGCGTTGGCGTGCAGGGCGGCATCGACATAGACATCCAGCGCGTCGGTGCGGGCGTCAACGGCCTCGGTGTAGGCAGCCTGTTTCGGCGCCACAGCCGTCAGGGCCGTCTGCTTGGCGGCGAAGGCAGCGTCGGTGGCTGCATCGGCGCTCACATCGGCGGCCTGCGCAGCGGCCAGGCGTTGCAGGGCTGCGGTCAGGTCGCCAGCTTCGACATTGGCGGTCTGGGTGAGGGTGTTGGCGGCAGCCTGGGCGGTTGCAGCAGCATCGGCAGCACTCGCTGCAGTGGCAGCAGCTTCAGCGGCTGCGGTCTGCAAGGCAGGGATGTTGGCGCCGCCGGCCGGGCCCTGGAGGGCCGCCAGTTCCGCCTTGGCGTCGATCACGGCCTGGCGGGCGTCGATGTACTTCTGGGCATCGCCGTAGGGGTCGGTGGAGCCCAACGACGTGAAGGCCGCGATGATGGCGGCCGGGTTGTTGTCGGTCTGATCGGAGATCAGGTTGCTGATGATGCGGGGCTGCGAGTCGTAGACGCTGCCCGAGGTCTGCTCATAGGACGTGGGCGCGCCGGTGCGGGGATTGAGCTCGGCCCGGTCGAAGTCCGGGGTCAGCAGGCGCGGCATGACCTGATCGGACGACCCGTACATGGTGTTGACCAGGTTGTTGTACTGGCCGCTCACCGTGCGCAGGCCGAACGGCACCAGGTTGCCCAGCGGGTTGCCCTGGGCGTCGGTCAGCGCACCGTAGTTGGAGTCGACATGCCGCTCGGCGATCTGGATGTGCGAGAGGATGCGTGTGATGTCGTCAAGGTTCAGATGGAAGGACATGGCGGGCTCCTGAGGATGGAAGGGCACTGACTGGACGGACGCGAGGACCTTTATGTGTCCATTTGTTTCGCGTTGGGGTGCAGTGTCCGTACTACTCAAGGACTACTCAATACCTAGATCTGTTACCTAATGAGTACTTGAAAGCACCCACTTGAAGTGACGTTTTACACATCTTGATACAAGCCTGGAAAAAGATTCCTCAAGAAAATCAACGCTTAGCCGACCTGACTTGATGCAGACTATGTCTCTACATCTCAGCCTGTATCTTTTGTAACTGTGTGTAATTAAACTACGACACAGGTACTAACGAAGACGAAAAAAAGGGGCCCAACGGCCCCCTTGTGTAACAAGAAGCATGAATTTTCAGGCGGGCTGCGATGGAGGCGCCATCGGCACCGTGAGTACTACCTGAGTGCCATGACCGGGATCGGCCGCCAGCCGCAGGCGGCCGCCGATGCCCGCAGCGCGCCGGCGCATGCCGCTGACACCCTTGCCGCGCAGGACAGCGCGTGTGGAAGCGAACCCCCGCCCGTCATCGCGAACTTCCAGCAAGAGCGCACTGGCCTCCTGGTCGAATCGGCAGGTCAGTTCGATGCGCGTGGCGCCTGCATGCTTGATGGCGTTGGCCAGCGCCTCGTGGGCGATGCGCAGCACCTCGTGGCGCACCTCGCCACGGACCTCTTCCAGCGGGCCCTCGAAGTCGACCTGCCAGGCCAGCTCGATGCCCATGCGCTCCAGCGTCGGGCGCAGGCGAAACCGCAGCTGGCCCAGGCCATCGATGACCGACTCGTCGGATGCGTCCATCACGTCGACCACGTTCTTGACCTCGAACAGGCACTCCTCCAGCGCTCGGGCCAGCGCCTGATGTTCGGGCTGGCTGCGGTCGAGGCCGGAAAGGATGTTCACCAGATGGGCCCCCACGCCGTCATGCAGCTCCCGCGCCAGACGCTTGCGTTCCTGCTCGACACGGCGGTCTGCCACGGCAGCCGGCTCCGGTGGCGCAGCAGCCACCGGCAGCCGCACGCGTTCGGTCACCAGCAGCCACAACATGAACATGCACACGCCCAGCATGCTGTGGGTCAGACCGATGCGCAGCAGCATCAGGTCGGGCTGCAGCAGATCGTTCAGCGCGATCCCCAGTCCGATCAGCCCGACCACCAGCACCAGACCGCCCGCCAGATCGAACTGCCGGAACACGTGTTGCACCAGCAACCCGAACAGCAGACCGAGCAGGAGTGCGTTGGCCATGCGCCAGGCGGCCAGGCAGTTGTCGAGGATGCTGGGGTCCACCAGGCCCAGCGAGGCCAGCAGCCCGCCCAGCAGGCACTGGCCGACCGCCAGCCCCAGCGAGCCTGGCATCGGCACCCGGGTGGACTGCAGCAGGAACAGGCAGGCCGCCAGCTGCACCAGCTGATAGGCGATGGCGGTCGACACCCGCGCGATCACCGGCTGCTCGGGCGACCACCAGCGCATCAGCAGGCTGAAGGCGAGCACCACCAGCAACAAGGCCGCGAAGGTGCGGTCGACCGAGCCGTTGCGGGCAGGGGGCTGGGGCTGACTCATGACCCAACGACCCAGCCCCTGCGTGAAGGCGCCCACCGACAGCGAGGCGATGGCGATGGCGGCCAGGGCCACGTCGAGCACCACCTCGTCCAGAAGCCCCCCGGTCACGGTCCAGCGCCAGTGCAGCACGCGGGTCACGGCCATCGTGACCAGCAGCCCGGTGAGCGCCAGCAGCCAGATCTTCGGGCCTGGCCAGGGCCCCCGATGGGCCGTGGACAGCAGTGGCAGCTTCAAAGCAGCCCGCGCTCCATGGCGCGACCGACCGCCTGCGCGCGGGAACGCACCTGGAGCTTGCGGTTGATGTTGCGGATGTGCGCATTCACCGTGAGCGCGCTGATCGCCAGCCGTTCACCGATCTCGGGATTGGTGTAGCCGGCCGCCACCATCTTGAGCACCTCGCGCTCGCGGTCCGAGAGCGACTCGCAGGCGGCCCGAGGAGCGGCTGCGCCGGCCGGGCGGGCGTCCAGCCGCTGGATGAGGCGGCGGGCAAGCGCCGGCGTGATGGCAGCGCCGCCGTTGACCACCTGCAGCACGGCCTGGGCAAAGTTGCCGAAACAGTCGTGCTTGAGCAGATACCCCATGGCGCCCAGCTCGAAGGCATGCAGAGCGTGCTGGTCGTCGGCCAATGCCGAGATGACGACCACCTCGACCAGTGGATTCTTCTGCCGCACCTGTTCGATCAGGCTGAAACCGCTGCCATCGCCGAGGTTGAGGTCGACCAGGAGCACATCGAAGGGCTGGCGGCCCGCCATGGCACGTGCTTCGCGCAGGCTTTGCGCCTGCCCCACCAGCTCGATGCGGTGATCGGCCAGCAGTTCGCCGGCCACCACCCTGCGCAGGTGCGCGTCGTCGTCGACCAGGAGCACGCGCACCGGCTGTCCTGCCTGGCCCACGAGATGACCGGGCCAGGGCGCACCTTCACGTGGGGCCGGATGGGCAAAGGTGGCTTCAGCGGTGGCGGACATGGGATCTCCTCTTGTGCGGGATGGACTGTGACCGGCAGGATCGCCAGCCCTCATGCATACCTTGTGACTAAAACCATCGGGGTTTTTCAGGCACCCGGATAGTTTATTGATACTGTAGGCCGCATTTTGCAGACGAATGTTTCAACTGGATTGCAAAGTTACAACTGGTAACTAGTACGTCCTTTAGCACTACTTGCTATCGACATCGAAGCATCAAACCTTGCTCTGGCATCGAATAGTCGTGCGGAAGTATCCATCAAGAGGCGATGAAACTAGACCGAACTGACTACGCGTCCGCAACGATTGGAAACATTTGAACAAAATCTCACACTTCATCCCAGGCCAGTCAGCAAGGTCTCCGAAACAAAAACACCGGAGAACAGCGCTGACAGGTCTGCCGGACGGGCATGGTGCCCGACCCGGTTTGTGACCAGACCAGACCAACCCAGGAGTCCACCATGAAAAAGTTCGCCCTCATCGCCATCGCCTTCGCTGCTTCCACCGCTTTCGCCGGCGGCGACCGTTCCTCTTCCCAGCAAAGCGGCCCGGAAATCAACGACCCGTCGATCCAGGCCACCGTGCTGCTGAACACCGCCGTGATCAACGCCGCTTCCTACGGCGGCGAGGCTGTGCAAAACATCGCCACCAACGCCGGCAAGGTTGAAGTGGACGGTGCTCAGCTGCAACTGGTCGGCGCGAAGAACAGCCTGATCATGAACGCCGCTCTGGGTGGCGAAGCCCGCCAGAACCTGGCTTCGAACGTCGGCAATGTCGAAATCAACGCCATGTCCATCCAGGCCGTCGTGGCCGCCAACTCGGCCATCATCAACAAGGCTGGCTACCGCAGCCTGGCCGTGCAGAACGTGTCCACCAACACCAGCTGCTCGACCTGCGACTGAGACTGACTGGACTCCGGCCGTACAGGGTGATCCTCTGTACGCCGGAACCCGGCACAGGCCGGGGCCCTTGTGAACACAGCCTGGAGACAGCCATGATCCCAGCCCCGACCCGCCTGATGACAGGCACCCCCCATTCCTCACGCGACCTCCGCTGGCTGGTCGCGTTGTTGTTGCTGGCCCTGTCCGCCCTGTGGATGAAGCCCGCGCTCGCCCAGTCTGCCCCGGGCGAAGATCCGCTCGTGCTGACCAAGAAGGTCGCCCCCAGCGGGCTGCCCATCAACAACCAACCCAAGTCCACCGGGCTGGACCGGTCGACCGAGCTGCCCGCCTGGATGCGGGCCAAGGTCTCGCGTTACACCGCCAAGGCCATGTCGGCCAACACCAGCGGCATCTCTACCGACGCCGACGTGGTGACCACCGCCACCAACGACGGTTTCCGGCGCACCTGCACGCAGGAAATTGCCACCCAGACCACAGGCGCCGCCTTCAACCGATACGGGCCTCAGGCCCAGGACCAGATCGTCGTGCTGCGCGGCGACCTGGTGAACATCTGCAACTGAGCTCCGCCATGACCGCCCTTGCCCAGCCCGCCCTGCCCCCCCGCGCCCAACGTCAGCCCTTGAGCCGCTGGCTCGGGATGGCCTGCCTGTCGACCGTGATCGTGCTGGCCGGCTGCGCCACGCCGATGGACGCCCGCAAGGACGCCCAGTACCAGAGCTACGGCAACGCGGCGTCGCGGCCGACGGTGCGCCCGGTGCGCTCGGTCTCCAGCTTCTCCGACTCGCTGATGTGCATGGACCAGATGCTGCGCGAGGCCAACATCACCACCACGCTGGTGACGAGCAAGCTGATTCCCGACGCCTCGCAGCGGGTGCCGGTGGCGACCAAGGAAATGATCATCACGGCGCTGTCGCAGATGTCGCGCCTGAGCAATGCCTTCCGCTATGTCGACTACGAGGTCGACATCGCCCGCCAGGACACGGTGCAGAACCTGACCACCATCCTGCTCAACAACAACCAGATCCAGCTGCAGCGGCCCTCGCTGTACATCTCGGGCGCCGTGGCCTTTGTCGACCAGAACGTGCTGAGCAATCGGTTCGACGCCGGCACCTCGGCATCGCGCCTGGAAACCGGCTACAGCCGCGACCGGAACGTCACCGTGGTGGGCCTGGAGCTGCACCTGGGCGACTTCCGTTCGCGCACCCTGATCCCGGGCATGGACTCGGCCAACGAAGTGATCATCGGCACCGGTGGGCAGGGTCTGGACGTGGCCGGCCGCATCGGCGACTACGGTCTGCAGTTCAACGTGGGCCGCGACTACGCACAAGGCACCGGCGCGGCCATCCGCACGCTGGTGGAGCTGGCCATGATCGAACTGGTCGGCAAGTGGGCCCGGGTGCCCTACTGGCAGTGCCTGACGCTCGAACAGAACCACCCCGACTTCCAGCGCCAGCTGCGCGACTGGTACGACGAAGGCGGCGACAAGGTGCATCAGGGCCTGGTGCGCCGCTCGCTGGTGGCCAAGGGCTACCTCCCGGGCGGTGAAGCCACCCCGCCGGTCAACAGCCTGGCCTTCCGCCGCGCCCTGGCCCGTTTCCAGGCCGACAACCGCATGGTGGTCACCGGCACGGTGAACTTCCCCACCTACGAGCGCGTGCTGCGCGACTTCGTGGCCCTGGACGCCAACGGTCAGCTGACCCGCTACGGCTGGATGAGCCAGGACCCGGCCCCGGTGCAGCCGCTGGACGACCCCGATCTGCCGATCCCCTCGTCCGGCCTGGCCTACGGTGCCCGCACCCCGGCCCGCACCATCGATCTGCAGATCGAGAACGTGCTGCTCGGCCGCACGGTGTTCGAGGTCGGCGAGCAGGTCTTCCTGTCGGCAACGGTGTCCCAGGCCTCCCACATGGCGTGCTACCTGTCCGATTCGGCCGGCAACGTGATGCGGCTGATTCCCAACCCGATCGCCACCCAGGCCGTGGTCCCCGGCAACCAGGCGGTGCGGATTCCCGACTGGATGAGCCCCAACCCCGGCTTTGTGCTGGCCACCACCGCCCCCGGCCAGGAAGGCGTTCTGTGCACCGCCACCGGCGAGGACGTGACGGCCAAGCTGCCGACGCCCCTGCAAGGCGCTGCATTGCGGCCGATGCCGGAATTCAAGGGTCTGGACGCCGTGGCCAAGGCGTACGTCGATGCGGTGGGCGCCGACGCGGTCAGCCTGGGCCGCGTGAACTGGACGGTCGGCCCGCGCCGCCCTGCCCCGGCCCCCGCTCCGGCTCCGGCTGCACAAGCCCCTGCAGCGCCGGCCCGATGACACCCGCCGCGCCGGCCCGCAACCACGCCAGAGCGCCCCTGCGGCGCCTGGCATGGGCGGCCGCCTTGCTGGCCTGTGCGAGCGCGCCGGCTTCCGCCCAGACCCGGGCCACGGGTGCCCCCGTTTTCGATCCTGCGCCCGTCAGCGAACCGGCGCTGGCCAGCCAGCTGCAGGGATTGCGCCCCGACCTGACGGCCGAACTCGCCCGCCTGCAGACCCAGGCATCGCAGCCCGTGGCCAGCCTGCGCGGCAAGGCCCGCACCGATGCAGGCGAGGCCGCCTGGTTGCTCGGTCTGCTGTCGCTGCACGGCGCCTCGGTTCCGCGCGACGACTCGCAGGCCCGCTTCTGGTTCGAGCGTGCGCGGCAACTCGGTGCCCGCCTCGCTCCGGCCGGCGTGGCCTGGTGTGCCATCGACGGCTGTGGCGCCACGCCCGACGCCGCCCAGGCGCGCGATGCGCTGACCGCACTGCGTCGCACCGATGCTGCGCGGGCCGCCTACCTGGAATGGCTGCAGCGCCAGCGCGCTCCGGTGCTCGACGGCTCGGCCGGCGCACAGGCCGAAGCCGCTGCCCGCGACCTGCTGCAGCGTGCGGCCCGCGGCGGCAACCCGCACGCACGCCTGGAGCTGGCTCTGGAACAGGCCGGCGGCCAACGCGAGCGCGAAGCCTTGCCCCAGCTCAAGGCGCTGGCCCCCACGCTGCCCGCCGCCGCCGCCAACGCGCGCGTGCTCGAAGAACGTCTGCAGGCGGGGCCTGCACCCATGGTGCCGGCCGAAGCGCCGGCGCCCGGCAATGGTGTGACCCTGCTTGGCATGGACAACACCATCGTCCTGACCGGACGCCCGGTGGGTGCTGACGAAGCCTACGCCCTGGCACGCCGCTTCCACCAAGGCAACGGCGTGCCCGCCAACTACACCGAAGCCATCAGGCTGTACCGGCAGGCCGAAGCCCAGGGCAACACGGCCGCCCGCCAGATGCTGGCGCTGATCTACTCACGGCCCACCGCCGACGGCCAGGTCGACTTCACCTGGATGCGTCAGCTCAGCCAGATCGAGCCCGGCACCGCCGGGGCAGGCTCGGCGCGAGCCGCCTCCACCAGCCGCTGGCAGCGCGAGCCCACGCCGTTGAGCGATCTGGTGCCCCCGCGCTGGCGGGGACAGTAGAGCGCCGAGCAAGCAGCAAAAACGCGCGCTCCCGACACGCCCATAGGGTCGATCATGATTCCGTGATGTGAAACCCTTCGGAGAGATCGAGATCTGTTGCCTTTGATACAGCATCGACTGGATACTTGAGTACTACTTTTGTATCTATTTAGTGTTGTTCATGCGTTCCTGCTGCCACCCGGTATTGTTCCTTGCTTTCCTTTGCAGCTCGGCTTACGCCGATCTGCCGCTCACGGTAGAAAACCTGATTTCGGACCAGGGGCAGGTCAGAGCCGACGTCTCCATCACCTATGCCAACGTCGAAAGCCAGAGCCTGCTGGCGGGCGACCCCATCACGGTACAAACCGGGCCGGCCACCTTCGTGACGATACCGACCCGCGTTGGTGAAAGGTTGACCAATACAGACACGACTGTGCTGACGATGGGGCTGCGCTACGGCCTCTCCCAGCGTGTCGAGGTCTACACCCGAGCCAGCGCCATGGCAACACGTCAGCGCAGCAGCTTTCAAGGATCTTCCAACACGTACACCGATGCAGGTCTCATCGATGCATGGGCAGGCCTGAATCTCCAGATCAAGCCCGACGACACGACCCCTGCCCTGCTGGCATTCGCCGAAGTGGCCCTGCGCGAAAAGCATCAGCTCAGTACCTCAGCATTTCGATCAGCCCTTGTCGGTCTCACTACCTACAAAGCCATCGATCCGGTGGTTCTATCGCTCACGGCAGCCTACCGCATCAACGAAGTCCGCGATGACGGCGGCATTGCACTTAAACCCGGCAATTCGATGTTGCTCAACCCCGGTGTGGCATTCGCCGTCAACGACAGGATCACCCTGTCCACTGGCTTCCAGTGGACTCAGCGTCAGGCCAATCGCCGAAGTGGGGTACCGCAGGGCCATGACAGAACTTCTGTCGACATCCTCATGGGCGTGGGATATGGCCTCGACAAGGGCAATTCGCTCAACACCACCGTCAAGTTCAACGCTTCGGGCCGCAGCGGCGCCGAGCTGCGCGCGAACTGGCTCCATACCTTTTGAAGTTTGAAGCCAGGGGTAGTCGCGGCTTCGGGCAGAAATGGCTGGTGCCGCAAGGCAGGCCAATGGGTTGCAGCGCGGCCGATGGTCCGCGCGTGTAAGGGTACCTCGAAGGCTTGTTTCGAGGTTTGTTCATCTGAAATTACAACCAAGGAGTTTATTTTGATCAAGTTGACACGTGCCATGGCAGGCGTCATCACTGCCGTCCTGGTATCTGCCCACGCACACGCTTCTGATGAGGTGGTTCATAGCAGCAGGCACGAATCGCCTGCCTTCACGTCGAGCGATATTCACCACATCATTGAGCGGGGGACTGGCCACATGGGTCTCGCTTCTCTCTCGAACGCTGAAATGAAGGAAACAGAAGGTGCCTGGATCACCTTTGTTGTTGGCGGCTTCGCCGGCGGTTTGTACAACGGCATCGGCTACTACAGCTCACCCATCCAGACGGCTGGTGGCTGGGCAACTGCCGTCGGCTCCGGGGTAGTCGGTGGCGCTATCGGCGGCATTAGATGGTGGTCCGCGCCCATCTGGGGCGGAGGCATCGCTGCAGCTGGCGGTTGGGCTGCAACCAGATAAAAGAATCTTGACCTGAACAAACGCAGCCGGACCTTGGGTGTTCCCCTGAATCGGCTGCAGTAGAACCACATGCTTGAGTTCATTGTCATCACTTCGGCACTCTTCACACTCAACCCTTGGATGGGTGCGCATTTCCCGGTGATCGGGATTGGGCAGCGACTGGCGCTGTTGCGCCCGGTACTCCCCGCAGAATTTGCCTACCCTGACTGGCAGGCTGCGCTGTCTATCAGCCTGATCTCGATCATGGCAGGGCTTGGCGCGAGAAATGAATGGATCAGACCGCATAACTTGTCCGCCTCTTCCTGGTCTGTATTCCTGTGGGGATTTATGGTCACGGGCGGCTGCTTCTTGCTGGTGGTATCGATCCTCCAATGGTGGGTTCTCCGAACGTCTCGAAGCCTGGGAAATCCCAGCTTCTTCAAGGTGTTTGCTGCTGCTTGGCTTCTTCCCGCAGTTCTAAGCTCGGGCCTCCTCGCCGTTGGATTGCCAGCCCCTTGGGCCACGGTCATTTTTTTCGCACTGGGCATTACCAGCTTCCACGCATTGCGATGCGCAACCCCCTGGCTACGCTCGCCCAGCTTGGTGGCCGGCCTCATCCTTGCTTGTGCGTCAGCGTGGCTTTTGGTCCTCGTTTCAAGGGTAGAAATTTTGTCGCTCTTGAACGGGTTGTGAATGGTTCCCGATCAGATCTATGCGATGACAGTTCGTAAGTTGACCATCGCTTCAGCAGCGTTGTTCACGATCACATGTGCATGCGCTGCGTCCGAGCCAGTTCCGACAGAAGCGGCTGGGGGCGTTGTGATCGCCACCTTTTCCGCACGAGGCGTGCTTCCCGTCAAAAGCTGGAAATGGGCTCGTGACTACCGCATCACCAAACAGGACAAGGATTTCTCCTGTGGCGCCGCCTCCCTGGCCACCTTGCTCAACGGCAACTACGGTCAGAATGTTTCCGAGGCGGACTTGCTCAAGGCCATGGACAAGGGCGACGGACGTGCCAGCTTTGAAGACATGGCCCGTGCTTTGCCGCAGTTCGGTTTCAGAGCGCAGGGGTTCGCGGCCAGCTGGGAGCAGCTCACCCGGCTAAAGGTGCCAGTGGTGCTTTACGTGAAGCACCGGGCCAACGATCACTTCACGGTGCTCAGAGGCATCAATGATCAAACCGTCTGGCTGGCCGATCCGTCGTTGGGCAACCGCACCTACAGCAAGGCGCAATTCCTGGCCATATGGGAGACACGAACCGGCGCGGCAGATGGCCTGACAGGCAAGTTTCTGGCGGTGCTCCCGCTCACGAGCCATCCATCCGGGTCATCAGACTTTTTCACCCGATCGCCAGTTCGGCAGTCAGCGGCTGCAATGGCCGATCTTGCCCACCAGGGCTGGCGTCCTTGAGTCCGCCTATTTCCAACCCCAAGTTCAACATGACTGTTCTCCCTTCTCGCTGGGGCGCATGCCTGCTGTTGGTAGCGCTGGCGCTACCAGCATCTAGCGCAATGGCGCAGCCGACAGAACCCCCAAGCCCTTCGGCCACTTCGGTCCCGGTCGCAGAGAACCCGCGCTGGCGAAGCCTTCTGCAGGTCTCCAGCATCGACCGCATGCTGCGCGAGCTGCCCTCCTATTTCTCGATAGGCCTTCAGCGCACAAAGGCGCAGGGATTTTCCTTGCCGCCCGAAGTGGAGAGTGCGTTGACCGACGCGGCACGTGCGGTGTTTGACCATTCCGCCCTTCAGCAGCTGGCCGTGGACCATCTGCAAGCCAGCCTGAGCGAGGCGGAACTGAACGACTGGCTCGAGTTCTATGAGAGCCCACTGGGGCGACTTCTCAGTACCGCAGACGAATGTACGGCCTCTCCCGATTTCCAGCGCCAGGTGTTGGCGCGCGCTCCACAAATCATCGCCTCGGTGAGCCAGAATGCCGAACGCATGGCGCTGCTGCAGTCATTGCTGCAGGCCACTGATGAGGTGGAGCAAGTTACTCGCATGGCGATGCGGAGCCAGTTGGCGCTGTAATGGGGTCTGCTTTCCACCTTGCCGCCAGCGGCTGCAAAGCCCAGCTTCGAGCAGTTGTCGCAAGCGCTGGAAGCGCAACGATTTGCCATGCAGACCCAGGTGTCGCAGATCGCGTTGGCACGTCTGGCGCTGGCGCACGACGCTTGTTCCGACGAAGAGTTCGGACAACTGCTGCGGCAGATCAACACCCCGGCTGGCCAGGCCTTCTACATCGACTTTTCTCACCGCCTCATCAAGAGCCTGACGGTGTTGTCAGAGCGGATCGGCCAGACGGCGGGACGGCGGCTGAACCAACGTCCCGCTTGATGTTCGAGACCGCCCTGCAGCTTCTCAGCCCTTGCGCAACGCCGCCCGCAGCTGTTCCCCGATCTCCGGCCGCTCCAGAAACGGATCGACCGGGTTGGTGGCATTGACGATGCCTTCCATGCGTGCGCGCACATTGCCCAGGGCGCGGGGGTGGCTGAAGATGTAGAAGCGGTCGGCGGCGATGGCGTCGAACACCATGGCCGCCACCTCCGCCGCCGTCACCTTGCCCGAACCTACCGCCTTGTCGCTCATGGCCTGGCCGATGAGCTGGCTTTGGGTGGGCTTCTCCGAAGCCATGTCGCCGGGGCGGTTGCGGTGGCTCTGGCTGATGCCGGTGGGCACGAAGTAAGGGCACAGCACGCTGGCGCTGACCTGGTCCGACACCAGGCGCAGGTCCTGGTAGAGGGTCTCGGTCAGGCTCACCACCGCGTGCTTGCTCACGTTGTAGATGCCCATGTTCGGTGGCGTGAGCAGGCCGGCCATGCTGGCGGTGTTGACGATGTGGCCACGCCAGGTCGGGTCGGCTTCGGCAGCGGCCAGCATGTGCGGCGTGAACAGGCGCACACCGTGCACCACACCCCACAAGTTCACGCCCAGCACCCACTCCCAGTCGCGCACCGAGTTTTCCCAGATCAGGCCACCGGAACCGACGCCGGCGTTGTTGAACACGAAATGCGGAGCGCCGAACCGCTGCACCACGTCCTGCGCCAGCGCTTCCATCTCGGCGGCGCTCGACACGTCGACCCGCCGGGCCATGACCTCGGCACCGGCGGCGGTCAGTTCGGCCGCTGCGCGGTCGAGTGCGTCCTGCTGCACGTCCACCAGCACCAGCTTCATGCCGCGCTGCGCGCCGATGCGGGCGCATTCGAGTCCGAAACCGGAGCCTGCGCCGGTGAGCACGGCGGTACGGCCGGCAAAGTCCTGGATCATGGGTTGTCTCCTTGTGGGGGGTCGGGTGTCAGGGTCTCAGCATCTCGACATGGTCGATGCCGTCTTCGTCGTAAACCGGGCTGGCCGTCTCGAAGCCATGCCGGCGGTAAAAGCCTTGCAGGTGTGCCTGGGCACCGATGCGCACGGGTTGCAGGCCCCAGAGCGACTGCAGCATCTGCAGCGCCTGCGCCATCAGCGCATGACCCAGGCCGGTGCCGCGCAGGGCGGGGTCGCTCACCACCCGGCCGATGCTGGCCTCGGTGAACTTGAGTCCGGCCGGCACCAGCCGGGCATAGGCCCTGAGCACCGGTCGGCCGCTGGAGTCGGCCTGTTCGCCCATCAGGTGCATGCAGTCGGCGTCGGCGCCGTCCATGTCCTGGAAGACGCAGCGCTGCTCCACCACGAACACCTCGCTGCGCAGGCGCAGCACCTGGTAGAGGGTGTCGGCCTGCATCGCGGCAAACGGCAGGCAGCGCCAGCGCAGGCGCACCGGGTCGGCCGGGTTCAAGCCTTCACTTCCTTCAAGGCGAATCCCACCCGGGGGAAGTGCACATGCAGCGTGCCGGCGCGCTCATCGGTGCGCTCCAGCGTGTACCGGGTGCGGGTCGCGGCCCGCAGGATGCCTTCGGTGGGCTCGGTGCCGAAGGCTTCGGGCGCCACCGTCACGCGGCTGCCCAGGGCGATGCCGTGATCGTCCTGGTGGATGTCGTCCTGCAGCGGGACCGGCCGGCTGGCCCGGGCCACCGCAATCGCATCGGCCGATCCCAGGGTCTCGGCACGGCCGTGGCCGATGGCGGCCATCCGGTCCATCCACTCCAGCACGTCGGGCGTGGCGTCCAGCACACCGGCCATGGCCGGGTTGACCACGCGGCTGAACCACAAGGGGTGGTAAGCCGCGAAGTCGGCGATGCAGGGAATGTCGCCCAGCAGGAACGGTTGATCGTCCAGCATGCTGGAGAGGCGGCGCAGGTAACTTCGGTAGGCCGATGTCGCATCGGCCGGGCGCAGCACCGTCATGTTGGTGCGCATGGCACCACGGTCGGCGGCGAATGCGGCGGCCGTCTCGGGCGGCTGGCCGGCAAACAGTGCGGCCGCTCCCTTGGGGCTGAGGTTGTGTCCCATGGCGGCCCAGAAAAGGGTGCCGTCGGCCCACTGGGCCAGCAGGCGCGAGAGGCCACGTGCATGGGCCGGGTACAGCGGCCGCTCGGGCTGGTGGTGGTCCAGCACCTCGGCGATCAGGGCGCTGTCGCAGTAGATGTCGGCGCCGATCTGCAGGAAGGGGGTGCGACGGTAGCCGCCGGTCAGTGCCAGCACGTCGGGCTTGGGCATGATCCGCGGGATGTGCACGCTCTTCCAGGCCAGGCCCTTGTGACCGAGGATCAGCCGCACCTTCTCGGAAAACGGCGACGTGGGGTAGTGGTGCAGGATCAGGTCGGACATGGGGGTCTCCAGCTCGGGGTCATTGGGGGCGGGCCCGGTCGATGATGGCATCGAAACCGGTGGCGGCATTCAGCGAGCCGAAGGCGTGGCCCCAGTGCCCGCCGATGCGCGAGTCGCAGAAGGCCGCGAACACCGCCATGGGCGCGGTACGGGCCAGCAGCGCAGCCTGAACGGCCAGCGCCACGTCCTGGGCCAGGCGGCGGGCTTCCATTTCGGTGGCCATCTCTTCCACCCGCAGCGGCAGCTGGGCGGCAAGCCGGTCGAGTGCCGGATGCATGCCCTTGGCCGGGGCCAGTTCCTGCGCCAGGGCGGCGGCGGCGTCGGCCTTGCGCAGGGCGCGCAGCAGGTCCAGCGCCATGATGTTGCCGGCGCCTTCCCAGATGGAGTTGAGCGGCATCTCGCGGTAGATGCGGGCCATGACGCCTTCGCCGCCCTCCTCCACGTAACCGTTGCCACCCAGGCACTCCATCGCTTCCTGCGCAAAGTGGCTGCCGCGCTTGCAGACCCAGAACTTGGCCACCGGCGTGAGCAGGCGGGCCATCACCTGCTCGTGCGAATCGTCGGGCCGGTCGAAGCTGTGGGCCAGCCGCAGCGCCAGGGCGGTGGCGGCTTCCGATTCGAGCGCCAGGTCGGCCAGCACGTTCTTCATGAGCGGCTGGTCAATCAGGTACTTGCCGAAGGCCTTGCGTTGCGTGGTGTGGTGCAGGGCCAGGCTGAGGGCCTGGCGCATCAGGCCGGCGGTGCCCAGGGCGCAATCGAGCCGGGTCAGCGTGCCCATGGCCAGGATCTGCGGAATGCCCCGCCCCTCCTCGCCCACCAGCCAGGCGCACGCACCGTGGAACTCCACTTCGGAGCTGGCGTTGGCCTGGTTGCCCAGCTTGTCTTTCAGGCGCTGGATGTGCAGCGCGTTCAGCCCGCCACCGGCCCAGTCGGGCAGCACGCGCGGCAGGAAGAAGCACGACAGCCCGCCCGGCGTCTGGGCCAGCACCAGAAAGGCGTCGCACATGGGGGCCGAGAAGAACCACTTGTGTCCGGTGATGCGCCAGCGCGAACCCCAGGCGTCGCTGCCGTCCGGCTCGGCCCGGGTGGTGTTGGCCCGCACGTCCGAGCCGCCCTGCTTTTCGGTCATGCCCATGCCCATGGTCAGACCAGTCTTGGCATGCCAGGGTTTGAGCGCCGGATCGTAGGCACGGCGTGTCAGGCCCGGTCCCCAGTCGGCGTACAGGGCGGCGTTGCCCTGCAAGGCCGGCGTGACGGCATAGGTCATGGAGACGGGGCACAGGATGGAGGGCTCCAGCTCGGTGAACAGCATGAAGCCGGCCGCCCGCTGCAGGTGGGCATGGCCGGTGGCCTGCGCCTCGGCACCGAAGGCGCTGCCGTGCAGCCCGGCGCCGGTGGCCGCCGCCATGAGCGCGTGGTACGAGGGGTGGAACTCCACCTCGTCGATGCGGTGGCCGAAGCGGCTGTGGGTGTGCAGCTGCGGCGCGTGGGTGTTGGCCAGCCGGGCATACTGCTGCATGTCGGCGCTGCCGGCGAGCCGGCCCAGCTCGCGCAGCGGGGTCGGGTCGAGCTCGGGTGCGTGCAAGGCCAGGGCTGCCTGCAGCGGCCGCTGGATGTCGAACAGGTTCACATCCTGCAGCGGCGCAGGCTGGTTGAAGACCTGGTGCGTGGCCGCCACCGCCGTCCTCAGATCAGCTTGACCAGCTGCTTGCCGAAGTTGCGGCCGCGCAGCAGGCCCATGAAGGCTTCCGGCGCCGATTCGATGCCCTGGGCCACCGTCTCGCGCGGGCGCAGCTGGCCGGTGCCCACCAGCGTGCCCAGCTCGGTCAGCGCCTCGGGCCAGATTTCCATGTGCTCGCTCACGATGAAGCCTTGCACCTTCAGGCGGTTGACCAGGATCAGCGCCGGGTTGGCCATGGGCAGCGGCGCACCGTCGTAGCCGGCGATCATGCCGCACACGGCGATGCGGCCGAAGGCGTTCATGCGCAGCAGCACGGCGTCCAGCACCATGCCGCCGACGTTCTCGAAGTAGCCGTCGATGCCGTTCGGGCAGGCCTCTTTCAGGGCCTTGGCCAGCGAGTACATGTCCTTGTGCAGCTTGTAGTCGATGCAGGCGTCGAAGTGCAGCTCGTTGACCGCATAGGCGCACTTGTCCGGGCCCCCGGCAATGCCGACCACGCGGCAGCCACGGGCCTTGGCCAGGGCGGCAAAAGAGCTGCCCACCGCGCCGGTGGCGGCGCTCACCACCACGGTCTCGCCGGCCTTGGGCTCGATGATCTTCACCAGGCCGTACCAGGCGGTCACGCCGGGCATGCCGACCGCGCCGAGGTAGTGGCTCAGGGGCACGTGGGTGGTGTCGACCTTGCGCAGCGCACCAGGCTGGTTGGCATCGACCACGCTGTATTCCTGCCAGCCGCCCATGCCGACCACCTGGTCACCCGCCTTGTAGCGGGGGTGCTTCGATTCCGCCACCTCGCCCACGGTGCCGCCGATCATGACCTCGCCCAGCGCCTGGGATGCGGCGTAGCTCTTGCTGTCGTTCATGCGGCCGCGCATGTACGGGTCCAGGCTCAGGAAGTGGTGGCGCACCAGCACCTGGCCGTCGGCCAGGGCGGGCGTGTCGCTGGTGACCAGCTTGAAGTTGGAGACGGTGGCCTCGCCCTGGGGGCGGTTGTCGAGGACGATCTGGCGATTGGTGGGCATGTGGCGCTCCTGAAGCAATGAAGGGGTGGGCAGTGTGACGGCGCCGGTTGGCGTCAGTCTGTGCGGACGCGGTTGAGCGGCTGGGTGCTGCCTGGCCCGGTGGGCAGGCGCGGCACGAACTTGAAGGTGCCGGTGGCGTGGCAGCACAGCTGCCCGGCGGCGTTGTAGACCGAGCCCTCGGTGAAGGCCATGGTGGCGGTGCGGTGCAGCAGCTTGCCCCGGGCCACGACCGGGCCTTGGGCGGCGCGCATGAAGCTGGTCTTCATCTCGATGGTCACCGCGCCCATGTCGGGCTGAACCGAACGGGCAGCGTGCGCCATGACCACATCGAGCAGCGTCATGCTGGCGCCGCCGTGGATCACGTCGAAGGAATTGAGGTGGTCGGCGGTGGGGTCGAAAGCGATCTCGGCCTCGCCGCCATCCATGCGGCGCAGCTCGAAGCCCAGGAGCTCGACAAAGGGGATGCGGACAGAGAATTCCAAACGATCACCCACCCGTGATGATGCTCACGCCGCCGTCCACCGCCAGCCACTGGCCGGTGATGTGCTTGCCGGCGTCGCTGGCGTACAGCAGGGTCAGGCCCTTGAGGTCTTCGTCGTCGCCCAGGCGGCCCAGCGGGGCGTGGGCGGCCAGGCGTTCCTCGCCCATGGCCTTCAGGGTGCCGGCGGTCATCTTGCTGGGGAAAAAGCCCGGGCAGATGGCGTTCACGCGGATGCCGTGGGCGCCCCACTCCGCCGCCAGCGCGCGGGTGAAGTTGATCACCGCCCCCTTGGAGGTGTTGTAGGCGATGGTCTTCATGTCGCGCGGGTTGCCGCCCAGGCCGGCGATGGAGGCGGTGTTGATGATGCTGCCGGTGCGACGCGGAATCATGCTGGCCTTGGCAATGAGCTGGCTCAGGATGAAATAGCTGCGCACGTTCAGGTTCATCACCTTGTCCCAGGCGTCGACCGGGTGGTCTTCGGCAGGGGCGCCCCAGGCGGCACCGGCATTGTTCACCAGGATGTCCACATCGCCCAGGCGCTGCGCCGTCTCAGTGGCCAGGCGGCGGATGTCGTCTTCCTTGGAGCAGTCGGCCGCGATCCAGCGGGCGTCGATGCCGGCGGCCTGCAGTTCGGCGGTGGCGGCCTCCAGGTCCTCGGCCTTGCGCGAGCTGATCATCACGCGGGCGCCAGCCTCGCCCAGGGCATGGGCCATCTGCAGGCCCAGGCCGCGCGAGCCGCCGGTGATGAGGGCGGTGCGGCCCTTGAGATCGAACAGTTGCTGGATGTTGCGGGTCATGGGGTCTCCTCCTTCATTGTGGGTTGTCCGACACCACGAAGTCCATGCAGTGGCGGCTGTGCACCACCGCCTTCATGAACGGCTTGATGGCCACGTGGGTCGGGTGATTCTGGTAGGCGGCCAGGGCGGCCGCGTCGGTGAATGTGCTGTCGAGCACCAGGTCGGCGGTGCAGTCCATACCCTTTGTTGCGGTGCCCACCGAAAACTGCACGATGCCCGGGGTGATGGCCGCACAGCCCAGCAGCAGCTCACGGGCGCGCTGCACGTTGGTGGCGCGATCGGCGCCTTCGGCTTCTTCCTTGAGCGTCCACATCACGATGTGGCGCAGCATCAGAAGGCCTCCTCGGGCAGGCCGGCGCAGGTCTGGTCGCGGCTGCTCACCACGTGCAGCCAGGCGCCGATCTTGGGCAGTTCGTAGTGGAAGAAGAAACGCATGGCGGCGAGCCGGCCGGTACGGGCGGCACCCTCGGGTGCGGCCTGGGCGGTCAGCGCGACATCCAGCCAGATCCAGGCCAGCACCGTGTGGCCGAAGGCCTGCAGGTAGGGCACGGCGTTGGCCAGGGCGTCCGACGGGTTGCCGGTGGCCCAGGCCGCCTTGGTGGCGGCACCGACCTGCGCCAGCGCATGACCCAGGGCGTTGGCATGCACCGCCAGCTCGGGCACCTGGATGGCGCGTTCGATGGTGGCGTTGATGCGGCCGGCCAGCAGCTGCAGGCCGCGGCCGTTCTCCATCAGCACCTTGCGGCCCAGCAGGTCCATGCCCTGGATGCCGTGGGTGCCTTCATGGATCATGTTCAGGCGGTTGTCGCGCCAGTACTGCTCGACCGGGAAGTCGCGGGTGTAGCCGTAGCCGCCGTGCACCTGGATGGCCAGGCTGTTGGCCTCCAGGCACCACTCGCTGGGCCAGCTCTTGGCAATCGGCGTCAGCACCTCCAGCAGCAGCCGGGCCTCGTCCACCGCCTCCGGCGCGCCGGTGTGCTGCTCGTCCACCAGCCGGGCGCAGTACAGCTCCAGGGCCAGCGCGCCTTCGCAATAGCTCTTCTGGGCCAGCAGCATGCGCTTCACGTCGGCGTGTTCGATGATGCGGATCTGCGGCTGGGCCGCATCTTTTCCGCCTGGGCCCATCGGGCGTCCCTGCGGCCGGTTCTTCGCGTAGTCCAGGCTGGCGTGGTAACCGGCCATGCCCAGCATGGTGGCGGCCATGCCCACGCCGATGCGGGCCTCGTTCATCATGTGGAACATGCAGCGCAGGCCTTCGCCGGGCTGGCCCACCAGGTAGCCGATGGCGCCAGGGGCTGGCTGGGCCGACCCCGTGGAGGCCACTGGGTACTTGCCCTCGCCGAAGTTCAGCAGCGTGTTGGTGGTGCCGCGCCAGCCGCATTTGTGGTTGAGGCCGGCCAGCGCCACATCGTTGCGGGCACCGGTGAGCTGGCCGTCGGCGCCCACCATTTTCTTGGGCACGATGAACAGCGAGATGCCCTTCACTCCCGGCGGCAGCTGCCCGTCCGGCCCGGGGATCTTGGCCAGCACCAGGTGGATGATGTTCTCGGTCAGCTCGTGCTCGCCGGCGCTGATCCACATCTTGTTGCCCTTGAGCCGGTAGCGCGGTCCCAGCGGGTCGGCCGCCGAGCCTTCGCCGTCGGGCACGGCGCGGGTGGCCACGTCGCTCAGGCTGGAGCCAGCCTGCGGTTCGCTCAGGCACATGGTGCCGCTGAAGCGGCCATTGAACTCGTTGAGCGCAAACACCTGCTTCTGCAGCTCGGTGCCGTGCGCCATCAGCAGGTTGGCGTTGCCGGTGGTGAGCATGCCGCTGCCGATGCTGACCGAGGCCATGGCAAAGAAGGCGTTGGCCGCCGCCTCCACCGTGTAGGGCAGCTGCATGCCGCCCACGTCGTAGTCCTGCGCCGCGCTCAGCATGCCGCTCTCGGCATAGGCGCGCTGGGCGTCATGCGTGGCCTGCGGCAGGATCACCCGCTCGCCGTCGAAGTGCGGCTCCTGCGTGTCCACCAGCCGGTTGAACGGCGCGTACTTCTCGCGGGCGATGCGCTCGCAGGTGTCCAGCACCGCATCGAAGGTCTCGCGGCTGTGGTCGGCAAAACGCTCGCGCTGCTGCAGCGAACCGACGTTCAGCCAGTCGTGCAGCAGGAAGTCGACGGTGGGGCGCAGGCTCATTCTTATCCTAGGTGGGTCAGTTTCCCAGAGCAGTCACTCGCCTAACGTTTCCCGTTTGGCAACATCCCACTCACGCTTCAAGATGCGCTGACATATCGCAACGTACTCAGCATTCACGGAATACTTGCAATCAACGGAGTCCGCTCTGAGAAGTTCGTACATGAGTTCTTGGAGGCGCGGGAAGTCCGGATCCTTGGGATTCATAAGCAGCTCAATGCGGGTTCCATGCTCGTAGAACTCTCGAATATCTGCTTGATTTAGGCTTGGTGTCATTCCCCACGAATGGAAGATGGCCATCTCGTCTCTTAGGCGCTGAATCCATTCAACTCGATGACTGGCTATTGCAAGCACTCGAGCCGTAAAGTCGCTGCGTCTAGAGGCGTCTTCAGCGACTTGAGACGCCTTTGTCTGAGCCATAAAAGCAAGTCTGGCACCGGCCCATGCACCAAGCATCCCGAGTGCAGCTGCCAAGAGGGGTGCACCCCAAGTGTCCATGAGTACACCCCAGTAATCGAAAAGAATCAGAGGACTTCGAACACGCCGGCAGCACCCATGCCGCCGCCGATGCACATGGTCACGCACACGCGCTTGGCGCCACGGCGCTTGCCCTCGATCAGGGCATGGCCGGTCAGGCGCTGGCCCGACACGCCGTAGGGGTGCCCCAGGGCAATGGCGCCGCCGTTCACGTTCAGGCGATCGGCCGGGATGCCGAGCTTGTCGCGGCAGTACAGCACCTGCACCGCAAAGGCTTCGTTCAGCTCCCAAAGGTCGATGTCGTTGACCGTCAGGCCCAGTTTCTTGAGCACCTTGGGCACGGCGAATACCGGGCCGATGCCCATCTCGTCGGGCTCGCAGCCGGCCACTGCAAAGCCCAGGAAGCGGCCCAGGGGCTTGAGGTTGTGGCTGCTGGCGTACTGTTCGCTCACCACCACGCAGGCCCCGGCGCCGTCGCTGAACTGGCTGGCGTTGCCGGCCGACACCACGCCGCCGGGCATGGCGGGCTTGATGCCGGCAATACCTTCCTTGGTGGTGCCTTCGCGGGTGCCTTCGTCCTTCGACACCGTCACCTGCTTCGTCATCAGGCCCATGACCTTGTCGGCCACGCCGGCGGTCACGGTGATGGGGGCGATCTCGGCATCGAACAGGCCGTCGGCCTGGGCCTTGCAGGCTTTCTGCTGGCTGGCGGCGCCGTACTCGTCCATCACGTCGCGGCCGATGTTGTAGCGCTGGGCCACCTGTTCAGCGGTCTGCAGCATGTTCCAGTAGATGGCGGGCTTCTTCTTGTCCAGCGCCAGGTCGCGCAGCATGTGGGTGTTCATTTCCTGCTGCACGCAGGAAATGCTTTCCACGCCACCGGCCACATACACGTCGCCTTCACCGGCGATCACGCGCTGCGCGGCCAGGGCGATGGTCTGCAGGCCGGACGAGCAGAAACGGTTGACGGTCAGGCCCGACACGCTGACCGGCAGGTCGGCCATGAGGGCGATCTGGCGCGCGATGTTGGCGCCGGTCGCGCCCTCGGGGTTGGCGCAGCCCATGATGACGTCCTCGACCGCACCGGGGTCGATGCCGGCGCGCTCGATGGCGTGGCGCACCGCATGGCCACCCAGGGTGGCGCCATGGGTCATGTTGAAGGCGCCCTTCCAGCTCTTGGCCAGGGGGGTGCGGGCGGTGGAAACGATGACGGCGTTGCTCATGTGAAATCTCCTGATTCGGTTCCGGGCTTCAGTTCATGCCGTTGAAATTTTTCCCGTCGGCGACCAGTCGGGCCAGCAGCGGGGCGGGTTCCCAGAACTTCGCATCGTCCAGCGGGTTCTGCTGGAAGCGCTTCATGGCCTGGACCACGTTGAACAGGCCGACCTCGTCGGCGTACTTCAGCGGGCCGCCACGGTGCACCGGGAAGCCGTAACCGAAGATGTAGACCACGTCGATGTCGCTGGCCTTGTTGGCAATGCCCTCTTCCAGAATGTGGGCGGCCTCGTTCACCAGCGAGAACACCAGGCGCTGCACGATTTCCTCGTCGGAGATCTTGCGCGGGGTGATGCCCTGTGCCTTGCGGTGCTCGACGATCATCTGCTCGACTTCTGCGTTGGGGATGGCATCGCGCTTGCCCGGCACATAGTCGTACCAGCCCTTGCCCACCTTCTGACCGAAGCGGCCCTTTTCGCACAGCAGGTCGGCGGTCTTGCTGTACTTCATGTCCGGCTTTTCCACATAGCGGCGCTTGCGGATGGCCCAGCCGATGTCGTTGCCGGCCAGGTCGCCCATGCGGAACGGGCCCATGGCGAAACCGAACCGCTCGATGGCGCGGTCCACCTGGGCCGGGGTGCAGCCCTCGTCCAGCAGGAAGCCGCCCTGGCGGCCGTACTGCTCGATCATGCGGTTGCCGATGAAACCGTCACACACGCCGGAGACCACGGCGGTCTTCTTGATCTTCTTGGCCACGGTCATGACGGTGGCCATGACGTCCTTGCTGGTCTTCTCGCCACGCACCACTTCCAGCAGCTTCATGACGTTGGCCGGGCTGAAGAAGTGCAGGCCCACCACGTCCTGCGGACGCTGGGTGAAGGCAGCGATCTGGTCCACATCGAGCGTGGAGGTGTTGGAAGCCAGGATGGCACCGGGCTTCATGACCTCGTCGAGCTTCTTGAACACGGCTTCCTTCACACCCATGTCCTCGAACACCGCCTCGATCACCAGGTCGGCGTCCTTGATGTCGTCGTAGTTCACCGTGGTGCTCAGCAGCGCCATGCGGGCGTCGAGCTTGTCCTGCTTGAGCTTGCCCTTCTTGACCTGCGCCTCGTAGTTGCCGCGCATCACGCCCACGCCACGGTCCAGGGCCTCCTGCTTCATCTCCAGGATGGTCACCGGAATGCCGGCGTTCAGGAAGTTCATGGAAATGCCGCCCCCCATGGTGCCGGCACCGATGACGGCGACCTTCTGAATCTTGCGCTGCGGCGTGTCCTCGGCCACGTCGGGGATCTTGCTGGCAGCACGTTCAGCGGTGAACAGGTGGCGCAGCGCGCGGCACTCGGGCGTCCACATCAGGTTGATGAAGATCTCGCGCTCGAAGGCCATGCCGTCGTTGAACTTCTTCTGCGTCGCGGCTTCCACGGCATCGACGCACTTGCCCGGCGCCGGGAAGTTCTTCGCCATGCCCTTGACCATGTTGCGGGCGAACTGGAAGTAGGCGTCGCCGTCCTTGTGCTTGCAGGGCAGGTTGCGCACCAGCGGCAGCGGGCTGCCGTCGGCGTGGCGCGCGGCCACATCGCGGGCCAGGGCCAGGGCCTCGTCCATCAGCGACTCGGCGGATGCAGCCAGCTTGTCGAACAGCTTCTGGCCGGGGATCTGGGCCAGCATCTCGCTCTTCACCGGCTCGCCGCTGACGATCATGTTCAGGGCCACCTCGACGCCCACCGCGCGCGGCAGACGCTGGGTGCCGCCGGCTCCCGGGATCAGGCCCAGCTTGACCTCCGGCAGGGCCACGTTGCAGCCGGGGGCGGCAATGCGGTAGTGCGCCCCCAGGGCCAGCTCCAGACCGCCGCCCATGGCCACGCTGTGCAGGGCGGCCACCACCGGCTTGCGGCTGGCTTCCACCGCCAGGATGACCGACAGCAGGTTGGGTTCGGCCAGCGCCTTGGGTGTGCCGAACTCGCGGATGTCGGCGCCGCCCGAGAACGCCTTGCCGGCGCCGGTGATGACGACCGCCTTGACGGCCGCATCGGCCTCGGCGCGGGCCAGCCCGTCGGTGATGCCCTGGCGGGTGGCCAGGCCCAGGCCGTTGACCGGCGGGTTGTCCAGCGTGATGACGGCCACGTCGCCGTGGACCTGGTACTGAGCGGTCATGGAAGCTCCTGTGTGGTGTGCGGAAATCGGATGCAGAAAAACGAACGACCGTGCGATTCTAGGAAAAGCACCACAGGGCGCAACCCGGCCCTGTCGCGGGCGGGTCAGACCTCCAGCCACTCCTTGCGGGTGACCGGATCGTTGCGCAGGTCCTCGGGCGTGCCCTCGAACACGATGCTGCCATGGCCCATGACCAGTGCCCGGTCGGAGATGCTCATGGCGATGGTGAGCTTCTGCTCGATCAGCAGCACCGAGATGCCGCGGGCCTTCAGCCGCTGGAGGTACTCGGCTACCAGTTCCACGATCTTAGGTGCCAGGCCCTCGGTCGGCTCGTCGATGATGATCAGGTCGGGGTCACCCATGAGGGTGCGGCACAGGGTGAGCATCTGCTGCTCGCCGCCCGAGAGCACGCCAGCCTCGGTGTGCTGCCGCTCCTTCAGGCGCGGAAACATGGTGTACATGTCGTCGAAGCTCCAGCGCGAGCCGGTGCCCTTGCCTTTCTGGCCCAGCAGCAGGTTCTGCTGTACCGTGAGCTTGGGGAAGATGTCGCGGTTCTCGGGCACATGGCCCAGACCGAGGTGCGCGATCTCGAATGGCTTCTTGCCCAGGATGTCCTGGTCTTTCCAGCGGATGCGGCCCTGGCATTCCACCAGGCCCATGATGGCCTTGGCGGTGGTGGAGCGGCCCGAGCCGTTGCGGCCCAGCAGGGCCACGATCTCGCCGGGGCGCACGTTCATCGTGACGCCGTGCAGCACATGGCTCTTGCCGTAGTAGGCGTGCAGGTCCTGAATGTCGAGCATGGTTCGTCCCTTCAGTGGCCGGCGGCCTGTTGATCGGCCAGCACCGAGCCGAGGTAGGCTTCCTGCACGCGCGGGTTGGCGCGCACCGCATCCGGCGTGTCGCAGGCGATCACCTCGCCGTACACCACCACCGCAATCCGGTCGGCCAGGCCGAACACCACGCCCATGTCGTGCTCCACGGTCAGCAGCGTCTTGCCCACGGTGACCTCGCGGATGAGTTCGATGAAGCGGGTGGTCTCGCTCTTGCTCATGCCGGCAGTGGGCTCGTCCAGCAGGATCACCTGCGCACCACCGGCAATGGTGATGCCGATCTCCAGCGCACGCTGCTCGGCATAGGTGAGGTTCATGGCCAGCACGTCGCGCTTGCGGTCCAGGCGGATGTCGCGCATGAGCTGTTCGGCCCGTTCGTTGGCGTCGTGCAGGCCGGCCAGGAAGCGGAACAGGGTGTAGCGGTAGCCCAGGCTCCACAACACGCCGCAGCGCAGGTTTTCGAACACGCTGAGCTTGGGGAAGATGTTGGTGATCTGGAAGCTGCGCGAGAGGCCCATGCGGTTGATCTCGAACGGCTTCATGCCGTCGATGCGCTGGCCGTTGAGCAGGATCTCGCCGCTGCTGGGGCCGAAGCGCCCCGAGATCAGGTTGAACAGGGTGGATTTGCCGGCCCCGTTGGGACCGATGATGGCCACCCGCTCGCCCGGCTGGACCGAGAGATTGGCGCCACGGATGATGTCGGTCTTGCCGAAGCTCTTGCGCAGGTCGCGCAGTTCGATGGCCGGGACGGCGCCCGGTGCAGAAGTTGCAGTGTTCATGCGCCCTCCTTCGGGGCGGTGCGTTGTTCGATGATGACCTGCACCTCGTTCCAGACCTTGAGGAAGCGGCGTCGCACCCACTCGAACAGGCCGAGCGCCACCAGCGTCACTGCGGTCGATGCGATCCAGCTGGCGGCCGTGCCGGCGTCCAGCTGCAGGCCCAGGTAGTTCAGTCCGGTGCCGGTGCCGGCATTGAGCTGCAGGTGGTACATCATTTCCACCAGCGCCCCGGCGCCGGCCAGCATCAGCAGGCCGAGCACACCCAGCACCAGGTAGCTGCTCCACAGCCGGCCCAGCAGCCCGTGGGCGGCCACGCGCACGTTCATCATGATCAGGCTGGCCACGCCACCGGGCGCGTACATGACCATGAACAGGAAGATCAGGCCCAGGTACAGCAGCCAGGCCTTCGTCAGCTCCGAGAGCAGCACCGAAGCCAACACCATCAGCACGCCGCCGATGATGGGGCCGAAGAAGAAGGTCGCACCACCCAGGAAGGTGAACAGCAGGTAGGCGCCGGAGCGCGCTGCGCCCACCACCTCGGCGGTGACGATCTCGAAGTTCAGCGTGGCCAGGCCACCCGCCACGCCGGCAAAGAAGCCGGCGATCATGAAGGCCAGGTAACGCACCTTCTGGGTGTTGTAGCCGATGAACTCGACCCGCTCGGGGTTGTCGCGCACCGCGTTCAGGATGCGGCCCAGCGGCGTGCGGGTGAAGGCATACATCAGGCCCACGCAGACGAAGGTGTAGACCGCGATCAGGTAGTACACCTGACGCGGCGGCCCGAAGGTGATGCCGAAGAAGGCCTCGCCCACCACCCGGTTGCCCGACACGCCGGCCTCGCCCCCGAAGAATTCGGAAAACATCAGCGACATGGCAAACACCAGCTCGGCCATGCCCAGGGTGATCATGGCGAACGGGGTGCCGGCCTTCTTGGTGGTCACGTAGCCGAACAGCATGGCAAAGAACAGACCGGCCACGCCGCCCACCAGCGGAATGAGCGAGACCGGAATGTTCATCTGCCCGCCGCTGGCCGCGTTCAGGGCATGCATGGCCATGTAAGAGCCCAGGCCGGTGTAGACGGCGTGGCCGAAGCTCAGCATGCCGCCCTGCCCCAGCAGGATGTTGTAGGACAGGCAGGCAATGATGGCGATGCCCATCTGCGACAGCATGGTGATGGACAGGTTGCTGGTGAAGACCAGCGGGGACACCGCCAGCAGCAGCGCAAAGGAGGACCAGATGATCCAGCGGTTGAGGTTGAAGCCCGGAGCCGGGCGCACGGTTGAGTTCATGATCGGTCAGCCTTCGCGGGTACCCAGCAGGCCCTTGGGCCGGAAGATGAGGATGAGCACCAGGAACAGGTACGGGAGGATGGGAGCCACCTGCGACAGGGTGAGCTTGAGCACCGAGTTGTTGCGCAGGCCGTCCGAGAGCTGCAGACCCAGCTGCTGGGCCACGCTCACCAGCGAGTGGTCCATGGCCACCGCAAAGGTCTGGATGATGCCGATCAGCAGCGAGGCCAGGAACGCGCCCGAGAGCGACCCCATGCCGCCGACCACCACCACCACGAAGATCACCGAACCCACCGTGGCGGCCATGGCGGGTTCGGTGACGAAGGTGCTGCCGCCGATGACGCCGGCCAGCCCGGCCAGGCCGGTGCCGGCACCGAAGACCAGCATGAACACACGGGGCACGTTGTGGCCCAGCGTCTCGACCGTTTCGGGGTGGGTGAGCGCCGCCTGGATCACCAGGCCGATGCGGGTGCGGGTGAGCATGAGCCACAGGGCCAGCAGCATCAGCAGTGCCACCAGCATCATGAAACCGCGGGTGGCCGGGAACGGCGAGCAGATGGTGCCGGCCGCAGCACACACCTCCATGGGCGCGGCACCCCAGAACAGCTGCAGCGAGTCATCGGCCAGGTGCGCCAGCGTGAAGGCCGGGCCCTTGAGGATGTCGGGCGGCGGGAACTCCACCGCCGTGCGTCCCCAGATCAGCTGCACCAGCTCCAGCAGGATGTAGGACAGGCCGAAGGTCACCAGCAGTTCGGGTACATGACCGAACTTGTGCACCTTGCGCAGGGTCAGGCGCTCGAACAGCGCACCCAGGGCGCCGACCAGCAGCGGCGCCAGGATCAGGGCCGGCCAGAAGCCGACCCACTTGGACAGCGTGAAGCCCAGATAGGCGCCCACCATGTAGAAGCTGGCATGCGCGAAATTGAGCACGCCCATCATGCTGAAGATGAGCGTCAGACCGGAACTCAGCATGAACAGCAGCAGCCCGTAGCTGACGCCGTTGAGCATGGAGATGATGAAGAACTCCATGGAGGCCTTTCAGGCAGAGAGGGGTGGGGAGAGAGGAAAGGACAGGACGGCGGGCTCAGCCGCCATCCTGCCGGAGCAACATGTCAGACCCCCGGCGCGCGGCGGGGGTCGGCCCGGCCTCAGGGCCGCTTCATCTGGCAGCTGGTCGGGGTGCTGGCGATGAAGGCCGGGAATTCCTTCACCGGCTTGAGCGTCATGCCGGTGTTCTCCGGGCTGTAGGGGTTCTTGGCATCGGTCTTGGACCAGACCGTGACGAACAGCGGCTGCTGCAGCTGGTGGTCCAGCTTGCGCACTTCCACTTCGCCGTTGAAGCCCTTGAACTTCATGCCCTCCATGGCGGCCGCCACCTTCACCGGGTCGGTCGACTTGGCCTTGGCCATGGCCTCGCTCACCGCCTGGTAAGCCAGCGGAATGGCGCCGGTGTACATGTCGTCCTTGTAGCGCTTCTGGAACTCGGCCATCCACTGACCCATCTGGCCACCCATGTTGTAGTGCTGGTAGGCCACCTGGTAGACACGGCCCTCGCCACCGGTGCCCAGGGCGGACGGCGTGCCGGTCACGCCGGTGTAGTAGGTGAAGAACTTGCCGGTGTAGCCGCCTTCGTTGGCCGCCTTGACCATCAGCGCCAGGTCCGAACCCCAGTTGCCGGTGATGACGGTGTCGGCGCCGGAGGCCTTGATCTTGGCGATGTAGGGCGCGAAGTCGCGCACCTGGGCCAGCGGGTGCAGGTCTTCACCCACGATCTGCACGTCCGGGCGCTTGCGCGACAGGTTCTCCTTGGCGAACTTGGCCACCTGCTGGCCGTGCGAGTAGTTCTGGTTGAGCAGATAGACCTTCTTCACGTCCGGCTGGTCCTTCATGAAGGTGGTCATGGCCTCCATCTTCATGGACGTGTCGGCATCGAACCGGAAGTGCCAGTAGCTGCACTTGCTGTTGGTGAAGTCGGGGTCGACGGCAGCGTAGTTCAGGAACACCACCTCCTTGCCCGGGTTGCGCTCGTTGTGCTTGTTGACCGCATCGATCAGCGCGCCGGCGACCGACGAGCCGTTGCCCTGAGCGATGTAGCGCACGCCCTGGTCCAGCGCAGCCTTGAAGTTGTTCAGGCTCTCCGCAGGGCTGAGCTTGTTGTCGAAGCCGACCACCTCGAACTTCACGCCGGCCGCATTGGACTGGGTGAACTTTTCGGCGAAGAACTGCCAGCTGCGCAGCTGGTTCAGGCCCACCGGGCCCATGAGGCCGGTCTGCGGGTCGATCAGCGCGATCTTGACCGTCTCGCCCTTCTGGGCGAAGGCGGTCGCCATGGTCAGGGCGATGCCGGCGGCAGCGACGGTCTTCAGAGCGAAATGCATGGGGTGTCTCCTGTCGTTGTGAGGTGGAGCCGGCAGGGTATCCCGGTCGCTCTGCACACACGCTCAGGGAATGCCCCTACCCCCTATCACACTGGAGACTGGCGCTCAGCGCCGCACCATGCCGCACTGTGCCGGCTGGCTCACGGCTACGCCGTCGAAATGGCGCACCGGTGCAAAGGTGTGATCGGTGCCCTCTGCCCCGAAGGGGTGCACCGAGTCGGTGCGCTGCCAGCGGTTGATGTAGAGGCCCTTCTGCAGCTGGTGATCACCCGAACGCAGGGTGACCGGGCCATCGAATCCGTCGAAGGTCATGCCGCTCATCTGACGCGCGAGATCGGTGGCGGAGCTGCTGCCGGCGCGCGCCATGGCCTGGGCCAGCAGCACCAGCCCGTCGTAGGCCGAAGTGACCACCAGATCGTCCCGGAAACGGGCCCGGAAGGCCTGCATCAGCGGCGCCAGGGGGCCCGGCTGGTTGGTGTGGCTGGCGCCCACCTGAAGGACCGGCATGGTCCGTTTGCCGGATGCCAGCAGGGTCGGCACGCCGGACAGGTGGGTGTAGTAGCCGAACACCGGCATGTCCAGGCCTTCGCTCTGCATCGCCTCGATCAGGCGCAGCAGGTCGACACCCCAGTTGCCGGTGACCAGCACCTGCGCTCCCGAAGCCTGCAGCCGACGGACCCAGGGGATGTAGTCGCGCATGACGAAAGCCGGATGCAG
The DNA here is from genome assembly GCF_958439165.1 of uncultured Hydrogenophaga sp. GTDB lineage: Bacteria > Pseudomonadota > Gammaproteobacteria > Burkholderiales > Burkholderiaceae_C > Hydrogenophaga. The sequence continues at coordinate 59,493 of NZ_OY288119.1, read as the reverse complement.
GTCGTCAGAGACGACCTGCAGGCCTCCGCCCAGCTCGTCGACCTTGCGCCGGAACCAGCTGGAAACCTGCTGGCCATGGGCATAGTTCTGATTGAACAGGGCCACCCGACGCCAGGGCGTGTCCTGGGCCAGAAAGGTCGCCATGGCCTGGGTCTTCATGGCGGTGTCCGGATCGATCCGGAAGTGCCAGAAGCTGCACCGCTCCCGGGTCAGGGCCGGGTCCATGGCGGCGTAATTCAGGAACACCACGCCGCGCTCGGGGAACCGCTCGTTGTGCCGTTCGATGGCGGCTGCCAGGGTAGCCGCTACGCCCGACCCGTTGCCCTGGAGGATGACCCGGAATCCCTGGTCGATCGCCGCGCGCAACGCGTGCAGCGATTCCTGGGGCGAGCCCTTGTTGTCGAAGCCCGCCACCTGGAAACGAAGGCCGGCCGGGTTCGCTTCCGCGCCCAGGCGCTCCGACAGGAACTGCCACGTCCTCAGGCTGTTGCGCCCCACATCCGCAGCAGGGCCGGTGAGCGGGTCGATGCAGGCCAGCCGCACCAGGTCGGGCCGACGCACGCAGCCCGGCAAGGCCAGTGCGGCGGCACCGAGCGCCGCGCCCGCCAGCCAGCGCCGGCGGCCGGTCAGGCGGGATGGGAGCGTCGCGCCGATGGCCACGGGTGGCATGCCTGATGGAGCCGCCATGGCCGCCCGGCCCGATCAGGCGGTGGGCAGCGCGTAGTCCTTGAGCTGCTGGCGCAGGGTCATCTTCTGCATCTTGCCGGTGGCGCCCAGCGGGATGGCGTCGACGAACACCACATCGTCCGGAATCTGCCACTTGGCGGTCTTGCCTTCGTAGAAGGCCAGCAGCTCCTCGCGGGTGACGCCGGCGCCCGGCTTCTTCACCACCACCACGATCGGGCGTTCGTCCCACTTGGGGTGCTTCATGCCGATGCAGGCGGCCATCGCCACGGCCGGGTGGGCCATGGCGATGTTCTCGACGTCGATGGAGCTGATCCACTCGCCGCCGGACTTGATGACGTCCTTGCTGCGGTCGGTGATCTGCATGAAGCCGTCGGGGTCGATGGTGGCCACGTCACCGGTGGGGAACCAGCCCTTGCCGTGCTCGTCGTAGCGCAGCGGGTCGCCGCCCTCGCCCTTGAAGTAGCTGGCAATGATCCAGGGACCGCGCACCAGCAGGTCGCCGTAGCTCTTGCCGTCCCAGGGCAGTTCGCGGCCTTCGTCGTCGACGATCTTCATGTCCACGCCGTACACCGCGCGGCCCTGCTTCAGGCGCACCTTGAGCTGCTCGTCTGCCGGCAGCGCGGTCTGTGCGTTCTTGAGCGTGCAGACCGTGCCCAGGGGCGACATCTCGGTCATGCCCCAGGCGTGCAGCACCTCGACGCCGTAGGTGTCGTTGAAGGCGTTGATCATGGCCGGCGGGCAGGCGGAGCCGCCGATCACGGTGCGCTTGAGGGTGGAGAAGCGCAGGTTGTTCTGCTGCATGTGGCCCAGCAGCATCTGCCACACGGTGGGCACACCGGCGGCCATGGTCACCTTCTCACTCTCGATCAGGTCGTAGACGGATTTGCCGTCCAGCGCCGGGCCCGGGAACACCAGCTTGCAGCCCACGGCCGCGGCCGAATACGGCAGGCCCCAGGCGTTGACGTGGAACATGGGCACCACCGGCAGGATGCTGTCGCGCGCCGAGCAGCCCAGCGCGTCGGGCAGTGCGGCACCGTACGCGTGCAGCAGCGTGGAGCGGTGCGAGTACAGCGCGGCCTTGGGGTTGCCGGTGGTGCCGCTGGTGTAGCACATGCTCGATGCGCTGTTCTCGTCGAATTCCGGCCAGTTGTAGGCGGCTTCGCTCTGGGCGCCGATCCAGGCCTCGTAGCTGGTCAGGCCAGGGATGCCGGTGTCGGCCGGCAGCTTGTCGGCGTCGCACAGGGCCACCCAGTGCTTGACCGTGGGGCACTTGGCCGCCACCGCCTGCACCAGCGGCAGGAAGGTCATGTCGAAGCACAGCGCGCTGTCTTCGGCATGGTTGACGATCCACACCAGCTGTTCCGGATGCAGGCGCGGGTTGAGGGTGTGCAGCACGCGGCCGGTGCCGCTGACGCCGAAGTACAGCTCCAGATGGCGGTAGCCGTTCCAGGCCAGGGTGGCCACGCGTGAGCCGAACGGCAGGCCGGTGCCGTCCAGCGCACGGGCCACCTGGCGGGCGCGTCGGGCGACCTGTCCCCAGTTGCTGCGGTGGATGTCGCCCTCGACCCGGCGCGAGATGATCTCGCCGCTGGCGTGGTGGCGCTCGGCGTGCACGATCAGGCTCGAGATCAGCAGCGGCTGGCTTTGCATTTGTCCCAGCATGGGGATGTCTCCTGTGGATGTCGTTGGTGTGTTCGCCCGGTACCCCGGGGGGCGGCCGTCATCCTACCGTGCGCAGGGGCGCTTCCGCGATGGGGCGGGGAAACCCTGTCACCGGCGTGTCTGCCCCGGAACCCCACAATCCAGCCCATGAGCCTGCTTGCCGCCCCGGACACGTCCCACTCCGCCCACACCCCTGCGCCGCCCCTGGTCTGGAGCAACCGCTTCGCCACGCTGGGCGAATCCTTCTTCACCGACAACGTGCCCACCCCGTTGCCCGACCCGCAATGGGTGGCCTGGTCGCCCTCGGTGGCCGCCGACCTGGGCCTGCCGGCCGCCTGGATGGACTCGACCGAGGCCGCCGAGGTCTTCACCGGCAACCGGGTGCTGCCGGGCAGCCGCCCGCTGGCCACGGTGTACAGCGGACACCAGTTCGGCCACTGGGCCGGACAGCTCGGCGATGGCCGTGCCATCTGGCTGGGCGAGGTCGACGCCCCCGCCGGTCCGCTGGAAGTCCAGCTCAAGGGTGCCGGACTCACGCCCTACTCCCGCCGTGGCGACGGGCGGGCCGTGCTGCGCAGCTCCATCCGCGAGTTCCTGTGCAGCGAGGCGATGCACGGTCTGGGCATTCCCACCACCCGCGCGCTGGCCCTGACGGCATCGCCCGCTGCGGTGGTGCGCGAAACGGTGGAAACCGCGGCCGTGGTCACCCGGGTGGCTCCCAGCTTCATCCGCTTCGGGCATTTCGAGCACTTTTCCGCCGGTGGCCGGATCGAGGAGCTGCGCCAGCTGGCCGATTTCGTCATCGACCACCACTACCCCGCCTGCCGGCAGGGTGGCAACCCCTACGCAGCGCTCCTGGAAGCGGTCAGCGAACGCACCGCCGAACTGCTGGCGCAATGGCAGGCGGTGGGCTTCTGCCACGGGGTGATGAATACCGACAACATGAGCGTGCTGGGCCTGACCATCGACTACGGCCCGTTCCAGTTCCTGGACGCCTTCAACCCGGGGCACATCTGCAACCACAGCGACACCGGTGGGCGCTACGCCTACCACACCCAGCCCAACATCGCGTACTGGAACCTGTTCTGCCTCGGGCAGGCCCTGTTGCCGCTCATGGATGACCAGCAGCAGGCGCTGGATGCCCTGGAGCCCTACAAGGCGCTGTTTCCGGCAGCGCTGCAACGCCGCATGGGCGCCAAGCTGGGCCTCGCTGCTGTCCTGCCCGGCGACGACGCCCTGGTCGAAGACCTGATGCAGCTGATGGCCCGGGACGCGGTGGACTTCACCGTGCTGTTCCGCCGCCTCTCGCACGCGGCCGACGGGCCGCTGGAACCCGTGCGCGACCTCTTCCTCCAGCGCGAGGCCTTCGATGCCTGGGCCGCTCGCTGGCAGGCACGGCTGCAGGGCCAGCCCGGCTTCGATGCAGCCGCCACCCGGCTGCACATGCTGCGGACCAACCCGCACATCGTGCTGCGCAACCACCTGGCCGAGATCGCCATCCGCCAGGCCCGCGAAGGCGACTTCGCGGAAGTGCAGCGCCTGCTGAAAGCTTTGCAGGCGCCGTTCGACGAACGCCAGGGCGAAGACGATCTGGCCGCCCTGCCCCCGGACTGGGCAGCCGGCATCGAGATCAGCTGCTCGTCCTGAAACATCGACAGGAAACACCGCATGACCACCGATAACACTTCCGATTTCCCGATCCACAAGACCGACGCCGAATGGCGCGAGCTGCTGGCCGCCAAGGGCGCCGAGCCCGGCGCCTTCGAGATCACCCGCCGGGCCTACACCGAGCGGCCGTTCACCGGCAAGTACGAGCAGGTCTGGGCCGACGGCAGCTACCACTGCGTGTGCTGCGGCAACCACCTGTTCGACGCCGGCACCAAGTTCGATGCCGGCTGCGGCTGGCCGAGCTTCTGGAAGGCCATCCCCGGCGCCATCACCGAGCTGGTCGACCGCAGCCATGGCATGGTTCGGGTGGAGACCGTGTGCAGCCAGTGCGGCGCCCACCTGGGCCATGTGTTCGAGGACGGCCCCGCCCCTTCCGGGCTGCGTTACTGCATGAACTCCGCCTCCATCGACCACCAGCCCAAGGGCTGATGGCGGCAGCAGCCCGGTTCAGCGCACCGGGCTGCGCACCAGATTCATGATCTGGCCGGCGTCGAGGGTGGCCGCCTTCTCGCGGATCTGCGGCAGGTACTGGGCCTGCATCTGCCGGGCCGGCCCGAGCAGGTCCTGGAAGGTGTCGCGCAGCAGCGCGGTGCTCATGGTCCGGCCACCGGCGTAGTAGCGCTTGGCCACCTGACCCAGCGCGTAGGTGGTGGCAAACGAGAAGGCCATGCCGGTGGCCGCGCTGCCCACCCGGCCGACGGTCCGTCCCGCCGCCTTGCCGAGCAGGCCGCCCAGCAGCTTGCGGCCGAACTGCTCCAGGTATTGCGAGGTCATGCCCACGCCGGCAGCGGCCAGAAATTCCTTGATGTGCCCCTGGTCGAGCGACACCCCGTGGGCCTTGCCGATGGCATGCACCATCTTGATCTGCAGCGGAATGATGGCCATCGAAGCCCACGATTGCGGCAGCAGCTCCAGCGCCCCGTTGAGCAGCGCGTGGTTCAGGATGCTCTTGTCCAGGGCGGCATCGCGGGCCGCATCGGGCGCGCTGGCCGGACCGGATGCCGGCAGCGCGACGGCGACGGGCACCACGGCCGGCACCACTTCGCGGGCCGCCTGCACCAGCTCGGTCTCCTGGCGCTCGAAGCCGGCCACTGCCTCGCCTGCCGGCACCAGCTGCCGCTTCAGATCGGCCAGGAAATCCGCTTCCGCCGGGCTGCGCTGGCCATCGGCCTCGCAGACGCACACCGCCATTTCGTAGGCCAGCTGACGGTGCGCCGGATCGGTCAGTGCATCCAGGGCGGCCCGCACCGATGCCCGCTTCAGCAGCACGTCCTGGTACACCCGGGCCAGTCCGGCGCCACCGGGTTCATGACCCAGCGATTCCGCGATCTGGCGGATGGCGTCGCGCTCGGTGTCGGCCTTCTCGCCGTCGGCAAAGGCGGCCAGCAGCGCAATGGTCAGGATGGCCTGTTGTTCATGGGCGGTCATGGAGTTCCTCCGAAGTTGAGCAAGGTGGAGTCCCCGGCCGGGCTGCCGGTTCCCCACCGGGCCAGGGGTTTGCCGTGCCGTCGATAATCCGGCCATGCGTCTTCTGATCGACTTCTTTCCCATCGTCCTCTTCGTGGCCGCCTACAAATGGCAAGGCATCTATGTGGCCACCGGCGTCCTGATGGCCGCCACCGTGCTGCAGACCGGCCTCATCTGGCTGCTCGACCGCAAGCTGCAGACCCTGCACAAGGTCACGCTGGTGCTGGTGCTGGTGTTCGGCGCGCTCACGCTGTTCCTGCAGGACGAACGCTTCATCAAATGGAAACCCACGGTGCTGTACGCCAGCATGGCCGTGGTGCTGGCCGCAGCGCTCTGGATCTGGAAGAAGAACTTCCTGCAGATCCTGCTGGGCAGCCAGCTCACTCTGCCCTCGCCGGTCTGGGCACGGCTGACCGTGGCCTGGGTCGGTTACTTCCTGTTCATGGCCGCCATCAACGGCTGGGTCGCGGCCTACTACAGCACCGAGGACTGGGTGAACTTCAAGCTGTGGGGTTACATCTTCCCGGTGCTGTTCATCGTCGGTCAGGGGATCTACATCTCCCGTCACCTCAAGGATGAAACGGCAGGCAAATGATGATTCAGGACATCACCGCAGCGGCCATCGAGGAACGTTTGCAGCAGACGCTGCATCCGACCCGGCTGGAAGTGCTGGACGAAAGCGCTGCGCATGCGGGTCATGCGGGTTCCAACGGGCGCGGTCAGGGCACCCATTTCAGGGTGCGGATCGATGCTCCGGCGTTCGTCGGCCGCACCCGCGTGGCGCGTCATCGCCTTGTGTATGATGCCCTGCGCGACTTCACAGACGCAGGCCTGCACGCGCTGGCCATCGAGATTTCAACCCCGTAGGAACTCCATGAAAATGTCCCTGTCGGCCCTGACCGCGGCCGTGCTGATCTCCACCGCGACCGGGGCCTTTGCCCAGAACGTTGCCATCGTCAACGGCAAGCCGGTCCCCACCTCGCGCATCGAGGCGCTGGCGGCGCAAGTGGCCGCTGCCGGTCGCCCGGTCGACGACACGGTGCGTGCCCAGCTCAAGGAGGAAGTGATCCTGCGCGAGATCTTCATGCAGGAAGCCCAGAAGCGCGGCATCGCCGGCACCGACGACTTCAAGACCCAGATGGAGCTGGCGCGCCAGACCATCATGATCCGCGCGCTGTTCGCCGACTTCCAGAAGAAGAACCCGGTGAGCGACGCCGACGTCAAGGCCGAGTACGACAAGTTCGTGGCGGCCAACAGCGGCAAGGAATTCCGCGCCCGCCACATCCTGGTCGAGAAGGAAGACGAGGCCAAGGCCATCATCGCTTCCATCAAGGGTGGCGCCAAGTTCGAGGACATCGCCAAGAAACAGTCCAAGGACCCGGGCTCCGGCGCCAACGGCGGCGACCTGGACTGGGCCCCTGCCGCCAGCTACGTGCCCGAGTTCTCGCAGGCCATGCTCAAGCTGGGCAAGGGTCAGCTGTCGGAAGCGCCGGTGCAGACCCAGTTCGGCTGGCACGTGATCCGCGTCGACGACATCCGCGACGCCGAGCTGCCCAAACTGGACGAAGTCAAGCCGCAGATCCTGCAGCAACTGCAGGGCCAGAAGCTCAATGCCTTCCAGCAAGGCCTGCGCGACAAGGCCAAGATCCAGTAAGCACCTTCCGGCCAGTCAACCGGCAGCGACCTGCAACAGCAGTCGCGCCAGTTCCTGCGGGGCACTGACCATCGGGTCGTGCCCCGTTTTCATTTCCAGCACCTGCCAGCCAGGCTCCTGGCGCACCTTGATGCGGGCCGGCGCGATGGTGGGCAGCGCCGGTGAGGTGCAGTCGATGAACGTGCGCGGCAGGCTGGCCACCCGCGCGGCTTCGAAATGCAGCGGCTGGTGATAGAGCGCAAACGGCTGCGGCGTCTGACGGCGGTTGATCCAGTCGCGGTCGGCGCCTTCCAGCCCGAACACCGATGCATCGGGCGGCGGAAAGCTGAGCCCGCCACTGCCTGCCGCCGTCTGGCTACGGGCCTCGCGGGTTTCCGGGCTGTGCGGCGTGCTCCAGGCAGTTCCAGGGTCGGGCACGGAAGCGTCGAGGTACACCAGCCGGGCAAGTGCTGACGGGCGGCTCTGCAACAGCCGGTCGGCCACACCGGTGATGACCATGCCGGCGTAGCTGTGGCCGACCAGCACCACCTCGCTCAGCTCTTCGGCCTCGATCAGGCCGATCACGTCCTGGATGTGGGTGTGCAGGTCGACCGCCGGGGTCAGCAGGTGGGCCCGCTCGCCCACACCGGTGAGCGTCACCGCATGGGCCTCGGCCCCGGCCGCCCTCAGCAGCGGCAGCACACGGCGCCAGCACCATGCGCCGTGCCAGGCGCCATGAACCAGCACGAAGTTGGGGGATGCGGACATGGGGCTTCTCCGGGACAATATCGGGTTTTGGTCCTGCCTCAGGCCGACCACGAACACCCGATTCTGCCCGCCCATGCTGCCCCACCAGATCGAACTGCTCTCCCCGGCGCGCGACGCCGACATCGGCATCGAGGCCGTGAACCACGGCGCCGATGCGGTCTACATCGGCGGCCCCTCCTTCGGTGCCCGGACCTCAGCCGACAACAGCGTGTCGGAGATCTCCCGGCTGGTGCGGCACGCCCACCGCTTCGGCAGCCGCATCTTCGTCACCATGAACACCATCCTGCGCGACGACGAGCTGGAGCCGGCCCGAAAGCTGGCCTGGCAGCTGTTCGACGCGGGGGTGGACGCCCTCATCATCCAGGACATGGGCCTGCTGGAGATCGACCTGCCGCCGATCCAGCTGCACGCCAGCACCCAGACCGACATCCGCACCCCGGAGAAGGCCAGGTTCCTGCAGGACGCCGGCCTGTCGCAGATCGTGCTGGCGCGGGAACTCACGCTGCAGCAGATCGCGGACATCCGTGCCGCCACCGACCCCGAGCGCTGCACGCTGGAATTCTTCATCCACGGTGCCCTGTGCGTGGCCTACAGCGGACAGTGCTATGTGAGCCATGCCCACACCGGGCGCAGCGCCACCCGGGGCGACTGTTCCCAGGCCTGTCGCCTGCCCTACGAGGTGAAGGACAGCCAGGGCCGCATCGTGGCGCACGACAAGCATGTGCTGTCCATGAAGGACAACAACCAGAGCGACAACCTTCGCGAACTCATCGAGGCCGGCGCCCGCAGCTTCAAGATCGAAGGTCGCTACAAGGACCTGGGCTATGTGAAGAACATCACCGCCCACTACCGCCGCCTGTTCGACGACATCCTGGAGGAGCGGCCCGAGCTGGCCCGCGCCTCCAGCGGCCGCTGCACCTTCGGGTTCACACCCGACCCGGACCAGAACTTCAACCGCGAATTCACCGACTACTTCGTGCAGGGCCGCAAGGAGGACATTGGCGCCTTCGACACGCCCAAGAACCCGGGCCGCCCCATCGGCTGGGTGACCCAGGTGGGCGACGGCTGGGTCGAGGTCCAGACCGACGACCCGGCCACCGTCATCCACAACGGCGATGGCCTGTGCTACCTCGACCTGCACAAGGAACTGGTGGGCCTGCAGATCAACCGCGCCGAGCCGGCCGGAACGAAAGCCGATGCGGGCCGCTGGCGGGTGTTCCCCAAGGACGATCTGGGGGGCCTTCGTCACCTCCAGCGCGGCACCGTCATCAACCGCAACCGCGACATGGACTGGGTGCGCGCGCTCGACCGCAAGTCGGCCGAACGCCGCATCGGTGTCTGGATGAAGCTTTCTGAAGTGGCGGGCGGCCTGCAGCTCGACCTCACCGACGAGGATGGCCACCACGGCAGCGCCACGCTGAAGGCCCGGCTGGAGCCGGCGCGCGATGCCGCGCAGGCCGATGGCAAGCTGCGTGAGGCCCTGGGCCGTCTGGGCGAGACCATCTTCGAGCCGATCGACATCACCCTGGACCTGTCGCAGCCCTGGTTCGTGCCGGCCTCGCTGCTCAATCCGCTGCGCCGCGATGCGGTGGCCTTGCTGGAAGCTGCACGCACCTCGGCCTGGACGCGCCTGCCGCGCGCCGTGCCGGTGGAGCCGCCGGTGCCCTACCCGGAAGACACCCTCACCTACCTGGCCAACGTCTACAACCACAAGGCGCGCGACTTCTACGCCCGCCATGGTGTCAAGGTGATCGCCTCGGCCTACGAAAGCCATGAAGAGGCCGGCGAGGTGAGCCTGATGATCACCAAGCACTGCGTGCGCTTCAGCCTGAGCCTGTGCCCCAAGCAGGCCAAGGGCGTGACCGGCGTGCAGGGCACGGTCAAGGCCGAGCCCATGACCATCACGCATGGCAACGAGAAGCTGACCCTGCGGTTCGACTGCAAACCCTGCGAGATGCATGTGGTGGGCCAGCTCAGGCCCGGCGTCGCGCAGAGCGTTCGCGACATTGCCCAGCAGACCGCCACCAGCCCGATCCGGTTCTACCGGACCCGGCCCGTCATGCCGGCGTGATGCCGGGTCGGCAACGGCGGCTCAGCGTTCCTCGCGGGCCTCGACCAGCAGCTGCCGGATGCGGCAGCCCTTGACCTGCGCCACGGCGCGGATGCGCAGGCCCTGATCCGGCGCGAGCCGGACCTGCTGGTGGTAGTCCAGCCCGTCGGTCTGGCCCGGGTTGCGGGTATCCACCCGCCGGCACCACTGGCGCCGCCCGTCCAGCTCCAGCGACAGCTCGTGCCACGCACCCTGCAGAGCCGTCGGCGCATCGACCACCAGCGTCACGTCCACCTCGAACACGCGGCTGCGTTCCAGCAGGCCGGGAACGTCCAGCACGGCGACCGAGTCGGCCCCCACATCGCGGCGCCAGTGCTCCGGCGCAGCAGCAACCGGCTGCTTCATGGTCAGGCGGTCCGGGGGCCGCGCAGGCGTTTCGCCAGCGTCACCAGGGCCACCACCACCGCGCCGGCCAACAGGCCCGCCAGACCGCCCAGCAGGCTCGACACCAGCACGCCCCAGCCCCCGAGGCTGGCGGCCAGGGCATCGATGGCATGACCCACGGCCGGCACTCCGTGCACCAGGATGCCACCGCCCACCAGGAACATGGCGGCCGTGCCCAGGACCGAAAGCGTCTTCATGAGCCAGGGCGCAAAGACCAGGATGCCGCGACCCAGTGCCCGCTGCCAGGCGGCCGCCTGGCGGTTCAGGTACAGGCCCAGGTCGTCGAGCTTGACGATGCCCGCCACCAGGCCGTAGACCCCCACCGTCATCAGCACCGAGATGGACACCAGCACGCCCACCCGCTGCGCCATGCCGGCGGTGGCCACGGCGCCCAGGGATATGACGATGATCTCGGCCGACAGGATGAAATCGGTGCGGACTGCGCCCTTGATCTTGTCCTTCTCGAAGGCCACCAGATCGACCTGCTCGTCCTGCACCGCCTTGACCAGCTCCGCGCGGTGCCGGGCGTCGGCGTCCGGCCCGCCCGGGAAGAACTTGTGCAGCAGCTTCTCGGCGCCCTCGAAGCACAGGAAGAGCCCGCCCAGCATCAGGAGCGGGGTGATCAGCCACGGCAGGAAGGCGCTGATCAGCAGCGCCGCCGGCACCAGGATCAGCTTGTTCACCGCCGATCCCTTGGCCACGGCCCAGACCACCGGCAGTTCACGGTCGGCCTTCACGCCGGTGACCTGCTGGGCGTTGAGCGCTAGGTCGTCGCCCAGCACACCGGCGGTCTTCTTGGCCGCGACCTTGGTCATGACCGACACATCGTCGAGCAGCGTGGCGATGTCGTCGATGAGTGCGAGCAGGCTGGTTCCGGCCATGGTGGGTTCCTGTGAATATCGAAGGTCAGCCGACCCAGCGACGGGCGTTGCGCCACAGGCGCATCCAGCCGCTGAAGGCGGACGGGTCCTGGTCGGTCCAGCTCATCTGGATGTTGCGGAACACCCGTTCGGGGTGCGGCATCATGGCCGTGAAGCGACCATCGGCGGTGGTGACCGCAGTCAGGCCGCCCGGGCTGCCGTTGGGGTTGAAGGGGTAACGCTCGGTGGCGGCACCGGTGTGGTCCACGAAGCGCATGGCGGCAATGGCCTGCGCCGGGTTGCCGCGGTGGCGGAAGTTGGCAAAACCTTCGCCATGGGCCACCGCGATCGGCAGCCGGGTACCGGCCATGCCCTGAAGGAACAGGCTGGGCGACTCCAGCACTTCCACCAGCGACAGCCGCGCCTCGAAGCGCTCGCTCTGGTTGGTGGTGAAGCGCGGCCAGGCCTGGGCGCCAGGAATGATGTCGGCCAGCTCGGCAAACATCTGGCAGCCATTGCACACGCCCAGACCGAAGGTGTCGGTACGGCCGAAGAAGGCCTTGAACTGGTCGGCCAGGGCCGGGTTGAAGGTGATGGAGCGGGCCCAGCCGATGCCGGCGCCCAGCGTGTCGCCGTAGCTGAAGCCGCCGCAGGCCACCACGCCCTGGAAGTCGGCCAGCTTCGCGCGGCCGGCCTGCAGGTCGGTCATGTGGACGTCGAAGGCATCGAATCCGGCCAGGGTGAAGGCGTGGGCCATCTCCACATGGGAGTTGACGCCCTGCTCGCGCAGGATGGCCACGCGCGGGCGGGCCAGGTTCAGGAACGGCGCGGCCACGTCCTCGGCCGGATCAAAGCTGAGCACGCTGTGCAGGCCCGGATCGGCCAGATCGCCGGCGGCGGCGTGTTCGGCATCGGCACAGGCCGGGTTGTCGCGCTGCTGGTTGATCTTCCAGCTCACGCTGTCCCAGACCTGGTGCAGGTCGCTCAGGCGGGCACTGAACACCGCCTTGGTGTCGCGCCAGACCTGCAGTTCGCCCTTGCCGGCGTCCATGGGCGAGCTGTCCGGGCGGGTCTTGCCGATGAAGTGGCTGAACTTCGACAGGCCATGCTCGCGCAGCACCTGCATCACGTCGTTGCGCTCGCTGGTGCGCACCTGCAGCACCACGCCGAGTTCCTCGTTGAACAGGGCGCGCAGGGTGAGCTCCTCGCGGCGGGCGCTGACCTGCTTGCTCCAGTTCTTGGCATCGCCCACTTCGGCGCGGCTGTCGCTGATGCCGTCGCCCTCGGTGACCAGCAGGTCCACGTTCAGGGCCACGCCCACCTGACCGGCAAAGGCCATCTCGGCCACGGCGGCCAGCAGGCCACCGTCGCTGCGGTCGTGGTAGGCCAGCAGGCGGCCTTGCGAACGCAAGGCATTCACCGCATTGACCAGCGCGACCAGGTCCTGCGGGCTGTCCAGATCGGGCACTTCACCGCCCGGATGGCCCAGTACCTGCGCCAGGATGCTGCCGCCCATGCGGTGGCGGCCCTTGCCGAGGTCGACCAGCACCAGCGTGGTGTCTTCCAGGGTGCGGTCGAGCTGGGGCGTGAGCGTGCCGCGCACGTCGGGCAGGCTGGCAAACGCGCTGACGATCAGGCTGACCGGGGCGGTGACCTTGCGGGTCTGGCCGTCGGCCTGCCACTGGGTGCGCATGGACAGGCTGTCCTTGCCCACCGGAATGGACACACCCAGGGCCGGGCACAGCTCCATGCCCACCGCCTTGACGGTCTCGAACAGCGCGGCGTCTTCGCCGGGTTCGCCACAGGCGGCCATCCAGTTGGCCGACAGCTTCACGCGCGGCAGCTCGATGGGCGCAGCCAGCAGGTTGGTGATGGCCTCGGCCACTGCCATGCGGCCGCTGGCGGCCGGGCTGGTGGCGGCCAGCGGGGTGCGTTCACCCATGCTCATGGCCTCGCCGGCGAAACCGGTGTGGTCGGCCAGGGTAACGGCGCAGTCGGCCACCGGCACCTGCCAGGGGCCGACCATCTGGTCGCGGTGGCTCAGGCCACCCACGGTGCGGTCGCCGATGGTCACCAGGAAGCGCTTGGAGGCCACGGTCGGGTGGCTCAGCACATCGATCACGGACTTCTGCAGGTCGATGTCGGTCAGGTCGAGCGGCGGCGACTGGCGCGCAACGGTCTTCACGTCGCGGTGCATCTTGGGCGGCTTGCCCAGCAGGACCGACATCGGCATGTCGACCGGGCTTTCATGCCCCTCGTCCACCAGCTGCAGATGACGCTCCTCGGTGGCCACGCCCACCACGGCGAACGGGCAGCGCTCGCGTTCGCAGAAGGCGCGGAACACCTCCAGGGACTCGGGCGCGATGGCCAGCACGTAGCGTTCCTGGCTCTCGTTGCACCAGATCTCCTTCGGAGCCAGACCGCTCTCCTCCAGCGGCACGGCGCGCAGGTCGAACCGGGCACCGCGCCCGGCGTCGTTGGTGATCTCGGGGAAGGCGTTGGACAGTCCGCCGGCACCCACGTCGTGGATGGCCAGGATGGGGTTGGCCTCGCCCTGCTGCCAGCAATGGTTGATGACTTCCTGCGCGCGCCGCTCGATTTCCGGGTTGCCGCGCTGCACCGAGTCGAAGTCGAGGTTGGCCGCGTTGGTGCCGGTGGCCATGGAACTGGCCGCACCGCCGCCCATGCCGATCTTCATGCCGGGGCCGCCGAGCTGGACCAGCAGGGTGCCGGCCGGGAACTCGATCTTGCGGGTCTGGGTGGCGTCGATGCTGCCCAGGCCGCCGGCGATCATGATGGGCTTGTGGTAGCCGCGCTGAACGCCGTCGACCTGCTGCTCGTACTCGCGGAAGTAGCCCAGCAGGTTGGGTCGGCCGAATTCGTTGTTGAAGGCCGCGCCACCCAGCGGGCCCTCGGTCATGATCTGCAGCGGGCTGGCGATGTGTTCGGGCTTGCCGCCGGGCTGGTCGCTCAGACCGCCCCAGAGGCGGCTGACGGTGAAACCGGTCAGGCCGGCCTTGGGCCGCGAACCCCGGCCGGTGGCGCCCTCGTCGCGGATCTCGCCGCCGGCACCGGTGGACGCGCCCGGGAAGGGCGAGATGGCGGTGGGGTGGTTGTGGGTCTCCACCTTCATCAGCACATGGTGGGTGGCGGGTTCCAGCTGGTAGCGCGGCAGCTGCTGCCCGTCGAACCGGGCCACCAGCCGCTGCACGCCGTGGCCTTCCATGACCGAGGCGTTGTCGGAATAGGCCACGACCGTGTGCTGCGGGCTGGTCTGGTGGGTGTGGCGGATCATGCCGAACAGGCTCTTGTCCTGCGGGGAGCCGTCGATGGTGAACTGCGCGTTGAAGATCTTGTGGCGGCAGTGCTCGGAGTTGGCCTGCGCGAACATCATCAGCTCGACATCGGTCGGGTTGCGGCCCAGGCCCTTGAAAGCATCGAGCAGGTAGTCGATCTCGTCGTCGGCCAGGGCCAGACCCCAGGCGGTGTTGGCCTGCACCAGTGCGGCGCGGCCGCCGCCCAGCACGTCCACGTGCGCCATGGGTTCGGCCTGCAGTTCGGTGAACAGGCCGCGGGCCTGGTCGCGGTCGACCACCACGGCTTCGGTCATGCGGTCGTGCAGGGCCTCGGCCACGGCCTGAAGCTGTTCGGGTTTGAGGCTGGCCTTGCCCAGCAGTCCGGACTTCAGACCCACCCGGTACTCGACCAGCCGCTCCACCCGGTGCAGCGTGAGGCCGCAGTTGCGGGCGATGTCGGTGGCCTTGGAGGCCCAGGGCGAGACGGTGCCCAGGCGCGGCATGACGAGCAGGGCCGGCGCATCCTGCGCCTGCAGGGCCTGGTGGGCCTCGCTGACCGGTTCGCCGTAGGTCAGCAGCTCGGCCAGGCGCTGCACGGTGGCGGCGTCGGGCTCGGCGTCGAAGCTGGCCAGGTGCACGAAGCGGGCACTGAGGCTGGTGATCTTGTCGGAGATGGCCTGCAGACGGGGCAGGAGCTGCTGGACTTTGAAGTCGCTGACGGCATTGCCGCCGTCAAAAAAGCGCAGGTGCAGGGACACGTTGGGAGCCTGAGGTGCGTTGACCCACCGGGTGGGCGGAAAACCCGGGATTTTACCCGTCACCCCCCGGTGGCAAGGCCCGCCAACCCCTGCAGATACGGGTGCCGGTGGGATAATCCGGCCCCATGAGCATCACCTACAAAGACGAGGCCGGCATTGCCGGCATGCGAACCGCGTGCCGCCTGGCCTCCGAGGTTCTGGACTACCTGACCCCGCTGATCCAGCCGGGCATGACCACGCTGGAAATCGACCGGCTGTCCGCGGAGTTCATGAAGCAGCAGGGCACGGTGTCTGCCACCATCGGTTACCAGCCGCCAGGTTATCCGCCCTACCCCGGCCACCTCTGCACCTCGATCAACCACGTGGTGTGCCACGGCATACCGAACGACAAGCCCCTGAAGAAGGGCGACATCCTCAACATCGACGTGACCGTCATCAAGGACGGCTGGTTCGGCGACAACAGCCGCATGTACCTGGTCGGTGGCGAAGCGGCCGCCAGCGTGCAGGCCCGCCGGCTCTGCCAGGTCACTTTCGAGGCCATGTGGAAGGGCATCGTGCTGGTGCGCCCCGGCATCCGGCTGGGCGACATCGGGCATGCCATCCAGACCTTTGCCGAGTCCAACGGTTTCTCGGTGGTGCGCGAGTTCTGCGGCCATGGCATCGGCCAGCGCTTCCACGAGGAGCCGCAGGTGCTGCACTACGGCCGCCCCGGCACCATGGAAGAGCTCAAGCCGGGCATGACCTTCACCATCGAACCCATGATCAATGCCGGCAAGCGCGACATCAAGGAAGCCGGTGACGGCTGGACCATCGTGACCCGGGACCGTTCGCTCTCGGCCCAGTGGGAACACACGGTGCTGGTCACCCCCACCGGCTACGAAGTCCTGACCCTGTCCGCTGGCAGCCCGCCCGCCCCCGCCTTCGTGGGCGAGGCCGCGTCGGTGTCGGCCTGAGCGGAGCGCGCCCCATGGCACCGCTGGCGGAGCTGCGGCAACGCTATCGCGACGACAAGGCCGAGCTGTTTGCCCAGCTCGGGGTCCAGGGCTCCTCGACGCGGGGGGTGGGTCGTGCCCTGCGCATGCTGGCCCAGCTGACCGACCGCACGCTGACCCAGCTCTGGGAACACGCCGGCTTCTCCGCCGACACCGCCCTGGTGGCGGTGGGCGGCTACGGCCGTGGCGAGCTGTTCCCCTACTCCGACATCGACGTCCTGGTGCTGCTGCCCGAGGGTTGCCAGCCGGAGGAGGACGCAGCCCTCAAGACCCGGCTGGAAAGCTTCATCGGCTCCTGCTGGGACGTGGGGCTGGAGATCGGCTCCAGCGTGCGCACGCTGGAGGAATGCGTGGCCGAGGCCGCCAAGGACGTCACGGTACAGACCTCGCTACTCGAGTCGCGGCCGGTCGCCGGCAGCCGCAAGGCCTTCCGCTCGCTGGTCCAGCGCCTGGGCGAAGCCATGGACCCGAAGGCCTTCTTCGTGGCCAAGACGCTGGAGATGCGCCAGCGCCATCACAAGTTCGAGAACACGCCCTACTCCCTGGAGCCCAACTGCAAGGAATCGCCGGGCGGCCTGCGCGACCTGCAGATCGTCCTGTGGGTGGCGAAGGCGGCCGGCCTGGGCCGCAGCTGGGACGAACTGGCCCGCAAGGGCCTGGCCACGCCGCTGGAAGCCCGCCAGATCAAGGCCAATGAGGCGCTGCTCAGCCTGATCCGGGCCCGGCTGCACCTGCTGGCCCGCCGCCGCGAGGACCGGCTGGTGTTCGACCTGCAGACCGCGGTGGCCGAGTCCTTCGGCTTCAGCAACCAGACACCACCCCCAGGCGAAGCCCGGCCACGCGGCCTGCGCCGCGCCAGCGAGGGCCTGATGAAACGCTATTACTGGGCGGCCAAGGCGGTCACCCAGCTCAACCAGATCCTGCTGCTCAACATCGAGGAACGGCTGGCCAGCTCGGAGCCCGGCGTGCAGCGCCTGCGTCCGATCAACGACCGCTTCTTCGAGAAGGGCGGCATGCTGGAGGTGGCCAGCGACAACCTGTACCTGCAGCACCCGCACGCCATCCTGGAGACCTTCCACATCTACCAGACCACGGTGGGGGTCAAGGGCCTGTCGGCCCGCACCCTGCGCGCGCTCTACAACGCCCGTTCGGTCATGAACGGCAAGTTCCGCGCGGACCCGGTCAACCGCGAGCAGTTCCGGCGCATCCTGCAGGAACCGCAAGGCATCACGCATGCCATGCGGCTGATGAACCAGACCTCGGTGCTGGGCCGCTACCTGTGGGTGTTCCGGAACATCGTCGGGCAGATGCAGCACGACCTGTTCCATGTCTACACGGTCGACCAGCACATCCTGATGGTGCTGCGCAACGTACGCCGCTTCTTCATCGCCGAGCATTCCCACGAGTACCCGTTCTGCTCGCAGCTGGCGGCCGGCTGGGACAAGCCCTGGATCCTGTACGCCGCCGCCCTGTTCCACGACATTGCCAAAGGCCGGGGTGGCGACCACTCCGAGCTCGGCGCGCGCGACGTTCGCACCTTCTGCCGCCAGCACGGCATCGACCGGGAAGACGCCCGGCTGATCGAGTTCCTGGTGGGCGAACACCTGACCATGAGCCGGCTGGCCCAGAAGGAAGACCTCAGCGACCCCGACGTCATCAACGCCTTCGCACGCCGGGTCGGCAACGAGCGGTACCTGACCGCGCTGTACCTGCTGACGGTGGCCGACATCCGCGGCACCAGCCCGAAGGTCTGGAATGCCTGGAAGGGCAAGTTGCTGGAAGACCTGTACCGCTACACCTTGCGTGCCCTGGGCGGCCGTGCGCCGGATGCCGGCGCCGAGGTCGAGGGCCGCAAGCGTGAGGCGCTGCAGATGCTGGCCCTGCATGCCCTGCCCTACAACGCCCACAAGGGCCTGTGGGACACGCTGGACGTCAGTTACTTCATGCGGCACGAGGCCGACGACATCGCCTGGCACACCCGCATGCTGTCGCGCGAACTGGCGCGACCGGAGCGGCAGACCGAAGAAGCCCGCCAGCGCAGCATCGTGCGGGCACGCCTGTCGCCCGAGGGCGAGGGCCTGCAGGTGCTGGTGTACTCGCCAGACCAGCCCGACCTGTTTGCCCGCATCTGCGGCTATTTCGACATGGCGCACTTCAGCATCCTGGATGCCCGGGTGCACACCACCCAGACCGGCCATGCCCTGGACACCTTCCAGGTCGTGGTGCCCGAAATGGCCGAGCACTACCGGGAGCTGACGGCCATGGTGGAAAACCGGCTGGCCCAGGTGATCGACGAACGCGGCCCCCTGCCACCGCCCACGCTGGGCCGGCTGTCGCGCCGGGTGAAGAACTTCCCGGTCACACCCAGGGTCGACCTGCGCCCCGACGACAAGGCCCAGCGCTGGCTGCTGTCGATCTCGGCCAGCGACCGCGCAGGCCTGCTCTACGGCATCACGCGGGTGCTGGCGCGGCACGACATCAGCGTGCAGCTGGCCAAGATCACCACCCTGGGCGAGCGGGTCGAGGACACCTTCCTCATCAGCGGCGCGCCGCTGCAGGTGAACAAGCGCCAGATCGAGATCGAGACCGAGCTGCTCGAAGCACTGGCGGGCTGACAGGCATCGCGCGGCGGCGGTGCCTCACTTGCCCTCCCGGACCTGCAGGTGCAGGCTGAAGCGGTCCTCCAGGGACAAGACGGCCAGGTAGCTCTCGTGCAGCGCGTCCAGGCATTGATCCACCCAGGTGTGCACGAAAGGGGCCAGGGTGTGATCGTGAAGGCCGTCCACCAGCAGCAGCAACCCGAGCAAGGTGTCATGCATGTCGCACCAGACCTTGCGGACCCGTTGCAGATGCGCCTGGCACTGCTGCGTGGCGTTCGGCGGCGCCTCGCCGATGAGGCGGTCCACGGCCTGATTCGCCCCATCGATCCCGCGCGTCCACTTCTGGTGCAGGCTGCCCAGTTCATCGTGGGCCAGGAGGAGCAGCCTCTGAGGGGTGAGCACGTGGCGAAACCGGCCCAGCAGCTCGACATGGGCGTGCAGCTCGGCATGACAGGCGTTTTCCACCGTCCGGAGCAGCCGGTCGCGCTCCAGCACGGCCGATGCCAGGTCCGGACCCTGGAGTTCGGGTGCGGTGGCTCGGATCGAACACAGCTCTCGGCTCAAGAGGCGTTTCTGCCGGTACTTGAGCTCGCTGCGCAGCAGGACCTCCCGGTTGGCTTCGATGGCTTCACGCTCCCTGGCCCAGACCCTCAGGGACAGTCCACGCGGATCGCGCAAATGGTGGCGCAGGTGGAGCAGACGGGCAGATTGCATGGCGGTTGTCCGGTGGTCAGAGACAGGAAGGATCGAATCCGAGATCATCGAACAGCAGGCGCTGCTCCCGCTGCAGGTCGTGAGCTCGCTGTTCGATCCAGGTGCGAACACCCGGCATCGGCACACCCGGGTGCAGCGCCGCGGCGATGTCGAGCAGCCGGTTCAGGAGCAGCTCGCGCTTCTGATGCAGCCGGAGCAACTGGTCGGGGTCACGATCCGAGGCTTCGACTCGGTCCTGCAGCACCTGCCACTCCTTCTGCGCCTGCGCCAGGAGCACCCGGGGCGTCAGCAGCTCCCGGGCGCACTCGAGATCGCCGACCAGCAGCCTGAACCTGCGCTGAAGATGGGCCTCCAGACCCGCTATGACCCGGTGGCACCGCAAGACCGCCGAACCCAGATGCGCGCCAGAGCCATCGATGTGCCGTACTGCAGCCAGCTGCACGGCCAGCCGGCGTTGGCGGCTGACCGCCTTGAGGCCGACGGTGAGGTAGTCCAGCTCGACAGCCCGCTCGGCCACCTCGGCCTGCCAGGCCTTCAGCACCGAGGGGCCGGTCCGGGTGGGCGCCGGGACCGGTGCCGGCAGGGCCAGCACCTCGCGCTGAAGCCCGGATTCGGGCAGGGCCGGCAACCGTTCCGGGCGACCGCTCCGGTCGATGGGTACAGACGGCGAGGACGGCGAGGACGGCGAGGACCGTGTGGAGATCGGGTCGGGCCGATGGGATCGGGAGGCGGAATGCACGGGAGCGTCCAGCAGTTGGGATGCCGGTTGGTGCCGCCAACGCTCCCCGGAATCCTCACGCCCTCATGACGATGCGCTGATGAATGCAGCGGCTCAGTCGTCAGAGGTCGCGTCAAGCCCCGGGAACAGCACCTCGGTGAAGCCGAAACGGGAAAAATCGCGCACGCGCATGGGATACAGCTTGCCCCAGAGGTGGTCGCACTCGTGCTGCACCACCCGGGCGTGGAAACCCTCGGCCACCCGATCAAGGGGCTGGCCGGTCTCGTCGAAGCCGGTGTAGCGGATGCGGCGCCAGCGCGGCACGACGCCCCGCAGGCCGGGCACCGACAGGCAGCCCTCCCAGCCGTCTTCCTCCTCGTCCGACAGCGGCGTGATGACCGGATTGACCAGCACGGTGCGCGGCACCGCCGGGGCATCGGGGTAGCGCGGGTTGGGTTGATCGGAGCCGAAGATCACCACCTGCAGGTCGACCCCGATCTGGGGCGCTGCCAGCCCGGCACCGTTGGCATGGACCATGGTGTCGTTCAGGTCACGAACCAGGGTGCGGAGTTCGGCGGTGTTGAAGCGCTCGACCGGCCTGGCATGGCGCAGCAGTCGGGGATCGCCCATTTTCAGGATGGCGTGAACAGTCATGGCGGCTTGACTCCGAAGCGGGAATGGGCGAAGTTTCGCGCATCGCCGACACCCCTGGAGTTCTCATGCCCGCCAACCGCCTCATGGCCCTCCTGCTGGCTGCCGTGCTTCTGCCCTGTACCGCCGGTGCCCAGGGGGCCGACATCTTCAGGGATGCCGACATGGCCCTGGGGCAGAAGCTCCTGGCAGAACACCAGTGCGCCACCTGCCATGCCCGCAAGGTGGGCGGTGACGGCAGCGCCATCTACCGCCCTGCAGGCCGCATCAACACCGCAGGATTCCTGCGAGGCATGGTGGAGCAGTGCAACACCGAGCTGAAGCTGCAGCTGTTCCCGGAAGAGGTCACCGCGATCGCCGCCGTCCTCAACCGCGACCACTACCGATTCAAGTAGGACCGATCGGCACGGGCTGCAGCCCGATCAGGCGTGCCCACGGTGCGCCGAGCCGACCAGGTCGCTCCTCGAACATCAGCCGTCGACCAGGCTGCGTGGCGTCGAACACGTCGCGCGAAACGCGGATGCGGCGGATGTCGGCCGGGTTGCTCCAGTCGGTCACATGGACGAAATAGCTGGTGCCGCCGCGTCGCGACCTGCTGACGGTCTTGTCCACGGCCGGCACGCTGCGGATCACGGCCGGCGCAGTGTCCCAGGCGATGTTGGCCTCACGGATCTCGATGGCAGCGGTGGCGTAGGCGCCGAAGGAACCGACCAGCAGCAGTTCGAGCAGATACAGGTGTGCCCGTGCGCTGCGCCCCAGCAGCCACAGGTGCGCCATCAGCAACAAGCCCAAGAGCCCGGACCCGGCCCAGAATGCCCACTCGATCACCGGCCAGGCATCGACCAGGAATGCGTCGTCCAGCACCACTGTACGGAACAGGAAGATCAGCCCGTTGATGCCGAGGGCGGACGAGATCGACACCAGCACCACACCCGGCAGGAGGTAGGGATCGCGCCGTCCTTGCGGCAACTCCGGGCGTTCGGTGTGGCGCAGCGCTTCAGCCAGGCGATCCAGCGGCTTCAGGGCAACGCCCATGGCGCGCTCCAGCCGGTGCGCATCCTTCTCGCGGTCGATCCATGTGCCGCGGTCCAGGCGAGCGACCAGCCAGCCGTGCGCGCAGCGCACATGCCGCAGGCGGCAGCCCTCGGTCACGTCGATGAACAGTCTGGCTGCCGCGTCGCGCAGTTCCGGACTGTCAGCCACCCGATTGAGCAGGTGCTGGTCGTCCGAGGCCACGTACACCAGCTGATCGAAGCCATCGTGGCCGAACTGCTTCTCGACCGAGAGGCCGACCCATTTGAAGAAACGGTCAGCCCACCGCTCCCGCTTGAGCTCGAAACGGAAGAACTCGGGAACCGGTACCCCGACCTCGATGCCGAGGTAGCTGTCCTTGCGCTGGAGGTACCGGTAACGGTGCCGCGGCGTCCGGGGGAGCACACCCGCAACGCCCGACCACGGCGACACCCAGCGATGCCGGATCTGTGCGGCCAGCACAAGGATCAGACTGACCAGGCCCAGCGCGAACCACACGGCGGATTCAGTCCTGCAGCAGCGCCAGCATGCCGGCCTCGTCGATCACGGCCACGCCGAGCTCGCTGGCCTTCTCCAGCTTGCTGCCGGCCTCTTCGCCGGCCACCACATAGTCGGTCTTCCTGCTGACCGAGCCGGCCACCTTGGCACCGGCAGCTTCCAGCATGGCCTTCGCATCGTCACGCTTGAGCGTGGGGAAGGTGCCGGTCAGCACGAAGGTCTTGCCCAGCAGGGGCTGGGGCGTGTTCTGCGCGCCCTCGCCTTCGGCCCAGGTCACGCCGGCGGCGCGCAGCTGCTCCACCACCTCGCGGTTGTGCGGCTGGTCGAAGAAGGTCCGGATGCTCTGCGCCACCACCGGACCGACATCGTTGACCTGCAGCAGCTCGTCCACGCTGGCGTCCATGATGCGGTCGATGCCGCCAAAGTGCCGGGCCAGGTCCTTGGCGGTGGCCTCGCCCACATGGCGGATGCCCAGGCCGAAGAGGAAACGTGGCAGGGTGGTCGCCTTGCTCTTGTCCAGCGCGTCCAGCACGTTCTGCGCCGACTTTTCGGCCATGCGCTCCAGCGTGGCCAGGGCCGTGAAGCCCAGCTTGTAGAGGTCCGGCAGGGTGGTGATCAGCCCCGCATCCACCAGCTGCTCCACCAGCTTGTCGCCCAGGCCCTCGACGTCGACCGCCCGCCGCTGTGCGTAGTGCAGGATGGCCTGCTTGCGCTGCGCAGCACAGAACAGGCCGCCGGTGCAGCGGTGGTCGGCCTCGCCCTCCTCGCGCACCGCCGCACTGCCGCAGACCGGGCAGCAGGCGGGCATGGTGAACGGCTCCGGTTCGCCCTGGCGGCGCTCGGTCAGCACCGACACCACCTCGGGAATGACGTCGCCGGCCCGGCGCACCACGACCGAATCCCCGACGCGCACATCCTTGCGGCGGGCCTCGAGTTCGTTGTGCAGCGTGGCGTTGGTGACGGTCACGCCGCCGACGAACACCGGCGCCAGCTTGGCCACCGGCGTGAGCTTGCCGGTGCGTCCCACCTGCACGTCGATGGCCAGCACCGTGGTCACCTGTTCCTGGGCGGGGTATTTGTGGGCCACTGCCCAGCGCGGCTCCCGGGTGACGAAGCCCAGACGCTGCTGGAGCGCGAGCTCGTCGACCTTGTAGACGACGCCGTCGATGTCGAAGGGCAGCGCATCGCGCTGTTCGCCGATGCGACGGTGGAAGGCCACCAGCTCGGCCGATCCGGTGCAGCGCGCCGTCTGGACCGCCACCGGGAAGCCCCAGGCCTTGAGCTGCATCAGCACCTCGAACTGGGAGCTGCCGAGCGCGGCGGCATCGCTCACCTCGCCCCAGCCGTAGGCAAAGAAGCTGAGCGGCCGCTGAGCTGCCATGCCGGAGTCGAGCTGGCGCACGGCGCCAGCGGCCGCGTTGCGCGGGTTGACGAAGGTCTTCTCGCCCTTCGCGCCGGCCGCGATCTTGGCCCGCTGGCGCTCGTTCAGCGCGTCGAAGTCGGCCCGCGCCATGTAGACCTCGCCACGAACCTCCAGCGTCTCGGGCACACCGGCCGGCAGCCGCAGCGGGATCTGACCGATGGTGCGGATGTTGTGGGTCACGTCCTCGCCGGTCTCGCCGTCACCACGGGTGGCAGCGCGGACCAGCAGGCCGCCCTCGTAACGGAGGCTCATGGCCAGGCCGTCGAACTTGAGCTCGGCCACATAGCCCACCGGCGGATCGGATTCGGTCAGCCCGAGCTCGCGCCGGACCCGCGCATCGAAAGCTTCGGCACCGGTGGCTTCGGTATCGGTTTCGGTGCGGATGCTGAGCATGGGCACGGCGTGGCGCACCGGCATCAGTTCCTTGAGCACCGCACCGCCCACCCGCTGCGAGGGAGAGTCGGGTGTGAGCAGATCGGGCCGTGCGGTCTCGATGGCCTGCAGCTCCCGGAACAGGCGGTCGTACTCGGCGTCCGGGATCTCGGGTTCATCCAGCGTGTGATAACGCCAGGCATGGTGGTGCAGCTGCTGGCGCAGTTCGGCGGCACGCTGTGCCTGGGCATCGGCCGGTGCACCACCGCTGCCGGCGGCAGGTTCGTCGGCAAACAGGTCGGGGGTGTTCATCGGCGTCAGGAGAACAGGCGGCGGGCCTGGGGCGATCCGGCCGACAGGTCGCGGGCGTCCAGGGCGTCGTACAGCGCTTCCAGGTCGGCACCGATGCGGTCCATGGCGTCGTCGGTGAGCGCCTGTCCGGCGTCGTCGGTCACGGTGCCGTCCATGGCCAGCGCCAAGGCCTGGGCCGCCTGGCGCAGCTGCACGAAGGGCTGTTCGCTGCGCGGCACATGGGTGACCTCCAGCGAGAGCGTCACCTCGCGCAGGGCGCTCTGCTCGGGATCTTCGGCCATGGCCGCCTGGGGATCGAAGGTGAGGCTGAGCACCGGTGCCTGTCCGGGCTGGCTGCCCGCCAGCACCATGCGACCGGGCAGCGCACCCGCCACGAAGCCCTGTCGCGACGCATTCTGGGCCACATACCCCGGGCTCCAGGCAGCACGCCGGGCGCGCAGGGTGAAGCCGAGCTGGGCATCGTGGTCACCGGCAAAGGCATCGAGTTCGCGCGCTCGCGCCACCTCGGCCCGCATCTCGGGGAATTCCACCGCTGCGGACAGCACGTCGGCGAAGGCCTGGGTCTTGACCACAAACTCGGAAAACTCGATGTCGTTCAGCGCACCCGCCCGGTTGGCCAGCTGAACGCCGGCCTGCAGCTGGCGATAGCGCTGGCCCGGACGCGGAGGCTCCCAATCGCCGGCGGCGGTCAGACCTTCGACCGCAAACGGCTTGCTGCCCACGCGGCGGGTGACGGGCAACGCGGCCAGCACCGCATCGCCGGACACCTCGGTTTCGGGTGTGACGGTGGCCAGCACGTCGATCAGGGCATCCAGGCCGGGGCGCCGCTCCAGGGCCAGCGGATCGCGTCGCAGGTCGGGCATGGACCCGTCGTGCGGCATCGCACCCGACAGGCCACTCGGCATCTGTTCGGCCAGGGCGGCCGGCACGGTGTCGGCGAGGTCGGTGTCGAGCACCGGATCGATGCGTCCGGCCAGCGGGTCGACCATGCGCTCGCCGACATCGGCCACCGGGTCGGTGGTGTCGGCAGATGGCAGGTGTGGGGGCCGCTCGCGTGCCGTGCGGGGCGCACTCTGGCGGGTTATCCAGGCGTTGTAGACGACCACGGCTGCCAGCACCAGGCCGCCCAGGATTGCCAGTCCGATTTGCAGGTTGCTCATAGGTGTTGTGTCAGCTGGCCTGCAACATGCCGGCCGCCGACTCCATGTCGACGGCGACGATCCGGGAAACGCCCTGCTCCTGCATGGTCACGCCGATGAGCTGACGGGCCATTTCCATGGCGATCTTGTTGTGGCTGATGAAGAGGAACTGCGTGTCGCCCGACATGGCAGTGACCAGACGGGCGTAACGCTCGGTGTTGGCGTCGTCCAGCGGTGCGTCCACCTCGTCCAGCAGGCAGAACGGTGCCGGGTTGAGCTGGAAGATGGCGAACACCAGCGCGATGGCGGTCAGGGCCTTCTCGCCGCCGGACAGCAGGTGGATGGTCTGGTTCTTCTTGCCTGGCGGCTGGGCCATCACCTGCACACCGGCATCCAGGATCTCTTCGCCGGTCATGACCAGCCGCGCATTGCCGCCGCCGAACAGCTCCGGGAACATCTTGCCGAAATGGCCGTTGACGGTCTCGAAGGTGCTGCCCAGGAGGTCGCGGGTCTCGTTGTCGATCTTGCGGATGGCATCTTCCAGCGTGGTCATGGCTTCCACCAGGTCGGCCGACTGCGCGTCCAGGAAGGTCTTGCGTTCGCGGGCCGCGGTGAGCTCGTCGAGTGCGGCCAGGTTGACCGCGCCGAGCGCCTGAATCTCGCGGTGCAGCCGGTCGATCTCGCTTTGCAGTCCGGTCAGGCGCACATTGCCTTCGGTGATGCTCTGACCCACCGCCGCCAGATCGGCCTGGGCTTCTTCCAGCAGCTGACCGTACTGCTCCACGCCCAGGCGGGCAGCCTGCTCCTTGAGCTGGAAGTCGGTGATCCGGCTGCGCAGCGGCTCCAGTTCGCGCTCGAGCTGCAGGCGGCGCTCGTCGCTGGCACGCAGCTTCATGGTCAGGTCGTCGTACTGGCTGCGCAGACTGGACAGCGCCTGTTCGCGTTCCTGCTTGGCCTGCAGGGCATTTTGCAGGCCAGCCTGGGCAGCGGCATCGGTCAGGCGCGAAAGCTCGTCGCGGGCGCGCTGCTCTTCGTCCGCCAGGGAGCGGGCCTGGCTGGCCGCCGTCTCCAGCGAGCGCTGCAGTTCGCCCTGGCGGGCCTGCAGGCTGCGCAGGGCAAAGGTGGCTTCCTGGGCCTGCCGGTCGAGCGATCGCTGCTGTTCGCGGGCCTGGTTGAGGGCGCGCTCGGCCTCGATCACCTTGTCGTCCAGCTGGGCGTGGCGCTCCTGGCTGTCGGCCAGCTGCATGTCGAGTTCCTCGAAGCGGGCCTCGGCGGTCACTCGCCTTTCCTGGAGTTCGTCGAGCGCGGTGTCGACCTCGGCCATGTCGCGGCCGATCTGTTCGCTGCGGGCACGCGTCTGCTCGGCCAGCTGGCTCAGGCGCAGCGTCTCCACCTGCAGTTCGTGGGCCCGGTTCTGCGTTTCGGCGGCTTCGCGGCGAGCCGACACCAGCCGTTGCGAAGCATCGCTGTAGGCGGCTTCGGCGCGCACCAGTGCTGCACGGGTCTGTTCGGCGATCAGCTGCTGCGCCTTGAGCGCCTTGTCCAGGTTCTCGATTTCCTGGGCCCTGGCCAGCAGGCCGGCCTGCTCGTTGTCGGGCGCATAAAAGCTGACGCTGTGCGCCGTGACCGCATGACCGCTGGCGACATACAGGGTCTGGCCGGGCTGCAGTTCGTTGCGTCGGGCCAGCGCCTCGTCCAGCGAGCTGGCCACCAGCGCACCCTGCAGCCAGTCGCTCATGAGGGCCTGCTGGCTGGCGTCGTTCAGGCGCAGCAGGCTGGCCAGCGGCTTGAGGCCGGCCGGCACGGAGGCCGCGGCAGCCGCTGCCGGCGGGTTGTAGAAGGCGAGCCGGGTCGGGGGCGCGTCGGCCGCGAAGGCCCGCACCATGTCCAGGCGCGATACCTCCAGCGCACCCAGACGTTCCCGCAGGGCGGCCTCCAGCGCACTTTCCCAGCCGGTCTCGATGTGAATGCGGCTCCACAAGGCCTGCAGCCCTTCAAGCCCGTGTTTCGTCAGCCAGGGCTTGAGCTTGCCGTCGGTGCGAACCTTGTCCTGCAGCGCCCGCAGGGCCTCCAGACGTGCGCTCAGATCGGCCAGACGGGACGATTCGGTGTTGACCGCCTGCTGGGCTGCCCGGCGGTCGTCGTCGAGCTGCGGCACGCTGTCCTGCAGCTCCTGCAGGCGGGCCGCCGACAGTTCGGCCTGTTCGCGGGCCTCTTCGTGCTGGGCCTGCAAACCGCTCAGGCGGGCCTCGTCGGGGGCAGCCAGGGCATTGCGGTCGCCGAGCAGGCGCTCGCGGCGCTGGTTCAGGCCCCGGCTCTGCTCTTCAATGCTGCGCTGCTCGGCGGCGAGCACCTGGATCTGCTGCTGCACCTGGGCGACGCTGGCGCGCTGCTCGCTGGCCCGGTTCTGGGCGGCACGCAGCGCGTCTTCCAGCGAGGGCAAGGCACCAGCCTGGTCCTCGCCCTGGGCGGCCAGGACCACCGACTGCTCCTCGGCCGCCACCAGCTGCTCGGCGATCTGCTCCAGCTCGGCCTGGGCGTCGTCACTGCGAGTACCCCAGGAGGCCATCTGCTCCTTGAGCTGCTGCAGCCGCTGCTCGACCCGCTGGCGGCCCTCGACCACGAAGCGGATCTCGGCTTCCAGCTTGCCGACCTCGGCGCTGGCCTCGTACAGCTTGCCCTGCGCCTGGTTGACCTGATCGCCCGCTGCGTAATGCGCCTGGCGGATGGTTTCCAGCTCGGACTCGATGCGGCGCAGGTCGGCCGTGCGCGACTCCAGGTCGTTCACCGCCTGCGCGGCGTCGGTGCGGACGCGGGCCTGGTCGGCCTCGGCCTCGCTGCGCTTGAGGAACCAGAGCTGGTGCTGCTTGAGCGTGGCGCCGCCCTGCAGCGTGTGGTACCGGGCGGCCACCTCGGCCTGCTTCTCCAGCTTGTCGAGGTTGGCGTTGAGCTCGCGCAGGATGTCTTCCACCCGGGTGAGGTTCTCGCGCGTGTCGTTGAGCCGGTTGGCCGTCTCGCGGCGCCGTTCCTTGTACTTGGACACGCCGGCCGCTTCCTCGAGGAACAGCCGCAGCTCCTCGGGCTTGCTCTCGATGATGCGGCTGATGGTGCCCTGGCCGATGATGGCGTAGGCACGGGGCCCCAGGCCGGTGCCCAGGAACACGTCCTGCACGTCGCGGCGGCGCACCGGCTGGTTGTTGATGTAGTAGCTGCTGTTGCCGTCACGGGTCAGCACGCGCTTGACCGCGATCTCGGCGAACTGGCCCCACTGGCCGCCGGCCCGGTGGTCGCTGTTGTCGAACACCAGCTCCACGCTGGCGCGGCTGGCCGGCTTGCGGTTGTTGGTGCCGTTGAAGATGACGTCCTGCATGGACTCGCCGCGCAGCTCCGACGCCTTGGACTCGCCCAGCACCCAGCGCACCGCATCCATGATGTTGGACTTGCCACAGCCGTTCGGACCCACGACGCCCACCAGCTGCCCGGGCAGCATGAAGTTGGTGGGTTCGGCGAACGATTTGAAGCCGGACAGCTTGATGGAATTGAGGCGCACGGCAGCGGGTGGGGGATCGACGATCGGGGGGCGTGGGCCGGCGGAAGCCGACCAGCCGGAAATCATAACTGCCGGGTGGGGCCGGCCCGGGCCGGGCCTGCACCGTGACGGAATGCACCGCATCGGGCAAAAACCGGCCCGTGGCCAGCTGGACGCGGGGCAAAACCCCCCGGCGGGTTACATCAACTCACATAATTCTGGTGTTGTCGGTTGAGTATTGAACCGATAAGTACATAACTAAAACTTTTAGTCTCATCACATGAACTCCGCTGTCACCACCGAATTCGACCTGGGCCTCGTCGCCCTCTCCTTCTTTTTCGCCGTCATCGGCTCATTCGTCGCGCTCACCGCTGCCGGCCGGGTCAAGGCCCGGGACGGCCGCCTGAGCATGAGCAACCTGATCACCGTGGGTGTGGCGCTGGGCGGCATCGGCGTGTGGTCGATGCACTTCATCGGCATGCTGGCCTTGCAGATGGATGTCGGCAGCAGCTATGCGATGACCGAAACCTTCGCCTCCCTGCTGGTGGTGGTGGTGGCCGCGTCGCTGGCGGTCCGTTACGCCGCCCACAACCCCGAGAGCCTGCCGCGCCTGGCCGTGGCCGGCACCGGCCTGGGCCTGAGCGTGGTGGTGATGCACTACCTGGGCATGTTCGGCCTGAAGATCTACGGGTTCATCGACTGGAACTGGATGCTGGTCGGCCTGTCGGTGGTGATCGCCGTGGTGGCCTCGACCGTGGCCCTCTGGCTGGCCTTCAACACCCCGACCCTTTCCCGCCGGGTGCTGGCCGCACTGGCCATGGGCGTTGCGGTGTGCGCCATGCACTACACCGGCATGGCTGCAGCCGAGTTCATCTGCACCACCGACAGCCGCTCGGCCATTCCCCAGGGTGGTGGCTTCATCAGTTCGTTCCGGCTGCCTTCGCTGGTGATCGTCACCACCGTGCTCATGACCGTGATGCTGTCGCTGGACCAGGGCTTCCAGTACCTGCGCCACCGCCAGATGAAGTCCATGACGCGCGCCCTGCAGGCCCGCACCGCTGCCGCCCGCCGCGGCTGAACGGGGTCTTCGGTCAGGCCCGATAATCCGGGCCCATGAATCCCAAGCTCTCCCGCCTGCAGCCCTATCCCTTCGAGCGGCTGCGGGCCTTGTTCGCCGGCGTCACGCCGCCGGCCGGCATCAGCCCCATCAGTCTGGGCATCGGCGAACCCCGCCACCCGGCCCCCGAGTTCCTCAAGCAGGCCCTGGCCGGCGCGCTGGACAAGGGACTCTCCAGCTACCCGGCCACCGCCGGCGAACCCGCGCTGCGGCAGGCCTGCGCCGCCTGGGTCGAACGCCGGTATGGCGTGCAGCTCGATGCCGCGACCCAGGTGCTGCCGGTCAATGGCTCACGGGAAGCCCTGTTCGCCTTCGCCCAGACCGTGGTCGACCCCTCGCGCGAGGGAGCGACGGTGGTCTTCCCGAATCCGTTCTATCAGATCTACGAGGGCGCGGCCTACCTCAGCGGAGCCGAACCCTTCTACGTGCCCAGCGACCCGAGGCGCAACTTCGCCGCCGATTGGGACTGCGTGCCCGAGGCCACCTGGGCGCGTACCCAGCTGGTTTACGTGTGCTCGCCGGGCAACCCGGCGGGCGCCGTCATGCCGCTGTCGGAGTGGGAGCGGCTGTTCGAGCTGAGCGACCGGCACGGCTTCGTGATCGCGTCGGACGAGTGCTACAGCGAAATCTACTTCCGTGACGAACCGCCCCTGGGCGGGCTGGAGGCCGCACACCGCCTGGGCCGCCTCGATTTCCGCCGGCTGGTGGCCTTCACCAGCCTGTCCAAGCGCAGCAATGTGCCGGGCCTGCGCAGCGGCTTTGTGGCTGGCGATGCCGCCCTCATCAAGCCCTTCCTGCTCTACCGCACCTACCATGGTGGCGCCATGAGCCCGGTGGTGCAGGCGGCCAGCGTGGCCGCCTGGAACGACGAAGCGCACGTGGAAGACAACCGCCGCCAGTACCGCGAAAAATTCGCACAGGTCACGCCGCTGCTGGCCGACGTGCTGGATGTGGCCTTGCCGGACGCCTCGTTCTACCTCTGGGCCGGCGTGCCCGAGCGCTGGGCCCATGCCGTGCCGGGCCTCGGCGCAGACGAGGCCTTCGCCCGAGAACTGCTCGCTCAATACAATGTGACGGTGTTGCCCGGCAGCTACCTGGCGCGAACGGCGCTGGGTTCCAATCCGGGCGCAGGCCGTGTGCGCATGGCGCTGGTCGCCGAGGCCGCCGAATGCCTGGAAGCCGCCCGCCGCATTGTCGAATTCACCCGGCGCAACGCCTGAAACGCCCGTCCACGAATCTCTCCCTTCCCCGGAAACACCATGACCCAACAACTGCAGAACATCATCGACAACGCCTGGGAGCAGCGCGCCACCCTCTCGCCGGCATCGGCCCCCAAGGAAGTGCTCGATGCGGTGGAGCACGTGATCGCCGAACTGAACAAGGGCCGCCTGCGCGTGGCCACCCGCGAAGGCGTGGGCCAGTGGACCACCCACCAGTGGATCAAGAAGGCCGTGCTGCTGTCGTTCCGCCTCAAGGACAACGCCGTCATGCGCGCCGGCGACCTGGGCTTCTTCGACAAGGTGCAGACCAAGTTCGCCCACCTGGACGAAGCCCAGATGAAGGCCACCGGCGTGCGCGTGGTGCCGCCGGCCGTGGCCCGCCGCGGCAGCTTCATTGCCAAGGGCGCCATCCTGATGCCGTCGTACGTGAACATCGGCGCCTATGTGGACGAAGGCACCATGGTCGACACCTGGGCCACCGTGGGCAGCTGCGCACAGGTCGGCAAGAACGTGCACCTGTCCGGCGGCGTCGGCCTGGGTGGCGTGCTGGAGCCGCTGCAGGCCAACCCGACGATCATCGAGGACAACTGCTTCATCGGCGCCCGCTCCGAAGTGGTCGAGGGCGTGATCGTCGAGGAAAACTCGGTCATCTCCATGGGCGTCTACATCGGCCAGAGCACCCCCATCTACGACCGCGCCACCGGCGAGGTGAGCTACGGCCGCGTGCCGGCCGGTTCGGTGGTCATCAGCGGCAGCCTGCCGAAGGATGGCGGCAAGTACAGCCTGTATGCCGCCATCATCGTCAAGCGGGTCGACGCGCAGACCCGCGCCAAGACCAGCCTGAACGACCTGCTGCGCGACTGATCCGCAGCACCGCAGCACCCCCTGGCGTTGAATGAGAGGACGGTCATGAGCAGTGGAACGATGGAGCGCATCCTGCGCCTGATGGCCGAGAAGAAGGCGTCGGACGTCTACCTGACGGCCTATGCCCCGGCCATGATCAAGATCCACGGCCAGACCATCCCCATCAACAGCCAGGTGCTGCCGCTGGACGCTCCGCGCAACCTGCTCTCGGAAATCATCTCGCCCACCCGCATGGAGGAGCTCACCGAGACCGGCGAGCTCAACATGGGCGTCACCCTGGACGGGCTGGGCAATTTCCGCATCAGCGCGTTCCGGCAACGGGCCACCTACTCGGTGGTGATCCGCTTCGTGCCGAGCAACATTCCCCGGTTGAGCGACATCAATGTGTCGCCGATCCTGGCCGAGCTGGTGATGGAGAAGCGCGGCCTCATCCTGATGGTGGGCTCCACCGGCGCCGGCAAGAGCACCACGCTGGCGGCCATGCTCGATCACCGCAACGAGAACGCGACCGGCCACATCCTCACCATCGAGGACCCGATCGAATACACCTACGCGAACAAGAAATCGGTGGTCAACCAGCGCGAGATCGGCTCCGACACCGCCTCGCTGCAGGTGGCGCTGAAGAACGCGCTGCGGCAGGCACCGGACGTGATCCTGATCGGCGAGATCCGCGATCGCGACACCATGTCGGCGGCCATCGCCTACGCGCAGTCCGGCCACCTGTGCCTGGCCACGCTGCACGCCAACAACAGCTACCACGCGCTCAACCGGATCCTGAGCTTCTACCCGGCCGAGGTTCGCCCCACCCTGCTGAGCGACCTGTCGTCCGCGCTGCGGGCGGTGGTGTCGCAGCGGCTGCTGCGCACCGAAACCGGCTCCCGCGTGCCGGCCATGGAGGTGATGCTCAACACCGCCCTGGTGGCCGACCTGGTGCACAAGGGCGACTTCGGCGGCGTGCGCGAGGCCATGGAGAAGTCGCTGGCCGAGGGCTCGCAGACCTTCGAGCAGGACATCGCCCGCCTCATCCACGAAGGCATCGTGAGCCGCAACGAGGGCCTGGCCCATGCCGATTCGCCCAACAACCTGCTGTGGCGTCTGCAGAACGACTTCGAAGCCAGCCGCGCGGGCGACCTGCCGGCCGACCTGACCGAGGACGAGGACCAGGCCACCTTCACCGAATTCACGCTCGACGTGAAGTTCTGAACGACCCATGTCCGACACGCTGCTGCTCACCGAAGCCCTGATCGCCCGCCCATCCGTGACACCACGGGACGAGGGCTGTCTTGAACTGATCGGCGAGCGGCTGGCTGCAGCGGGGTTCCGGCTCGAGCGCATCGACAGCGGTCCAGACGATTTCCGGGTCGCCAACCTCTGGGCCCGGCACGGCACCGGGCAGCAGCCCACGCTGGTGTTCGCTGGCCACACCGACGTGGTGCCCACCGGACCGCTAGCCAACTGGGCCAGCGACCCCTTCACGCCGACCCACCGCGACGGACGGCTGTTCGGCCGCGGTGCCAGCGACATGAAGGCGTCGCTCGCCGCCATGGTCGTGGCCTGCGAGGAATTCCTGGCCGCGCACCCGCAGCCCGCCATCGACATCGCCTTCCTGCTCACCAGCGACGAGGAAGGCCCGGCGCTGGACGGCACGGTGGTGGTGTGCCGGCAGCTCCAGGGGCGCGGGGAGCGGCTGGACTGGTGCATCGTGGGTGAACCGACCTCGGTCGAGCGCACCGGCGACATGATCAAGAACGGGCGACGCGGCACCATGAGCGGCAAGCTCACCGTGAAGGGCATCCAGGGTCACATCGCCTACCCGCACCTGGCCCGCAACCCCATCCACCTGGCAGCGCCGGCGCTCGCCGAGCTGGCCGCCACCCGCTGGGACGATGGCAACGCCTTCTTCCCGCCCACCAGCTGGCAGGTGAGCAACATCCACGGTGGCACCGGCGCCAGCAACGTGATCCCCGGCACGGTGGTCATCGACTTCAACTTCCGGTTTTCCACCGAATCCACCGCCGAGTCGCTGCAGCAGCGGGTGCTGGACATCCTGGCCCGCCATGGCCTGGAGGCCGGCCGCGATCACGATCTGGTCTGGACGGTGGGCGGACAGCCCTTCCTCACGCCGCCCGGCACCCTGGTCGACGCGGTGCGTGCCGCCATCGCCGACGAGACCGGCATCACCACCGAACTCTCCACCACCGGCGGCACCAGCGACGGCCGCTTCATCGCCCGCGTCTGCCCGCAAGTCATCGAGCTGGGCCCGCCCAACGCCACCATCCACAAGGTGGACGAGAACGTGGCCCTGGCCGACATCGAACCCCTCAAGAACATCTACCGGCGCACGCTGGAGCGGCTGAATGCCGCACCGCAGGCCTGACGCCGCACCTTCCGTGAACCTGAAACAACTTCTGGCCGAGGCGACCGACCGCCTGGCCGCCGCTTCCCTGTCCTATGGGCATGGCACCACCAACCCGCACGACGAAGCGGCCTGGCTGGTGCTGTGGTCGCTCGACCTGCCGCTGGACACCGACACCGACGCCGACCCGTCCCCCCTGGACACTGCCGCCGTTCAGCAGGCGCTGGCGCTGGTCCAGCGTCGCATCGACACCCGGGAGCCCGCTGCCTACCTCACCGGCGAAGCCTGGCTGCAGGGCGTGCCCTTCCACATCGACCGGCGCAGCATCGTGCCGCGCAGCTTCATTGCCGAGCTGCTGGTCGACGGCACCATCGACCACTGGCTGAGCGACGAAACCCGCCAGGTGCTGGACCTGTGCACCGGCAACGGCAGCCTGGCCGTTCTGGCGGCGATGGCCTGGCCGGAGGTGCAGGTGTGCGGTGCCGACCTGTCGCCTGACGCACTGGCCGTGGCCCGCCTCAATGTGGACCGCCACGGGCTGCAGGACCGTATCGCCCTGGTCGAGTCCGACGGCCTGACCGCCTGCCCCGGCCCCTGGGACCTGATCCTGTGCAACCCGCCCTATGTCAACGCGCAAAGCATGGCCGCCCTGCCCGCCGAATACCGGGCCGAGCCCGAGCTGGCGCTGGCCGGTGGTGAAGACGGCATGGACTTCATCCGCCAGCTGCTGTCCGATGCGCCGCGCTGCCTCAACCCCGAGGGCGTGCTGGTACTGGAGATCGGCAACGAGCGGGCGAACTTCGAGCGCGCCTTCCCGGACCTCGATGCGGTCTGGCTGCCGGTGAGTGCCGGCGACGACCAGGTGCTGCTGCTGACCCGCGAGGCACTGAACCCATGATCACCTTGCGCGATGTGGTGCTGCGACGCGGTGCCAAGGTATTGCTCGACAGTGCGAGCGTCGTCATCAACCCCGGAGAGAAGGTCGGGCTGGTCGGGCGCAACGGCGCCGGCAAGTCCAGCCTGTTCCGGCTGCTCGACGGTCAGCTGCACGAAGACAAGGGCGAGTTCAACGTGCCCACCCAATGGCGTATGGCCCAGGTGGCACAGGACATGCCCGAGACCGACCAGCCGGCCACTGCCTTCGTGATCGAGGGCGACACCGCCCTGCTGGCCGCCCGGCTTGAAGTGCAGGCTGCCGAAGACAGCGGCGACGGCGAACGCATGGGCAACGCCTACATGGCGCTGCACGATGCGGGGGAACACGATGCCGCGGCCAGGGCCCAGGCGCTCATCCTCGGTCTGGGCTTCCGCACCGACGAACTGGAACGCCCGGTCAACAGCTTTTCCGGCGGCTGGCGCATGCGGCTGCAGCTGGCCCGTGCGCTCATGTGCCCGAGTGACCTGCTGCTGCTCGACGAACCCACCAACCACCTGGACCTGGACGCTCTGGTCTGGCTGGAAGCCTGGCTGCAGCGCTACGAAGGCACACTGCTGGTCATCAGCCACGACCGCGAGTTCCTGGATGCGGTCACCGACGTCACGGTGCACATCGAGCATGCACGCCTGAACCGCTATGGCGGCAACTACAGCCGCTTCGAAGACATGCGGGCCGAGCAGATGGCCCTGCAGCAGGCCGCCTACTCCCGGCAGCAGGAGAAGATGGCGCACCTGCAGAAGTTCATCGACCGCTTCAAGGCCAAGGCCAGCAAGGCCAAGCAGGCACAGAGCCGGGTCAAGGCGCTCGAACGCATGGAGAAGATCGGACCGGTGCTGGCCGAGGCCGACTTCACTTTCGGCTTTGCCGAACCGCAGAACCTGCCCAACCCGATGCTGGCCCTGCAGGAGGTCGACTTCGGCTACCCCGGTGCCGACGCAGCACCGCCGGTGACCATCGTGCGCGGCATCAGCCGCTCGGTGCTGGCCGGTCAGCGCATCGGCATCCTGGGCGCCAACGGTCAGGGCAAGTCCACCGTGGTCAAGACGGTCGCCCGCACCCTGGCGCCGCTGGCCGGCGACATCACCGAAGGCAAGGGCCTGAACATCGGCTACTTTGCCCAGCAGGAACTCGATGTGCTGCGTCCGGCCGACACGCCGCTCGAGCACATGATCCGGCTGGTCAAGGACAGCACGGCAGCCGGCACCCTGGTGGGTCAGCCCACCCGCGAGCAGGACCTGCGCAGCTTCCTGGGCGGCTTCAACTTCACCGGCGACCAGGTCAAGCAGGCGGTGGGCACCATGAGCGGCGGCGAGAAGGCGCGGCTTGTGCTGTGCATGATCGTCTGGCAGCGCCCCAACCTGCTGCTGCTCGACGAGCCCACCAACCACCTGGATCTGGCCACGCGCGAAGCGCTGTCGATGGCGCTCAACGAGTTTGAAGGCACCGTGATGCTGGTCAGCCACGACCGTGCCCTGTTGCGCGCCGTTTGCGACGAGTTCTGGCTGGTCTCGCGCGGCGGCATCGCCCCCTTCGACGGTGACCTGGACGACTACCAGCGCTACCTGCTGGATGTGGCCAAGCAGTCACGGGAAGCCCAGCGCGAGGCCAGCCGCGAGGCTGCCCGCGAAGCCCAGCGGGTGCAGAAGGAAGCCAAGGCCAAGCCCTCGCGGCAGCCCGACCGGACCAAACCCCTGCGCAAGGAGCTTGATCAGGTCGATCAGCGGATGGCCACGCTCAATACCGAGAAATCCGCTCTGGAAGAGCGGCTGGCCCGCCCGCTGCCGCCGAACGAGATCGCCGAGGCCGGGCGCCGCCTGAAAGCGCTGCAGGACGAGCTGGATTCGCTCGAGATGCGCTGGCTGGAGCTGGGCGAACAGATCGAGGCGGCGCAGGGCTGATCGGCCGACCGGCCGGTCAGCCCCGCTGGCGCAGCGCTTCGTACAGGCAGACGCCGCTGGCCACCGACACGTTCAGGCTTTCCACCGCCCCGTGCATGGGGATGCTGACCAGCTCGTCGCAGGTCTTGCGGGTGAGCTGGCGCATGCCCTGCCCCTCGGCGCCGAGCACGAGGGCCACCGGGACCTTCAGGTCGGCCTGGTAGAGGGTGCGGGGCGCGTCGTCGCTGGTGCCGATGACCCAGATGTTCCGCTCCTTGAGCTCGCCCAGCGTGCGAGCCAGGTTGGTGACCATGAAATACGGCATGGTCTCGGCGGCGCCGCTGGCCACCTTGGCCACGGTGGCGTTGATGCCGGCGGCATGGTCCTTGGGCGCGATCACGGCGTGGGCGCCGGCACCGTCGGCCACGCGCAGGCAGGCACCCAGGTTGTGCGGGTCGGTGATGCCGTCGAGCACCAGCAGCAGCGGCGGCTCGCCGGTGGGTTCGAGCTGCTCCAGCAGGTCGTCCAGCGAGCGGGCCTGCTCCAGTGGCTGCACCCGCGCGGCCACGCCCTGGTGACCGTGGCTGCCGGCGAGTTTGGCGATGCGAAGCGCGTCGGCCTCGATCAGCCGCACGCCCGCTTCGCGCGCCCGATCCAGGAACTGCCGCATGCGGGCGTCGCGGCGGGTGGATTCGAAATACACCTCGATGACCGAGGCGGGTGCGGTTTTCAGGCGAACGCCCACCGCGTGGAAGCCGAACAGCACCTTGGCGGCGGACGGCGAGATTTTGGGAGAGGTCATCCCCGGATTATCCCGCCCAACCGCCACGGGCAGGCTAGTCACCACCTTGCAGCAGCTTGAGCAAGGCTGCTGCTGCCGCGGCTTCGTCGGCATGGACCAACGAGCCCTGCAGCCGCATCAACATGACACGCGCAGGGCTGCCGGTCGCCGTTCCTTGCCACGGCAGAAGGCTCAGCAGGTGCTCCCGATTCTGGGTGCACAGCAGCCTCATGGCCACCCAGGGCGGGATCTGCAGCGTGGTCTGCAGATGGTCCAGCGCCTGCATGGGTTCGTGCCATGGAAGGCGGCCGATGAGCTGGATGGCGGCACCTGTGTCGCCCGCCTCCGCCAGCTCCGAAGCGATCGCGAGCAGCGGGTCCAAGTCACCCTCGAGGCTGGGTGCCTGTCTGGCCAGCCGGTCCAGCGCGCGCGCTCGGTACGCAGCGAGATTGCGCCAGACCGTTGTGGCCGCCTCGGGCGACAAACCCAGCCCGTCGATCAGCAGACCGAGGCAGCTCCCGACCCGGGCCACCAACCGCCGCGGCTCCTCCATCAGTCCGGTGGGTACCACCACCTTGATGGCGATGGGCTTCGAGCGGGTGGTGACACGCACCTCCTTGAACACGCACTGCTCGTCTTCGAGCTTCCGCCGTACATGTCGGCGTACATCTTCCAGCAACGCCGCGTCGCGGGCCAGGGAAGAAGGCAGCGTGCAACGGATCTTGGTGTAGGGCCCGTGCCGGGTGGTGGAGCAGGCGCAGAAGTCAGGTTGTGCAGAAATCATGGGTGGCGGAGACAGCGAAGGAACTGTCTTAGTCACACCACCAGTCCATGGTTCCCGGCTTTCACCCGCCCGGGGGTGATGGAGGGAGCAGATGTCAGCCGGGGCTGATCTCGGCCACCTCGCCCGCCGCGATCGTGATGCGCCGTTCGCAGCGCTCGGCGATGCTGCGGTCGTGCGTGACCATGACCAGCGTGGTGCCCTGCTCGCGGTTGAGGTCGAACATCAGCTCCATGATGGTCTGGCCGGTGGCAAAGTCCAGACTGCCGGTGGGCTCGTCGGCCAGCAGCACGGCCGGGCTCATGACGAAGGCGCGCGCCAGCGCCACCCGCTGCTGCTCGCCACCCGACAACACCTTGGGATAGCTGGCCAGACGCTGGCCCAGGCCCACACGCTCGAGCATGCGGCTGGCCGCGGCGCGGGCGTCACGGCGACCAGCCAGTTCCAGCGGCAGCATCACGTTTTCCAGTGCGGTCAGGTTGGCCAGCAGCTGGAAGCTCTGGAACACAAAGCCCAGGTGCGCGGCCCGGAAGGCGGCACGCTGGTCTTCGGTCTGGGCGAACAGATCGGTGCCGGCCATGTGAACCGTTCCGCTGCTGGGGGTATCCAACCCGGCAATGATCGACAGCAGGGTGCTCTTGCCGGAGCCGGACGCCCCGACGATCGCCGCCGTTTCGCCCTTGGCCAGGGTGAAATCGATATCCCGCAGAATGGTCAGCGTGCCGGTCGAATCGGTGACCGTCTTGAACACATGCTGAACCGCAATCATCACTTCGGACATGAAAGAACTTTCCCGTTTGAATCGACGCCACTGTAGCGCCCTGCTCCTGGCCCTGTGCACCGGCGGTCTTCCGCTGATCTCCTCGGGCCAGACCACCGCAGCGAGCCAGGCACCGGTGGTGCTGGTGGTAGGCGACTCGCTGAGCGCCGAGTATGGGCTTCAGCGCGGCAAAGGCTGGGTGGCTCTGCTTCAGGACCGGCTTAAGACCGAAAAAGTTCAGGCGCGGGTGGTCAATGCCAGCATCAGCGGCGACACCACGTCGGGCGGTCGCTCGCGACTGCCGGCCCTCCTGAAGCAGCACCAGCCCGCCGTGGTGGTGATCGAACTCGGCGGCAACGACGCATTGCGCGGACTGCCCCTGGACATGACGCGCGACAACCTGGGCACCATGGCACGTGCGGCGCGCGAGGCCGGTGCACGCGTGCTGGTGCTCGGCATGGAGATGCCGCCCAACTACGGCGCCCGCTATGCGGCCGAGTTCCGTCAGCTTTACCGGTCGGTGTCCGAATCGGAGAAGGCGGCCCTGGTGCCCTTCTTCCTCGCCGGCGTGGCCGACCTTCCCGATCCGACCCGGCTGTTCCAGGCCGACCGCATCCACCCCAACGAAGCCGCGCAACCCGTGATGCTGGGCAATGTGTGGCCGGCCCTGAGACCGCTGATCCCGCGCCGATAATCCCCGGATGCCTGTTCAGACCCTGCCTGCCACGGAAGCCATCAGCCGCCTGGCAACCTTCGACGCCATCATCGACGCCCGGACCGAGGACGAACACGCGCTCGACCATGTGCCGGGTGCCGTCAACTGGCCCACGCTGGACAACCTGCAGCGCATCGAGATCGGCACGATGTACAAGCAGGTCAACCCGTTCGAGGCCAAGAAGCGGGGAGCTGCGCTGTCGGCCCGCAACATTGCCGCGCACATCGAGCGCGAGGTGATCGACAAGCCCAGGGGATGGCGACCGCTGGTGTACTGCTGGCGCGGCGGCAACCGCAGCGGTGCGCTGGCCACCATCCTGGGGGCCATCGGCTTCCAGGTCACGCTGATCGAGGGCGGTTACAAGGCATGGCGGGCAGCGCTGGTCGAGGACCTGGAACGGCTGGCACCCACCTTGCACTACCGGGTCATCTGTGGCCCGACCGGCAGCGGCAAGACCCGCCTGCTGCACGCGCTGGCCGCCGAGGGTGCGCAGGTGCTCGACCTGGAAGGCCTGGCCTGCCACCGCAGCTCGGTGCTGGGACACCTGCCGGGCCAGCCGCAGCCCAGCCAGAAACACTTCGACTCGCTGCTCTGGGCCCGGCTGAAGGGCTTCGACCCGGCTCGCGTGGTGTACGTGGAGAGCGAGAGCAAGAAGGTCGGCAACCTGCGTGTGCCCGATGCGCTGATGGACGCCATGCGCTCAAGCCCGTGCGTCGACCTGCAGCTGCCGGACAACGAGCGGGTCGGCCTGCTGCTGGAGGACTACGACTTCTTTGTGCAGGACCCCGATCATTTCTGCTCGCGTCTGCAGGCACTGGCGGAGCTGCGCGGGCGCGAGGTGGTCAACGGGTGGGTCGAGCAGATCCGGGCCGGCCGAACGCCCGAGGTGGTGCTGGATCTGCTGCTGCAGCACTATGACCCGATGTACGCGGCGTCGATCCGACGCAACTTCGTCCAGTACGGACAGGCGATCGTGTGTGCCCTGCCCGACCGGTCTGCAGCCAGCATGGGGCAGGCGGCCAGGGCACTGGTCTCTTCGTCCGGCTGAGCCGGAGACCCGTCAGGAACGCTCGCTGGCTGAAGCCGGCGGAGTGCCTTCGGGGGAAGCCTCGGGAACATCGTCCTGATGGTCTTCCGGACCACCTTCGCCCGGCTCGTGCTTGCGGGCGGCCTTGGCCTTGAGCTTCTCTTCCTTCTTCTGTTTCTTGGCCAGCTCGCGCTGGCGTTTCTCGTATCCGTAGTTCGGTGTGGCCAATGCGTTCTTTCAGGCGGAAGTGAATGGAATCAGGCCTGCAACAGCGGCAACGCCTGGGCCAGATCGGCCTGCAGGTCACCCACTGCTTCCAGGCCGACGGCAAAGCGTACCAGACCGCCGGCCAGCGGCCAACCCTGCGAGCGCAAGCCGGCCATCTGGTACGGAGCGCACAGGCTCACG
The DNA here is from genome assembly GCF_958439165.1 of uncultured Hydrogenophaga sp. Taxonomy (GTDB): domain Bacteria; phylum Pseudomonadota; class Gammaproteobacteria; order Burkholderiales; family Burkholderiaceae_C; genus Hydrogenophaga. Next base: position 17,377 of record NZ_OY288119.1, on the reverse strand, counting down.
GGGCCGGCCCAGCTCCAGCCGAGCCGGAACAGACGCAGACCGTTGCAGAAGGCGTCGATGCGCTCCTGCGGGATCGCGGGATCGAAGACGGCGCTGAACAGGCAGGCGGCTCCCCTGGCGTCCCGGGTCCAGATCTCGTGACCCGGCGACCCCGGCAGGGCTGGGTGCAGCACCCGGATCACTCCCGGCTGCGACTGCATCCAGCGGGCGAGTTCCCGGGTGGAGCTGTCCTGGGCGTGGTACCGCAGCTCGATGCTGGGCAGTCCGCGCAGCACCAGTTCGATGTCGTTCGCGCCCACACCGAGACCCAGACGCATGTGCGTCAGCAGCACCTGCCGGTGCAGCGTCTCGTCCCGGGTGATCACCGAGCCCATGAGCACGTCGGCACCGCCGCTGGGGTACTTGGTGAGGGCCTGCATGGACACATCCATGCCCAGGTCGAAGGCATTGAAGGCGATGCCGGCACCCCAGGTGTTGTCCAGGGCCCGGATGACGGGCCGCTCGCGGCCCGCATTGGCCTGGCGCACCACCTCGGCCAGGGCCGGCAGATCGGGAAATTCCAGCGACACCGAACCGGGCGCCTCGAACCACACCAGGCGGGTTGCCGGGGTGATGCGCCGGGCCAGATCGGCCGGGTCCATGGGGTCGTAGAAGCGGTGCGTGATGCCCCAGGCGGCCAGCTCGCCCGCCGCAAAGGCCTTGCCCGGGCCGTAGGCGTTGTCGGGGATGAGCAGCTCGTCCCCGTGGCGCAGGAAGGCCATGTCGACCAGGGTGAGAGCCGAGAGCCCGCTGGGTGCCAACACGCAGAATCGCCCACCCTCCAGCGTGGCCAGGCGCTCCTCCAGCATGAAGCTGGTGGGTGTGCCGTGCAGGCCGTAGGTGTAGCCCGACTTGTCCTTCCAGTCGTTGGTGCGCAGGGCCTGCACGTCGGCGAAGAACACCGTGGAGGCCTTGTGCACCCCCGGCTGAACCGCCTCGAAGCCGGCCGGCGGAGCGTACGGGTGGTGGATCAGGCGGGTGGGCAGCTGGTCGCTCATGCAGCGCAGGCTCTCAGACCTTCCATTTGGCCAGCAGGTGCTGCGGCCGGATGGTGTCGTAGCTCTCGAAGGGCTGATGGATCCAGGGGTTGCTGGGCAGGTATTCCACCGAATAGTCCGGCGTGAAGGTGGAGACCTGCTTGGTCCAGATCACGGCGCTGCGCAGCTCGGTGATCGGCGGGTAGTTGTTCTTGAGCAGACCGATCACCGCGTTGAGTGTGTGACCCGAGTCGGCCAGATCGTCGACCAGCAGCACACGCCCGGCAATTTCGCCTTTGGGGGTCGTGATGTAGCGGGCGATGTCGAGGTTGCCCTGCAAGGTGCCGGCCGCAGCGCGGTAGGAGCTGGTCGACATGATGGCCAGCGGCTTCTCGAAAATGCGCGACAGGATGTCGCCCGGGCGCATGCCGCCGCGGGCCAGGCACAGGATGGTGTCGAACTCCCAGCCCGACTGGTGCACCTTGATGGCGAGCTTTTCGATCAGGTTGTGGTACTCGTCGTACGAGACGTAGAGGTGTTTGCCGTCTTCGGTCAGCATGCGGGCTCCTGGTGGGCGGATCGGCGCGGCTCAGCCGTGGTACGGGTGGTGCAGCAGGATCGTGTGGTCACGGTCCGGGCTGGTCGACACCACGTGGATCGGGACACCGGTGGTGGCCTGGATGCGCTCGAGGTACCGCCGAGCGTTCACCGGCAGCTCCTCGTAACGGGTGACGCCGACCGACGACTCGGTCCAGCCGGGCAACGTTTCGTAGATGGGTTCGCAGCGGGCGATGTCGTCGGCACCCATGGGCAGGATGTCGATCACCTCGCCGTCGAGCTTGTAGCCGGTGCACAGCTTGAGTTCGGGCAGGCCGTCGAGCACATCGAGCTTGGTGATGCAGAGGCCGGACAGACCGTTGACCTGGGCCGAGCGCTTGAGCAGCGCGGCATCGAACCAGCCGCAGCGGCGCGAGCGTCCGGTGGTCACGCCCTTCTCGGCGCCCACGGTGGACATGTGCCACCCCGGCGTGCCTTCCTTCTCCCATTCGAGTTCGGTGGGGAACGGGCCGCCGCCCACACGGGTGCAGTAGGCCTTGGTGATACCCAGCACGTAATGCAACAGCTGTGGGCCCACACCGGCACCGGCAGCGGCGTTGCCGGCCACGCAGTTGCTCGATGTCACGAAGGGGTAGGTGCCATGGTCGATGTCCAGCAGCGTGCCCTGGGCGCCTTCGAACAGCAGGTTCACACCCGCCTTGTGGGCCTCGTTGAGCTCGCGCGACACGTCGGCGATCATGGGTTTGAGCGTCTCTGCCTGCTGCATGGCCTCGGCATAGACCGGCTCGAACTGGATGGCACCGTCCTTCATGTACGGCGCAATCTTGTCGTCCCAGGGGAAGTCGGCCGAATGCAGGTAGGTGGTCAGCACATGGTTGTGCAGGTCGAGCAGCTCGCGCAGCTTGTTGGCGAACCGCTCCGGGTACTTGAGGTCCTGCACGCGCAGGGCGCGACGGGCGATCTTGTCTTCATAGGCCGGGCCGATGCCGCGTCCGGTGGTGCCGATCTTCTCGGTGCCGGCCTTGACCTTGGCCGCTTCCCGGGCGATGTCGATGGCGGCATGGAACGGCAGGATCAGCGGACAGCCCTCGCTCACGCGCAGGCGGGAACGCACCTCGACACCGGCCTTCTCCAGGCCGGCGATCTCCTCGAACAGCTTGGTCACCGACAGCACCACACCGTTGCCGATGTAGCACTTCACGCCAGCGCGCATGATGCCGCTGGGGATCAGGTGCAGGGCCGTCTTGACGCCGTTGATGACCAGCGTGTGGCCGGCGTTGTGGCCGCCCTGGAAGCGCACCACGCCGCGTGCGGTTTCGGTCAGCCAGTCAACCAGCTTGCCCTTGCCTTCGTCGCCCCACTGGGTGCCGACCACCACCACGTTGCGCCCGGGCGTTGCGGCGCTGCCTTTGTTCGTCATGTCCAGATTTCCGTTCAGAGTTGGCGTACGGTCCACGAACCGGTGCGGGCCGCATCCGGCACCAGCTCCCGATCACAATGGAATTCATCGACCTGATGGTCGTGACCCGGCAGGGCACAGACCACCGTGTGTCCTTCGGCGCGGAGGCGGGCCACGGCCTCGCGCAGTCCGGCGTCCATGCCCCAGGGGGCGCGGATGGCCGCCACCAGCGGGCGCGGCTGCACGGCAGCGACCAGTTCCTTGAGGTCCAGACTGAACCCCACGGCCGGCCGCTTGCGGCCGAACACCGCACCGACCTCGTCGTAGCGGCCGCCGCGCACCAGGTCGGCTACGGCCCCGCTGCGGGCGAAAAGCGAAAAGCGCATGCCGGTGTAGTACGCATAACCGCGCAGATCCGCCAGATCGACCGACACATCCATGCCGGTCACGTGGCGGCAGAGCCAGTCGAGGCTGTCGAGCGCTGCATGCAAAGCGGGAGAAGGCGTGAGCTGGGCACGCGCCCGCTGCAGCACCGATGCATCACCGAAGAAGCCGGGCAGCAGGGCCAGATCGCGACCCACGGACTCGGGCAGCCCGACCGCCAGCTGCTGCAGTGCCGGCACGTCCTTGGCGGTCAGTGCAGCGTGGATGTCGGCCACCCGGGCGGCGGGCAGCGCAACAGGGGCCAGGACCGCATCGATCACGCGCACGTCGGCCAGGTCGAGCAGCAGCGGCCCGACACCGGCGGCCAGCAGGCAGGCCCGGGCCAGTTCGATGACCTCGAGATCGGCCTCGAGGCCGGCGTGTCCGTAGATTTCCGCCCCGAACTGGAGTGGCTCGCGACTGGCCAGCGGCCGGTCGATCCGGGTGTGCACGACCGGACCGCAGTAGCTCAGACGGGCCACGCCCTGGCGATTGAGCAGGTGGGCATCGATCCGGGCCACCTGCGGCGTGCTGTCGGCACGCAGGCCCAGCGTCCGGCCGGACAGCTGGTCGACCAGCTTGAAGGTGTGCAGGTCCAGGGCTTCGCCGGTGCCGGTGAGGAGCGACTCGATGTGCTCGATCAGCGGGGGCATCACCAGCTCGTAACCGTAACCACGGGCGGTGTCCAGCAGACTTCGGCGGAGTTCTTCGATGTGGCGCGCCTCGGAAGGCAGGACATCGGCGATGTGATCCGGTAGGACCCAGGCGGACATGGAAGTATCGGGCGCTGTTAAAAACGCGATTCTACCGGTCCGGCCGGGCCAGCCCGCCGGACCAGCGGGCTGGCGGGAGGGGAAGTTCAGCGGGCGGGCGCGACGTTGCTGCTGCGCATGCCCTTGAAGAAGTCGGACGAGGGATCGACCACCAGCAGGTCACCCTTGCCGTTGAAGCTGGAGCGGTAGGCCTCCAGGCTGCGGTAGAACTGCGCGAAGGCCGGGTCCTGGCCGAACGCCGCCGAGAACGACGCGGCTGCCTTGGCATCACCTTCACCCTTGATGCGCTGGGCATCGCGGTAGGCCTCGGCCACGATCACCTCACGCTGGCGGTCGGCATCGGCGCGGATCTTTTCGCCTTCGGCGAAGCCGGTCGAGCGGAGCTCGTTGGCCACCCGCTTGCGCTCGGCCTCCATCCGCTGGTAGACAGATGCGGTGATGCTCTCGGCATAGTCGACGCGGGTGATGCGGACGTCCACCACGTCCATGCCCCAGGGCTGGTTGGCGCTGTTGACCGCCAGCAGCACCTCCCGCTTGACCGACTCCATCAGCTCGTCGCGACGGCTGGAGAGCAGTTCGCGCAGCGTGCGCCGGTTGATCTCCTGCTGGAACGAGTTGCGCACCACGCGGTTGAGCTGCTGTGCGCCAGCCCGCTCGTTCACGCCGACGTTGCGGATGTAGGCCTGCGGATCGCTGATGCGCCAGCGCACGTACCAGTCGATCACCACGCGCTGCTTTTCAGCCGTCAGCATGGGATCGGTGTCGGCGCTCTCGAGGGTGAGGAGCCGTTTGTCGATGTAGGACACGTTCTGGAACGGCGGGGGCAGTTTGAAATTCAGTCCCGGCTCGGTGACGACCTGCTTGATCTGGCCCAGCTGGAAGACCACGCCGAACTGACGCTGATCCACCACGAACAGCATGGAGCTGGCAATGGCCAGCGCCACGATGAATGAGGTGATGATGAAACCCAGTTTGTTCATGTTGTTGCTCTTGCCTCGCGGGTTCGGAGATCAGCGCGACTCACGCTCACGCGAGCGGGCGGCGTTGTCGGTGGTGCGGGGTGCCGGCAGCGTGGGCACCGTCGCCGGGGCCTGCGGCTGCATGGACGTGCCGTTGGTGCCTTGCTGGGCAGTCGCCTGCATCAGCTTGTCCAGCGGCAGGTACAGCAGGTTGGAGCCTTGCCGGGAATCGACCAGGATCTTGGTGACGTTGGCATAGATGTCGCGCATGGCGTCGGTGTACATGCGCTCGCGGGTGACCTGCGGCGCCTTCTGGTACTCGACCAGCACCGAGCGGAAGCGCTGCGAGTCACCCTCTGCCTGCGCCACGATCCGGGCGCGATAACCTTCGGCCTCCTCGATCAGGCGGGATGCCGTACCACGGGCGCGGGGCACCACGTCGTTGGCGTAGGCCTCGGCCTCGTTCTTCGCACGTTCGCGCTCCTGGCCCGCCTTGAGCACGTCGTCGAAGGAAGCCTGCACCTGCTCCGGCGGACGCACACCGCCCTGCTGGAGGTTGATGCCCACCACCTCGATACCGACCTTGTAGCGGTCCAGGATGCTCTGCATCAGGGTGCGCACCCGGGGCGCGATCTGGTCACGCTCTTCGGCCAGAGCTGCGTCCATGCGCATGTTGCCCACCACCTCGCGCACGGCGGTCTCGGCGGCCTTCACCACCGAGAGGTCCGGGTCGCGGCTTTCGAACAGGAAGGCACGGGCGTCGTTCAGGCGGTACTGCACCGCGAACTTGATCTCGACGATGTTCTCGTCGGAGGTGAGCATGGCCGACTCGCGCAGACCGGTGGCCGGCACGACGTTGTCTCGGCCCACATCCACCGAACGGATCTGGGTCACGAACACCGTCTCGTGGCGCTGCACCGGGAAAGGCAGGCGCCAGTTGATGCCCGCGCCGACCGTGCTGTGGTAACGCCCGAACTGGGTGATGACGGCCTGCTGGCCTTCCTGCACGATGAAGAAGCCGGTGCCCATCCAGATCACGAGGGCCACGACGGCCACCAGGCCGGCGCCGATGCCGGCCGCCTTGGGATTGGGGTTGAAGCCCTGGCCGGAGCCACCACCGCCCTGGCCGCCGTTGCCGAAACCGCCGCCACGGCCTTTGTTGCCGCCGAGCAGTCCGCCCAGCTTGCGGTTGAAGTCGCGCCACAGCTCGTCGAGATCCGGGGGGCCCTGATTGGGGCCCTGGCCCCGGGGTTGGCGCTGGTCGGGGCGGTCGCCGCCCTCCCCGCCCTGGGGGGCATTGTTGTCGTCACCCCGGCCCCATCGAGGGTCATTGAGGTTGAACATGCCGAAGCGGCGGAGCCAGTCCTGCAGTCGGCGTGGCCTGCGGCGGGAAACGTCGGGGGTGGCCTGGCCTTGCATATTCACATCCATGGGGTGGCTGCTCTTTTCAACGTAAAACCACATTGTGCCCAATCAGCCGGAGAGGTTCCCGGAATCGGGCATGGCGTGCGAGGTTGTGGGGTCATGCGCCCCCAGCATCTGCACCGCACGCTCGGCCAGCAGGGCCCGCAATGCCGGCAGACCTTCGCCGGAATGGGCGCTGAGATGCACACGGGGAACGATCTGACCGTCGACCTCGGTGGTGTCCACCACCTGCAGGGAACGCCGCTCCGGCGACAGTGCGTCGACCTTGTTGAACACCAGCACCTGCGGTACCTGGTCCGCGCCGATGTCGTGCAGCACCGACTGCACCGATGCGATCTGCTCGGGATGGTCCGGGTTGGAGGCGTCGACCACGTGCAGGAGCAGATCGGCGTCCACCGCCTCCTTGAGCGTGGCGGCGAAGGCGTCGACCAGTCCGTGGGGAAGATCGCGGATGAACCCGACCGTATCCGACAGCGACACCGATCGGCCGGCATCGCCGAGATACAGCTGCCGGGTGGTCGTGTCGAGCGTGGCGAACAGCTGGTCGGCCGCGTAGCTGCGGGCCTTGACCAGCGCGTTGAACAGCGAACTCTTGCCGGCGTTGGTATAGCCCACCAGCGAGATGTTGAAAGCATCGCGACGTTCCCGCTGGCGGCGCTGGGTGGCCCGCTGCTTCTTGACCTTGTCCAGCCGGTCACGGGTTCGCTTGATGGCCTCGCCGATCATGCGGCGGTCCAGCTCGATCTGGGTTTCACCCGGGCCGCCCCGCATGCCGATGCCGCCGCTCTGGCGCTCCAGGTGCGACCAGCGCCGGACCAGCCGGGTCGAGAGGTACTGCAGCCGGGCCAGTTCCACCTGGAGCTTGCCCTCGTGGCTGCGCGCCCGCTGGGCAAAGATTTCGAGGATGAGCAGTGTCCGGTCGTTCACCGGGCGCCCCAGATGCCGCTCCAGGTTGCGCTGCTGGGCCGGGCTCAGCGCCTGGTCGAACAGGACCTCCGCCGCACCGGTGGACTGGGCCACCATGGCAATCTCGTCCGCCTTGCCCGATCCGACAAACAGGGCCGGGTCGGGGGCACGCCGCTTGCAGGTGATGCGGTCAGCCACCGTGTAGCCGGCCGTCTGGGCCAGCAGGCCCAGCTCGACCAGGCCGCTGTCGAAATGCGGGGTGTTGAAGTCGACGCCGACCAGCACGACTGAGGGCGCGTTGGCAGGACGGGTAGGAGAGGAACTCAATGCAGGAAAAAGGTAACGCGCCGGGCGTTACCGGCCCGGCAGTGGATTGCACGGGCCCCAGGAGCAGGCGGCTGGATCAGGATGCTGCGGGCTCGTCGCCCTGACCCACCGCGAACTGCACCGGACGACCCGGCACGATGGTGGAAATGGCGTGTTTGTAGACCATCTGCGTCACGGTGTTGCGCAGCAGAACCACATATTGGTCAAAGGATTCGATCTGCCCCTGCAGCTTGATGCCGTTGACCAGGTAGATCGACACCGGTACGTGTTCCCGGCGCAGCTGGTTCAGGAAGGGGTCTTGCAAGAGCTGGCCTTTGTTGTTGCTCACGATATGCTCCGTGTTCAAGTTGTTGGATGGCGGAACATACCATACCACCCGTACCCCGTTCACGGGGGGTATATCAGTCGTCCTTGAAGGGGTTCGCGGAGGTCTTGAACTCGATCCTCAGCGGGGTTCCCACCAGGTCGAAGGCCTTGCGGAACCGGCCTTCCAGGAAGCGCTTGTACACGTCCGGCACGTGCTCGAGGGAGTTGCCGTGCACCACGATCACCGGCGGGTTCATGCCACCCTGGTGGGCGTAACGCATCTTCGGGCGGAACATGCCGCTGCGCTGCGGCGCCTGGAATGCCACCGCTTCCTGCAACAGGCGAGTGAGCTGGGGGGTCGGCATCTTGCGCATGGCGGAACCATGGGCCTGAGCGATCGATTTCCAGACCGGGCCGAGGCCCTGGCGCTTGACCGCCGAAATCAGGTGGATCGAGGCGAACTTCAGGAACGACAGCCGCAGTTCCACCTGACGCTCGACCTGCTCGCGCTGGTACGCATCGACCGCATCCCACTTGTTGATGGCCAGCACCACGGCCCTGCCGCTCTCCAGGATGTAACCGGCGATGTGGGCGTCCTGATCGGTCACGCCCTGGGTGGCATCCAGCAGCAGCAGGACCACGTTGGCGTTCTCGATGGCCTGCAGCGTCTTGACGACCGAGAACTTCTCGATCGCCTCGAACACCTTGCCCTTCTTGCGGATGCCTGCGGTGTCCACCAGTTCGTACTTCTGGCCCTGGCGCTCGAACGGAACCGAGATGGCATCGCGCGTGGTGCCCGGCATGTCGAAGGCCACCAGCCGCTCTTCGCCCAGCCAGGCGTTGATGAGCGTCGACTTGCCCACATTCGGTCGTCCAGCCACGGCGAGGCGGATGACCTGGGTGTCGGGTTCGGGCTCTTCCTCGTCCTCCGGCGGCAGTCCGGGGATGGCTTCCAGCGCCCCTTCCAGCATGGAACGCACGCCCTGGCCGTGAGCGCCGGAAACCGGCATCACCTCGCCCAGGCCGAGCTCGAAGAATTCGACCAGCTGCAGGCCCTGGGTCATGCCCTCGGCCTTGTTGGCCACCAGCACGCAAGGTTTGCCCAGGCGGCGCAGGTACTGGGCGATCTCGTGGTCCTGGGCACTCACACCGGCACGGGCGTCCACCACGAAGATGACCACATCGGACTCGGCCACGGCCTGCCGGGTCTGCTTGGCCATTTCGCGGTAGATGCTGCCCTCGCCGGCGTCCGGCTCGAAGCCGCCGGTGTCGATGACGATGTATTCGCGCCGGCCCACCCGGCCATTGCCGTAGTGGCGGTCCCGCGTGAGGCCTGCGAAGTCGGCCACGATGGCGTCGCGCGACGCCGTCAACCGGTTGAACAGGGTGGATTTGCCGACGTTGGGACGGCCCACCAGGGCGATGACAGGTTTGACGGCCATGAACAGAGGGAAAGGGGCTTACTGGGGACGCCAGGCGTACAGCCCGCCGTTGCGGGTCTGGACCACCAGCGCGTCGCCGGCAAGGACCGGGGCCACCACGATGGGCGAGCCGTCGGTGGTCAGGCGGGTCATCTCGCTGCCGTCCTCGCGGGACACCAGGTGGACGAGACCGGTGCTGTCGCCGAAGGCCACCACGCGGCCCAGGGCCAGCGGAGCAGACAGCTTGCGGTACTTGAGGCGCTCGACCGTCCAGGCCGGCTGGCCGCTGGTGCGGTTGAAGGCCTGCAGTCGGCCGTCGGCGTCGCTGCCGTAGATCTGGCGGTCGTCACCATGGACGCCGGTCAGGCCGGATGTCTGACGGGTCCAGACCACGCTGCCGCGGTCGGCGTCGACGCAGCCCACGGCGGCGCTGTAGGCCCGCACGCAGACGCTGGAGCCGATGCGGCTGGCAGGCCCCAGGATGTCGACCAGACGCTCGACCTCGTTGGTGCCTCGGCCGGTGGCCACAGGCACTTCCCAACGGACGGCGCCGTTGTCCGGATTCAGCCCGGCCAGGCGACCGGACAGTCCGGCGACCAGGGTGTCACCCACGGCCAGCAGGGTGCCGGGCTGGCTCAGCACCAGGGGATCGCCGGGGCGGGTCTGGTTCCAGAGACGGGCACCGTTGGCCGCGTCAAAACCGGTGACCGAACGGTCGGCGCCGAGCACGAAGACGCGCTGTCCGGCCACCAGCGGTGCGGTGAAGGAGCGCGCCGACAGGCGAACGCGCCACACCTCACGCCCGTCGCGCAGAGCGATCAGCTGGTTGTCGCGGTTGATCACGGCCACGGTGGTGCCGTCGCTCCCCACGCCGGCCGAGAGCGGCTGGTCGAGGGCAACACGCCAGGCCACGTTGCCGGTGGCCGCGTCGATCGCCAGCACGTTGCCCGACGCCGAGGCAGCAAAAACCCGGCCCGACACCACCAGCGGCTGCAGCGTTTCGGAGCCCTGCCCGACCTGGATGTTCCAGGCCAGCCGGGTGCCCATGAGGGCCGCCACAGGCGCCAGCGGCGCCGGCTCGGGCGCCTTGGGACTCGACGAGCAGCCCGCCAGGACTGCGGCTGCGAGCAGGCCGGCGCTCAGGCGCCAGGGTCGGATGGAGGAAATCATTGTGATCATGACGGGCGGCTCTCCTGGCTGGCGGCCGGGGACTTGTCAACGCCCAGCGAGGCCAGCTTGACCTCGACCAGGCGGCGGTACTCGGTGTCGGCGCTCAGGCCGGCCCAGGCTTTTTCGAACTGGGCCTTGGCGCCGGCCGCATCACCCTTGGCCAGCAGCGCGTCGCCACGGCGGTCGGCGGCCATGGCGTCGAACGCGGCAGGGAACGGCGCTTCCAGGGTGCGGATGGCCCGGTCCAGCTCACCGGCGTCGATGTCGATACCGGCCAGCCGCAGGCGGGCGATGGATTGGTACGCCTCGTCCTTGCTGTTCTTCACCAGCCAGTCGAGTGCGGCACGGGCCTGGTCGGCCTGACCGGCCTCGAACCGGGTCTTGGCCGCCAGCAGCGTGGCCTGGCCGGCGAAAGCGGTACCGGCAAAACGGGCCTGCATGTCGGTCAGTGCTGCATCCAGCCGGGCAGTGTCCCTGGCCTGGGCGGCACGCTCGATTTCGGTGTGCAGTGCCGACGCCTTGGCCGACTGGCTGCGCTGCCACCAGTTCCAGCCGTTCCAGGCGGCGAAGCCACCGAGCACCACGATCAGGACCCAGGTGATGGCATTGCCGTACTTGGACCAGAAGTGTTTGATCTGATCGAGCTGTTCCTGCTCTTCGAGGTCGAGGTGTTTGGCCATGGAAGCGGGATGGAGGGAATTCGTGTCGGGGAACTGTGCCGCTCGGGTGCGGCAGAGCACGGGATTGTAGGTGGGCCGGCATGCGGCCCGGGAGAATCAGCTGCGCAGCGCCAGTGCGAGGGCATCCAGGTCGGACAGCGCGACCAGCTGCTGCCCGCCTTCGGTGCGTTCACCCCGCAGCGTCTTGACCGCCACCCGGCCCTCGGCCAGCTCCTGCTCGCCGAAGATCAGTGCCATGCGGGCACCGCTGCCGTCGGCCTTCTTGAACTGGGACTTCATGCTGCCCATGCCCTCCGGTCCGGCCGCGTGCATCTGCACCTTCAAGCCACGCAACCGCAACCCGCGCAGCACCGGCATCACGCGGTCCATGGCTGCTGCGTCCGGCACGACGGCATAGACGTCCGGCACCGGAGCCTGCGGCAGCCGCCCCTGCTCCTTGAGCAGCTCGAGGATGCGCTCCATGCCCAGCGCCCAGCCCACGGCCGGTGCGGCCTTGCCACCGATCTGCTCGAACAGGCCGTCGTAACGCCCGCCCGCACAGACCGTGCCCTGGGAGCCCAGCTGCGTGGTGACGAACTCGAACACCGACAGGTTGTAGTAGTCCATGCCGCGCACCAGCCGGGGATTGACCCGGTACGTGACGCCGTGCGCATCCAGCAGCGATTTCAACCGTTCGAAATGGGCCAGCGACTCCGCCCCGAGGTGGTCCATCAGGCGGGGGGCGGCGTTCACCAGTTCCTGCATGGCCGGGTTCTTGGTGTCGAGGATGCGCAGCGGATTGCTGTGCAGACGTCGTCGGGCGTCCTCGTCCAGCTGGTCGACGCGGGCCTCCAGGTAGGCGATCAGCGCCTGCCGGTGGGCCAGGCGCTCGGCCGGCTGGCCGAGGCTGTTGATCTCCAGCGCAATGCCTTCCAGACCCAGCGCTGCCCACAGGTCGCAGGCCATCACGATCAGCTCGGCGTCGACGTCCGGGCCGGCAAAGCCCAGAGCCTCCGCGCCGAACTGGTGAAACTGCCGGTAGCGGCCGCGCTGGGGCCGCTCATGGCGGAACATCGGCCCCATGTAGTACAGGCGCTTCGGGCCGTCGTACAGCAGCGCGTGCTCCTGCGCAGCCCGCACCACGCCGGCGGTGTTCTCGGGCCGCAGGGTCAGATGTTCGCCGTTCAGCTTGTCCTCGAAAGAGTACATCTCCTTCTCGACGATGTCGGTCACCTCGCCCAGCCCGCGCACGAAGAGGGCGGTCGGCTCCACGATCGGGGTCCGCAGGTTGCGGTAACCGTAGCCGGCCATGAGGCTTCGCAGCTGGTCTTCCAGCCACTCCCAGTGCGCAGACTGTGGAGGGGCAATGTCGTTCATGCCTTTGACGGCGGTCAGTTTCTCGGCCATGGGGAAATGGGGTCCGGTCGGGGCTCAGGCGGCCGCGCCGAAGCGTTTTTCGATGTAGTTGTCGACGATGGTCTGGAATTCGCGGGCGATGCCCTCGCCGCGCAGGGTCAGGGCTTTCTGCCCGTCGATAAAGACCGGTGCTGCCGGGGCTTCGCCGGTGCCGGGCAGGCTGATGCCGATGTCGGCATGCTTGCTCTCGCCCGGTCCATTGACGATGCAGCCCATGACGGCCACCTTCAGGTTCTCGACGCCCGGGTAGCGCTCGCGCCAGACCGGCATCGAGGCCCGCAGGTAGTCGTCGATCTGCTTGGCCAGTTCCTGGAAGGTGGTGCTGGTGGTGCGGCCACAGCCCGGGCAGGCAGTGACGGCCGGCACGAAGGTCCGCAGACCGAGCGCCTGCAGGATCTCCAGCCCCACCAGCACCTCCTGGGTGCGCGACTCGCCCGGCTGCGGCGTGAGCGATATGCGGATGGTGTCGCCGATGCCCTGCTGCAGCAGCACCGACAGCGCGGCGGTGGAAGCCACTGCACCCTTGGTGCCCATGCCGGCCTCGGTCAGGCCCAGGTGCAGGGCGTAGTCGCAACGCGTGGCCAGCGCCTGGTAGACCGAAATCAGGTCCTGGACCGCGCTGACCTTGCACGACAGCACGATCTGGTCACCGTGGAGTCCGATCTCCTCGGCGCGGCGGGCCGATGAAATGGCCGACGTGATCAGGGCTTCGTACATCACCTGCCGGGCGTCCCACGGCTGGGCACGGCCAGCGTTCTCGTCCATCAGTCGGGCGAGCAGGTCCTGGTCCAGGCTGCCCCAGTTCACACCGATGCGGATCGGCTTGTCGTGCCGGGCAGCGATCTCGACCATCTGCGCAAACTGCCGGTCGCCCTTGTCGCCGCGACCGACGTTGCCGGGGTTGATGCGGTATTTGGAGAGCGCCTCGGCACAGGCCGGATGGTCGGTGAGGAGGCGGTGACCGTTGTAATGGAAATCGCCGATCAGCGGCACCGGCACGCCCATGCGGTCCAGCTGCTCGCGGATGTGCGGGACGGCTCGGGCGGCCTCGTCGTTGTTCACCGTGATGCGCACCAGCTCGGAGCCGGCCTGCGCCAGCTCCTTGACCTGGATGGCGGTACCGATGGCATCGGCGGTGTCGGTGTTGGTCATGGACTGCACGCGAACCGGTGCATTGCCCCCGACCGTGACCACATGGTCTCCCCAGCGCACGATGCCCTGCCGCGTGCGGCGGACCGGCGTCTGGAACAACGGGATGGGCTGGCAGGCGCGGTCGGTGATGAGAGGATCGGTCATGCTCATTTCACCTCGAAGCGGGCCACGCCATTGGGCGACGGGGGCGGCAGGTCGAATGCCTGGCCGCGCAGGGTGACGCGCGCCGCATCGGCACGCCCGATCACCACGGCATAGGGCGGCGCGCGGTTGACTTCCATGGATTCACCGGCGGTGAGCAGGCGACGCACCACCGTCTCGCCGGCCGGGGTGGTGACCTCGATCCAGGTTTCTGCACGGGCCGCGACGGCCATCACCGGTGCGGCAGCAGCGGCCGCAGCGACGGGAGCGGGCTGGACGGCAGGGGCGGAAGGCGCAGGGGTGGCAGCAGGCGGGGTGGCAGCTACCGTTGCAGCAGCCGGCGTTGGCGCCGCGCCGGCAGAACCCAGGGACGAGACAGGCGCCGTGGAGAGCGCCGAAGAGCCGGAGGCTGCCGGGTCGGCGGTGGCACCCGGAGCCGGATCGACCGTTGGCGCTGTCGCCGATGCTGCAAGGCTACCTGGTGCAGTTCCATCGGCCGCCACGGCTGGGGTGGCCACCGGCACCTGGGCCGGCGGCTGTGCGGCCTCGCCCCAGACCGGAGCAGCGGTCTCCTCGGCCCTGGGCAGGAAAACGATCACCAGCGCGCCCAGCAGCAGCGCGATGGCCGCCAGCACCGCAGGCCGGGACAGCCAGCCGGCCGGGTTGAAAGGAACAGGGTCCGCGCCGCCCTGGAACGGCGCGTTCAGCGCCGTCCCGGACGGGCCGAGCGCTGGCCGGGCAGCCGCCGGCAGCTGCGCCAGAACCGGAGCCGGGTCTATCTTGAGGTGGCGGCAGGCACTGGAGGCCAGCGCACGCGCAAACGTCATGTCGGGCAGGCGGTCGAAACGGCCGGCCTCCAGGTCCTCCAGCTTGCGCACCGGCACCTTCAGCGCAGCAGCCAGCGCTGCCACATGCAGGCCGGCGGCCTCACGGGCCTGTTTCAGCAGCAACGGGCTGCTCTCAGCCGCCCCGCCCTGCCCTGCGGCTTCGGGCTGTTGCGTCTCACTCATCGAATGCACCCCTCTGATAAGCCGCCCACTGGGTCGACTCCGGATAACGGCGGGACAGCTGCTGCGCGAGCTGGCGGGCTGCATCGAGGTTGGAGAGCTTGCGCTCGACCTTGATGCCCAGCCACAGCGTCTCGGAATTGGCCAGGTCGGAATTGTTCACCCGCCGGATGATGAACTGGGATCGGGGCAACTCCCCCCGCCGGTACAGCAACGAGGCCAGGTTGTAGGCGGCAATCGGATTGCCAGGGTCCAGTTCGTAGGAGCGCGCCAGGCTGGCCTCGGCATCCTGGAGCTGCCCCGCCCTGAGCTGGCACACGCCTTGCGCGAGCAGGGTGCGCGCACGCCCGCCGTAGGTGGGGCTGGCCATGGCGCGGCTGAACATCTCGAACGAAGCCGGATAGCGGCGCTGGTCGCACAGGAAGACGCCGTAGTTGTGGGCCACGTTGGCGTCGCGCGGGTTGAGCTGCAGCGCCCGCTGGAAGCTGGCTTCGGCCAGGCCCAGTTCGTTCATGCGGGAATAGACCAGACCGCGCAGTGCGTGCGCGTCTGCGTAGGTCGGGTCGGCCACCAGCGAGAGCTTGATCTCGTCGAGCGCCACGGTGTCCTGACCTTGTCCGAAATAGCTGGCCGCCAGTTCGAGGCGTATGCGGGCGCGGCGCCGGGCGTCCGGCTCGTCCGAGGCCGTCACCGGCTCGATCGACGTGCCTACGGGCGGAATCGCCGAAGGGTTCTGCGCACAACCGGTCAGCAGGGCGAGCCACACGCTGCCCAGCAGCAGGACGGGTCGAAAGAAGGGAAAGGAGCCGCGTGTGCTGTGGGTCATGCCTGTCTTTTCAAATCAACTGCCGGGTCGGACGATGCGGATGGGGGCTGTGGTCTCGGTGCGCATCCGGGCCAGCCGTCGCGCGGCATCGGTGCGGTCGAGCACGTCGCCGGCGAGCTGGCCGCAGGCCGCGTCGATGTCGTCGCCGCGGGTCTTGCGAACCGTGGTCACCAGACCACCGTCGTTCAGGATCCGGGCAAACTGCAGGACCACCGGGCGAGGTGAACAGCGCAGGCCGGAATCCGGAAACGGGTTGAACGGTATCAGATTGATCTTGCAGGGCACACCGCGTTCCCCGTGCTGGCGCACGAGTTCGAGCAGTTCGCGGGCGTGGTCGGGCGTGTCGTTGACGCCGTCCAGCATGCAGTATTCGAACGTGATGAAGTCGCGCGGCGCCGCAGGCAGGTAATTCAGGCAGGCATCCAGCAGCTCGGCCAGCGGGTACTTGCGGTTGAGCGGCACCAGGGAATCGCGCAACGGGTCGTTGGGTGCATGCAGCGACACGGCCAGTGCCACCGGCACATCAGCGGCCAGGCGTTCCATCATGGGGACCACGCCGGAGGTGGACACCGTCACCCGGCGGCGCGACAGCCCGTAGGCGTGATCGTCCAGCATGACGCGCAGTGCGGGCACCAGCGCGTTGTAGTTCTGGAGCGGCTCGCCCATGCCCATCATGACCACGTTGGTGATCACGCGTTCGCTCGATTTGAGGTGGCTGCGCAGGAAGAACTCGGCCTGCCACAGCTGGGCCAGGATCTCGCCGGTGGTGAGATTGCGCGAAAAACCCTGATGCCCGGTGGAGCAGAAGCGGCAACCCACGGCACACCCGGCCTGCGATGAAACGCAGAGCGTGCCGCGGTCGTCTTCGGGAATGAACACCGTCTCGACGGCGTTGCCGTCGCCCACATCGAACAGCCACTTGATGGTGCCGTCGGCCGAGTCCTGGCGCGAGAGCACCGGCAAGGTCTGGACCGAAGCGGCGGAGGGCAGCTTTTCGCGAAGGCTTTTCGCGAGGTCGGTCATGCGGGAGGGGTCGGACTCACCCTTCTGGTGAATCCAGCGGAACAGCTGGACGGCGCGGAAACGCTTTTCGCCCAGCCGCTCGCAAAAGGCGGTCAACCCGTCGAGGTCGAAGTCGAGCAGATTGACCGTCATGGCGCCATGGTCTGCGCGCCGATCAGCGCGAGTACACGTTCATGCCGGGGAAGAAGAAGGCCACTTCCTGGGCTGCGGTTTCGGGGGCGTCGGAGCCGTGCACGGCGTTGGCGTCGATGCTGTCGGCGAAGTCGGCGCGGATGGTGCCGGGAGCAGCCTTCTTGGGATCGGTGGCGCCCATCAGGTCGCGGTTCTTGGCGATGGCGCCTTCACCTTCCAGGGCCTGGATCATCACCGGGCCGGAGATCATGAAGTCCACCAGGTCCTTGAAGAAGGGGCGGGCCTTGTGGACGGCGTAGAACTGCTCGGCTTCGCCGCGCGACAGGTGGACCATCTTG
>NZ_OY288118.1 GCF_958439165.1 uncultured Hydrogenophaga sp. | reverse complement strand
ACTTCGATCAGAGTGAAGCCGCGCGTCAGCTTCATGCCCGGCCTTTCAAGGCACACCCCGCAGCACGGCAAACGGCCCCAGCCCGTCGCTGGCCAGCGTCAGGCGTGCGTCGCCCAGTCGCAGCTCGATGCGCTGCGGCACGGTCAAGGGTTCGGGGCCCAGCACCAGCATCCGGGCCTCGGGGGGCTGCACGATCTGCACCGAGGTGCCCTCGTGCAGCCAGGGTCTGAGGTTCGGTGCCGGGGCCGTTGCTGCCGAGGCGCCGGCCGGCCTCAGCCCGAAGCCGTCGGCTCCGGCCTGCCAGAGCACGGGAACGCCGCTGGTGCGTGACTGGGCCCGGGCCGCATCCAGCATGGCGCCCAGGCGCAGGGCTTCGGTTTCCAGTCGCGTCTCGTTGCTGTCGCGCAGGCTGACCACCACGGTGGTGGTGGCCAGGGCGATCAGCGCCACCACCACCATCAGCTCCAGCAGCGTGAAACCGCGGTGGTTGCGCATGGGGATCATCCGTGGCGGCGGGCCCGACTCATTGCCAGCTGCCGACGTCGGCGTTCAGTCCGTCTCCGCCGGGGGCACCATCGGCGCCCAGCGACAGCACGTCCACATCGCCGTGCACGCCGGGGTTGATGTACTGGTAAGGCCGGCCCCAGGGGTCGGCCGGCAGCTTGTCGAGGTAGCGCCGCCAGTTGGTCGGTGCCGGCGCAGCGCTAGGCCGGTTCACCAGAGCGGCCAGACCCTGTTCGGTGGTCGGGTAGCGCTGGTTGTCCAGGCGGTAGAGCTTGAGCGCTTGCACCAGGTTGTTGACGTCGGTGCGGGCAGCGGTCACCCGGGCATCGTCGGCCCGGTCGAGCACGTTGGGCACGATCAGGGCGGCCAGGACGCCGATGATGACCAGCACCACCATCAGCTCGATCAGGGTGAAGCCCCGCGCCAGGGCGCGCGGCAGGCGGGTCCGCAGGGGCGTCGGACGGGAAGGGGAGGGCACGGCGGTCTCCGTTCTGAGGGTCCATGCCGTGATCGTTCAGTCACGGCTCGGTGATCATAATGTCGCATGTTCATGACAAGCCGACTGCAACGCTGGGCCCCGGCCACCACCGGGGTCGTTCTCTGGCTGATGGCCGGCCTGAGCGCCGGCTACTGGGGCCTGCAACTGCTGGGGCGCTCGCCGGCGGTGCCGGTCCCGCCGCCGGCCAGTGCACCTGTGGCGCCTGACGGTGCACTGGTGGCCCGTGCGCTGGGCACGCTCGGTGCGCCAGCGGCCGTGCCCGACGACGGCGCGCCGCTGGCGGCCGGCGATGCCCGGCATGTGCTGCAGGGCGTGGTGGGTGACCGGGGTGACGGCGTGGCCGCCCTGATCGCCGTGGCCGGACGGCCCGCGCGACCCTTCCGCATCGGCATGGCGGTGGACGACGGCCTGGTGCTGCATTCGGTGCAGGGGCGCACCGCCCGCCTGGCTCCTTCCACCCGCAGCGCGCCCACAGTGGAGCTGCGCCTGCCCGATCCGGCGCCCTGACCCGGCGCGGCCCGCCCGCTCCTCCAACCGCCAGCCGCCATGAACACCCGGCCTGAAGGTTCCGCCCACACCGACCCTGCTGCCGAGCATCTCAGGCCCTCGGGCAGCCTGCTGATGAACCTGGGCGATGAACTGCAGCGGCACGCTCCCTTCAATGAAATGGACGGGGTCCACGTGCGCGAGTTCGTGGCAGCGTCCCGTCAGGCCTACTTCGCGCCCGGCGAAACGGTGGTCTCGCCACAGGGCGGCCCGGTGCGCGAACTGTTCTTCATCCGGCGCGGAGCGGTCACCGGCAAGCGGGGCCTGTCGGACGTGTCGGGCGGTGCCTTCCAGTACGAGGCGGGAGACCTGTTCCCGATCAGCGCGGTGCTGGCACAGCGTGCACCCACCACCAGCTACAGCGCCACCGAGGACACCTTCGTGCTGGCGGTGCCGGTGCAGGCCATGCAGGCACTGGCCGAACGCAGTGTGGTGTTCGGCGACTTCCTGAACCGCCGCATCCTGAAGTTCCTCGAACTCTCCCGCGCCGCGCTGCAGGTGGCCTATTCGTCCCAGGCGCTGGCCGAGCAGTCGCTGGAGACCCCGCTGTCCCGGCTGGGCCAGACCGGGCAGAAAGCCCCGGTGACCTGCCTGCCCGAGACCCCGCTGCGCGATGCGCTGTCGACCATGCACGCCCAGCGCATCGGCTCCATGCTGGTGGTCGATGCGCAGCAGCAGCTGCTGGGCATCCTGACCCGATCCGACGTACTGGGCCGGGTGACGCTGGCCGAGGTCCCGCTGGACGCTCCGATCGCGCAGGTGATGGTCAGTCCGGTGCATTCGCTGCGGCACGACCAGACTGCGCAGGACGCGGCACTGCTGATGTCGGCGCAGGGCATCCGGCACGTGCCGGTCACGCAGGATGACCGGGTGATCGGCATGGTGTCGGAGCGCGATCTGTTCGCCCTGCAGCGCCTGAGCCTCAAGCAGGTGAGCAGCAGCATCCGCAATGCGCCCGATGTGGACACGCTGCGGGTGGTGGCCCACGACATCCGGCGGTTTGCCCGCACGCTGCTGGGGCAGGGCGTACACGCCCAGCAGCTCACCGCGCTCATCAGCCACCTCAACGATGTGCTGGCCTCGCGGCTGGTGGACATCATGGCCGCCCGCCACGGCATCGACCTGCAGGACTTCTGCTGGATCGCGCTGGGCTCCGAGGGACGACACGAGCAGACGATTGCCACCGACCAGGACAACGCCCTGGTCCTGGCCCCGCATCTGCCGGCGGTCGCAGCGCTCGCCATGGCGCACGACATCAATCAGGCGCTGGACGCCTGTGGCTACCCGCTGTGCAAGGGCCGGATCATGGCCAGCAACCCGGCCTGCTGCCTCACGCTGGCGCAGTGGCAGGAGCGGTTCGCCGGCTGGATCGAGCAGGGTGCACCGCAAGACCTGCTCAATGCCAGCATCTACTTCGACTTCCGGCCACTGGCCGGCAACGACACCATGGCCCGCAGCTTGCGCGACAGCGTGCAGCGGCTGGCCCGCATCAATCCGCGCTTCCTGCGGCAGATGGCCGTGAATGCCCTGCAGCGCGCCGCACCGCTGAACTGGCTGGGCAGCATCGACACCACCGAGGTCGACGGCAAGGAGACCATCGACCTCAAGCTGCAGGGCACGGCATTGTTCGTCGACGTGGCCCGGCTCTACGCACTGGCCCACGGGGTGCCGGCCACCGGCACCCGCGAACGCCTGCAGGCCGTGGGCCCGATGCTGGGCGTGCCCGAGGGTGAATCGGAAGCCTGGATCGGCGGCTTCGAGTTCCTGCAGCTGCTGCGCCTGCACGCCCAGCTCGACGGCACCACGGTGGGTGACAACCCGAACTGCATCGATGTCGGCAGCCTCAACGACATCGACCGCCGCATCCTCAAGGAAACCCTGCGCGTGCTGCGGACCCTGCAGCAGCGTGTGCGGCTGGATTACGAGCGATGAGCTGGCTGCATCGGCTGCGCGACGCGATCGGCCCGGCCATCCCGGTGACCGAGCCGCGTCTGGCACGCTGGGTGGTGGTCGATGTGGAGACCAGCGGGCTGGACATGCACCGCGACCGCCTGCTCGCCATGGCCGCCATCGGCCTGCGGGTCGACTGGGCGGCGCAGCGCATCGATGTGCAGCTGGCCGACAGTTTCGAGGTGGTGCTGCGCCAGGAACAGGCCTCCAGCAGGGACAACATCCTGCTGCACGGCATCGGTGTCCAGTCGCAGCTGGCGGGCATCGATCCGCCTCAGGCGCTGCAGGCGTTTGCCGACTTTGTCGGCAGTGATCCGCTGCTGGCCTTTCACAGCGCCTTCGACCAGACGCTGATCGGGCGCCATTGCCGCCAGCATCTCGGGCGCACCTTGCGCAACCCCTGGGTCGACATCGAGCACCTGTGCGCGGTCACGCATGAGCAGGTGCAGGCGCGCTCGCTGGACGAGTGGATGGCGCACTTCGGCATCCAGTGTCCGCGCCGCCACCAGGCCGCCGCCGACACCCTGGCCGAGTGCGAGCTGCTGCTGCGCATCTGGCCGGTGCTCTCGCGGCAGTGCCGCAGCTGGCGCGACGTGCAGCGCCTGGCGGCACAACGCCGCTGGCTGATGTCCCGCCTTCACTGACCTTTGGCGCCGAGCAGTCCGCGGGCGGCCTGCACCAGCGGCCATGCCAGCAGGCAGCCCAGACCCTGCTCGACCCGCATGTCCAGGTCCAGCAGCGGCTGCGCCTGGAGGTGGATCAGCATCAGGCGGTGCCCTGTTTCTGCGCTTCGCTGGGCGAACACGAGGTAGTCGCCCACCGCCGGCATCAGACCGCGCGCCACCAGCGCCGCCGCCCCGCCCGCCATGCTGTCGACCAGCACCAGCCGGCGCTGGCTGGCGGCCTGCAGCATGGCGCCGGCCATCATGGCGATCTCGTAACCGCCCAGCGCGGCCAGCGCCGCCACCGGACCCACCGCATGGCGGTGCCGGGTGCCGACCGCCAGCAGCGCGTCCAGCCGCTTCTGCCAGAGCACCGGATCGGTCTCCATCATCTGCAGCATGCCGGGCGCATACGCATCCGACAGGGGAACGCCGCACAGCCGGGACAGCAGCAAGGCCGCACTGCCCTCGTTGGCCACGGCAGAGTCGCCGAGCAGCAGCACGTCGCCGGGCAGGTGACGCACTACATCCATGCCGGCGTGCAGTGCTGCCACCGCCTGCGGCACCGACATCGCCGGTCCCAGCCGGGGGTTGCGGGTGCCGTAAGCGATCTTGCGCAGCTGCAGCGAGGCCTGTGCGGTGTCGGCGGCTGGCAGCGCGGGCAGCGCATGGCCCAGGCCGGCGTCCACCACGGTCACCGCCACCCCGTGCTGATGGGCCAGCCGGTTGACCGACGTGCGCCCGGCCAGCAGGTCCACCACCCGCTGGACCGTGGTCGTCTGCGGCTCGTCCGAGAGGCCCTCGTCCGCCAGACCGTGATCGGCGGCAAACACCAGCAGCTGCGGCGGTTTGTCCGACCATTCGGCGATCGGGCGGATGCGTGCGATCTGGCGTGCCAGATCACCGATCCGCCCGAAGGCATGGGCCGGTTGCTCGGTGACCAGCAGCTGCTCGCCCACCATGCTGTCGATCGCGCTGTTCCGGGTCTGGGCCACCGGCGGCAGCACCAGATCCGGGGGCAGCGCCGTCACCCGGCTGCGCAGCGGAGGAAGTGCACCGGAGGCCATGGCAGCGGGCAGACCGTCAGGTCTGCAGGAACAACCGGTAGACCGGGTTCTGCGTCTCTTCCACGTACGGGTAGCCCAGGGTGCCGAGGAAACGGTCGAATGCCTTGTGGTCCTTGGCCGGCACCTGCATGCCCACCAGGATGCGGCCGTAGTCGGCGCCCTGGTTGCGGTAGTGGAACAGGCTGATGTTCCAGGTGGGCCGCATGAGGTTGAGGAACTTCAGCAGCGCGCCCGGTCGCTCCGGGAACACGAAGCGCAGCAGGCGCTCCTCGTGGGCCAGCGGAGAGTGCCCGCCCACCATGTGTCGTATGTGTTCCTTGGCCAGATCGTCATGGGTGAGGTCCAGCGTCTCGAAGCCCTGGCGGCGCAGGTTGGTGGCGATCTTGGTCGACTCGCCCTTGCCATGCGTGGTCAATCCCACGAACACATGTGCCTTGCTGCCGTCGTGGATGCGGTAGTTGAACTCGGTCACATTGCGCGGTCCGCCGGGCAGGGCGCCGATGGTTTCGCAGAAGCGGCGGAAGCTGCCCCTTTCCTCCGGAATGGTCACGGCAAACAAGGCTTCGCGCTCCTCGCCCACCTCGGCCCGCTCGGCCACGAAGCGCAGCCGGTCGAAGTTCATGTTGGCGCCGCACAGGATGGCGGCATAGGTCTGACCCTTGGTCTTGTGGCGGGCCACATAGTCCTTGATGGCCGCGACGGCCATGGCGCCGGCCGGCTCCACGATGCTGCGGGTGTCGATGAACACGTCCTTGATGGCCGCGCACACCGCATCGGTGTCCACCGCGATGAACTCGTCGACCAGCTCCCGCGAGATGCGGAAGGTCTCCTCACCCACCAGCTTGACCGCCGTGCCGTCGGAGAAGAGGCCGACGTCGGCCAGGTTCACCCGCTCGCCTTGGCCGACCGAACGCATCATCGCGTCGGAGTCGGTCATCTGCACCCCGATGACCCGGATGTCGGGCCGTACCGCCTTGATGTAATTGGCCACGCCCGAGATCAACCCGCCGCCGCCGATGGCCACGAAGACAGCATCCAGCCGGTCGGTGCCCAGGCTCTGGAGCTGGCGCAGGATTTCCATGGCAATGGTGCCCTGGCCGGCGATCACGTCCGGGTCGTCGAACGGGTGCACGAAGGTCAGGCCCTGCTTCTTCTGCAGGGTCAGTGCATGGGTGTAGGCGTCGGAATAGCTGTCGCCGTGCAGCACCACCTCGCCGCCGAAACCCTTGACCGCATCGATCTTGACCTGCGGTGTCGTGGTGGGCATGACGATCACGGCCCGGATGCCCAGCTTGCGGGCGCTCAGGGCCACCCCCTGGGCATGGTTGCCGGCCGAGGCGCAGATCACGCCCTTGGCCAGCTGATCCTTCGAGAGGTGCGCGATCTTGTTGTACGCCCCTCGCAGCTTGAAGCTGAACACCGGTTGCTGGTCTTCCCGCTTGAGCAGCACCGTGTTGTGCAGGCGCCGGCCCAGAGCCACCGCGGGCTGCAGGTCCGATTCCACGGCCACGTCATAGACGCGGGCCGTCAGGATTTTCTTGAGGTAGTCGGACGGCGTGAGTGCCTTGTGGTCGGCAGTGCCATGGGGTACGGGCTTGGGCATCCCAGGATCATATCGACCGCCGAAAAAAAACCCGGACCAGCGAACTGGACCGGGTTTGAATCCACCCGTGGAGGGTAGAGGAGACAACCTTCAATACAATGCCGCGAGTATACCGGGGGCATGCTGCGATGCAACATCGGTTGCCGTCATCAGCCCCACTTTTTTAGAGAGCGGTCCCCAGCGGCGCCGCTGAACAGACGAACGGACAGACATGGAATGCACCGTCAGCTGGACCGGGGCCGCCGGCACCCGATCCGCCATGGGTTTTGTGGCCGAAACCGGCAGTGGACACGTGATCACCATGGACGGCGCGCCCGATGCCGTCAAACCCGAGAACGGCGGCGCCAACATGGCCCCGCGCCCCATGGAAACCGTCCTGGCGGGCACCGGCGGCTGCACCGCCTACGACGTGGTGCTCATCCTCAAGCGCGGACGTCACGATGTGCGGGGCTGCAGCGTCAAGCTGACCAGCGAGCGGGCCGACGTCGACCCCAAGGTGTTCACCCGCATCCACATGCACTTCACCGTGACCGGAAAGGGCATCCCGGCCACGGCCGTGGAGCGTGCCATCGCCATGAGCCACGACAAATACTGCTCGGCCAGCATCATGCTGGCCAAGACCGCCGAGATCACCACCAGCTTCGATCTGATCGAGGCCTGAGTCCGGTCCGGGTCTTCAGACCCGATGCGCCACGGTGGTCATGACCTTGGCCGCCGCCCGCATCAGCGCTTTGACCGGTGCCGGCAGTTCGGCGGCTCCGGCATGCTGGGCTTCACGGGCATGGCGGGCTTCATCGTCCTTCATCTGGGCGACGATCGCCCGAGAGGCATGGTCGTTCAAGGGCAGCCGGTCGAGGTGGCCCGCCAGATGGGCCTCCACCTGCCGCTCGGTTTCCACCACGAATCCCAGGCTCACCGGTGTGCCCATGCGCCCGGCCAGCAGACCCAGCCCGAACGCGCCGGCGTACCAGACCGGATTCAGCAGCGACGGCCGGGCACCCAGTTCGTCCAGACGGGTGCGCGTCCAGGCCAGGTGATCGGTCTCCTCCCGCCCCGCTGCTTCGAGCTGGCGGGCCACCGCCTCGTTGCCCCGGCCGGACGTGGCCGACGGCCAGCGTGCGGCCACCGCCTGCGCGGTGTAGAGCGCCTGGGCGCAGACCTCGCCGACATGGTTGACCCGCATCAGGGCGCCTGACACCGCTTTGTCATCTTCGGACAAGGGCCCGTCGGCCTCGGAGGGCAGCGTGGGGCAGGGGCGCGATGCGGCGGGACGCACGAATAAGGTGCGCAGCGCAGCGTCTGCGGCGACGAGGAGGGTGTCCACGGGGGTGAAGTTCGGCATGGTCGGCTCCATGGGTCGGGCGGCATCGCGCGACATTGGTTGCCATTGTCCGGCCAACTCCCGCAGTGCAGCAAAACTCGCCGATATCTCCGAGTCGGAATCCGGATTTCGAATGAATACCTATGCACCAAGGGTTAACACTTATGTCGTCGTAATGGTGCAACAGTGGCACCACCGCAGGGCACAAAAGGGGAAATCCCTCGTGGCAACGCCGAAGTCTTTCTGATGGAATCTGTCACAGCTTCCTGTTACGGAGGTTGGCCCGGCGGCAACAGACCGCTGGCCTTTCATCAAACCCTTGGAGAACCCTTCCATGAAAAAGACCCTCATCGCCCTGGCCGCCGTTGCAGCCACCGGCGCTGCCATGGCCCAGTCCAGCGTCACCATCTACGGTGTGGTCGACGTCGGCTTCACCGACATCAGCAACAGCGGCACCGGCACCGACAACACGGGCCTGACCAGCAGCAACATGACCACCAACCGTCTGGGTTTCCGTGGCACGGAAGATCTGGGTGGCGGTCTCAAGGCCAACTTCCAGATCGAGACCAGCCTCGCTGCTGATGCGCCTGCTGCTTCCTCCGTCGGTGATCGTGGCGCCTGGGTCGGCCTTTCCGGCGGCTTCGGTGAAATTCGCCTTGGTCGCGAATACTCGACCACCTTCTGGTCGGGCTTCCTGTTCTCCCCGTTCGGCACTGGCGGCGTGGGCAACGGCTTCGGCTTCATCAACCGCGTGAACGCCCACGGCGCCACCGGCCAGACCAACCCGATCTGGAACAACAACTCCATCACCTACAGCAGCCCGCGCATCGCCGGCTTCCAGGGCCATGCCCAGTACGTGTTCGATGAAGTGGCCGGCGCCAACAACGCTGGTCGCAGCATGGGCCTGCGCCTGAACTACTCGGCCGGCCCGCTGGGCGCCGAACTGGCCTACAGCGACACCGACGGCGGCGCTGCTCTGACCTTCACTGCACCTGCTACCTCCACCCCCATCCTGGGCCTGACCACCTCGGCCGCCCACAAGTCGGTCGTCGGCGGCGTGTCGTACAACTTCGGCGTGGCACGCGTGATGGCCAACTTCGGCCAGGAGAAGGCCAGTGTCCAGGCCACCGGTGCTCCGCTCGCCAAGATCACCAACTATGAAATCGGCGTCGTTGCTCCCGTCGGCCCCGGCCGCCTGCGCGCCGCTTACAACAACACCAAGATCGACGTGACCGCCCTGGCCACCGATCCGAAGGTGTCGAAGTTCGCCCTGGGTTACATCTACGACCTGTCCAAGCGCACCGCTGTGTACGCCACCGTGGCTTCCCTGAAGAACAAGAACAACGCCAACCTGGTGCTGACCGGCCCCGCCACCACCGGCGCAGCCAACGGCCGTTCTACCGGCTACAACATCGGCATCAGCCACACCTTCTGATCTGCCGACCTGCTTTCTCCGGAAAGCAGTCCAGCAGTCTGAATCAAGGCCCGGCGCGGAAGCGTCGGGCTTTTTTGTTGCTGCACCGCAACGAATCGCGGTAATTTCGAGGGCATACCCGTAGTGGTTGCCGTCGCCCGCTCTAAGATTCGCCGTCAGTTTCATCAACCTGCAACGCCTGTGTTGCAGAACTCCAAAAGGAAGTCATCCATGAAAAAGTCCCTGATCGCTCTGGCCGTTCTGGCCGCCTCCGGCGCCGCCATGGCCCAGTCCAGCGTTTCCGTGTACGGCCTGGTCGACGTGTGGGTTGGTAACGAGAAGTCCTCCACCCAGGCTGGCAGCGCCGGCAGCTTCGGCAAGATGGGCGGCAACGAAGGTTTCGCCACCAGCCGTCTGGGCTTCAAGGGCACCGAAGATCTGGGTGGCGGTCTGAAGGCCAACTTCCAGATCGAGACCTCGATTCGCGCCGACCAGCCGCAGCCCTCGAGCCTGGGCGACCGTCAAGCTTGGGTTGGCCTGTCCGGTGGTTTCGGTGAAGTGCAGCTGGGTCGCGTCTGGACCCCGTACGACGATACCCGCGCTCTGATCAACGACACCTTCAACGCCAACTTCGCAGCTTCCTTCCTGAACTGGGAAGGCTACTTCGACCGCACCAGCAACGGCATCCGCTACAACACCCCCAGCTTCTCCGGCTTCTCGGCCGCTGGTGCTTACGCTTTCGGCGAAGACAAGACCGCTACCGCCAAGGCCTCCAGCCTGACTTCCGTCAGCCTGAACTACGCCAACGGCCCGATCGCTGCTGGCCTGGCCTACCAAGTGGAGAAAGACGGCGCCGGCGCCGGCACCATCTATGCCGACGCGTCCAGCCTGTCCGCTCTGCTGGCCGGTGTGACCGACACCAAGCGCACCTACACCCTGATCAACGGTTCTTACGACCTGGGCGTGGCCAAGCTGCTGGCTGG
This sequence comes from uncultured Hydrogenophaga sp., assembly GCF_958439165.1. Lineage (GTDB taxonomy): Bacteria > Pseudomonadota > Gammaproteobacteria > Burkholderiales > Burkholderiaceae_C > Hydrogenophaga. The sequence continues at coordinate 100,742 of NZ_OY288118.1, read as the reverse complement.
TTACAACACCGTCAAGGCCACCTCCAGCACCGCTGTGGGCGAAGCCACCGCTGACGAGTGGAACGTGGGCGTGGAAGTGCCGTTCGGTGCAAACCTGTCCGCCGCTCTGGGTTATGCCAAGTCGCAGGTCGAGCTGAACAACGCCGACAACAACGAGACCAAAGGCTTCTCGCTGGCCGTGAAGTACGCCCTGTCCAAGCGCACCTTCACCTACGTCGGCGCTACCAGCACCAAGCAGACCTTCACCGGCAACGCCAACTTCAACAAGACCACCCAGTACTTCGCTGGCGTCAGCCACGCTTTCTGATCGATGCGCTGACGCGAGTCAGTACATCCTCTGAAGCAAAAAACCCACCGCGTAAGCGGTGGGTTTTTTTATGGCCGATTGAAAAGTGGGCGGGTCAGCGCGAACCGGTCGCCGGTGCCGCCTGGTTGGATGCGGCCTTGCGATCGGCCGGTTTCGCCACGGCCTGGGTGTAGGCGGGCTTGAAGCTTTCCCCGTTCACCGTCAGGCCTTGGGCCGAAAGCTGCACGGCCCGTTTCTCGGCAATGCCGGGTACGCGCTTCACGAGATCGCTCCAATCCTTGAAGGGCGCGGTCTTGCGGGCCTCGATGATTTTTGTGGAGGTGCCCGGGCCGACGCCCTTGATGCTGTCGAGGTCGGCGGCGCTGGCCTTGTTGACGTCGACGCCGGCCAGGCACGACAGGCTGGCAATGGACAACAGGGCTGAGATCAGGAACTTGCGCATGAAAACTCCTTGGGAGTGAGGTTGGGAAGGACAATGTAGGTTTGCATCTGCACGAAGTCCTGACCTTTCCCTGCCGAATGAATCTCCGAACCATGTTGCCTGCGTCAGCGACCTGGCGATGCGTCCTGTTCTCCGGTCTGCTGCTGTTGCTGGCGGGTTGCCAGAGTGCACTGGAGGTGTCGCCGTCGTCGGACACTGCACAGGCCCGACTGCTGTCGACACCCTGGAGCGGACTGGTCTGGCAGCCTTTCCCGTTGCCGAGCAAGCGGTATGTTCCGTTCGAGCAGGCGCAGATCGATGGTCGCCAGGCGCTGCGGGTGCAGGCCGACACATCGGTGAGCATCCTGCGCCAGCGCGTGTCCAGCGTTGATGAAGGATTGACTGGTCCGATGCAGCTTCGCCTGAGCTGGCGCGTCGATGGCCTGCCCCAGGAGGGCGACTTGGCCCACATCGACCGGTCGGACTCGCCCGTGGGGGTCCTGCTGGCGTTCGAGGGCGACCGGTCACGCTGGACTGCACGCCAGCATCGGCTCTCCGACCTGACGCAGTTGCTCACGGGGGAGCCCCTGCCCTATGCGACGCTGGCCTACGTCTGGAGCGCTCAGCACCCCGTCGAGTCGGTGGTCTTCAATCCGCGCTCCGACCGCATCCGCAAGCTGGTGCTCGACACCGGCACCACGCACCTGCAGCAGTGGCGAGACCATGTGCGCGATGTGCAGGCCGATTACCGGATGGTTTTTGGCGAGGAACCTGGGCCGCTGGTGGGTATCGCACTGATGACCGACACCGACAACACCCGCAGCCGCCTGACCGCCTGGTACGGCGCGCTCAGCCTTCAGCCCAAGTCACCCTGATCCGCACGCGCCATGGCACTGAACCGCATCAAGGCCCACAGCCGCGCTTTTGCGCACATTGCTGCATTCCACCCCGAGCTCACCGCACTGCGCAGGGAACTGCATGCGCATCCCGAACTGGGTTTCGAGGAGCACTACACCTCGCGTCGGGTGGTCGAGACGCTGAAGGTCTGCGGCGTGGACGATGTCCACACCGGCATCGGCCGTACCGGTGTGGTGGCCACCATCAAGGGGCGCGGGCAGGGCACGCGCATGATCGGCTTGCGGGCCGACATGGACGCCCTTCCCATGGCCGAGGCCAACGAGTTCGCCTGGAAATCCACGAAACCCGGCCTGATGCACGGCTGCGGCCATGACGGCCACACCGCCATGCTGATCGGTGCCGCGCGCTACCTGGCCGAGACGCGCAACTTCGACGGCACGGCGGTGCTGATATTCCAGCCGGGTGAAGAAGGGTTCGCCGGCGCCAAGGCCATGATCGAAGACGGTCTGTTCGAGCGATTTCCGGTGCAGTCGGTGTTTGCCATGCACAACTGGCCGCAGATGCGTCCCGGCAGCATCGGCATCAACCCGGGGCCGATGATGGCCTCGGCCGACCGCATCACCATCGAGATCAGCGGCAAGGGCGGCCATGGTGCGCACCCGTACCAGACGGTGGACCCGGTGCTGGTGGCCGCGCACATCATCACGGCGGTGCAGAGCATCGTCTCGCGCAACATCCGGCCGATCGACAGCGCTGTGATCAGCCTGTGCGCCATGCAGGCCGGCGATCTGGGCGCGTTCAGCGTGATTCCGGGCAAGGCCACACTGGTCGGCACGGTGCGTACCTTCAACCCGGAGGTACAGGCCATGGTGGAGCGGCGCCTGAACGAGGTGTGTTCGGGTGTGGCGCTGGGTCTGGGCGCCTCGGCCCATGTGAAGTACGAGCGCATCTACCCGGCCACCATCAACACCCGCGACGAGGCCCGCTTTGCAGCCGACGTGGCGCAGAAGCTGGTCGGCCACGAGCATGTGGATCGGGCCATGGACCCGAGCATGGGCGCGGAGGACTTCTCCTTCATGCTGCAGGTCAAGCCCGGGGCCTATCTGCGCCTGGGGCAGGGCGCCGAGAACGGCATCGGCAGCTGCTTCCTGCACAACAGCCGCTACGACTTCAACGATGAAGTGCTGCCGTTGGGCGCAGCCCTGCACGCCAGCCTGATCGAGCACGGCCTGCCGCTGCAGACCGCCTGACGGCTGCGGCCGTGGCGCTCAGGTGTAGCGCTTGCTGCGCAGGTTGTTCTTCATTTCCTTGAGCAACGGCTGCAGCTGCTGACCGCCGATGCGCAGCGCCACGCAGGTGGCCAGCACGTCGATGATCATGAGGTGCAGCAGGCGCGAGGTCATGGGGCTGTAGCGGTCGTAGCCTTCCGGATGATCGGCCGCCAGATGGATGTGGCCGGCATTGGCCAGGGGCGAGCCGCTGGCCGTGATGGTGATGACGGTGGCCCCGTGCTGGCGCGCGATGTCGGCGGCGTCCATCAGGTCCCGCGTGCGGCCGGAGTTGGAGACGATCACCACGCAATCGCCTGCCCCCAGCAGCGAGGCGCTCATGACCTGCATGTGGCCGTCGCTGTAGGCGATGGCATTGATGCCCAGGCGAAAGAACTTGTGCTGCGCGTCCTGCGCCACGATGCCCGAGTTGCCCGCGCCGAAGAATTCGATGCGGCCCCGGCTGCGGTAGGTTGCCATGAGGGCGTCCACCGCGCGCTCGATGGCATGCGTGGAAGCGTCGTTGCGGTACTTCAGGAAGGCGGCCACGGTGTTGTCGATGACCTTGACCAGCACGTCGCTGGTCTTGTCGTCCACGTCCACGCTGCGGTGGATGAAGGGCACGCCTTCGCTCACCGTGCCGGCCAGCTTGAGCTTGAAATCGGACAGGCCGTCGTAGCCCATGCTGCGGCAGAAGCGCACCACGGTCGGCTTGCTGACATGGGCCCGCTCGGCCAGTTCGGAGACCGGCAGGCTGGCGAAACTTCGCGGGTCCAGCAGCACCAGTTTGCCGACCCTCTGTTCTGCGGGAGCCAGCGATGGCAGCGATGCCTTGATGCGATCGAGCATGAGGGTGGGCAGGTTACGTGGAGATGCGTAATTTTATTACCTGACCCCCGCATAATCGCGGCATGAATCAGCTCGATGCCCTCAAACAGTTCACCACCGTCGTGGCCGACACCGGCGACTTTCACCAGATCGCTGCGTTTGCTCCCCGCGACGCCACCACCAACCCCTCCTTGATCCTCAAGGCGGTCCAGAAGCCGGAATACGCGCCTCTGCTGTCCGACGCACTGACGCGCTACCGCCATCTGGGCCAGGACGAGGTCATGAACCACCTGCTGGTGCGGTTCGGTTGCGAGATCCTGAAGCACATCCCGGGTCGGGTCTCGACCGAGGTCGATGCGCGCCTGAGTTTCGACACCGAGGCCACGGTGACCCGGGCCCGCCGTCTGATCGATCTGTACCAGGGGCAGGGCGTGCACGTCGACCGGGTGCTGATCAAGATTGCCGCCACCTGGGAAGGCATCCAGGCCGCCGAACGCCTGGAGCGCGACGGCATCCACACCAACCTCACCCTGCTGTTCTCGTTCTGTCAGGCGGTGGCCTGCGGTCAGGCCAAGGTGCAGCTGATCTCGCCGTTCGTGGGCCGCATTTACGACTGGTACAAGAAGCAGGCCGGCGTGTCCTGGGACGAGGCCGCCATGGCCGGCCCCAACGACCCCGGTGTGCAGTCGGTGCGCCGCATCCACGCCTTCTACAAAAAGTTTGGCGTGGCCACCGAGGTGATGGGCGCCAGCTTCCGCAACGTGGGACAGATCACGGCACTGGCGGGCTGCGACCTGCTGACCATCAGCCCCGAGCTGCTGGCCCAGCTGCAGGCCAGCGAAGCACCGCTGGGCCGTGCGCTGGACCCGCAGGCTGCCAACAGCCTGGACATCGATTTCGTCCAGTACGACGAGGCCGCCTTCCGTTTTGCCCTCAACCAGGACGCCATGGCCACCGAGAAGCTGGCCGAAGGCATCCGTGCCTTCGTCGCCGACACGCTCAAGCTGGAAGCCATGATGGGCTGACCGGCCTCTCGTCGAACAGACGAAAAAAAGCCCCGCGATCGCTCGCGGGGCTTTTTGCCTTTGAGGGGCCGGGCCGATTACATGCCCATGCCGCCCATGTCGCCCATGCCACCCATACCGCCACCCGGCATGGCCGGAGCGTCATCTTTCGGGGCCTCGGCCACCATGCACTCGGTGGTCAGCATCAGGCTGGCCACGGAAGCGGCGTTCTGCAGCGCGGTGCGGGTCACCTTGGTGGGGTCCAGGATGCCCATCTCGATCATGTCGCCGTAGGTGTCGTTGGCGGCGTTGAAGCCGTGGTTGCCCTTGCCGGCCAGGATGGCGTTGACCACCACGCTCGGCTCGCCACCGGCGTTGGCCACGATCTCGCGCAGCGGGGCTTCGATGGCCTTGAGCACCAGCTTGATGCCGGCGTCCTGGTCAGGGTTGGCACCCTTGATCTCGCCAGCCGCCTGGCGGGCACGCAGCAGAGCCACGCCGCCGCCGGCCACGATGCCTTCTTCCACTGCAGCGCGGGTGGCGTGCAGGGCGTCTTCCACGCGGGCCTTCTTCTCCTTCATCTCGACTTCGGTGGCAGCACCGACCTTGATGACGGCCACGCCGCCGGCCAGCTTGGCCACGCGTTCCTGCAGCTTCTCGCGGTCGTAGTCGGAGGTGGCTTCCTCGATCTGCACGCGGATCTGCTTCACGCGGGCTTCGATGTCAGCGGCAGCGCCGGCGCCGTCGATGATGGTGGTGTTTTCCTTGCCCACTTCGATGCGCTTGGCCTGGCCCAGGTCGGCCAGGGTCACCTTCTCGAGGGTCAGGCCGACTTCTTCGGCGATCACCTTGCCACCGGTCAGGATGGCGATGTCTTCCAGCATGGCCTTGCGACGGTCGCCGAAGCCAGGGGCCTTGACGGCCACGACCTTCAGGATGCCGCGGATGGTGTTGACCACCAGGGTCGCCAGGGCTTCGCCTTCGACGTCTTCGGCAATGATCAGCAGCGGGCGGCCGGCCTTGGCAACCTGCTCCAGGGTGGGCAGCAGGTCACGGATGTTGGACACCTTCTTGTCGTACAGCAGCACGAAGGGGTTGTCCAGCAGGGCAGCCTGCTTCTCGGGGTTGTTGATGAAGTAGGGCGACAGGTAGCCGCGGTCGAACTGCATGCCTTCGACGACATCCAGCTCGTTCTGCAGCGATTTGCCGTCTTCAACGGTGATCACGCCTTCCTTGCCGACCTTGTCCATGGCATTGGCGATGATCTCGCCGATGCTGGAGTCGCTGTTGGCGGAGATGGAGCCGACCTGGGCAATTTCCTTGCTGGTGGTGGTGGGCTTGGAGGCCTTCTTCAGCTCGGCGATCAGGGCTTCCACAGCCTTGTCGATGCCGCGCTTCAGGTCCATCGGGTTCATCCCGGCGGCCACGTACTTCATGCCTTCGCGCACGATGGCCTGGGCCAGCACGGTGGCGGTGGTGGTGCCGTCACCGGCGTTGTCGGAGGTCTTGGAAGCCACTTCCTTGACCATCTGGGCGCCCATGTTCTGGAGCTTGTCCTTGAGCTCGATCTCCTTGGCCACGGACACGCCGTCCTTGGTCACGGTGGGGGCGCCGAAGGAGCGCTCGAGCACCACGTTGCGGCCTTTCGGGCCCAGGGTCACCTTGACCGCATTGGCCAGGATGTTCACGCCTTCAACCATGCGTGCGCGGGCTTCGCCGCCGAAAATGACGTCTTTTGCTGCCATGTTGATTTCTCCGTATTCAGTGAATGGGGGTGAATGAGGGCGAGAAGGATTACTTCTCGACGACTGCGAACAGGTCGTCTTCCTTCATGACCAGCAGCTCGTCGCCGTCGACCTTGACGGTCTGGCCGCTGTATTTGCCGAACAGCACGCGGTCGCCGACCTTGACGGTCAGGGCCTTGGTCTCGCCCTTGTCGTTCGTCTTGCCCGGGCCGACGGCCAGCACCTCGCCCTGGTCGGGCTTCTCGGCGGCGGCGTCGGGGATGACGATGCCGGAGGCGGTCTTGGTTTCGCTGTCAATGCGCTTGACGATCACGCGATCGGCGAGAGGACGAAGTTTCATTGCATCTCCTGATAGGGAACGGGTTGGAATGGAGGCTGGAGCCGGCCAGCAGGCCGGGTCGAGGGAGCTGTGTGCGTGTTAGCACTCATCTCCAGCGAGTGCTAATGATAAGGGTGGGATGGGGGGTTTTCAAGGCCCGGGCGGTGAAAAACCGGGGGTGGACGCTTGTCCTGCCTGCGACTGCGCCCGGGTGGATTCCCTAGTGGTGCCGCTTTGTTAGTTTGCTAACAATGGGCTGCATACCCCACACACTATCCATCCGGTGCCTATGGCCCGCATGGACGACCGGAATCCATGAGCAACGAATACATCCTCGAAACGCGGGATCTCACCCGCGAGTTCAAAGGCTTTGTGGCTGTCGACAAGGTGAACCTGCGCGTCAAGCGCGGTTCGATCCATGCCCTCATCGGTCCGAACGGTGCCGGCAAGACGACGGTGTTCAACCTGCTGACCAAGTTCCTGGCGGTCAGCTCGGGCCAGATCTTCTACAAGGGTCAGGACATCACGGCGCTGAAAGCGGCCGATGTGGCGCGTGACGGCATGGTCCGCTCGTTCCAGATCTCCGCCGTCTTTCCTCACCTGACCGTGCTGGAGAACGTGCGCATCGGCCTGCAGCGCCAGCTGGGCACCAGCTTTCATTTCTGGAAGCCGGAATCGTCGCTCTACAAGCTGAACGACCGCGCCCGGGAGCTGCTCGACGAGGTCGATCTCGGCAGCTTCGCCGACACCGTGACGGTCAACCTGCCGTATGGCCGCAAGCGCGCGCTGGAGATCGCCACCACCCTGGCCCTCGATCCCGAGCTGATGCTGCTGGACGAACCCACCCAGGGCATGGGTCACGAGGACGTGGGCCGCGTGGTCGAGCTGATCCGCAAGGTGGCGGCCAACCGCACCGTGCTGATGGTGGAACACAACATGAATGTGGTGTCCAACCTGTCCGACACCATCACCGTGCTGGCGCGTGGCAGCGTGCTGGCCGAAGGTCCCTACGAGACGGTGTCCAAGGACCCGCGGGTGCTGGAAGCCTATGTGGGCACGACCGAGGAGACCGCATGAAACAGCCCCTGCTGAAAGTCTCCGGGCTCGATGCCTGGTATGGCGAATCGCACATCCTGCACGGCGTCAACTTCGAGCTGTACGAGGGTGAACTGATCACGCTGCTGGGCCGCAACGGCGCGGGCCGCAGCACCACCATCAAGTCCATCCTGGGCCTGGTGGGCAAGCGCACCGGATCGATCCAGATCGGCGGCGTCGAGACGATCAACATGCCGACCAACCGCATCGCCCGCCTGGGTCTGGGCTATTGCCCGGAAGAGCGGGGCATCTTCTCGTCGCTCAGCTGCGAGGAGAACCTGATGCTGCCGCCCAAGGTCGGCGAAGGCGGCATGAGCGTGGAGGAAATCTACGAGATGTTCCCCAACCTCAAGGAGCGCCGCAACAGCCAGGGCACGCGCCTGTCCGGTGGCGAGCAGCAGATGCTGGCCATGGCCCGCATCCTGCGCACCGGTGCCAAGGTGCTGCTGCTCGACGAGATCACCGAGGGCCTGGCCCCCGTCATCGTGCAGACCCTGGGCCGGGTGATCCGGGCCCTCAAGGCCAAGGGCCTGACCATCATTCTGGTGGAGCAGAACTTCCGTTTTGCTGCACCGCTGGCCGATCGTCACTACGTCATGGAACACGGCCAGATCGTGGCCACCGTGGCCAAGAACGAACTCGAAAGCAAGGCAGACATGCTGCGCGAGTATCTGGGCGTCTGACGCCTTCTTTTCATCTGGAGACAAGACATGAAACGCAAACTGATTGCCGCTGCCATCGCCACCGTTCTGGCCGGCGGTGCTCCCTTCGCCATGGCCCAGCAGGGCAAGCTCTCGGGTGATGCCGTCAAGATCGGCGTGCTGACCGACATGTCCGGCCTGTACGCCGACTACGGCGGCCCCGGTGCCGTGGCTGCTGCGCGGCTGGCCGTGCAGGACTTCGGCGGCAAGATGTTCGGCAAGGACATCGTGGTGGTCAACGCCGACCACCAGAACAAGCCCGACGTCGCCAAGAACGTGGCCCAGCAGTGGTTCGACCGCGACGGCGTGGACATCTCGGTGGAGAACCTGAACTCGGCCGTGGCCCTGACCGTGCAGGCCCTGGCCAAGGAAAAGAACAAGATCACCATCACCACCGGTGCAGCCACCGCCCGCCTGACCAACGAAGACTGCGCGCCCGCCAACGGCATCCACTACCTGATGGACACCATCGCCCTGTCCAACGTGGTGGGCAAGGCCATCGTGAAGGACGGCGGCGACAGCTGGTTCTTCCTGACCGCCGACTATGCCTTCGGCCATTCCCTGGAAAAGGACACCAGCGAAGTGGTTCGCACCTCGGGCGGCAAGGTGAGCGGTGCCGTGCGTCATCCGCTGGGCACCAGCGACTTCTCGTCCTTCCTGCTGCAGGCCCAGACCTCGGGCGCCAAGGTGGTCGGTCTGGCCAATGCCGGCGGCGACACCGTCAACAGCATCAAGGCCGCCGCCGAGTTCGGCATCACCCGCAAGCAGAACCTGGCTGCCCTGCTGATGCTGCTGACCGACGTGCACGCCATCGGCCTGAACACCGCGCAAGGTCTGTACCTGACCGAAGGCTGGTACTGGGACCTCAACGCCGAGACCCGGGCCTGGGCTGACAAGTTCGGCAAGGTCATGAACAACCGCAAACCGAACTCCAACCACGCGTCGGTCTACTCGGCCACGATGCACTACCTGAAGGCTGTGCAGGCCGCCGGCACCGACGACACCGCCGCCGTGATGGCCAAGATGAAGGAAATGCCGATCAACGACATGTTCGCCAAGGGCGGCAAGATCCGCGAAGACGGCCGCATGGTGCACGACATGTACCTGTTCCAGGTCAAGAAGCCGTCCGAGTCCAAGGGCGCCTGGGACTACTACAACCTGAAGGGCACCATCAAGGGCGACGACGCCTTCCAGCCGCTGGCCCAGAGCCGCTGCGCTGCCATCAAGAAGTGATGGTGAAGGCCGGCTGATGCCGGCCTGAATCACCGAGCCGAACAGACGGGCCGTGCAGGTCACGGCCCGTCCTCATTCAACGGACTGCAATGGACCAGATCTTTGGCGTACCGACGGCGGCCTTCATGGGGCAACTCATGCTGGGGCTGGTCAACGGTTCTTTTTACGCACTTCTCTCGTTGGGCCTGGCCGTCATCTTCGGCATGCTCAACATCGTCAACTTTGCGCACGGTGCGCTTTACATGACCGGGGCGTTCTTCGCCTGGATGCTGCTCAACTATGCCGGCGTGAACTACTGGTTCGCGCTGATCCTGGCACCCATCGGCGTGGGCATCATCGGTGTGCTGATCGAAAAGACCATGCTGCGCTGGCTGCATGGGCTGGACCACCTCTACGGCCTGCTGCTGACCTTCGGCCTGGCCCTGCTGCTGGAGGGCGTGTTCCGCGAGTTCTATGGTTCGTCGGGCCTGCCCTACGAACTGCCTGAAATTTTCCGGGGCGGCTTCGACCTGGGCTTCATGTTCCTGCCCAAGTACCGGGCTTGGGTGATCTTTGCGGCGGTGTTCGTCTGCCTGGCCACCTGGTTCGTGATCGAGAAGACCAAGCTGGGCGCCTACCTGCGCGCCGGCACCGAGAACCCCAACATGGTGAAGGCCTTCGGCATCAACGTGCCGCTGATGGTCACCATGACCTACGCCTTCGGCGTGGGCCTGGCCGGCCTGGCCGGCGTGATGGCCGCACCCATCTACCAGGTCAGCCCGCTGATGGGCTCGAACATCATCATCATCGTGTTCGCGGTGGTGGTGATCGGCGGCATGGGCTCCATCCTGGGGTCCATCCTGACCGGTCTGGTGCTGGGGCTGATCGAGGGCCTGACCAAGGTCTTCTATGCCGAGCTGTCCTCGACCGTGGTGTTCATCATCATGGTCATTGTTCTGATGTTCCGTCCGGCGGGCCTGTTCGGTCGCGAGAAATGATGTCCAAGACCCGAATCCTCTACAGCGTCCTGTTCGCGGCGCTTCTGGTCGCCCCGTTCGTGGGCTACCCGATCTTCCTGATGAAGGTGTTGTGCTTCGCGCTGTTCGCCTGCGCCTTCAACCTGCTGATCGGCTTCACCGGCCTGCTGTCCTTCGGCCACGCCATGTTCTTCGGCTTTGCCGCTTACGTGTCGGGCCATGCGGCCAAGGTCTGGGGACTCACACCCGAGCTGTCCATCATTGCCGGCACCCTGTGTGCCACCGTGATCGCGATCGTCACCGGCTGGCTGGCAGTGCGGCGGCAGGGCATCTACTTCGCGATGGTGACGCTGGCGCTGTCGCAGATGATCTATTTCATCTGCGTGCAGGCGCCGTTCACCTATGCGGAGGACGGCATCCAGAGCATCCCGCGCGGCAAGCTGTTCGGGGTGATCGATCTGGCCAGCGACACCGCCATGTATTACGTGGTGGCCGCCGTGTTCCTGTTCGGCTTTGCGCTGATCTACCGGATCATCCACTCGCCGTTCGGTCAGGTGCTGAAGTCGGTGCGTGAAAACGAGCCGCGTGCCCTTTCGCTGGGCTACAACGTCGACCGCTACAAGCTGCTGGCCTTTGTGCTGTCCGGCACCATCGCCGGCATGGCCGGGGCGACCAAATCGATCGCCTTCGGCATTGCCACGCTGACCGACGTCAGCTGGCAGATGTCGGGCGAGGTGGTGCTGATGACGCTGCTCGGCGGCATGGGCACCATCCTGGGTCCGGCCCTGGGTGCCGCCATCATCGTGACCATGCAGAACTACCTGGCCGACCTGGGCTCCATGGTGTCGATCATCATGGGCCTGACCTTCGTGGTGTGCGTGCTGGCCTTCCGCCGCGGCATCGTCGGCGAGATCGAGCACCGCCTGGGCCGCAAGTCCTGAGTCGGCGTGCGGGCCTGGCTCAGAAATGAGCCAGGTAACCGCCGTCCACGGCCAGCGTGTGGCCGGTGATGTAGCCCGAAGCGTCCGACGCCAGGAACACCGCTGCGCCCGCCACCTCTGCGGGCTGTCCCCAGCGGCCCAGCGAGCTGCGGCGGGTCAGCCAGTCCTGGATGTCGGCATCGGCCACCATGGCAGCGTTGGTTTCCGTCGCGAAGAAGCCCGGTGCGATGGCATTCACCCGCATGCCCTTCGGCCCGAGTTCGGCCGCCAGGGCCCGGGTCATGGCAGCCAGGGCGCCCTTGGAGGTGGTGTAGGCCGCATCGCCGGCGCGGGCGATCGGTCCGGCAATCGAGGTCACGTTGATGATGCTGCCGGAGCCCTGCTGTTCCATGATCCCGGCCGCTTCGCGGCACAGGTGCCAGGCCGACACCAGGTTCACTTCCATCAGCTCGCGCAAGGCCTGTGCGGGCAGTTCGCCCAGCGGCGCACGGCGGCGCTGCCCCACGTTGTTGATCAGCACGTCGAGCCGGCCCTCCTGCAGCAGCAGGCGCTGCAGGGCGCTGGTGGTTGCATCCAGATCACTCACGTCCAGCGGACAGGCCACGGCAGCCGGACCGAGCTCGGCAGCGGCCTGGGACAGCGCATCCGCATCACGTCCGGCCAGCCAGACGCGGGCACCGTGATCGATCAGGCCGCCGGCCATCGCGCGGCCCAGCCCGCGGGCCGCACCGGTGACCAGCGCGACGCGCCCGTCCAGTCGGAAAAGGGAAGTGCTTGGCATAGGCGCCGGATTATCCGGCGCCGCGGCGTTTTTCAGACCGACAGCTCGGCCAGTGCCGATGCCGAGAACCGCATGGTGGGCTCGGCCTCCGCACAGGGCAGGGTGAAGTAGAAAGTGCAGCCACGGCCCGGCGACGACTCGCACCAGATGCGGCCGCCGTGCCGTTCGATGATGCGCTGGGTCAGCGAAAGCCCGGTGCCGGTGCCCTCAAAGTCCATCGAGTGGTGCTGGCGCTGGAACATCACGAACAGGTTGTGCGCCTTGGTCATGTCGAACCCGGCGCCGTTGTCGCGGATGTAGAACATCCGTCCCCCCACCGGGTTGATCTGCCACCCCAGCTCGATGCGGGGCTTCTCGGTCTTGCGGGTGAACTTCACGGCGTTGTCGAGCAGGTGTCCGAAGGCCTGGGCCAGCATCATGGCGTCGCCCAGGAGTACCGGCAGCTCGTCGTCGATCACCCATTCGATGTGGCGTTCGCGGTGTTCCTGCTGCAGGTGCACCAGGATGCCGCGCAGCAGCTGCGTCATGGGCACGGCATGTTGCTCCACGGTCACCCGGCCCAGCCGTGCGTATTCAAGCAGGCCTTCGATCATGAGACCCATGCGCTTGCTGGACTTGGCGATCGAGCCCAGGTATTGCTTCGAGGTGGTGTCGCCACCATCGCCGACATGCTCCTGGAGCAGTGACACGAAGCTGGTGATGTGCCGCAGCGGCGCGCGCAGATCGTGCGAGACCATGTGCGAGAACACGTCCAGGTCCTTGTTGGCGGCCACCAGCTGGCGGGTCCGCTCGGCCACCCGCTTTTCGAGCTCGCGGTTGAGGTCGTTCATGACGTCCTCCAGGCTCTTGGCGGCCGTCATGTCGCGCGTGATGCAGGAGAGGCCCTGCAGCACGCCCTGCTCGTTGCGCAGCGCGGTCAGGATGGTGTTGGCCCAGAAGCGCGAACCGTCGGAACGCAGCCGCCAGCCCCGGCTCTCCCACTGGCCGTGGGCTTTCGCCAGGCGCAGCACCTGTGGTGCATCGGTTTCGTCCTCGCCATTGTTGAGGGTGCTCATCAGCACCTCGAAGTGCAGTCCCTCGATCTGGCGGCGGGTGTGGCCGTGCAGCCGTTGCGCGCTGTCCGTCCATTCGGTGATGTGGCCCTCGGCATCGACGAAATAGACGCAGTAGTCCTGAATGGCAGACACCATCAGCCGGTAGCGCTGCTCGCTGGCATACAGCTCGGCGGTGCGTTCGCGCACCCGTTCCTCCAGCTCCTGGTTGGCATTGAGCACCAGCTCTTCGGTGCGTTTGCGGTCGCTGATGTCGTGCAGCTCGATGAAGATGCCGGCCACCTCGCTGCCGCGCGTGTCGGGCACGTAGCGGATTTCGTAGAAGTGCTCCGATCCGTCCACATCGCGCCGCACCGCCTCGAAACGCTGTGGCTGGCCGCTCAGGGCGTCGGCGACCCGGGGCAGGATCTCGGCCATCACGTCCGGATCGACGATCTCGCTCATGTGCCGTCCGAGCAGCTCGTCGGGCTGACAGCCATAGCTGGCGGCGTGGGCGATGTTGGCAAAGCGGCACACCAGGTCCCGGTCGTAATAGGTCAGCCGTGCCGGGATGCGGTCGGTGATGCTGCGCAGCAGACTCTCGGGCGCCATGGCGGCGGTGCTGCGGTCGGTGTCCATGGGCGGGCCTCCTGGGGGATCGGGGATGCGATGACGCGTTGTCCCTTACGTATCGACCCGGCCCGCCGAAACTTCAGTCCACCCTTGTGGGGACAGTACGCAAAAAAGCCCTGCGGGATTGCCGCAGGGCTTGTGCATGAGTGAGTGTTTGCTCTTTACTTCAGGCCGGCCGCTTCACGCAGGATTTGCGCCTTGTCGGTCCGCTCCCAGGTGAATTCCGGCTCCTCACGACCGAAGTGGCCATAAGCGGCGGTCTTGCTGTAGATGGGCCGCAGCAGGTCCAGCATCTGGATGATGCCCTTCGGGCGGAGGTCGAAATGGGCCTCCACCAGCTGGGCGATCTCGGCGTCCGGGATCACGCCGGTGCCTTCGGTGTAGACCGTGATGTTCATGGGCTTGGCCACGCCGATGGCGTAGGCCACCTGCACCTGGCACTGGCGGGCCAGACCGGCGGCCACCACGTTCTTGGCGACATAGCGGGCGGCGTAAGCCGCCGAGCGGTCCACCTTGGACGGGTCCTTGCCCGAGAAGGCGCCGCCGCCGTGAGGGCAGGCACCGCCGTAGGTGTCCACGATGATCTTGCGGCCGGTCAGGCCACAGTCGCCCTGCGGACCGCCGATGACGAAACGGCCGGTCGGGTTGACCAGGTAGCGGGTGTTCTGGATCCACTCCTTGGGCAGCACCGGCTTGATGATTTCCTCGATCACCGCTTCATAGAAGCTGGCCTTGAGCTTGGTGGCGGTCTCGCTCTGGTCGGGGCTGTGCTGGGTGGACAGCACCACGGTGTCGATCGAGTGCGGCTTGCCGTCGACATAGCGCATGGTGACCTGGCTCTTGGCGTCCGGGCGCAGGAACGGCAGGCGGCCATCCTTGCGCAGCTGCGCCTGGCGCTCCACGAGGCGGTGGGCGTAGTAGATGGGCGCGGGCATCAGCTCGGGCGTCTCGTCGCAGGCATAGCCGAACATCAGGCCCTGGTCGCCGGCGCCGGTGTTCAGATGGTCGTCGGAAGCGTGGTCCACGCCCTGGGCGATGTCGTTGGACTGCTTGTCATAGGCCACCAGCACCGCACAGCCCTTGTAGTCGATGCCGTACTCGGTGTTGTCGTAACCGATGCGCTTGATGGTGTCGCGCGCCACCTGGATGTAGTCGACGTGCGCATTGGTCGTGATCTCGCCGGCCAGCACGACCAGACCGGTGTTGGTCAGGGTCTCGGCGGCCACGCGCGAGCGCGGGTCCTGGGCGAAGATGGCGTCGAGGATGGCGTCCGAAATCTGGTCGGCCACCTTGTCGGGGTGACCCTCAGAGACGGACTCGGAAGTGAAGAGGAAATCGTTCGCCATGTCTTTAAACTCCTGCGTTGGGTGGATCGGCGTTGCCGGTCCTGCAGAAGACGGCGAACGCTTTAGCGGTATTTGTGAATCGCCCCGCAATCAGTTCATCAACTCGGCGATGGCGCGATTTTAGGCCAAGCTGCCGTCCCGTCCCGCACGCCACCAGAACTACCGTGACTTCCTTCCTCACACTGCTGTTCCGCCTCGGGCGTCACCTGCCGCTGTGGTGCCTGCACGGTCTGGGCAGCGGCCTGGGGTGGCTGAGTTTCCTGCTCTCGTCGCGTTACCGCAGCCGGCTCTTGAACCACGCGGCCCAGGCGGGCTACGGGCGATCGGTTGCCATCGCCTCGGTGGGCCAGGCCGGGCGGCTGGTGGCCGAGCTGCCCCGGTTGTGGCTGGGCCGCCCGGTGCCGGTGCGCTGGGATGGCGAGCAGCACATCGAGGCAGCCTTGAGCGAGGGTGTCGGTCTGCTTTTCCTCACGCCTCACCTGGGCTGTTTCGAGATCACGGCCCAGGCCTATGCAGCGCGCTTCGGTGCGCGCCGTCCGATGACGGTGCTGTTCCGTCCACCCCGTCTGGCGGCACTGCGCGATCTGGTGGCGCAGGCCCGGCAGCGGCCTGGATTGCAGACCGCGCCGGTGTCGCTGGCCGGTGTCCGTCAGCTGATGCGGGCGTTGAAGGGCGGTGAAGCCGTGGGCCTGCTGCCCGATCAGGTGCCGCCGGCAGGCCAGGGTGTCTGGGTGCCTTTTTTCGGCCGCCCCGCCTACACCATGACGCTGTCCACCCGCCTGGCCCAGGCCGGCGGCTGCCGCATCCTGCTGAGCTGGGGTGAGCGGTTGCCGGCAGGGCAGGGCTACGTGGTGCATGTGCGTCCGCTGGCCGAGCCACTTCCGGACGAGCCTGAGGCCGCCGCCGCCCTGGTCAATCGGGCCATGGAGTCGCTGGTGCGAGAATCGCCCGCCCAATACCTCTGGTCCTACGACCGCTACAAGAACCCGCGCTGATGTCGTCCGAGCCGACCGTGTCCGCCCACCAGAAAGCCCCCGGGGGTCTGGCCAACTGGCTGGGTCTGGGTTTCATGCGCCTGCTGGCGCTACTGCCGCTGAACGGGGTCCGGGCACTGGGATGGCTGCTGGGCCGGGTGCTGCACGCCGTGGCCGGCCGCCGGCGCAGGATCGCCCTGACCAACTGGGCCCTCTGCTTTCCCGACCAGCCGGCTGCCGAGCGTGAAGCAGCCGTGCGGCGGCATTTCGTGCTGTTCGCGCAGGCCTGGCTGGACCGCAGCTGGTTGTGGGAAGCCAGCCCCGCCGTGGTCCGGCGGCGCCTGGTGCTGAAGGGCGACCTCGGAGCTCTGGAGGGCGACAGGCCCACCGTGCTGTTCGCACCGCATTTCGTGGGCATGGACGCTGGCTGGACCGCGATCACGGCCCACCTGTCGCGCCGTTTCTGCGGCATCTATGCCGAACAGCTCAACCCGGACGTGGATCGCTGGATGGCCCAGGGCCGACAGCGTTTCGGTGATCCGCACATCGTGGCCATGCGCCAGGGCCTCAAGCCGCTGGTCAGTGCGCTGCGTGACGGCCTGCCCCTGTACCTGCTGCCCGACATGGACTACGGCACGCGGGATTCGGTCTTTGTCCCGTTCTTCGGTGTCCCCACCGCCACGCTCACCTCGCTGTCGCGGTTTGCGCGCCTGTCCCGGGCGCAGGTGGTGCCCGTGGTCAGCCGGCTCACCCCCGAGGGCTACGAGGTGGTGGTGCATCCCGCGTGGGATGCCTACCCGACGGCCGATGTGGAGGCCGACACGGCCCTGATGAACCGGCGGCTGGAAGGCTTCATCGCCGCCATGCCGGAGCAGTACTACTGGGTGCACAAGCGGTTCAAGTCGCGCCCGCCGGGTGAACCCTCGCTCTACGAAGGCGTGCGCTGACCGGTTCAGGACCCCAGTCGCTCGGCGATCAGCCTTGTGACTTCGCCGGGTTGCTCGTGCACGATCCAGTGGGTGGCGCCGGGCACCTGCACCACGTCCAGATCGGGCACCCAGGCGGACAGGCCGTCCAGCAGGGCCGGTGGCAGGGCGGTGTCGCCCATGCCCCAGATCACCCGGGTGGGAACCCGCACCATGACCTTGTCCGGCGGCAGTTGGACGGCCGTGGCTGCCGGGTCCGCCGGCGTGGGCGGACGCAGTGGCGACGCGCCGTAGTAGTGGCAGCTGCCGTGCAGCCCGAGCCGCCACACTTCGCGGTACTGATCGCGCACCGCATCGGTCAACCAGGCTTGCGGCCCGCTGTCGGCCGCCATGTTGGTGAAGAAGGGCCAGAGGCGTGCAAAGTCGTTTTCGGCCAGCAGACGCGGCGCGTCCGTGCGCGCCAGGAAGTTCATGTACTGGCTGGCTGCCTGCTGTTGCGGGTTGTGGGCCAGTTCGCGCTGGAAAGGTCCAGGGTGAGGCGCATTCAGGATCACCAGCTGCTGCATCAGCGCCGGGTGCTGTGCCGCCACCGTCCAGGCCACGGCTCCACCCCAGTCGTGGGCAATCAGTGCACCCAGGCGGCCCGGGCTCGGGCTGCCGGCGGTGACGAGATCGGTCAGGGCGACGATGTCCTGCACCAGGTGCCTGGCCCGGTAGGCGTTCACGTCGTCGGGCGAGCTGGAGCGCTCGAAGCCGCGCAGGTTGGGAGCCACGCAGTACCAGCCGCCATGTTCGGGCTTCGAGAAATGGCTCAGCAGGCCGTCCCAGACGAAGGCGGCCTCCGGGAATCCGTGCAGGAACATCAGCACCGGGCGCCCGGCCTGACCGGCCATGCGGCAACTCAAGGTGATGCCGTGCGGCAGGTCGATCTGGCGTGTTTCGATCATGGCGGGCTTCCGGTGGGGCCGTCCCGCCGGACGATCACTCGTCGAGGGCCGGGGGTTCGTCTTCAGGCACGGTGGCAGGTTCTGCCGCCGCATCGGGAGAGGTCACGGGGTGGGTCCACTGCCACAGCAGCTGCGCCACCTCGTCCAGGCCCTGTTTCTTGAGGGCCGAGAACAGTCTGGCTTCGCCGCCGCCGGATTGCAGTCGCGCGATCGACAGTGCCTTGTTGGCTTCGGCCCGGGTGAGCTTGTCGGACTTGGTGAGGAGCACCAGGAACTTCAGTCCTTCCTGCACCCGAGGGCGAACCACCTCGAGAAGTGTCTCGTCCAGCTCGGTCAGGCCCAGGCGGGGGTCGATCAGCAGCACGATCCCCACCAGGTTGGGTCGGGTGATCAGGTAATTGCCCATGACCCGCTGCCAGCGCAGCTTGGCTTCGCGAGGCACGGCGGCATAACCGTAACCCGGCAGGTCGGCCAGCACCGCATCGGTGATGCCCTGCTTGCCCAGCGAAAACAGGTTGATGCTCTGGGTCCGGCCGGGTGTCTTGGAGGCGAATGCCAGCCGTTTCTGCTGGGTCAGCGTGTTGATGCAGGTCGACTTGCCGGCGTTCGAGCGGCCGACGAAGGCCACTTCCGGGACGTCCAGTGCCGGCAGGTGCTCCAGCTGTGGCGCGGTGGTGAGGAAACGGGCGGTGTGCAACCAACCGTGCGTGATCCGGGGATCGGGCGAGGCTTCTGGTGGAGTAGGGTATTGGGTCATTGGGGGATTCCCGGTGGGGCATTGTAAAATCGACGGGCTTTGCCGGGGGTCGCCCGGCCCCACCTTCAACCGAAACCGTCGCATCGACGCCCGTCCCGTCATGAAATTGCCTGTTTCCTTCCTCTGCGCCGCTGCCGCTGCAGTGCTGTCCTTCAGCGCCCAGGCGCAATCCGCCAAGCCCGACCTGGCCAAAGGTGCGGCGGCTTACGGCAATGTCTGCGTCGCCTGCCACGCAGCAGACGGCAACTCCAGCACCCCGGCCAACCCCAAGCTGGCGGGTCAGCACCCCGAATACCTGATCAAGCAGCTTCAGGAATACAAATCGGGCAAGCGCGCCAACGCCATCATGCAAGGGTTCGCGTCGACCCTGTCGGACGACGACATGCGCAACATTGCCTACTGGCTGGCCAGCCAGACCCCCAAGGACGGCGCTTCCACCGACAAGGAGCTGGTGAAGCTGGGCGAACGCATCTACCGCGGCGGCATTGCCGACCGGCAGATCTCTGCCTGTGCTGGCTGCCACAGCCCCAACGGCGCCGGCATCCCTTCGCAGTACCCGCGCCTGTCCGGCCAGCACGCCGAGTACACCGAGACCCAGCTGCGCCACTTCCGTGACGGCACCCGTGGCAACAATGCCCAGATGAAGGGTGTGGCGGCCAAGATGAATGACCGCGAGATCAAGGCAGTGGCCGACTACATCGCCGGTCTGCGCTGACCAGCCTTTCGGGCCACGGGGTCATATAAGCGGCGGGTAATGTGTTGCCGCACAATCCGGTGGTTGGCACCGGTTTGTGCAGGGTCGAACAAATTTGCAGTCGCGCATTGAACTGACAGACCCGCTTCCCGTCATAGCAGGGCGCCATCCGGACCACTCGGATGCGCCCTTTTTTGTTGCACCGTCCTCAGCCCCATGAGCGTATCCACCGAAGGTCTTCAGTTGCGCACCGGCTCCCGGTGGGTCGGCGACATCGTCGAACTGCTGTCGTCCATGCGGTTCGCCATTTCACTGCTGACGGTGATCTGCATCGCGTCGGTCATCGGCACGGTGGTCAAGCAGCACGAGCCGTTCAACAACTATGTCAATCAGTTCGGTCCGTTCTGGGCCGAGGTGTTTTCCACCGCACAGCTGTTTGCCGTCTACAGCGCATGGTGGTTCCTGCTGATCCTGGCTTTCCTGGTGATCAGCACCAGCCTGTGCATTGCCCGCAACACGCCCAAGATCCTGGTCGATCTGAAGTCGTTCAAGGAAAACATCCGCGAGCAGAGCCTGAAGGC
Source organism: uncultured Hydrogenophaga sp. (assembly GCF_958439165.1). Lineage (GTDB taxonomy): Bacteria > Pseudomonadota > Gammaproteobacteria > Burkholderiales > Burkholderiaceae_C > Hydrogenophaga. The sequence goes on along the minus strand of NZ_OY288118.1, from coordinate 80,396 downwards.
TTTCCCTCACAAGGCTGAGGCATCGCTGGCCGAAACGCCCGAGGTTGCAGCCCGGCGCATCGGCCAGACGCTGGTCGGCTCCGGCTGGAAGGTGAAGCTGCAGTCGCGCGAGACGCCCGGCGGTATCGGCTGGATGGTGGCGGCCAAGGCCGGGGCTGCCAACAAGCTGGGCTACATCGCGGCCCACAGTGCCATCGTGCTGGTCTGCGTCGGTGGTCTGCTCGATGGCGATCTCATGGTCCGCGCGCAGACCTGGTTCAACGGCAAGCAGCCGTTCCAGGGTGGCGGACTGATTGCCGAAGTGCCCGAACAGCACCGGCTGTCTTCCAGCAACCCCACCTTCCGTGGCAACCTGCTGGTCACTGAGGGCACCGCTTCCAGCACCGCCATCCTGGCGCAGCCACAAGGCGTGCTGCTGCAGGAGCTGCCGTTTGCCGTCGAGCTCAAGAAGTTCATCGTCGAGTACTACGACACCGGCATGCCGCGGCTGTTTGCCAGCGAAATCGTCATCCACGACAAGGAAACCGGCGAGAAGAAGGAAGCTCGGGTCGAGGTCAACCACCCGGCCAACCACCGCGGCATCAACATCTACCAGTCCAGCTTCGACGATGGCGGCTCCCGCGTGAAGCTGCAGGCCGTCCCGCTGACCCGCCCGACCCGCCCGTTCGAGGTCGAAGGCACCATCGGCAGCTCCACCGCCCTGAGCAACGGCGACCAGCAGCTCACCCTGGAATACACCGCGCTTCGGGTGATCAACGTCGAGAACTTCGCCGATGCCGCCAGTGCTGCCACCGCCGAGACCGATGTGCGCAAGGTCGATCTGCGCCACTCGATCGAGAGCCGGCTGGGCGCCGGCAACAAGACGGTGACCGAGAAGAACCTGCGCAACGTCGGTCCGAGCGTCACCTACAAGCTGCGTGACGCCGCCGGTCAGGCGGTCGAGTACCACAACTACATGCTGCCGGTGGAGCTGGACGGCCAGCGCGTGTTCCTGCTGGGCCTGCGTGAGACCCCGCAGGAACCGTTCCGTTATCTGCGTCTGCCCGCCGACGCCGACGACAGCATGGACGGATTCGTCCGCCTGCGCGGTGCGCTCGACGATCCCGAGATGCGCCGGCTGGCGGTTCGGCGTTACGCGGAGTCTTCGGTCGAGCCCGGCCGGCCCGACCTGGCAGAGGCCCTCATGGCATCGGCATCCCGCGCGCTGGATCTGTTCGCCGGTGCGGAGCCGGTGCCGGCCACCGACAGCCGCCCGGCCGTGGTCGGCGGGCTGCAGGCCATCTCGGCGTTCCTCGAGTCCAATGTGCCGGCCGATGACCGGGAGCGGGCCAGCGATGTGCTGGTGCGCATCCTCAACGGCACCTTGTTCGAGCTCTACCAGGTCAGCCGCGCGAAAGCCGGGCTGCCGCCCGCCACGCAGGACGAGGCCCAGCGCCGCTTCATGACGCAGGCCGTCATCAGCCTGAGCGACACCTTCTTCTACCCGGCGCCCATGACGTTCCAGCTCAAGGACTTCACCCATGTGCAGGCCAGCGTCTTCCAGGTGGCGCGCGCCCCCGGACAGAACATCGTCTACCTGGGCTGCCTGTTGCTGATCATCGGCATCTTTGCCATGCTCTACGTCCGTGACCGCCGCATCTGGGTCTGGCTGACCCCGAGCGGCGACCAGCAGTCCCAGGCCCGCATGGCCCTGTCGACCAATCGGAAGACGATGGACGGCGACCGTGAATTCGACCAACTCCAGTCCCAGCTGCTCAAGGTGACCCCATGAATACCGCCACCCAGACCATCGAGCTCAAGAAAGACGGCACCGCCCAGGGGGTGCAACCGAGTTACTTCGCGCGGCGTGACCTGTGGGACTGGCTGTTCGCTGTCCTGATGGTGGCCGGCGCCGCGTGGGCGTTTGCCCAGTACCGCGACGCCATGAACGTCTATGAACAATGGATCCTGGCGGGAACGGTGCCGTCGCTGATCTGGCTGGGCTGGTTCTGGCGTCCGCTGCGCACGCTCACCGTGGTGGTGGGTGCTTTCTCCCTGCTGGCCATCTGGCTGTACCAGACCCCCGAAGGCGCTGACCTGGCGCGGGCCGACCAGGTCTTCATGCTGAAGTACTTCATCTCCAGCCAGTCGGCGATCTTGTGGATGAGCCTGCTGTTCTTCATGAGCACCGCCTTCTACTGGATCGGGCTGCTCACCCGGGCCGGCAGCACCTTCGAGGTGCTGGGTTCGCGCCTGGCCTGGGCGGCGGTCACGCTTGCTCTGATTGGCACCATGGTGCGCTGGTACGAGAGCCACCAGATCGGCCCCGGCATCGGCCACATCCCGGTGAGCAACCTCTACGAAGTGTTCGTGCTGTTCTGCTGGATGACCGCTGCTTTCTACCTGTACTACGAAGACCAGTACCAGACCCGCAGCATGGGCGCGTTCTCCATGCTGATCGTGAGCGCGGCGGTGGGCTTCCTGCTCTGGTACACCCTGGTCCGCGAGGCCCACGCCATCCAGCCGCTGGTGCCGGCTCTGCAGAGCTGGTGGATGAAGGTCCACGTGCCCGCCAACTTCATCGGCTACGGCACCTTCGCCATCGCCGCCATGCTGGCTTTTGCCTACCTGATCAAGCAGTCGGCCGGCGAAACCCGCTGGTACAAGCTGGCGCCGCTGTGGCTGCTGGGCGTCGTGCTGTGTTTCGAGCCGATCGTGTTCCGCCAGGGAGCGCAGGAACAGGGTGGCAGTTACTGGTTCATCTATTTCGGCATCTCGGCCCTGATCGTGGGCGGCATCATGGCCAGCCGGCGCCGCATCGCCGAGCGCCTGCCGAGTTTCGAGGTGCTGGACGACGTGATGTACAAGGCCATCGCCGTGGGCTTCGCGTTCTTCACCATCGCCACCGTGCTGGGTGCGCTGTGGGCCGCCGAGGCCTGGGGTGGCTACTGGAGCTGGGACCCGAAGGAAACCTGGGCCCTGATCGTCTGGTTGAACTACGCCGCCTGGCTGCACATGCGCCTGATGAAGGGGCTGCGCGGCACCGTGGCCGCCTGGTGGGCGCTGGTGGGTCTGGCCATCACCACCTTCGCCTTCCTGGGCGTCAACATGTTCCTCTCCGGTCTGCACAGCTACGGGGAACTCTGATCCCGGCCGGCCCGCCAGCCGGAACTTTGCAAGAATCGCTGCGGTCCCACGACCAACCCGGACAGCGGTGGCGGAATCCTCCGCCCTGCTGTCTTCATTCGAGGTTTGCAGCATGATCATCCGCACCGGCCAGGACGGCTTCCAGCACCCGATCTCCAGCGAGATCACCCCCCAGAGCGCTTACCAGAACCGCCGTCAGTGGCTGATGGCCGCCGCCGCCACCGGCGCGGTCGGTTGGTCCGGCCGCCAGGCCTTTGCCCAGAGCGGCACCGAGCGCCCCGGCCGGCTGGCTCCCCTGGCCTCCCGCCCGAGTGCCCTGGCCGGTGCCCAGGCGCTGGACAAGCCCACGGCCTACAAGGACGCCAGCACCTACAACAACTTCTACGAGTTCGGCACCGACAAGTCCGATCCGGCCGCCCGATCCGGAACCCTCAAGACCCGGCCCTGGACGGTGCAGGTCGAAGGCCTGGTGAACAAGCCCGGCACCTACGACATCGAGTCCCTGCTCAAGCTCGCGGCCATGGAAGAGCGCATCTACCGCATGCGCTGCGTCGAGGGTTGGTCGATGGTGATCCCGTGGGTCGGCTATTCGGTGGCCGAACTGATCCGCCGCGTCGAGCCGCAGGGCAGTGCGAAGTTCGTCGAATTCCACACCCTGGCGGACAAGGCCCAGATGCCCGGGCTGCGCAGCCCGGTTCTGTTGTGGCCCTACGTCGAAGGTCTGCGCATGGACGAGGCCATGCATCCGCTGTCGATGCTGGCTTTCGGCATGTACGGCGAAGTGCTGCCCAACCAGAACGGCGCCCCGTTGCGCCTGATGGTGCCCTGGAAGTACGGCTTCAAGAGCGGCAAGTCGATCGTGAAGATCCGGTTCACCGACAAGCAGCCCAACACCGCCTGGAACATCGCCGCGCCGCAGGAATACGGCTTCTATTCCAACGTCAACCCGCAGGTGGCGCACCCGCGCTGGAGCCAGGCCACCGAGCGACGCATCGGTGACGAGGGCGGGCTGTTCGCCAAGCGCCGGCAGACGCAGATGTTCAACGGTTACGAAGCCCAGGTCGGGCAGCTCTACGCCGGCATGGACCTGCGCAAGTTCTACTGAGCCCGCCCCTCATGGCCACGGCGAACCCGTCACTGCGGCGGCCACAGCCCAGTCTGCCCAATCGGGTGCTGCTTCATCCGGCGGCCAAGCCGCTGCTGGGCCTGTTGTGCCTGCTCCCGGTGGCCTGGTTGTTCTGGGCCGCCTGGCATGACCAGCTGGGTGCCAACCCGGCCGAAGCCCTGATCCGGCAACTGGGCGACTGGACCATCCGGTTCCTGGTGCTGGTGCTGCTGGTCACGCCGCTCCGCACCTGGGCCGGCTGGCCTGCACTGGCCCGGATGCGTCGGATGCTGGGACTGTTCGTGTTCTTCTATGCCAGCCTGCACCTGCTGGCTTATGCCTGGTTCGACATGGGGCTCGACCTGGCGGCGATCGTTCACGACACCGGACAGCGCCGCTTCATCCTGGTGGGCATGCTGTCGTGGGTGCTGCTGCTGGCTCTGGCGGCCACCTCGTTCAACCGGGCCATCCGCTGGCTCGGGGCTGCCCGCTGGCAGGCCTTGCACCGGACCGTGTATGTCGTGGCGGCGCTGGCCGTCCTGCATTTCTTCTGGATGCGTGCCGGCAAGAACGACTTTGCCGAGGTCTGGGTGTATGCCGCCTTGCTGGGCGGGTTGCTGGGCTGGCGGCTGTGGCGGCGCCTGGCGCGCAGCCGGTCCGCTCAGGCCAGCGGCACTTCCATGCGCAGCTGATCGGCCACGCTCTCGCGCTGGCGGATCAGCCGCACCTGCTCGCCATCCACCAGCACTTCGGCTGCACGGCCACGGGTGTTGTAGTTGCTGGCCATGCTCATGCAGTAAGCCCCGGCCGCCAGCACTGCCAGCAGATCGCCGGATTGCACGTCAAGGGCACGGTCCCGCCCGATCCAGTCACCGCTCTCGCACACCGGACCGACGACGTCCCAGGTCATGGGCGCGCCCGCACGCGGCTTGACCGGCTCGATGCGGTGGAAGGCCTGGTACATGGCCGGTCGCGGCAGGTCGTTCATGGCTGCATCGACGATTAGGAAGTTCTTCTGCTCGCCCGGCTTGAGGTAGAGCACCTCGGTCAGGCAGACGCCGGCGTTGCCCACCAGCGACCGCCCGGGCTCGATCATGATCTTGCGCTGCCCGAAGCCACGCGCATCGAGCCGGGCCAGCAGCTGCGCCCAGAGGTCGTCGGCTGCCGGCGGGGTATCGCCGTTGTAGTCGATGCCCAGGCCGCCGCCGAAGTCGATGTGGGGGATGGGCACGCCGGCCGCCTCGATGGCCGTGACCAGATCGAGCACCCGGTCCATCGCGTCCAGGTAGGGGCCTGACTGGGTGATCTGGGAACCGATGTGGCAGTCGATGCCCACCACCTGAAGGCCGCTGCAGCCCGCCGCATGGAGGTAGGTGGCGATCACCTCTTCATGGGCGATGCCGAACTTGTTGCCTTTCAGGCCGGTGGAGATGTAGGGGTGCGTCTTGGCGTCCACGTTCGGGTTGACGCGGATGCTGACCGGCGCGCGCCGGCCCAGGCCGCGCGCGACTTCGTCCAGCACGTCGAGTTCGGCCCGGCTTTCCACGTTGAAGCAGCCGATGCCGACTTCGATCGCGCGCTGCATTTCGGCCCGGGTCTTGCCGACGCCTGAGAAGATGATGCGTTCAGGCTGCACGCCGGCCGCCAGGGCCCGTTCCAGCTCGCCGCCGGAGACGATGTCCAGACCACAACCGGCCCGTACCAGGGTCTGCAGGATGGCCAGCGAGGAGTTGGCCTTCATGGCATAGCAGATGAGGTGATCGCGCCCGGCGAGCCCGCGCTGGTAGGCGGCGAGGGAGGCCAGCATGGCCGCACGGCTGTAGACGAACAGCGGCGTCCCGTGTTCGCGGGCGAGTCGCGACAGCGCCGCGCCCTCCATGTGCAGTTCACCGTTCTGGCGTGTCAGGAAGGCGGGCAGCTGGGACATTCTGGGCGGGAGCGGATGAGGGGAGAGCCGCTGTTGCGGGCACAGCGGAGGTCGTCTGGGAGGGCAGGAACAGCGGGCCTTTCTGGCCGCATCCCCACAGGCCGGCGCAGCTCGCCAGGCACAGAACCCCGACCCGGGCGGGGCCATGGCAGCGGCCTAGAATGCGTTGGAACCCGAACATTCACGCATTGTAATGACCGACACCGAATACCTGGACCGCGCCGAAGCCCTGCTCAAGGCCATCGAGCTCGCCTGTGACCGCCTCAACGACGACACCGACGCCGACATCGACAACCAGCGTGTGGGCGGGATGATCACGCTGACCTTCAGCAACCGCACCCAGATCATCATCAATCTGCAGAAGCCACTGCAGGAGGTCTGGCTGGCCGCCAAGGCGGGCGGCTTCCATTACCGCCACGACGGCACCGCCTGGATGGACACCAAAGGGCAGGGCGAGTTCTTCTCGAACCTGACCCGGCACGCCACCGAGCAGGCCGGGCAGCCGCTGGACTTCAGTTCCTGAAGAGGTCGAGGATGGAGCGCCGGTCCTCGATGACCGGTGCACGAGGCGCTTCGCCGGCCGGCTGTTCCCCAGCAGGCGCCTGCCCAGGCAGCGGATCCTGCATGCCCAGCGACTGGACGCCGCGGTCCGGGCCGTATTCCTCGTAGTACCACTCGCCACCCACGTTCACGACGCCCGGGGGTGGATCGTACTGGGCCACCGGCACATCCTTCAGCGCGGTCTGCATGTACGAGATCCAGATCGGCAGGCTCAGCCCGCCGCCGGTTTCACGGCTGCCCAGATTGCGCGGGGTGTCGTAACCCACCCAGGCAGCGGCCACGACGGTGGGCTGGTAACCCACGAACCAGGCGTCGACCGCATCGTTGGTGGTACCTGTCTTGCCGAACAGGTCCGGCCGCTTGAGTGTGGACTGGGCCCTCGCTGCGGTGCCGGAACGGGTGATTTCCTGGAGCAGGCTGTTCATGACGAACGCATTGCGCGCGTCAATGACCCGGGGCGCACTGTCCAGTGTGGTCTGCGGGGCCTCGAACAGCACGTGGCCCCGGTAGTCGGACACCTTGGTGATCAGGGTCGGCGTGACGCGGTACCCGCCGTTGGCGAATACGGCATATCCGGTGGCCATCTGCATGGGTGTCACCGACCCGGCGCCCAGCGCCATGGTCAGATAAGGCGGATGGCGGGCCGGATCAAAGCCGAAGCGCGAAACCCACTCCTGTGCGCTCTGTGTGCCCACCAGCTGCAGCACCCGGATCGACACCATGTTCTTGGACTTGGCCAGTGCGCGGCGCACCGACATCGGACCATCGAACTGGCCGTCGTAGTTCTTGGGTTCCCAGGGCTTGCCGCCGGTCTGTTCGGCGCTGTAGAAAAGAGGCGCGTCGTTGACCACGGTCATCGGGGTCAGGCCCTTTTCCAGCGCTGCTGAATAGATGAAGGGCTTGAAGCTCGACCCTGGCTGGCGCCAGGCCTGGGTCACGTGGTTGAACTTGCCCTTCTGGAAATCGAAGCCGCCCACCAGTGCCTGTATGCGTCCATTGCGCGGATCGAGTGCCACGAATGCGGACTCCACCTCGGGCAGCTGCGTGATCCGCCAGTTCTTGTCATCCAGCTTGACCACCCGGATGACCGCTCCCGGCCGGATCCTGACGTTCGGCCCGGCCTTGTCCGACAGACCCGACTGGGCCGGCTTCAGTCCTTCGCCCGTGATGTCGAACGGTTCGCCATCCTGCCGCACCGCCACCACCTTGCGCGGGCTGGCCTCCAGCACCACCGCACTCAGCAGGTCGCCGTTGTCCGGCCGGTCGGACAAGGCCTCGTCGATTGCTGCATCGCGTTCGGCAGGATCGGTCGGCAGGGTGATGAACAGCTCCGGCCCCCGGTAGAACTGCCGGCGTTCAAAGTCCAGAATGCCCGCCCGGACAGCTTTGTAGGCGGCTTCCTGCGCGGCAGCGCGCACCGTGGTGGTGACGACCAGTCCACGCGTGTAGGCCTCTTCGCCATACTGGTCCACCATGGCCTGCCGGACCATCTCCGCCACATAGTCGGCCTGGATGCCGGCCGTGACGGTCGGCGTGCGCAGCTTCAGGGGCTCGGCCTTGGCCTGTTCGGCCTGGGCTTCGGTGATGAACCCGTTGTCGACCATCCGGTCGATGATGTGCAGCTGCCTGGCCCGGGCACGCTTGGGGTTGCGGATCGGGTTGTAGGCCGAAGGGGCCTGCGGCAAACCGGCCAGCATGGCGGCCTCGGCAATGGTGACTTCCTTGAGCGACTTGCCGAAGTAGGTCTGTGCCGCCGACTCGAATCCATAGGACCGCTGACCCAGAAAGATCTGGTTCATGTAGATCTCGAGGATCTGTTCCTTGGTCAGCAGGTGCTCCAGCTTGAAGGTCAGCAGCACCTCGTAAATCTTGCGCGTGTAGCTCTTTTCGGCCGAAAGATAGACGTTGCGCGCCACCTGCATCGTGATCGTGGACGCACCCTGGCTCTTGGCCTGCCGCAGATTGGCCAGCGCAGCCCGCAGCATGCCACGGTAGTCGACGCCGCTGTGCTCGAAGAACCGCGCGTCCTCGATCGCCAGAACGGCATTCTTCATGACGTCGGGGATGTCATTGATCCGCATGAGGTTGCGGCGCTCTTCGCCGAATTCGCCGATCAGCCGGCCATCCGCGCTCAACACCCGCAGAGGCAGCTTGGGCTGGTAGTCGGCCAGGCCGGTGACATCGGGCAGATTCGGGTACGCCACCGCCAGGGCAATACCCACCGCTATCAGCACGCAAGCAACACCGGCTGCCGCCAGTCCGACCAGACCCACCACCAAGCGTCCGATCAGGGCGATCGGGCTCGACGGTGCAGATACTCGTTTTGAAGGAGAACGGGTGGGGGTACTGTCGTCAGCGGGCATGAATGCATTCGTTGGAACGGTTGTCCATTATAAAAACGCCCCCTTTTTTCCACGCCCACCGGAATGCGGTCAACTTGTGAGGGGATGTGAGGCGACCTCCCAAGTCACCGGCAACAGCCAGCCACGGGATCTTGTCTCGTGTGATTTTGACAACGTTTCTATTTGTGGGGCGTGTCAAAAATCTTTGCTGGACAAGGGGCTTACTGCTAGCATTGAAGTGACTTCTTAAGTTTCGAAACCGCCTTGAGTTGATGTTTTGGGGGCCGCCTTGATCTCATTGGGATCGTTATTCAGCCGAGAACCGGCGCCCATTCTGGGCATCGACATCAGCACGTCCAGCGTGAAGCTGGTGGAACTGAGCCGCAGCCGCTCGGGCGAGCTGGTCCTGGAACGCTGTGCCATGGAGCCGCTGGAACGCGGCTGGATCGTGGACGGCAACATCGAGAAGTTCGACGAAGTGGCCGACGCACTCCGGCGCCTTGTCCGCAAGAGCGGCAGCAAGACCAAGCAGGTGGCGCTGGCACTGCCCGCTTCGGCGGTCATCACCAAGAAGATCATCCTGCCCGGCGGCCTGACCGACAAGGAGCTGGAAGCTCAGGTCGAGTCGGAAGCCAACCAATACATTCCCTTCTCCCTGGATGAAGTGAGTCTCGACTTCTGCGTGATCGGGCCCAGCGCCACGGCGGTGGGCGACATCGAGGTTCTGATCGCCGCATCCCGCAAGGAGAAAGTATCCGACCGTCAAGGTCTCGCGGAGGCGGCCGGCCTCAAGCCGGTGGTGATGGACGTCGAGTCCTTCGCTTCCCGGCTGGCGGCCGGTCGGGTTGTCGAATCCCTGCCCAACCAGGGAGCGGATGCGCTGGTGGCGCTTTTCGAGATCGGCTCGCTGACGACCAGCATGCAGGTGATCCGCAACGAGGAAGTGCTCTACGAACGCGACCAGGCTTTCGGCGGTTCGCAACTCACCCAGCTGATCGTCCGTCAATATGGTTTTTCGTCCGACGAGGCGGAAGCCAAGAAACGTTCGGGCGAGCTGCCCGAGGATTACCGCCAGGCGGTGCTGGATCCTTTTGTCGACAGCCTGGCGCAGGAAGTCAGCCGGGCGCTGCAGTTCTTCTTCACCAGCACGCCCTTCAACAAGGTCGATCACATCCTGCTGGCTGGCGGAAGCGCCGGTCTTGCCGGCCTGACCGAGGCCGTTTCCCAGCAGACGTCGTTCAACTGCATGGTGATCAATCCCTTCGACACCATGGAGATGGGGGCCTCTGTCCAGGCCCGCAAGATCAGCCGTGAAGCGCCCGCCTACCTGACGTCGACCGGTCTGGCCCTCAGGAGGTTCCACCAATGATCCTGATCAACCTTCTTCCCCACCGGGAAGCGGCACGAAAGCGGCAAAAAGAGCTGTTCTTCACCCAACTGGGCGGATCGGCACTCATCGGCGTCCTCGTGTCTGCCGCGGTTTTCCTGTGGTACCAGGCGCAGATCGAACAACAGCAGGCCCGCAACCAGTTCCTCGTGTCCGAGACCGCGAAGCTGGACGCCGAGATCAAGGACATCGCCAGCTTGCAGCAGCAGATTGCGTCGCTCCGTGCCCGGCAGACCGCGGTGGAGGATCTCCAGGCCGATCGGAACCTGCCGGTCCACATGCTCGAGGAACTGGTCACCCAGCTGCCCGACGGTGTGTATCTCAACACCATCCGGCAGGAAAACCTCAGCATCCTTCTCACTGGAACTGCACAGTCCCAGGAGCGTGTCTCTGAGCTCTTGCGCAATCTCGGCAACAACAGTCCCTGGCTGACCCGTCCCGAGCTCGTCGAGATCGTTGCCGGTTCCGCCGCTCTGGCCGGGCGGGAGCAGCGCCGGGTTTCCAACTTCACCGTCAGAGCCACGCTGAAGCGTCCTGCGCCGGCTGCACCGGCTCCGGCAGCCGACCAGCCACCGGGCAAGGTCTGAACAGGGGTGCACGATGGCGAAATCTCCAAACATCAATATCGATTTCAAGGTCCTGCAGGACAGACTGCGCAGCCAGTTTTCCGACCTGGACCCCAACGATCCGTCGCTCTGGCCGGCCCTCCCGCGCAATCTTCTGCTGGTGGCCATCTGCGCAGCCATCATCGGCGGGCTCTGGTTCTTCTGGCTGAAGGATGTCGACGCGGAATTGCTGGCTGCCAAGTCGCGCGAGACCGAGTTGCGGACCACCTACCGAGCCAAGCTGGTTCAGGCCGTCAACCTGGATGCGCTGAAGAAACAGTTGGAACAGGTCCAGCAGTACGTCACCCAGCTCGAGAAACAGCTGCCCAGCAAGGCCGAGATGGATGCCCTGTTGTCCGACATCAACCAGGCCGGACTTGGCCGCAGCCTGCAATTCGAGTTGTTCAGGCCCGGCCAGGTCACGGTCAAGCAGTATTACGCCGAACTGCCGATCACGGTTAGGGTGACCGGCAGCTACCACGACGTGGGGCTGTTCGCGGCCGATATTGCCAATCTGTCCCGCATCGTGACGCTCAACAACCTGTCGCTGTCGCCCGGGCGTGACCGCGGCACCTTGACCATGGACGGTGTGGCGAAGACCTTCCGGTATCTTGATCAAGATGAAGTTGCCGCTCAGCAGGGTGGGCAGCCGGGGGTCAACAAGTGATGCGACATCGCGCGATCCCAGCACTCTGCGTGCTGGCAACAACGATCAGTCTGGCTGCTTGCGGCGGCTCCGAGCAGGATGACATCCGGGCCTGGATGCAGTCGGAGAGAAACGGCATCAAGCCGTCGGTACAGCCCATCCCCGAGCCGACCAAGTTCAATCCCGAACCCTACAGCACAGCCAACGGCATGCAGCCGTTCAGCACCGAAAAGCTGGAAAACATGCTGCGGGGCTCTACCGGACCGGTTGCCAGCTCCGCCCTCATCGAGCCTGAGCTGAACCGGCGTCGCGAACCGCTGGAGGCTTTTCCCCTCGATACGATGGCCTTGGTGGGTAGCCTGGATCGCAACGGCACGCTGGTGGCGTTGGTGAGAGTGGGTGCGCTCCTGTATCAGGTCAAACCAGGCAACTATCTGGGACTCAACTACGGGCGGGTGATGCGCATCAGCGAAACCGAGGTCGTGCTGCGAGAAATCGTTCAGGACTCCACCGGCGAATGGACAGAGCGCCCTGCAGCGCTGCAATTGGTAGAGGGAAATTCCAAATGAACAAGGCATATCGGACTACCGGCAGCATTGCAGGGTCCCGGTTGAAACAGGCAGCGGTCTGGGCGCTGCTGTGCACGGCATCCGCATGGGCGAGCGCGCAAAACGCCATCGAATCGGTCACGGGCGGCATGCAAGGCGGCACCGAAGTGATCCGGATCGTGACGAAGGAGCCGCTGAAGGCCCCGCCGGCCGGTTTCACCATCCAGACTCCCGCACGGATCGCGCTGGACTTCCCCGGGGTCACCAATGCCATCGGCCGCAGCACCGTCGACATCAACGAGGGCAACCTCCGCTCGGCCAACGTGGTGCAGGCCGGCGACCGTACCCGAGTCGTCATCAACCTCAAGCAATCGTCGGCCTACCAGACAAGGGTCGAAGGAAACACCCTCCTGGTCTTGATGGAGCGGCCCGAGGTGGTGACTGCACAGACGCAGCCGGCCGCCCCCTTTGCCGAGAGCCGTGCACTGGACGTTGCTGCTCTGCGTGACATCGATTTCCGCCGCGGCAATGGCGGCACCGGCCGCATCGTCGTGGATCTGGCCAGCAGCCAGGTCGGCGTCGACATCCGTCCGCAAGGATCGACCCTGGTCGTCGACTTTCTGAAGACTTCGCTGCCTGAAGGCCTGCGCCGTCGTCTGGACGTGACCGATTTCGGCACGCCGGTTCAGACCATCGTCACCAGCCAGATCGGCGACCGGGTTCGCATGGTGGTCACCCCGACCGGCGCCTGGGATCACTCGGCTTACCAGAGCGATAACCAGTTCGTCCTGGAAATCCGCGAACAGAAGATCGACCCGGCCAAGCTCAGCCAGGGTCCGGGCTACACCGGTGAGAAGCTGTCCCTGAACTTCCAGAACATCGAGGTTCGCTCGCTGCTCCAGGTGATCGCGGACTTCACCAGTTTCAACATCGTGACGTCCGACTCGGTGACGGGCTCGGTGACGCTGCGGCTGAAGGACGTGCCCTGGGATCAGGCACTGGACATCATCATGCAGGCCAAGGGCCTGGGCATGCGCAAGTCCGGCAACGTGATCTGGATCGCCCCCAAGGACGAGATCACCGCCCGCGAGAAGCAGGAGTTGGAGTCCAAGGCCTCGATCGAAAGCCTCGAAGTGCTGCGCACCCAGTCGTTTCAGATGAACTATGCCAAGGCAGCTGACATTGCTTCACAGCTGAGGGCCGGCGGCGGCGTCAGCAGCGGGACGACCGGAGCGGGCGGGAATGCCAGCATTCTGTCTTCCCGTGGCAGCGTCATCTCCGAGCCCCGCACCAACCAGCTTTTCGTGACCGACACGCCCGCTCGACTGCAAGCGGTGCAGGAACTGATCACCAAGTTGGACATACCGATCCGGCAGGTGATGATCGAGGCCCGTATCGTGGAAGCCGACGACACCTTCAGCAAATCCATCGGTGTCCGACTGGGCGGCGGCATCCGCCAGTCGCCGGATACGGGCGGCAACGAGACCCGGGGCAGCTTTGGCTCCAACTATGGCGCGGTGACCGGTGCAGGACAGCCCAACCTGACCTCCCTGCCGTTCGTCAACCTGCCGGCCAACCCGTCGAACAACGCTGCAGCCACCTACGCGCTCTCGCTGTTCAGCCCGAGTGCCACCCGCTTCCTCGCACTGGAAGTTTCGGCTCTCGAATCGGACGGCAAGGGGCGCATCGTGTCCAGCCCCCGGGTCGTCACGGCCGACCAGGTGAAGGCTCTGATCGAACAAGGAACCGAAATTCCGTACCAGACGGCCACCTCCAGCGGCGCCACGGCCATTGCTTTCCGCAAGGCCAACCTGAAGCTGGAAGTGATTCCCCAGATCACGCCCGAAGGCAACATCATTCTTGACCTGGACGTGAACAAGGACAGCCCGGGTGACGTCACGCCCGACGGCATCGCGATCAACACCAAGCACGTGAAGACCCAGGTGCTGGTGGAAAACGGCGGTACCGTGGTGATCGGCGGCATCTTCGAGCAGACCGATCGGAACGAAGTCGACAAGGTGCCACTGCTGGGCGACCTGCCGGGCGTCGGCAACCTGTTCAAGACCCGCAGCCGGATTTCCAACAAGTCTGAACTGCTGATCTTCATCACCCCGCGGGTGCTGGGTCGCACGGTCTCTAATTGACGGTCCGCACCGTAGCCCTCGTCGGCCTGCCCGGATCGGGCAAGTCGACCATCGGAAGGCAGCTCGCGCGAAGGCTCGGGCTGCCTTTTTTCGATTCGGATCACGTCATCGAGCAACGCATCGGCTGTGCGATCGGCGAGTTCTTCCGCGAGCAAGGTGAGGACCGGTTTCGTGACATCGAATCGGAGGTGATCAGTTTGCTGGCCGGTGGTGAGCCCAAGGTGCTGTCCACCGGCGGAGGGTCTGTCCTGAGGGAGTCGAATCGGCGTGCCCTGCACGAGAACACGCTGGTCGTGTATCTGCGTTCATCGCCGGAAGAGGTGTTCCGACGCGTCCGGCATGACCGAAACCGTCCGCTGCTGCAAGTGGACGATCCGCTGCAGAAGATCCGCGATCTGCACACGCAACGCGACCCGCTCTACGAGGAGACGGCCCACTTCACGATCGACACCGGGCGCCCATCGGTTCCCACCTTGGTGAACATGATCGTGATGCAGCTCGACATGTCGGACATCGGTCAACAGCGCCAGTGACCGCCGCTCGACTCTGACCCCGATATCGATCCGGGGGCCGTCGAACCCCTACACTCGCGGGATGGACACCTCGGACAGCCCACCCACCCGCGAATCCGTGCGCATCGATCTGGCGGAGCGCAGTTACGACATCCTGATCGGCGCCGGTCTCTTGAACCGGCCTGACAGCTTTGACGGATTGCCGTCGGGCGGTACCGCCATGATCGTCACCAACACCGTCGTGGCGCCGCTGTACCTCGCGAAGCTGGAAGCCATCCTGAAGGCGCGTCACGCACGCGTCCTGCATGTCGTGTTGCCCGATGGAGAAGTCCACAAGGACTGGGCGACGCTGCAGCGCATCTTCGATGCGCTCCTGGGTGCGGCATGTGACCGCAAGACGGTGCTTTATGCCCTGGGTGGCGGCGTGATCGGCGACATGACCGGTTTTGCCGCTGCGAGCTACATGCGGGGTGTGCCTTTTGTGCAGGTACCCACCACCTTGCTGGCGCAGGTCGATTCGTCCGTGGGGGGGAAGACCGCGATCAACCATCCGCTGGGCAAGAACATGATCGGCGCCTTCTACCAGCCGCTGCGCGTGATCTGTGATCTGGACACCCTGCAGACGCTCCCGGACCGGGAGCTGAGTGCAGGGCTGGCCGAGGTCATCAAGTACGGTCCGATCGCCGACATGGACTTCATGGACTGGATCGAAGCGAACATCGATGCCCTCGTGGCCCGGGAGCCAACGGCCCTGGCGAAGGCGGTCAGGCGCAGCTGCGAGATCAAGGCCCACGTGGTGGGGCAGGACGAACGCGAGTCGGGGCTTCGAGCCATCCTGAACTTCGGACACACCTTCGGTCACGCCATCGAGGCCGGCATGGGCTACGGAGCCTGGCTGCACGGTGAGGCCGTGGGTTGCGGCATGGTCATGGCTGCGCGTCTGTCGGAGGCGCTGGGCAGGGTGGACAGTGCCTTCGTGCCCCGCCTGCGCGCCTTGGTCGAAAGAGCCGGTCTGCCCAGCGTGGCACCCGTGCTGGATACGAACGACAACGCCGGGCGCTGGCTGTCGCTGATGCGGGTGGACAAGAAGGCGGAGGCAGGGGAGATCCGCTTCGTGCTCATCGATCCACCCGGCCAGGCCGTGATGTGTCCCGCCCCCGACGAGACGGTAGCCGGTGTGATCGCCGCCTCCACTGCTCCATGACCGCCGGCGCCGGTCTGGATCCCCGGGCGTGTGATCCCGCCCGGTCGTTCGGCCGCCGGCACCCCGAGGCCCCGGCGCCGACCCGGTCGGCGTTCCAGCGCGACCGCGACCGTGTCATCCACTCCACGGCGTTCCGACGTCTGGTCTACAAAACCCAGGTCTTCCTCAACCACGAGGGCGACCTGTTCCGTACCCGGCTGACGCACTCGCTGGAGGTCGCGCAGCTGGGTCGGTCGATCGCCCGCTCCCTGCGACTCAACGAGGACCTGGTCGAGGCGATTGCGCTGGCCCATGACCTGGGCCATACGCCGTTCGGTCATGCCGGCCAGGATGCGTTGCACGACAGCATGCAGCGCTGCATCGACCAGGGCGGGGCCGGCGATGGATGGGGTTTCGAGCACAACCTGCAGAGCTTGCGGGTGGTCGATGAGCTGGAGGAGCGCTACCCTGCGTTCGACGGGCTGAACCTCTCCTTCGAGACGCGTGAGGGCATCCTCAAGCATTGTTCGCGCGCCAATGCGCAGCGGCTGGAGGTCATGGAACCGGAGGGAGTCGCAAACCGGTTCCTGACAGGCGGCTCGCCTTCGCTGGAGGCGCAGTTGTGCAACCTGGCTGACGAGATCGCCTACAACGCTCACGACATCGACGACGGCGTCCGCTCGGGGCTGATCACCCTCGAGCAGCTGGAGCAGGTTCCGCTGTTCGACGATTACCGCCGACGCGCCCTCAAGGCCCACCCTGGGCTGGGCGGCCGGCGGCTGTTGTTCGAGTCGATCCGGTTGATGCTGAGCGATCAGGTCTACGACGTGATCGATTCGACCCGCCTCTCGCTGGAGGCAGCCGGCGTCGCGACGCTGGAAGAGGTGCGGCGCAGTCGGACTCTGGTGACGTTTTCGGCCGACATGCGCCAGCGCAGCCAGACGCTCAAGACATTCCTCCTGCGCAATCTGTATCGCCACCCGAAAGTCATGGAGACCACCGGACGCGCACGGCAGGTGGTGAGCGATCTGTTCGATGCCTATCTGTCCGATCCGGCGCAGCTGCCAGAGGCCCATGCCAGCCGGGATCACCTGCCGCGCGCCGTGGCCGACTACATCGCCGGCATGACCGACCGCTTTGCGATCCGGGAGCACGAGCGGCTGTCCGGCGCGACCCTGTTCCCCTGAGTTCGTCGCCATGGCCCGCCAGCCCCGACTCACCCTGGCCGGTGAACCCCACCACGTGGTGTTGCGCGGCAATGACCGGCAGGCCATCGTCCGTGACGATGCCGATCGCGAACACCTGCTTCAGGCGATCATCCAGCAGGCCCGCAACCACCGGGTGGCCCTGCACGCCTGGGTCATCGTCGACAACCACTTCCATCTGCTGATCACGCCCGATACCGGCGAGGGCGTGCCGAAGATGATGCAGGCACTGGGGCGCAGCCATGTACGGCACTTCAACGACCGGCACCAGCGCAGTGGCACCCTGTGGGAAGGGCGGTACCGCAGCACCCTGGTCCAGCCGGATCGGCACCTGCTGGACTGCATGGTCTACCTCGATCTCCATCCGGTCCGTCTGGGGCTGGCTGCCGAGCCCGGCGCTTACCCATGGTCGAGTCATGCGCACTACGCCGGCACGGCGATGCACCGGCATCTGGCGCCCCCGTCCGTTTACTGGGCGTTGGGCAACACCCCGTTCGCTCGGGAAGCGGCCTACGCCAGTTCGGTCAGGGCGGGTCTCGGTGCGGATCGTGAAAAGTCGCTGGTCGATGCAGCGCTGCATGGCTGGGCCTGGGGCGACGAGGGTCACCTGGCCGAACTTCAGCGCCGGACCGGACGTCGTCTGAGCCGGGGTCGGCCCGGGCGGCCACGGGGGCCGTCGTCGGAAAGCCCCGACCAGTATCTGTCCCCAATTGATGGGGACTGATCAAAATTAGCTTTTATTTAAGTGTCTGACCCCATTTAATTCGGCTTGGCATGCGTGTTGCATTGCAATATGCTCCGACCTCCCGTTTTTGCGTCTGCACGCCCACACCGAACAAAGGAAGCGCCATGAACACGGCAGCCGAACAGCAGCACCTTCAGCAACACGGCCTGTACGACCCGGCCAATGAGCACGACGCCTGCGGCGTGGGCTTCGTGGCCCACATCAAGGGCGAGAAGAGCCATGCCATCGTGGAGCAGGCGCTCAAGATTCTGGAGAACCTGGATCACCGGGGCGCCGTGGGTGCCGACAAACTCATGGGCGACGGTGCCGGTCTGCTGATCCAGATGCCGGACGCCCTCTACCGCGAAGAGATGGCCGCGCAGGGTGTGGCGCTGCCCCCGGCCGGTGAGTACGGTGTCGGCATGATCTTCATGCCCAAGGAGCACGCCAGCCGCCTGGCCTGCGAACAGGAGATGGAGCGTGCCATCGCCGCCGAAGGCCAGGTGCTGCTGGGCTGGCGCGACGTGCCGGTGAACCGCGACATGCCGATGTCGCCCACGGTGCGCGAGAAGGAACCCATCATCCGCCAGGTGTTCATCGGTCGCGGCAATGACGTGATCGTGCAGGACGCCCTGGAGCGCAAGCTCTACGTCATCCGCAAGACGGCCAGCGCTGCCATCCAGCGCCTCAAGCTCACCCACTCCAAGGAGTACTACGTGGTGAGCATGAGCAGCCGCACCGTGGTCTACAAGGGCCTGCTGCTGGCCGACCAGGTGGGCACCTACTTCAATGACCTGCAGGACCCGCGCTGCGTCTCGGCTCTGGGTCTGGTGCACCAGCGCTTCTCCACCAACACCTTCCCCGAGTGGCCGCTGGCCCACCCGTACCGGTACGTGGCCCACAACGGCGAGATCAACACCGTCAAGGGCAACTACAACTGGATGAAGGCGCGCGAGGGCGTGATGAGTTCGCCGGTGCTGGGCGACGACCTCAAGAAGCTCTACCCCATCAGCTTCCCCAGCCAGTCCGACACCGCGACCTTCGACAACTGTCTGGAACTGCTCACCATGGCCGGCTACCCGCTGGCCCAGGCGGTGATGATGATGATCCCCGAGCCGTGGGAGCAGCACACCACCATGGACGAACGCCGCAAGGCCTTCTACGAATACCACGCCGCCATGATGGAGCCGTGGGACGGCCCGGCCTCGATCGTGTTCACCGATGGCCGCCAGATCGGTGCCACGCTGGACCGCAACGGACTGCGTCCCTCGCGCTACTGCATCACCGACGACGACTTCGTGATCATGGGTTCGGAGTCGGGCGTGCTTCCGGTCCCCGAAAACAAGATCGTGCGCAAGTGGCGCCTGCAGCCAGGCAAGATGTTCCTGATCGACCTCGAGCAGGGCCGCATGATCGACGACGAGGAGCTCAAGGCCAACCTGGCCAACAGCAAGCCGTACAAGCAGTGGATCGAGAACCTGCGCATCAAGCTCGACGACGTCGAACCCGACGCCTCCGACCTGCCGCAGGAAGGAGCCGTGTCCCTCCTGGATCGCCAGCAAGCCTTCGGCATGACCCAGGAAGACATCAAGTTCCTGCTGGCGCCCATGGCGCAGGCCGGCGAGGAGGGCATCGGCTCCATGGGCAACGACAGCCCGCTGGCCGTGCTGTCCGACAAGAACAAGCCGCTCTACAACTATTTCAAGCAGCTGTTCGCCCAGGTGACCAACCCGCCGATCGACCCGATCCGGGAAGCCATCGTGATGTCGCTGGTGTCCTTCATCGGACCCAAGCCCAACCTGCTGGACATCAACCAGGTGAACCCGCCGATGCGGCTGGAAGTGAGCCAACCGGTGCTGGACTTCCACGACATGGCCAAGCTTCGCAACATCGAAGCCACCACGCAAGGCAAGTTCCGCAGCGCCACGCTGGACATCACCTACCCGGTGAGCTGGGGCCGTGAAGGCGTGGAGGCCAAGCTGGCCTCCCTGTGTGCAGCCGCCGTGGACGCCATCAAGGGTGGCAAGAACATCCTGATCATCAGCGACCGCGCCGTGTCGTCGACCCAGATCGCCATCCCGGCGCTGCTGGCACTCTCGGCCATCCACCAGCACCTGGTGCGCGAAGGTCTGCGCACCACCGCAGGCCTGGTGGTGGAAACCGGCACCGCCCGTGAGGTGCACCACTTCGCCGTGCTGGCCGGCTATGGCGCCGAAGCCGTGCACCCGTACCTGGCCATGGAGACGCTGGTCCACATCCACAAGGACCTGCCGGGCGACCTGAGCGCGGACAAGGCCATCTACAACTACGTCAAGGCCATCGGCAAGGGACTGTCGAAGATCATGTCCAAGATGGGCGTGAGCACCTACATGTCGTACTGCGGTGCCCAGCTGTTCGAGGCCATCGGCCTGAACAGCGACACCGTGGGCAAGTACTTCATCGGCACCGCCAGCCGGGTGGAAGGCATCGGCGTGTTCGAGATCGCCGAAGAAGCCATCCGCATGCACAAGGCCGCCTTCGGCGACGACCCGGTGCTGGCCACCATGCTGGACACCGGCGGCGAATACGCCTGGCGTGCCCGCGGTGAAGAGCACATGTGGACGCCGGATGCCATTGCCAAGCTGCAGCACAGCACCCGCGCCAACAACTGGAGCACCTACAAGGAATACGCCCAGCTGATCAACGACCAGAGCCGCCGCCACATGACGCTGCGTGGCCTGTTCGAGTTCCGCTTCGACCCGGCCAGGGCCATCCCGCTGGAAGAAGTCGAGCCGGCCAAGGAGATCGTCAAGCGATTCGCCACCGGCGCCATGTCGCTGGGCTCCATTTCGACCGAGGCGCACGCCACGCTGGCCGTGGCCATGAACCGCATCGGCGGCAAGAGCAACACCGGCGAAGGTGGCGAGGACGAGCGCCGTTACCGCAACGAGCTCAAGGGCATCAAGATCACCAAGGGCGAGACGCTCAAGTCCATCATCGGCGACGATGTGGTCGAGGTCGACATGCCGCTGGAAGCCGGCGACAGCCTGCGCTCCAAGATCAAGCAGGTGGCTTCCGGCCGGTTCGGCGTGACCGCCGAATACCTGCAGAGTGCCGACCAGGTGCAGATCAAGATGGCCCAGGGTGCCAAGCCGGGCGAGGGCGGCCAGCTGCCCGGTGGCAAGGTGTCGGAGTACATCGGCAAGCTGCGTTACTCGGTGCCGGGCGTGGGCCTGATCAGCCCGCCGCCGCACCACGACATCTATTCCATCGAGGACCTCGCCCAGCTGATCCACGACCTGAAGAACGTGGCCCCGCACGCCAGCATCAGCGTCAAGCTGGTGTCCGAAGTGGGTGTGGGCACGATCGCTGCCGGCGTGGCCAAGTGCAAGGCCGACCATGTGGTGATCGCCGGTCACGACGGCGGTACCGGCGCCTCGCCGTGGTCCTCCATCAAGCACGCCGGTTCGCCCTGGGAAATCGGCCTGGCCGAGACCCAGCAGACGCTGGTGCTCAACCGCCTGCGCAGCCGTATCCGGGTGCAGGCCGACGGTCAGATGAAGACGGGCCGCGACGTCGTCATTGCCGGCCTGCTGGGCGCCGACGAGTTCGGTTTCGCCACCGCGCCGCTGGTGGTCGAAGGCTGCATCATGATGCGCAAGTGCCACCTCAACACCTGCCCGGTGGGCGTGGCCACCCAGGACCCGGCGCTGCGCAAGAAATTCACCGGCAAGCCCGAGCATGTCGTCAACTACTTCTTCTTCATTGCAGAAGAAGTGCGCCAGATCATGGCCCAGCTGGGCGTGCGCACCTTCGACGAGCTCATCGGCCGTGCCGACCTGCTCGACATGCGCGCAGGCATCGAGCACTGGAAGGCCCGTGGCCTCGACTTCAGCCGCCTGCTGGCCACCCCGGTCGTGCCGGCCGACGTGCCGCGCCTGCACACCGAAGTGCAGGAACACGGCCTGGAGAAGTCGCTGGACCGCGTGCTGATCGAGCGTGCCAAGCCCGCCCTCGAGAAGGGCGAGCGGGTGCAGTTCATCGAAGTGGCCCGCAACGTGAACCGCTCGGTGGGTGCCATGCTCTCCGGCGAGCTGACCAAACGGCATCCGGAAGGCCTGCCGGATGACACCATCCGCATCCAGCTCGAAGGTACCGGCGGCCAGTCGTTCGGCGCCTTCCTGGCCAGGGGCATCACCCTCTACCTGATCGGCGACGCCAACGACTACACCGGCAAGGGCCTCTCCGGCGGCCGCGTGGTGGTGCGTCCGAGCATCGACTTCCGGGGCGAGGCCTCGCGCAACATCATCGTGGGCAACACGGTGATGTATGGCGCCACCAGCGGCGAAGCCTTCTTCAGCGGTGTGGGTGGCGAGCGCTTTGCGGTTCGCCTGTCGGGCGCCACGGCGGTGGTCGAGGGCACCGGCGATCACGGTTGTGAATACATGACCGGCGGCACCGTGGTGGTCCTGGGCAAGACCGGCCGCAACTTTGCTGCCGGCATGAGCGGCGGCGTGGCTTACGTCTACGACGAGGACGGTCATTTCGCCGACCGCTGCAACACCGCCATGGTCAGCATGGAGCGCGTGCTGCCGGCCGCCGAGCAGGAAGCGTCCATGGACAAGTCCATCTGGCACAAGGGCCAGACCGACGAAGCCCAGCTCAAGAAGCTCCTGGAAGACCACAACCGCTGGACCGGCAGCAAGCGCGCCCGCGAACTGCTGGACAACTGGGCTGCGTCGCGCGCGAAGTTCGTCAAGGTGTTCCCGAACGAATACAAGCGCGCCCTGGGCGAGATCCACGCCCGCAAGACCGCCGCCACTGCGACCACCAAGGCACAGGGCACGGCCAAGCGCGCTGCTGCCGTCAAGTAAACCGAAACAGCACCGACCCACGAAGGACCATCACCATGGGAAAAGTCACCGGCTTCATGGAATTCGAGCGACTGGAAGAGGGCTACAAGCCCGTTCCGGAACGTGTGAAGCACTACAAGGAATTCGTCATCGGCCTGACCGCCGAGCAGTCGAAGATCCAGGCGGCGCGCTGCATGGACTGCGGCACCCCGTTCTGCAACAACGGCTGCCCGGTCAACAACATCATTCCGGATTTCAACAACCTGGTGTTTGACGGTGACTGGCAGAACGCCATCACCGTGCTGCACAGCACCAACAACTTCCCCGAGTTCACCGGCCGCATCTGCCCGGCACCGTGCGAAGCGGCCTGCACGCTCAACGTCAACGACGATGCGGTGGGCATCAAGTCGATCGAGCACGCCATCATCGACCGCGCGTGGAACGAAGGCTGGGTCAAGCCGCAGCCGCCGCGCCACAAGACCGGCAAGAAGGTCGCTGTGGTCGGCTCCGGCCCGGCCGGCATGGCCGCGGCCCAGCAGCTGGCCCGTGCGGGTCATGACGTGACCGTGTTCGAGAAGAACGACCGCGTCGGTGGCCTGCTGCGCTACGGCATTCCCGACTTCAAGATGGAGAAGTCGCACATCGACCGCCGCGTCGAGCAGATGCAGGCCGAAGGCGTGACCTTCCGGACCGGCGTCATGGTCGGCCAGCTGCCCGAGGGCAGCAAGGTCACCAACTGGGCCAAGGAAACCATCTCGCCCGAGCAGCTGCGCAGCGAATTCGACGCCGTGCTGCTGTGCGGCGGTGCCGAACAGAGCCGCGATCTGCCGGTGCCCGGTCGGGATCTGGACGGCGTGCACTTCGCCATGGAATTCCTGCCGATGCAGAACAAGGTCAACGCTGGCGACAAGCTCAAGGGCCAGATCCGCGCCGACGGCAAGCACGTCATCGTGATCGGCGGCGGCGATACCGGCTCCGACTGCGTGGGCACCAGCAACCGCCACGGCGCGGTCAGCGTGACCCAGTTCGAGGTGATGCCCCAGCCGCCCGAGCAGGAGAACAAGCCGATGGTGTGGCCGTACTGGCCGCTCAAGCTGCGCACCAGCTCCAGCCACGAAGAAGGCTGCCAGCGCGAGTTCGCGGTCTCGACCAAGGAGTTCATCGGCAAGAACGGCAAGCTGACCGGCCTGAAGACGGTGCATGTCGAGATGAAGGACGGCAAGCTGGTCGAGATCCCGGGCACCGAGAAGGAATACCAGGCCGACCTGGTGCTGCTGGCCATGGGCTTTGTGAGCCCGGTGGCCTCGGTGCTCGACACTTTCGGCATCGACAAGGACGGTCGGGGCAACGCCCGTGCCAGCACCGAGTTCACCGGTGGTTACGTGACCAATGTGAACAAAGTGTTTGCGGCCGGTGACATCCGCCGCGGCCAGTCCCTGGTGGTCTGGGCCATCCGCGAAGGGCGTCAGGCCGCCCGTGCCGTGGACGAGTTCCTGATGGGTCACTCCGACCTGCCGCGCTGAGCCCGTGCCACCGCGGGGACCCGGCCTACCGGGTTATCCCGCATCCCTTATCATGAAGAGCCGGGTTCCCAAGCCCGGCTTTTCATTGATGAGCACCACCATCGCACCCCCTCTCGTCGAACTGCGCGGCGTCACCTTCGGCTACGGTGAACGCGTCATCCTGGACGGCATTTCCCTGACCGTGCCGCGCGGCAAGGTTACGGCGCTCATGGGCGCCTCCGGCGGTGGCAAGACCACGGTGCTGCGCCTCATCGGCGGGCAGATCCGGGCCAGCCAGGGTCAGACACTGTTCGACGGCGCCGACGTCACCACCATGGACCCCGCAAGGCTGTACGCATCGCGGCGCCGCATGGGCATGCTGTTCCAGTTCGGCGCGCTGTTCACCGACATGAGCGTCTTTGACAACGTGGCCTTCCCGCTGCGCGAGCACACCACGCTGCCCGAGTCGATGGTGCGCGACATCGTGCTCATGAAGCTCAATGCCGTGGGCCTGCGCGGTGCACGCCACCTGATGCCCAGCGAGCTGTCGGGCGGCATGGCGCGTCGTGTGGCACTCGCCCGGGCCATTGCCCTGGACCCCGAACTGATCATGTACGACGAGCCCTTTGCCGGCCTCGACCCGATCTCGCTGGGCACGGCGGCCCGGCTCATCCGCCAGCTCAACGACGCCATGGGCCTGACCAGCATCGTGGTCTCGCACGATCTGGACGAGACCTTCCACATTGCCGACCAGGTCGTCGTGCTGGCCAACGGCCGCATCGCGGCCCAGGGCACGCCCGACGAGGTGCGCAACAGCACCGACCCGCTGGTGCACCAGTTCGTCAATGCCCTGCCGGACGGTCCGGTGCGGTTCCACCATCCGGCGCCCGACCTCGCGGCCGATTTCGGGCCGGGAGGCCGCACATGAAGGCCCTGCATCCCGCCCGCGTGGGTCGAGCCGTGCGCTTGCAGCTGGCCGGCATCGGCCTGGCCGCACGCCTGTTCATCCGCCTGCTGGCGCTCATCGGTCCCAGCCTGCGCCGTTTCGGTCTGGTTCGCGACCAGATCCATTTCCTGGGCAACTATTCGCTGGCCATCATTGGCGTCTCGGGCCTGTTCGTCGGCTTCGTGCTGGGGCTGCAGGGCTACTACACGCTGCAGCGTTACGGAGCCACCGAGGCGCTGGGTCTGCTGGTGGCGCTTTCCCTGGTGCGGGAGCTCGGGCCGGTGGTCAGCGCGCTGCTGTTTGCCGGCCGGGCCGGCACCTCGCTCACCGCCGAGATCGGCCTGATGAAGGCCGGCGAGCAGCTCAGCGCCATGGAGATGATGGCGGTCGACCCGGTAAAGCGGGTGCTGGCGCCGCGCTTCTGGGCCGGCGTGATCACCCTGCCGCTGCTGGCCGCCGTGTTCAGTGCGGTCGGTGTCATCGGCGGCTGGGTGGTGGGCGTGCTCATGATCGGCGTCGATTCGGGGGCCTTCTGGAGCCAGATGCAAGGCGGCGTCGATGTCTGGGCCGACGTAGGCAACGGCGTCATCAAGAGCGTCGTCTTCGGCTTCACCGTCACCTTCGTGGCCCTGCTGCAGGGCTTCATGGCACAGCCCACGCCCGAAGGCGTCTCGCGTGCCACCACCCGCACTGTGGTGGTGGCCTCCCTCGCGGTGCTCGGACTCGACTTCGTCCTCACCGCCATGATGTTCAGCATCTGATTTTCAGGACCCGTCCACCATGAACACTTCCAAGAACGATGTCTGGGTCGGCCTCTTCGTGCTGATCGGCGCGGCCGCCCTGCTGTTTCTGGCTTTGCAGTCGGCCAACCTGCTGTCCCTCAACTTCGAACCCACCTACAAGGTGACTGCCCGTTTCGACAACATCGGCGGTCTCAAGCCCCGAGCGGCGGTCCGCAGTGCCGGCGTGGTCGTCGGGCGGGTCGAGGCCATCACCTTCGACGACAAGACCTTCCAGGGCAATGTGGTGCTGGCACTGGAGTCCCGCTACGCCTTTCCGAAGGACAGTTCCATGAAGATCCTCACCAGCGGTCTGCTGGGCGAGCAGTACATCGGCATCGAACCGGGCGGCGATCCCGAGAACATCGCCCAGGGGGCCGTGATCACCCAGACCCAGTCCGCCGTCATTCTCGAGAACCTGATCGGCCAGTTCCTGTTCAACAAGGCTGCCGAAGGCAAACCCGCCGACGAGTCCCAGTAAGCCCGCTTTCGTACCCGGAGACTCCCCATGATGACCCTCACGAATTTCATCGCTCGCCGCGTGCACCTGTTCCTGCTGGCGGGTCTGACTGCGCTGCTGACCGGCTGCGCGACCGGACCGGATGCCAATCCGAACGACCCGCTGGAGCCGTTCAACCGGGGCGTGTACCGCTTCAACGACGCGGTCGACACGGCCGTGGTCAAGCCGGTGGCCACTGCGTATGTCGAGGTCACACCGCAGCCGGTGCGCACCGGCGTCAACAACTTCTTCTCGAACCTGGGTGACCTGTGGTCGACCTTCAACGCCATGTTCCAGCTGCGGCCCAAGGAGGCGGGCGAGAACCTGATGCGTTTCAGCGTCAATACGGTGTTCGGGCTGGGCGGCGTGCTGGACATCGCCAGCGAGGCCGGCATCCCGCGCACCAAGATCGACTTTGGCCAGACCCTGGGTCGCTGGGGCGTGCCGTCCGGGCCGTATGTGGTCCTGCCTTTCCTGGGCCCCTCGTCGGTGCGTGACACCGGCGGTCTGGTGGTCGACCTGGCTGCCGACCCGCTCAACCAGCTGGACAACAAGGCCAACCGCAATGCTTTGTGGGCGCTGGAAGTGGTGGACATCCGGGCCGGCCTGCTCGGCGCCGGCAATGTGCTGGAGGAAGCCGCACTCGACAAGTACAGCTTCACCCGCGACTTCTACCTCAACCGGCGCCAGAATCAGATCGACAGCATGATCGACAAGGGCATCGGCATCGGAGATGGTGAGTGATCACTTCCTTCGGCGTCGAAACGAATCGCAACGAATGACCCGGGAACCGGACACGAAGCTCGCCGGTCCGACACCTACCATCGACATCCCGAGCGCTTGACCCCACCAGGGTCGCTCCCACCGAAAGGAATCTCCATGATCCAGCGCCGTACCTGGCTGGCCATCGTCACCCTGTCCGCTGCCGCATGGGCCCTGCCTGCCGCCGCAGCCGACGAGGCCCCCGACGCGCTCGTCAAACGCATCTCCAGCGAGGTGCTCACCGCCGTGAAGGCCGATCCGGCCATCCAGGCGGGCGACATCAACCGCATCGTCAATCTGGTCGACACCCGGATCATGCCCAACGTGAACTTCACGCGCATGACCGCTTCCGCGGTGGGCCGCTTCTGGCGTCAGGCCACCCCCGAGCAGCAGCAGAAGCTGCAGGACGAGTTCAAGACACTGCTGGTGCGCACCTACTCGGGCGCGCTCGGCGAGGTCAAGGACCAGACCCTGAGCTTCAAGCCGCTGCGCATGCAGCCGGCCGACACCGAGGTCGTGGTCCGCAGCGAGGTTCGCGGCAAGGGTGAGCCGATCCAGCTCGACTACCGCCTCGAGAAGAGCCCCGGCGGCTGGAAGATCTACGACATCAACGTGCTGGGCGTCTGGCTGGTGGAAACCTACCGCACACAGTTTGCCCAGGAGATCTCGGCCAAAGGCATCGATGGCCTGATCACCTCGCTGGCCCAGCGCAACAAAGCCAACAGCGCGCGCAGCTGAATTCCCTGATCTTCCCGTGACCGATCCCGTGACCCCTGTGGCCCGCCTGCCTGAACGCCTGACCCTGGACGAGGCAGCGGCCACACTCAAGCTCCTCCAGCTCGCCGTGACGTCCCAGCCGGGTCCTGTCGTGCCGGTGGACGCATCCGCGTTGGTGCATTTCGATTCTTCCGCCGTGGCGGTGCTCCTCGAGGTGGGCCGACACCTGCAGGAGCAGGGAAAGGCGCTGCAGGTGACCGGGCTGCCCGTCCGGCTGCGCGACCTGTTGGCCCTATACGGCGTGGAGTCGCTTCTCCCGGCCTGAGGCGGCCGGTGGCCCCGAGCCTTAAAATGGCCGGCTCACCCGCTGCCGCAGATCGTCTGCGCCCGACCGGTGAGACCTGTGGTCCCGCCCGCGCATGCCTGCTGTTTCCTTCCAGAACGTTTCCAAGACTTACCGCACCGCGCGTGGAGCCTTCCAGGCCCTGAGTTCGGTGTCCTTCGACATCGAGCCCGGTGAGTTCTTCGGCCTGCTCGGGCCGAATGGTGCCGGCAAGACCACTCTCATCAGCATCCTGGCCGGCCTCAGTCGTGCCACCGAAGGCCGGGTGACGGTGCTGGGCCACGATGTCCAGGCCGATTACCAGGCTGCCCGCCGTCAGCTGGGCGTCGTGCCCCAGGAACTGGTGTTCGATCCGTTCTTCAACGTGCGCGAGGCGCTGCGCATTCAGTCCGGGTATTTCGGCGTGCGCCACAACGACGACTGGATCGACGAGCTGCTGACCGGCCTCGGTCTGGCGGACAAGGCCAACGCCAACATGCGCCAGCTCTCCGGCGGCATGAAGCGCCGCGTGCTGATCGCGCAGGCGCTGGTGCACAAGCCGCCGGTCATCGTGCTCGACGAGCCCACTGCGGGCGTGGATGTGGAGCTGCGCCAGACCCTGTGGCAGTTCATTTCCGGCCTGAACAAGCGGCTGGGCAGCACCGTGCTGCTGACCACCCACTACCTGGAAGAGGCCGAGGCCTTGTGCAACCGCATCGCGATGCTCAAGCAGGGGCATGTGGTGGCACTGGAAAGCACATCGTCCCTGCTGGCCCGTTCTTCCTCGCAGGTGCTGCGGTTCAAGACCGACGCGGCGCTTCCGGTCGATCTGGCCAGCCAGGCCCGCGTCACCGGCCGGGTGGTGCAGCTGCCGGTCACCGATGCCCTGGCGGTCGAGCGGACACTGGCCCGATTGCGGGAGGCCGGCGTCACGCCCGAGGACATCGAGATCCGCAAGCCCGATCTGGAAGACGTCTTCCTGGCCCTGACCGGCACGCCCTCGCCCGTGGCGGCACCGCCAGCCGCCGCCGCTGAAGAAGAGGTGGCAGCATGACCGGCTGGCAGACCCTGTTCTACAAGGAGGTGCTGCGGTTCTGGAAGGTCGGTTTCCAGACGGTGGCAGCGCCGGTCATCACGGCCATCCTGTACCTGCTGATCTTCGGTCACGTGCTGGAAGACCGGGTGGAGGTGTACGACTCGGTCAGCTACACCGCCTTCCTCCTGCCCGGGCTGGTGATGATGAGCGTGCTGCAGAACGCCTTTGCCAACAGCAGCAGCTCGCTCATCCAGAGCAAGATCATGGGCAACCTGGTCTTCCTGCTGCTCACGCCGCTCTCGCACCGGGCCTGGTTCGTGGCCTATGTGGGATCGTCGGTGGTCCGCGGCATGGCGGTGGGTGCCGGCGTGATGCTGGCCACCTGGTGGTTCGCCCAGCCGACCGTGGTGGCCCCGCTGTGGATCGTGGCTTTCGGCCTGATGGGCGCCGCCCTGCTGGGTGCGCTCGGCGTGATCGCCGGCCTCTGGGCCGAGAAGTTCGACCAGATGGCGGCCTTCCAGAACTTCATCATCGTGCCCATGACCTTCCTCTCGGGCGTGTTCTACTCCATCCACTCCCTGCCTGCTTTCTGGCAGCAGGTCAGCCACCTCAACCCCTTCTTCTACATGATCGACGGCTTCCGCTACGGCTTTTTCGGCCAGAGCGACGTCTCGCCGTGGGTCAGCCTGGGTCTGGTGGCCACCGCCCTGGCGGCCGTGAGCCTGCTGGCCCTGCACCTCCTCAAGACCGGCTACAAGATCCGACACTGACATGACTGCCCAAGACCTTCAGAACATCATCGCTGCCGGACTGCCGTGCGATCACATCGAGGTCACCGGCGACGGTCGGCACTGGGCTGCCGTGATCGTCTCGCCGGCCTTCGAAGGGCTGCGGCTGATCCAGCGCCACCAGCGGGTGTATGCCACGCTGGGTGAACGCATCCGCACCGACGAGGTCCATGCCCTCTCGATGAAGACCCATACCCCCGCCGAATGGGCGGCACAGGCCTGACATGGACAAACTCCGAATCCGAGGTGGCAACACCCTGAGCGGCGAGGTGCCGGTCTCCGGGGCCAAGAACGCGGCCCTGCCCGAGCTGTGCGCAGCCCTGCTGACCGAAGCACCGGTGACGCTGCAGAACGTGCCGCGGCTGCGCGACGTCACGACCATGCGTCAGCTGCTGGAGAACATGGGCGTGCAGACCCGCACCGACGAGCCCGGCAGCGTCACGCTGCGGGCGCCCGACACCCTGCGTCCGGAAGCGCCCTACGACCTGGTCAAGACCATGCGGGCGTCGGTGCTGGTGCTCGGGCCGCTGCTGGCCCGTTTCGGCCATGCCAAGGTGTCGCTGCCCGGCGGTTGCGCCATCGGCTCGCGCCCGGTCGACCAGCACATCAAGGGCATGCAGGCCATGGGTGCCGAGATCGTTGTCGAGCACGGCTACATGGTGGCCCGCCTGCCGGCCGGCCGCAGCCGGCTGCACGGTGCGCGCATTGCCACCGACATGGTCACGGTCACCGGGACCGAGAACTTCCTGATGGCAGCCGCCCTGGCCGAGGGCGAGACCCTGCTGGAAAACGCAGCCCAGGAACCGGAGATCGGTGATCTGGCCGAGATGCTGATCGCCATGGGCGCGCGGATCGAAGGGCACGGCACCAGCCGCATCCATGTGCAGGGGGTCGACCGCCTGCAGGACTGCACCCACCGCGTGGTGGCCGACCGCATCGAGGCCGGCACCTTTCTGTGCGCGGTGGCCGCCACCGGCGGGGACGTGGTGCTGCGCCACGGCCGCGCCGACCACCTGGACGCCGTCATCGACAAGCTGCTGGAGGCGGGGGCCGAGATCGAGGCGGGCCGCAATGCCGCCGGTGACTTCATCCGCATCCGCGCCAGCGGGCGCCTGAAGGCCCAGACCTTCCGCACCACCGAATACCCCGGCTTCCCGACCGACATGCAGGCCCAGTTCATGGCGCTCAACTGCATCTCGCAGGGCACCAGCAAGGTCACCGAGACCATCTTCGAAAACCGGTTCATGCACGTGAACGAGCTGGTGCGGCTGGGGGCCCACATCCAGACCGACGGCAAGGTGGCGGTCATCGAGGGCGTGCAGCGCCTGTCGGGTGCCACCGTGATGGCCACCGACCTGCGTGCATCCGCCAGCCTCGTGATCGCCGGACTGGTGGCCGATGGCGAGACGGTGGTCGACCGCATCTACCACCTCGACCGCGGCTACGACCAGATGGAAGCCAAGCTGCGCGCCATCGGGGCCGATATCGAACGCATCTCATGAACGACACCATCACCCTGGCCCTGTCCAAGGGCCGCATCTTCGACGAGACCCTGCCGCTGCTCCAGGCGGCCGGCATCGAGGTGCTCGAAGATCCCGAAAAGTCGCGCAAGCTGATCCTGCCGACAAACCAGCCCGGCGTGCGGGTGGTGCTGGTGCGCGCCACCGATGTGCCCACCTATGTGGAACACGGGGGAGCCGACCTGGGCGTGACCGGCAAGGACACCCTCATCGAGCACGGCGGCCAGGGGCTGTACCAGCCTCTCGATCTGCGCATTGCGCGCTGCCGCGTGAGCGTGGCGGTGCGTTCCGACTTCGACTACGCCACCGCAGTCCGGCAGGGCTCGCGCCTGCGCGTGGCCACCAAGTACACCACCATCGCCCGCGAGTTCTTCGCCACCAAGGGTGTGCATGTGGACCTGATCAAGCTCTACGGCAGCATGGAGCTGGCACCCCTGACCGGCCTGGCCGACGCCATCGTCGATCTGGTCTCCACCGGCAACACCCTCAAGGCCAACCAGCTGGTGGAGGTGGAACGCATCATGGACATCAGCTCGCGGCTGGTGGTCAACCAGGCGTCGCTCAAGCTCAAGCAGGCCCGCCTGCGTCCGCTGCTCGACGCCTTTGCCGCTGCCACCGTGCAGGAGGCCCTCACATGAACGCCCCCCTTTCGCTGCAGGCGAAACCCCTGCGCCTGTCCACCGCCCAGTCCGATTTCGAAACCGCCTTCTCACAGCGCCTGCACTGGTCGGCCGAGACCGATGGCGCCATTGAGCAGCGGGTGGCCGACATCCTGGCCGACGTGCGCGTCCGTGGAGACGCCGCTGTGCTGGAGTACACCGCCCGGTTCGACGGCCTGCAGGTCGACAGCCTGAAGGCGCTGGAACTCACCCAGGTCGAGCTGAAGGCGGCCTTCGACAGCCTGCCGGCCGCCCAGCGCCAGGCCCTGGAAGCCGCCGCCCGCCGGGTGCGCAGCTACCACGAGGCCCAGAAGCGGGCCAGCGGCGAGAGCTGGACCTACCGCGACGAAGACGGCACCCTGCTGGGCCAGAAGGTGACCCCGCTCGACCGGGTGGGCATCTATGTGCCCGGCGGCAAGGCGGCCTATCCGTCGAGCGTGCTCATGAACGCCATTCCGGCGCACGTGGCCGGCGTGGCCGAGATCATCATGGTGGTGCCCACGCCGCGCGGCGAGCGCAACCCCCTGGTGCTGGCCGCCGCCCATGTGGCCGGTGTGTCGCGCGCCTTCACCATCGGCGGTGCACAGGCGGTGGCTGCCCTGGCTTACGGCACGGCCACCGTGCCGAAGGTCGACAAGATCACCGGTCCGGGCAATGCCTATGTGGCCAGTGCCAAGAAGCATGTGTTCGGCACCGTGGGCATCGACATGATCGCCGGCCCCAGCGAGATCCTGGTGCTGGCCGACGGCACCACGCCGGCCGAGTGGGTGGCCATGGATCTGTTCAGCCAGGCCGAGCACGACGAGCTGGCCCAGAGCATCCTGCTGTGCCCGGACGCGGCCTACATCGACGCGGTGCAGGCCGCCATCGACCGGCTGCTGCCCACCATGCCGCGCGCGGCCATCATCGCCAAGAGCCTGAACGACCGCGGTGCGCTCATCCACACCCGCAGCATGGAAGAGGCCTGCGCCATCAGCAACCGCATCGCGCCGGAACACCTGGAGGTGTCCAGCCGCGATCCGCACCAGTGGGAACCGCTGCTCAAGCACGCTGGCGCCATCTTCCTGGGCGCCTACACCAGCGAAAGCCTGGGCGACTACTGCGCCGGCCCCAACCACGTGCTGCCCACCAGCGGCACGGCCCGTTTCAGCTCGCCGCTGGGCGTGTACGACTTCCAGAAACGCAGCAGCCTGATCGAGGTGAGTGCCGCTGGCGCCCAATCGCTGGGCCAGGTGGCTGCCGAGCTGGCCTACGGAGAGGGGCTGCAGGCCCACGCCCGCGCCGCCGAACTCCGGCTGGACCCGGTGCCGCCGATGCGGGGTGGTGCATGAGCCAGCGACCCGACCCCCTGGTGATGATCCGCCAGGACGTGCAGTCCATGCACGCCTATGCGGTGCAGGATGCCTCCGGCATGGTCAAGCTGGACGCCATGGAGAACCCGTACAGCCTGCCGCAGCCCCTGCAGCAGGCGCTTGGCGAACGGCTCGGCGCCG
Organism: uncultured Hydrogenophaga sp.; assembly: GCF_958439165.1. Lineage (GTDB taxonomy): Bacteria > Pseudomonadota > Gammaproteobacteria > Burkholderiales > Burkholderiaceae_C > Hydrogenophaga. Next base: position 46,526 of record NZ_OY288118.1, on the reverse strand, counting down.
TGGCGCTGAACCGTTACCCCGGCCCCCGGGTGGACGATCTCAAGGCGGCGCTGGCCGCGCATGTCGACCTGCCGCCCGGCTTCGGCCTGATGCTGGGCAACGGCTCGGACGAACTCATTTCCCTGCTGGCCATGGGCTGCGACCGGCCCGGCGCCAGCATCCTCGCGCCGGAACCGGGTTTTGTGATGTACGCCATGAGCGCGCGCCTGCAGGGCCTGGATTTCCATGGTGTGCCTTTGACGGCCGATTTCCAGCTCGACGAGGCCGCCATGGTGGCGGCCCTGCGCCAGCACCGCCCGGCCATCACCTACCTGGCCTACCCCAACAACCCCACCGCCAACCTGTGGGACGCCGGCGTGATCCGCCGGCTGATCGACGAGGCAGCGGCGTTCGGCGGACTGGTGGTCATGGACGAGGCGTATCAGCCGTTTTCCAGCACCACCTGGCTCGACGCCATGCGCGCCGACCCGCAGGCGCATGCCAACGTGCTGCTCATGCGCACGCTCTCCAAGTTCGGCCTGGCGGGTGTGCGGATCGGCTACATGGTCGGGGCAGCCCGGCTGGTGGCCGAGGTCGACAAGCTCCGCCCGCCCTACAACATCAGCGTGCTCAACGCCGAATGTGCGCTGTTCGCACTGGAACACCAGACGGTGTTCGCCGAACAGGCCGCCGAGATCCGTCGCGAGCGGGCGTCGCTGATCGCTGCGCTGGCCGCCATGCCCGGCGTCGAGCCCTTCCCCAGCGAGGGCAACATGGTGCTGGTGCGCGTGCCCGATGCCCAGCGGGCCTTTGACGGTCTCAAGGCCCGCGGTCTGCTGGTCAAGAATGTTTCTAAAATGCACCCGTTGCTGGCCCGCTGCCTGCGGCTGACGGTGGGAACCCCCGCCGAAAACGCATCGCTCCTGAGCGCCTTCCCCTCCGTCCTATGACCTCCACGCCCACCGCCTTCCCTGTGCCGCGTCCCGGCGACCGCACCGCCGACGTGCAGCGCAACACCAGCGAGACGCAGATCGGTGTGCGCATCAACCTCGACGGAGCGGGGACCTCGGTGCTGTCCACCGGCATCGGCTTCTTCGATCACATGCTCGACCAGATCGCCCGCCACGGGCTGATCGATCTCCAGATCCAGGCTGTCGGTGACCTGCACATCGACGGACACCACACCGTGGAAGACGTGGGCATCACCCTGGGACAGGCGTTTGCCCAGGCCGTGGGCGACAAGAAGGGCATCCGCCGGTACGGCCACGCCTATGTGCCGCTGGACGAAGCGCTGTCGCGGGTGGTCATCGACTTTTCCGGCCGTCCGGGGCTGCACATGCGGGTGCCGTTCAAGAGCGGCATGGTTGGCGCCTTCGACACCCAGCTGGCCTACGAGTTCTTCCAGGGCTTCGTCAACCATGCCGGCGTGACGCTGCACATCGACAACCTGCACGGCGAGAACGCTCACCACCAGGCCGAGACCGTGTTCAAGGCTTTTGCCCGGGCTGTGCGCATGGCCATCGAGCGCGACCCGCGCATGGGCGACGTGATTCCCTCCACCAAGGGCTCGCTCTGAGCACACCGGTCCGATGAAATCCCAGACAGTCGCCGTGGTCGACTACGGCAGCGGCAACCTGCGCTCGGTCTCGCAGGCGGTCATCCATGCCGCTCAGGGCAGCGGAGTGGACGTGATCGTCACTTCGGACGCGGCCGCCGTCATGAACGCCGGGCGGGTGGTGCTGCCCGGTCAGGGCCACATGGCCGACTGCATGCGCGAACTCTCGACCTCCGGCCTGCTCGACGCCGTGCTGCATGCAGCTGCCAACAAGCCGCTCTTCGGCGTGTGCGTGGGCATGCAGATGCTGCTGGACCGCAGCGAGGAAGGTCCCACCGACGGTCTGGGGCTGATCCCTGGTGATGTGGTCCGGTTCCAGCTGGAAGGACGTCTGCAAGCCGATGGCAGCCGGTTCAAGATTCCGCAGATGGGGTGGAACCGGGTGTTCCACGACATGTCGCAGGCGCCTTCGCACCGGCTCTGGCAGGGCATCCCTGACGGCTCCTACTTCTATTTCGTGCACAGCTTTCACGCCCGCCCTGCCGCTGCCGCCCATGTGGCCGGCGAGACCGATTACGGCGGACGGTTTGCGTCGGCCGTGGCGCGGGATAACATTTTCGCCACCCAGTTCCACCCGGAAAAAAGCGCGGCCCAAGGCCTGGCGCTCTACCGCAACTTCCTCACCTGGCAACCCTGAGCGCCTGCGCTACTGCCCATCATGCTGCTGATTCCTGCCATTGATCTGAAAGACGGCCAGTGTGTTCGCCTCAAACAGGGCGACATGGACCAATCGACGGTGTTCGGTGAAGACCCTGCGGCCATGGCCCGCAACTGGGTCAACCGGGGCGCCCGCCGGGTTCATCTGGTCGACCTGAACGGCGCCTTCGCCGGCAAGCCCAAGAACGAGCAGGCCATCCGCGCGATCCTCAAGGAGGTCGGGTCGGAGGTCGATGTCCAGCTGGGCGGCGGCATCCGGGACCTCGACACCATCGAGCGCTACCTCGACGCCGGGCTGCGCTACGTGATCATCGGCACTGCAGCGGTCAAGAACCCGGGTTTCCTGCAGGACGCCTGCACCGCTTTCGGCGGGCACATCATCGTCGGCCTCGACGCCAAGGACGGCAAGGTCGCCACCGATGGCTGGAGCAAGCTCACCGGCCACGAAGTGACCGACCTGGCCCGCAAGTTCGAGGATTACGGCGTCGAATCCATCATCTACACCGACATCGGCCGCGACGGCATGCTCAGCGGCATCAACATCGAGGCCACGGTCAAGCTGGCGCAGTCGCTCACCATCCCGATCATCGCTTCGGGCGGCCTCTCCGACATCGAGGACATCCGTCGCCTTTGCGCCGTGGAGGACGAGGGTGTGGAAGGCGTGATCTGCGGTCGTTCCATCTACACCGGCGATCTCGATTTCGAGGCCGCCCAGAAGCTGGCGGACGAACTCAATGGCTAGTCTTCATGCTGGCTAAACGCATCATCCCCTGCCTGGATGTCACCGGTGGCCGGGTGGTCAAGGGCGTCAATTTCGTCGAGCTGCGTGACGCCGGCGACCCGGTCGAGATAGCCGCCCGCTACAACGAGCAGGGCGCAGACGAACTCACCTTCCTGGACATCACCGCCACCTCCGATGGCCGCGACCTGATCCTGCCCATCATCGAGGCCGTGGCATCCCAGGTGTTCATTCCCTTGACGGTCGGCGGTGGTGTCCGCACGGTTGAAGACGTGCGCCGCCTGCTCAACGCCGGCGCCGACAAGACCAGCTTCAACTCGGCAGCCATCGCCCACCCGCCGGTCATCCGCGAGGCGGCCGACAAGTATGGTTCGCAGTGCATCGTGGTGGCCATCGACGCCAAACGCCGCCAGGGGGACGACCTCCTGGCCCGAGGCGCAGGCTGGGATGTCTACAGCCACGGTGGCCGCAAGAACACCGGACTCGATGCCGTGGCCTGGGCCCGGCAGATGGCCGAATTCGGGGCGGGCGAGATCCTGCTCACCAGCATGGACCGGGACGGCACCAAGTCCGGCTTCGATCTGGCGCTGACCCGCGCCGTGGCCGATGCAGTGCCGGTGCCGGTGATCGCTTCCGGCGGTGTCGGCAACCTGGATCATCTGGCCGACGGCGTGCAGGAGGGGCGGGCCGACGCGGTGCTGGCCGCCAGCATCTTCCACTATGGCGAGTACACGGTCGGGCAGGCCAAGGCCCGCATGGCCGAGCGCGGCATTCCGGTGAGGCTTTGATGGACTGGCTCGAAACCGTCAAATGGGATGAACAGGGTCTGGTGCCGGTGATCGCGCAGGAGGCTGCCACCGGGGATGTGCTCATGTTTGCGTGGATGAACCGCGAAGCCCTGGCCAAGACCGCCGAGCTGGGACGCGCGGTCTACTTCAGCCGCTCGCGCGGGAAACTCTGGTTCAAGGGTGAGGAGTCCGGCCATGTACAGACCGTGCATGACATCCGGCTCGACTGCGACAACGATGTCGTGCTGCTCAAGGTGACCCAGCTGGGCCACGATCCCGGGATCGCCTGCCACACGGGCCGCCACAGCTGTTTCTTCCAGCGCTACGAGGCGGGTGCATGGCACACCGTCGAACCGGTCCTGAAGGATCCGACCTCCATCTACAAGTGACACCATGGCCCTGACCGACGACCTGGAGCGGCTGGCTGCCGTGATCGAATCCCGCAAGCCGTCCCAGGGTGGCGACCCGGACAAGAGCTACGTTGCCCGTCTGCTGCACAAGGGGCCGGACGCTTTCCTGAAAAAGGTGGGCGAAGAGGCGACCGAGCTGGTGATGGCGGCCAAGGATGCCGATCACGGCGGTGACCGCAGCAAGCTGGTCAACGAGACCGCCGATCTGTGGTTTCATTGCATGATCGCCTTGGCCCATTACGGTCTGGGTCCGGCCGATGTCATCGCCGAACTGGTCCGCCGCGAAGGGCTGAGCGGTCTGGAGGAGAAGGCTCTGCGGAAGGCCCAGGCGCGCGAGGCCGGCGAGTGACCGTCCACCACCCGGAGCAGCCATGAACGAACAAGACACGTCCCCCGCTGCCGACAGCGAGCGGGCACAGTCGCTCAAGACGGTGGGCTGGCTGAGCTACGCCCTGCACCTGATCGTCGCCGTGGGTGCGGTCATCCCGGGCACCCAGCCGGGAGTCGCGCTGCTGATCGTGGCGCTCATCATCGATCTGGTGAAGCGCGAAGAGGCCGCTGGCACCTGGCAGGCCAGCCATTTCCGCTGGCGCATCCGCACCGTCATCTGGGCCGCGCTCCTGTACCTGCTGACGGCCCCGCTCTGGCTGGCCCTGCTCATTCCGGGAATGCTGGCCTGGGCGGCCATCTCCATCTGGTTCCTCTACCGCATCATCAAGGGCATGGTGGCGATGAACGCCAGTCAGCCTCTACCCACATGAGCAACCACGACCCGAACTGCATCTTCTGCAAGATCGTTGCCGGCCAGATTCCTTGCCGAAAGGTCCACGAGGACGAGGACATTCTGGTTTTTCACGACATCCAGCCGTGGGCGCCGGTACACTTTCTCCTGGTTCCCAAGCGGCATATTGCGTCCATGGCCCACATCGGGCCCGACGATGCTGCCCTGATGGGTCGCATGATGACGTTGATCCCGCGCCTGGCGGCCGAGCAGGGCTGCAACCCGTATCCTGACGGCGGCTTCCGCATCGTGTGCAACACCGGTGCCGAAGGCGGGCAGGAGGTGCATCACCTCCACATCCACGTCATGGGCGGTCCACGCCCCTGGTCGCGAGGCTGACGCGAGCAGGGCAGCCTGCTTCCACGCCAGCCGGGTCAAGCCCCTGGTGTCATCAGTTCCCTACAACCCCGGGCGTAGAATCGCAGGCGATGCGCACTGCGCCCTGAATTCATCATCTGGAGATTTCCATGGGTACGTTTTCCGTCTGGCATTGGCTGATCGTTCTGGCCATCGTGGTCCTGGTCTTCGGCACCAAGAAGCTCAAGAACCTGGGTTCCGACCTCGGTGGCGCCGTCAAGGGCTTCAAGGACGGCATGAAGGAAGGCGGGCAGAACGCCGAGGCAGCACCTGCCCAGCAAGTGACCCAGAACACTGCCGCCGAGAAGGCCACGATCGACGTCGAAGCCAAGCAGAAAAGCTGATGGCCCGCCCATGCCGGCAAGGCGGGACCCACCGGGTCGCCAGTCCTTGCGGCATGACCGTTCTGCTCTTCCGACTGCCGACACATGATTGATCTGGGCATCTCCAAGCTCGCCCTCATCGGGGCGGTGGCGCTGATCGTGATCGGCCCTGAAAAACTGCCGCGCGTGGCGCGCACCGTCGGCACGCTGCTGGGCAAGGCCCAGCGGTACGTGGCCGACGTCAAGGCAGAGGTCAACCGGTCCATGGAGCTCGAAGAGCTTCGCAAGATGAAGGACTCGGTCGAGAACGCGGCGCGCGACGTTCAGGGCTCCGTCAATGCCACCACCCAGGATTTCGAGAAATCCTGGTCCGAGGCAACGGCCGGCCTGGACATGAACGAGCCGCTGTCCGAGCCCGGATCGTCGATCCACGACCCGTCCTACCCGACCTACCGGCATCCCCGCAAGAACTGGCGCGTCAAGCAGAAGGCGATGCCGCAATGGTTCAAGGCCCGCGCCGGCGTGCGCACCCGGACCCAGTCCGGCGCAGCCCGTGTGGCCCGGTTCCGGCCCCGTTCCACCTCCGCTCCACGCTGATGTCCGACTCCCCGAATTCCACCGACGAACTCGCCGGGACCGAGCAGCCTTTCGTCCAGCACCTGGTGGAGCTGCGCGACCGACTGCTGTACGGCGTGATCGGTCTGGCCCTCTGCATGATTGCACTGGCCCTCTGGCCAGGCCCCGGCGGGCTGATCGACCTGATCGCGGTGCCCATCAAGGCCCACATGCCTCCGGATGCCAAGCTCATCGCGGTCGGCGTGTTCTCGCCGTTCTTCGTGCCCCTGAAGGTGCTGGCCATGGCCGCCTTCCTGCTGTCGCTCCCCTGGTGGATGTACCAGGCATGGGCCTTTGTGGCCCCGGGCCTCTACAGCCATGAAAAGCGCTTTGCCATTCCGCTGATCGTGCTGGGCAGCCTGCTCGCGTATGTCGGCATCGCCTTTGTCCAGTTCTTCGTTCTGGACAAGATGTTCGGGTTCATCCAGCAGTTCACGCCTGCCAGCGTGGCCGCCACCCCGGACATTGCTTCCTACGTGGAGGCCATCCTGTCGCTCTACCTGGCGTTCGGTCTGGCCTTCCAGGTGCCCATCGTGGTGATCCTGCTGGTCAAGATGGGCATGGTGACGATCCAGAAGCTCAAGGATTTCCGGGGCTACTTCATCGTCATCGCATTCATCATCGCTGCGGTGGTCACGCCGCCGGACGTGATCTCGCAGCTGGCGCTGGCGGTGCCCATGTGCATCCTCTACGAGCTGGGCATCTGGGGTGCCCGGTGGTTCGTCAAGCCGAAGCCGGAATCCGCCGAAGACGACTGATCCGCAACGGGCGGGTACACGGAACGGGCAGATTCAACGGGGCGCCGTGTTGCGCTGCACGTTGCGCTGCCCGGGCACGACATCGATCTTCATGGCAGCTTCACGCCGCTGCACGTCGAGCGTGGCCTTCTGGCCTGGCGGCAACGCGGCCACGGCGGCCAGCAGGTCCGGCACGGTCTTGACCTCGCGGCCGGCCACGGCCATCACCACATCGCCGGGACGCATGCCGGCCTGGGCCGCCGGCCCGTTCTGCAAGACCCCCGTGATGATCACGCCCTGACCCGAGCGCACGCCGAAGCTCTCGGCCAGTTCCGGGCTGAGCTCCTGAGGTTCCACGCCGATCCAGCCCCGGGTGACCTTCCCGTCCTTCACGATGGCCTCCATGACGGTGCGGGCGGTGGAGGTGGGAATCGCAAAACCGATGCCCATCGAGCCGCCGGAGCGTGAATAGATCGCGGTGTTGATGCCCATCAGACGCCCGCCGTTGTCCACCAGTGCCCCGCCGGAGTTGCCCGGGTTGATGGCTGCATCGGTCTGGATGAAGTTCTCGAAGGTGTTGATGCCGAGCTGGGTGCGCCCGAGCGCGCTCACGATGCCGCTGGTCACGGTCTGGCCCACGCCAAAGGGGTTGCCGATGGCCAGCACCTGATCCCCGATCTGCAGCTCGTCCGATTGCCCCAGCGTGATGACCGGCAGGTCGGTCAGCCCGATCTTGAGGATGGCGAGGTCGGTTTCGGGGTCGGTGCCGATCACCTGGGCCACGGTCTGGCGCCCGTCATTCAGGATGACCTGGATCTCGTCGGCTTCCTCGATGACGTGGTTGTTGGTCAGTATGTAGCCGGCCGGGCTGACGATGACGCCCGATCCCAGACCTGACTGGGGCTGCGAGGGGGCCTGGTCACCGAAGAAGAACCGGAACCACGGGTCGTTGGCGTGCGGGTTGTCGGTGGGGGCTTTGCTGGTGTTGATGCTGACCACGGCCGGAGATGCCAGTTTGGCCGCCTCGCGGAAGCTGCCGGTGCCGCCGCCGGCGCTGTTGCCCGCCGGTGCCTCGAACACCGGGATGACCGAAAGCCCCCGCTGGCTGGACCTGCCCAGCCACTGCGGCTGCAGGGTCGCCACGACAAAAAGAATGCCCACCAGCACGGTGACGGTTTGCGCGAACAGGAGCCAGAGTCGTTTCATGTCGGTATTCTCCCGTATCCGCCAGTGCCACACCGGTGTCCGGCCGCATCCCATCCGAACATGACGTCATCGATTCCGCGCGAACAACTCACCCTGGCATTCGACGGGCTGCTCGAGCCCGGCCGCTTCAAGGATTACGGCCCCAACGGACTGCAGGTGGAAGGCAAGCCCGCCGTTCGGCGCATCGTCTCGGGTGTGACCGCGAGCCGGGCATTGATCGAAGCAGCGATCGAGGCAGAGGCCGATGCCATCTTCGTGCACCACGGGCTCTTCTGGCGGGGACAGGACGGCCGGGTCACCGGCTGGATGAAGCAGCGGCTGTCGCTGCTGCTGAAACATGACATCAACCTGTGGGCCTATCACCTTCCGCTGGACGCCCATCCGGAACTCGGCAACAACGCCCAGCTCGCCCGGGTGTTGGGGATCGAGCCGGAGCCGGCACCCATGGGGCGGTTCGGCGATCAGCAGCTGGGCCTGATCGGCCAGCGGAAGGAGCCCTCGGCCCGCGCGCTGGCCGACCATGTGACCGCTTGCCTGGCTCGGCCGGTGACGCTGGTCGCCGAACCCGATCGGCCTGTTCGGCGGATCGCGCTGTGCACCGGTGGTGCCCAGGGGTATTTCGAGGCAGCGATCGCCGCCGGTGCGGATGCCTTCATCACCGGCGAGATTTCCGAACCCCAGGCCCACTACGCCCGCGAATGCGGTGTGGCCTACCTGGCCTGCGGGCACCACGCCACCGAGCGCTATGGCGCCCCCGCCGTGGCGGAGCAGGTGGCCCGGTCGCTGGGCCTTGAGCATCGGTTCGTCGACATTCCCAATCCGGCCTGAGCGTCATGCGTCCGCCGATCCTGATTTCCATGGGTGACCCGGCCGGCATCGGACCGGAGATCGTTGTCCGAGCGCTGCTGCAAAGGCCGGAGCTGCGGGGCGATGCGGTGATCTGCGGAGATGCCGGCGTCATGCACAGGGCCCTGGCCCTGGTGGCCGGGGAGGCTGCCGACCGGCACGACATGCCGGCCCTGGTCGTGGTCGGCTCGATCGCCGATGCGGCAGCGGTGCCGGCGGGTTCGCTGGTGCTGTGGCAGGCGTGCGGACCGGTCGGCGAGTTTCCCGTGCGGCGCGTGAGCGCCACGGCGGGGAAAGCCGCGGCCGAATCCGTCGTGGCGGCTGCCGGCGAGGTGCTGGCCGGTCGCGGGCGTGGTCTCGTCACTGCGCCGGTCCACAAGGAGGCGCTGGCCGCTGCCGGCATCGAACACCCCGGTCATACCGAGTTGCTGCAGCACCTCGCTGCCCGCCACGCCGGCGTGCCGGTCGACCGGATGCCGGTGCGGATGATGCTGAGTTGCCCGGGGCTCAGCGTGGTGCTCGTCAGCATCCATGTGGCCTTGCGGGAGGCCATCGAGCTGCTCACGCCCGTCCGGCTGGAGGAGACCGTACGCATCGCCCATGCCCACTTCCTGCGCGGCGGCATGGCCCGGCCACGCGTGGCGGTGGCGGGCCTCAACCCGCATGCGGGGGAGGGCGGTCTCTTCGGCAGGGAAGATATCGAGGTGATCGCGCCAGTGGTCCGCGCCTTGCAGGCAGAGGGCATGGATGTCAGTGGCCCGCACCCGCCCGACACCGTGTTCATGCGGGCCCGTCAGGGCGCCTTCGACCTGGTCGTGGCGCAATACCACGACCAGGGCCTCATCCCGGTCAAGCTCCTCGGGCTCGACGATGGCGTCAACACCACCCTCGGGCTGCCCTTGGTGCGGACCAGCCCCGACCACGGTACCGCCTTCGACATCGCCTGGGAGGGCCGGGCGAGCCCGGCCAGCTTTCTGGCCGCCATGGAAGCGGCCCGGACCTTCACTTCTTCAGGCTGTCCCTGATTTCCCGCAGCAGGGCAATGTCTTCGGGAGTGGTCGGCTCAGCGGCCGGAGCCGGGGGGGTTTCCCGCTTCAGCCGGTTGATCTGCTTGACCATGATGAAGATGATGAAGGCCATGATGGCGAAATTGATCGCCACCGTGATGAAGCTGCCGTAGGCGAACACGGGGACGCCGGCCGCCTTCATGGCCGCCAGGGTGCGGGCGGTTCCCTCCGGCACCTGTGCCAGCGGGACGAACAGGTTGCTGAAGTCCAGCCTGCCGAAGACGGCACCCACCAGCGGCATGATCACGTCCTCCACCATGGAGGTGACGATCTTGCCGAAGGCGCCGCCGATGATCACACCGACCGCCAGATCGATCACGTTGCCCTTGACCGCAAATTCCTTGAATTCCTGAAGCATTCCCATGGTTTTCTCCTCCTCGGTGAAATAGAGCTGTTAAACCTCGGCCGAGCTGCCGGGCCCGGTTCATTCTCACATAGCGCCGGTGTGCCGATCCCGGCTGCAGTCCCTGCCTGAGGGGCTGAGGCGGTACCTTAGTAAGGCACCCAGGCAAGGGGTGGTGCCACCGGGTGTCCAGTACAATGCCGGGTTGTCCCCAATGTCCTCGTCCGTTCCCTGAAAGAATCCCATGAGTGAAGCTACTGCCAACAAAGGCTCCGGCGCCGTGGATAGCAGCCGCCGTACCTGGCTGATCACCTCCTGCGCCATGGGTGGCGTGGGCGCTGCAGCCGTCGCCGTCCCCTTCGTGAGCACCTTCCAGCCGTCCGAGCGGGCCAAGGCTGCCGGTGCCGCGGTCGAAGTGGATGTGTCCGGGATCGCCCCGGGCGAGAAGGTGGTGGTCGAGTGGCGGGGCAAGCCGGTGTGGATCATGCGCCGCACCCCCGAGCAGCTCGCCACCCTGGACGCGATCGAAGCCGACCTGGCCGATCCCAATTCCGAGCGCACTGCGGTCCCGACCCCCGAGTACGCCAAGAACCGCCACCGTTCGATCAAGCCCGAATTCCTGGTGACCGTCGGCATCTGCACCCACCTGGGTTGCTCCCCCGCCGACAAGCTCACCCCGGGTCCGCAGCCCTCGCTGCCCGACAACTGGAAGGGCGGTTTCCTCTGCGCCTGCCACGGCTCCACCTTCGACGTGGCCGGGCGCGTGTTCAAGAACAAGCCTGCTCCCGACAACCTCGAAGTGCCGCCCCATCACTTCGTGTCGGACACGATGCTGCTTGTCGGTGAAGAGAAGACGGCCTGATCGGCCGATTGCCATCCCGCACAGTCCCCTGAATCCAGAGGCATCCCATGGCTCAATTCAAAGAAATCTCCGCTGACGCCCCGATGGGCGAGAAGGCGTTGAACTGGATCGACAACCGGTTCCCGCTGTCCAAGCTCTACAACGAGCACCTGGCCGAGTACTACGCACCGAAGAACTTCAATTTCTGGTACTTCTTCGGCTCCCTGGCACTGCTGGTGCTGGTGATCCAGATCGTCACCGGCATCTTCCTGGTGATGCACTACAAGCCGGATGCGAATCTGGCATTCGCCTCCGTCGAGTACATCATGCGCGACGTGCCCTGGGGCTGGCTGATCCGTTACATGCACTCCACCGGCGCCTCGGCCTTCTTCGTCGTGGTGTACCTGCACATGTTCCGCGGTCTCATCTACGGCAGCTACCGCAAGCCGCGCGAGCTGGTATGGGTGTTCGGTTGCGCCATCTTCCTGTGCCTGATGGCCGAGGCCTTCATGGGCTACCTGCTGCCGTGGGGCCAGATGTCCTACTGGGGCGCACAGGTGATCGTGAACCTGTTCTCTGCCGTTCCCTTCATTGGTCCCGACCTGGCGCTGCTGATCCGTGGTGACTTCGTGGTGGGCGATGCCACCCTGAACCGCTTCTTCAGCTTCCACGTGATCGCCGTGCCGCTGGTGCTGCTGGGCCTGGTGGTGGCGCACATCATCGCGCTGCACGAAGTGGGTTCCAACAACCCCGACGGTGTGGAGATCAAGGCCAACAAGGACGCCACCGGCAAGCCGGTGGACGGCATCCCGTTCCACCCGTACTACACCGTCCACGACATCCTGGGCGTGTCGGTGTTCCTGATGATCTTCTCGGCCGTGGTGTTCTTCGCCCCCGAGTTCGGCGGCTACTTCCTCGAGTACAACAACTTCATTCCGGCCGATCCGCTGACCACGCCGCTGCACATCGCGCCGGTCTGGTACTTCACCCCGTACTACTCCATGCTGCGCGCCATCACCGCCGAGATGATGTACGTGCTGGTGGCCTGCGTGGTGCTGGGCGCGGTCCTGGGTGTGCTCAAGGCCAAGGTTGCTGCGGCCCTGAAGGGCGGCATCGTCCTGGGCGCCGTGGCAGTCAGCGCTGCCATGCTGTCGATCGACGCCAAGTTCTGGGGCGTGGTCGTGATGGGTGGCGCTGTGGTCATCCTGTTCTTCCTGCCCTGGCTCGACAACAGCCCGGTCCGGTCGATCCGCTACCGCCCGACCTGGAACAAGTGGCTGTACGCCGTGTTCGTGGTGAATTTCCTGGTTCTGGGCTACCTGGGCGTGTTGCCGCCGTCCCCGATCGGCGAGCGTGTGTCGCAAGTGGGTACCCTGTTCTACTTCGGCTTCTTCCTGCTGATGCCGTGGTGGAGCCGTCTGGGCGACTTCAAGCCGGTGCCCAGCCGCGTCACCTTCCAGCCCCACTGAACGCCCAGAGAGCCTTTCCGAGAGTCATCCCCATGAAAAAAATCCTCCTGGGCCTCATGCTGTCGTTCGGTCTGTCGGGCGCGGCTCTGGCAGCCGGTCCGTCGATCCCGTACGACCAGGCGCCCAAGCGCACCAACGACATGGCCGCCCTGCAGAACGGTGCCAAGCTGTTCGTCAACTACTGCCTGAACTGCCACTCGGCAGCTTTCATGCGGTACAACCGCCTGCGCGACATCGGCCTGAACGACAAGCAGATCGCTGAAAACCTGACCTTCACCACCGACAAGATCGGTGACACCATGAAGGCCAACATCAGCCCGGCCGATGCCAAGGCCTGGTTCGGCAAGGTGCCGCCCGACCTCACCCTGGTGGCGCGTTCGCGCTCCAGCCGTGCCGGCCCCGGTTCCGACTACATCTACACCCTGCTGCGCACCTACTACCGCGACGAGACCAAGCCCACCGGCTGGAACAACAAGGCTTACCCGAACATCGGCATGCCCAACCCGCTCTGGCAGCTGCAGGGTGAGCAGGCTCCGGTCTACGAGAAGGTCACGAGCCATGGTCAGGAAGTCGAGGTGCTCAAGGGCTGGACCCAGACCAAGCCGGGCACCATGACGCAGGCCGAGTTCGACCAGAACGTGGGCGACCTGGTGGCCTACCTGCAGTGGATGGCCGAGCCGGCGCAAAACAGCCGTGTCCGCATCGGTGTGTGGGTGCTCATCTTCCTGGCTGCGTTCACGGTGGTTGCCTGGCGTCTGAATGCCGTCTTCTGGAAAGACATCAAGTAACTGTCCCGCCGATCCCTGTCCGTCCCCGGTGGACGACAGGGGTTCTGACCACAGTGGTTTGCGGTGCCTGATGGGCACGTCGGCAAGCCACTGTTTTTTGCTTTGAGGAGCCTCCCCCCATGATGGTCTTGTACTCGGGTACCACTTGCCCCTATTCGCATCGCTGCCGATTCGTCCTGTTCGAGAAGGGCATGGACTTCGAGATTCGCGATGTGGACCTCTACAACAAGCCCGAGGACATCAGTGTCATGAACCCGTATGGCCAGGTGCCGATCCTGGTCGAGCGCGATCTGATCCTGTACGAGTCGAACATCATCAACGAGTACATCGATGAGCGTTTTCCGCATCCCCAGCTGATGCCGGGCGACCCGGTGGACCGGGCCCGCGTGCGTCTTTTCCTGCTCAACTTCGAGAAGGAGCTGTTCACGCATGTCTCCACCCTCGAGTCGCGCACCAGCAAGGGCAACGACAAGGCGCTCGAGAAGGCGCGGTCCCACATCCGCGACCGCCTCACCCAGCTCGCTCCCGTGTTCATGAAGAACAAGTTCATGCTGGGCGACAACTTCTCGATGCTCGATGTGGCCATCGCACCGTTGCTCTGGCGCCTGGACTTCTACGGCATCGAACTCAGCAAGAACGCTGCCCCGCTGCTCAAGTACGCCGAACGCATCTTCTCGCGTCCTGCCTACATCGAGGCACTGACCCCGTCCGAAAAGGTCATGCGCAAGTAAACGGCGGGCCCATGAGCAGCGAAGCGCCCGTCTCGTCCACCCGCCCGTACCTGATCCGCGCGTTGCACGAATGGTGCGCGGACAACGGACTGTCCCCCTACATTGCCGTGCAGGTGGATGCGTCGGTGCAGGTGCCGATGGAGTTCGTCAAGAACGGCGAGATCGTTCTCGACGTGAGCATGGATGCCACGAGCGGTCTTCGGCTCGGGAACGAGTACATCGAGTTCAAGGCCCGGTTCGCCGGGGTGGCACGAGAGATCATCATCCCGGTCTCCCATGTGATCGCCATCTATGCCCGCGAAAACGGGCAGGGCATGGCCTTCCCCGCGCCGCCCCCGGCACCGGCCACGCCGGTTGCGCTTCAGCCAGCGACCACGCCACCGCTGGCGGTGGCGGTCGAATCGAACACCGACGAGCCGTCCGACCCGTCGGATCCTGGCCCTGATCGGCCTGCGGGACGCCCGCAGCTCAAGCGGGTCAAGTGAACCGTAAAATTGCCCGTTCCCAGTCAAAGCTGCCGCTTTAGCTCAGTTGGTAGAGCAATCGCCTTGTAAGCGATAGGTCGTCCGTTCGAGTCGGACAAGCGGCACCAGAGCGTTGCCCCGAGGGTGTCGGTGCTCAGCGACCGGTCGATTGGACTTTGATACGTATTGAGCTAACCTGCGCTCCCGCCGTGCGCAACTGCTCCAGAAAGCGGGGCAGCAGCTGTCGGAGCTTGGTCGAAGCAGCGGTGCTCCTGACAAGCAGGCACCAGTCGCCTTCTTCCAGCGGGCCGGCGACCACGTGCGGGCGCAAGGCAGAAGGAATCAGCGGACTGATCTGCTGGAGACACCAGTCGGACTGGCGGATGCGCTGGTGGAGGGCGGCCAGCGGAGGAGCGGCCCCGGCGGCTTCCTCCAGGCTGAACACGTGCGGTGAGCGATAGGGCAGTGGCATGGTCGTGGCGGGGCAACCTGGACGCGGCCCGAGAGAAAGGAAGCAGCGTGCACATCATTATCACGGACGCCTGGCTGGCTCGAACCCAGGCCATGCACCTCAATGGCTGGAAGCTGCTGGCCGCTGCATGCATGGCTTCCCTGATGCTGATGCTGGGTTCGGTGGCCGCTTACCACTGGGTCTTCCTCGAGGGCATCCGTCAGGGCTGGCCCGGCTTCGCATCCGTGGCCCGTCTGGTTCAACGCGATCAGGCAGCCCTGCAGGATGCCCACATGCGCGCCAACATCGACGCCATGGCACGGCGCCTGGGCGAGATGCAGGCGCGGATGCTGCAGATCGACTCCCTAGGCGAGCGGGTTGCGGGGCTCGCCGGTCTGAATCCAGCGGAAGTCCGCGCCACCCCTGGCAGCGGCGGGTTGCTGGTCGGCCCTCGTCCGCTGGACATGAGCGACCTGGGCCAGGCCATGGACCAGCTGGATCGGTCGGCCACCGAGCGGGTCGACTGGCTGACGGTCATCGAGTCGCGTTTGTTCGACCAGACGATCCAGCGTTCGCTCATTCCCACGGAGCTGCCGGTCAAGGATGTGGAACTGGGTTCGCGATTCGGGTTACGGATCGACCCGTTCACCGGTCAGCAGGCCATGCACACCGGGGTCGATTTCCCGGCCGACGTCGGCACGCCGATCGTGGCGGCCGCCGGCGGTGTGGTGCTGGTGCAGGAGTTCCACCCTGCCTACGGCCACATGGTCGAGATCGATCACGGCAACAACATCTCGACCCGGTACGCCCATGCCTCCAAGGTGCTGGTGAAGAAGGGCGATATCGTCAAACGCGGCGACCTGATCGCCGAGGTCGGTTCGTCCGGCCGCTCCACGGGCCCCCATCTGCATTTCGAGGTGCTTGTGGCCGGCGTGCCTCAAAACCCGGCTCGATTCCTGGCCTCGAACCCGACCGTGGCCAACCTGAGGGCTCAGTCTCCGCCGCATCGCCATTGACGGAGCGCCAGGGGTCCGATGGGTAAAATGCAGTCCTTGTCCAGTCAGACTGCACCCGTCGGAACCTGGGGTGTCTTGACCTCCCTCAGCGCGTCCCAGCCGGACGCATTCCATTGAATTTCCAGCCTGGCCGGCATGCATGCTGCATGCGGGCGGGCCCGCATGTATGGCCACCAACTTCCTCACCAAACTCTTCGGCAGCCGCAACGACCGCCTGCTCAAGCAGTACCGCAAGACCGTCGAGCGCATCAACGCACTGGAGCCCCAGTTTGAAAAGCTCGACGACCTGGCCCTGAAGGCCAAGACCGACGAGTTCCGCCAGCGGCTGAACCAGGGCGAGACCCTCGACGCGCTGCTCCCGGAGGCTTTTGCCGTGGTCCGCGAGGCCAGCAAACGCGTCATGAAGATGCGGCATTTCGATGTCCAGCTCATCGGCGGCATGGCCCTGCACCAGGGCAAGGTGGCCGAGATGCGCACCGGCGAGGGCAAGACCCTGACCGCCACGCTGCCGGTCTACCTCAACGCACTGACCGGCAAGGGCGTGCATGTGGTGACGGTGAACGACTACCTCGCCAGCCGGGATGCCCAGTGGATGGGGCGGCTCTACAGCTTTCTGGGCCTGAGCGTCGGCATCAATCTGCCACAGGCTCCGCGTGACGAGAAGCAGGCCGCCTACCGGGCCGACATCACCTACGGCACCAACAACGAATACGGCTTCGATTACCTGCGGGACAACATGGTCTACGAGGCAGCCGACCGGGTGCAGCGTGGTCTGCACTACGCCATCGTCGACGAGGTGGACTCGATCCTCATCGACGAAGCCCGCACGCCGCTGATCATCAGCGGCCAGGCCGAAGACCAGACCCCGATGTACGTCGCCATCAACCGCCTGGTGCCGCAGCTCACGCGCCAGGAAGGCGAGGCCGATGTGCGCACCGGCGAAGGGGTGATCAAGCCCGGCGACTTCACCGTCGACGAGAAGGCCCATACCATCCACATGACCGAGCAGGGTCACGAGAAAGCCGAGCAGCTGCTGTCTGCGGCTGGGCTGCTGGCAGAGGGCGCATCGCTCTACGACCCCGCCAACATCTCGCTGCTGCACCACCTGGTGACCTCGCTGCGTGCCCACCACCTGTACCACCGCGATCAGCACTACGTGAACCAGAACGGCGAGATCGTCATCGTCGACGAGTTCACCGGCCGACTGATGTCCGGCCGCCGCTGGAGCGACGGTCTGCACCAGGCGGTGGAAGCCAAGGAAGGCGTGAACATCCAGCCCGAGAACCAGACGCTGGCCTCGATCACCTTCCAGAACTACTTCCGCCTGTACGGCAAGCTGTCGGGCATGACCGGCACGGCCGACACCGAGGCCTACGAGTTCCAGGAAATCTATGGCCTGGAGACGGTGGTGATTCCGGCCAACCGGCCCAGCAAGCGCGACGACCAGCTGGACCGGGTCTACAAGACCACACCCGAGAAGTACAACGCCGCCATCCAGGACATCCGGGAGTGCCACGAGCGGGGGCAGCCGGTGCTGGTGGGCACCTCGTCGATCGAAAACTCCGAGATCATTGCCGAGCTGCTGCAGAAGGCAGGCCTGCCGCACGAGGTGCTCAACGCCAAGCAGCACGCCCGTGAGGCCGACATCATCATCCAGGCCGGCCGTCCCGGTGCCATCACCATTGCCACGAACATGGCTGGCCGCGGCACCGACATCGTGCTGGGCGGCAATCTGGAGAAGATGCTGGCCACGGTCGAGAACGACCCGTCGCTCGACGAGGCCAGCCGCGCTGCCCGCATGCAGCAGATGCGCGAGCAGTGGCAGGCCGATCACGACAAGGTCAAGGCCCTGGGCGGCCTGCGCATCATCGCCACCGAGCGGCACGAGTCGCGCCGCATCGACAACCAGCTCCGTGGTCGCTCCGGCCGTCAGGGCGACCCGGGTTCTTCCCGCTTCTATCTGAGCCTGGACGATTCGCTGATGCGGATCTTTGCCGGTGACCGGGTGCGGGCCATCATGGACCGCCTCAAGATGCCGGAGGGCGAGGCCATCGAGGCCGGCATCGTCACCCGCAGCATCGAGGGAGCCCAGCGCAAGGTCGAAGCCCGCAACTTCGACGTCCGCAAGCAGCTGCTCGAGTACGACGATGTGGCCAACGACCAGCGCAAGGTGATCTACCAGCAGCGCAACGACATCCTCGACGCCGCTTCGCTGCGGGCACAGATCGACTCCCTGCGCGAAGGCGCCATGACCGATCTGGTGCACCAGTACGTGCCCGAGGGCAGCGTCGAGGAGCAGTGGGACCTTCCGGGTCTGGAGAAGGCGCTCAAGGACGAGTGGGCTGTCGAGACGCCGGTCACCTCCTGGGTGTCCGACGCCGAGTCGATGGACGCCGAGGAAATCGTCACCCGGGTGGTTGCCGCCGCCACGCAGGCCTTCGAGGCCAAGCTGGCGCAGGTCGGAGAGGAAAGCTTCACCTCGTTCGAGCGGGTGGTGCTCCTGCAGACCATCGACAGCCAATGGCGCGATCACCTGTCCGCGCTGGACTACCTGCGCCAGGGCATCCACCTGCGCGGGTACGCGCAGAAGCAACCCAAGCAGGAATACAAGCGCGAGGCCTTCCAGCTCTTCGCGCTGCTGCTGGACAGCGTCAAGAACGAAGTCACCCGCATGCTGATGAACGTGCGGGTCCAGTCCGCTGAACAGATATCGCAGGCGGCCGAACAGCTCGAAGAGAAGGCCGAGGCCATCAGCAACGTCACCTACACCGCGCCCACCGAAACCGGCGAGGTCGAGACCACGACCGACCCCGCCACCCAGACCACACCGATGCCACGGGTGGGCCGGAACGACCCCTGCCCCTGCGGCAGCGGCAAGAAGTACAAGCACTGCCACGGCAAGCTCGACTGAACATCGCGTTCGCTGCATCTCCCTGGAGGCTCCATGCCCGTTCTCCTGTCTGCCCCTGCCGTCGGCGATCTGCTGCCGGTTCCTGGCGTGCGTATCGGTGTCGCGCAGGCCGGCATCCGCAAGGCCCATCGCAAGGACCTCACCGTCTTCCTGCTGGATGAGGGCTGCGCCGTGGGTGCCGTCTTCACCCGCAACCGCTACGCAGCAGCCCCTGTGCAGGTCTGCCGTGAACATCTGGCAGCGGGGCAGGGCGTGCGCGCTCTGGTCATCAACACCGGCAATGCAAATGCGGGCACCGGGGAGCCCGGCCTTGCACACGCACGCCAGACCTGCACCGCGCTGGCCCGCTGCCTGCAGGTCGCGCACGAGCAGGTGCTGCCCTTCTCGACCGGCGTGATCATGGAGCCCCTGCCCATGGACCGCCTGCTGGCCGGCCTGCCGGGCGCACTGGCCGACGCTGCCCTGGCGCAGGAAGAAACCGGAGCCCAATGGCTGTCGGCCGCCGAAGGCATCATGACCACCGACACGCTGCCCAAGGCCGCCAGCGTGCAGTTCTCGGTGGGCGGCCATGCCGCCAGGGCGACCGGGATCGCCAAGGGCGCCGGCATGATCCGCCCCAACATGGCCACCATGCTCGGATTCCTGGCCACCGATGCGGCGGTGGCGCCCGCGCTCATGAACGAGCTGGCGCGGCGACTCGCCGATCGGTCGTTCAACCGTGTGACGGTCGATGGCGACACCAGCACCAACGATTCCTTCGTGGTGATGGCCACCGGCCATGCGGGCAACCCGCCGGTCACCGATCTGGACAGCGAAGTCGGGCAGGCACTCCTGGCGGCCCTGATGCCGCTGGCCCAGCAGCTCGCCCACGCCATCGTGCGCGATGGCGAGGGTGCAACCAAGTTCATCACCATCACGGTGGAAGGTGGCCGCGACGCCGGCGAATGCCTGAAGGCCGCCTACGCCATCGCCCATTCGCCGCTCGTCAAGACGGCTTTCTTTGCCAGCGACCCCAACCTGGGACGCATCCTGGCCGCTGTCGGGTACGCCGGCATCGACGATCTGGAGGTCGGCGGCATCGACCTCCACCTGGGCGATGTGCATGTGGTGCGCCAGGGCGGTCGCCATCCGGACTACCGGGAGGAAGACGGCCAGCGCGTGATGAAGGCGGCCGAGATCCTGGTCCGGGTGGGCCTGGGCCGCGGTCAGTCCAGCGAGACGGTCTGGACCTGCGACTTCAGCCACGACTATGTGACCATCAACGCCGACTACCGTTCCTGAGCCCCGCCGATGAACGCTTCCTTTGAACGCCTGCTGGAGCGGGCCGAGCAGCTCATGGCCCGGATCGAGTCGATCCTGCCCCAGCCTCTGGGGGAGCCCGACTGGGCCGCCTCCGTGGCGTTCCGTTACCGCAAGCGCAGCAGCGGCCACGGCTCTCTGGAGCCGGTGCGCCAGGTGGCCCAGATCCGGCTGGAAGATCTGCAGGAAATCGACGGGCAGAAAGACAAGATCCTGCAGAACTCACGTCACTTCGTGCAGGGCCTGCCGGCGAACAATGTGCTGCTGACCGGCGCTCGGGGCACCGGCAAGTCGTCGCTGGTGAAGGCCTGCCTGCATGCCCTGTCCGGCGAGGGGCTGCGGCTGATCGAGGTCGACAAGGCCGATCTGACCGATCTGCCCGACATCGTCGACGTGGTGGCTGCTCGGCCCGAAAAATTCATCATCTACTGCGACGACCTCAGCTTCGAGGACGGGGAGGCCGGCTACAAGGCGCTGAAGTCCATCCTCGACGGATCGGTGTCGGCGGCCAGCCCCAATGTGCTCATCTACGCCACCAGCAACCGTCGCCACCTGCTGCCGGAGTACATGAAGGACAACCTGGGTTACACCCACACCGACGATGGCGAGGTGCATCCGGGTGAAGCGGTGGAAGAGAAGATCTCGTTGTCCGAGCGCTTCGGTCTGTGGGTCAGCTTTTATCCATTCAGCCAGGAGGAATACCTGGTCATCGTCGGTCAGTGGCTGGCGTCCTTCGGTGTGACGCCCGATGCCATCGAGGCCGCCAGACCGCAGGCGCTGGTCTGGGCGCTGGAGCGGGGCTCGCGCAGCGGCCGCGTGGCCTACCAGTTTGCCCGCGACTATGCCGGCTCGCACGGTGCGAAGGCCTGATGCGTCCGCCCAACGTGCTGGTGGTGGACGGTCAGCCGGGCCGACCGGTCGATCGCCCCGTGGTCGATGTGGCGGTGGGGGTGCTGATGGATCCCGATGGCCGCTTCCTGCTCACCTCGCGCCCTCCGGGCAAGGTGTATGCCGGCTACTGGGAATTTCCTGGTGGCAAGCTGGAGACCGGTGAAACCGTCGAGCAGGCGCTTCGCCGGGAGCTGCAGGAGGAAATCGGGGTCACCATCGGCGTCGCTCATGCGTGGCGCGAGCAGATGGTCGACTATCCGCACGCGCTGGTGCGGCTGCACTTCTGCAAGGTGTTCGATTGGGCCGGTGAGCTCACCATGCACGAAGGGCAGGAGTACCGGTGGGAGCAGCTGCCGGTGCAAAGCGCTCCAGTGCTGCCGGGAACGGTGCCGGTGCTGGGCTGGCTGGAGCAGGAGCGCGGCTGATCAGGTGCCGCTGGAAGCAGGCCCTTCCGGTCCGTCGGCTTCGCCAGTGCCGGGCAGGGCAAACTGTTCGCTGGCCCAGGCGCCCAGATCCATCTGCCGGCATCGCTCGGTGCAGAAGGGGCGGAACGGATTGGCGGCTGAATAAAGGCTGTCTCCACCACAGGCGGGACAGCGAACCCGTCGCTCTCCCAACGCGGGCAGGGCATCCGATCTTGTCATGCGCAGAGGGCGAGTTCGAAGCTGGCATCCTCGCCGGCCGGATGCAGTCGGCCATCGTCGCCGACGCGCATCAGCCTTACCGAGAACATCAGGCGGTTGCCGCTGATCTCCGGCACCAGGCTGGACGCCGGGTCGATGCTGAGCCGAAGCAGCTGGAAAGTCCTGCCCTGGGGCAGGTTCTGTTGAAACTGGCCGGCCGGTGCGACCACCTTCTGCGAGCCACCCGAATCGCGCAGCAGCTTCAGCAGCAAGCCGATTGACTCGGCCAGCGGAGCCAGCGCCTGTGTCCAGACACCCAGGTCGGCCTGCCGGCGTGCCGGTTCAAGGTGCTGCCAGTGGTAATAAGAGGGCAGATCGAATTCACAGGTACCGCCCGGAATGCCGATACGGCTGCGGATACCCATGAGCCAATCGTTTTCGGTCAGCGCCTGCCCGGTCTTGCCCGAGAGCTGGCTGAGGCGCCCGAAGCAGCTGTCGATCTGACCGATCACGGCATCCAGTGCCGCCTCCGAGATGGCCGGGTTGCCCCTGTAGCCGTTGAACACCTGCTTGTGGCGTTCAAGATCCTTCAGCACGTCGGATTTCATGTCGGCCCGCGACGCCACGTCCATCACCTCGAAGATGGTCTGGATCGCGAAGTGATGATCCAGCGGGTGTTGGCGCGGGATCAGCTCGGACAGGCGCCGGAACAGCTGTTCCAGTCGCAGATAGGTCCGGATGCGTTCATTGAAGGGGTATTCGTACAGGATCACAGGTGCGCCGGCGTGGGGGAGGTTGATGCCCTACGGGGTTCATCATAGCCCGAACCGGCCCGCCACCATGTCGGCCGCATGGCCCAGCAGGTCGATGTCATCGACATCGTTGAGGACCACCAGATCCGCCACTGCACGGCGTTGCGCCCTCGTGGCCTGTTGGCGGATCACCAGGGAAACGGCCTCCTCGGTCCAGCCGTTGCGGGCCTGTACCCGACGCACCTGGGTGAGCTCGCTGCAGTCGACCACCAGGACCCTGTCCAGGCGTGCCGGCCAGCGCGGTGATTCGGCCAGCAGCGGTATGTCGAACACCGTGCAGGCCGATCGGCTCGCCGCCGCCTGCCGCGCTATCTCGCTGGCCACGAGAGGATGCACGATCTGCTCGAGCGCCTGCCGGGCATCTGGATCGGAAAACACCAGGGCGCGCATGCGGTCCCGGGACAGTGCTCCGTCGGGGCCGATCATGTCGGCGCCGAATCGGTCCTGTATCGCGGGCAGCGCCGATCCCCCGACTCCCGTGGCAGCCCGGGAGATGGCATCGGCGTCGATCAGGCAGGCGCCTCGGCGGGCGAGCAGCGCTGCCAGCGTGCTCTTGCCGCTGCCGATGCCGCCGGTGAGGCCCAGCCGGACCATCGTGTCACAGTCCGAAGACAGCCAGGATGGCACCCGGCCCGAAGACCATGGCGGTCAGCCCGGCCAGTGCCAGGAAGGGACCGAACGGCACATAGCCCCCTTCGCGCAGCTGACCGATCAACTTGATGCCGATCCCCACCACCGCGCCGATGACCGACGACATCAGGATGATGGGTACCAGTGCCTGCCAGCCGAACCACGCACCCAGTGCGGCAAACAGCTTGAAGTCTCCGTAGCCCATGCCTTCCTTGCCCGTCAACAGCTTGAAGGCCCAGTACACCAGCCAGAGTGACAGATAGCCGCCCACGGCTCCCCACACTGCATCGCTCAGCGGCACGCCGGTCCAGGCGAGCGCCGACGCCAGCAAACCGGCCCAGAGCAAGGGAAGCGTGATGTCGTCCGGCAGCAAGGTGGTGTCCCAATCGATGGCCGCCAGCGCCACGATGGCTGCAGCGAAGCCACACCACAGAAACGCCTGCACGGTGACCCCCCACTGCCACCCACACCAGGCAAACAGCAAGCCGGTGAAAAGCTCGACGCCCGGGTAGCGTGCGCTGATCGGTGCCCTGCAGGCGCTGCACCGGCCCCTCAGGAAGGCGTAGCTCACCACAGGGATGTTTTCGAACCACCGGATGGTGTGACCGCAATGCGGGCAGGCCGATCGCGGCACCATGAGGTTGTAACGCTCGACCGGGGCTTCCGCGGCCCCGTTGTCTGATTGCATGTCGGCGCAGTCCCGGGCCCACTGCCGCTCCATCATCCGGGGGAGCCTGTGGATCACCACGTTGAGGAAGCTGCCCACGAGCAACCCCAACAGCCCCAGCAGCGCGGGGGCCAGCGTCGCATCCACCGGCATCAGACCACCTGGCCCAGCTTGAAGATCGGGAGATACATCGACACCACGATGCCGCCGATGATGGTGCCCAGCACCACGATGATGATCGGCTCCATCAGGCTGGACAGACCGGCCACCATGTCGTCCACCTCGGCTTCATAGAAGTCCGCTGCCTTGCCCAGCATGTGGTCGATGGAGCCGGATTCCTCGCCGATGGCGCACATCTGGAGCACCATCGACGGGAAGATGTTGGCATTCGACATGGCCACCGTGAGGCTGGTGCCGGTCGAGACTTCCTGCTGGATCCTTTCGGTGGCGATGGCATACACCGAGTTGCCCGAAGCCCCGCCCACCGAGTCCAGCGCCTCCACCAGCGGCACACCGGCGGCAAACATGGTCGCCAGGGTGCGTGTCCAGCGGGCGATCACCGACTTTTCGACCAGATCGCCGAAGATGGGCATCTTCAGCAGCATCCGGTCCATGAACTGCTGCACCTTCTCATTGCGGCGCCATGCCTGGAAGAAGAAATAGAAGCCGCCGCCGATGCCGCCGAAGATCAGCCACCACCACTGCACGAAGAATTCACTCATGCCGATCACGAACAGCGTGGGAGCCGGCAGATCGGCACCGAAGGAGGTGAACACCTGCTTGAAGGAGGGGATCACGAAGATCATGATCACGGCGACCACCACGAATGCCACGATGATCACGGCGGTGGGGTACATCAGCGCCGACTTGATCTTGGACTTGATCGCCTCGGTCTTTTCCATGTACTCGGCCAGGCGGTCGAGCAGCTCTTCCAGGATACCGGCAGCTTCGCCGGCCTCGATCAGGTTGCAGTAGAGGTTGTCGAAGTAGAGCGGGTGTTTGCGGAAAGCCGCGCTGAGCGACGTACCCGTCTCGACATCGGACCGGATCTCGTTGAGCAGCTTGGTGACGCTCGGGTTCGCATTGCCCCGGCCGACGATGTCGAAGGCCTGCAGCAACGGAACGCCGGCCTTCATCATGGTGGCCAGCTGGCGGGTGAAGATCGCGATGTCCTTGGGCTTGATCCGTTTGCCCGAGCTCATCCGCCGCTTCTTCACCTTGCCCGGGATGATGCCCTGGCGACGCAGCGTGGCCAGCACCTGGTTCTCGCCCACAGCCCGGAGCTCGCCCCGCATGGGCCGCCCGTTGCGGTCCTTGCCTTCCCATTCGAAGACGAAGTCCTTGACGTTCTTGGATGCCGCGGTTGCCATGGATGCCTCTCTGCTGATGTCGTGATCGTCGACGAGCGTGTCACTCGTTGGTCACGCTGATGACCTCTTCAAGCGAAGTCAGGCCCAGTTTCACCTTGAGCAGACCGGACTCCCTCAGACTGCGCACGCCTTCCTTGCCGGCCTGCTGCGCGATGTCGAGCGCACTGCCGCCGCGAAGGATGATTCGCTGGATCTCTTCGGTGATCGGCATCACCTGGTAGATGCCCACCCGCCCCTTGTAGCCGTTGTTGCACGCAGAACAGCCCACCGGCTTGTAGGGGGTCCAGGTCCCGTCCAGATCCTCAGGCTTGTAGCCGGCCTCCAGGAGGGCCTTGCGGGGCACATCCAGCGGCGCCTTGCAGGTGCCGCAGAGCCGTCTGGCCAGCCGTTGGGCCGTGATCAGGATGACGCTCGACGCGATGTTGAACGTGGGAATGCCCATATTCATCATCCGGGTCAGCGTGGTCGGTGCGTCATTGGTGTGAAGCGTCGACAGCACCAGGTGACCCGTCTGGGCCGCCTTGATCGAAATGTCGGCTGTCTCCAGGTCGCGGATCTCGCCGACCATGATGACGTCCGGATCCTGACGCAGGAACGCCTTCAGGGCGACAGCGAACGTCAGACCCGCCTTCTCGTTCATGTTGACCTGGTTCACACCGGGCAGGTTGATCTCCGAAGGATCTTCCGCCGTCGAGATGTTCACCCCAGGCTTGTTCAGAATGTTCAGGCAGGTGTACAGGGACACCGTCTTGCCCGAGCCTGTCGGGCCCGTCACCAGCACCATGCCATAGGGCCGGCTGATGGCGTTGAGCAGTCGCTCCTTCTCTTCCGGCTCGTAACCCAGCGCATCGATGCCCAGCTTGGCGCTGCTCGGGTCGAGGATACGGATGACGATCTTTTCACCGAACAGGGTGGGCAAGGTGCTGACGCGGAAGTCGATCACCCGGTCGGGCCCGATCTTCAGCTTCATGCGACCGTCCTGAGGCACCCGCTTTTCGGAGATGTCCATGCGGGAGATCACCTTGATGCGGGATGCCAGCTTGTCCTTGATGGCGACCGGCGGCGATGCAATCTCCCGAAGCTCGCCGTCGATGCGGAAGCGGACCCGGTAGTTGTGCTCGTAGGGCTCGAAGTGGAGGTCGGACGCCCGCATGTTGAACGCGTCGATCAACATCTTGTGAAGAAACTTCACCACCGGTGCGTCGTCGACCTCGGTGGCCTTCTCCGCGGTGTCGGCCACGGCGGTCTCAGCCGCCAGGTCGTCGAACTCGACGTCGCCGACGATGTTCTCCATCGCCTCATTGGCCGACGTGGAACGAACATCGACCAGCTTGCTGAGCTTGTCGTATTCCGCAATGACCCAGTCCACGCCCATCTGGGTGGCGAACTTGATCTTTTCAGCGGCCTGCTGGTCTGCCGGATCTGCGGTGGCGACGATCAGGCGGTTGTTCCGCTTGCTCAGCACCACGATCCGGTAATCGGCGCAGATCTTGGAATCCAGGAGATCGGCCGGCAGGCGATTGACGTCGATCGCGTCCAGGTCCAGCAAAGGCGCCGCGAATGCGGTCGACATGGTGTGAGCCAGGTCATAAGGGGAAACTGCGCCGGACCCCGTGAGTTCCGCAATGAAGCTCGTGCGTGAGCTCTGTGCCTTGCGGTAGAGGTCTTCAGCGGCTTTCTGCCCGAGTTTGCCGGCTGACACGAGCGCACGCCCCAGTCCAGGCAGTGCCATGGAAGGGGTGTCAGTGGGGAGCGATTCGACCGACGCCATCCGCGTAATCTAACGTAAATCAACGACTTGCCCGCACACTCTGAGGTGATTTGTGGGCAAAAAGACGACGGATGCGACCGAAGTGGCGCAAAGGACTTTGAACGGTCTCGGCTGGTGTGCTCTCAGGGCACCTGCCGTCAGGTTCATGAATCAGAAATCTGGTCGGGGTGAGAGGATTCGAACCTCCGGCCTCTACGTCCCGAACGTAGCGCTCTACCAGGCTAAGCTACACCCCGATGGTGCCCTTGATCGGACACATGAACCCCTGGATGACCAAGGGTTCTGACGGACTGGTCAGGAGCGGCGCTCCAACAGTCCAGCCGCCAATTGTAGCAAAGCTGAAGTGTGTTCATTGGACGGCAGTGTTCCAGCCGCATCGATTGCTCTGCGTGCCTCGGACATGGCGCCTTGGCGGGCCCGATCCAGGGCTCCTGTGCGGCGAATGATTCCGACGATGTCGTCCAGGCCGTCGGTGTTGCCGGTCTCGATCGATTGGCGGATGAGGTCTTTCTCGGCGGTCGAGCCCATCTGCAGGGCGCAGATCACCGGCAGGGTCACCTTGCCCTCGCGCAGATCGTCGCCCAGATTCTTGCCAAGCTCGGCGGGATCGCCCTCGTAGTCCAGGACATCGTCGATGACCTGGAATGCCGTGCCCAATGCCTGGCCGTACGTGGCACACGCCACTTCGAGGTCCTGAGGTGCCCCGGCCAGTATGGGAGCCAGCCGCGCGCTGGCTTCGAACAGTTTGGCCGTCTTGGAACGGATGACCCGCAGGTAGGTGGCCTCGTCGATCGAGGCATCGTGCATGTTCATCAGCTGCAGCACCTCGCCTTCGGCGATCACGTTGGTAGCCTCCGAGAGGACTTGCATGACGCGCATGTTGTCGACGTCCACCATCATCTGGAAAGCGCGCGAGTAGAGGAAATCGCCGACCAGCACGCTGGCCGCATTGCCGAAGTGGTGGTTGGCGGTTGCCCGTCCGCGTCGCATTGTCGATTCGTCGACCACGTCATCGTGCAGCAGGGTAGCGGTATGGATGAACTCGACCACCGCTGCCAGCGTGTGCCTGTGGTGGTGGGTGCTGCCGATGGCTCCGCTGACCAGCAACAACAAGGCGGGTCGCAGCCGCTTCCCGCCGGCCGAGATGATGTATTGCGCCACCTCCTTGACCAGCGGCACATCCGAGGTCAGCCGGTCGGAAATCACCCGATCGACCTGTTCCATGTCGGTCTGGATGAGGGCCAGCGGGGAGGGGGGTGGGGAGGTCGGGGTGGTCAAGATGCGGACGCGGGCGTGGGTGAAGGGTCGAGGGCGTGTGCCTGCGACGCCTGAAATTATAGGAACTGGGGGGTGTCGGACCCCTGCGGCAGGGTCTCGACTTGCCCGCGGTAAAACCACGCAGTACAATCCTGGGTTCGGCGGAATTGGGTCTGCCGATGGTTCCCGAAGGTGGTCGCGTCCTGGACGGCAGATCCTCCCGAGGGCTGATTCAAGAGGTTCATATGTACGCGGTCATAAAAACCGGTGGCAAGCAGTATCGCGTTGCTGCCGGCGAAAAAATTAAAGTAGAACAGATTGCTGCGGAAGTGGGCCAAGAGATCGTGTTTGACCAGGTTCTGGCAGTCGGCAACGGCAGCGAGATCAAGGTGGGCACTCCCTTGGTTTCCGGCGCAACGGTCACGGTCAAAGTGGTTTCCCACGGTCGTCACGACAAGGTCCGCATCTTCAAGATGCGCCGTCGCAAGCACTACCAGAAGCGCCAGGGACACCGTCAGAATTTCACCGAGCTCGAGATCGCTTCGATCTCTGCCTAAGGAGAGAGCAACATGGCACAGAAAAAAGGCGGCGGCTCAACGCGAAACGGGCGCGATTCGAAGCCCAAGATGCTCGGCGTCAAGGCCTTCGGTGGCGAGCTGGTTTCGGCCGGTTCCATCATCGTGCGCCAGCGCGGCACCAAGTTTCACCCCGGCACCAATGTCGGCGTGGGCAAGGACCACACCATCTTCGCCACGGTTGATGGCCACGTTCAGTTCGCCACCAAGGGCGCTCTGAACCGCCACACGGTGAGCGTGACGCCGGTTTAATCCGCCGGCGTTTCCAGCAAAGGCCCGCGCGTGCGGGCCTTTTTGTTGGGGTGCCGGCTTCTCGACAGGAATCTGCCATGAAGTTTGTGGACGAAGCCACGATCGATGTCGCTGCAGGCGATGGCGGCAACGGCTGCGCGTCGTTCCGGCACGAAAAGTACAAGGAATTCGGCGGTCCTGACGGCGGCGACGGCGGGCGAGGCGGTCACGTCTATGCGCTGGTCGATGCCAGTCTGAACACGCTGGTCGATTTCCGCTACACCCGCCGCTTCGAGGCGCAGCGTGGGGAGCACGGCAAAGGTTCCGACATGTTCGGGGTCAAGGGCGACGACATCATCCTCAAGATGCCGGTCGGCACGATCGTTGCCGATGACGAGACCGGCGATGTCCTGCATGAGCTGCTAAACCCGGGAGAGCTGGTCCTGCTCGCCAAAGGGGGCGACGGGGGGTTCGGCAACATGCACTACAAGAGCTCGACAAACCGGGCTCCTCGCCAGAAGACGCCCGGCTGGCCGGGCGAGCGA
The DNA here is from genome assembly GCF_958439165.1 of uncultured Hydrogenophaga sp. Taxonomy (GTDB): domain Bacteria; phylum Pseudomonadota; class Gammaproteobacteria; order Burkholderiales; family Burkholderiaceae_C; genus Hydrogenophaga. The sequence continues at coordinate 16,721 of NZ_OY288118.1, read as the reverse complement.
CGTTCGCTGCGGCTCGAGCTCAAGGTGCTGGCGGATGTGGGTCTTCTCGGCATGCCCAATGCGGGCAAGTCGACGTTGATCGCTGCCATATCGAATGCCCGCCCCAAGATTGCCGACTACCCCTTCACCACCCTCTACCCGAACCTGGGTGTGGTCCGTGTGGGGCCCGAGAAGAGTTTCGTGGTGGCCGATGTGCCGGGCCTGATCGAAGGGGCTTCCGAGGGGGCCGGCCTGGGACATCAGTTCCTGCGGCACCTGCAGCGCACCCGCCTGCTCCTGCACCTCGTCGACGCTGCGCCCTTCGATGAGGCGGTGGACCCGGTCGCTCAGGCAAAGGCCATCGTCGCCGAGCTCAAGAAGTTCGACCCCGAACTGCACGCCAAGCCGCGCTGGCTGGTGCTCAACAAGCTGGACATGGTCCCCGCCGAGCAGCGGGAAGCGCTGGTCAAGGACATCGTTCGGCGGCTGCGTTACAAGGGTCCCGTGTTCGAGATTTCAGCGCTCACCCGGGAAGGCACCGAACGCCTGGTGCAGAAGGTGTACGAGCACATCGCACATGTCCATCAGGCTGCACAGCCCGTGGCTGTCGATCCCCGATTCCAGAGCGGTGCCCCAGGCGCCTGACAGCTCCCGATGACCGAACCTGCCCTCGAACACAACCCCTCGGTGCTGCGCCATGCGCGCCGCATCGTCGTCAAGGTCGGCTCCAGTCTGGTGACCAACGAAGGTCGAGGGCTGGACGAAGTCGCCATCAGTCAGTGGAGCCGGCAACTCGCCACCCTGGTCCAGGAAGGCCGGGAGTTGATCATGGTGAGCAGCGGTGCAGTGGCCGAAGGCATGAAGCGCCTGGGCTGGAGCACCCGTCCGAAGGAAATCAACGAACTGCAGGCCGCTGCGGCTGTCGGCCAGATGGGACTCGTGCAGATGTACGAGACCCAGCTGCGTGCCTGTGGTGTCGGCAGTGCGCAGGTTCTGCTGACCCATGCCGATCTGGCCGATCGCGAGCGGTACCTGAATGCCCGTTCAACCTTGCTCACCCTCCTGCAGTTGCAGGTGGTGCCGGTGATCAACGAGAACGACACGGTGGTCAACGACGAGATCAAGTTCGGCGACAACGACACCTTGGGGGCGCTGGTGGCCAACCTGGTCGAGGCCGATGCACTGATCATCCTGACCGATCAGAAAGGCCTCTACACCGCGGATCCCCGCCGGGACCCAGCAGCCGAGTTCGTGCATGTGGCGCGGGCTGGCGATCCGGCCCTGGAGACCATGGCGGGTGGTGCGGGCAGCGGTATCGGCAAGGGCGGCATGATCACCAAGATCCTGGCCGCCAAGAGGGCTGCCGGCTCCGGTGCCTCCACCGTAATTGCCTGGGGCCGTGAGCCCGATGTCCTGATGCGGCTGGCCGGCGGTGAGGCCATCGGTACCTGCCTGGTGGCCCAGACCGCCAAGCACCAGGCCCGCAAGCGCTGGATGTCCGACCACCTGCAGCTGCGGGGAGCCGTGGTGGTCGACGAGGGTGCGGTGGAGAAGATCGTGGGTGAAGGCAAGAGCCTGCTGCCCATCGGCATGACCGCCGTGGAAGGGGATTTTTCCCGGGGCGACGTCATCGCGGTACGCGATCAGCGCGGAGTAGAAGTGGCCCGTGGGCTGGCCAACTACGCCAGTACCGAAGCACGTTTGCTGTGCCGCAAGGCGTCGGCCGATTTCGAACGCCTGCTGGGCTACGCCGCCGAGCCCGAGATGATCCACCGCGACAACCTGGTGCTCTCCCGGGCCTGATCGGCATCCGCAGGCCGGTGCTGCCGATCAGCGCAGTTCGGGCTTGCCGCGCACCAGCTCGTCCAGCATGCGTGCCGGAGGATTGTTCGGAGTCGGTCCGTCGCACAGGCCGGCCCGCGCCATGAACATCTGGCGACGAGTGCTCCCGCGGAAGTTCAAGGGTTGCCAGCTGGCATCGCTGTTGCCGGTGGACTGGCGCCAGCCCGAGGCCGGATCCCAGCGCGCGTAAATGCGGGTTTCGGCGGTCTGGCATCGAACGCCCTCGTACAGGACATTCAGCGCGCCGCTGGCGCTGCGAGCGACGAACACGTAACGGATGACACCATCGGCGCCCACCTGCAGTGTCGACGGTTCTATACCGAACTCCATGGTGGTGGTTTGCTCCAGCCGGAAGGTGCGGACCTTGTCCAGCTGAAAGCTCGCCGGCGGAGCCCACTGCGCCTCTTCCCAGGGCTTTTCTTCCTCGTCAGCGCGCGGCTGTGCCAGTGCCGCATGCGTCGGCAACGCCAGAACGGCCAGCAGACACAAGCGATGGAGGGAGCGGATGCGAGGTGTGGTCATGAGGTCCGGCCGGGGGACGGGTGTCCAGGCGATTGGGGGTCCGGGTCGAAGCTGGCGCCCGGTGGCAGTTCAAGTCCGACCGGGGGCTGCACACCAGCCGAGTGCGCACCGTGGTCTTCATGAACCCGGCGGTTGCCGCGAAGGAAACGGTTGCGTTGGTCGTTGCGGGGGAGGTAGCGGGCCAGTTCGGTGAGCGCCATCTCGTAGACGCCGCGTTTGAATTCGACCACCACGTCCAGAGGGACCCAGTAGTCGTTCCAGCGCCAGGCGTCGAACTCGGGGTGGTCGGTGGCGCGCAGGTTCAGGTTCCAGTCCTGGGCCACCAGGCGCAGCAGGTACCAGATCTGTTTCTGGCCTTTGTAGTGACCGCGAGCATCCCGGCGGATGAAGCGGTCTGGCACTTCATAGCGCAACCAGTCCCGTGTGCGGGCGACGATGGCCACGTGTTCCGGCCGCAGGCCGATCTCCTCGTGCAGTTCGCGGAACATCGCCTGCTCCGGAGTTTCACCCCGGTCGATGCCCCCTTGCGGAAACTGCCAGGAGTGGGAGCGGATGCGCTTGCCCCAGAACACCTGGTTTCTCTGGTTGAGCAGAATGATGCCGACATTGGGCCTGAAGCCTTCTCTGTCAAGCATAATCAACCTCGAATTTTGAACTGCGGCCATTATGCATCCCCGATGCATGCGCGCGTAGGGTACTGCCCCCCGTAGGTGCCTGAACGGTGGAAGGCGGAGCCCGAAGCGGCCGTCCCCCTCTCACCCTTGCCGACCGTACCGTTCCGTGCCCGCCCTGGGTACCGTGCCGCCATGAAAGCTTCCCAGTTCCTGATTTCCACCCTCAAAGAAGCACCGGCCGATGCCGAGGTGGTGAGCCACCGTCTCATGACCCGTGCCGGCATGATCAAGAAGCTCGGCGCCGGCATCTACAACTACATGCCGATGGGCCTGCGGGTGATCCAGAAGGTGGAGCGGATCGTGCGGGAAGAGATGAACCGCGCTGGCGCAGTCGAGCTGACCATGCCGGTGGTGCAGCCGGCCGAACTCTGGCAGGAGACCGGCCGCTTCGACAAGATGGGCCCCGAGCTGCTGCGCATCAAGGACCGGCACGACCGCGACTTCGTGATCCAGCCCACCAGCGAGGAAGTCATCACCGACATCGCCCGCCAGGAGCTGCGCAGCTACAAGCAGCTGCCCAAGAACCTCTACCAGATCCAGACCAAGTTCCGGGACGAGCGCCGACCGCGTTTCGGCCTGATGCGCGGGCGCGAGTTCATCATGAAGGACGCCTACAGCTTCGACCGGGATGAAGCGGGCGCCAAGGCCAGCTACCAGGTCATGGCATCGGCCTACCGCCGCATCTTTGATCGGTTCGGCCTGAAGTACCGGGCGGTGGCGGCCGACAGCGGCGCCATCGGCGGAGACCTGAGCGAAGAATTTCAGGTGATCGCTGCCACCGGCGAGGACGCCATCGTCTATTGCCCCCAGAGCGATTACGCGGCCAACATCGAGAAGGCCGAGGCCCTGGCCCCGGCCGGACCGCGCCCGGCGCCGGCCAATCCGCTCACCCGCACGCCGACCCCCGGCAAGAGCACCTGTGCCGATGTGGCCGAGCTGCTGGGCGTGCCGCTGGCCAGCACGGTGAAGTCGCTGGTGCTGGCCACCGACCAGCTGGACGAGCAGGGCGAGGTGGCCTCTTCCAAGGTCTGGCTGCTGCTGCTGCGCGGCGACCACGACATGAACGAAGTCAAGGTGGGCAAGGTGCCCGGTCTGGACAAAGGATTCCGGTTCGCCTCCATCCCCGAGATCGAGGCCCACTTCGGCTGCCGTCCGGGTTATCTGGGACCCATCGGTCTGAAGCAGCCGGTGGAGCTGGTGGTCGACCGCGAGGTGGCCGTGCTGGCCGACTGGATCTGCGGCGGCAACGAGGTGGACGTGCACCTGACCGGCGTGAACTGGGGCCGTGACCTGCCCGAGCCGGTCTGCGTGGCCGACATCCGCAACGTGGTCGAGGGCGATCCGTCCCCCGACGGCAAGGGGCTGCTGGCCATCGAGCGCGGCATCGAGGTGGGCCATGTGTTCTACCTCGGCACCAAGTACAGCCGCGCCATGAACGCCAACTTCCTGGGCGAGGACGGCAAGCCGGCGCCTTTCGAGATGGGCTGCTACGGCATCGGTGTCACCCGCCTGCCGGCTGCTGCCATCGAGCAGAACCACGACGAGCGCGGCATCATCTGGCCGGACGCCATCGCCCCGTTCACCGTGGTGATCTGTCCCATCGGCATGGACCGCAGCCCGGAAGTGAAGGCGGCTGCCGATGCGCTGTATGGCGAGCTGCTGGCCGCCGGCATCGACGTGATCCTGGATGACCGCGGAGAGCGGCCCGGTGCCATGTTCGCCGACTGGGAGCTGATCGGCGTGCCGCACCGGGTCACCATCGGCGATCGCGGCATCAAGGCAGGTCAGGTCGAGTACCAGCACCGCCGCGATGCGGCCGCCACCCAGGTGCCGGTGGCCGAGATCGCTGCGCTGCTCAGGAGCAAGACGCTCGCATGAGGCCGGACGGCTGGACGCGGCGCGACGGCCTGCTGGCGCTGGCTGCCTGCGGTCTGCCGGTCTGGCCATCGGCAGTGCTGGCGGGCGGACAGATCGAGGAGCCCCTGGCCGACTCGGTGCGCGGTGCCCTGAGTGCTGCCATTGCCAACACGGCACCGCCGGTGCCCGAGTTCACCGACACCGAAAAACGCCTGGCCTACCTGCGCTGGCTCGGCGCCACCAGCGAGCGGCTCAAACGGCGCAAGCCGGACTTCCAGACCCGCATCGAATTCCTGCAGACCGTCTGGTACGAGACCAAGCGAGCCGGGCTGGACACCACCACCGTGCTGGGCCTGATCCAGGTGGAGAGCGGTTTTCGAAAGTTCGCGATTTCCAGCGTGGGCGCGCGGGGCTACATGCAGATCATGCCGTTCTGGGCCCGGCTGATCGGCAACGGCGATGTGCCGGCGCTCTTCAACATGCAGACCAACCTGCGTTTTGGCTGCGTCATCCTGCGTCACTACCTGGACCGCGAGCGTGGCGACACTTTCATGGCGCTGGGCCGGTACAACGGCAGCCGGGGCAAGCCGCAATACCCCAATGCGGTGTACGCGTCCCGGCGTCTGTGGGCCCACCCTGACGCCTGAGCCGGGCGGCGTTCACTGCAGGAAACCCATGCGACCCTTGCTGCCGCCCGGGCGGGGCAGGTCGTCGGCCTCGATGCGGTAGCGGCCATCCAGCCGAGCATTGCCGAAGGCCGTGACCAGGGCCCGGCGCATCTCGCGCGGTGCCATCGCCGCCAGCACGTCCAGCACGTCGCTCGCCGGTTCGGGGTCGAACCGCAGACCCCAGTCGTGTTCGCTCAGGATGCCCCGGTACAGATGTTCTGCAATGCGCCTGGCCGCCTCGTGCGTGGGCGGCGCGATTTCGTAGACGTTCATCCGGTTGAGGATCGGCTCGGGGATGCTGCGCTCGTCGTTGGCGGTGGTGACCCAGATCACCTGGCTGGCGTCGATGGGCACCTCGGCGAACTCGTCGATGAAGTGCTGCGCCGTGTCGTGCTCCAGCAAGCTGTACAGCGCGCCCAGCGGGTCGTACTGTGCGTCGGCACTGGCCTTGTCGATCTCGTCGACCACGATCACCGGATTGGCGTATTCACCGTCCACCAGCGCCTCGAAGACCTTGCCCGGTTTGGCGCCCTTCCACTGGGACGAAGAGCCCGAAAGCAGCCAGCCGGCAGTCATGCTGCTCATGGGCACCAGGGTCATGCCGGTTCCGAGGAGATCGGCGATCTGGCGCGCGAAGTGGGTCTTGCCCACCCCGGGCGGCCCCAGCAGCAGCATGGGCGTGACCTCCAGCGTGTCCTGGCTGTCCTGGGCCAGGGCGACGTGGCGCTTCACGTCGTCGAGCACCTCGCCGAAGTTGGGCAGCTGGTCGTACAGGGGGGCCATGTCCGGCACGCCGGCGGGCTTGACCGCAAACCGGTCAGGTCCGCGTTCCAGCATGCGCTGCCAGGTGTTCTTGAGACTCTCGTATTCGCGTTCGTTGCCGCTGGCCAGCAACTTGGTGAGCCGGCGCTCGACCTGCGCGGACTCGAACACACGGCGCATGCGCGCGATCGGAAGACCCCGAGGGGTCGAAGTCACCAGGCTGCGTGAGCTGCTCATGGGGATCTCCTTGTGGTCAACGTCCTGCGTTTCATTCAAGCACAAGGCGTGCCCATGCTCAACGCCGGAAAAACCGGAGAAAACACCGCTTGACCTGCGCCAATCCGGTGCACTGCTTCCGTCGGCGCACAAAAAAGCCACCCGAAGGTGGCTCTGGCGGAGGGCGGTGCGGCTCAGGCCTGCGGGCCCAGCACCTGCGCCAGCTCGCCGGACTGGTACATCTCCATCATGATGTCCGAGCCGCCGACGAACTCGCCCTTGACGTAGAGCTGGGGGATGGTCGGCCAGTTGCTGTATTCCTTGATGCCCTGGCGGATCTCCTCGTCTTCCAGCACGTTGACCGTGGTCACCGTCTTGGGGTCGATGCCGCAGGCCTTGAGGATCTGGATGGCACGGCCGGAAAAGCCGCACATGGGGAAACTGGCATTGCCCTTCATGAAGAGCACGATGGGGTTCGATTTGACCAGTTGGTCGATGCGGGTCTGGGTGTCGCTCATGGTGTCGGGTCCTTCCGGAATGGGCTGCTGCGGCCCGTGGTGGAACGTGATTATCGTCCTGCGGGGCGTCGGCCGCCGGTGCAGCGGTCAATGCCGGCCAGGTCCTGGCGGCTGGCGACTTTCTCGAACCCTGCCCGCGAGAGCAAGGCCTGAACGGCGGCGGCCTGGTCGTGCCCATGCTCCAGCAGCAGCCAGCCGCCGGGCGCCAGCGCGGTCGAGGCCTGAGCCACCAGTGTACGGATGTCGTCCAGGCCGTCGACGCCCGAGGTCAGGGCCGAGCCCGGTTCGTGGCCCAGCGCGAGGAGATGCGGATCGCCATCGGCGATGTAGGGTGGGTTGCTCACCAGCAGGTCGAATCGCTCGCCCGGCAAGGCTTCGAGCCAGGCGCCCCTGCAGAAGCGAAGGGGCAGAGCGAGGCGCTCGGCGTTGTCCCGAGCCACGGCCAGGGCATCGGCGCTGGCGTCGGTGGCGGTGATGTCCCAGGCGGGCTGACGGCTGCGCAGGGCCAGGGCGATGGCCCCGCTGCCGGTTCCGAGGTCGGCCACCCGCGCCTGCGCGGGCAGCTCAGGCGCGAGTTGCAGCGCCCACTCGACCAGGGTTTCGGTGTCGGGCCTGGGCACCAGCACACGCGCATCGACCCGCAACGCCAGTCCGAAGAACTCCTGCTCGCCACGCAGGTACGCCATCGGTTCACCTGCCCGACGCCGTTCCGACAGCCTGGCCAGAGCCATGGCAGCCTCGGGTGACAGCGGCTGGTCGCCGCGGGCGGTGAGCCAGGCCCGATCGTGCGGGTCATGTCCGATGGCCAGCAGGAGCAGCATCTGGGCATCCAGCCGGTCGAGGCCTTCCGCGGTCAGCTGGCGCAGCACCTGATCGAGTGTCATCGGGGGGCTGCCTCCAGTTCGGCCAGCAGCTCCGCGCCCCGGGCCACCTGAAGCGCATGGATCACCTCGCCGAGATCGCCTTCCATCACGGCCAGCAGCTTGTAGATCGTGAGGTTGATGCGGTGATCGGTGAGCCGGCCCTGCGGGAAGTTATAGGTGCGGATGCGGTCGCTGCGGTCGCCGCTGCCGATCAGGCCCTTGCGGGTGGCGGCTTCGCGCGCGGCGCGTTCGCTGCGGTCCTTCTCTCGCAGGCGTGCGGTGAGCACCTGCAGCGCCTTGGCCTTGTTGCTGTGCTGGGACCGGCCGTCCTGACACTCGGCGGTGATGCCGGTGGGCAGGTGCGTGATCCGAACGGCGGAATCGGTCTTGTTGATGTGCTGTCCGCCGGCGCCGCTGGCGCGGAAGGTGTCGATGCGCAGCTCGGCCGGGTTGAGCTGGATGGCCTGGGCCTCGTCGGGTTCGGGCATGACCGCCACGGTCGCGGCGCTGGTGTGGATGCGACCCTGGGTCTCGGTGGCCGGGACACGCTGGACCCGGTGTCCGCCCGATTCGAAGCGCAGCCGGCCGTAGGCGCCGTCGCCCTCGATGCGCAGCACCACCTCCTTGTAGCCACCCACCTCGCCGGGCGATTCGCTCACCACTTCGGTGCGCCAGCCCTGGGCGTCGGCGTAGCGGCCGTACATGCGGGCCAGGTCGCCGGCGAACAGGGCCGATTCGTCGCCGCCAGTGCCAGCGCGGATCTCCACGAACGCCGGGCGTTCGTCGTCCGGATCGCGGGGCAGCAGCAGTTGCTGCAGTTCGGCATCGAGCGCCTGCAGGTCGGCATCGCAGGCGGCCAGCTCCTCGCGCGCCATCTCGGCCATGTCGGCGTCTTCCAGCATGTCCTCGGCCGCAGCCCGGTCGGCCTCGCGTTGCTGGTGGCGGTCGAACACGCCGACCAGCACGCCCACGTCGGCATGTTCGCGGCTGAGTTGCCGGAACCGCCCGATGTCGTTCACCACGTCCGGTGCCGAGAGCAGGGCGTCGAGCTCGTGCAGGCGCGCACGCTGGCGCAGCAGGGTGTCACGGACAAAAGGTTTCATGGGGCAGGGTGGCGGGCAGCGACCGCTGCCCGGGGGGAACGCACTGGGGTGGCCCGGCGGGCCGGCTAGGCCGCGTCGCGCGGGGGAGTGCCTTCGCGCAGGAACAGCCGCGAGACGGTCTGGGCAGTGGCAGCACGGGTGGCTGCGTCGCCGGCATGCAGTTCGGCCAGCGTGCCGTGCAGCATCTTCTGGGTCAGACCCTTGGCCAGCGCTTCCATCACGGCCTCCACCGGCTCGCCCTTGGCGAGCAGGCGGCGGGCCCGGGCCATCTCCAGCTGCCGCCAGTTGTCGGCCTGGGCATTGAGCTGCTGTATCAACGGCACCACACCCCGGGCCGGATCGCGCTGCTCCATCCAGTGCATGAAGCTCAGCACGCCGGCATCGATGATGGCTTCGGCCTGGGCCACGGCGGCCTGGCGCTGGTCGCGCCCGGTCTGGACCACTGCCGCCAGGTCGTCGACGGTGTACAGGTAGACATCGCCCAGGTCCTTGACCTCTGCCTCGATGTCGCGCGGCACGGCGAGGTCGACCATGAACATGGGTCGGTGGCGGCGCTTCTTCAGCGCCCGTTCGACGGCACCCAGGCCGATGATCGGCAGCGTGCTGGCGGTGCAGCTGATGACGGCATCGAATTCGTGGAGGCGTTCCGGGATCTCGCCCAGCCGCATGACCTGGGCGCCGAAACGGCTGGCCAGCGCTTCGCCGCGCTCGAGCGTGCGGTTGGCAATGGCCATGGAACGGGGTGTGCGTGCCGCGAAGTGGGTGGCGGCGAGTTCGATCATCTCGCCCGCACCCACGAAGAGCACCCGGGTTTCCTTGAGGTCCTCGAACAGCTGCGATGCCAGGCGTACCGCCGCAGCCGTCATGCTGATGGAGTGCGCGCCGATTTCGGTCGAGGTGCGCACCTGCTTGGCCACCGCGAACGAGCGCTGGAACAGCTGGTGCAGCGTCGAGCCCAGCGCGCCGGCCTCGTCGGCAGCGCGAACCGCGTTCTTCATCTGGCCCAGGATCTGGGCCTCGCCGAGCACCATGCTGTCCAGGCCGCTGGCGACCCGGAAGGCATGGCGGGCTGCCTGGTCGTCGCGCAGCACATAGGCATGCTCGCGGAGCACCTGCGGGCTCACGCCACCGGTCTGTGCCAGCCACTCCAGCGTGGGCTCGACAATGTTGTGGTCACCGGCACCGTACAGTTCCGTGCGGTTGCAGGTGGACAGCAGGGTGGCCTCAGGCTGCCGTGGCAGACTGCTTCTCAATGTCTGGAGGGTGGGCTGGATCTGGTCGATGGCGAACGCGAACCGACCGCGCAGGTCGAGCGGCGCGGTGTTGTGGTTGATTCCCAGGGTCCAGACAGACATGCTTCGATTATAAATTTCGTCCCCGCACGAGGACTGTCAACTTTATATGACACTTTGGCTGTTAATGGAACATATAACTGGATTCCTGTTCCCGGCCCTCGCTGTGGCCGCCGTCTTGTGGCTGGCGCTGCGAACCCGGCGGTCGCCCCGACTCGGACCCGCCGGCCAGGCTTTGGTTCTGTTGGCCGTGGGTGTGGTCGTGCTGTTGGCAGGCCTGCTGGTGTTCGGCCGCGACGGCAAGATGCTGACCTACGCTGCCCTGGTGCTGGCACAGGGCACGGCGGGCTGGTGGTTACGCGGGCGCTGACGGCCCGGGTTCACCCGGTTCGCGGATCGAACCGGTCGACCCGGTCGGTGATCAGCCCGTCCAGCCCCAGGGTCAGCAGGCGTCGGGCCTCGTCTTCCTCATTCACGGTGTAGGTCAGGCAGCGCAGGCCCGCCTGCCGGGCCAGCGTCACCCGGTCGGCGTTCCACAGTCGGTGCTGCAGCACCACCGCGCAGCAGTCCAGACGGGCGGCGGTGTCCAGCCAGGAGCGGTCGGCATCGGGTGCATCGGCCAGGCGGTCCACCAGCAGGCCCCGGGGCAGCGCCGGGGCTGCGGCCAGGGCGCCAGCAAGCGCTTCCGGCTGGAACGAGGTGAGCAGCGGGGTGTGGCCGGGCCTGCCGTTCCAGAGGTCTTGAGCGTGCCGTGCCACGGTGCGGCCGGTCAGCTCGGCGGTACCCGGGCTGGGCTTGAGTTCCAGATTCACCCAGTGGCCATCGGGTTGCGCCAGGCTGAACGCGGCCAGATCGGCCAGCGTGGGCAAGGGTTCAGCGGCAAAATGCGGCGAATGCCAGCCGCCGGCGTCCAGCCGGGCCAGCTCGGCCCAGGGTTGATCGGCGGCCGGGCCGTCGCCGTCGGTCGTCCGGTCCAGGGTGTCGTCGTGCAGCAGGAAGGGGGTGCCGTCGGCGCTGAGCCGCACATCGCACTCCAGCATCCGGTAACCATGCCGGGCTCCCAGGCGGAAGGCTGCCAGGGTGTTCTCGGGTGCCAGCCGGCCGGCGCCCCGGTGGGCGATCCAGCGCGGGTAAGGCCAGGGTGTCTGAGGGGCGGACATGGCCCCATTCTGCCGCCGGTCAGCCCCCGCGAGCGATGCCTTTCAACCCTGCGCGACGGCAGCCCTTGTGGCCGTGCGGCCATGGGCCCTGGGGTACCATCCAGTGTTCTGCCCAGCAGACCCTCGCCGGCCGCCCCCATGAACGCTCCGACCCCGCTCCCGCTCCTCGCCCACGCTACCGAAGAAGCGCCGCGCCTGCGCGAAATTCCGTACAACTACACCTCCCTGTCCGACCGGGAAATCGTGATCCGGCTGCTCGGCGAACGTGCCTGGGAACTGCTGGACGGGCTGCGCGGCGAGCGCCGCACCGGTCGCTCGGCCCGCATGCTCTACGAGGTGCTCGGCGACATCTGGGTCGTGCAGCGCAACCCCTACCTGCAGGACGACCTGCTGTCCAGCGCCAAGCGCCGCAGCCAGCTGGTCGATGCGCTCGACCACCGTCTGGCCGAAGTGCAGAAGCGCCGCACCGCCGACGACCCTGCCCGCGATGCCATGGTGGCCGAAATGCTGCAGGCCGCTCGCGGCGCGGTCGAGCGCTTCGCCCGCTCCTTCGACGACATGGCGACCTTGCGGCAGCGCGCCACCCGTGCGCTGCGCCGGCTGACCGCCAAGGACAACATCAAGTTCGACGGCCTGTCGCGCGTGTCGCACGTGACAGATGCCACCGACTGGCGGGTTGAATACCCCTTCGTGGTGCTCACGCCCGACACCGAGGCCGAAATGGCCGGCCTGGTCAAGGGCTGCGTGGAGCTCGGTCTGACCATCATCCCGCGCGGAGGCGGCACCGGCTACACCGGCGGCGCCATCCCGCTGACCTGGAAGAGCGCGGTGATCAACACCGAGAAGCTCGAGGCCATGACCGAGGTCGAATGGGTCACGGTGCCGGGCCATGACGAGAAGCTGCCCACCGTCTGGACCGAAGCCGGCGTGGTCACCCAGCGCGTGGCCGATGCGGCCGAGCGCGCCGGTCATGTGTTCGCGGTGGACCCCACCAGCGCCGAGGCATCGTGCATCGGCGGCAACATCGCCATGAATGCCGGCGGCAAGAAGGCCGTGCTCTGGGGCACGGCGCTGGACAACCTGATCAGCTGGCGCATGGTGACGCCGCAGTCCCAGTGGCTGGAGGTCACCCGCCTGGACCACAACCGCGGCAAGATCCACGACGCCGAGGTCGCCACCTTCGAGCTCCGTTACTTCGAGGCCGACGGCCGTACCCCGGTGCGCACCGAGACGCTGAGCATCCCCGGTCGCACCTTCCGCAAGGAAGGCCTGGGCAAGGACGTGACCGACAAGTTCCTCTCGGGCCTGCCCGGCATCCAGAAGGAAGGCTGTGACGGCCTGATCACCAGTGCCCGCTGGCTGGTGCACCGCATGCCGGCGCACACCCGTACCGTGTGCCTGGAGTTCTTCGGCAATCCGAAAGACGGCGTGCCCAGCATCGTCGAGATCAAGGACTTCATGTTCGCCGAGCAGAACCGCTCGGGCGTGCTGCTGGCCGGTCTGGAACACCTGGACGACCGCTACCTGAAGGCGGTGGGCTACGCCACCAAGAGCAAGAAGGGCAATGGCGGCCTGCCCAAGATGGTGCTGATCGGCGACATCGTCGGTGACGATCCGGACGCCGTCGCGCGCGCCACCAGCGAGGTGATCCGCATTGCCAACACCCGCAGCGGCGAGGGCTTCGTGGCCATCAGCGCCGAAGCGCGCAAGAAGTTCTGGCTCGACCGCAAGCGCACCGCGGCCATCAGCAAGCACACCAACGCCTTCAAGATCAACGAGGACGTGGTGATCCCGCTGCCCCGCATGGGCGAGTACACCGAGGGCATCGAGCGCATCAACATCGAGCTGTCGCTGCGCAACAAGATTGCCTTGTGCGACGCCCTCGAAGCCTTCTTCACCCGGGGCAACCTGCCGCTGGGCAAGACGGACGATGCCAACGACATCCCCAGCGCCGAGCTGATGGAAGACCGGGTGCAGCAGGCACTGGCCCTGGTGCGGGACGTGCGCGAGCTGTGGACCGGCTGGCTGACCCGGGTGGACGCGCTGTTCCCGCAGCTGCAGGACCACACCCTGCGCGCCAGCTGGAAGACGCAGATCCGCGCCCCGCTGCAGCAGATCTTCAGCGGCTCGGCCTTCGGCGCCATCCTGGAGGAGTGCCAGGCCGTCCACCAGCGCGTGCTCAAGGGCCGGGTCTGGGTGGCGCTGCACATGCACGCCGGCGACGGCAATGTGCACACCAACATCCCGGTCAACAGCGACGACTACGCCATGCTGCAGACCGCCCATGAAGCGGTGGCCCGCATCATGACGCTGGCCCGCAGCCTGGACGGCGTCATCTCCGGCGAGCACGGCATCGGCATCACCAAGCTCGAATTCCTGACCGACGCGGAGCTTCTGCCATTCGCCGAGTACAAGGCCAAGGTCGATCCGGAAGGCCGGTTCAACAAGGGCAAGCTGCTGCGCCAGTCCACCGGTGACGCCGACGTGCGCAGCGCCGATCTGGCCCATGCCTACACCCCCAGCTTCGGCCTGATGGGGCATGAGTCGCTGATCATGCAGCAGAGCGACATCGGCGCCATCGCCGACTCGGTCAAGGACTGCCTGCGTTGCGGCAAGTGCAAGCCGGTGTGCGCCACGCATGTGCCGCGCGCCAACCTGCTCTACAGCCCGCGCAACAAGATCCTGGCCACCTCGCTGCTGATCGAGGCCTTCCTGTACGAGGAGCAGACCCGCCGGGGCATCAGCATCCAGCACTGGGAAGAGTTCGAGGATGTGGCCGACCACTGCACCGTGTGCCACAAGTGCCTGTCGCCCTGCCCGGTGAAGATCGATTTCGGCGACGTCACCATGAACATGCGCAACCTGCTGCGCAAGATGGGTCAGAAGAGCTTCCGCCCCGGCAACGCCGCGGCCATGTTCTTCCTGAACGCCACCAACCCGGAGACCATCAAGGTGATGCGTTCGGCCATGGTGGACGTGGGCTTCAAGGCCCAGCGGATGGCCAACAACCTGCTCCAGGGCCTGGCCCGCAAACAGACCAGCGCGCCGCCGGCCACGCTGCGCGCTGCGCCGGTCAAGGAGCAGGTGATCCACTTCATCAACAAGAAGATGCCTGGCGGCCTGCCCAAGAAGACCGCCCGCGCCCTGCTGGACATCGAGGACAAGAACTATGTCCCGATCATCCGCGACCCGCAGAAGACCACTTCCGATACCGAAGCGGTGTTCTATTTCCCGGGCTGTGGCTCCGAACGGCTGTTCAGCCAGGTCGGCCTGGCCACCCAGGCCATGCTCTGGCATGCCGGTGTGCAGACGGTGCTGCCCCCGGGGTACCTCTGCTGCGGTTATCCGCAGCGTGGCTCGGGCCAGTTCGACAAGGCCGAGAAGATCATCACCGACAACCGGGTGCTGTTCCACCGGGTGGCCAACACGCTGAACTACCTCGACATCAAGACGGTGGTGGTGAGCTGCGGCACCTGCTACGACCAGCTCCAGGGTTACGAATTCGACAAGATCTTCCCCGGCTGCCGGATCGTCGACATCCACGAGTACCTGCTGGAAAAGGGCGTGACCTTGCCGCAAGGCCAGGGCGGTTACCTCTACCACGACCCCTGCCACACGCCCATGAAGCTGCAGGAGCCCATGAAGACGGTGCGCGCCCTGGTGGGTGACAACGTCATCGAGAGCAAACGCTGCTGCGGCGAGTCGGGCACGCTGGGCGTGACACGGCCGGACATCTCGACCCAGATCCGCTTCCGCAAGGAAGAGGAACTGCAGAAGGGTGAAGCCGCTCTGCGCGCCAACGGCACGGTCGGCATGAACGACAACGTGAAGATCCTCACGTCGTGCCCGAGCTGCCTGCAGGGCCTCAACCGCTACCAGGACGACCTCAAGAGCGGCCTGCTGGAAGCCGATTACATCGTGGTCGAGATGGCCCGCCAGATCCTGGGCGAGCACTGGCTGCCCACCTATGTGGCGCAGGCGAACCAGGGCGGCATCGAGCGCGTGCTGGTCTGACGGCCGATCCCTCTCTCCAACGGAACAAGAACATGGCTGGACTCAACAAAGACACCCCGACCCCGCAGGACATCACGGTGCACAACGCATCGCGGGTGCTCGAAATCGCCTTCTCCGACGGCCGAAGCTTCCGCATCCCGTTCGAGCTGATGCGGGTGTGCTCGCCTTCCGCCGAAGTGCAGGGTCATGGTCCGGGCCAGGAAGTCCTGCAGACCGGCAAGCGGGAGGTCGGCATCCTCGATCTGGCGCCGGTGGGCAACTACGCCATCCAGCCGACCTTCACCGATGGCCACGAATCCGGCATCTTTTCCTGGGACTACCTGTATTTCCTGGGCGACCGGCAAGCGGAGCTGTGGGCCGACTACGAGGCCCGGCTGGCGGCTGCCGGCACCCACCGCGACGCGCCGATGCCCGAGAAGGCCGGCCACAGCTGCGGCAGCCACTGACGAACCCGATTTCCATGGCCAAGACCCACTTCGGATTCCAGACCGTCGACGAGCGCGAGAAAGCCCAGCGTGTGCGGGGCGTGTTCGACTCGGTCGCGCCGCGTTACGACGTCATGAACGACCTGATGTCGGCCGGCCTGCACCGGATCTGGAAGCGTTACACCATCACCGTGGCCAATCCGCAGCCGGGCCAGTCGGCGCTGGACATCGCCGGGGGCACCGGCGACCTCTCCATGGCGCTGGCCAGGCGGGTCGGCCCGACCGGGCGGGTGGTGCACACCGACATCAACGAAGCCATGCTGCGGGAGGGCCGCGCCCGCCTGCTTGACCATGGTCTGGTGCTGCCGACGATGGTGTGCGACGCCGAGAAGCTGCCCTTTGCCGACGCCAGTTTCGACATCGTCACCGTCGCTTTCGGATTGCGCAACATGACCCACAAGGAACTTGCGCTGGCCGAGATGCATCGGACGCTCAAGCCGGGGGGCAAATTGCTGGTGCTGGAGTTTTCCCGAGTCGCCAAGCCGCTGGAAAAGGCGTACGACTGGTATTCGTTCAACATCCTGCCGAAACTGGGTCAGTTCGTCGCCAACGACGCGGAAAGTTACCGCTATCTGGCCGAATCGATCCGCATGCATCCCGACCAGGAAACGTTGAGGCAGATGATGAAGACCGCCGGTTTCGGCCATGTCGACGTCCACAACCTGACCGCAGGGGTGGTGGCGCTGCATGTGGGCATCAAGTGCTGAAGCGGAGCAACAGGCATTCACATAAGGAGGCATAGATGAAACACAAGATTTGGGCCACT
>NZ_OY288117.1 GCF_958439165.1 uncultured Hydrogenophaga sp. | reverse complement strand
TCCAGCTTCTGCAGCGCCAGCTCGGTGTCTTCACCGAGCTTGACCAGGCTGCTGTCGGAGAGTCGCAGCACGGCGCGCGACCCGCTGGCGGTGACGGCCACGTCGCCGGCGCGCAGGCGCTGGCCGGGCTCGGCGGGCGCGGCGGTCGCCATTGCGCTCAACCCAGACCGGCAGCTGCACCGCCTCGACGATGGTGTCTGCCGCCACCGGCGTGCTGGCGCGGGCGCCCGAAGGCCACCAGGCTGCAGCTCCCAGCACCAGGCTGGCGGCGAGGATCTGGCGGCGGGACAGGGACAGGGGGAGTCGGAGCGTGCGGGGGGTGGGCATCGAAAAAGGGTCTCTCTGTGGAACGGCGGTGAGCGCCAGGGAAGCTTGTGGCTGCCTTATCGGCACAAATTGTCTACGCCGTAGGGTGCCGTTTGGAGGCAGTCGGTGGCTTGCATCAGCCCCGGGCGTGACGCATGTCCGGTATGTGCCTTGACCTGTTGCACTGCTGGGACATACCCGGCCGGGTTTGACAGCCCGGACCGGTTCGAGTGAACTTGGCCGCTCGTCTGGAGGTGATGGAATGGATCGCAGGGAGTTCGTGGAAGGTTGCGCCGTGGGTGCGGGAAGTCTGGCGGCAACGCTGGCCACCGGAGCCTGGGCTTCACAGGTGTCGGCACGTTCGTACGGCCGGGTGTTGCTCACCGACGAGCTGGGCCGGCCGATCAAGGCGTCCTCGCTCAAGGCCCAGGTGAATTACGTCTTCCACTACCCGTTCGAGGCCACACCGGTATTCCTGCTCGATCTGGGCAAGGCAGCACAGCCAGCCCGGCTCACCACCCGCGACAAGAAGACCTACGACTGGCCGGGCGGGGTCGGCCCCCGTCGCAGCCTGGTGGCGTTTTCTGCCATCTGCGCCCACAAGCTGGTCTATCCGACCCGCGAACTGAGCTTCATCAGTTTCCGCAAGGGTGCCGTGGCCAACCCGCAGACGCCCAGCAAGGGCAACGACCTGATCCACTGCTGCGCCGACCACAGCCAGTACGACCCGGCGCGCGGAGCCCAGGTGCTGGCAGGCCCGGCTGAACAGCCGCTGTGCGCCATCCTGCTGGAACACGATGCCAGGACCGATCAGCTCACCGCCACCGGCACGCTCGGCGGGGAGCTGTTCGACGACTTTTTCCGCAAGTACGAGATGAAGCTGAGCATGGAGATGGGTTCGGGCACCCGGCGTCAGGTGGCCGATCGTTCCATGGTCCGCGAGCTGGAGCAGTTCTGCCGCAACCCGGTGCGCTGCTGATCAGAGCCGCGCGAGGCGCTCGAGGGCCTGGTCGAGCGTGTCGTCGCGCTTGGCAAAGCAGAAGCGGATCACCCGCTGGTCAAAGCCGTTGCCATAGAAGGCCGACAGCGGAATGGCGGCCACGCCCACCTCGGTGGTGAGCCATTCACAGAACGCGCCATCCGGCAGTTCCCGTTCGGGCACGGCCAGGTCCTCGATGCCCACGCACTGGAAGTAGGTGCCTTCGCCCGGCAGCAGGCGGAACCGCGTGCCGGCGAGCCCGGCGCGGAAACGGTCGCGCTTGGCGCCGTAGAACGCGGGCAGGTTCAGGTAGGGCGCCGGATCGGCCAGGTAGGCGGCCAGCGCATGCTGAACCGGTGTGTTCACGGTGAACACGTTGAACTGGTGCACCTTGCGGAACTCGGCGCTCAGGCTGGCCGGTGCCACCACCGTGCCCACCTTCCAGCCGGTGACGTGGAAGGTCTTGCCGAAGCTGCTGACGATGAAGGCCCTGGCCGCCAGGCCCGGGTAACGGGCCGCGCTCTCGTGACGCTGGCCGTCGAACACCATGTGCTCGTAGACCTCGTCGCTGATCAGCAGCACGTCGGTGGGTGCCAGCAGGGCTTCGAGCTGCTGCATCTCGGCAGCCGTCCAGCACATGCCGCTGGGGTTGTGCGGACTGTTGATCAGCAGGGCCCGGGTGCGTGGCGTCATGGCCGCTGCGATGGCGGCAAAGTCCGGACGGAAGCTGCCCGGCGTCAGCGGCACGCGCACCACCCGACCGCCGGCGAGTTCGATGTTGGGCACGTAGCTGTCGTAGCAGGGCTCCAGCACGATCACCTCGTCGCCCGGGTGCACCACCGCCAGGATGGCGGTCAGGATGGCCTGGGTGGCCCCGGCGGTGACGGTGACCTCGGTGTCGGGGTTCACGGCCAGTCCATAGATCGCCTGCATCTTGCCGGCCACGGCCTGGCGCAGCGCCGGCACGCCGGTCATGGGCGGGTACTGGTTGTGCCCCTGCTGCATGGCGGCCGCCACAGCGGCCGGCAAGGCCGGATCACAGTCGAAGTCCGGGAAGCCCTGACCCAGATTGACCGCGCCATGCCGGGCGGCCAGTGCCGACATCACGGTGAAGATGGTGGTGCCCACCTCGGGCAGGCGGGAACGCAGGACCGGTGTGACCGGCAGGGTGGGGGGCAGCTGGGTCATGTCAGAGTTCGTAGTCGTCGGGCGTGCCGTTCATGGCCCGCATGATGGTGTCGCGGCTCAGGCGGTCGCTCAGCAGTTCGGCAAACCGCAGCACGAAATGCCGCAGGTAGGTGCCGCGCTTGAAGGCCACGCGGGCCAGGTTGTGACCGAACAGCTGTCCGGCCGGCCGCGACACCAGGCCGGTGGACGGGGATTCGCCTTCCATGGCCATTTCCGCCACGATGCCCACGCCCATGCCCAGCTTCACATAGGTCTTGATCACGTCCGAGTCGATGGCTTCCAGCACCACGTTCGGTTGCAGGTGGCGCAGCGCAAAGGCCTGGTCGATGCGGGTGCGGCCGGTGAAGCTGGGGTGGTAGGTGATCAGGGGCAGTGCGGCAAGGTCTTCCAGGCTGATGCGTTCGCGTTCCACCAGGGGGTGGTCGAACGGCAGCACCAGCACGTGTTGCCACTCGTAGCAGGGCAGGGTGACCAGTTCGGGGTAGTTCACCAGCGACTCGGTGGCCATGCCGATCTCGGCCACTTCCTCGATCAGCATGCGGGCCACCTGGTCGGGCGAGCCCTGGTGCAGACTGATGCCGACCTTGGGGTAGGCCTGCCGCAGGGCGGCCACCGGCCCTGGCAGCACATAGCGGGCCTGGGTGTGGGTGGTGGCGATCGACAGCGTGCCGCTGTCCTGGGCCGAATACTGCTCGCCGATGCGCTTGAGGTTGTTCACCTCGCGCAGGATGATGTCGATGCTCTTGAGCACCTGGGTGCCGGGCTCGGTGACCCGCTTGATCCGCTTGCCGTGGCGCGCAAAGATCTCGATCCCCAGTTCGTCCTCCAGCTCGATGATGGCCTTGGAGACGCCCGGCTGCGAGGTGTGCAGCGCCTTCGCGGCTTCGGTCAGGTTCAGGTTGCGGCGCACCGCCTCCTGGACGAAGCGGAACTGGTGCAGGTTCATGGCGCGCTTTCCAGCGCCAGCTGCGCCAGCAGGGCCGTCAGGCGCGGATCCTCGCCGGCGGTGGGCAGCTGCCGGAAGGAAACGCCGGGGTGGGCCTGCTGCAGCTGCACCATCAGCAGCGGCAGGTCTTCGCGGGCATGCTTGCCCATGCCGAAGAACAGGGGCAGCACCCGCACGTCCGTGACGCCCTGGGCGACCAGCTCGGCGGCGGCCGACGGCAGGTCGGGCTCGCAGAGTTCGAGGTAGGCGCAGCGCACGGCCGCGCCCGGATCGCGCTGGGCGATCTGCTGGGCCACCGATTCCACCGGCCGGCGCCACAACGGATCACGCGATCCGTGGGCAAAGACGATCACTCCAAGCATGGCGCTACCTCCGAAGGACCAGCCAGCCGAATGCGCCCAGCGAGACCAGTGAATAAATGAGGGCTGGCGACAGCGCAGCCAGCCAGGGTCGCCACTGGTTGAGGTTGCCGATGTAGCCGAACACGTTGTTGAGCAGGAAAAAGCTGATGCCGATCATCACGCCGCCGAACACGTAGGCGGTGATGCTGCCGGAGCGGAAGTGCAGGTAGGCAAAGGGCAGGGCCAGCACCACCATCACCAGGCAGGACAGCGGGTAGAACACCTTGCGCCAGAACTCGATCTCGTAGCGCTGGGCCGTCTGCCCGTTGGCCTCCAGGTGCCGGATGTAGGCGAACAGATCGGCCGTGCGCATCCGCTCGGGCTTGAGCAGGGCCACCGACACCATCTCGGTGTTGAGTCCGCTGGGCCAGCGGAAGGTCTCCAGCGTGCTGCGGGCCACACGCGACGAGGCCAGACCGGCCGAGTCGAACTCACGGCGCTCCACCTCGCGCAGTGTCCAGCTCTCGTCGCCTTCGATCTGGCCGCCCTGTGCATGCACGGTGGACACCAGAAAACCCTGGTTGTTGAACTCGAATATCCGGATGTTGCGCAGCTCCCCCTGCGCCGACATGGAGCCCACGTTGACCGAGAAGTTGCTGTAGGGCTGGCGCTCCTTCAGCCAGGCGCCGGTCTGACCGACGCTGATGTTGCCCTGGTACCGGGCCTTGAGCAGCTGCCCCGCGCGATCGGCCAGCGGTGCGAGGTAATCGCCCATGACGAAGGTGAACGCCACGAAGACGGCACCCAGCCCCAGCAGCGTGCGAAGCGCCTTCCAGGGCCCCAGCCCGCTGGTGCGCAGGATGGTGTATTCGGAATGCTGGGCCATGCGGGCCAGCACGAACACGGTACCGATGAGCACCGCCATGGGCATCAGTTCATAGATGCGGCTGGGCATGAGCAGGGCCACGTAGCCCAGCGCATGCGGCAGGCCGTAGACCAGCGAGGGCTCCAGCGGCGAGGCCTTGCCGATGTCAGGCAGCTCGTCGACCAGGTCGAAGAACGAAAACAGGGCCAGGAAGGCGACCAGCACGAAGGCCACGGCCCGCAGCACCTCCCCATAGATCAGCCGGCGCAGCGTCTTCATGCAGGAACCCTTCGGGATGCCAGCCAGCCGCGCAGGCTGATGCCGTGGTGGCGCTTGTAGAGCCAGGTGAGGGCCGCCAGCATCACGCCGCCGTGCAGCAGCACCATGAAGGGCAGCAGGCCGATCAGACCTTGCGCTACCCAGCTCTGGCCGATGTTGAGCAGGTTGTAATAGAACACGAAGGTGAAGAGGGTGAAGAACAGGTTGCCCCCGCGTCCGGCCCGCGGGTTGCCGGTGGTGGTGGCCAGTGCGACCAGCACGAAGTTGAAGGCGGTCAGCGCCATGCCGATGCGCCAGCCCAGCTCCGAAAGGTTCAGCCGATCGGGCTGCGTCACCAGCAGCCAGGTGCTGCGGGCCTTCAGAGGCTGCACCGCGCGCTGGCCGGGCGCGGCGTTGCCGATCTGGGTGCCGTATTCCTCGAACTCGCTGACCTTGAGCGCAGCCTGCGGGGACGTCTCCAGCCGCTGACCGTTGCTGAGCAGCAGGAACTGGCGGTTCTCGACCCAGTCGATGCGGCCCGACCGCGCCGAGGTGACGGTCTCGCTGCCGTCGGATTCGGTGCTGGCGATGAAGACGTTGCGGCCTTCGGTGCCGTCGGTGGTGTCCTTGTCGATGAAGAACACCCGTCGGCCATTCGACGATTCCTGGAACTGACCCGGGGCAATGCGCTCCAGGTCACCGCGCTGCTCGAAGCGGGCACGCAGTTCGTCCGTCTGCTGGTTGGCCCAGGGCCAGACGAAGAACACCATCACGGTGATGGTGAGCAGGATGGGCCATGCGAACCGCAGCACCGGCCCCAGAAATCCCCCGAGCGAGCGTCCGCTGCTGAACCAGATGATCATCTCGCTGTCGCGGTACATGCGCGAGAGCGTGAACACCACCGCAATGAACAGCGCCAGCGTGAGGATGGTGGGGGTGCGGCCGATGACGGTGTAGCCCAGCACCAGCATCACCTCTTCCGGGTTCACGCTCCCCTGCGAAGCCGCACCCAGCGTGCGGATGAGGAGCATGGTCAGCACGATGGTGAACAGCACCACCAGCGTCGCACCGAAGCTGCGGGCCAGCTCTTTGCGGATGGAAGAATGAAATAACATCGATTCGACAAGGAAAGCACGATTATGAACTTCGAACTCAAATCCCTGACCCCGGCCCAGGCGGCCCAGTTCCCGGCCGATGCCTTGCTGGTGGCCCTGCCGGACAGCCTGCCCAAGGCCATGGCCGCCAGCCCGGACGCCCTGTCGAGGCTCGCCGTGCAGGCGCTGTCCGACCTGGAGGCCGGTGTGGGCCAGATGCTCCCGTGTTACGGCGTCGATGGCATCAAGGCACCCCGCGTGGTGCTGGTGCGCGCCGGTGACGGATCGGCTGCGGCCGTGCGCAAGGCCGTGGCGGCCGGAACCGCAGCGCTGCGCCAGAACGGCATCGAGCGGCTGGCCGTGGTGCTGTCGCTGCTGCCGGACGATGGTGCGGCGGTCCGCATGGCGGTGCAGGCCTGCGCCGACGCGAGCTATGCATTCACGACCACCAAGCCGTCGGCCAAGCCCCGGGCACTCAAGCGGGTCACCGTGGGTGTGTCCGACACCGCGGCGGTGCGCGGCGGCTTCGATGTGGGCAAGGCGCTGGTCACCGGTGTCGAGTTCGCGAAAGAGTGGGCCAACCGCCCCGGCAACCACGCCACCCCGACCCATCTGGCCGATGCCGCCAAGGGCCTGGGCCGGCATCCCGGCATCAAGGTCGACGTGCTCGGCCCCAAGCAGGTCGCGGCGCTGGGCATGGGAGCCTTCATGGCCGTGGCCCAGGGCTCGGCCGAACCGTTGCGTTTCATCGTCATGCACTACAACGGCAGCTCCAAGGGAGATGCGCCAGTCGTGCTGGTGGGCAAGGGCATCACCTTCGATACCGGTGGCATTTCCATCAAGCCGGCGCCCGAGATGGACGAAATGAAGTTCGACATGGGTGGCGCTGCCAGTGTGCTGGGCACCTTTGCGGCGCTGGCCGAGCTGAAGCCGGCCATCAATGTGGTGGGTCTCATCCCGAGTTGCGAGAACATGCCGGACGGTCTGGCGGTCAAGCCGGGCGACGTCGTGCGCAGCATGAGCGGTCAGACCATCGAGATCCTCAACACCGATGCCGAAGGCCGCCTCATCCTGTGCGACACCTTGACCTATGCAGCACGGTTCAAGCCGCGCGCCGTGGTCGACATCGCCACGCTCACCGGCGCCTGCGTGATCGCGCTGGGCGCGGTGCGCACGGGGCTGTTCAGCCCGGACGACGAACTGGCTGCTGCGCTGCAGAAGGCCGGTGACACCGCAGGCGACCTCGCCTGGCGCATGCCGCTGGACGACGAATACGCCGAGGGGCTGAAGTCGAACTTTGCCGACATGGGCAACGTCGCCGGCCGTGCCGCCGGTGCAGTGACCGCCGCCAAATTCCTGCAGAAGTTCGCCGGTGAGCTCAACTGGGCGCATCTGGACATTGCCGGCACCGCCTGGAAGAGCGGCGCGGCCAAGGGCTCCACCGGCCGCCCGGTGCCGCTGCTGCTGCAGTTCATCCTGGATCAGGCACAGGTCAAACCGGTCAAGGCGTCCGGTCGCAAGTCGCGGGGCTGATCCGCCCATGCCGACCGAGGTCGCTTTTCATTTCAATGCCCCGGACCGCGTGGGCTATGCCTGCCGGCTGTTGCGCAAGGCCTATCTCAAGGGAGCCCGGCTCTGGGTCCGGGTGCCACCCGAGGAGCTGGACCGGCTGGATCAGGCCCTGTGGGTGAGTCAGCCCGGCGACTTTCTGCCGCACAGCCGCCAGGGAGATGCGCCGGAGCTGATGCGCCATTCCCCGATCCACCTCGACACCGGTGCGCCAGACCCCGCCGGCCGACAGGTGCTGGTGAACCTGTGCGGCGACCTCGCCCCGGGCTGGAACGGCTTCGCGCGTGTGATCGAGGTGGTCACCCAGTCCGAGGAAGACCGCCAGCTGGCCCGTGATCGTTGGCGCACCTACCGGGTGCAGGGCGTGGAACCGCTGCGCCATGATCTGGCATCGGCCGCCCCATGATGGTTCGCCGCTTGCATCGGCGCCGCTAATGCGACATTCACTGTTGCGATTCCGCATGAGGAAAACCCTTGACCGCGGCACGGTGGCTTCGCACCGTGAAATCTGCGTGTTTTTTGGAGTATCTTTATGAGGTGGAGAAAAAAAGTTCCCTCCGCGTTTAACTTCATCCCTTTCGAGGAAACCCCATGCAACTGAACATCAAACTGGCCGTCATCGCCGCGGCTGTGGCACTTGCGGCTTGCGGCAAGAAGGAAGAGGCGGCTGCGCCTGCCGCCGCACCCGCTGCTGCCCCCGCAGCAGAAGCTCAGGTCGTCAAGATCGGTCACGTTGGTCCCACCAGTGGCGCCATCGCCCACCTGGGCAAGGACAACGAGAACGGTGCCCGCATGGCCATCGAAGAGCTGAACGCCGCTGGCCTGACCCTGGGTGGCAAGCCGGTCAAGTTCGAGCTGCTGGCTGAAGACGACGCAGCCGATCCGAAGCAGGGCACCGCCGCAGCCACCAAGCTGGTGGACGCCAAGGTCGCCGGCGTGATCGGTCACCTGAACTCCGGCACCACCATCCCGGCTTCGCAGATCTACAACGACGCCGGCATCCCCCAGATCTCCCCTTCCGCCACCAACCCGAAGTACACCCGTCAGGGCTACCAGGGCGCCTTCCGCCTCGTGGCTGACGACGTGCACCTGGGCGGCACCCTGGGCAAGTACGCTGTCCAGACCCTCAAGGCACAGAACGTCGCCGTCATCGACGACCGCACTGCCTACGGTCAGGGCGTCGCCGACGAGTTCGAAAAGGGCGTGATCGCTGCCGGCGGCAAGGTCGTGGGTCGTGAGTTCACCAACGACAAGGCCACCGACTTCAACGCCATCCTGACCACCCTGAAGGCCAAGAAGCCCGACGTGGTGTTCTTCGGCGGCATGGACGCCGTGGCCGGCCCGATGCTCAAGCAGATGAAGCAGCTGGGCATCAACGCCAAGTTCATGGGCGGCGACGGCATCTGCACCTCCGAGCTGCCGAAGCTGTCGGGTGACGGCATGGGCGACGAGCAGGTCTACTGCGCGGAAGCCGGTGGCGTGGAAGGTGAGCAGAAGGCTGGCATGGACAAGTTCCGCGCCGACTTCAAGACCAAGTTCAACGCCGATGTCCAGGTGTATGCCCCGTACGTGTACGACGCCGTGAAGGTCATGGCCAACGCCATGGTCACCGCCGGCTCGGCCGACCCGAAGGTTTATCTGCCCGCCCTGAAGGCCACCAACTACAAGGGCGTGACCGGCAACATCGAGTTCGACGAGAAGGGTGACATCAAGAACGGTGCCCTGACGCTGATGACCTACAAGGCTGGTGCCCGCACCACCCTGGCCGTGATCCGCTGATCGGTCTCGACCCCAACGAAAAAGCCGCCCCGAGGGGCGGCTTTTTCATGGGCGATTGAACCTGAAGGTTCGATTGCTCAGTAGCTGCGGCGGTTGCCACCGTCGTAACCACCACCGAAGCCGCCGCTGCGCGGAGCGCGGGCTTCCATCGGGCGGGCGATGTTGACCGTCAGGTCGCGGCCACCCATGTTCTTGCCGTGCATGGCCTGGATGGCAGCTTCGGCTTCGGCCGGGCTGGACATCTCGACGAAGCCGAAGCCCTTGGAGCGACCGGTGTCACGCTCCATCATGACCTTGGCGGATTGCACCTGGCCGAAGGACGAGAACTGTTGCTGGAGGTCTTCGTCGCGGACCGAGTAAGACAGGTTGCCGACGTAAAGTTTGCTGCTCATGGTGAGCCTTTCAGAATATGCGCTGCGGAATATGGAGCGCGTGCCATGGACGACCCGATGAAAGGGTCGAAAGAAGCTCGCCTGGGGAGGAAGTCAGACCACCGGTGCGGACCCAGGACGGGTCGGTGCGGTGGAGGTGTGCGGTGTTGGGGGAACCGCTGCCCGAATCAAACTTGTCTGTTGCTGAGGAAAGCATTCGCAACAGTGCGCGGAGTGTGACAGTGTTCGGCGCGGGGCACAACCATTGTTTGTGCCCATGCATCAAAAAACCCCTGCAGTCTTGCAACTGCAGGGGTTCATGATGGTTGGCGGAGAGGGCGGGATTCGAACCCGCGGTGGGGATTAGCCCACACACGCTTTCCAGGCGTGCGACTTAAACCGCTCATCCACCTCTCCGCGAAGCCTGCGATTGTAGCAGGGCGCGAGGGCTGTTTTCGAGGTCTGCCCGTGATTCAGGTGGCTGCGCTGCCGTCGGTGGAAGTGCGCCAGGCGTGCTGACGCAGGGTCTCGATGTCGACGAACTGGAGTGTGGAGGCGTGCGTGGCTTCCAGCACCACCGGAGGCGCCACCCCGGCGGTGAGGGCTTCTTTCCACCGCCTGACGCACAGGCACCAGCGGTCACCCGGCTTGAGACCGGCGAACCGCCATTCAGGGCGTGGCGTGCTGAGGTCATTGCCCACGGCCTGCGAGAAGGCCAGGAATTCAGCAGTGACGCGGGCGCACACCACATGGGTGCCCACATCCTCAGGGCCGGTGTGGCAGCAGCCGTCACGGTAAAAGCCGGTGAGCGGGTCGAAGGAGCAGGCCTGCAGCGGCTCGCCCAGAACGTTCAACGCATCGTGGTCCATGGTCGGTCAGCGGTTGGTGGTCTGGGTGGCACTGACCATCTTCATGGCCGATGCAATGAGGGACGACACCTCGGTCATGTTGCCGGGCACGATGAGGGTGGTGGTGGCGTCGGCCGCCACCTTGGCGTAGGCGTCCACCGCGCGCTCGGCCACCTTCAGTTGCACGGCATCCTGCCCACCGGGTTGGCGGATGGCGGCGGCCACACGCTCGATGGCCATGGCGGTGGCTTCGGCCACGGCCGTGATGGAGGCGGCTTCACCCTGGGCATTGTTGATGGCGGCCTGCTTCTCGCCCTCGGAGCGGGCGATGAAGGCCTCGCGCTCACCGGTGGCGATGTTGATCTGTTCCTGGCGGCGCCCTTCGGAGGCCGCAATCAGCGCACGCTTCTCGCGCTCGGCGGTGATCTGCTGCTGCATGGCGTGCAGGATCTCCTTGGGCGGCGTCAGGTCCTTGATTTCGTAGCGCAGCACCTTCACGCCCCAGTTCAGCGCCGCCTCGTCGATGGCCTGCACCACCTGCGCGTTGATGATGTCGCGCTCCTCGAAAGTCTTGTCGAGTTCGAGTTTGCCGATGACCGAGCGCAGCGACGTCTGGGCCAGCTGGGTGACGGCCACGATGTAGTTCGACGAGCCATAGCTGGCGCGCATCGGGTCGGTCACCTGGAAGTACAGGATGCCGTCGACCTGCAGCTGGGTGTTGTCGCGCGTGATGCAGATCTGGCTGGGCACGTCCAGCGGGATCTCCTTCAGGCTGTGCTGGTAGGCGACCTTGTCGATGAACGGGACGATGAAGTTCAGGCCCGGGGTGAGGGCGGTGTGGTACTTGCCCAGACGCTCCACCACCCAGGCGTTCTGCTGGGGCACGACCTTGATCGAGGTCTTGATGAAGACGGCGGCAATGACCAGAAGGACGATCGCGATTTCCATGGAGGTATTCCGTGAGGTTGAAAGAACGGCTGAGGATCAGGCCTTGTCCAGCACCAGCCGGTTGCCGACCAGTTCGGCGACGCGGTGCGGTCCGGGCTCGGGTGTGAGGCCGGCGCGCGGGATGGCGGTCCAGCGGGCGCCACGGTACTGCACATGGGCGGTGCCGTCGGCTTCCCAGGCCGCCACCTGCACCACCTCGCCGATGTCCAGATTGACATCGCGGCGAGCGCCCGCCGGCAGGTCCGAGGCGTTGCGCCGCCGCAGGGCGGTCCAGGCGGCCACCGCACCGGCACCCACCATCGCGGCTGTCACCAGCTGCCCGGTCAGGTTCAGCCCGCCATGGGCTGCCAGTGCACCGGCGGCCAGGCCCAGGGCCACCATCAGCAGATAAAACGTGCCGGTGAAGAGCTCCGCTGCCACGGCGCCGCCCGCCAGAAGCCACCAGATCGTCGACATTGCCATCGAAGAGGCCTTTCGTGCCGGCAGCTTCTGGCCGGACTGTGGTCGATTCTGCGACAAAAGCAGGTGTTGACCGCAGGCCGGTCACATGATTTCCGTACACTTCGGCCCTTGCCCGACGGCGTGAGGTCGTCGGGCCTTTTCTTTGCGGCCCGCAGAGCCGCATGTTGGGCGGCGGTGCCGCGCCTGGCTGGAGCCTGAGATGAAATTCCGTTTCCCCATCGTCATCATCGACGAGGACTTCCGTTCCGAAAACAGCTCGGGTCTGGGCATCCGCGCCATGGCCCAGGCCATCGAGAGCGAAGGATTCGAGGTGGTGGGTGTCACCAGCTACGGTGACCTGAGCCAGTTCGCGCAGCAGCAGAGCCGCGCCAGCGCCTTCATCCTGTCCATCGACGACGAGGAGTTCACCCCTGGTCCCGAACTCGACCCGGCGGTGCTGAACCTGCGCAACTTCATCGAAGAAGTGCGGCGCAAGAACACCGAGGTGCCGATCTACATCTACGGCGAGACCAAGACCAGCCGCCACCTGCCAAACGACATCCTGCGCGAGCTGCACGGCTTCATCCACATGTTCGAGGACACGCCGGAGTTCGTGGCCCGCCACATCATCCGCGAGGCCAAGAGCTACCTCGAAGGCATTCAGCCGCCGTTCTTCAAGGCGCTCCTGGACTACGCCGAGGACGGCTCCTATTCGTGGCATTGCCCGGGCCATTCGGGCGGCGTGGCCTTCCTGAAGACGCCGGTCGGGCAGATGTTCCACCAGTTCTTCGGCGAGAACATGCTGCGCGCCGACGTGTGCAACGCGGTGGAAGAGCTGGGCCAGCTGCTGGACCACAACGGCGCCATCGGTGCGTCGGAGCGCAACGCGGCGCGCATCTTCAACGCCGACCACTGCTTCTTCGTCACCAACGGCACCAGCACCAGCAACAAGATGGTGTGGCACCACACGGTGGCCCCGGGCGACGTGGTGGTGGTCGACCGCAACTGCCACAAGAGCATCCTGCACTCGATCATCATGACCGGCGCCATCCCGGTCTTCCTCAAGCCCACGCGCAACCACTACGGCATCATCGGACCGATCCCGCAGGCCGAGTTCGAGATCGAGTCCATCCAGGCCAAGATCCGCGCCAATCCGCTGCTGGCCGGCGTGGACGCGCAGGATGTCAAGCCCCGCGTGCTCACGCTCACCCAGTCGACCTACGACGGCGTGCTCTACAACACCGAGGCCATCAAGCAGATGCTCGACGGCTACGTGGCCAACCTCCACTTCGACGAAGCCTGGCTGCCGCATGCTGCCTTCCACCCGTTCTACGGCAACTTCCACGCCATGGGCAAGAAGCGGGCGCGGCCGAAGGAGTCGGTGGTGTATTCCACCCAGTCCATCCACAAGCTGCTGGCCGGCATCAGCCAGGCCAGCCACGTGCTGGTGCAGGACTCGCAGAACGTCAAGCTGGACCGGCACCTCTTCAACGAGGCCTACCTGATGCACACCAGCACCAGCCCGCAGTACGCCATCATCGCGAGCTGCGATGTGGCCGCGGCCATGATGGAGCCGCCCGGCGGCCGTGCACTGGTGGAAGAAAGCATTCTGGAAGCGCTCGATTTCCGCCGTGCCATGCGCAAGATCGAGGGCGAGTTCGGTGCCGATGACTGGTGGTTCCAGGTCTGGGGGCCCGATCATCTGGCCGAAGAGGGCGTGGGCGAGGCCCGCGACTGGGTGCTCAACCGCCAGAAAGACGCCCTGGAGCACGACACCGGCAAGGACTGGCATGGCTTCGGCGACATGGCGCCGGGCTTCAACATGCTCGACCCCATCAAGGCCACCATCGTCACCCCGGGCCTGAACCTGGACGGACGCTTCGAGGCCACCGGCATTCCGGCCTCCATCGTCACCAAGTTCCTGGCCGAGCACGGCGTGGTGGTCGAAAAGACCGGCCTGTACAGCTTCTTCATCATGTTCACCATCGGCATCACCAAGGGCCGCTGGAACACGCTGCTGACCGCACTGCAGCAGTTCAAGGACGACTACGCCAAGAACCAGCCGATGTGGCGCATCCTCCCGGAGTTCTGCCAGAAGCACCCGCGCTACGAGCAGATGGGCCTGCGCGACCTCTGCCAGCATGTGCACGAGATGTACGCCCGCTACGACATCGCCCGCCTGACCACCGAGATGTACCTGAGCGACCTGACCCCGGCCATGAAGCCGTCGGACGCGTTTGCCCACATCGCCCAGCGCACCACCGAGCGGGTGCCGATCGATCAGCTGGAAGGCCGCATCACCACCAGCCTGGTCACGCCGTACCCGCCGGGCATCCCGCTGCTGATCCCGGGCGAGGTGTTCAACCGCAAGATCGTCGACTACCTGAAGTTCGCGCGCGAATTCAACCGTCAGTGCCCGGGCTTCGAGACCGACATACACGGCCTGGTGGAGGTGGTGGGCGAAGATGGCCATAAGGCTTACTTCGCCGACTGCGTCAAGGCCTGACGCATCGCCACCCGGAAAAAAAAGCCGCCCTCGGGCGGCTTTTTTGCGGGCGGCCCCGGGATCGATCAGCCGAGGTTGTCCTTGCTCAGGCCGGTGGTCTGGCTGTAGCCGCCATCCACATAGGTGATCTCGGCGGTCACGCCGCCGGCCAGGTCGGACAGCAGGAAGGCGGCGACGTTGCCCACGTCCTCGATGGTCACGTTGCGGCGGATCGGCGATGCGCCGGCCACCACGTTCAGCAGCTTGCCGAAGTCCTTGATGCCGCTGGCGGCCAGGGTCTTGATCGGGCCGGCGCTGATGCCGTTGACGCGCATGCCGCGCGGGCCGAGCGATTCGGCCAGGTACCGCACCGACGCTTCCAGGCTGGCCTTGGCCAGGCCCATGGTGTTGTAGTTGGGCACGGCACGCAGCGAACCCAGGTAGCTCAGGGTCAGCAGGGCCGACTTGTCGTTGAGGTAGGGCAGGGCGGCCTTGGCCATGGCCGGGAAGCTGTAGGCGCTGATGTCGTGGGCGATGCGGAAGCTCTCGCGCGACAGGCCGTCCAGGAAGTCGCCGGCGATGGCTTCACGCGGGGCGAAGCCGATGCTGTGCACAAAGCCGTCGAACTTGGGCCACACGGCCGAGAGGTCCACAAACAGACGCTCGATCTGGGCATCGTCGCCCACGTCGCAGTCGAAGATCAGCCTGGAATCGAAGTCGGCCGCAAATTCGGTGATGCGGTCCTTGAAGCGCTCGCCGACATAGCTGAACGCCAGTTCGGCTCCTTGCTGGTGGCAGGCCTTGGCGATGCCGTATGCAATCGAGCGGTTGGACAGCACGCCCGTGATCAGCAGTTTCTTGCCCGCGAGAAAACCCATCATTCAATCTCCATAAAAATTGCAGCAGAATTGTCGCATGACGTTTTTCCGCGCCTGCCTCCGCTTCTGCCTGGTCCTGCCGGCGTGGCTGATGCTCACGGCGCCGGTCTGGGCCGCACACGGGTATGCCATCTGGGGTGACCTCCGGTACCCGGCCGGCTTCACCCACTTCGAATACGTCAACCCCCAAGCGCCCAAAGGGGGTGAGCTGCGCCTGGTCAGCAACCTGCGCACCAGCACCTTCGACAAATACAACCCGTTCACCCTGCGGGGCAGCGCGCCGGCTTACCTGAGCAACCTGATGTTCGACAGCCTGCTGACCGGCGCGCTGGACGAGAACGGCGCGGGCTACGGTCTGCTCGCCGAGGATGTGCAGGCGGCTCCGGATGGTCTGTCGGTCACCTTCCGCCTGCGCAGTACGGCCCGCTTCCACAACGGCGATCCGGTGCTGGCGGCCGACGTCAAGCACAGCTTCGATACCCTGATGGGGCCCCACACCTCGCCGGTCTACAAGACCATCCTGGCCGAGGTGGCCGGCCTGGATGTGCTGGACGAGCGCACTGTGCGCTACCGGTTCCGCAAGCCCAACCGCGAACTGCCACTGACCGTGGGTGGCCTGCCGGTGTTCAGCCGCCAGTGGGGTAACCAGGTCGACTCCAAGACCGGGCAGCGCAAGACCTTCGACCAGGTGGTCACCGACATTCCCATCGGCAGCGGCCCGTACCGCATCGGGCCGGTGAACTTCGGTCGCGACATCACCTATGTGCGGGACCCGGCGTACTGGGCGCGCGACCTGCCGGTCCGCCGGGGTACGGCCAACTTCGACCGCATCACCGTCAAGATCTACAAGGACAACACCGCCCGCCTGGAAGCCCTGAAGGCCGGCGAGTTCGACCTGATGCGCTTTTTCTCGGCCGGCGACTGGGCGCGCCGCGTGACCGGCCGGCGTTTCGACAGCGGCGAGCTGGTCAAGGGCGAGTTCCAGCACCGCTTGCCGACCGGCTTCCAGAGCTACGTGCTCAACACCCGCCGGCCACCCCTGAACGACATCCGGGTACGGCAGGCGCTGGGCCTGGCGCTGGACTACGAGTGGATGAACCGCCAGATGTTCTACGGCGCCTACCAGCGGGTGCAGGGGCTGTTCGGCAACACCGACTGCTCGGCCCAGGGCAACCCTTCGCCGGCCGAGCAGGCCTTGCTGGACCCCTGGCAAAAGAACCTGCCGCCAGCGGTGTTCGGTCCGGCTTACCAGCCGCCCCGCACCGACGGCGATCAGTCGCTGCGGCAGAACCTGCGCCGGGCGCAGGCCCTGCTGCGCGAAGCCGGCTGGACCGTCCAGGATGGTGTGCTGCGCAATGCCGAGGGCAAGCCCCTGGCGCTGGAGTATCTGGACAGCGCCGAGGTGGGGGCTCGGGTGGTGGCGCCCTGGATCCGCAACCTGGAAAAGCTGGGCGTGCAGCTGCGCTTCCGGCCGGTCGATTTCGCGCTGTACCAGCAGCGGCTGCGCACCTTCGATTTCGACATCATCTCGCTGGCTTACGGCGGCACCAGCACGCCGGGCGCTGAATACGCCGATCTGTTCGGCAGCCAGGCCGCCGCCACCGAAGACTCCGGCAATCACACCGGGCTGGCCAACCCGGCGGTGGACG
The DNA here is from genome assembly GCF_958439165.1 of uncultured Hydrogenophaga sp. Lineage (GTDB taxonomy): Bacteria > Pseudomonadota > Gammaproteobacteria > Burkholderiales > Burkholderiaceae_C > Hydrogenophaga. Next base: position 16,443 of record NZ_OY288117.1, on the reverse strand, counting down.
CCATCATCGAGCGCATGACCGCCGCCAGCGACCGCGCCAGCTTCACCGCCGCCTGCCGGGCACTGGACCGGGCGGTCAGCCACAGCCATGTGCTGATCCCGCAGTGGTCGGCCACCACCCACCGCATGGCCTACAACGCCTGGCGGCTGGCCCGACCGGAGCAGATGCCTCCGTACGCCGCGGGCGAGACCTGGGCCATCGACACCTGGTGGGCAAAGGGAGGGCGCTGAGCATGTGGGTCTACATCCTCAAGCGCCTGCTGCTGATGATCCCCACCTTGCTGGGGGTGCTGCTGCTGACCTTCGTGGTCATCCAGTTCGTGCCCGGTGGCCCGGTGGAGCAGTACCTGGCCGAAGCGCGTGCTGCCGGTGGTGCAGCCGGCGCCGAGGGCGGGGCGGTGTACCGGGGGGCCCAAGGCGTGGATCCCAAACGCATCGAGCAGATCAAGGCGCTCTACGGCTTCGACAAACCGGCCCATGAGCGGTTTTTCCAGATGCTGGGCCAGTTCGCCCGTTTCGACCTGGGCACCAGCTTTTTCCAGAACAAGCCGGTGGCCGACCTCATCATCGAGAAACTCCCGGTGTCGATCACGCTGGGTCTCTGGACTTTCCTGATCAGTTACGGCGTGGCCGTGCCGCTGGGCGTGGCCAAGGCGGTGCGCGCGGGCACCCGGTTCGACCTGGTCACCACCCTCATCATCCTGGTGGGCTACGCCATCCCCGGCTTCGTGCTCGGGGTGGCGCTGCTGGTGATCTTCGGCGGGCAGCTGCAGTGGTTCCCGCTGCGCGGGCTGACCTCGTCGAACTGGGAGGAGTTGTCCTGGGGCGCGCGCATCGTCGACTACCTCTGGCACATCACCCTGCCGGTGGTGGCCATGGTGCTGGGCAGTTTTGCGGTCACTGCCATGCTGACCAAGAACGCCTTCCTCGAAGAGATCCGCAAGCAGTACGTGATGACGGCGCGGGCCAAGGGCCTATCCGAGCGGCAGGTGCTGTGGAAGCATGTGTTCCGCAACGCGCTGATTCCCATCGTCACGGGCTTTCCGGCTGCCTTCATCGGCGCCTTTTTTGCCGGCTCGCTGCTGATCGAGACCCTGTTCTCGCTCGACGGCCTGGGCCTGCTGAGCTACGAGAGCGTGATCCGGCGCGACTACCCGGTGGTGCTGGGCACGCTGTTCCTGTTCACGCTGATCGGTCTGGTGACCAAGCTGATCTCCGACCTCTGCTACGTCTGGGTCGATCCCCGGGTGAAGTTCGACTGATGACCGACCCGACATCCCCGCGCCCCGCTGCGCCGAGCCCTGGCCGCCGAGCCTGGCTGCGCTTTCGTCGCAACCGGCTGGGTTACTGGAGCCTGATCGCCTTCTGTGTGCTGGTGGTGTTCAGCCTGGCCGCCGAACTGGTGTCGAACGACCGGCCGCTGGTGGTCCGGTTCGATGGGCAGTGGTACTTTCCGATCGTTCAGGACCATGCCGAAACCGTGTTCGGCGGTGACTTCGACACCCCCACCGATTACCTCGACCCATTCATCCAGGAACAGGTCACCCGGGGCGACAACTGGGCGCTCTACGCCCCCAACCCGTACGGGCCCAAGACCATCAATTACTTCGCCGAGCTGCCCAACCCCTCGCCACCGTCGGCGGCCAACTGGCTGGGCACCGACGACCGCGGTCGTGACCTGCTGGCCCAGCTGATCTACGGTTTCCGGGTCAGCGTGCTGTTTGCGCTGGCGCTCACCGTGATCGGCGTTCTGCTGGGCGTGCTCACCGGCGCGATACAAGGCTACTTCGGCGGCCGGACCGACCTGGCCTTCCAGCGCTTCATCGAGATCTGGGGCTCCATGCCGGAGCTCTACCTGCTGATCATCTTTTCGGCGGTGTTCGCGCCCAGCGTGAGCCTGCTGCTGGTGCTGCTCAGCCTGTTCGGCTGGATGGGGCTGTCCGACTATGTGCGGGCGGAGTTCCTGCGCAACCGCCAGCTCGACTACGTGCGGGCAGCACGGGCCATGGGCCTGAGCAACAGCCAGATCATCTGGCGCCATGTGCTGCCCAACAGCCTGACGCCGGTGGTGACCTTCCTGCCGTTCCGCATGAGTGCGGCCATCCTGGCACTGACATCGCTCGATTTCCTGGGCCTGGGCGTGCCGCCGGGCACGCCGTCGCTGGGCGAACTGCTCAGCCAGGGCAAGAACAACATCGATGCGTGGTGGATATCCATCTCCACATTCGGAGTGCTGGTGATCACCCTGCTGTTGCTGACCTTCATGGGCGACGCGCTGCGCGACGCGCTCGACCCCCGAAAGGCCGACGCATGAACACCACCCCGACGCCCTTGCTCGATGTGCGCGGCCTGCAGGTCGCCTTCGGCGGCCGCCCGGTGGTGCACGGCCTCGATTTCCAGATTGCGCCGGGAGAAAAGCTGGCGCTGGTGGGCGAGTCGGGCTCGGGCAAGACCGTCTCGGCCCTGTCCCTGCTGCGGCTGGTGCAGAACGCCGAGGTGAGCGGACAGGCACTGCTGGGCGGACGTGACCTGCTGGCGCTGTCGGAGCGGGAGCTGCGCGGTGTCCGGGGCGACGAGGTGGCGGTCATATTCCAGGAGCCCATGACGGCCCTCAACCCGCTGTACACCGTGGGCCAGCAGATCGCCGAAGTGCTGCAGCTCAAGAAGGGCCTCACCGCCGCCCAGGCCCAGGCCGGCACGGTGGAGCTGCTGGCCTCCACCGGGATCCCGGAGCCGCAGCGCCGGGCCGGGGCCTACCCGCACCAGCTCAGCGGAGGGCAGCGCCAGCGCGCCATGATCGCCATGGCGCTCGCCAGTGCGCCGCGCCTGCTGCTGGCCGACGAACCCACCACGGCGCTGGACGTGAGTCTGCGTGGGCAGATGCTGGACCTGCTGTCCGACCTGCAGCGCCAGCACGGCATGGCGGTGCTGCTCATCACGCACGACCTGAATCTGGTGCGCCGTTTTGCCGACCGGGTGGCCGTGATGGAGCGCGGGCATCTGGTGGAGCAGGGCAGCGTGGCCGACGTGTTTGCCCGCCCGGCCCACGCCTACACCCGCATGCTGCTGGCCAGCCGGCCGCAGCGCGATGTGGTGGAAGCGCCCGATGAGGGTGCAGCCGTGCTGCTGGAGGCCCGGCAGCTGGAGGTGGCCTATCCGGTACCGCTCCCCGGGCTGAAGGGCTGGTTCCGCAAGGGCCGCTTCGTGGCAGTGAAGGGGGCGCAGTTCCGCCTGCCCCGGGGCCGCACCCTGGGCGTCATCGGCGAGTCCGGCTCCGGCAAGTCCACGCTGGCGCTGGCCGCGCTGGGTCTGGTGCCGCATGCCGGAGAGCTGCAGGTGGCCGGCACCTCCTGGCAGGCCTGCCGGGGGCTGGCCGAACAGCGGGCGGTGCGGCGCCGGGTGCAGGTGGTTTTTCAGGATCCGTTCTCTTCGCTCTCTCCACGCATGACGGTCGAGCAGATCGTGGGCGAGGGTCTGACCATCCACCACCCCGATCTCTCTGCTGATCAGCGGCGCGCCCGTGTGGTGGCGGCTTTGGCCGACGTCGGGCTGGTCGACGACCCGCAGCGGGGCAGCGACTGGCTGCAGCGGTACCCGCACGAATTTTCCGGCGGGCAGCGCCAGCGGCTGGCCATCGCCCGCGCGCTGGTGGTGGAGCCGGAGCTGCTGGTACTGGACGAGCCCACCAGCGCACTGGATGTGACCGTGCAGAAACAGGTGCTCGGTCTGCTGCAGCGCCTGCAGCGCGACCGTGGTCTGGCCTACCTGCTGATCACCCACGATGTCGACGTCATCGCCGCCATGGCGCACGACGTGATCGTCATGAAGGACGGCAGCGTGGTGGAGGCGGGTCCGGTCGGGCAGGTCCTGTCGGCGCCGGCCCACCCCTATACGCGTCTGCTGGTGCAGGCTGCTGCCTGAGGTGCGATGAACCGTCTCTCGCAGCCTGTTTCCCTGGCGTCGCCATGGCGCTGGCTGCGTCTGGGCTGGGCCGACCTGCGCCGCAACCCCGTGCCGGGGCTGGTGCACGGGCTGCTGGTCACCGCTTTTGGCGGCCTGCTGCTCCTGCTGGCCCGCGACCGCTTCTGGCTGCTGGCCGGTGCTTTTTCCGGGTTCCTCATCGTCGCCCCCATCGTGGCCACCGGGCTGTACGCCGTCAGCCGCGCGCTGCAGGAGGGTCGGCGCATCGGCATGCCGGAGGTGATGGCACTGTGGCGCTCGCGAGAGGGGCGTCTGGTTCGCTTCGGGCTGCTGCTGGGCCTGGCGGGAACCGGCTGGGTGCTGACGTCGGCTGGTCTGATCACCCTGGCGTCACCCACCCCGATCGAAAAACCGCTCGATTTCCTGCGGTTCGTGGTGCTGGCACCCGAGCCGGGGCTGTTCGAGCTGTGGCTGCTGCAGGGAGCGCTGCTGGCCACACCGGTGTACGCCTCCACCGTGGTGGCCCTGCCCATGCTGGTGGACCGGCCGGTGCCGGTGCACCAGGCCGTCATGACCAGCTGGCGCGCCGTGGCTGCCCACCCGGCCCCGATGGTGCTCTGGGCGCTGATGATCGCGGTGCTGGTGGGGCTGGGCATGTTGCTGGCACTGGCCGGCCTGGCGGTGGTGATTCCTCTGGTGGCCCATGCCAGCTGGCATGCCTACCGCGACCTGGTGCCCGGCTGACATGGAAGGCACGCTCTGGGGTTACACCGAAAGCCAGATCGCCCAGTTCGGCCTGACCTTCGGGATCGGTGCCTTCATCCTGTACATGCTGTTCATCGTCTTCAACCTGGCACGTGAGTCCCGGGCTGGCCGGTTCGGCACCTTCGTGCTGTTCATGGTGCTGTCGTTCGGGATGCTGGGATTCCTGACCAAGAACGTCATCCAGTGGGTGCTGGGGCTCTGATGTCGGCCTGAGCAGACTGTTGCGTACGGGGTGTCGTGCGCGTTACAATGCTGGCTTCACGACCAAATGGGCGGGTTACTACCGGCCCATTTTTTTTGGCTGATCGTTTTTCAGTCAGCGTTTTTCGCCTTTCACCGCAGCAACCACCCCGTACATGGCCTGGCAAGACACCGTCACGCAAACCGTCACCGGACTGGGATTCGACCTGGTCGACCTCGAACGGTCGGCCGGCGGCTTGCTGCGCGTCACCATCGACTGGCCGTGGCAGCCTCCTGCAGCCGGCGAAGCACGGCAGGCCGAGCGCTTCGTGACGGTCGAGGACTGCGAGTCGATCACCCGGCAGCTGCAGTATCTGCTGGAGGTCGAAGGCCTGGACTACCGGCGCCTGGAGGTCGGCTCCCCGGGCATTGACCGGCCCCTGCGCAACGACAACGATTTCATGCGATTCGAGGGTGAGGTGGTCGACATCACCCTCAAGGCACCCGTAGGTGCCAACGGCGGCGCGGTATCGGCCAGCCGCAAGAAATTCCGCGGCACGCTGGAGCGTGCTGCCGACGGTGTGCAGTGGCAGATCGTCTGGAGCGACGAGCCCGAAACCAAACCGGGCCAGCGGGTGAGCAAGAAGCGCCCGCCCGCGCCGCTGCAGGCACTGGCCTTCTCGCTGGACGAGATCCAGCAGGCCCGGCTGGCACCCATTGTTGATTTCAAGGGCCGCAAGGCACCCGGGGCTTCAGCGGCCGAGGCCGGCTGAACGCCGACAGATGACACAAAAGACAAGCAATGCGAAAGGTGGGCGAGTGAAATGAACCGCGAAATGTTGATGCTGATCGATGCGATCTCGCGTGAGAAGAACGTCGAACGCGATATCGTGATGAACGCCGTCGAACAGGCGCTGGCCTCGGCCACCAAGAAGCTCTACAAGGGCGAGGTCGACATCCGTGTGGCCATGGATCCGGACACCGGCGCCTACGAAACCTTCCGCCGCTGGCTGGTGGTGCCCGACTCGGCCGGTCTGCAGAATCCGGATGCCGAAGAGCTGCTCTCCGATGCCCGCGAGGAGATTGCCGACATCGAAGAAGGCGACTACATCGAGAAGCCGGTGGAGAGCGTGCCGATCGGCCGCATCGGCGCCATGGCCGCCAAGCAGGTGATCCTGCAGAAGATCCGTGACGCCGAGCGCGAGATGCTGCTCAACGACTTCATGTCGCGCGGCGACAAGGTCTTCGTCGGCACCGTCAAGCGCATGGACAAGGGCGACCTCATCGTCGAGAGCGGCCGTGTCGAAGGCCGGCTGCGTCGCAGCGAGATGATTCCCAAGGAAAACTTCCGGACCGGCGACCGTGTGCGCGCCATGATCATGGAAGTCGACCTGACCCTGCGTGGTGCGCCGATCCTGCTGTCGCGCTCGGCCCCTGAATTCATGATCGAGCTGTTCCGCCAGGAAGTGCCTGAAATCGAACAGGGCCTGCTCGAGATCAAGAAGTGCGCCCGTGACCCCGGTTCGCGCGCCAAGATCGCCGTCCAGAGCAACGACCGCCGCATCGACCCGATCGGCACCTGCGTCGGCGTGCGCGGTTCGCGCGTCAACGCCGTGACCAACGAGCTGGCCGGCGAGCGCGTGGACATCGTGCTGTGGTCCGATGATCCGGCCCAGTTCGTCATCGGTGCCCTGGCTCCCGCCAACGTCGTGTCCATCGTGGTCGACGAAGAGCGTCACGCCATGGATGTGGTGGTGGACGAGGAAAATCTGGCCATCGCCATCGGTCGTGGCGGCCAGAACGTGCGTCTGGCCTCTGACCTCACCGGCTGGCGCATCAACATCATGACCGCCGACGAATCGGCACAGAAGCAGGCCGAAGAGGCCGACGGCATCCGCAAGGTCTTCATGGCCAAGCTCGACGTCGACCAGGAGATCGCCGACATCCTGATCGAGGAAGGCTTCACCAGCCTCGAAGAGGTGGCCTATGTGCCGCTGCAGGAAATGCTCGAGATCGAGTCCTTCGACGAGGAAACCGTCAACGAACTGCGCACCCGTGCCAAGGATGCCCTGCTGACGATGGAGATCGCTCGCGAGGAAAGCGTGGAAGAGGTGTCGCAGAACCTGCGTGACCTGACCGACATCACGCCCGAGCTGATCACCAAGCTGGCCGAGGCCGGCATCCATACCCGCGACGAGCTGGCCGATCTGGCCACCGACGAGCTCACAGACATCACCGGCCAGACGCCGGAAGAGGCCACTGCCCTGATCATGCAGGCGCGCGCACACTGGTTCGCCGGTGATGAAGCGCCTTCGGCATCCTGAGCAGCGGAGGCCCACGGAGCAAAGAACCCATGACAAGTACCACCGTCGCCGAGCTGGCTGCCGAACTGAACAAACCGACCACCCTGCTGCTGGAGCAACTGTCCGCAGCCGGCGTGCCCAAATCTGACGGATCGGACCCGGTCAACGAGTCCGACAAGCAGATGTTGCTCAACCACCTGAAGGCCTCGCACGGCACGGCGGGCGGTGAGCGCAAGAAGATCACCCTGGTCAAGAAGTCGACCTCCGAAATCAAGCAGGCCGATGCCACCGGCCGAGCCCGAACCATCCAGGTGGAAGTGCGCAAGAAGCGCACCTTCATCAAGCGCGACGACGACGTGGCAGTGCCCGAGGCACAAGCCGCTGAAGAAGCGCCGGCAGCGCCGCCCGCGCCCGTGATCGACCACGAGGAACTGGCCCGTCGCGAGGAAGAAGCCCGCCGCCAGGCCGAGCTGATCCGCCGTCAGGAAGAGGAACTCGCCGCCAAGCGCCAGCAGCGCGAGGCCGAAGAGGCCCGTGCCGCCGAGGTCGCCCGCCAGGAAGCTGAAGCCGCCGCGGCTGCAGAAGCCGAGCGCGCGCGCCAGGCCGCAGAGAAGCCGGCCGCCGTTGCGGCGGCGGCTCCTGCCCCGGCCGCTGCGCCTGCCGTGGACCAGAAGGCCGTCGACGCCAAGGCCGAGGCCGTGCGTGCCGAAGCCGCCCGTGTCGCCGACGCCAAGAAGGCCGAAGACCAGCGCGCTCAGGAGCTGATGGAGCGCCGGCGCAAGGCCGAAGCCGAAGCCGCCAGCATCCGCGCCATGATGGCCACCCCCGCCAAGACGCTGGTGGCCAAGAAGCCCGAGCCGCCGCCGGAAGCCAAGGCCGGCATCAAGGGCACCCTGCACAAGCCGGCCGGCACGCCGGTCAAGGCGCCCGCCACCGGCGCAGCGGCTCCGGCCGCCGGCGTGGCTGGCAAGAAAGAGGTCAAGTCGGAAAACCTGTCCTCCACCTGGAAGGACGACGCGGCCAAGAAGAAGGAAATCAAGACCCGGGGCGACACGTCCGCAGGTCGGTCCAACTGGCGTGGCGGGCCCAAGGGCCGTCGCAACGACCGCGATTCGCGTGACATCGGTCAGGGTAATTTCCAGGCCCCGACCGAGTTCAAGGTCATCGAAGTGCACGTTCCCGAGACCATCACGGTGGCCGAACTGGCGCACAAGATGAGCCTCAAGTCGTCCGAGGTGATCAAGCAGCTGATGAAGCTGGGCCAGATGGTCACCATCAACCAGCCGCTGGACCAGGACACCGCCATGATCGTGGTGGAAGAACTCGGCCACAAGGCCGTGATCGCGGCGCTGGACGATCCGGAAGCCTTCACCGACGAGGAATCGGCGATGCAGTCGGCCGAGGCGCTCCCCCGCGCTCCGGTGGTCACCGTCATGGGCCACGTCGACCACGGCAAGACCTCGCTGCTGGACTACATCCGCCGTGCCAAGGTGGCTGCTGGCGAAGCCGGCGGCATCACGCAGCACATCGGTGCGTACCACGTGGACACCCCGCGCGGCACGGTGACCTTCCTCGACACCCCCGGCCACGAGGCGTTCACCGCCATGCGGGCCCGCGGTGCCCAGGCCACCGACATCGTCATCCTGGTCTGCGCTGCCGACGACGGCGTCATGCCGCAGACCAAGGAAGCCGTCAAGCACGCCAAGGCAGCCGGTGTGCCGATCGTGGTCGCCATGACCAAGGCCGACAAGCCGGAAGCCAACATCGACCGCGTGAAGTCCGAACTGGTCGGCGAAGAGGTGGTGCCCGAAGAATTCGGTGGCGAGTCGCCCTTCGTGGCGGTGTCGGCCAAGACCGGTCTGGGCATCGATGCCCTGCTGGAACAGGTGCTGCTGCAGGCCGAAGTGCTGGAACTCAAGGCGCCGGTGGACGCCATGGCCAAGGGCCTGGTGATCGAAGCCCGCCTCGACAAGGGCCGTGGCGCCGTGGCCACCGTGCTGGTGCAGTCCGGTACGCTGAAGGTGGGTGACGTGGTGCTGGCGGGTCAGACCTCCGGCCGCGTTCGCGCCATGCTGGACGAGAACGGCAAGCCGGCCAAGGAAGCCGGTCCGTCGATCCCGGTGGAGATCCAGGGCCTGTCCGAGGTGCCCCAGGCCGGTGACGAGTTCATGGTCATGTCCGACGAGCGCCGTGCCCGCGAGATCGCCACCTACCGCGCCGGCAAGTTCCGCAACACCAAGCTGGCCAAGCAGCAGGCCGCCAAGCTGGAGAACATGTTCTCCGACATGACGGCCGGCGAGGTCAAGACGCTGCCCATCATCCTCAAGTCCGATGTGCAGGGTTCGCAGGAAGCCCTGGCGGCCTCGCTGCTCAAGCTCTCGACCGACGAGGTCAAGGTGCAGATGGTGTATGCCGGCGTCGGCGGCATCAGCGAGTCCGACATCAACCTGGCCATTGCGTCCGGTGCCATCGTGATCGGCTTCAACGTGCGCGCCGATGCCGGCGCCCGCAAGCTGGCCGAGGGCAACGATGTCGACCTGCGCTACTACAACATCATCTACGACGCGGTGGACGAGCTCAAGGCAGCCATGTCCGGCATGCTGGCGCCGGAGAAGCGCGAAGAGATCATCGGCAATGCCGAGATCCGCACCGTGTTCGTGGCATCGAAGATCGGCACGGTGGCCGGTTGCATGATCACCAACGGCATGGTCACCCGCTCGGCCCACTTCCGCCTGCTGCGCGACAACGTGGTGGTCTACACCGGCGAACTCGAGTCGCTCAAGCGCCTCAAGGACGACGTGCGCGAGGTCAAGGAAGGCTTCGAGTGCGGCATCAAGCTGCGCAACTACAACGACATCAAAGAGGGCGACCAGCTCGAATTCTTTGAGGTCAAGGAAGTGGCGCGCACGCTGTAAGGCCTGACCATGCCCCGCAAAGCGTCTTCCGTGCCCAACCGCGGCTTCCGCGTGGCCGACCAGATCCAACGGGATCTGGCCGAGCTGATAGCGCGCGAGCTCAAGGACCCGAGGGTGGGCATGGTCACCATCAATTCGGTCGAGGTGACGCCCGACTACGCCCACGCGAAGGTCTTCTTCAGCCTGCTCACCGGCGAGCCGGACGAGACCCTGGCCGGCCTGAACGCCGCTGCCGGCTTCCTGCGCAACGGTCTGTTCAAACGCCTGCACATCCACACCGTGCCGACGCTGCATTTCGTGTTCGACCGCACCACCGAGCGTGCGGCCGATATGAACGCCTTGATCTCCAAGGCCGTCGCATCGCGTTCCAAGAACGAGGAATGACCATGCAGCGCCAGAGCACACGGGTGCAGCGGCGCCCTGTGCACGGGGTGCTGTTGCTCGACAAGCCGCTGGGACTCTCCAGCAACCAGGCCTTGCAGAAGGCCAAATGGCTGCTGCGCGCCGAGAAGGCCGGGCACACCGGTACGCTCGACCCGCTGGCCAGTGGCGTGCTGCCGCTGTGCTTCGGTGCGGCCACCAAGTTCAGCCAGCTGCATCTGGACGCCGACAAGACCTACGAGACCGTGGTCCGCCTGGGCATCACCACCACCACGGCCGATGCCGAGGGCGATGTCGTCGACACCCGGCCGGTCACCTGCACCCCGGGTCAGGTGGTCGAGGTGCTGGACCGCTTCATGGGGCCGATCGAACAGGTGCCGCCCATGCACAGTGCCCTCAAGCGGGACGGCAAGCCGCTGTACGAATACGCCCGCGACGGCGAGACCGTGGAGCGTGAGCCGCGACGCGTCGTCATCCACGACATCGAGCTGCTGGACATGTCGCTGGCCGGCGATGCGCCCAGCCTGCGGCTGCGCGTGTGCTGCAGCAAGGGCACCTACATCCGCACCCTGGGCGAAGACATCGGCCGGGCGCTCGGTTGCGGCGGTCATCTGATCCTGCTGCGCCGGCTGGCCACCGGCCCGTTCAACGATGGCCAGTGCATCAGCCTGACCGAACTTGAGGCCCTGCCGGAGGCCGACCGGTCGATCCGGCTGCTGCCGGTCCAGAGCCTGCTGCCGGGTCATGCGCGCGTCACCCTCGGGCCCGACGATGCGGGCCGGTTTCTCAGCGGCGTGCGCCGCCGGGGCGAATGGCCTGACCAGGCGCAGGTGGCCGTCTACGGACCACCGGCCGCCGACGGCAGCGAGGTGCTGCTGGGCAGCGCCCACGTGGCCGGCGGAGAACTCATACCGGGGCGTTTGCTGAGCCCCATCGAAATCCAGCAGATCCAGGAAACCTCACCGGAACCCACACCATGAGCAAGCAAATTCGCAACATCGCCATCATTGCCCACGTCGACCACGGCAAGACCACCATGGTCGACCAGCTGCTGCGGCAGTCCGGCACCTTCGCCGAACACGAGAAGGTGGTCGACACCGTGATGGACAACAACGCCATCGAACGCGAGCGCGGCATCACCATCCTGGCCAAGAACTGCGCCGTGAGCTGGGAAGGCACCCACATCAACATCGTCGACACCCCCGGCCACGCGGACTTCGGTGGCGAGGTCGAGCGCGCCCTGTCCATGGTGGACGGCGTGGTGCTGCTGATCGACGCCCAGGAAGGCCCGATGCCGCAGACCCGCTTCGTGACCAAGAAGGCGCTGGCCCTGGGTCTGAAGCCGATCGTGGTGGTCAACAAGGTCGACAAGCCCGGCGCCAACCCGACCAAGGTGATCAACGAAGCCTTCGACCTGTTCGCCAACCTCGGTGCCAGCGACGAGCAGCTCGAATTCCCGGTGGTGTATGCCTCCGGCATCAACGGCTGGACCTCGATGGAAGAGGGCGCACCCGGCGAGCAGTGGGGCCCGGACATGTCCGCCCTGTTCAACACCGTGCTCAAGCATGTGCCGGCGCAGACCGGTGACGCCAGCGCGCCGCTGCAGCTGCAGATCTCCGCACTCGATTTCTCCACCTTCGTGGGCCGCATCGGCGTGGGCCGCATCGGCCAGGGCACCATCAAGCCCGGCATGGACGTGCTGGTGATGGAAGGTCCGGACGGCAAGTCGCTCAAGGGCCGCATCAACCAGGTGCTGACCTTCCAGGGCCTGGACCGTGTGCAGGCGCCGGAAGCCGGCCCGGGCGACATCGTGCTGATCAACGGCATTGCCGACATCGGCATCGGCGTGACCGTGACCGACCCCGCCAACCCCGCGCCCCTGCCCATGCTGAAGGTGGACGAGCCCACCCTGACCATGAACTTCTGCGTCAACACCAGCCCGCTGGCCGGTCGCGAAGGCAAGTTCGTGACCAGCCGCCAGATCTGGGACCGCCTGCAGAAAGAGCTGCAGTCCAACGTGGCCCTGCGGGTGAAGGAAACCGACGAGGACGGCATCTTCGAGGTCTCCGGCCGTGGTGAACTGCACCTGACCATCCTGCTGGAGAACATGCGCCGCGAAGGCTACGAGCTGGCCGTGTCCAAGCCGCGTGTGGTGTTCCGTGAGATCAACGGCGAGAAGTGCGAGCCCATCGAACTGGTGACGGCCGACATCGAAGAGCAGCACCAGGGCGGCGTGATGCAGGCCCTGGGCGAGCGCAAGGGCGAGCTGGTCAACATGATCCCGGACGGCAAGGGCCGCGTCCGCCTGGAGTACCGCATTCCGGCGCGGGGCCTGATCGGCTTCACCAACGAATTCCTGAACCTGACCCGTGGTTCGGGCCTGATCAGCAACATCTTCGACAGCTACGAGCCGCACAAGGGCGAGATCGCCAGCCGCAAGAACGGCGTGCTGATCAGCATGGACGACGGCGAGATCTTCACCTATGCCCTGGGCAAGCTGGATGACCGCGGCCGCATGTTCGTGCGCCCGAACGATCCGGTGTACGAGGGCATGATCGTGGGCATCCACAGCCGCGACAACGATCTGGTGGTCAACGCCACCCGCACCAAGCAGCTGACCAACTTCCGCGTGTCCGGCAAGGAAGACGCGATCAAGATCACGCCCCCGATCGAGCTCACGCTGGAGTACGGCGTCGAATTCATCGAGGACGACGAGCTGGTCGAGATCACGCCCAAGAGCGTGCGCCTGCGCAAGCGCTTCCTGAAGGAGCACGAGCGCAAGCGCGCCAGCCGCGAGGCATGAACCTCACCCACTCCCGGGCCGTCTGGTTGATGGTGGCGGTGACCCTCATGTGGTCCACCGCCGGGGTGGTGTCGCGCCAGCTGGAATCGGCAGCGCGCTTTGAGGTGACTTTCTGGCGCAGCGCCTTCACGGCGCTGTCGCTGCTGGTGCTGCTGCCCCTGTGGCGCAGGGCCACGCCGGGCCCGGCCGATCGGCAGGCGCGGTCGCCGCTCGGCCACTGGCTGCACCGGCACTGGGGCCTGCTGCCCGAGTCGGCCGCATTCTGGATCAGCGGGGTGTGCTGGAGCGTGATGTTCACCGCCTTCATGCTGGCGCTGACCTTCACCACCGTGGCCAACGTGCTGATCATCATGGCGCTGGGGCCGCTGTTCACGGCGCTGCTCACCCGTCTGGTCATCGGTCAGGCATTGCCCTGGCGCACCTGGGCGGCCATCGTGGCCGCCGGAGCGGGCATCGTCTACATGTACGGCAGCCAGTTCCTGGCGGCCTTCGGCGACACCTCCATCGACACCGCTTCCCTCATCATCGGCTCCCTCGCGTCGCTGTGCGTGCCGGTGGCCGGCGCCATCAACTGGACCGTGGTGCAGCGCAGCCGCAGCCATGGCGAGTCGATCGATCTGGTGCCGTCGGTGCTGCTGGGGGCCGTCATCTCCAGCCTGGTCACGCTGCCCCTGGCCTTTCCCTTCCAGGCCACCGGCCCGGACATCGCCTGGCTGGGTCTGCTGGGTCTGGCCCAGCTGGCCATTCCCTGTGTGCTGTCGGTGGTCTGTGCCCGGGTGTTGAAGGCGCCCGAGGTGTCTTTGCTGGCCCTGCTCGAGGTGATCTTCGGCATCCTGCTCGCGTGGCTGGGCGCCGGTGAAGTGCCGGGCCAGCCAGTGCTGCTGGGTGGTACCGTGGTGATCGGCGCACTGGTCATCAATGAACTGCTTGGCTGGCGCGCCCGCAGCGCCGTTCCCCGCATACAGTCACTGGACGGAACCTGATCCGCACGGTCTTTTTCACGGAGTCTGCATGTCGAATACCGAACAATGGGTGGTGGCCGAAGTCCAGGGGCGGGTGGGGTGCATCACGCTGAACCGGCCCAAGGCCCTGAATGCGCTGTCGCTGTCGATGGTGCGCGAACTGGCCGGCGCGTTGCTGGCCTGGCGTGATGATCCGGCCGTGCTGGCAGTGGCCATCCGGGGTACCGGCAAGGAGGGTCCGTTCGGGGCCTTTTGCGCCGGCGGCGACATCCGTTTCTTCCACCAGGCGGCTCTCAGCGGCAACCCGGAGCTGGAAGACTTCTTCACCGAGGAATACGCCCTCAACCACCTGATCCACACCTACCCCAAGCCCTACATTGCCTTCATGGACGGCATCTGCATGGGTGGCGGCATGGGCATCAGCCAGGGCGCCAGCCTGCGGGTGGTGACCGAGCGCAGCAAGCTCGCCATGCCGGAGACCCACATCGGTCTGCTTCCGGACGTGGGCGGCGGCTATTTCCTGAGCCGCTGTGCGGGACGACTGGGCGAATACCTGGCGCTGACCGGCCGCATCCTGGCCGGCCCGGAGTCCATGGCGGCCGGACTGGCCGACGGTTTCATCGAGTCCGGTCGGCTGGCCGGCGTGTGGGCCAGCCTGGCCACCACGCCGTTCGAGAACGGCGATGCGGTGGAGCGCTGGGTGGCGAGCCATCTCAACACCCAGGTGCCGGCGCCGTCTTGGCCGGTGGTCGAGGTGGAGCGGGTGTTCGGCATGGACAGTGCCACCGCGATCGTGCAGGCGCTGGAAGCCACCGACAGCGACTGGGCCCACAGCACCGCCGACGTGCTGCGCCACCGTTCGCCGCTGATGCTGCACGTGGTGCTGGAGCAGATCCGCCGCGCGCGGGGCATGGGCCTGGCCGACGACCTGCGGATGGAGCGCGACATGGTTCGCCGGTGCTTCCATCTGCGCCCCGGCGCCGCCAGCGAAACGGTCGAAGGCATCCGTGCACTGGCGGTCGACAAGGACCATTCGCCGAAGTGGAATCCCGCCCGGGTGGAAGAAGTGCAGCCGGCCGATGTGGCCGCCTTCTTCATGTCGCCCTGGCCGGCGTCGGCCCATCCGTTGCGCCAGCTGGGCTGAAGCCCCGCCGGCTTCAGCGGTTGCGGGTCTTCATGGCCCGCTCGACCTCTCGCTTGCCTTCGCGATCCTTGATGGTGTCGCGCTTGTCGTGCTCGGCCTTGCCTTTGGCCAGCGCGATCTCGCACTTCACCTTGCCGCTTTTCCAGTGCAGGTTGAGCGGCACCAGCGTGTGGCCCTTCTGCTCGACCTTGCCGATCAGCCGGCGGATCTGGTCCTTGTGCAACAGCAGCTTCTTGGTGCGGGCCGAGTCGGCGGACACGTGCGTGCTGGCGGTGCGCAGCGGGTTGACCTGGCAGCCGATCAGGTAGAGCTCGCCCTCCCGGATGACGACATAGCCGTCGGTGAGCTGCACCTTGCCTTCTCGCAGGGCCTTCACCTCCCAGCCCTGCAGCACCATGCCGGCCTCGAAGCGTTCCTCGATGTGGTAGTTGTAGAGGGCCTTCTTGTTGTCCGCGATGCGGCTGTCGACCGGTTGGCGGGCCGCGGTCCGGGGGGCAGTTTTGGGGGAGGCTTGGGACATGGGGAATGAGATGGGGGCGGAGGGCCGCCTGGGCAAGCCCCCTAGAATGACAGGTTCCGCCCGGATGCTGCAAGGTTGCAGCCACAGGGCGCCGATTGTATGAAAACCATCCACAAGTCTGTTCTGCTCTGGCACAGCGCACAGGAAATGTTTGCGCTGGTGACCGATGTGCAGCACTACCCGCAGTTCCTGCCCTGGTGCGCCAGCGGCGAAGTGCTCGAACACAAGGAAGACGGCATGGTGGCGCGGGTCGGCATGTCCATCAGCGGCTTGCGCCAGAGCTTCACCACCCGCAACCGGCACGTGAGCGACCGGGAAGTCCAGATGGAACTCATCGACGGACCGTTCTCCCGCCTGGACGGCCGCTGGATCTTCACCCCCCTGGGTGACGGCAGCCAGCGCGCCTGCAAGGTCGAGTTCACGCTGAGTTACGGCTTCTCCAGCCAGGCGCTGTCATCGGTCGTCGGCCCGGTATTCGACCGCATCGCCGGCAATCTGGTCGATGCCTTCGTCAAGCGTGCCGATCAGGTCTACGGCGCGGGCTGATCCG
>NZ_OY288116.1:70000-113268 GCF_958439165.1 uncultured Hydrogenophaga sp. | reverse complement strand
CGTTGGACCGGGACGGATTCATGCGGCGCAGGGTAGCACCGGGGACATCCTCAAATATGTTCGGCATTGCATAAACTTGACCCATGCGCATACAGATCGACACCCGTTGGCAGATCGGCCCCGAGGACGGACCGGCGCTGGACGCCGGCGTGCTGCTGCAGCTGCTGGCCGGTGTCCAGGCGGGCGGCAGCATTGCCCAGGCCGGGCGCGACCTGGGCCTGTCGTACCGGCACGCCTGGGGCCTGCTGCGACAGGCCGAAAGCGTGCTGGGCCAGCCCCTGCTCGAGCGCGGGCGCGGCCAGGGATCGGTGCCGACCGAGCTGGCGCAGCGCCTGGTGTGGGCCGATGCGCGCGTGGCCGCCCGGCTGCAGCCGCTGCTGGAAACCCTGGCCGCCGAGGTGGAGGGCGAGCTGGGCCGGGTGCAGCGCCGGCGTCGCGCCGTGCCCCGCCTGCACGCCAGCCACGGCTTTGCGGTGGCCGCCCTGCGCGAACAGCTGGCCGCCCGCGCGGTGCGGGTGGAGGTGCGGTACCGCAACAGCCTGGAGGCGGTGGCGGCGCTGGCCCAGGGCGACTGCGAACTGGCCGGCTTCCACCTGCCGCTGGGCGAGTTCCAGTCGGCGGCGGCGGCCCGTTACGCGCCCTGGCTGGACCGGCACCAGCACCGGCTGGTGCACCTCGCGGTGCGGACCCAGGGCCTGTTCGTGGCGGCGGGCAATCCGCTGGGCGTGCGCGGCGTGGCCGATCTGGCGCGGGCCGACCTGCGCTTCGTCAACCGGCCCGAGGGCTCGGGCACCCGGGTGCTGACCGACCTGCTGCTCAAGCGCCACGGCATCGCGCCCCGGCAGGTGAGCGGCTACGACAGCACCGAACTCACCCACGCCGCCGTGGCGGCCTTCGTGGCCAGCGGCATGGCCGATGTGGGCATCGGCGTGCAGACCGCCGCGCACCGCTTCGGTCTGCACTTCATCCCGCTGCTCAAGGAGCGCTACTTTTTTGCGCTGCCGGCCGACGGGCTGGAGCGAGAGGAGCTGCGGCCTGTGCTGAGCGTGCTGCGGTCTCCCGCCTTCCGCTCACGGGTGGCCGGTCTGAAGGGCTATGAAGCGGCCCGCACCGGCGAGGTGCTGACCCTGGCCGAGGCCCTGGACGGCTGAGGAACGGCGGCCGTTCAACGCGGGCGCTGCACCGCCGCCGGCAACGTCGCCGCGCGATCCCAGGCGCCATCGGGGGCGAACCAGGCATCTCCGGCCAGCCAGGCAGCCACCATGGGCAGGGCGTCAAAGCCCCAGAACACGCGACCGTCCACCACCAGCGAAGGCACCCCGAACAGACCCAGGGCCAGCGCCTCGTCGGTGTTGGCGCGCAGCTGCTGGCGCACCGCGTCGCCCTGCGGGTCCTGCCAGGTGCGGCCGCATTCGGCCACGTGGGCCTGCAGCCGGGCTTCCAGCGCCTGCAGGCGGGCCGGGTCGGTGGCATCGGCTCCGCCGGACTGCCACACATGGGAGAACAGCTGGGCCGTCACCCAGCGGCTGGTCTCGCCCGGCGCGTCGGGCAGTGCGGTGGCCAGGCCCAGGCGCAGCAGGGGAAGCGGGTTGAAGGGGTGGGCCGCCGGCATCTCCAGCGGCAGACCGTGGGCATGGGCCAGCCATTGCACCTGCCGGTAGGTCCAGTCGCGCTTGGGGGCAATCTCGGCCGGACCGAGCTGGCCGTGCGCCTTGAGCAGCCCGGCGAACAGGATGGGGCGGTGATGCACCGCCACGCTGTGCCCGGCCAGCGCCTGCGGCAGGGCCAGGAACGCCAGGTGGGCGTAGGGCGAGATCGGGTCGTAGAAGAACTGAATGTCCTTCATGTCGCGATGCCCTGCCGGACCTCCACCTCGCGCCAGATGTCGAGCTTGGCCGCATCGTCCAGCCGGGACCAGGCGCCGATCTCGGCCAGCGTGCGGTGGCAGCCCACGCAACGGGTGCGCTCGTCGTCCAGCCGGCAGACCGAGATGCAGGGCGACGGCGCCACCACGCCCGGCTGGCGCTCGCGCGCGGCCTGCAGGGTCACGGCGCGGCTCATGCGGCCTCCTGCGTGACGTCGGCCACCGGCGCGCCGGTGTAGCGCTCCAGTTCCTGCGGGGTGAGCGGGAACACCGCGTGGGGATGGCCGGCTGCCGCCCACACCCGGTCGAAGCGGAACAGCTCGCGGTCGATCAGTACCACCGGCGGCTCCACATGCGCCAGCGGCGAGACACCGCCAATGGAAAAGCCGGTGCGCGCCTTCACGAAATCGGCATCGGCCCGGCCCAGCTTCGTGCCTTCGGGGCAGACCAGGGCCTGCACCTTCTTCTCGTCGACGCGGCGGTCGCCGGAGGTCACCACCAGCACCGAGCGGTCGTCGCTCTTGCGGCGGAAGATGATGCTCTTGGCAATCTGCCCCAGGGCCACACCCAGGACATCGGCCGCCTGCTGCGCGGTGCGGGCGGCATCGTCCAGCATGACCGGCTTGTGGGCATGGCCCAGCGCGGCCAGGGCCTCGGTGACGCGCTGTACCGCTGCCGTCGTGGAGGGTTGGATGGGGGTGAGGGTTTCGCTCATGAGGGTGGATGGTAGTGAGGGCCGGCATGCCCCGTCGGCTGCGGGGCTTGCCGGGTCAAGGTCAGCCGGCCCCGCGCTTGACCAGCATCAGGCTCGCCCCCATGGCCATGAGCAGCCCGCCGAACACCCGGTTCTGGGCTTGGCGGGCCCGTGCGGTGGCCAGCCAGCGCTGGGCTCGCGAAGCCAGGAAGGCGTAGCCGTGCATGACGATCAGGTCGACCCCGATGGTGGTGACCAGCAGCACCAGCAACTGCAGCCACAGCGGGCGCGCCGGGTCGATGAACTGGGGCAGCACCGCCACCATGAACACGATGCCCTTGGGGTTGGTGACATTGGTGAAGAAGCCGATGGCCAGGCGCTGGCGCACCGGGGGCAGACCGGCCGAGGGCGAGGATGCGGTGGTGGTGGCGGTCGGACCGGCGCCGTCCGGCACCGCCTCCACCGGCGAACGCCATTGCCGCCAGCCCAGCCAGATGAGGTAGGCCGCGCCCACCACCTTGACCACGGTGAACGCCGTGGCCGATGCCACCAGCAGCGCGCCCACGCCAGCGCCGGCCACCAGCAAAATCACCGCCAGCCCGGACTGCAGCCCCAGGATGGTGGCGCTGGCCCCGCGCACGCCGTAGGCCAGGCCGTGCGTCATGGACAGCACCGCGCCCGAGCCGGGCGACAGCGCAATGGCCCACGAGGCCACGAAATAAGCGATCCACACCTGCCATTCCATGGCGGTCTCCTTCAGGCGGCCCGGCGGGCCAGCAGCGCACGGCCCACGCGAGAGGCGGTGGGCCGGCCGAGTCGTTCGCTGATCCACGCACCGGCGTCCACCAGCGCATCCAGATCGATGCCGGTTTCAATGCCCATGCCGTACAGCATGAACACCAGGTCTTCGCTGGCCACGTTGCCGGTGGCGCCCTTGGCATAGGGGCAGCCCCCCAGGCCGGCCACCGAGGCCTGGAAGTTCCACACCCCCAGCTCCAGCGAGGCCAGGGTGTTGGCCAGGGCCTGGCCGTAGGTGTCGTGGAAATGGCCGCTCACCTGGTCGATGCCGTAATGCCGCAGCGCAGCTTCCAGGGCCGCCTGCACCCGGCGCGGCGTGCCCACGCCGATGGTGTCGGCCACGTCCACCCGCTGCACGCCGATACCCTTCATCAGACCGGCCAGGTAGGCCACGCGCTCGGGGGCGATGTCGCCCTCGTACGGGCAGCCCACGGTGCAGCTCATGGCGCCGCGCACCTGGATGCCGGCGGCCAGTGCGGCTTCCACCACCGGCGCGAAGCGCTCGATGCTCTCGGCGATGCTGCAGTTGATGTTCTTCTGGCTGAAGGCTTCGCTGGCGGCGCCGAACACGACGATCTCGTCCGGCGCATCGGCCAGCGCCGCCTCGAAGCCTTTCAGGTTGGGCGTGAGCACCGAATGCCGGACACCGGCCGGGCGGCGGATGCCGCTCATGACCGCGTGGTTGTCGGCCATCTGCGGCACCCACTTGGGGCTGACATAACTGGTGACCTCGATCTCGGCCAGGCCGGCGGCCTGCAGGCGGTGCACCAGCTCGACCTTGACCTCGGCCGCCACCGGCTGCTTCTCGTTCTGCAGCCCGTCGCGGGGGCCGACGTCAATCAGGCGGACGCGGGAAGGCATGGACATGAAGGTCTCCGTTTCAGTAACCGCGCACCGGGTCCACCAGGCCGGCCACCGGCTCGCCGCGCTCCAGGCGGGCGATCTTGCCGGCGATCTGCGCTATGCTTTCTTCGCGCAGGGTGCGGGCCGAGGTGTGCGGCGTGACGGTGATGGCGGGGTGGCGCCAGAACGGGTGTTCGGGCGGCAGGGGTTCGGTGCGGAACACGTCCAGCGTGGCGCCGGCCAGGTGACCGCTGTCGATGAGGGCGATCAGGTCGTCGTCCACCAGGTGCGCACCGCGCGCCACGTTGATGACATAGCCGCCGGGCTTGAGCCGACCCAGGGTGCGGCGGTTCAGGATGTCGGTGGTCTGCGGCGTGAGCGGCAGCAGGTTGACCAGCACCCGGCATTGCGAGAGGAAAGTGTCCAGCCGGTCTTCGCCGTGGTGGCAGACCACGCCTTCGATGGTGCGTGGCGTGCGGCTCCAGCCGTGCACCGGGAATTCGAAGCTGGTCAGCGCCTTCGCCACCCGTTCGCCCAGCACGCCCAGGCCCATGACGCCGACCGCAAAGTCGGCGCGGCTGCGCGGCTTGCGGTAACCCCAGCGGCCCTGGCGGCTGTCGGCCTCGTAGCCGTCGAACTCGCGGAAGTGGCGGATGACCGCATGGCAAACGTACTCGGCCATCTGCACCGACATGCCGGCGTCGTCCAGCCGCACCACCTGCAGCTGCGGCGGCAGGCGCAGCTGCAGCAGCGCGTCCACCCCGGCGCCGATGTTGAACAGCGCCTTGAGTTGCGTCTGCTCGTCGATGAAGGCCTGCGGCGGTGCCCAGACCACCGCATGGTCGGCCAGCGGCGCGCCGGGGGTCCAGATGTCGATCTGTGCGCCGGGCAGCGCGGCCTGCAGGCCGGCCTGCCAGGGCTCGGGTTTGTTGGCGGTGAGGCAGAGGGTGATGCGCATGCAGCGAGCTTAAGCGGAGCGCTGCGATCAGTCTGTCACCAGCTTGAGCAGTTCCGAGCCTTCGGCCACCTGGTCACCCGGGGCATACAGCAGCTCGGCCACGGTGCCATCGGCCGGGGCGGTGATGGTGTGCTCCATCTTCATGGCCTCCATCACCGCCAGCGGCTGGCCCTGGCGCACCGCGTCGCCGGCCTTCACCGCAAACGACAGGACCTTGCCCGGCATGGGCGCGGTCAGGCGACCGCCCTCGGCCGCGGTTTCGCCGGCATGGGCCAGCGGGTCGATCAGCTCGATGCGGGTGGCGCCGTGCGGCGTGAACACCTGCAGCGCCTCGCCGTGAACCCAGGCCTGGACGCGCTGCCGCTCGCTGCCCCAGCGGATTTCGGTGAGGCCGTCGTCCTGCGCCTGCCACGAGAGCGGTTGTGCGCCACCCTCCCCCACCGCCAGCTGCAGACCGTCCCGGCCATAGGTGAGCTGTGCGGCCAACGGCTGCTCGGCATGGCGGAAGTCGAACCGACGCACCAGCGTGCCGTGCGAGCGGAAACCGTCGCGGCGCGAGAACGGATCGGAGGTCTCCAGCATCTGTTCGGCCTGCAACCGGTGCACCACCGCCGCTGCAGCGGCCCAGGCAGCACCCACCCGTTCCTGGTGGAACAGCACGGCCGCCTCGCGCGGAATGAGGGCGGTGTCCAGATCGGCCTGGGCAAACGACCGGCTGACCACCACATGGCGCAGGAACTGCACATTGTTCGGCAGGCCGACGATGCGGGTGTCGGCCAGGGCGGCGTCCAGCCGGGCCAGCGCCTGCGCACGGGAATCACCATGGACGATGAGCTTGGCGATCATGGAGTCGTAGTACGGGCTGATG
Organism: uncultured Hydrogenophaga sp.; assembly: GCF_958439165.1. GTDB lineage: Bacteria > Pseudomonadota > Gammaproteobacteria > Burkholderiales > Burkholderiaceae_C > Hydrogenophaga. Next base: position 107,243 of record NZ_OY288116.1, on the reverse strand, counting down.
GCATCGCCCTCGCGCACACCGTCATCGAAACGCACCGGGGCGCGCTCGAAGCCCGCATGGGGCGGCTTGCGGTAAACGCTCAGGGTGCCGGTGGCCGGCAGAAACTGGTTGTCCGGGTTCTCGGCACAGATGCGGGCCTCGATGGCATGGCCCTGCATGCGCAGTTCGTCCTGACGCAAGGGCAACGGCTCGCCGGCCGCCACGCGCAGCTGCCACTCCACCAGGTCCTGGCCGGTAATGGCCTCGGTCACCGGGTGTTCCACCTGCAGGCGGGTGTTCATTTCCATGAAGTAGAAACGGGCGCGGCTGTCGTCGCTCCCCTGCCCCTCCAGCCCTTCGACGATGAACTCCACCGTGCCGGCGCCCACATAGTTCACCGCCTTCGCGGCCGCCACCGCCGCCTGCCCCATGCGCTCGCGCAGGGCCGGCGTCATCCCGGGGGCGGGCGCTTCCTCCAGCACCTTCTGGTGGCGGCGCTGCACCGAACAGTCGCGTTCGAACAGATGCACGATCTGGCCGTGGGTGTCGCCGAACACCTGGATCTCGATGTGCCGGGGGCGCTGCACATAACGCTCCACCAGCACCGCGTCGCTGCCGAAGCTGCTGCGCGCCTCGCGCTGGCACGAGGCGAGTGCGGCGTCGAAATCGTCATCGCGCTCGACCACCCGCATGCCCTTGCCGCCACCGCCGGCGCTGGCCTTGATCAGCACCGGGTAACCGATGCGCTGCGCCTCGGCCCGCAGCAGCGCAGGGTCCTGATCGGCACCGTGGTAACCAGGCACCAGCGGCACCCCGGCGGCCTCCATCAGGCGCTTGGACTCGGCCTTCAGCCCCATGGCCAGGATGGCCGAGGCCGGCGGACCGATGAAGGCCAGCCCGGCCGCCGCACACGCTTGTGCAAAAGCCTCGTTCTCGCTCAGGAAGCCGTAGCCGGGGTGGATGGCCTGCGCGCCGGTGGCGCGGGCAGCCTCCAGGATGGCTTCCCAGCGCAGATAACTTTCCTGCGGCGTGTTGCCGCCCAGGGACACGGCTTCATCGCACAGCGCCACATGACGCGACATGGCGTCGGCGTCCGAATGCACGGCCACGGTGCGGATGCCCAGGCGGCGCGCGGTGGCCGCGACGCGGCAGGCGATCTCGCCCCGGTTGGCGATCAGGATCTTGGTGAACATGTCAGGTCTCCGGCAACGGGTTCAGGTGGGCGGCCACGGCCGCCGGGGTGGGATCGGCCAGGCGCGGCACCACGCCCCAGCAGGGCGCCGGCAGACCTTGCCGCAGGGCATGGAGGTTGTCGTCCCGGTGCGGCATGGCCGGGTCCAGGGTGTTGCCCACCCAGCCGGCGAGGTGCAGGCCGCGGGCGCGCACGGCATCGGCGGTGAGCAGGGCGTGGTTGATGCAGCCCAGCCGCAGGCCCACCACCAGCACCACGGGCAGCGCCAGGTCGACCGCCAGATCGGCCGTGTCCCAGCCTGGCACCAGCGGCACGCGGAAACCGCCCACGCCCTCGACCACCAGGGCCTCGGTGCGGGCGGCCAGCCGGTGGATGGCGGAGCGCACCGCCGCCGGATCGATCGGTCGACCCTCGATGGCCGCCGCGATGTGCGGCGCGCAGGCGGTGCGCCATTGGAAAGGTCCGACCTCGTCCTCGCTCAGGCCCAGGTCCTGCGCACCATGCAGGTGGCGCACATCGTCGTTGAACCAGCGGCCCTCGGCGTCCTGCTGCTGGCCGGCGGCCAGCGGCTTGATGGCTGCCGCCCGCAGGCCGCGCTGGCGGAAGGCATGCACCAGACCGCCGCTGACACAGGTCTTGCCGATCTCGGTGTCGGTGCCGGTGACGAAGCAGCCCCGCAGCAGGGCGATGGGTGACGGGCTCATGCGTCGGCTCCTTCGGGCTCGCCGACCTGCGCTTCGGCCGCCGCATCGCGCAGCACCTGCAGCAGCCGTTCGACATCGGCGCGGGTGTGGCTGGCGCACAGGGTGATGCGCAGGCGCGCGGTGCCGGCCGGCACGGTCGGCGGGCGGATGCCCGGCACGCGGATGCCGGCCTGCTCCAGCCGGGCCGCCAGGCGCATGGCCTCGGCGTTGCGGCCGACGATCAGGGGCTGGATGGGCGTGGTGCTGTCGGTGAGCTGCCAGGGCAGTTCGGGGTGCTGCTGCAGCAGGCGGGTGAGGCCGGCGCGCAGCTGCTCGCAGCGGGCCCGCAGGTCGCGCCGGCGGCGCTGGCCTTCGGGTCCGGCCAGCAGCTCCAGCGCGGTGAGCAGGGCATGCTCGATGGCCGGCGGCGAGGCGGTGGAGAAGATGTAGTTGCGCGACCTCTGCAGCAGGTGGTCGATGACGGCCTCATGCGCCACCACGAAGGCGCCGGCCAGACCGGCCGACTTGCCCAGGGTGCCCACCAGCACCAGCCGGCGGCTGTTCAGGCCGAAGTGTTCGATGCAGCCCAGTCCGCGCTGACCCAGCACGCCCAGACCATGGGCATCGTCCACCAGCAAGAGCGCATCGAAGGCATCGGCCAGGGCCAGCAGGCCGGGCAGGGGCGCGATGTCGCCGTCCATGCTGAACACGCCGTCGGTGACGATGAGCTTGCGCGGCGCGCTGCTGGCACGCAGCAGGGCTTCCAGTGCCGCCAGATCGCCATGCGGATAGACCGTGACCTGTGCCCGGGCCAGCCGTGCCCCGTCGATGAGGGATGCGTGGTTGAGCGCGTCGCAGAACAGTTCCACGCCCGCTTCGCCAAGCGCGGTGACCACGCCCAGGTTGGCCATGTAGCCGGTGCAGAAGCCCAGAGCACGGGCCTGCGGAATATGTGGCGCATAGGCTTGGCACAGCCACTGCGCCACCGCTTCATGCGCCTGGCTGTGGCCGCTCACCAGCGGCGAGGCGCCCGAGCCGCCGCCCCAGCGGCGCGCACCGTCCACCAGCGCGTCGGCCAGCGCCGGGTGGGCGGCCAGGCCCAGGTAGTCGTTGCTGCAGAACATGAGCAGTTCGCGCACCGTGCCACCCGCACCGGCCACCGGCTGGTGCGGCGCGGTGCCGCCATGAGCAACGCGCAGATGCCGCAGCAAGTCTTGCGCTTCGAGCTGTTCGCGGGTGGCGCGGAAATGGTCAAACCACATCGTTCAGGGTCCGGGTGACGGCCTCGGCCAGCCAGGCGGCGGTGGGCGGATCGATCAGGTAGGGCGGCATCAGGTAGACGCTGCGGCCGATGGGCCGGATGAGCAGTTCGTGCGCGCGGGCCGCCAGGTGGAAGCGTTCGGCAAAGCCGTCGGCCGCACCGGGCACGTCAAAGGCCAGGATGGTGCCGCGCTGGCGCAGGTGGCGCACCCGGTCGTCTTGGCCCAGCGGCGCAAAGGCGTCGGCCAGCCACTGCGCCTGCAGGGCGTTCTGCGCTTCCTGCCCGGCGTCGAAGCGGTCCAGCACGGCCAGGGCTGCCGCGCAGGCCGCCGGGTTGCCGGTGTAGGAGTGCGAGTGCAGGAAACCGCGCGTGGTGTCTTCCGACCAGAAGGCCTCGAACACCGCGTCGGTGGTGAGCACCAGCGACAGCGGCAGCGTGCCGCCGGTGATGCCCTTGGACAGGAGGATGAAGTCGGGCCAGTCGGCGGACGTGGCGGGCTCGGTGTGCTGCCAGGCGAAGAAGCGGCCGGTGCGACCGCAGCCCACTGCGATCTCGTCGGCGATCAGGTGCACGTTGTGGCGGGTGCACAGGGCGCGAAGCGCGCGCAGGTAGTCGGGCGAGTGCATGACCATGCCGGCGGCGCCCTGCACCAGCGGCTCGACGATGACCGCCGCCAGCGTGTCGGCATGGGCGGCCAGGCAGTCCTCGATGGCCTTCAGGGCCTCGGCCTCGTTGCCCCGGCGGCTGTCGGGCGCGTCCACCGTGTGGGCACGCATCAGCAGCGGGTCATAGGCGTCGCGGAACACGGCCACATCGGTCACGGCCAGCGCACCGATGGTCTCGCCGTGGTAGCTGTGGCGCAGGCACACGAAGTGGCGCTTGTCGGCGCGGCCCCGGTTGCGCCAGCTGTGGAAGCTCTGCTTGAGCGCGATCTCGACCGCGCTGGCCCCGTCGCTGCCGAAGGAGCAGTGGCCCAGCGCACCGCCGGTGCGGGCCGACAGCCGCTCGGCGAGAACCACCGCCGGCTCGTGGGTGCAGCCGGCCAGCATCACGTGCGGCAGGGTGTTGAGCTGCGCGGTGATGGCGGCATTGATGCCGGGGTCGGCATGGCCGAACAGGTTGACCCACCAGGAGCTGATGGTGTCGAAATAGCGGCGGCCTTCGTGGTCGTGCAGCCAGGCACCCTGCCCGCGGGCAATGGCCAGCGGCGGCGTGCGCGCGGCCCGCGCCATCTGGGTGCAGGGGTGCCACACGCTGGCCAGGCTGCGTTGCTGCCAGTGCGCGTTGGGGGAGAGGTCGGTCGGCGCGTTCATGCGGGGGTGATCCAGTTCGGGCTGCGCTTGCCCAGGAAGGACTGCACGCCTTCGCGGCCCTCATCGCTGGCGCGGATGTCGGCGATGCGCCGGGCGGTCTCGGCACGCAGGGCATCGTCCAGCGGGGCACCGGCCACGTCGCGCACCAGCTGCTTGCAGGCCCGCACCGCCTGCGGGCCGTTGGCCACCAGCGCATCCACGATGCCGGCCACGGTGGCGTCCAGCGCCTCGGCCTCCACCAGCTCGTGCACGAAGCCCAGCGCGTGGGCGCGTTCGGCGCTGAAGCGTTCGGCGGTGGTCATGTAGCGGCGCGACGCCTGGGCGCCCAGGGCGCGGATCACATAGGGGCTGATGGTGGCCGGCAGCAGGCCCAGCCGCGCTTCCGACAGGCAGAAGGTGACGCCGCGCGCGGCCACCACCACGTCGCAGATGGACGCCAGACCCATGCCGCCGGCGTAACAGTCGCCCTGGATGCGACCCACCACCGGCACCGGGCAGTCGTCCAGCAGTTTCAGCATGTCCGCCAGTCGCTGGGCATCGGCCCGGTTCTGGTCCCAGTTGAAGCCGGCCATGGTCTTCATCCAGTTCAGATCGGCGCCGGCGCAGAAGGCCTTGCCGTGCGCGCCCAGCACCACCACCCGCAGGTCGGGATCGCGGGACAGTGCGGCGAAGGTGTCGGACAGGGTGTTGATGACCTCGTCGTTGAAGGCATTGCGCACGTCCGGCCGGTTGAGCCAGACATGGGCCACGTGCGGGCGCGGGCGGGTGACTTCGATGACGGTCTGGGCGAAGACGCTGGACATGTTCAACCTCACATGCGGAAGACGCCGAACTTCGGCTCGCCGATCGGGGCGTTCTGCGCCGCCGACAGGGCCAGGGCCAGCACCCGTCGAGTGTCGGCCGGATCGATCACGCCGTCGTCCCACAGGCGGGCGCTGGCGTAATAGGGGTGCGACTGGTGGGCAAACTGGTCGAGCAGCGGCTGCTTGAAGGCGGCCTCTTCCTCGGCGCTCCAGGTACCGCCCTTGGCCTCGATGCCGTCGCGCTTGACGGTGGCCAGCACGCTGGCCGCCTGCTCGCCGCCCATGACGCTGATGCGGGCGTTGGGCCACATCCACAGGAAGCGCGGGCTGTAGGCGCGGCCGCACATGCCGTAATTGCCGGCGCCGTAGCTGCCGCCGATGATGACGGTGAACTTGGGCACCTGCGCGGTGGCCACGGCAGTGACCATCTTGGCGCCGTGGCGGGCAATGCCTTCGTTCTCGACCTTGCGGCCCACCATGAAGCCGGTGATGTTCTGCAGGAACAGCAGCGGCACCTTGCGCTGGCAGCACAGTTCGATGAAGTGCGCGCCCTTCTGCGCGCTCTCGGAGAACAGCACGCCGTTGTTGGCCACGATGCCGATGGGCATGCCCTCGATGTGCGCAAAGCCGCACACCAGCGTGGCGCCGAAGCGCGGCTTGAACTCGTGGAATTCGGAACCGTCGACCAGCCGGGCAATGATCTCGCGCACATCGAAGGGCTTGCGGGTGTCGACCGGGATCACGCCGTACAGCTCCTCGGCGGCGAACAGCGGCGCACGCGGGTCGCGCAGCGCCGCAGCGGCTTCCTTGCGGTGGTTCAGCGAGGCCACGATCTGCCGTGCCAGCGCGATGGCATGGGCGTCGTCCTGGGCCAGGTGATCGGCCACACCGGAGAGACGCGTGTGCACGTCGCCGCCGCCCAGGTCCTCGGCGGTGACCACCTCGCCGGTGGCCGCCTTCACCAGCGGCGGGCCACCCAGGAAGATGGTGCCCTGGTTCTTGACGATGATGGTCTCGTCGCTCATGGCCGGCACATAGGCCCCGCCGGCGGTGCACGAGCCCATGACCACCGCGATCTGCGCAATGCCCTGCGCGCTCATGTTGGCCTGGTTGTAGAAGATGCGGCCGAAATGGTCGCGGTCGGGGAACACCTCGTCCTGGTTGGGCAGGTTGGCGCCACCGGAATCCACCAGGTAGATGCAGGGCAGCTGGTTCTGCTGCGCCACTTCCTGCGCCCGCAGGTGCTTCTTGACGGTGATCGGATAGTAGGTGCCGCCCTTCACCGTGGCGTCGTTGCAGACCACCATGCAGTCCACCCCGCTGACCCGGCCGATGCCGGCGATCACGCCGGCGCAGGGTGCGTCGCCGTTGTACATGCCGTGGGCGGCCAGCGGCGACAGCTCCAGGAACGGCGTGCCGGGGTCCAGCAGCAGCTGCACCCGGTCGCGCGGGAGGAGCTTGCCGCGGCCGATGTGGCGCGCCCGGGCCACTTCACCGCCGCCCAGCGCGGCCAGGTCGATCTGGCGGCGCAGGTCGTCCACGGCAACGCGCATGGCGTGGGCGTTGGCCTGGAAATCGGCCGATCGGGGGTTGAGCTGGGAGGTCAGGATGGGCATGGCGCTCACTCGGGGCAACGGGGTGCGGAATTGTGGAGGATAGCCATCGCGCCCACGGCCAGGGTGCCAGTCAGGTTGCATATCGTGCCACCTGTGGGAAACTGGATCTCATGATCGAGACCCCTGAATCCATCCTGCGCGGACCGGCCCTGACGCCGATTTCCCTGGTACGGGCCATGGTGATGGCGTACCGCAGGCGCGGCATCGATCCTGCCGCGGCCCTGGCAACGGCCCAGATCGATCCAGGCCGCCTGGAAGACCCGTCCGCCCGCATCACCGCCGCCCAGATGGAGCGCGTGTCGGAGGCCGCCATGCGCGAGCTCGACGACGAAGCCCTGGGCTGCTTTGCCCGGCCCCTGCCCTGGGGCAGCTACGGCATGCTGGCGCGGGCCTCGCTCTCGGCGCCTACGCTGGGGCTGGCGCTCAAGCGCTGGTGCCGGCACCACGGGCTGATCGCGCCCGACGCCACGCTGACCCTGAGCCGCCAGGACCAGGAGGCACGGCTCACCCTGACGCTGCACCGCGAGCCCGACCCGATGGACGAACTGTGTGTGGTTTCGGTGCTGCGCAACATCCATGGCCTGGCCAGCTGGTACGCCGACTCCCGCATACCCCTGCGACAGGTGCAGCTGCCCTACCCTGCGCCGCCGCATGTGGCGGCCTACGGCGCCCTGTTCGATGCCCCGGTGCTGTTCGACGCATCCGCCGGTGCGCTGGAGTTCCACGCCCAGTACCTCGACCTGCCAGTGCGGCGGGATGAGGCCGCCATGACACAGCTGCTGCAGCGCGCCCTGCCGCTCACCGTGCGCTCGTTCCGGCGCGACCGGCTGCTGGTGCAGCGGGTGCGTCAGGTGCTGGCCGACCACCCGGAGAAGACGCACAGCGCCGAGGGTGTGGCCGCCTTGCTGCACACCTCGGTGCGCAGCCTGCACCGCCAGCTGCAGACCGAGGGCGCCTCTCTCCAGTCGCTGAAGGACGAGGTGCGCCTGCAGCGCGCCAGCGAACTGTTGCTGCGCACCAGCCGCCCCATCAAGCAGGTGGCCGAGGCCGCCGGCTTCCGCAACGAAAAGAGTTTTGCCCGCGCCTTCCGCGCCTGGACCGGCCGCACGCCCTCGGAATGGCGCCAGCCGGGGCAGACACCGCCGGCCTGACGACGGCCGCTCAGGCGGCGGGCCAGAGGGTCAGCAGGTCGTCCATGCGCCGGAACACCCGGTGCACCGGCAGGCCGGTGAAGGCATGGCCATGTCCATGCGGGCAGTAACCCCAGACCGTGGCACCGGCCGCCAGGCCGGCCTGGGCGCCGGTGCCGGTGTCCTCGATGACGAGGCAGCGACGCGGATCCACGCCCAGGTGGGCGGCGGCAGCCAGGTACACGTCGGGTGCCGGTTTGGAACGCGGCAGATCGTGCCCGCTGAAGATGCGGTCACCAAAGAAGGGCGCCATGCCCACCTGTTCGAGCTGCATGACCACCTTGGCACGGTCCGCACCGGAGGCACAGGCAATGCGCCCGGCCACCTGCCCGTGGAGATGGGCCACCGCCTGCAGCGCACCCTCGATCACCTGCAGCTCGGCCTGCAGTCGGCGGTTGCGGCGTTCGTAGAAGGCGCGCATCCAGTCCTCGGTGAGCGGCCGGCCGGTCTCGGCCTCGATCCGGGTGCGCTCGTCTCGCACCGCCTTGCCGATGAAGATGCGCTCGCACTCGGCCTGCGACAGCGCCCAGCCGGCCTCGTTGAGCATCTCGCGCAGCACCCCGTTGGTGATGGGCTCGCTGTCCACCAGCACACCGTCGCAATCGAACAGCACCGCGTCGAATAGGGTCATGAAGGAGGAAAGGGATCAGTTCAGGATGTCGCCATCCACATACAGCCAGCGGCCGGCCTGCCGGACGAAGCGGCTGCGCTCGTGCAGGCGCTGACCGCGGCCGGCCAGGCGGGATCGGGCCACGAATTCCACCTCGGCGGTGTCCGGCCCGGTCACGCGGTGGCTTCGCACCTCCAGGCCCAGCCACCGCACCGACGCATCCAGCGCCAGATCCGCAGGACACCGGTCAGGGTGCCAGGTGGCGCGCAGGTGGTCGACGTCGCCGCGCACGAAGGCGCTGTAGCGGGAGCGCATGAGCGATTCGGCGTCCGGCGCCGGCACTCCGGTGCCGATGTAGCGGCTGCAGCAGTCGGCCCAGGCGGCGCGGCCGCAGGGGCAGGCATCGGCGGTGGAACGCAAGGGCTTGACCATCAGCGCCCTCAACGCCGCCAGAAATGGCCGGTGAACAGCACCAGCACGGTGAGCAGCTCCAGCCGGCCCAGAAGCATGGCGAAGGTGAGCACCCAGATCTGGAAGTCGGTCAGCACACCGAAGTTGCTCGACGGCCCCACCAGCCCCAGACCGGGACCGATGTTGTTGACCGTGGCGACCACCGCCGAGAACGCGGTGACGATGTCCAGCCCGGTGAACAGCAGCAGCATGGTCAGGCCCATGGTGGTGGCGCCATAGATCAGCATGAAGCCCAGCACCGAGGTCATGACCGACATCGGCATCACCCCGCCGCCCAGGGTCACCGGATTCACCACCCGGGGGTGGATGATCCGCACCAGCTCGCGCCGCGCCTGTTTCACGAGCAGCACCATGCGGACCATCTTGATGCCGCCCCCGGTGGAGCCGGCGCAGGACGCGAAGCAGCCCAGGAACATCATGAACACCGGCGCAAACACCGGCCACTGGGCATAGTCGGTGGAAGCGTAGCCGGTGGTGGTGGCCAGCGACACCACGTGGAAGGCCGAGGTCTGCAGGGCGCGCAGCGGGTCGTCTTCGACACCGTGCACCGACAGCAGCAGGGTGATCAGCAGGACCGACAGGGACAGCACGACCAGGTAGGTCCGGATCTCGCGGTCGGCGGTGATGACCCGCAGCGACCGGGTGCGCAGCACCACGAAGTAGCGCACGAAGCTGATGCCGGCCAGGGCCATGAACACCGTGGCCACCAGCTCGATCTGCGGCGAGTCGAAGTGCCCGAAACTGGCGTCGTACGACGAGAACCCGCCCAGGCCCATGGTGGTGCACATGTGCATGAAGGCATCGGCCCAGCCCATGCCGGCCCAACGGTAGGCCAGCATGCACAGCACCGCAAAGAACGCGTACACACCCCACAGGCCGCGCGCCGTCTCGGCGATGCGCGGGGTGAACTTGGTGTCCTTCATCGGGCCGGGCGTCTCGGCGCGGTACAGCTGCACGCCACCCAGACCCAGCAGCGGCAGGATGGCCACCACCAGCAGCATGATCCCCAGGCCGCCCACCAGCTGCAGGAAGCAGCGCCACACATTCACCGACACCGGCAGGTCGTCCAGACCGGACAGCGCGGTGGCCCCGGTGGCGGTGAGGGCGCTCATGGCCTCGAAATAGGCACGCGCCCAGTCGATGCCCGGCACCGTGAACATCAGCGGCAAGGCCGAGAGCGCAGGCAGCACCAGCCACACCAGGTTGACCAGCAGGAAGCCGTCGCGCGCCTGCAGCTCGCGGCGGTGCCGGCGGGTGAAGTGCCACAGTAGCAGGCCGATGGCGAGATTCAGGCAGAAGCCCACGGCCCACACCGCGGCGTGCAGATGGCCGTCGAGGAACCAGGCCCAGCCCAGAGGCACCAGCCAGGCCGGGCAGAAGGCCAGCAGGATGCGCGAGAAGACCGACAGGACCGGCAGCAAGCTGTGCATGGCGTCAACCAAAGAAGGTGGCGCCGACCTGGAACAGCTTCTCCACCTCGCGCACCTGCCGCTTGTTGGGAATGAAGATGATGATGTGGTCGTCGGCTTCGATCAGGGTGTCGTGGTGCGGCATCAGGACCTCGGAGCGGCGCCCTTCGCCGCGCACGATGGCGCCGATGCGCGTGCCCTGCGGCAGCTTGATCTCTTCCACCCGGCGCCCGACCAGCTTGCTGGTCTTGACGTCGCCACGGGCGATGCCTTCCAGTGCTTCGGCGGCGCCGCGGCGCAAGCTGTGCACCGCCGCGACATCGCCGCGCCGCAGGTGGGTCAGCAGCTCGCCGATCACCGTCTGCGAGGGCGAGATGGCGATGTCGATGGTGCTGCCCTGCATCATGTCGGCATAGGCCCGACGGTTGATGAGGGCCATGACCCGGTTGGCACCCAGCCGCTTGGCCAGCATGGACGACATGATGTTGTCCTCGTCGTCGCTGGTGAGTGCCAGGAACATGTCCATCTCGCCTACGTTCTCGTCGAGCAGCAGGTCCTCGTCGGCGCCGTCGCCATTCAGGATGAGCATGCTGGAGGGCAGCTGGCTGGCCAGGTATTCGCAGCGGCGCTTGTCGCGCTCGATGATCTTGACCTCGCACTGCCCGGCCAGGGTGCGCGCCAGCCGCAGGCCCACCTTGCCGCCACCGGCGATCATGACCCGCTGGACCGGCTTGTCGATGTGGTGGATCGCGCCCAGCACGTAGCGGATCTTCTGGGTGTCGGCCAGCACGAACACCTCGTCGCCAGCCAGGATGCGCGTATCCGGCCGGGCTTCCATCTCGGTGTCCAGCCGGTACAGCGCCACCACCCGCATCTCGCACTGGGGGAAACGCTGGCGGAACTCGCCGATGGTGTGGCCCACCAGGGCACCGCCATGGGCCGCGCGCACCACGATCAGGCTGGCGCGGCCGTCGGCAAATTCCAGCACCTGCAGCGCCTCGGGGTAGCTGACCAGCTGGTGGATGTAGCGGGTGACCGAAGCCTCCGGGCAGATCACATGGTCGACCGCAAACCCCGACTTGCCCAGCAGCGCATGGCCTTCCACGAATTCGGGTGAGCGCAGACGGGCGATGGTGCTGGGGATGTTGAAGACATCGTGTGCCACCTTGCACACCACCAGGTTGGTGTCGTCGTTGGCGGCGCAGGCAATCACCATGTCGGCGTCCTTCGCCCCGGCCTCCTTCAGCACCGAAGGCTGGATGCCGTTGCCCACGACGCCCCGCAGATCGAGGCGGTCTTCCAGCAGGCGCAGCCGGGCGGCGTCCATGTCGACCACCGTGATGTCGTTCTGCTCCGACACCAGGCTTTCGGCCACGCTCTCGCCCACGCGCCCAGCCCCGAGGATGATGATGTTCATGGGTCGAGATGGTACCTGCCGCCCGCGCGGCAGGCCCTCAGGCCAGGGCGCGCTGGATCAGGATCTTCTGCACGTCGGAAGTGCCTTCGTAGATCTGGCAGACCCGCACGTCGCGCCAGATGCGCTCGACCGGAAAGTCGTTCACGTAGCCGTAACCGCCGTGCACCTGGATGGCGTCGCTGCAGACGCGTTCGGCCATTTCACTGGCAAACAGCTTGGCCATGGCCGCTTCCTTCAGGCAGGGCTGTCCGGCGTCGCGCAAGGCGGCGGCGTGCAGGGTGAGGGAGCGGGCCGCCTCGATCTGCGTGGCCATGTCGGCCAGCCGGAAGCCCACCGCCTGGTGGTTGAAGATGGGCTGACCGAAGCTCTCGCGCTGCTTCGCGTAGGCAAGGGCACATTCGAACGCGCTGCGGGCCATGCCGATGCTCTGCGCCGCGATGCCGATGCGCCCGCCTTCGAGGGCCGACAGGGCGATCTTGTAGCCCTCGCCCTCGGCGCCGATCAGGTTCTCGGCCGGCACATGGCAGTTCTCGAAGTTGATCTGTGCCGTGTCGCTGCTGTGCTGCCCGACCTTGTCTTCCAGCCGGGCCACCTGGTAGCCGGGCGTGTCGGTGGGCACGATGAAGGCGCTCATGCCGCGCTTGCCGGCGGCCTTGTCGGTGACCGCGATCACGATGGCCACATGGCCGTGGCGGCCGCTGGTGATGAACTGCTTGACGCCGTTGATCACGTAGGCGTCACCCTTGCGCGTGGCGGTGGTGCGCAGGGCCGAGGCGTCCGAGCCCACATGCGGCTCGGTCAGGCAGAAGGCGCCCAGCAGCTGACCCTGGGCCAAGGGCCGCAGCCAGCGCTCCTGCTGCTGGGCATTGCCGTAACGCATCAGGATGGCGTTGACCGGGCAGTTGGTGACGCTGATGGCGGTGCTGGTGCCGCCGTCGCCGGCCGCGATCTCTTCCAGCACCACGGCCAGGGTCACGTAGTTCAGTCCGGCGCCACCCAGCTCTTCGGGCACACAGATGCCGTAAGCCCCCAGCTCGGCCAGGCCCTTGTGGGCCTCGACCGGGAAGTGGTGCTCGCGGTCCCACCGGGCGGCGTTCGGCCACAGCTGTTCCTGGGCGAAGGCGCGCACCGCGTCGCGGATCATGATCTGGTCGTCGGTCAGCAGCATGGCGCGGGTCCGGGTTACAGGAGTTCGATGGCCATGGCGGTGGCTTCGCCGCCGCCGATGCACAGCGTGGCCACACCACGCTTGCCGCCCCGGGCTTTCAGGGCATGGATGAGCGTGACCAGGATGCGGGCGCCGCTGGCGCCGATGGGGTGGCCCAGCGCACAGGCGCCGCCGTTCACGTTGACACGGTCGTGCGGCACCTTCAGTTCCGCCATCAGCGCCATGGGTACCACGGCGAAGGCCTCGTTCACCTCCCACAGGTCCACGTCGGCCACGCTCCAGCCGGTGGCCTGCAGCAGCTTCTGGGTGGCGAACACCGGCGCCGTGGTGAACCAGTTCGGTTCCTGCGCATGGGTGGTGTGGCCGACGATGCGGGCCAGCGGCTTCGCACCCAGGGCCTGGGCGGTGGAAGCACGGGCCAGCACCAGCGCGGCAGCGCCGTCGTTGATGGACGAGCTGCTGGCGGCGGTGATGGTGCCGTCCTTCTTGAAGGCCGGCTTGAGCGCGGGGATCTTGTCCAGCTTGACCTTGCCCGGGCCTTCGTCGATGGACACCACGCGCTCGCCGCTGCGGTCCTTGACGGTCACCGGGGTGATCTCGGCGGCAAAGGCGCCACTCTCGGTGGCGGCCTTGGCGCGCTGCACCGACGCGATGGCGAATGCGTCCTGCTGCTCGCGGGTGAACTGGTACTTGCCGGCACAGTCCTCGCCGAAGGTGCCCATGCTGCGGCCCGGCTCATAGGCGTCTTCCAGGCCGTCGAGCATCATGTGGTCGTAGATCTTGTCGTGGCCCATGCGATAGCCGCCGCGGCCCTTGAGCATGAGATAGGGAGCGTTGGTCATGCTCTCCATGCCGCCGGCCACCATGACCCGGGCGCTGCCGGCCATCAGCATGTCGTGCGCCAGCATGGCGGCCTTCATGCCCGATCCGCACATCTTGGACAGCGTCACGGCGCCGGCCGACAGGGGCAGGCCACCCTTGAGGGCAGCCTGCCGGGCCGGAGCCTGGCCCTGGCCGGCCATCAGGCAGTTGCCGAACAGCACCTCGTTCACCTCGGCCGGCGCCACGCCGGCGCGTTCGACGGCCGCCTTGATGGCGGCACCGCCCAGGTCGTGTGCGGACAGCGGGCTGAAATCACCCTGGAAGGCGCCCATGGGCGTGCGGGCGGCACCGAGGATGACGACGGGATCGGACATGGAGGGCTCCTTGAGAGGTGGTGATGGGTTCAGAGCGCGCGCAGCCTGCGGTCGCGCTCGTAGGGAAAGACGTCGTGCACATGGCCCGCCTGGATGCGTTCCTTGTGCGACTGCCAGAAAGCGGCGTCGAGCAGGTCGCCGTGGTGCTGCATGAACACCTCGCGCACCGCCGGGTTGCCCAGCAGGAAGGGGCCGAAGGTCTCGGGGAAGACATCGTTCTTCGCGACCGAATACCAGACCTCGCCGGACATCTCGTCGTCCTCGTTGCGCGGCGCCGGCACGCGGCGGAAATTGCAGTCGGTGATGTATTCGATCTCGTCGTAGTCGTAGAACACCACCTTGCCGTGCCGGGTGATGCCGAAGTTCTTCCACAGCATGTCGCCGGGGAAGATGTTGGCCGCCACCAGGTCCTTGATGGCATTGCCGTACTCCAGCACCGCGCGCTCCAGCTGGCTGCGTGCGTGGACATCGTCGGCGTTCACCTGCAATGCGTCGAAGGCTTCCTGCAGGTAGATGTTGAGCGGGATCATGCGCCGCTCGATGTAGACGTGCTTGAGGATGACCTCGGTGGTGCCGTCGCCGTCGCGATCGGAAATCTCGATCTGGCTGGGCGCGAACTTCTGGATCTCGGCGATCAGCTCGTCGGTGAAACGGTCGCGCGGGAAACCCACCTCCGAGAACTCCAGCGTGTCGGCCATGCGGCCCACCCGGTCGTGCTGCTTGACCAGCAGGTACTTGTCGCGGATCTGCTCGCGCGTGGTGTCCTTCTGCGGCGGGTAGAAGTCCTTGATGACCTTGAACACGAACGGGAAGCTCGGCAGGTCGAACACCAGCATGACCATGCCCTTGATGCCGGGCGCGATGCGGAACTTGTCGGTGCTGTGCCGCATGTGGAACAGGAAGTCCCGGTAGAACAGGGTCTTGCCCTGCTTGGCCAGCCCGAGCGCGTTGTAGAACTCGGCGCGCGGCTTGCGCGGCATCATGCTGCGCAGGAACTGCACATAGGCGCTGGGAACTTCCATGTCGACCATGAAGTAGGCCCGTGCGAAGCTGAACAGGATCAGCAGGTCGTCCTCGCCGAACAGCGCGGCATCGATCACCAGCTGGCCTTCGCGGTTGTGCAGCACCGGCAGGGCGAACGGCACTTCCTGGAAGCCGTTGATGATCTTGCCGACGATGTAGGCGCCCTTGTTGCGGAAGAACAGGCTGGAGAGCACCTGGAACTGGAAATTGGCGCGCAGCTTCACATGGTCGAAGTGCCGCTTCATGGCGGTGAGCACCAGCGCGGCATCACGCTCCATGTCGTCGAACGGCACGGTGAGGTCGAAGTCCTGGATCATCCGCAGCGCCTCGGCCTCCATGGTGTCGGCGGTCGGGTAGTAGCAGCGGTAGGTCGGACGGGCCGTGGGCTCCTCGTTCTCGATGTACTCGGTGGAGACCGCTGGCCGGACGAAGATGAAGTCGTTCTGGAAGTAGGCCCGCTGCAGGATCTTGGTGGTGACCGAGTTGAAGAAGGTCTCGGCCAGTTCGGGCTGGTGGTGGTTCACCAGCAGGCCGATGTAGTGCAGCTTGACCTGCTCCCACACGTCCATGGGCTGGTCGCCGGCATCGAACTCCTTGATCAGCCGGCGCACGCACTCCATGACGCGCAGGTCGTAGAACTCGATGCGCTCGCGCTGGGCGCGTTGCTGACCGCGCCAGTCGCGCGTCTCGAAGCGGTGCTTGGCCCGCGCCGACTCGGTGCGGAACAGCCGGTAATGGCGGTTGAAGCCGTCCATCATGGCCTTGGCGATGTCGTAGGCCAGGTGCGAGTCGAGGCGCTGGGGGAACATGGCGTGCTCCGTGAAGGTTCAGAGTCCGCGGCGCGATGCCACGGCGGCCACGGCGGCGCGGTAGGCCGCATCCACCCCGGCGATGCCGTTGACGGTCAGCAGCAGGTCGTGCAGCAGGCCGTCGCGCAGGCCATAGACCCAGCCGTGCAGCGTGATGCTCTGCCCTCGTGTCCAGGCGTCCTGCACCACCGTGGTCTGCACCACATTGACCACCTGCTCGATCACGTTGAGTTCGCAGAGCGCGTCGTGGCGCACTTCGACCGGCAGACGCTCAAGCAAGGCGGCATGGCGGTCACGCACATCCTTGATGTGGCGCAGCCAGTTGTCGGCCAGCCCGACCCGGGAGTCGTGCAGCGCGGCCTGCACGCCGCCACAGCCGTAGTGGCCGACCACCATCAGGTGCTCGACCTTGAGCATGTCGACCGCGTACTGGATGGTCGAGAGGCAGTTCAGGTCGGTCGGGACCACCACGTTGGCCACGTTGCGGTGCACGAACACCTCGCCCGGGGCCAGACCGGTGATCTGGTTGGCCGGCACGCGGCTGTCGGAGCAGCCGATCCACATGTAGCGCGGGCTCTGCTGGGCCAGCAGGTCGGTGAAGAAGGTGGGCTTCTCCGCGACCATCTGCGCCGCCCAGGCGCGGTTGTGGTCGAACAGATCTTGAAGGTGGGTGTTCATGCCGGAATTGTCGTCGAGCGGTCTTCCCCGAGCCTGACTCAGAGCGTCTCGTTGAACAGCTCGCGGCCGATCAGCATGCGGCGGATCTCGCTGGTGCCGGCGCCGATCTCGTACAGCTTGGCGTCGCGCCACAGGCGGCCCAGCGGGTATTCATTGATGTAGCCGTTGCCACCGAAGATCTGCACGCCGTTGCCGGCCATCTTGGTGGCTTCCTCGGCGCACCACAGGATCACGCTGGCGCAGTCCTTGCGCACCTGGCGCACATGCTCGGCACCCAGCGCATCGAGGTTCTTGCCGATCTGGTAGCAGAAGGCGCGCGCGGCCTGCAGCACGGTGTACATGTCGGCCACCTTGCCCTGGATCAGCTGGAACTCGCCGATGCTCTGGCCGAACTGCTTGCGGTCATGGATGTAGGGAATCACGTTGTCCATGACCGCCTGCATGATGCCGATCGGGCCGGCCGCCAGCACCGCGCGCTCGTAGTCCAGGCCGCTCATGAGCACCTTGGCGCCGTTGTTGAGTCCGCCCAGGATGTTCTCGGCCGGCACCTCCACGTTCTGGAACACCAGCTCGCCGGTGTGGCTGCCGCGCATGCCCAGCTTGTCGAGCTTCTGCGCCACCGAAAAACCCTTCATGCCCTTCTCGATCAGGAAGGCGGTCACGCCACGCGCACCCATTTCGGGCTCGGTCTTGGCATAGACCACCAGCGTGTCGGCATCCGGGCCGTTGGTGATCCACATCTTGCTGCCGTTGAGCACGTAGTAGCCGCCCTTGTCGTCGGCACGCAGCTTCATGCTGATGACGTCGCTGCCGGCGCCGGGCTCGCTCATGGCCAGGGCACCCACGTGTTCGCCGGTGATGAGTTTCGGCAGGTACTTCTGCCGCTGTGCGTCGGTGCCGTTGCGCTTGATCTGGTTGACGCACAGGTTGCTGTGCGCGCCATAGCTCAGGCCCACCGAGGCCGAAGCCCGGCTGATTTCCTCCATGGCGATCATGTGGGCCAGGTAGCCCATGTTGGCGCCGCCGTACTGCTCGGGCACGGTGATGCCGAGCACGCCGAGCTCGCCCATCTTGGTCCACAGGTCCATGGGGAACTGGTCGGTGCGGTCGATCTCGGCGGCGCGCGGGGCGATCTCGGCCTGGGCGAAGTCGCGCACCGCGTCGCGAAGGGCGTCGATGTCGTCACCGAGCATGAAGTTGAGGCCGGGCAGCTGGGTCATGGGAAAGGTCTCCGGAGAAAAACGGGATGGGGCGTCAGCCCTGCACGTCGGCACGGCCAGTGATGGCCATGAGCGTGGCATTCATGGTGGCCACGAGTGTCTCGCGGCCCTGGTCGATGGCAAAGGCCTGGCCTTCGGTCACGGTGATGGTGCGACCCGACTTGAGCACCCGGCCGACCATGCGGAAACGCTGGCCACGCGCCGGGGCGAGCAGGTTGACCTTGAACTCGATGGTCAGCACCGCTGCATCCGGTGCCATGAGCGTGAAGCCGGCGTAGCCGCAGGCCGAGTCGAGCGCGGTGGACACCACGCCGGCATGCAGGAAACCGTGCTGCTGGGTCAGGCCGGGGGCCCATTCGAGACCGATCTCCACCTCGCCGGGCTGCACCCGCTGGAGCGTGGCGCCCATCGTGCCCATGATGCCCTGGCGGGCGAAGCTGTCGCGCACTCGGCGCTCGTAATCGGGCGAGCGCACGACGAAGTCGGTGGGGGGCATGGCGCTGAAGTGGGGTGGGGGACTGGGAGGGCGCGGGCAACGCCGGATTCTAGTTTGACGTTTACGTAAACGTCAATGAAACCCGCCCCCGGGACATCCCGCGCTGGGTATGCTTCAGCCCCCCGCCCGATCACCCCATGTCCTACAGCCTCCACGCCCCGGTCACCAGCGAGCTGCTCATCCGCAAGAGCCGCTTTCTCGGTCGCGTGGAACCGGTGGGCGATCGGGCCCAGGCCCTGGAACGCGTGGCTGCGGTCCGGGCCGAGCACCCGACCGCCACCCACGTCTGCTGGGCCTTGATGGCCGGCGGCCACTCGGCTGCCCATGACGACGGCGAACCCGGCGGCACGGCGGGCCGACCGATGCTCGAAGTGCTGCGCCACCAGGACCTGGAGGGCGTTCTGGCCACCGTGGTGCGTTACTACGGCGGCATCCAGCTGGGCGCGGGCGGGCTGGTGCGGGCCTACACCGACAGCGTGGCCCAGGCCTTGCTGCAGGCGGACAAGGTGCCGCGCACCGTGCTGCGGACACTGGCCTGCACCCTGCCCTATGCGCTGGAAGGCTGGTTGCGGCGCGAACTGGCGGCCCAGGGCGCCACGTTGGGGAAGGTGGATCACGGACAGGCCGTGACGGTCGAATTTGCGGTGCCGCAGGGGGCAGCGGCGGCGCTGGTGGCGCGCATCAACGATGTCAGCCAGGGCCAGGCACTCTGGCACGGGCCGGACACCGCAGGGACCTGATCAGGCCGTCTTCTTCTCGACCTTGGCCAGCAGGGCGCGCGCTTCCTTTTCGTGCACCTTCACCTCGTCCAGATTGGCCAAGAGGTCGGCCATCTGCTCTTCCAGCTGACGGCGGTGGTCGGCCAGCACCACCAGGAACTTGCGCAGCTGCGGGCCGGTGTCGCGCGGGCTGTCGTACATGTCGATGATCTCGCGCGCCTCGGTCAGCGACAGACCCAGGCGCTTGGCCCGCAAGGTGAGCTTCAGACGGGTGCGATCGCGCGCGCTGTAGACCCGGTTGCGGCCACCCGGTCCCTCGCGCTGCGGCTGCAGCAGACCCATGTCCTCGTAGAAGCGGATGGCGCGGGTGGTCAGGTCGAACTCGCGCGCCAGATCGCTGATGGTGAAGGTCGGGTTGGTGGCCATGGTCCGGGAGGGGTGTCGGGTTGCAGACAGTCGCGGGGTGGGGCGGTGCCTAGAATGCGGCGGCCGATTGACGTTTACGTCAACGTCAGACCGGCCGCATCTTAATCCAATCGCAACGCCATGAACCCTTCACGCAACGAGCTGGAAGCCCGCCTTCACTACCCCCTGGGCGACACCCTGCCCGAGCCCGGCCATTCGCTGGAGGTGGCGCCCGGCGTGCGCTGGGTGCGCATGGCGCTGCCGTTTGCGCTCGACCACATCAACCTGTGGCTGCTGCGCGACCGGATCGGCGGCATCGATGGCTGGACCGTGGTCGACTGCTGCATCGACAAGCCCGAGGCACGGGCGCAATGGGCCTCGGTGTTCGAGAACGAACTCCAGGACCTGCCGGTGCTGCGGGTGGTGGTGACCCACATGCACCCGGACCACATCGGGCTGGCCCACTGGCTGTGCGAGCGCTGGAGCACGCCGCAGCACGAATGCCGGCTGTGGATCTCGGCCACCGACCATGCCGTGGCCCGCATCGGCTCGGGCGGCATCGGCGGTTTCGGGGCGGAGGCGGCCGCGGTGTTCTTCGGCTCGCACGGCCTGACCGACCCCGACAGCCAGGCCAAGATCCGCCAGCGCTCCAGCTATTTCCCCGGCCTGGTGCCGGCGGTGCCGGCGAGCTTTGCACGCCTCATGGATGGTCTGGAGGTCGAGATCGGCGGCAACGCCTGGCGCTGCATCAGCGGCCATGGCCATGCCCCCGAACACATGGCCTTGTGGTGCGAGGCGCTGGGCGTGCTGATCAGCGGCGACATGGTGCTGCCGCGCATCTCCACCAATGTGAGCGTGTACGACCAGGAACCCGAGGCCGATGCCCTGAAGCTGTTCCTGGCCTCCATCGACAAGTTCAGGCCGCTGCCGGCCGATGCGCTGGTGCTGCCTTCGCACGGCCGCCCCTTCACCGGCCTGCACGAGCGGATCGACCAGCTGCACGACCACCACCGCGACCGGCTGCACGAGGTGCTGGAGGCCTGCCGCCAGCGGCCTCACAGCGCAGCCGAGATACTGCCGGTCCTGTTTCCGCGCGCGCTCGACCTGCACCAGACCACCTTTGCCATGGGCGAGGCAGTGGCCCACCTGAACCGGTTGTGGCACGGCGGCCAGCTGCGGCGCGAGCGGAACGACGACGGCGTCTGGCGGTTCGCCGCCGTGGACGATCAGGCGTCGGGCGGCATGGCCACCTGACGCAGCGCCTGCCGGCGTTCGCGGTGGTCGGGCATGACGCTGGCCACCACGTCCCAGAAGCGCGGGCTGTGGTCCATGTGGCGCAGGTGGCTGAGCTCGTGCACCACCACATAGTCCACCATGTCCATCGACAGGAAGATCAGCCGCCAGTTCAGGCGGATGGTGCCGTCGGCACTCGCGCTGCCCCAGCGGGTGCCGGCGCTGGACAGCCGCAGCCGGCTCCACTGCACGCCCAGCTGGGGCGCAAACCGTTGCAGGCGCTCGGTGAACACCGCCTCGGCCCGGCGCATCAGCCAGGCCTGTGCCGCGTCGCGGATCTGTGCCTCGGTCGCCGAGTGGGGCAGCCCCAGTCGCAGCACCGCCGGCTCTCCGGGGGTGTCGGACGCTTCGAACTGCGCATGGCGCGAACCCCGGCTGCCGTAGGCGTGGGCCGGATCGAGCAGCAGGCGCACCGGCTGGCCCAGCACCTCGAAGGTGGCACCGTCGGCCCAGCCGATGCGGGCCTGGTCGAGCGTGGTGCGGCGTTCGCGTGCGGCCTGCAGTTTTTCCAGCACCCAGCCGGCGCGGTCCTGCAGCAGGGCTTCGACCTCGGCGATCGGCGTCCAGCGCGGCGCGCTCACCGTCAGACCATCCTGACCCACCGAAAGCCCGATGGTGCGCCGCCGCGCCCGCTTGAATTCGTAGGCCACATGGCACTGCTTCAACCGGATCTGGCGGTTGGCCCGCGGGTGGTGCCAGGTGGCAGGCTGGAAGACATCGTCCATCGGCAAGGCCGGCGGCGCGTGTTCATCCGGCGAGGTGCGGGCCGAGGGCGGCGCCGACATGGGCAGCGGGTCGGGCCCGCCGAGGAAGTCGAGCGCCAGCTGGAGGAAGCGCTGCATGGCGGGCGGCGTCCGGTGGTTCAGCGCCCGGCGTAGGCCTCGGGGTCGAGGCGGCGCATCTCGGCCTCGATCCAGGCCTCGACCTCGCGCATCAGCTCGTCGGCCTCGCGCCCCTGGCTGGGGATGGGCTTGCCGATGGAGAAGTCGACCACGCCCGGCCGCTTGATCAGCGCCTTGCGCGGCCAGCACTTGGCCGAGGTGACGGCGATCGGGATCACCGGCGCGCCGGTGGCCACTGCCAGCCGGGTCCCGCCGGTCTTGTAGGCGCCCTGCTCGCCCCGCGGAATGCGGGTGCCCTCGGGAAACATGATCACCCAGGTGCCCTGGTCCAGCATGCGCTGGCCTTGCTGCACCACCTTGTTGAAGGCCTGGGCGCGCTTGCTGCGGTCGATGTGGATCATGTCCATCTTGGCCATGGCCCAGCCGAAGAAGGGCACGTACAGCAGCTCCTTCTTGAACACGTAGGCCAGCGGGTGCGGCATGAGCGTGGGCATGCAGAAGGTTTCCCAGGTGGACTGGTGCTTGAGCAGCAGGATGGCCGGCGCGGTGGTGCCCACCGGCAGGTTCTCGAAGCCGCTGATGCGATTGCGGATGCCGAGCATCAGCTCGCCGCTGCGCACCGCCAGCTTGAGCCAGCCGGCGCACATCCAGTAGACCTGCGTGCTGTTGAGAAAGGGCGCAGCGATCAGGACCGCCAGCGCCCACGGCACCACGGTCACGGCCATGAACAGCAGGTGCAGGACCGAACGGATGGCGTGGACGAGGATCATGCGGGCATCTTGGGGGCAGAAGGTTGGGAGAGCAGCCAGTCGGCGAAGGCGCCCAGGTCGGCATGCACGCGGGTGCCGGGCGGCAGATCGGGCATGACCTGGACGTCGGCGCTGGCCAGTCCGGCCAGGGGACCGGTCAGCAGCAGATGGGCGGGGCAGCCGGCAGCAGCGGCCGCAGTGACATGCCGAAGGGTGTTGCCGGCGGCCGGCACATCGCCGAGCGACACGCCGAAGCGCGCGCCGATCTGGCGGAACAGGCCGGGCCTGGGCTTGCGGCAGTCGCAGTTGTCTTCCGGCGCGTGCGGACACAGGAACACCGCTTCCACCCGACCACCCACCGCTGCCAGCTCGCGCTGCATGCGGGCATGCACCGCATTGAGCGAGGCCATGTCGAACAGGCCACGCCCGATACCCGACTGGTTGGTGGCCAGCACCACCCGCCAGCCGCCATGGTTGAGCCGGGCCACGGCCTCGAGCGCGCCGGGCATGGGCTCCCACTCGTCCGGCGACGCCACCTTGTCGTCGCGGCTGCGGTTGATCGTGCCGTCGCGGTCGAGGATGAGCAGCTTCATGTCATGTGGCCAGTCGGGACAGGTCGGCCACCCGGTTCATGGCGGCGTGCAGATCCCGCAGCAGCCCCAGGCGATTGCGGCGCACATCCATGTCGTCGGCATTGACCATGACCTGGTCGAAGAAGGCGTCCACCGGCGCCTTGACGGCTGCCCAGGCCTGCAGCGAGGCGCTGTAGTCACCGCGCTCGAAAGCCGGGTTGGCCTGAGCGGCGGCATCGGCCAGCGCCGCACGGAATGCCTCTTCGGCGGGCTCGCGGAACAGGTCCATCAACACCTGGTCGGCCGGCGCAGTCTCGCTCTTGCGCAGGATGTTGCCGATCCGCTTGTTGGCGGCCGCCAGCGCAGCCGCTTCGGGCAAGGCGGCAAACGCACGCACCGCCTGCAGGCGGCGCGACACATCGCCCAGGCGGGACGGCCGCAGCGCCAACACCGCATCGACTTCCTGCGCGCTGTAGCCCTGCTCGCGCAGGCTGCCGGCCAAGCGGTCGAACAGGAAATCGGCCAGGGCGTCAGCGGGATCGGTGATCAGGTCGCCGAAAGCCGGCACGGCCGCGCGGATCAGGGCGGTCAGGTCCAGTGGCAGATCGCGTTCGGTCAGCATGCGGATCACGCCCAGCGCATGGCGTCGCAGCGCGAACGGGTCCTTGTCGCCGGTGGGCAGGTTGCCGATGCCGAACATGCCGACCAGCGTCTCCAGCTTGTCGGCCAGCGCCACCACCACACCGACGGCGTTGCGGGGCAGTTCGTCGCCGGCGAAGCGCGGACGGTAGTGGTCCTCGATGGCGAAGGCGATGTCCTCGGTCAGGCCGTCGTGGCGTGCGTAGTAGCCGCCCATGATGCCCTGCAGCTCGGGGAACTCGCCCACCATGTCGGTGAGCAGGTCGGTCTTGGCGAGCTGGGCAGCGGTGTCGGCCTGTTTTGCGAGGAGATCGCCGCCGAGCTGCTGGCCGATGCTGCGCGCGATGGCCCTAACGCGTTCCATCCGCTCGCCCTGCGTGCCCAGCTTGTTGTGATAGACCACCTTGGCCAGCCCTTCGACCCGGCTGGCCAGCGTCTTCTTGCGGTCCTGGTCGAAGAAGAACTTGGCATCGGCCAGGCGGGGGCGCACCACCCGCTCGTTGCCCCCGATGACGGCACTGGCATCGTCCGGGCGGATGTTGCTCACCACCAGGAACCGGTGGGTCAGCCGGCCGCTGGCGTCGAGCAGCGGGAAGTACTTCTGGTTGGCCTTCATGGTGAGGATCAGGCATTCCTGCGGCACATCCAGGAACTGGCGCTCGAACTCGCAGACCAGCACGTTGGGCCGCTCCACCAGGGCCGTCACCTCGTCGAGAAGGGCATCGTCCTCGATCGGGCGGCAACCGCCGCCGACGCGGATCGCGGCGTCGGCGAGCTGGCGCACGATGTCGGCGCGGCGGGCCGCGAACGATGCGATGACGGCGCCGTCGGCCGCCAGCGTGTCGGCGTAGGCATCGGCCGAAGGCAGCACGACCGGATCGAGCCGTGCCTCGAAGCGGTGTCCATGGGTGCTGTTGCCGGCCTGCAGGCCCAGTGCGCGCACCGGGACCACGGTGCTGCCGTGCAGGGCCACCAGCCCGTGCGCAGGCCGCACGAACTGAACGCTGCTCCAGCCCGGCAGGTCGCAACCGGACTCCAGCTGGTAGGTCATGACCTTGGGGATGGGCAGCTGGGCCAGCGCGTCGTCCAGGGCGGACTGCAGGCCCGTCGTCAGATCGACGCCGGGCGCCACGCTGTCGAAAAAGAGCGCTTCGGCCTTGCCGTCAGGGGCGCGGCGCAGGCCGGCCACGGCCGATGCATCGGCCCCCAGCGCACCCAGCCGCTTGAGCAGGGCCGGGGTGGCCTGGCCGGCAGCGTCCAGGCCCACTGCCACCGGCATGAGCTTCTGCGACACGGCGCGGTCGGCCGCCCGGGGCAGTACACCCGTGATGTGGGCGGCCAGCCGGCGCGGGGACGCAAACGGGGTCACCACCGCATCTGGCGCGGCCAGACCCTGGGTCACCAGCCTCTGGCCCAGCACCTGGGCAAAGGCATCGCCCAGCTTCTTCAGGGCCTTGGGGGGCAGTTCTTCAACAAACAGCTCGACGAGCAGGTTCTGTGCGGTCATTGTTGTTGTTCTCTTCTCAGGCAGCTTTTTTCGGCATCTGCTCGACCCATTCGCGCGGGGCCATGGGGAAACCCAGGCGCTCCCGGCTCTCGTAGTAGCTCTGGGCCACGCTGCGTGCCAGGTTGCGGATGCGGCCGATGTAGGCGGCGCGTTCGGTCACGCTGATCGCACCGCGCGCGTCCAGCAGGTTGAAGCTGTGGGCGCACTTGAGCACCTGCTCGTAGGCCGGCAGGGCCAGCTGCTGCGCCATCAGGTGCCTGGCCTGCTTTTCGTGGGCGCCGAAGGCGGTGAACAGGAAGTCGGCGTCGGAATGCTCGAAGTTGTAGGCCGACTGCTCCTTCTCGTTCTGCAGGTAGACGTCGCCGTAGCTCATGGTGTCGGTCCACTTCAGGTTGTAGACGTTGTCCACCCCCTGCAGGTACATGGCCAGGCGCTCCAGTCCGTAGGTGATCTCGCCGGTGGCGGGCTTGCAGTCGATGCCGCCCACCTGCTGGAAATAGGTGAACTGGGTCACTTCCATGCCGTTGAGCCAGACCTCCCAGCCCAGGCCCCAGGCGCCCAGCGTCGGGTTCTCCCAGTCGTCTTCCACAAAACGGATGTCGTTCTTCTTCAGATCGAAGCCCAGCGCCTCCAGGCTGCCCAGGTACAGCTCCAGGATGTTGGCCGGTGCCGGCTTGAGCACCACCTGGTACTGGTAGTAGTGCTGCAGGCGGTTGGGGTTCTCGCCATAGCGGCCGTCCTTGGGGCGGCGGCTGGGCTGGACATAGGCGGCCTTCCAGGGCTCGGGACCGATGGCCCGCAGGAAGGTGGCGGTGTGGCTGGTGCCGGCACCCACTTCCATGTCGTAGGGCTGGAGCAGGGCACAGCCCTGGGCGTCCCAGTAGGACTGCAACTTCAGGATGATTTGCTGGAAGGTCAACATGGGGAGCACGCGGTTCGGGCCGCGCAGCAAGGAACGGAATGGGGGAGCGCGGCCCGGGCCGCGCAGACGGTCATGTCGCAGGGCCCCGATTTTACGGGCCGGGGCACGATTCAGCGCCGGCGGGTGCGTCCGCCACGACGGCCCAGATGGCGCAATGCGCCCAGCACCACCACCAGCAGGCCGCACAGCACGCCCAACGGCATCTGCCCCCAGGTGCCGGCCCAACGGGCGTATGGGGTCAGCCCTTCCCGCCCCTGCACCTGGGCTTCCAGCCGGCCCCGCTCCAGACGGGGCAACCGGGCGGTCACGATGCCGCGGTGGTCGATGACCGCCGTGGCGCCGGTGTTGGTGGCACGCAGCATCGGCCGACCCAGCTCCAGCGCCCGCAAGCGGGAGATGTGCAGATGCTGGTCGATGGCCACCGTGTCGCCGAACCAGGCGATGTTGCTCAGGTTGACCAGCACCGTCGGTGCATGGGCCGGGTCGCGGAAGCCGGCCGCCAGCTCTTCGCCGAACAGGTCTTCGTAGCAGATGTTGGCCGCCAGCCGCTGCCCGCCCCACGACCAGGGCACCTGCGGCAATGCACCGCGCTGAAAGTCGCCCAGGGGAATGTTCATGAGGTCGGTGAACCAGCGGAACAGCGGGGGCACGAACTCGCCGAAGGGCACCAGGTGGTGCTTGTCGTAACGGTACAGCAGCGAACCTGCGTCGCCCGGCGTCGAACCCGCAGCTCGGGCCGCCGCCGCCGTGATGCCCCAGGCCGAGTTGGTGTAGCCCTGCCGGTCACCCAGCGGCAGCCCCATGAGCACCGCGCTGGCGCCGGGCCCTTGCTGGGAACCCAGGTCAGCCAGCAGGGGCGTCCAGAACCGATCGCCCAGCTGGGAAGGCAACAGCGGCAGCGCCGTCTCCGGAGCGACCACCAGCAGCGGCTGATCGGCACGACGGCCGACGGCTTCCTTGATCTGCTGTGGGTACCACGTCAGCGCCTGTGCGATGCCGCTGCCCGGCTGGAATTTCTGATCCTGGGCGATGTTGCCCTGCAGCAGCCAGACCTGCAGCTCACCGGCTGCCGTGGTGCCGGCGTCGGGCTGACGCCAGCGGGAACTGGCGCCCAGCGTGGTCAGCAGACCCGCGACCAGCAGCACGAGCAGGCCATTGCGGATGAATCCGGCCCAGCCGGCTCCCAGCCATGGCCAGCGTGGCTGGACACGGGCCGCCGGCTGCGGGATGCGTGAACCGGGAGCGCCGGTGCGGGGCGGCCGGCTGACCGGGGACAGCAGCCAGGCTGCAGCCGTCCGCCATGCGCCGGAACACGCCGACGCCAGCACATACGCCAGCAATGCCGCCAGGAAACCCATGCCGTAGACACCCACCCATGGCGACCAGAACGGCATCAGGTCGACCTGCGCATAACCGCCGGCGCCCCAGGGAAATCCGGTGAACAGCTTGCCGCGGGCCAGTTCGGCCAGCGTCCAGAGCGAGGCGAACATGAATGCCTGGCCGGCCCGCGACACAGGCGCCATGGCCGCCAGCACGCCCACCGCCACGGCGTAGTACAGCGCCAGCGCACCGCCCAGCGCCGCCACCGCCAGGACGGCCATCCAGGCCGGCATGCCGCCGTAGGTGTTCATCGAGACGAACAGCCACCAGAAGGTGCCGCACAGCCACGCGGTGGCAAACACCCAGCCCCGCCAGACCGACTGCCCCACGCGGCCCGAGAACTGCAGGGACAGCACCAGCAGCGCAAGCGAAACGATCTGCCAGGCGCCCGAGGGCTCGCCAGGCTGGGTGCCCGGCAGCGACCAGTCGGCGAAGGGCCAGGCGAGCGAGAAAGCCTGCAGCAGACCTCCCGCCACGCACACCAGGAACCAGAGTCCCCCGCCGCTCCTGCCGCCCCGCCCCGGGGGCCTGCGGCTCATCGGGTTGAAACTCGATGGCGTGTGCAGGGAGTCGAACAGGCTGCGCATGCAGGGGGGAGAAATGGTCAGGGTTCGGCGGGCAGCGGCATGACCTTGAACCACTTCACCGCGCCGCCCTTGGTGTGCAGCACGACGAAGCGCAGGCCGTGCAGTTCGTGCTGCTCGCCGCGTTTGGGCACATGACCCATGGTGTGGGCGATCAGGCCGCCGATGGTGTCGAAATCGTCCTCCGGCAGCTGAAGGCCGAAGGATTCGTTGATGCGCTCGATGGGCGTGTCGCCGCTGACCCGCCAGGTGCTGTCGGCCAGCGAGAAGATGTCGCCATCGTCCTCGGCGACATCGAACTCGTCCTCGATCTCGCCGACGATCTCTTCCAGGACGTCCTCGATGGTGATCAGGCCAGCCACCCGACCGAATTCGTCGATGACGATGGCGAGGTGATTGCGGTTGCCGCGGAACTCGCGCAGGAGGTCATTCAGGCCCTTGGTCTCGGGCACGAAAGTGGCGGGACGCAGCAGGGCCCGGATGTTCAGCTCGGGAGCTCGCTGGAGCTTGAGCAGGTCCTTGGCGAGCAGGATTCCGATGATGTTCTCCCGCTCGCCATCGAAGACCGGAAAACGCGAGTGACCGGTGTCGATCACCAGATGCAGCAGTTCGTCGAAAGGGGCGTCGATGTCCAGCACGTCCATTCGGGGTGCTGCGACCATCACATCGCCGGCGGTCATGTCGGCGATACGGATCACGCCTTCCAGCATGACCCTCGACTCGGCGTTGATGATGTCGTTGTCCTCGGCGTCGGCGAGGGTTTCGATCAGTTCATCCTTGGAGTCGGGTCCGGGGTGGATGAACTCGGCGAGTTTCTGCAGGAAACCTCGCTTGTCCACGTGCCGCAGGCTGCGCTGCGGCCCGCTACTGGGGGGGTGGTCGGCCACTGAAGGGATGGGGTGGTTGAAACAGGGAGCAAGAATACCCCAAGCAGGATGCCCCGGGGTGACACCTGCAACAGCAACCGCCGCTCAGGACCGGGCGCGTTCGCGCGCTTCGCGCACGCCCTGGCGGATGTCCTGCAGGACCGAAAGCACGCTCCAGAACTGGCGCGCCTGGGATTTCAGGTGGTAGTCGGTCCGTGCGAGCTGCTCATCCACCAGCTCGGTGACTCGCGAATCGAAGTCGGCCGGCGGCAGCCACAGATGGGCCTCCGACTCGGCGCCGGCGCGCTCGATGACGGCCCCGGCCTGGCGGGCGATCTTCAGCATGGCCGTGTTTTCGGACAGCGCATGGATGAACAGCTGGCTGACGCCCTCATTGCGGGCCTTGATGGCGGCGCGCTCGAACAGCCGGCTGCCGTAACCCCGCCCGCGCGCCGCTTTCGACACCGACACGCCGAACTCCGCACAGGTGGTCAGCTGGGGATCCACCGAGAAAGCCAGATGGGACATGGCAATCAGCTGGAGCTTGCGGTTGAAGATGCCGAACAGCTCATCGCGCTCGAAATTGAGCTGGGCGACGTATCGATGGATCTGTTCATCGTTCGCGGCATAACCGAACCGCAGATAGCGGTCATGGGGATCCAGCGCCAGCAAGTGCTGCTCGATGTCGGCCAGATGGTCGACCGAGAGCGAGCGGATGGGCACCACCGTAGAGGTTGGCCGAGGTTGTGGGCGCGAGGTCATGGTGCGAATGTACGGGTTTTCCCTGATCCAAACAGGAGAGAACTCTCGGATCTCCATGAATGTTGCACGGAGGCGCAGACCTTTACAGGGGAAGGGCTGTCGTGCTCTTGACCCGTTCCATCACGAAGCTGGTCTTGCAGTCCTGAACGCTGGGATGCTTCAACAGGGTATCCATCATGAATCGTGCATAGGCGGCCATGTCGGCGACCACAAGGCGCAACTGGAAATCCATTTCCCCGGTGAGCGCTGCACACTCAACCACCTCCGGCCAGGCCATGACGCTGGCGCGAAACTCGTCCATCGGGTTGCGCTTGGCGCCACCGGCATGTTTTTCCAGCCGCACGTTGACGTACGCGGTAAGGCCCAGTCCCACGGTTTCGGGTTCGACGAGTGCGACATAGCGTGCGATCACTCCGGACTCCTCCAGCCTTCTCACCCGACGCAGCACCGCGCTGGGCGACAGGCCGACCGACTCTGCGATCTGGTCGTAGGTGGCACGGCCATCCTGCTGCAGCGTGCGCAGAATGCCCCTGTCCAGCTTGTCGAGTGCGTCCGTATTGATCATTTCGCAGCTTTCATGCGCATCATTGGTGAATCATGGCAGAGAACGCTGGATTTCTGCAAAGCCCCGGCCCTACAGTGCAGACACCTTCCTCCGGAGACGCCATGAACGCACGCCCCGACCCCAGCTCGCTGGCCACCACCTGGGACAACCCCATGGGGACCGACGGCTTCGAATTCATCGAGTACGCCGCTCCCGACCCGGCTGCCATGGGCGCGTTGTTCGAGCGCATGGGCTTCAAGGCCATTGCGCGGCATCGGCACAAGGCCGTGACCCTGTACCGTCAGGGTGACATCAACTTCATCATCAACGCCGAGCCTGACAGCTTCGCCCAGCGCTTTGCCAGGCTGCACGGTCCGAGCGTCTGCGCGATTGCCTTCCGGGTTCAGGATGCCAAGGCCGCTTACGAACGGGCGTTGTCCCTCGGGGCATGGGGTTACGCGGGTCAGGCCGGCCCCGGGGAGTTGAACATCCCCGCCATCAAGGGCATCGGCGACTCGATCATCTATTTCATTGACCGTTGGCGCGGCAAGAACGGGGCGCAAACCGGCGACATCGGCAACATCGGCTTCTTCGATGTCGACTTCGAGCCCCTGGAGGCAGGGTCGGGAGCGCAGCTCAACCCGGTCGGGCACGGGCTGACCTACATTGACCACCTGACCCACAACGTGCACCGCGGCCGCATGGCCGAGTGGGCCGGCTTTTACGAACGGCTGTTCAACTTCCGCGAGGTCCGGTACTTCGACATTGAGGGACAGGCCACCGGCGTCAAGAGCAAGGCCATGACCAGTCCCTGCGGCAAGATCCGCATCCCGATCAACGAAGAGGGCAACGAGAAGGCCGGTCAGATCCAGGAGTATCTGGATCGTTATCAGGGCGAGGGCATCCAGCACATCGCGATGGGTTCCACCGACCTGTACGCCACCGTCGACGCGCTGCAGCTGGCCGGGGTCAAGCTGCTGAACACCAGCGAGACCTACTACGAGCTGCTGCCCCAGCGCATTCCCGGGCTGCAGGAAGACATCGAAGGCCTGCAGCAGCGCAACATCCTGGTCGATGGGCGACCCGATGAGCTCCTGTTGCAGATCTTCAGCGAGAACCAGCTCGGCCCGATCTTTTTCGAGTTCATCCAGCGCAAAGGTAACCAGGGCTTCGGCGAGGGCAACTTCAAGGCCCTCTTCGAGACCATGGAACTGGACCAGATGCGCCGCGGCGTGCTGACCAGCTGAGGTGCAAGGCCATGGCCGTTGAACCCGTTGTCTACGGCGCCAGCACGCGTCCGCCCCGTGGCGATTACACCCGTGCGGGCGCGAACTACACCTGCGACCAGAACTGGGGGCAGTACACACCTCAGGACCACGACACCTTCCGCCGACTGCTGGAGCGGCAGTGCGCACTGTTGCAGGGCCACGCTGCCGACGCGTTCATCCAGGCGTTGCCGGCACTGGGTGCGGGTCAGGGCATTCCGCGTTTCGAGGACGTGAACCGGCGTTTGCGGGTGGCCACTGGCTGGGAGATCGTGGCGGTCCCCGGCCTGATCCCGGAGAAGGCATTTTTCGAGCTGCTGGCCAGCCGACGCTTTCCGGTTACCGACTGGATCCGTCGCCCGGAGGAGTTCGATTACATCGTCGAGCCAGATGTCTTTCATGATCTGTTCGGTCATGTGCCGCTGCTGTTCGATCCGGTGTTTGCCGATTACGTGCAACGGTACGGTCAGGGCGGTCTGCGCGCCCATGGCTTGGGCGCTGGTGAACTGCTTTCCCGCTTGTACTGGTACACCATCGAATTCGGCCTGATCCGGCAAACTGGGGGTCTCCGCGCCTATGGCGCCGGCATCCTCAGTTCCGCGGGCGAGCTGGTCTACAGCGTGCGCGACCCGCGCCCGCAACGCATTGCCCTCCAGCTTGAGCGATGCATGCGCACCCGCTACCGAATCGACGACTTTCAGGCGACCTATTTCGTCATCGACAGTTTCGACCAGTTGTTCGAGATGACAGCAGCCGACTTTTCGCCGATTTATGAACGGGTCAGGGCTTGCGGTGACTTGAACGCCGACGCGATCCAGTCGAGCGATTCGCTCATCACCCTGGGCTGAAAGGCCAGGTCGACATGCCCCGCGCTGCGGACGACCCGGTCGTGGGCGCCAGGAAGGCTTGCGTTGGCAGGTGGATACACCACATGGTCCGTCAGGGACCGCCAGCACAGGAAGCGGCGGTGCTGGTCGGTTTGCGCCGATCCCGACAGTCGCTCGATCCACGGGCTGTTTTCCCGCATCTCGCGTCCGGCTTCACTGTTGGCCCAACGCGCCAGCCAGGTTCCTTGATGCGGCGACCCGATCGTCACACAGGTCGTCAAGCCGTCTGGCCATTTCTCCTGCCGCGCCAGCCAGGCTCTGATGACGAGTCCCCCCATGCTGTGCGCCACGACCGCCACCGGCGCTCCGGTGGCCAGCGCGTTTTTCATCACCGGGTCGAACCGATCCACCATGCGATCGATGCTGCCGAACACGGGCTCGAGATTGACCGATCGCCAGGCCCACCCGCGGGCCTGCAGGGCCATCATCCAGGGATGCCAGAAACCCCTGTTGCATAAGTAACCATGCACGAGAACGATGATGGGCTCTTGCCGCCGCCGCTCCGGATCGGGGTGGGCGTGCCATCGAAACGGCTGTCGCCAGACGAAGACGGCGAAATAAGCCCGCCACTCACCCAGAAGGGCCTTCAGCCATTCGTACATTGACGCAGCATCGCGAGGCGCTCGCCGACTCACCACGATGGCAGCCAGCACGGAGCCTATCGCCATGACCACGCCAGGAAGCCAGATGACCGACAGCAGCACGATGGAGGCAGCCCATGGGTGGTGAACTCGCAAGACCATGAACAGGCCCACCGCAGTTGCCAGCGCGACAGTGACTGTGCTGGCACCAATCGACCCGACCCGGCTCATGTCGGTATGCTCCGGGAACTGAGCGTGTATTGCATGTCACAACCTTCTGACCTGGGCCCGGCCGACCGCATACGACAGCACCTTGCTGGCGTCGAATCGCTTCGGGTGGATGCGCACCGATCGGGCAGTTCCGAAACCGTCATGACCATCAAACGGCTGCAAGCGGTCAGGTTTCGGCACACCTACAGTGATTTCCTGAACAGCCCGGAGTATGCGTCGGCAGCTCGCTTTTTTCTGGAAGAGCTGTATGGCGTTCGGGATTTCAGCGTTCGCGACAGACAGTTCTCACGCATCGCAGTCGGCCTGGAGGCACTGTTTCCTGCCGCCGTCGCTGAGCTGGCCGTCGACATGACTGAACTTCACGTTCTGACTGAGCGACTGGATCACGGCATGGCGATGGCTTGGCAAGCCACGCCAACCTCCGACTCAATGGGTACGAGGTATCAGGCAGCATGGCAGTTGACCGGTACGCTCGCAGAGCGTCAACGACAACTGAACGTTGTGTTCGCCATCGGGAAAGAGCTGCAAGCCTTGGTACGAAAACGGGGCATCCGGACCGCCCTGCGTCTGATGCGCTCGCCGGCCCGAGCCGCCGGACTGGAATCACTTCAGGCATTCCTCGAAGCAGGTTTCGACGCATTTGCTTCCATGAAGGATGCGACTTTCTTCATGGAGACCATTCGCGATCGCGAGCAGGTCTGGATCACCCGTCTTTTCGACACCGCCAGTGACACCTGCTCCCAAAGCCTTTCCGCGATATGGTCCCAGGAATCCAGCGCCGCCTGAAGCGGCTGTAGGTTGTCAGTACCTCATACAAACGCCAAATGAGCAGCACACTTGAAGCATTGGGGGTCACCGTTCTCGAGCGCGGATGGTTGTCCTCCAACAGTACCGTGGTGAGCGACTCTCACGGCGGTCATGTGGTCGACACCGGTTACTGCACACACGCCGACCAGACGGTCGCACTGGTCCAGCGTGTTCTCCAAGGACGACCCCTGCGAGAAATCCTCAACACCCATCTCCACAGCGACCACTGCGGAGGGAATGCCGCCCTGAAACACGCATATCCCGATGCCTTGATTTCCATCCCTCCAGGGCAGGCAACGGCCGTATCAGCATGGGACGAGGTTTTGCTCACATACAAGCCAACGGGCCAGCAGTGCGACAGATTCGGGTATGACAGGCTGTTGCGTCCCAACACCGAGGTTGTGCTGGCGGGACATGCATGGCAGATCCATGCAGCACCAGGTCATGATCCCCACGCCATCCTCTTGTATCAGCCAGATCAAGGTGTGCTGATCTCTGGAGACGCGCTTTGGGAACAAGGATTTGGTGTGGTGTTTCCCGAGCTTGAAGGCGAGTCCGCCTTCGATGAGGTCGAAGCAACGTTACAGCTGATCGAGAACTTGGAGCCAAGACTGGTGATCCCAGGGCACGGCACACCATTCATTGGTGCTGGGGCTGCATTGGCCCGGGCACGCACACGCCTTGATCAGTTCCGCAGTGCTCCAGCACGGCATAGCGAGTACGCAGCGAAAGTCTTGGTCAAATTTCGACTGCTTCAATGCCAGCAAACTTCAGTCGAAGAGCTGACAAATTGGTTTGACTCCACCCCCTACTTCGGATTGGTACGAAGACAATCTGGAACAACTGACTTGACGCTGCCCTATTTGCTTGAGCGCCTTGTCGGCTCTGGCGCCGCCCGGCTGGAGGGAGATCGAGTGTTCGACGCCTGACACGGCTTCCGAATTTTCGACAGCACAAAAACCAAACCCCCAACAACGGGAAGCTGTTGGGGGTGTGGGTGCTGTTAGCAGCCTGACGATGACCTACTTTCACACGGGAATCCGCACTATCATCGGCGCAAAGGCGTTTCACTGTCCTGTTCGGGATGGGAAGGAGTGGTACCACCTCGCTATGGTCGTCAGGCATAAAGGGTTGCCCAGCTGCGACACCGCAGCCAAGCGAATTCATAGAGTCTGACACTGTTTTTGGCAGTATCAATCAGCGTTTATTTTGATTGCATCCACGAACCGGCATATGCATATTGCATTTGCATGTCACTTGGACACTTTGATCTTGAATCAAAGTTATAGGGTCAAGCCTCACGAGCAATTAGTATCGGTTAGCTTAACGCATTGCTGCGCTTCCACACCCGACCTATCAACGTCCTGGTCTTGAACGACTCTTTAGGGGGCTCAAGGCCCCGGCAGATCTCATCTTGGAACGAGTTTCCCGCTTAGATGCTTTCAGCGGTTATCTCTTCCGCACTTAGCTACCCGGCAATGCCACTGGCGTGACAACCGGTACACCAGAGGTGCGTCCACTCCGGTCCTCTCGTACTAGGAGCAGGCTTCCTCAAATCTGCAGCGCCCACGGAAGATAGGGACCAAACTGTCTCACGACGTTTTAAACCCAGCTCACGTACCTCTTTAAATGGCGAACAGCCATACCCTTGGGACCGGCTACAGCCCCAGGATGAGATGAGCCGACATCGAGGTGCCAAACACCGCCGTCGATATGAACTCTTGGGCGGTATCAGCCTGTTATCCCCAGAGTACCTTTTATCCGTTGAGCGATGGCCCTTCCATACAGAACCACCGGATCACTATGTCCTGCTTTCGCATCTGCTCGACTTGTCAGTCTCGCAGTTAAGCACGCTTATGCCATTGCACTATTAGCACGATGTCCGACCGTACCTAGCGTACCTTCGAACTCCTCCGTTACACTTTGGGAGGAGACCGCCCCAGTCAAACTGCCTACCATGCACTGTCCCCGATCCAGATAATGGACCTAGGTTAGAACCTCAAACACACCAGGGTGGTATTTCAACGTTGGCTCCACCTGATCTAGCGACCAGGCTTCAAAGCCTCCCACCTATCCTACACAGATCTGTTCAAAGTCCAATACAAAGCTACAGTAAAGGTTCATGGGGTCTTTCCGTCTTTCCGCGGGGAGATTGCATCATCACAAACATTTCAACTTCGCTGAGTCTCAGGAGGAGACAGTGTGGCCATCGTTACGCCATTCGTGCAGGTCGGAACTTACCCGACAAGGAATTTCGCTACCTTAGGACCGTTATAGTTACGGCCGCCGTTTACTGGGACTTCGATCAAGAGCTTGCACCCCATCAATTAATCTTCCAGCACCGGGCAGGCGTCACACCCTATACGTCCACTTTCGTGTTTGCAGAGTGCTGTGTTTTTAATAAACAGTCGCAGCCACCTATTTTTTGCAACCCATTCACGCTTCGTTGTTCACTACACGCTAATAGGGCACACCTTCTTCCGAAGTTACGGTGTCAATTTGCCGAGTTCCTTCTCCTGAGTTCTCTCAAGCGCCTTAGAATACTCATCTCGCGCACCAGTGTCGGTTTGCGGTACGGTCAATTACAAGCTGAAGCTTAGTGGCTTTTCCTGGGACCTCGTTCAGTTACTTCGCGAGCAAGCTCGCTCGATCAGCAGCCTCGGTATATGACGGGCGGATTTGCCTACCCATCGCCTACTTCTGCCTAAACCGGGACATCCAACACCCGGATAACCTATTAAGATCCGTCCCCACATCGCACTTGTAATCGGTACAGGAATATTGACCTGTTTCCCATCAGCTACGCATCTCTGCCTCGCCTTAGGGGCCGACTCACCCTACGCCGATGAACGTTGCGTAGGAAACCTTGCGCTTACGGCGAGGGGGCTTTTCACCCCCTTTAACGCTACTCATGTCAGCATTCGCACTTCTGATACCTCCAGCATCCTTTACAAGACACCTTCACAGGCTTACAGAACGCTCTCCTACCACGCACATTGCTGTGCATCCGCAGCTTCGGTAACTGGCTTAGCCCCGTTACATCTTCCGCGCAGGACGACTCGATCAGTGAGCTATTACGCTTTCTTTAAATGATGGCTGCTTCTAAGCCAACATCCTGACTGTTTTAGCCTTCCCACTTCGTTTCCCACTTAGC
>NZ_OY288116.1:0-60000 GCF_958439165.1 uncultured Hydrogenophaga sp. | reverse complement strand
CACCGGGAGCGTGGTCACCATCAGCCACGACCGCGCTTTCCTGGACCGGATCGCGACCCGCATGGTGGAACTGGACCGCGGGCGTCTGACCAGCTACCCGGGCAACTTTGCCCGTTACCAGATCCTGAAAGAGGAACAGCTCGCCCAGGAGGCAGTGATCAATGCCCGTGCTGACAAGCTGCTGGCACAGGAAGAGGTGTGGATCCGCAAAGGCGTGGAGGCCCGCCGGACGCGCGCCCAGGGGCGCATCACCCGGCTGGAGCGCCTGCGCGAGCAGCGGGCGCAGCGCCGCGACGCGGTCGGCAAGGTTCGGCTGGAGGTGGCGAGCGGCGCATCCAGCGGGCGGATCGTGGCCGAGCTGGAAAAAGTGAATCTCTCGTACCCGGGGCCGGACGGCCAGCAGCGGCCCATCGTTCGAGACTTCTCGACCACCCTGCTGCGCGGGGACAAGGTCGGCCTGATCGGACCGAACGGCGCCGGCAAGACGACCCTGCTCAAGCTCATGCTGGGCGAGCTGCAGCCCGACAGCGGCTCGGTCCGCCGGGGCAGCAACCTGCAGGTGGCGTATTTCGACCAGATGCGCGACCAGGTGGATCTGGACGCCACGCTGGAGGACTTCATCAGCCCGGGCAGCGAGTGGATCGAGATCGGCAATCGCCGCACGCACGTCAAGAGCTACCTGGGCGACTTCCTGTTCTCCCCGGCCCGGGCCAATGCCCCTGTGCGCACGCTCTCGGGCGGAGAACGCAACCGGCTGCTCCTGGCACGGCTGTTTGCACGGCCCGCCAACGTGCTGGTGCTGGACGAGCCCACGAACGATCTCGACATCGAGACGATGGACCTGCTGGAAGACCTGCTCCAGCAGTTCGAGGGCACGGTGTTCCTGGTGAGCCATGACCGGCGATTCCTGGACAACGTGGTCACCAGCACGCTGGTGGCCGAAGGCGGTGGCCGCTGGCGTGAGTACGTGGGCGACGTGCAGGACTGGCTGACGCAATCGGCCCGATCGGCCGCCCTGCAGCGGCAGGACGACGCGGCCCGCGCCGCAGCAGCCCCTGCCAGCCCGCCGTCACCGCCGCCAGCCGCCACCGCGGTCGTTGCCGGCGGTGCCACGGCATCTCAGCGCCGCAAGCTCAGCTACAAGGAACAGCGGGAACTGGAAGCCCTGCCAGGCCGGATGGCGGCACTCGAAGCCGAACAGGCCGACATCGACAGCCAGCTGGCCAGCGGTGACCTGTATGCCTCCGATCCTGCTCGGGCGACCGAGCTGGCGCGGCGTCACGCCGAGGTCGAGGAGGCCTGGATGGCCGCTGCCGAACGGCTGGAGGAGCTGGGCGGGCTCTGACGGCTGCCTGGCTCAGAACTCGGACACGCGCCGTCGGTAGACCCGCCAGAAGGCGGCGTCCTGCGTGGTGGCGAAATTGATCCGCATCAGGGTGGAGGGCTGCCGTCCGGCGTGAAACAGCGCACCGGGCGCAATCATGTAGCCGTCGTCCAGCAGCCGCTGGGCCAGCACATCGGTGTCCACGCCGGTGTCGACCCAGCCGAACAGGCCGGCTGGCTCGGCCACGAACCGGCATCCGGCCGCCCGGGCCAGCTGCACGCTGCGGGCTCGGGCCACGTCGAGGCGGGCGCGCAGGCGCTCGGCGTGCCGGCGCAACTGCCCCTGCTCGATGCACAAGGCCAGGGCCTTTTCGAGCAGCGCGGGCGTGGTCAGGGTGCTGAGCATCTTGGTATGGATCAGCGGCTCCACCAGCGCGACCGGGGCGGCCAGAAAGCCGACCCGCCAGTTCGGCGCCAGAACTTTCGCGAAACCACCCACGTACAGGGTGCGTTGCAAGCCGTCGAGCACGCTCAGCCGGGTGGCGTGCGCGGGCGCCAGGTGGCTGTAGGTGTCGTCCTCCACCACATGGAAGTCGTGCTGACCTGCCAGCTGCAGCAGGCGATGGGCGCTGGCCGGAGACAGACAGTGGCCGGTCGGGTTGTGCAGCACGCTGACACTCACGTACAGCTTCGGCCGGTGCACCTCGCAATACCGCGCCATGATGGCGAGGTCGGGGCCTTCCGAACCTCGCGGCACCGGCAGCACATGGGCGCCCAGCGCTGCCAGTCGGGCGAATTCCACCGCCCACCCCGGCTCTTCAACCATGACCGGATCGCCCGGTCGCAGCAGGGTACGGCTGATGATGTCCAGCGCATGGGTGGCACCCACGCTGGTGACGATCTGGCCTGCATCCAGCGGCAGCCCCATGTCGCCCAGCTTGCGGGCCAGCACCTGGCGCAGGCCGGCATCGCCCGCCGGCTCGCCGTAATGCAGCGACACCTCGTTGATGGCCTTGGCGCTGGTGAGCTTGCGCACGGCCGACGGCATGAAGGTGGTTTCCAGCCAATCCGCCGGGAACACCCCCATGCCGGGCTGCGGCTTGTCGCTGACCCGGTGGAACATGCCGCGCATCAGGGCGGTGGCATCGATCTGGACCGGCTGCTCGCGCCGGGCAGCCGCCGGCGGCTCGGCACGCACCGCGCGCGGCTCGCGCACGAAGAACCCGCGGTTCTTGCGGGCATCGATCAACCCCTGGGCCAGCAGCTTGTCGTAGGCCGACACCACCGTCGAGGGGCTCACCCCCTGCAGCCGGGCGCACTCACGGACCGACGGCAGGCGCGCGCCGGGCGCCAGCAGACGGTCCCGGATGCGGTGGGCCAGCCGGTCTGCGAGCTGTTCGGACAGGGGCTGGGCGGCGGTCTTGGTGAGCATGGTGGTCGCGGAGAAGTCCCGGCGGTGGTCGAGGTGTATGGCGCGTACGGGCCATACAGTTTGAAAAGTGATGCCTTAACTGTATTGGTCGTGTACTGGATTGTCTCGCTACATTGGCGTCATGACCAGCCACCCCACCACCCTGATGCCCTCACTGCCCTCGGCCGCCGATGCCCGACGGGGCTGGTGGCTGGGCCTGCTCGGGGTCGTCGTGTTCGCACTGACCCTGCCCGCCACCCGGCTGGCCACCGGCACCGCAGACGCGCCCGCCCTGTCGCCCTGGTTCGTCACCTGGGCCCGGGCCGCCCTGGCCGGGCTGCTGTCGCTGGTCTAT
The DNA here is from genome assembly GCF_958439165.1 of uncultured Hydrogenophaga sp. Taxonomy (GTDB): domain Bacteria; phylum Pseudomonadota; class Gammaproteobacteria; order Burkholderiales; family Burkholderiaceae_C; genus Hydrogenophaga. The sequence continues at coordinate 56,911 of NZ_OY288116.1, read as the reverse complement.
CTGGCCTGGGTACGGGCGCCACGGCCGAGCGCCGCGCAATGCCGGCCATTGGGTCTGTCCTTGCTGGGCAACGTGATCGGCTATCCGCTGCTGCTGGGCTGGGCGCTGCGGTACGTGACCGCCAGCCACGCCGCCGTCATCACGGCCCTGCTGCCCCTGGCCACGGCCGCCGCGGCTGCGTGGCTGCTGCATCAGCGGGCGCGCATGGGCTTCTGGATGTTTGCTGCGCTGGGCAGCGCACTGGTGGTGGCCTACAGCCTGATCCGCGCCGTGCAGACCGGCGGCTTCGATCTGGCCTGGGCGGATCTGCTGCTGCTGGGCGCGGTGCTGGCAGCCTCGGTCGGTTACGTGGGTGGCACACAGGTGACGCCGGCGCTCGGCGCCGAACGGGTCATCAGCTGGGTCTGCGTGATGGCCCTGCCGCTGACGCTGCCGGGTGCCCTGCTGACCTGGCCGGAGCAGGCGGTGCCGGTCTCGGCCTGGCTGGCCCTGCTGTATGTGGCCGTGTTTTCGATGTGGGCCGGCTTCTTCGCCTGGTTCCGCGGCCTCGCTCTCGGCGGCGCTCTGCGGGTGAGCCAGCTTCAGCTGTTGCAGCCCTTTCTGAGCATGGCTGCTGCCGTACCCCTGCTGGGTGAGTCCATCGACGGACTGACCCTGGTGTTCGGCCTGGCGGTGGTGGCCACCGTGCTGGCCGGCCGCCGCGCCCAGCGTCCCGCCCCTGCTTCCACCACCCCCCGCAAGGAGCCCTCTGCATGAGCACCCCCTGGACCCTGGCTCGCCGTGCCGAGCGCATGAACCCCTCCGTGATCCGCGAGATCCTCAAGCTCACGGCACAGCCCGGCATCATCAGTCTGGCCGGCGGCCTGCCCTCGCCCCGGACCTTTCCGGTCGATGCCTTTGCCCGGGCCTGCGCCGAGGTACTGGAGCGCGACGGCCCCGCCGCCCTGCAATACGCCGCCAGCGAGGGTCATGAACCCTTGCGCGACTGGGTGGCCAGCCACCTGCCCTGGGATGTGGACCCGGACCAGGTGCTGATCACCACCGGCAGCCAGCAGGCGCTCGATCTGGTGGGCAAGGTGCTGATCGATGCCGGCAGCCGCGTGCTGGTGGAAACGCCGACCTACCTGGGTGCCTTGCAGGCCTTTGCGCCCATGGAGCCGCAGGTGGAAGGCGTGGCCTGCACCGACGACGGCCCCGACCTCGCGGACCTGTCGGTGCGCGGCCCGGGCGCCCGCTTCATGTACGTCCTGCCCAATTTCCAGAACCCGACCGGCCGCACCCTGGGCGAGCCGGCCCGCCAGGCACTGGTCGAGCAGGCGGCGCGCATCGGCCTGCCGCTGATCGAAGACAACCCTTACGGTGAACTGTGGTTCGACCAGCCACCTGCGGCCCCCCTGACGGCGCGCCATCCGGACGGATGCCTCTACCTCGGCTCGTTCTCCAAGGTGCTGGCGCCCGGCCTGCGACTGGGCTACCTGGTGGCCCCGAAGGCCATCTTCCCCAAACTGCTGCAGGCCAAGCAGGCCGCCGATCTGCACACCCCCGGCTTCAACCAGCGACTGGCATTCGAAGTGCTCAGGGACGGCTTCCTGGAGCGCCATGTGCCCGGCGTGCGGGCGCTTTATCAACGGCAATGCCGGGCCATGCTGGACGCGCTGTCGACCGAGATGGCCGGCCTCGGCGCGCAGTGGAACGCCCCCCAAGGCGGCATGTTCCTGTGGGTGAAGCTGCCGGCCGGACTCGACGCCGCAGCCCTGCTGCCCCAGGCCGTGGCGCGTGGGGTGGCCTATGTGCCGGGTGCCGCCTTCTACGCTGGCCAGGCCGACCCACGCACGCTGCGCCTGAGCTTCGTGACGGCGAGCGAAGACCAGATACGCTCGGGCATCGCCGCGCTGGGCGCCGCCGTGCGCGAGGCGCTGCCCCGCTCGGCCACCGTCCCGGTGTCCCGCACCCTGACCCCCGGAGTGACCGCATGAATCCGAATCCTGCGACGACCTTGAACGGTCGCGCTTTTGCCCAGGTGGATGTCTTCACCGCCATGCCCTACAAGGGCAATCCGCTGGCCGTGGTGCTGGACGGCACCGGCCTCAGCACCGAAGCCATGCAGGCCTTCACCGACTGGACCAACCTGTCGGAGTGCACCTTCGTGCTGCCGCCCACCGTGCCGGAAGCAGACTACCGGGTCCGCATCTTCTGCCCGGGGCGGGAACTGCCGTTTGCCGGTCACCCCACGCTGGGCACGGCCCATGCCTGGCTGCAGGCCGGCGGGCAGCCCCGGGGTGAGCAGGTGGTGCAGGAGTGCGGCGTGGGGCTGGTGCCGATCCGCAGGGACGGCACCCGGCTGGCATTCGCTGCCCCGCCGCTGCGGCGCAGCGGCCCGCTCGACGAAGCCGACGTCGCCCTGATCGCGCGCGGCCTGGGTGTGGCCCGCAGCGACATCGTGGCCCACAGCTGGTGCGACAACGGGCCGGGATGGCGGGCGGTCATGCTCGGAGACGCCGAACAGGTGCTGGCACTTCGGCCCGATCCGGCCGTGCTGGCGGGGCTGGACATCGGCGTGGTCGGGCCGCGTGGCAAGGTCGGTGTGGTGGGTGGGCAGGCTCCCGGTCAGGACACCCTTTTCGAGGTTCGGGCCTTTTTCCCCGGCAACAACGGCCTGACCGAAGACCCGGTCACCGGCAGCCTGAATGCCGCACTGGCGCAGTGGCTCATCGGCAGCGGCCGGGCACCGCAGCGTTATGTGGCAGCGCAGGGCACGGCGCTGAACCGGGCCGGTCGCGTGCATGTGGAACAGATGCCGGACGGCACGGTGTGGATCGGCGGCGAGTCGGTCACCTGCATCCAGGGTCAGGTGGCGCTGTGAGCATTCAGCTCGATCACCTGGTGGTGGGAGCGGCCTCCCTGGAACAGGGCGTGGCCTGGTGCGAATCGGTGCTGGGCGTGAGCCCGGCGGCCGGCGGTGCACATGCGTTGTTCGGCACCCACAACCGGTTGCTTCGACTGGCAGGTGCTCCCGACGCCTACCTCGAGGTCATCGCCATCGACCCGGCAGCCACCCCCGTGCGCCAGCCGCCGCTCAAGCGCTGGTTCGACCTGGACGATCCCGAGCTGCAGGAATCGCTGCGCCGCCACGGGCCGCAGCTGATCCATTGGGTGGCCCGGGTGCCCGACATCGGTGCCGCGGTGACGGTGCTGGCACGGGAAGGCTGGGAACGCGGTCCGGTGCTCGAGGCCTCCCGGCCCACCGCCCAGGGGCTGCTGAGCTGGCGCATCACGGTGCGGGACGACGGCCGGCGATTGGGCCTTGGCGCGTTGCCGACCCTCATCGAATGGGGAGCCACCCATCCGGCCGGCAGCCTGCCGGATGCAGGTCTGGGCCTGAAGGAGCTGTGTCTGGGCGGCCCGCACGGGGCTGCGGTGAAAGCGGCTCTGGATCCGCTGGGCACCTTGCCGGCCTGCCGGCTCGATGGTGACGCCCGGTCTCCGGCGCTGACCGCCGAGATCAGCACACCCCGGGGCATGGTGGTGCTGAACTGCCCTGCGGTCAGGCGCTGAGTCGGTCAGGCCGCCGGCTGCACCAGGCGGGACACGACTTCGCAGAAGGTCTCGACCGCATCGGTCTTGAACACCACCTCGCGCACGCCGGCGGCGCGGGCCTCGGCCTGCATCTCGTCGGTGATGTAACCCGACGCCACCGCGACGGTCAGCGAAGGCTGCAGTGCCAGCACCGCCCGCGCGACGTCGAGTCCGGACATGCCGGGCATGTTGTAGTCGGTCAGGAGCAGGTCGAAGGCCTGGGGGTCGGCACGGACTGCCTCGATCGCATCGCTCTGCGAGGTGAACGCAGTCACCCGGAAACCACGGCGCTCCAGCAGCCGGCGCACGAGGAACACCAGGGTGTCGTCGTCGTCCAGATAGAGCACATGGGGCATCGGCGTGGCAGGTGTGTCGGACATCGCGTCGGTGGCGTTCGGGAGGGAAGGAAGAACGGCTGAGGCGGTCTGCGGGACCCCGATCCGGGGTCCGGCGGCAGCCATTGTGCCGCGATCGGCGGCAGCCGCGGCAGGAAACAGCAGGGTGAAGGTGGTGCCGGTGCCGGGCCGGCTCTGCACGTCGATGGCGCCGCCATGGGACTGCACGATGCCGAGCACCATGGGCAGCCCCAGACCGGTGCCCTGGCCCACCGCCTTGGTGGTGAAGAAGGGTTCGAAGATGCGTCGCCGCACCGCTTCGTCCATGCCCGACCCGTTGTCGACGACCTGCACCCGCACCGCATCGACCCGGCGCTGGCGGCACACCTGCGCCAGCTCGGCCGGCACGGCCGGGTGCTGGGCCGGCAGGCTGTCGATGCGGAACTCCAGCCGGCCGCCACCGGCCTGCATGGCATGCAGCGCATTGGTGCCGAGGTTGACGAACACCTGGCCGATCTGGGTGGGGTCGGCCAGGATGCCCGGCACCGGACCGCCGCTGGACTGCACCAGCTCCACATGCGGCGGCAGGGCGGCACGCAGCAAGGCGCAGGCTTCGGCCAGCACCAGGGCCAGATCGGTCTCCACCAGCTCCAGCGGCTGCTGCCGGCTGAAGGCCAGGATGCGCCGGACCAGTTCGCGGCCTCGGCGAGCCGCGGTGCGGATCTCGTCCAGGCTCTCGGCCGCCGGGTGCGCCTCGCCCAGGTCCTGCCGGGCCAGATCGGCATTGCCCAGGATGGCCGCCAGGATGTTGTTGAAGTCGTGCGCCACACCCCCGGCCAGGGTACCCAGCGCCTCCATCTTCTGCGACTGGGCCAGCTGGGCCTGCAGGGCCTTCTGCTCCCCCTGGGCGTTGCGCAGCGAGGTGATGTCGATGAAGGTCAGCACCACATGGCGCAGCCCGCCGTCGGTGCCGTTTTCGGGGTAGGCGTTGCACAGGGCCCAGCGCACCTCGCCGCCGTCGCCGACCGGCACGCCCATCACGATGTCGCGTGCCGGCTGGCCGGTGGCCAGCACCCGGTCGAAGGGCAGCTCATGCCGGCGCATTGGCTGGCCACCCTCGCCCAGCAGCTGCCAGGCGTGTCCGCCCGACGTCGGCTCCGGCAATGCCGGGTTGGCGCCACCATCGCTCCAGCCCAGGAAACGGCGGGCGGCCGAGTTGATGCTGGCCAGCGTGTTGTCCGGCCGGAACACCATCACGCCGGCACCGAGGTTCTCGATCAGGGCACGTTGGTCGGCCTCGCGGACCTGCAGCGTCTGCCGGGCCCGGTCGCCCTCGACCCGCAGCCGGTGCGAGACCAGCGCGTTGTACAGCGCCATCCTCACCAGCAGCGTCATCAGGAAGACGAAGAGGTACACCGGCATGACCTCGTCCGGCGTGTAGCCCATCACCGGGACCGAGATGACGAAGGCCAGCATGGTCAGCAGCTCGAAGACGGTGATCATGCGCACCGCCCTGAGCTCCGGCACCCGGGGTGCATCGCGCTCGGCGCGGGTGAGGTCTCGCAGCCCGCCGCAGGTGATGGCAATGACGGTGGCCGTGAACACGATCTGACGACCCTGCGCCGTGTCCACCCCGTAGGTCAGGGCGCAGAGGGCGCCGAAACCGCCCAGCCAGGCGAGGAACAGGTGCCAGCGTCGCGCCGGCAGACCCAGGTAGCTGCGTAGACCCAGCCACACCGCGAAGGCACCGGCCATGATCAGGCTGGTGCCGACGACGATGGCCCAGAACACGGAACCGGTGCTGCGCAGCCAGAGTCCGCCCGAGCCCAGAATGGACAGGAACGAGGCCACCGCCCACCAGCCCGGCCCGCCGATGGCCGGATAACGGCGCGACTGGGCCCAGAACGCCGCAACGACCAGCGCGTCAATGGCCACCCGCATGGACAGGAGGGTGACCAGATCAAACAAGGGGGGCTCCAGGGCAGGCGCGCATGGCAAACATTGAAGCACAGGCCGGCGCAGGAACAAGCCCGCATTCGCAGGGGAAAACCGCAGGTATTCGGCGCCTCGTGGCAAAGCGCACGGCCGGGAACAGTCGCTGCCGGGACAAATCGGGTCGGCAGCGCTGCCACAGAATCCGGCGCATGGGACAGCTCTACCTTGTGCGCCACGGCCAGGCCTCGTTCGGTGCCGACGATTACGACCAGCTCAGCGAGCTCGGCCGCCGCCAGGCGGTCCAGCTCGGACGCTACTGGGCGCAGCGCGGCTGGCGGCCGGATGCGGTGATCATGGGTTCACTGCGCCGCCACGCCCAGACCTGGGAAGGCATCGCCGAAGGTGCAGGGCTGGGTCTGCAGCCGCTGGTGTGGGAGGGGCTGAACGAATACGACAGCCATGCCGTCATCCGCACGGTGCACCCGCACCCGCTGGCACGGCCCGACACCCCGGAGCTCTACCGCCACCACTTCCGCCTGCTGCGCGATGGCCTGACCCAATGGATGGCCGGCACGGTCAGCCCGGCCGGCATGCCGAGCTACGCGGACTTCGCGCGGGGCGTGACCGGCGCCCTCGACCATGTGCGCGCCAGCCACCAGGGAAAGAAGGTGCTGATCGTCTCCAGCGGCGGACCGATCTCCACCGCGGTGGGCCATGTGCTGGGCATGAGCCCGGAGGGCACCATCGAACTGAACATGCGCATCCGCAACAGCGCGGTGACCGAGTTCCAGTTCAACCCCAAGCGCCACACGCTGCTGACCTACAACACGCTGCCGCACCTGGACGATCCGGCGCTGGCAGACTGGATCACCTACGCCTGAGGGTGTCTGGCGGCAGCCGGTCGATCTCGGTCAGGAGGACGGCCAGCGCCCGCCCGGCCGCGTTCAGCAGGGCTTGACCGTTTTCAGCCGTGGCAGCAGCCGCGTTGCCCACGGCCCCGCTGGCGTTGAGGTCCTGGGTCTGCCAGGCCAGCTTGGCGCTGCGACCATTGCCCAGGAGGCCGAATTCGCCGGCACGCTGCTCGCTGCTGGAGCGGAAATCGCCGGCCCGCTCCATGCGGACGCGATCCGGCCGCAGCGCCAGCATGAGCGCGGTCTCGATCTCGCCGGCATGGATGCCGAAGCGGTGCTCGCGGGCCGGGAAGCGGGCCATCACATCCTGGCCCGACTCGTCGATCAGGGGCAGGTTGAACCAGCTGCTGGTGTAGACCAGCATCTCCAGCCGGGCACGCAGGTCGCGCGCCACCAGGTCCAGCGCACCGACCTGACCGCCGTGCGTGTTGAAGATCAGCAGCTTGCGCACCCCGCTGGCGTGGATGCTCTCGGCCAGCTCGGTCCAGAGCAGGGTGAGTGTCTGGACCGACAGCGACAGGGTGCCCGGGAAAGCCCGGTGCTCCGGGCTGAAGCCCACGGCCTGCACCGGCAGGAACAGCGCCGGCAGATCGGCCGGCAGGTGCGGCAGGCTGGCCGCCACCACGCCCTGGGCGATGTCGGTGTCCACGCTGAGCGGCAGGTGCGGGCCATGCTGCTCGATGGCGGCCACCGGCAGCACCGCGATCGCGCGGGACAGGTCCAGCGAGGCGAAATCGTCGGTCCCGAGGTCGGCCCAGAAACGGCTGGGCGGCGCAATGGCGGGCTGGTTCGGCGTCATCGCCAGATCTTATAGTGCGGGCGGTATGCCGCCGGGCCCCGGCGGAACTCTCGCGGACTGCCCCGCTCTGACGCTGTTCCCATTCCCTCGCCCATGTCCGACCACCGCCCGACCCTTTTCCCAGCTGCCCCCCTTGCCGGATGGCGGCTGGCGGTGCATTCCGTGCTGGCCGCGGCAGCGCTGGCCAGCGGTCTGGCCACAGCCCAGGGCCTGCCGGCGGCACCACCACCCGGCGGTCTGTCGCTGCCCGGCCTGGCCGCTGCCGGTGGCAGCCGGGTGGTGTCGCCCACCGTGGTGGAGTCGCCACAGGCGCGCGCGGAGCTGCTGGTGCATGCCCCGGCCGGCGCCAAGCCGGGCGCCCAGGTGCAGGCGGGCCTGCAGATCACCCATGCGCCGGAATGGCACACCTACTGGAAGAATGCCGGCGACTCCGGGCTGCCCACCGAGCTGCAGTGGACACTGCCGCCCGGCGTGAGCGCCAGCCCGATCGACTGGCCGACCCCGCGCAAATTCCCCATCGGCAACCTGGCCAACTACGGTTACGACGGCACCGTGCTGCTGCCGGTCACCCTGAGCATCGGCCCGGAGTTCAAGGGCGAGGCCATCGACATCGGCCTGCAGGCTTCCTGGCTGGTGTGCCGACGGGAATGCATTCCCGAAGACGGCCGCTTCCAGTTCCGGCTGCCGGTGGACGGCAGCGTCGCAGGAGCGGCGGCGGCCTTCGATGCCACGCTGAAGTCCCGGCCGCAGGATCTGCCGGCCCTCTCCAGCCAGGTGCAGCCTGAGGCGGGTGTGCTCCAGGTGGTGCTGGAAGGCCTGCCGCCACGCCTGCGTGGCCAGAAGCTGGAGTTCTTCCCGGAGAACCCGGGTGTGATCGAGCCCGGCGCGGCCTGGCAACAGGCCTGGGACGGTGAACGCTGGACGGCCAGCGTGCCGCTTTCGCCGCACCGCAGCGACTCACCCGCCCGCATGACGCTGGTGGTGGCCCAGGCCGACGCCCCCGGCAGCGGCCCCGGACTGCCGGGTGTTCGCCTCGATGTACCGGTGCAGGGCAGCTGGCCCGCACCGGCCCCGCTGCCCGCGGCCGTGTCGCCGCAGCTGCAGGCCGCGCTGGACGCCAATGCGGCCCGGGCGGCGTCCGCCCCGGCATCGCCAGCATCCAGCCTGGGCTTTGGCGCAGCCCTGCTGGGCGCCCTCATCGGCGGTCTGATCCTCAACCTCATGCCCTGCGTGTTCCCGGTGCTGGCCATCAAGGTGATGGGCTTCACCCGCCCCGGCGCAACCGCCGCCAGTCACCGGGCCCAGGGTCTGGCCTACACCGCCGGTGTGGTGCTGTCGTTCCTGGCACTGGGCGGACTGCTGCTGGCCCTGCGGGCGGCCGGCGAGCAGCTGGGCTGGGGCTTCCAGCTGCAGAGCCCGGCGGTGGTGGCCGGTCTGGCGGTGCTGTTCACCCTGATCGGTCTGAACCTGGCCGGGCTGTTCGAATTCGGGTCGGTGCTGCCGAGTTCGGTGGCCACCCTGCAGGCCCGCCACCCCACCGGCGATGCCTTCCTGACCGGCGTGCTGGCCACCGCCGTGGCCTCGCCCTGCACCGCGCCCTTCATGGGCGCATCGCTGGGCCTGGCGATCGCGCTGCCGGCCTGGCAGGCCCTGAGCATCTTTGCGGTGCTGGGCCTGGGCATGGCGCTGCCGTATCTCGCCGCCAGCTGCGTGCCGGCACTGGCCCGTGTCCTGCCGCGCCCCGGACCGTGGATGGAGCGATTCAGACAGTTCATGGCTTTCCCCATGTTCGCCACCGTGGTGTGGCTGCTGTGGGTGCTGGGCCAGCAGACCGGCATCGACGGTGCCGCAGCGTTGCTGATGCTGCTGGTGGTGCTGGCCCTGCTGGTCTGGACATTGAAGCTGCGTGGCCGCAGCCGTCTGGTGCTGGGCGGCCTGTCGCTGGCCGGCCTGTTGTGGCTGGGTGTTTCGGTGGGACCGGGCGTGGTCCGGCCGCTGGAGCCCGCCGCCGCTGCCGGAACCACCCAGGACGGCGTCTGGGAAGCCTGGACACCGGCCCTGCAGGCGCAGCGGCTGGCCGAGGGCAAGGCCGTGTTCGTGGACTTCACCGCCGCCTGGTGCGTGACCTGCCAGTACAACAAGCGCACCACGCTGTCCGACGCCTCGCTGCTGGCCGACATGGCCGGCAGGAACATGGCCCTGATGCGGGCCGACTGGACGCGGCGTGACCCGGCCGTGACCCAGGCCCTGGCCGGCCTGGGCCGCAACGGCGTGCCGGTGTATGCGATCTACAAGAACGGACAGACCCCCGTGGTGCTGTCCGAAGTGCTGAGCGTGGAGGAGGTTCGCGCGGCGCTGGCCCCACTCTGACGGACCGGCGACGTGTCATTCCAACGATTCTTTTCAGGAGCTGTCACATGCAACGTCGTCCCTTTCTGATCGCAGGCGCCCTGGCGCCACTCGCCACGATGGTCCCGCAGGCGGCCCAGGCAGCCGCCACCGTGGGCCAGCCCGCCCCCGACTTCACCCTGATGGACACCGCCGGCAAGCCGGTGAAGCTGTCCGACTTCAAGGGCCGGCCGGTGGTGCTGGAGTGGACCAACCCGGGCTGTCCCTTCGTGAAGAAGCACTACCAGGGCAACATGCAGTCGCTGCAGAAGGACGCGGCCAGCAAGAACATCGCCTGGCTGGTGATCAATTCCACCGCCGAAAGCAGCGCCGACTACCTGGCGCCCGCCCGGCTGGGTCAGTGGATGACCGAGCAGAAGGCCGCGCCCACCGCCACCCTCATGGACGAAAGCGGCAAGACCGGCGAGGCCTTTGCAGCCCGCGTCACGCCGCACATGTACATCGTCAACGCGCAGGGCGTGCTGGTGTATGCCGGCGGCATCGACAGCATCGCCTCGGCGCGGGTGGAAGACATTCCGAAGGCGGTGCCCTACATCCAGCAGGCCATGGCCGAGATCGCTGCCGGCAAGCCGCTGAGCCAGAGCACCACCCGTCCTTACGGCTGCACCATCAAGTACAAGGGCAGCGCCGCCTGACGCGACAAGGCCGGCCCCGGGCCGAGTGGATAATGAGGCGGATACCCCCAGTCACGGAACCGCCCATGTCCTTTGCTCCCCTGAAGAACGACACCTTCCTGCGGGCCTGCCTGCGCCAGGCCACCGACCACACCCCGGTGTGGCTCATGCGACAGGCGGGACGCTACCTGCCGGAATACTGCGCGACCCGCGCCAAGGCCGGCAGCTTCATGGGACTGGCGACCAACGTGGACTACGCCACCGAGGTCACGCTGCAACCGCTGGAGCGTTATCCGCTGGATGCCGCGATCCTGTTCTCCGACATCCTCACCGTGCCCGACGCCATGGGCCTGGGTCTGTCGTTTGCCGTCGGCGAAGGCCCGAAGTTCGCCCGTACCGTGCGCAACGAAGCCGACGTGGACACCCTGTCGGTGCCCGACATGGACAAGCTGCGCTATGTGTTCGATGCGGTCACCTCGATCCGCCGGGCGCTGGATGGCCGCGTCCCTCTGATCGGCTTCTCCGGCAGCCCCTGGACCCTGGCCTGCTACATGGTCGAAGGCGGCGGCTCGGACGACTACCGGCTGGTCAAATCGCTCATGTACAGCCGCCCCGACCTGATGCACCGCATCCTGGCGGTCAATGCCGATGCCGTGGCCGCCTACCTCAACGCCCAGATCGAAGCCGGCGCACAGGCCGTGATGGTGTTCGACAGCTGGGGCGGCGTGCTGGCCGACGGCGCGTTCCAGGAATTCAGCCTGGCCTATACCCGCCGTGTGCTGGCCCAGCTGCACCGCACCCATGAGGGTGTGGACATTCCACGCATCGTGTTCACCAAGGGCGGCGGGTTGTGGCTGGACGACATGAAGTCGCTCGACTGCCACGCGCTCGGCCTGGACTGGACCGTCAACCTCGGGCATGCCCGCGCCCAGGTGGGCGAAGGCGCGCAGGGCAAGGCCCTGCAGGGCAACATCGACCCCAACGTGCTGTTTGCTCCGCCGGCCGCCATCGACGCCCAAGTGGCCCGGGTGCTGGAGAGCTTCGGCAAGCCGCATCAGGGCGAGGGTCAGGGCCCCACGCACATCTTCAACCTGGGCCACGGCATCAGCCAGTACACGCCGCCCGAGCACGTGTCGGTGCTGGTGGAAGCGGTGCACCGCCACTCCCGCCGGCTGCGCGCTGCCGGCTGAAACAGGCCGATTCAGGGGCCCGTACCATAAAAACGGGCCAAAAAAGCACTTGACAGGCCTTACTTATGCACAAAATTTGTGCTTCGGTGCGACAGGCCTGGTGCTCCGGCCCTGACGGATCGTCACTGCCCCGGAAAATCCTAAGTCGTTGATTTTCCTGGACTTTACAGATTGCCGATTTTGGAGGCAGTCTAAGAAAGCCCTTGATTTTCAAGGCTTCTGCCGGGTCGGACACGAACTATCAACAAAGTTATCCACAGAAGCTCTGGATATGTTGGCAGGGGTTTGAAAATCAAGCACTTAGCGAACACTTCGCTGTGCCGAGTGAGGAATCGGACCTAAGCATGGAAGCCTGGCCCAGCGTTCTCGTGGCCACCCCGGTGCACAGCGGGCTGGGGGAAGTCCTGAGTTACCGCCACACCACGGTGCTGCCGGCAGGCACCCTGGTGCGGGTGCCGCTGGGCCCGCGTGACGTGCTCGGCATCGTCCGCGACTGCCCCACCTCCCCGCCGCAGGGGCTCGACCCGGCCACCAGCCGCCCGGTCTCGGCGGTGCTCGACGCCCTGCCCCCGCTGTCGGCCGGCTGGCTGCAGCTGGTCCGGTTTGCCGGGCAGTATTACCAGCGCAGCATGGGCGAAGTGGCTCTGGGCAGCCTGCCGCCGCCCCTGCGCGACCTCGACACCACCCAGCTGGCCCGCCGACTCAAGCGGCTGGAGAAGCCGGCACCCGCCGCAGCCGACCCGACGGGCGGTGCAGCCGATGTTCCTCTCGCCCTGCATCCCGAGCAGAGGGCCGCGCTGGCCGGCCTTCAGACCGCCGACCGGCCGGTGCTGCTGTTCGGCGCCACCGGCAGCGGCAAGACCGAGGTCTACCTGCAGGCGGCCGAAGCCGAGCTGAACGCCCGGCCCGATGCGCAGGTGCTGGTGCTGGTGCCGGAAATCAACCTCACGCCGCAGTTCGAAGCGCGGTTGCGGGCCCGGTTCGATGCGCGCTTCGGCACGGGCGCGGTGGTCTGCCTGCACAGCGGCCTGACGCCCGCCCAGCGGCTGGCCGGATGGCTGGCGGCCCACACCGGGCGGGCGCGCATCGTGCTGGGCACCCGGATGGCGGTGTTCGCCAGCCTGCCGGGCCTGCGCCTGATCGTTGTCGACGAAGAACACGACCCGAGTTACAAGAGCCAGGACGGTGCGCGGTACTCGGCGCGCGACCTGGCCGTCTACCGGGCCAAGGTGGAAGGCTGCCAGGTGGTGCTGGGTTCGGCCACGCCTTCGCTGGAGAGCTGGCATGCCGCCGAGCAGGGCCGCTACCAGCGGCTGGACATGCCTGGCCGCATCGGCGGCGGGCGTCTTCCGCGGTTGCGTCTGGTCGACATGAACCACCAGCCGAAGGGCGCCTTGCTGGCCCCGCCCCTGCTGCAGGCCATCGCCGAACGGGTGATCCGCGGCGAACAATGCCTGGTGCTGCTCAACCGCCGGGGTTACGCCCCGGTGCTGGCCTGCCACGCCTGCGGCTGGAAGAGTGGCTGCCCGCACTGCAGCGCTTACCGGGTGTTCCACAAGATCGACCGCAGCCTGCGCTGCCACCACTGCGGCACCACCAGCCGGGTGCCCAGGGCCTGCCCGGACTGCGGCAACCTGGACATCGCGCCGGTGGGCCGAGGCACCGAGCAGCTGGAGGAGCAGCTCGCCGAACTGCTGGTCGAGGTGCGCCGACCCGACGGATCACCGTTGCGCGTGGCCCGCATGGACGCCGACTCGACACGCCTCAAGGGCGCCCTGGAGGCCCAGCTGGATGCGCTGCACAACGGCGAGGTGGACGTGCTGGTGGGCACCCAGATGGTGGCCAAGGGACATGACTTCCGCCGCATCACCCTGGTGGCGGCACTGAACGCCGACGCCGCGCTGTTTGCCAGCGACCACCGCGCGCCGGAACGCCTGTTCGCGCTGCTCATGCAGGCCGGCGGCCGCGCCGGCCGGGATGCGCTGCACAGCGAAGCCAGCGAACTGTGGGTCCAGACCTGGCACCCGGCCCACAGCCTGTTCGGCCACCTCAAGACCCATGACTTCGCGGGCTTCGCCACCGCCGAACTGACCGAGCGGGAGGCCGCCGGCATGCCGCCGTTCGCCCACCAGGCACTGCTGCGGGCCGACGCCCGCACCCAGGAAGCCGCCCAGGGGTTTCTTGACGCAGCAGCCCGCGCAGCGGCCGATTTGCCCGGCGCCGACGAGGTCACCCTGTACCCGGCGGTGCCGCTCACCATCCAGCGTGTGGCCAATGTGGAGCGCGCCCAGCTGCTGGTGGAAGCCGGCTCCCGTCCGGTGCTGCAGCGTTTCCTGGCGGCTTGGCAGCCGCTGCTGCTGGCCTGCCGGAGCGACCCTGCTGCCCGCGGGCTGATGCGCTTCGCCGTCGACGTCGACCCGCTGGCGCTCTGAGGCCGACCGGCTGGGTCAGGTCAGCAGGTTGACCGCCGCCGAAAAGCTCAGGAAAGAGGCGGCGGTGGACACCAGGATGATGCGGGCGATGCGGCCGTTGTCGGCCCCGAAGCGTTCGGCCAGCAGCGACACATTGCTGGCGCTGGGCAGGCAGGCAATGAGCACCATCACGGTGAGTGCCGCCGGCTGCAGCGGCACACCCAGCTGCATGGCGCCCATGCCCACACCCAGCACCAGCACCGGGTGCAGGAACAGCTTCATGAGCGCCACCGGCACGTAGTCGGACAGGGGCATGGGATGGTTCGCCTGCATCTGCGAACGGGCCAGCACCGCGCCGATGGTGAACAGCGCCACCGGCGAAGCCGCGTCGGCCAGCAACCAGACCGTCTTCTCCACCGGCACCGGAAAGCGGAATTCCACCGCCGAGGCCACGGCGCCCAGCAGGATGGACCAGGCCATCGGATTGGTCAGCACACCGCTCAGCGCCTTGCGCCCGGCATCCAGCATGGCCTGCACTCCCTGACCCTGCGCACCGTCCAGACGCGACAACGCAATGCATAACGAGCTGGTCAGCACCATGTCGACCAGGATCGCCGCCATCACCGTGGCCACCGCATTGGGTCCCAGCAGGGCGGCCAGAAGCGGCACGCCCATGAAACCGGCATTGGGAAACGCCGCCACCAGCGCGCCCATGGCGCCGTCGTTCCAGCGGATTCGCTCGTTCAGGGTCACGGCCAGGGTCACGGCCACCATCACCAGGCCACACAGCAGGTACACGCCGAACACCGATGCATCCAGCAGCTGGGCGATCGGCGTGGTGGAGCCGAAGCGGAACAGCATGCAGGGCAGCGCAAAGAACAGCACGAAGCCATTGAGCCCGGGAATGGCCTCCAGCGGCAGCATCTTGCGGCGGGCGGCGAGATAGCCGGCCAGCACCAGCGCAAAGAACGGAAAAGTGACGAGCAGGACGTTGAGCACGGGGGGATTGTCTCAGCAGCGAGCGACACCCCTCGGTATCATCAAAGGCTTTGCCCGAGAGCCCTGATGTCCGCCGGCCTGAACCTTGCACAGCTTGAAGCCGTGAACCACCTGGGCGGCCCCTGCCTGGTGCTGGCCGGAGCCGGCTCGGGCAAGACCCGGGTCATCACCCACAAGATCGCCCGCCTGATCCAGGCCGGCCTGGCCGCCGACCGCATCGCGGCCATCACCTTCACCAACAAGGCCGCGGCGGAAATGCGCGAACGCGCCGGCCAGCTGGTCGGGCGCGACGCCAGGAAGGTGCTGATCTGCACCTTCCACGCCCTGGGCGTGCGCCTGCTGCGCGAAGACGGTGAAACGCTGGGCCTCAAAAAGCAGTTCAGCATCCTCGACACCGACGACATCACCAGCCTGCTCAAGGACTGCGGCGGCACCACCGACGCGGCCACTGCACGGCAATGGCAATGGACCATCAGCGCCTGGAAGAGCGCCGGGCTGAACGGAGAGCAGGCGCTGAAGCAGGCGCGCGACGAGAACGAGCGCGTGGCGGCGGCCATCATGGTCCGGTATGAAGAGCGCCTGACCGCCTACCAGGCGGTGGATTTCGACGACCTGATCAGCCTGCCCTTGAAGCTGCTGACCGAACATGAGACCGTGCGCGAAAAATGGCAGCGCAAGATGGGCCACGTGCTGGTGGACGAATACCAGGACACCAACGCCACCCAGTACGAGCTGCTCAAGCTGATGGTGGGCGAACGGGCCCGGTTCACTGCCGTGGGCGACGACGACCAGTCCATCTATGGCTGGCGCGGCGCCACGCTGGACAACCTCAAGCGCCTGCCGCAGGACTTTCCCGAGCTCAAGGTCATCAAGCTGGAGCAGAACTACCGCTCCACCAGCGCCATCCTGCGCGCGGCCAACAACGTGATCGGCCCCAACCCCAAGCTGTTTCCCAAGACGCTGTGGAGCGATCTCGGCGAGGGCGATCCGGTGCGGGTGGTGGATGCCGACAACGAGGACCACGAGGCCGAACGCGCCGTGGCCCGCATCCAGAGCCTGCGCGCCAGCAGCCAGCACAAGGAATGGCGCGACTTCGCCATCCTGTACCGGGCCAACCACATGGCGCGCTCGTTCGAGCAGTCGCTGCGCAAGGCCAACATCCCCTACAAGGTCTCGGGCGGCCAGAGCTTCTTCGACCGCGCCGAGATCCGCGACCTCTGCGCCTGGCTGCGGCTGATCGTCAACAACGACGACGACCCGGCCTTCATGCGCGCCGCCACCACGCCCAAGCGCGGCATCGGCCACACCACGCTGCAGCAGCTCGGCACCTTCGCCACCCAGTACAAGCTCAGCCTGTTCGAAGCGCTGTTCTCGAACTCGCTGGGGGCCGCCCTGCCGGCGCGCGCCGTGGCCACCCTGCACGAGTTCGGCCGCAGCATCAACGACCTGGAATACCGCGCCCGCCACACCGTGGGCCATGAGGCCGCACGCCAGTTCTTGACCGACTGGCTCAAGGACATCGCCTACGAACAGCACCTGCTGGACAGCGAAGAAAACGACAAGGTGGCCGCCGCCCGCTGGACCAACGTGACCGACTTCTGCGACTGGGTCGCCGGGCGCTGCGGCGGCCAGATCGAGGACGAGGCCGGCGCCACCACCGAATCCGAGCGCAAGAGCCTGCTGGAGGTGGTGCAGACCATCGCCCTGCTGTCCACCCTGTCCGAACGGGAGCAGGACCAGAACGTGGTGACGCTGTCCACCCTGCACGCGTCCAAAGGCCTGGAATGGCCGCATGTGATGCTGGTGGGTGTGAACGAGGGTCTGCTGCCCTTCAAGACCGACCAGGCCGACAGCGATATGCCGGCCGAGGCGCTGGCCGAACGCCTGCAGGAAGAACGCCGCCTGATGTACGTAGGCATCACCCGTGCGCAGCGCACCCTGGCGGTGAGCTGGCTCAAGCGGCGCAAGAAGGGACGCGAAAGCGTGCCGGGCAGCCCCAGCCGCTTCATCGCGGAAATGGCGCTCGACCAGGCCACCGTGCGCGAAGACCCGCGCGAGAAGCTCAAGGCGCTGCGCGCCGAATTTGCGCAGCGCGCGCGGGAACAGGCGGACCGCCAGAACGATCCATCTGCCCGATGAACCGATCCCTGCACCCATCCACCGCACGCGCAGCCACGTTGGCCGCTGCATTTTTCGTCTGCTGGACCCCGGCATCCGTGGTCCATGCGCAGGCCGCTGTCACCGCCGCCGCCCCGGCCTGCGAGACACCGACCTTCCTCGAACCGGCCCGGCTGTCCGGCCTGTGGCAGCTCAGCCTCTGGCCAGAGAACGGCACGGTCGAACGGCCGGTATCCACCGGCGCCGTGCTGTTCGAGCGGCACCCGGAATACGAGGGCAGCGTGCGAGGCCGCATCAAGCGCACCGATACCGGCAACGACCGCGAAGGCCTGCTGTCAGGCGATGTGGTGGACGGCGAGGTGAACTTCGACGAATCCGCCGACGGTGTGGCGCTGGACGCGGTCTGGATCGGCGAACCGGCCGCCTGCGGGCAGGAACTGCGCGGCACCCGGCGCCCCGCCGACGGGCGCCCGGCCGACGCACCGGTGCTCAACTTCCTGCTGAAGAAGGCGCCTGGCTGGCGCTGAGCGCGAACCGGCGGGACCAGTCCTCAGAACGGGGGTGGCTGCTTGCCCTGGGCCGCGGCCCGCGCTCGGGCATTGACGATGCCGCAATTGCGCAGATCACCCGGCCCGGACGGGCATTTGTCGACCTGCGGCTGCGGCTTGGGCTGGGGGTACACCGGCGGCCGCCCCTGGGGCCGCACGACGATCACCGGCGCGGGCGCGGCCACGGTGCGGTCGGGCTCGGCCAGCCCGCAGGTGGCGAAAAACGCCGAGCGCTTGGCCTCGATGAACGCCTCGGTGTTGGTCATGGCCGACGCGGCTGTCTCGTAGGCTTCCTGGGCCTTGCGGCATTCTGGCGTGTTGACCCGGTCGGCCGGCGCCGCGTTCTGCACCACCACCGGCTGGGGTCTCGAGGCCGCAGCCTGCTCCCGGCGCAATTGCTCCCGAAGACGATCGTTTTCCTGCTTGAGCATCAGCTCCCGATCAGCAGCGGTGTCGACCGTGTTGGGCGCCACATCCACCTGGGCCTGACGGGCCGTGCGCGGACAAGGCGTGTCGGCGTAGGCCACACGGCCATCGGCCTGTTCGCAGCGGTACACCTGCTGAGCGCCCGCGGATGGCACCCAGGCCATGACGGCCAGGGCGGCCAGCAGACCGGTCAACACGGGGGCGGGTATGGATTTCATGACGGCATTCTCCAGCGGGCACCGGGAAAAAGCGATCCCCGGAAAGCCAAACGCCCGTCACTGGGACGGGCGTTTGGCTGCATGGTTCCAGGACCATGGCGTCTGGAGCGGGAAACGAGATTCGAACTCGCGACCTCAACCTTGGCAAGGTTGCGCTCTACCAACTGAGCTATTCCCGCAAAGGAATCTGGTGGCCTGGGGCGGAATCGAACCACCGACACGCGGATTTTCAATCCGCTGCTCTACCAACTGAGCTACCGGGCCTTGGTAAGCCGGCGAGTATAGCAGTATTTTTCGGACCGAAATCTCAGTGCGCGTTCCGCTTGCTGCGGGCCAGGTCCACACCGAGCTGCTTGAGCTTGCGGTAGAGGTGGGTGCGTTCCAGGCCGGTCTTTTCGGCCACCCGGGTCATGGAACCGGACTCCTTGGCCAGGTGGTACTCGAAGTAGGCCTTCTCGAACTCGTCCCGGGCTTCGCGCAGCGGGCTGTCCAGGTTGAACAGCTGCTGCGACTGCGGGCCCAGGTCGCCCAGGCTCCCGGCCAGCGGGAGCGGTGCCCCGGCCACGCTGGCGGTCATGGCCTGCTCGACCGTGAACTCGGAGACCGGGCCGCCCGGGCGTGCGGCGGCGGCAGCAGCCAGCGTGGGGCCGGCCTTGACCGGCGTCTTGTTCAGCCCCTGATCGACGGCCTTGAGCAGCTTCTGCATCGTGATCGGCTTTTCCAGGAAAGCGCTGGCACCGATGCGGGTGGCTTCCACGGCAGTGTCGATGGTGGCGTGGCCGCTCATCATGATCACCGGCATGGTCAGCAGGCCGGTGCTGGCCCACTCCTTGAGCAAGGTCACGCCGTCGGTGTCGGGCATCCAGATGTCCAGCAACACCAGATCGGGACGCAGGCTGGCCCGGATCTGGCGTGCCTGGGCCGCGTTTTCGGCCAGCTCGACCGCGTGTCCTTCGTCGTTCAGGATCTCCGAGAGCAGGTCCCGGATGCCCAGTTCATCGTCCACTACCAGAATCGTTGCCATGTCACCCTGTCTGTCGCCCGGCGGGCTGTTGTCAATTCGCAACTGCGAATGATAACGAGACTTGGGCACCGGTGACGCGACCCTCCACGACACGGTTGCTCAGGTCCACCCGACCGCCGTGCTCGTCCATGATCTTCTTGACCACCGCCAGACCCAGGCCGGTCCCCTTGCTCTTGGTGGTGACGTATGGCTCGAAAGCCCGCTTGAGGATGTGATCGGCAAAGCCGGGCCCCTGGTCGACCACGCTCAGGCGCACCCACTGCCCGCTGTCCGAGCGCCGGGTTCGCAGCAGCACCTCGGCGCCGGGCTGAGCGCCGATGGCGTCCTGCGCGTTCTGCACCAGGTTGTGCACGATCTGTCGCACCTGCTGAGCATCGGCCATGGCCATGGGCAGATCGTCCGCCAGCTCCAGCCGCACCGGCGTGCCGGCATGGTCGTAGAGCGACAGGATGTCGCGCAGCAGCGCGTTCAAGTCCACCGGCAGCAGCTGGGCGGCCGGCAGGCGGGCGTAGTCGCGAAATTCGTTGACCAGCCGCTTCATGGCGTCGACCTGGTCGACGATGGTCCGCACCGATTTGTCCAGCACCGCCTGCTCCGGCGCCGCCACCTTGCCGTCGAGCTTCATGGCCAGACGCTCGGCCGAGAGCTGGATGGGCGTGAGCGGATTCTTGATCTCGTGGGCCAGACGCCGGGCCACTTCGCCCCAGGCCTGGGCACGCTGGGCCGACACCATGTCGGACACGTCATCGAACACCAGCAGGCGCTCGTTGCGCGGCAGCAGGGCGCCGCGCGCGATCAGGGTGATGCCCTGGTGGAACGGCGTATTGCCATTGGGCGACAGCTCGAAACTCTGCTGCCAGTAGCCGCCTTCGTGCGGCGTCTGGTCCCCCAGGAAACGTTCGAACTGCTGCAGGACGCCGCTGCCGAAGGTCTCCAGGCCGGGCAGTTCCGCCATCGGCTGGCCGATGTGCAGCGCCAGCGGAATGTGCAGGATGCGCTCGGCGCCGGGGTTGACACTGCGCAGGCGTCCCTCTTCATCGAGCACCACCACGCCGGCAGTCAGGTTGTCCAGGATGGTCTGCAGGTTGTCGCGGGCCGCATCGACCTCGGACATGCTGCGCTGCACGGCAGCGCGGGCATCCGACAGGTCCTGGGTCATGTGGGCGAAGGTGCGGGTCAGCCCGGCGAGCTCGTCGCGCGAGGTGAGGGCCTGCTTGGGGCTGAGGTTGCCCGCAGCCACCTCGCGCATGCCCTCGGCCAGCACCAGCAGAGGCCGAACCAGCTGGTTGCCCAGCAGCACCGCCAGCAGCATGGCGCCGAACACCGCCAGGAACAGCGCCAGCGTGAGCGTGCCGATGTACATCCGGCGCAGGCCTTCCCGGGCCAGTGCGCGTTCCTGGTACTCGCGGTTGGCCAGCTGTACCGCCAGCGCATCGATCACCAGGGCAGACGGCAGCGGCGCCACCGCCTGCAGATAGCGCGGCTCGCTGCCGAAGGAAAACGGCGGCGGCGTGACCAGCGCAGTGACGCGGATGCGCGCTTCACGCGCCGCCAGTGCAGCGTCCAGCTCGCTGTCGGCACCCTCTTCCAGGCCTTCGACCGTGGCCACCACCCGCGCCTCGCGCACGTTGCGCAGCAAGGCCGCCGATGGCCGTTCGGGGCTGATGTCGAAACGCGAGACACCGGCACTGCCGATGGGGCGGCCGCTGGCGCCCCACAGCACCACGTCGCTCGCGCCGAGCTGGTTGCGCACGTCGTCCAGGGCGAAGACCGCGGAGGTGTTGGACAGGCGCGAGAGGCCCTCGGCCGCGACCCGTGTCTTGTTGGACATGTCCGCCGTCAGGGTGTCGAGCGTGGTGCGCCCGAGGTTGAGTCCGGCCGTCAGTGCGGACTCCACCCTGACGTCGAACCAGCTCTCGATGGAGCGCGAGACGAACTGGTAGGACACGGTGTAGATCAGCAGGCCGGGCAGGACCCCCACCAGCCCGATGATCCCGGCGAGCTTGATCAGCAGCCGGCTGCCGAACTTGCCACGCTTCAGGCGCAGGAAGAGGCGCACCGCGAGCCAGCCGATGACCAGCAGCAGGAAGCCGGCCACGGCCACGTTCACGACCACCAGCCAGGTGAAGTTCTGCTCGTAGAGCGCCCGGTTGCGGGTGGCCAGCGTCAGCAGGAACAGCAGCACCATGCCCACACCGGTCATGAAGACCAGTGCCGCCCCCACGGCCCAGCGGGCGGCCACGGCCTGGCGGCGGGGATTCGGTGCGGTGCTCACGGGGCGGGCTCCCGGCCGGTCAACGGTCGGGTTCGATGGCGTCGGGCACGGTCAGCCGCTGCAGGAACTGCACCGTCCAGTCCGGGTCGTTGCCCAGACCGATCTGGAAGGGCCGGGGCAGCAGGCTGAGGTCGAGCCGGAACGCCACTTCAGCGCGGTGGGTCTCCCCGGGTTCGATCTGCGTGGCATCGAGCAGGCGCCAGCGGCCGGGCCGTCCGATGCTGGCCAGCGCGTCGGCCAGGGAATCGTGGTTCTGGTGGGCGGCGTACTGCAGGCCCGCCCCGCCGCCGGCTGCGCCGCTGTCGGTCGACAGGCTCACCCGCCAGCGCCGGGTCAGGGGCTGGTAGGCCAGCCGCAACACGCGCACCGCACTGATCAGGCGCTTGTCAGCCCAGTACCAGCGGGACCGGGTCACGTCCACCTGCCACACGAAGTACAGGGGCACGCCGCGCACCAGAGCGTCCTCGACCACCGGGGTGGCGCTCAGCCCGAGGCGGGCATTGAGGTAGAGCCCTTCGGCGGTCCGCTCCAGGGCCATCTGCTGGACCTGCGGGTTGGCGCGGGCGTCTGCCAGCAGGCACAGGCCGAGCATCAAGGTGCCGACGGCCGCCCAGACGCGGCGCCCGGCGGCGTGCCACGCCCGGTTGAAGGCCCGCCCGCCCTCAGGCAGCGGGCTTGTCGAGCCGGGCGTAGAAGAAACCGTCATGTCCACCCGGCGGATTGTCGTTGAACTGCCCCGGCGGGCTGCCTGCGCCGGGCAGCAAATGGCCTGCGCAGGGATGCCGGCGGGCGTCGGTGTGGCGCGCGAGAAACGCTTGCACCTGATCCTCCCCTTCGGCCCTGAACACCGAACAGGTGGCGTACAGCAGACGGCCACCGGGTCTGAGCAGGGGCCACAGGGCGTCCAGCAGCCGGCGCTGCTGGGCTGCCAGGGCGGGCACGTCGGCTTCGCGGCGCAGCCAGCGCACGTCGGGGTGGCGACGCACGATGCCCGATGCGGTGCAGGGCGCATCGAGCAGGATCGCGTCGAACAGATTGCCGTCCCACCAGCTGTCCACGTCGGCCGCATCGGCGGCCTTCACCCGGGCCTGCAGGCCCAGGCGCTGCAGGGTCTCGTCGATGCGCCGGGCGCGGCCGGCATCGGCATCGAGGGCCAGCAGATCGACATCGGCGCGCTCCAGCAGGTGGGCGGTCTTGCCGCCAGGTGCGGCACAGGCATCCAGCACCCGGTGCTGCGGACCCCATTCGCGGCCTTCCAGCAGGAGGCTGGCTGCCATCTGCGCGGCGGCGTCCTGTACCGAGACAAGGCCTTCGTGCCAGCCCGGCAGACCCTCCACCGGGCAGGGTCGGGCCAGCACCAGGCCGTCGTCGCCGGTGGGCAGCGACTCCATGCCCGCCTCGGTGAGCCGCGCGGCATAGGCTGCCCGGTCGATGCGGCGCCGGTTGACGCGCAGGGTCATGGGTCCCGGCTGCTGGCTGGCCTGCAGCACGCTGTCCCAGGTGTCGGGGTGGTCACGCCGGACCTGCTCGATCCACCAGCGGGGATGGTTGTGACGGGCCTCCGGTTGTGCACCCACCTCGGCCATCAGGTCCAGATGTTCGCGCAGCAACCGACGCAGACAGGCATTGATGAAGCCGGCCTGCCGTTGCAGCCGGCGGTGCTGCCGCGCCGCCTCAACCGCCTGGTTGACCACCGTGTGAGGCGCGTACCGCACACCATCGGCCGGCGCCACCAGCAGGCTCACGGCACTGATCAGCAAGGCCTGGACGGCCGGCTCCGGTGTCCGGTCGGCCAGGCGGGCCACCAGCGCGCGGCTCAGCCCCAGGTGGCGCAGGGCATGGAAGGTCAGTGACTGCACGGCGGGCCGCAGCGCGGACGGCACTTCGGGCAGGGCGTCGGACAGCGATCGTCCCTGCTGGACCTGGCGCACGGCCTCGGCGGTGTGCTGCAGCAGCAGGGACAGTCCGGGCGAAGTGGCCCGGACGGCAGGCGTCTGGTCGGTCATGCGGTGGGGTCGGTGACGGCGCGGCGCTCGGCCCCGCCAAGGGGAATGGGCGCCATCGGACGGCCGTAGATGCGGCGGATGCGCTGGACCAGCGGCGGGTGGGCATCGAACCAGTGGCGCAGGCCGCCGGCCTCGCTGCCCAGCAGCAGCATGTGCTGCACCTGTGCGGAGCCCGTGCGGTCCTCGCTGCCCTGTTCCCGCTGGGCCAGTGCCTTGCGCAGCACGCCACCCAGCGCATCGCGGCTGCGGGTCCACTGGACGGCACGCGCGTCGGCCAGGTATTCGCGCTGGCGGGCCACCGCCGCCTGCAGCGCATGGCCGGCCATCCAGCCCGGCCAGCCGGCGGCCATGAGGGCCAGCCCGGCCAGGGCAGCAGCATGGCGGCGGCCGTCATCGTCGGCTTCCCACAGGTCCTGCCCGAGCCGGTAGACCATCTCCAGCCCGAACACCATGCCGCACAGGCGCATGTTCAGGCGGGTGTCGCCCTCGCCGATGTGGCTGAACTCGTGGGCCACCAGGCCCTGCATTTCTTCACGGGTCAGGTGATCCAGCGCGCCCTGGGTGACGGCAATGGCGGCGTCCGACGGATCCCAGCCGGCGGCCAGGGCATTGATGGCGCCCTCGCGCGGCAACACCAGCGCAGCCGGGGCAGGCAGCCCGGACGCGATGGCCAGCTCGTCGACGATGTGCACATAGCGCTGTTCATGGAAGTCACCCGACGGCCTGGCTTCGCGCGCGCCCAGCTGGCGTGCCAGGGCGACGCCGCCGCCGTGCTGCAGCCGCGAGGTTTCCAGCCACCAGCCGCCGAGCACGAACAGCAGCACCACGGATGTGTTGATCGCGACGAAACCCGCCGGCAGGGTGAAGGGGCCGGGCATCCAGAAGGCCCAGGTCAGCCCCCAGGCCAGGGCGAGCGCCGCGTTCACCGCCACCACCAGCAGCACCAGCGTCACGCCGAACAGGATCAGCAGCCGGCGCGTCTGGCGCCGGGCTTCGGCCTGCGATTCAAAAAAACGCATGGGCGGGACTGCCTCAGAACTGGACCTTGACCGGCTGGCGCTCGGCCTCGCTGGTGGTCGAGGCCAGCATTTCCTGCGGCAGCATGCCGAACAGGCGGGCCACGATGAGGGCCGGGAACTGGGTGGCTGCGTCGTTGAACTGCAGCACCTGGTCGTTGTAGGCCTGGCGGGCAAAACCGATGCGGTTTTCGGTGCTGGCGAGTTCCTCGCTGAGCTCGCGCAGGTTCTGGTCGGCCTTGAGTTCGGGGTAATCCTCCACCACCACCATCAATTTCGACAGCGCAGCACCCAGCGTCTGCTCCGCACCCGCCAGAGCCGCCAGCGCCTGGGCACTCAGCGGAGCGGCAGCGGCGGCCTGCTCCGCATTGCGGGCCTGGTTGCGAGCGGCAATGACCGCTTCCAGCGTCTGTGACTCGTGCACCAGGTACTGGCGGGCGACCTCGACCAGATTGGGGATGAGATCGTGGCGGCGCTTGAGCTGCACGTCGATCTGGCCGAACGCGTTGGCGATGGCGTTCTTGAGCGTCACCAGGCGGTTGTAGGCCCCGACCGCCCAGAAGAGCACGAACAGGCCGGCGGCCAGCAGGATCCATTGGGTGATCGACATGGAACAACTCCCGGAGGTATGGCTGAAGTGCGGGCCAATATAGCGCAGGCCGATGGCGGGACCGGCCACAAAAAAGCCCCCGGCCTTGCGACCGGGGGCCTTGGGGGCCTGAGCGGATCAGGCGCCGTTGCTGACGATCACTCGGCGGCTTCGCTGGCGCTGGACGCGTCGGCCTGATCGGCCGCCAGGGACAGCGCATCGGCCTCGGCGATGGCACGGCGCTCTTCGTCGTCCATCTTCTCCTTGACCTTGCGGGCCTCGTGGTAGGCCATGCCGGTACCGGCCGGGATCAGACGACCCACGATCACGTTTTCCTTCAGGCCACGCAGCTCGTCGCGCTTGCCCATGATGGCCGCCTCGGTCAGCACCCGGGTGGTTTCCTGGAAGGAAGCCGCCGAGATGAACGAGTCGGTCGACAGCGAGGCCTTGGTGATGCCCAGCAGCACGTTGCTGTAGGTGGCCGGGATCTTGCCGTCGGCGCGCAGGGCGTCGTTGGTGTTGAGGATCTCGGACCGCTCGACCTGCTCGCCGGCGATGTAGGACGAATCGCCCACGGCGTCGACCACGACACGGCGCAGCATCTGGCGAACGATCACCTCGATGTGCTTGTCGTTGATCTTCACGCCCTGCAGGCGGTAGACGTCCTGGACTTCATCGACGATGTAGCGGGCCAGCTCTTCCATGCCCAGCAGGCGCAGGATGTCCTGCGGGTCGGCCGGACCGTCCACGATGCTCTCGCCGCGGTTGACCACCTGGCCTTCGTGCACCAGGATGTTCTTTTCCTTGGGGATGAGCTCTTCCCAGACCTTGCCTTCCGGATCGGTGATCTGCAGGCGGATCTTGCCCTTGGTCTCCTTGCCGAACGACACGGTACCGGTCATTTCGGCCAGGATGCCGGCGTCCTTCGGCGAACGGGCCTCGAACAGCTCGGCCACACGCGGCAGACCGCCGGTGATGTCGCGGGTCTTCTGGCCTTCGACCGGGATGCGGGCCAGCACTTCGCCGGGGCCCACTTCCTGACCGTCGCGCACCTGGATCAGGGCGCCGACCTGGAAGCCGATGGTCACCGAGTGGTCGGTGCCGGGGATCTTGACTTCCTGGCCCTTGGCGTCGACCAGCTTGACCTGCGGACGCACCACCTTGGTGGCACCGCGGCGCTTGGGATCGATCACCACCAGCGTGGACAGGCCGGTGACGTCGTCCACCTGCTTGGCCACGGTCAGGCCCTCTTCCACGTTCTCGAACTTCACCTGACCGGCGAATTCCGTGATGATGGGTCGGGTCAGCGGGTCCCAGTTGGCCAGGATGGTGCCGGCCTTGATGCTCTGGTCGGGCTTGATGGTCAGGATGGCGCCGTACGGCACCTTGTGACGCTCGCGCTCGCGGCCATGTTCGTCGGAGATGATGATCTCGCCCGAACGCGCGATCACCACCAGCTCGCCCTTGGTGTTGGACACGTAGCGCATGGTGGCGTTGAAGCCGATCACGCCGCTGGACTTGGCTTCCACGCTGGAGGCCACGGCCGCACGCGATGCCGCACCACCGATGTGGAAGGTGCGCATGGTCAGCTGGGTGCCCGGCTCGCCGATCGACTGGGCAGCGATCACGCCCACCGCCTCGCCGATGTTCACCAGGCCGCCACGGCCCAGGTCACGGCCATAGCACTTGGCGCAGATGCCGAAACGGGTCTCGCAGGTCAGTGCGGTGCGCACCTTGACCTCGTCCACACCGGCGGCCTCGAGCATGTCGAGCAGGTCCTCGTCCAGCATCTCGCCGGCCGGCACCAGGGTCTTGCGGGTCTCGGGGTGAATCACTTCCTCGGCCGTGGTGCGGCCCAGGATGCGGTCGCGCAGCGACTCGATCACCTCGCCACCCTCGACGATGGCGCGCATCAGCGTGCCGTTGGAGGTGCCGCAGTCGTTCTGGTTGACCACCAGATCCTGGGTCACGTCCACCAGACGGCGGGTCAGGTAGCCGGAGTTGGCGGTCTTCAGCGCCGTGTCGGCCAGACCCTTACGTGCACCGTGCGTCGAGATGAAGTACTGCAGCACGTTCAGACCCTCACGGAAGTTCGCCGTGATGGGGGTCTCGATGATGGAGCCGTCGGGCTTGGCCATCAGGCCGCGCATGCCGGCCAGCTGACGGATCTGGGCTGCAGAACCGCGGGCACCGGAGTCGGCCATCATGTAGATGGAGTTGAACGACTCCTGGTCCACTTCCTTGCCGTGGCGATCGATGGTCTTCTGTTTGGCCAGCTGGGCCATCATGACCTTGGAGATCTCGTCACCGGCCTTGCCCCAGATGTCCACCACCTTGTTGTAGCGCTCACCGGCCGTCACCAGACCGGAAGCGTACTGCTGGGCGATTTCCTTCACCTCGGCTTCGGCACGCTCGATCACGCCGGCCTTTTCCTTGGGCACCAGCATGTCGTCCACCGCGATCGAGATGCCGGCGCGGGTGGCCAGGCGGAAACCGTTCTGCAGCAGCTTGTCGGCGAACACCACCGTCTCCTTCAGACCGCACTTGCGGAAGGAGATGTTGATGAGCTTGGAGATTTCCTTCTTCTTCAGTGCCTTGTTCAGCACCTCGAAAGGCAGGCCCTTGGGCAGGATTTCCGACAGCAGTGCACGGCCCACGGTGGTGTCCACCAGCGAGAGGTGCGGCACGAATTCGCCGGATTCCTTGTCCTTGGTCCACTGGGTCAGGCGCACGGCGATCTTGGCCGTGATCTCGACCACGCCGTTGTCCAGCGCGCGCTGCAGCTCGGCCAGGTCGGCAAAGATCATCCCTTCGCCCTTGCCGTTGATGCGCTCGCGGGTGGCGTAGTACAGACCCAGCACCACGTCCTGCGACGGCACGATGGAGGGTTCGCCGTTGGCCGGGAACAGCACGTTGTTGGAGGCCAGCATCAGGGTGCGGGCTTCCAGCTGGGCTTCCACCGACAGCGGCACGTGGACGGCCATCTGGTCGCCGTCGAAGTCGGCGTTGAAGGCGGCACAGACCAGCGGGTGCAGCTGGATGGCCTTGCCTTCGATCAGGATCGGCTCGAAGGCCTGGATGCCAAGGCGGTGCAGCGTGGGCGCGCGGTTCAGCAGGACCGGGTGCTCCTTGATGACCTCTTCCAGAATGTCCCAGACCACCGGCGTGCCGGCTTCGACTTCCTTCTTCGCCGCCTTGATGGTGGTGGCGATGCCCATGGCTTCCAGGCGCGAGAAGATGAAAGGCTTGAACAGTTCCAGGGCCATCAGCTTGGGCAGGCCGCACTGGTGCAGCTTCAGGGTCGGGCCCACCACGATGACCGAACGGCCCGAGTAGTCCACCCGCTTGCCCAGCAGGTTCTGACGGAAACGACCGCTCTTGCCCTTGATCATGTCGGCCAGCGACTTCAGGGCGCGCTTGTTGGCGCCCGTCATGGCCTTGCCACGGCGGCCGTTGTCCAGCAGGCTGTCCACGGCTTCCTGCAGCATGCGCTTCTCGTTGCGCGCAATGATCTCCGGCGCCTTGAGTTCGAGCAGGCGACGCAGGCGGCTGTTGCGGTTGATGACGCGGCGGTACAGGTCGTTCAGGTCGGAGGTCGCGAAGCGGCCGCCGTCCAGGGGCACCAGCGGACGCAGGTCCGGCGGCAGCACCGGCAGCACGTCCAGCACCATCCACTCGGGCTTGATGCCGGACTTCTTGAAGGCTTCCAGCACCTTCAGGCGCTTGGCGTTCTTCTTGATCTTCAGCTCGGAGCCGGTCAGGTCGTTGCGCAGCTTCTCGATCTCGATGTCGAGATCGATCGCCTGCAGCAGTTCCTTGATGCCTTCGGCGCCCATCTTGGCCACGAATTCGTCACCGAACTCGCGCTTCTTGGCGTCGAAATCGTCCTCGGACATGATGCTGAACTTCTTCAGCGGGGTCATGCCCGGGTCGACCACCACATAGGCTTCGAAGTACAGCACGCGCTCGATGTCGCGCAGGGTCATGTCCAGGATCAGGCCCAGACGCGACGGCAGCGACTTCAGGAACCAGATGTGGGCGCAGGGCGCAGCCAGATCGATGTGGCCCATGCGCTCGCGGCGCACTTTGGTCTGGGTCACTTCAACGCCGCACTTCTCGCAGATCACGCCGCGGTGCTTCAGGCGCTTGTACTTGCCGCACAGGCACTCGTAGTCCTTGATGGGACCGAAGATCTTGGCGCAGAACAGGCCGTCACGCTCGGGCTTGAACGTGCGGTAGTTGATGGTCTCGGGCTTCTTGACTTCACCGAAGGACCACGAGCGGATTTTTTCCGGCGAAGCGAGGCCGATGCGGATCGCATCGAAGTGCTCGTCGGGCGTGAACTGCTTGAACAGGTCGAGCAAGGATTTCATGGGTCTGTTTCCTTTTCTTCAGTGAATCACGAACGCTCGAGCTCGATGTCGATACCGAGCGAACGGATTTCCTTGACCAGCACGTTGAACGACTCGGGCATGCCGGCGTCGATCGTGTGCTCGCCCTTGACGATGGACTCGTACACCTTGGTGCGGCCCTGCACGTCGTCCGACTTGACGGTGAGCATTTCCTGCAGGATGTACGAGGCGCCGTAGGCTTCCAGCGCCCACACCTCCATCTCGCCGAAACGCTGACCACCGAACTGCGCCTTGCCGCCGAGCGGCTGCTGGGTGACCAGGGAGTACGGGCCGGTGGAGCGGGCGTGCATCTTGTCGTCGACCAGGTGGTGCAGCTTCAGGAAGTGCATGTAGCCCACGGTGGTCTTGCGCTCGAAGGCATCACCGGTGCGGCCGTCGTACAGCTGCGCCTGGGTGCGGGTGGCGGTGAGGCCCTTGCGCTCGGCGATGTCGTCCGGATAGGCCAGCTTGAGCATGGCGCGGATCTCGTCTTCCGAGGCACCGTCGAACACCGGGGTGGCGAACGGCACGCCGGTCTGCAGGTTGCCGGCCATCTCGAACACGTCGGCGTCCGACAGGTTGGAGAGGTCTTCCTTTTTGCCGGCCTGGTTGTAGACGGTTTCGAGGAACTGGCGGATCTCGGCGGCCTTGGCTTCGTGCTGGAGCATGTCGCCGATGCGCTGGCCCAGGCCCTTGGCGGCCCAGCCCAGGTGCACTTCCAGCACCTGACCCACGTTCATCCGCGAGGGCACGCCCAGCGGGTTGAGCACGATGTCGGCGGGAGTGCCGTCGGCCATGTAGGGCATGTCCTCGACCGGAACGATCTTGGACACCACGCCCTTGTTGCCGTGGCGGCCGGCCATCTTGTCGCCAGGCTGCAGGCGGCGCTTGACGGCCAGGTAGACCTTGACCATCTTGAGCACGCCGGCCGGCAGCTCGTCACCCTGGGTGAGCTTCTTGCGCTTCTCTTCGAAAGCCAGGTCGAAGCTGTGGCGGGTCTGCTCCATGGAGTTCTTGATCGACTCCAGCTGGGCAGCCACCGACTCGTCGGCCGGGCGGATGTCGAACCAGTGGTACTTCTCGACGTCGGCGAGGTACGCCTTGTCGATGGTGGTGCCCTTGGACAGCTTCTTGGGGCCGCCGTTGGCGACCTTGCCGGTCAGCAGCTTCTCGATACGGTCGAAGGCGTCGGCCTCGACGATGCGCAGCTGGTCGTTCAGGTCGAGGCGGAAGCGCTTGAGCTCGTCGTCGATGATCTGCTGGGCGCGCTTGTCGCGCTGGATGCCTTCGCGGGTGAACACCTGCACGTCGATCACGGTGCCCTGCGAACCCTGGTCCACGCGCAGCGAGGTGTCCTTCACGTCGGACGCCTTCTCGCCGAAGATGGCGCGCAGCAGCTTCTCTTCCGGCGTCAGCGTGGTCTCGCCCTTCGGCGTGACCTTGCCCACCAGCACGTCGCCCGGCAGCACTTCGGCACCCACGTAGATGATGCCGCTGTCGTCCAGGCGGTTGAGCTGCTGCTCGGCCAGGTTCGGGATGTCGCGGGTGATTTCCTCGGCGCCCAGCTTGGTGTCGCGGGCCATCACCACCAGCTCCTCGATGTGGATGCTGGTGTAGCGGTCGTCGGCGACGACGCGCTCGGAGATCAGGATCGAGTCCTCGAAGTTGTAGCCGTTCCAGGGCATGAACGCGATCAGCATGTTCTGGCCGATCGAGATCTCGCCCAGGTCGGTGGAGGCACCGTCGGCGATCACGTCACCCTTGGCCAGCGCGTCGCCCTTCTTGACGATGGGGCGCTGGTGGATGTTGGTGTTCTGGTTGGAACGCTGGTACTTGATCAGGTTGTAGATGTCCACGCCCACTTCACCGGCCACGGCCTCGGCGTCGTTCACGCGGATCACGATGCGGGTGGCATCGACATAGTCCACCACACCACCGCGCTTGGCGGTGACGACGGTGCCGGAGTCGATGGCAGCCACGCGCTCGATGCCGGTACCCACCAGCGGCTTCTCGGGACGCAGCACCGGCACGGCCTGGCGCGACATGTTCGCGCCCATCAGTGCGCGGTTGGCGTCGTCGTGCTCCAGGAACGGAACCAGCGAGGCCGCCACCGAGACGATCTGCGCCGGCGACACGTCCATGTACTGGATGGTGTCGGGCGAGGTCAGGATGGATTCGCCCTTCTCACGGGCCGACACCAGCTCTTCGGTCAGGCGACCGTCGGCGTCCAGGGCCGCGTTGGCCTGGGCGATGACGTACTTGCCTTCCTCGATGGCCGACAGGTAGTCGATCTGGTTGGTGACCTTGCTGTCCACCACGCGGCGGTACGGCGTCTCGATGAAGCCGTATTCGTTGAGGCGGGCGTACAGGGCCAGCGAGTTGATCAGGCCGATGTTCGGGCCTTCCGGCGTCTCGATCGGGCACACACGGCCGTAGTGGGTGACGTGCACGTCACGCACCTCGAAGCCGGCGCGCTCACGGGTCAGACCGCCCGGGCCCAGGGCCGACACGCGGCGCTTGTGGGTGATCTCGGCCAGCGGGTTGGTTTGGTCCATGAACTGCGACAGCTGGGACGCACCGAAGAACTCCTTGAGCGCCGCAGAGATCGGCTTGGAGTTGATCAGGTCATGCGGCATCAGCGGCTCTTGCTCGGCCTGGCCCAGACGCTCCTTCACGGCCTTCTCGATACGGGCCAGACCGGTGCGGTACTGGTTCTCGGCCAGTTCGCCGACGCAACGCACGCGGCGGTTGCCCAGGTGGTCGATGTCGTCCACCTCGCCACGGCCGTTGCGCAGATCCACCAGGATCTTCACCACGGCCAGGATGTCGTCGTTGGACAGGACCATCGGACCGGTGGCTTCGTCGCGGCCCACGCGGGCGTTGAACTTCATGCGGCCCACGCGCGACAGGTCGTAGGTGTCCGGGTTGTAGAACAGGCGGTGGAACAGGGCCTGGACCGCGTCTTCGGTCGGCGGCTCGCCGGGGCGCATCATGCGGTAGATGGCCACGCGGGCGGCAAACTCGTCCACCGTCTCGTCGATGCGCAGGGTCTGGCTGATGTAAGCGCCCTGGTCGAGTTCGTTGGTGTAGATGCACTGCAGGTCCTGCACGCCGGCCGAGCGCAGCTTCTTCAGCAGCGCTTCGGTCAGTTCGTCGTTGGCCTTGGCAATGATCTCGCCAGTGTCGGGGTCGACCACGTTCTTGGCCACCACGCGGCCGATCAGGAAGTCTTCCGGCACGCTGATGTGGGTGGTGCCGGACTGCTCCAGCTCGCGGGTGTGGCGCGCGGTGATGCGCTTGTCCTTGGCCACGACCACCTTGCCCGACTTGTCGGTGATGTCGAAGCGGGCCACCTCGCCACGCAGGCGCTCGGCGACGAACGCCATCTGGGCGCCGCTGTCCATCAGGCGGAAGTGGTCGTTGACGAAGAAGTTCGCCAGGATGGTCTCCGGCGTCAGGCCGATGGCCTTGAGCAGGATGGTGACCGGCATCTTGCGGCGGCGGTCGACGCGGAAGAACAGCACGTCCTTCGGATCGAATTCGAAGTCCAGCCAGGAACCGCGGTAAGGAATGATGCGGGCCGAGAACAGCAGCTTGCCCGAGCTGTGCGTCTTGCCCTTGTCGTGCTCGAAGAACACACCCGGCGAACGGTGCAGCTGGGAAACGATCACCCGCTCGGTGCCGTTGATGATGAAGGAACCCTTGTCGGTCATCAGGGGCACTTCGCCCATGTAGACCTCCTGCTCCTTGACTTCCTTGACCACCTTGGACTGCGCGGTCGACGACTCGCGGTCATAGATGATCAGCTGCACCCGGGCGCGCACGGCCGAGGCAAACGTCAGACCGCGGGTCTGGCACTCGCGCACGTCGAACGCCGGCTTGGCCAGGTTGTACTCGACGAACTTCATCTCCACGAAGCCGTTGTGCGAAACGATCGGGAAGGCGGCCTGGAAGGCAGCCTGCAGACCCTCGTTGGTGCGCTGCTTGGGCGCCATGTCGGCCTGCAGGAAGGCGGTGTAGGCGTCCTTCTGCATCTGCAGCAGATAGGGGATCGTCAGCACGTTCTCGCGCGTGCCGAAGCTCTTTCGGATGCGCTTGCGTTCGGTGTATGAATATTTCGATGCGGTGGCCATGAGATCTCCGGGCTTGAGGTCTTCGGCGACTGTCGGCACGACCGTGCCGGGGGCACGCGGCGGCGTTCTTGGCGGCAGGCCACTACCTGCCGTTGGCGGACGGCCCGCGCGTTGCACGCGGGCCCGAACCAAGTGGTCTTCTGCAGTCGGGGTCAGAAGACACGGATAAGGCGGCTCCGGGGAACCAGCTTATCGGTGTCCTGAAAGCACCAAAGGCTGGAGGCCCTTTCAGGCACTCCAGCCCCTGCCGGGAACCGAATTACTTCAGTTCGGCCTTGGCACCGGCTTCCACCAGCTTCTTCACGGCGGCTTCAGCGTCGGCCTTGGCGATGGCTTCCTTCACGTTCTTCGGGGCGCCGTCGACCAGGTCCTTGGCTTCCTTCAGACCCAGACCGGTGATTTCGCGCACGGCCTTGATGACGGACACCTTGTTGGCGCCGGCTTCGGTCAGCACGACGTTGAACTCGGTCTTCTCTTCAGCAGCTGCTGCACCGGCAGCGGCACCGCCGGCGGCCGGAGCGGCCATGGCGGCGGCGGACACGCCGAACTTCTCTTCGATGGCTTTCACCAGGTCGTTGAGTTCCATGACGGTCATGCTGTCGAGAGCCGTCAGAAATGCGTCTTTATCGAATGCCATTTTGATTTCCTAAAACAATGGGTTGGGGAACGTGCCGTGCCGATCAGGCAGCAGCAGCCTCGGCTGCCGGTTCGGCAGCGCCTTCGCCTTTTTTCGTCGCCAGAGCGCCCAGCACCACAGCGGTGCGGGAGATCGGGGACTTGAGCAAGCCACACAGCTGGGACAGCAGCACTTCCTTGGTAGGGATGCTGGCCAGTTGCTTGACGCCGTTGACGTCCAGGACTTTGCCACCGTAGACGCCTGCGCGGATCACCAGCTTGTCGTTGGTTTTCGCGAAATCGGCCACCACCTTGGCGGCGGCCACAGCGTCTTCGGAGAAGCCATAGACGAGCGGGCCGGTCATCTGGTCGACGGCCACTTCAAACGGGCTGCCAGCCACAGCGCGGCGGGCCAGGGTGTTCTTCAGAACACTCAGGCTCACACCGTTGCTGCGGGCGGTCACGCGCAGTTTGTCCATGGACGCCACCGTGATGCCGCGGTATTCCGCGATCACAAGCGTTTGAGCTTTTGCGGCGAGGCTGGTCACTTCGGAAATGACCGCTTCTTTCTCACTGCGATTCAGACTCAAGGTCTACTCCTTCAATGTGCACCGGACTGCTGCCCGGCACACGCCTCGTTGCAGCGACCAACTGTGTTCAGAAATCAATCGATTCCATCTGCAGCGGGATCGCCATCTGCGTTGGCATTTCACAATTAAGCCGGCTCGCGCCAGCACCAACGGTCTTGGATGGCCCCCCGGACAGCTTGCGCCACCCCGGGGCCCACCACACCCGGACCCCGAAGGGCCCGAATTCGTTCACCTGCTCAGGCGATCACGCCGAGATGGTCTGGGTGTCGACGCGAACGCCCACGCCCATGGTCGAGGACACAGCCACCTTGCGCAGGTACACACCCTTGCTGGTGGCCGGCTTGGCCTTGTTCAGTGCATCGATCAGCGCAGCCAGGTTGCCCTGCAGCTTGTCGGCGTCGAAGGAGCGGCGGCCGATGGTGCCGTGCACGATGCCGGCCTTGTCGACGCGGAACTGCACCTGACCGGCCTTGGCGTTCTTCACGGCCGTGGCGACGTCAGGGGTGACGGTGCCGACCTTGGGGTTGGGCATCAGGCCGCGCGGGCCCAGGATCTGACCCAGGGTACCCACGATGCGCATGGCGTCCGGCGAGGCGATCACCACGTCGAAGTCCATCTTGCCGGCCTTCACGTCGGCAGCCAGGTCGTCCATGCCGACCACGTCGGCGCCAGCGGCCTTGGCTTCTTCAGCCTTGGCACCCTGGGCGAACACGGCCACGCGCTTGGTCTTGCCGGTGCCGTTGGGCATCACGACGGCGCCGCGCACCACCTGGTCAGACTTCTTGGCGTCCACGCCCAGCTGGATGGCCACGTCGATCGACTCGTCGAACTTGGCGTTGGCGCATTCCTTGACGATGGCCAGGGCGTCGCCCAGCGGGTACAGCTTGTTGCTGTCAACCTTGCCTTCGAAGGCTTTCTGTTTTTTGGTCAGCTTGGCCATCTCACACGCCCTCCACAATCACGCCCATCGAACGGGCCGAACCGGCGATGGTCCGCACGGCGGCGTCCAGATCGGCTGCGGTCATGTCCTTCATCTTGGTCTTGGCGATTTCCTCGAGCTGGGCCCGGGTGATCTTGCCGACCTTCTGCTTGTTCGCCACAGGCGAACCCTTGTCCAGCTTGATGGCCTTCTTGATGAGGGTCGTGGCCGGCGGGGTCTTGATGATGAAGGTGAAGCTCTTGTCCGCGAAGGCGGTGATCACCACCGGCAGCGGCAGACCGGGTTCGACGCCCTGGGTCTGGGCGTTGAACGCCTTGCAGAACTCCATGATGTTCAGGCCGCGCTGACCCAGCGCCGGACCGATCGGGGGAGAGGGGTTGGCCTTACCAGCTGGGACTTGCAGCTTGATGAAGCCGACGATTTTCTTCGCCATGTTTTAGCTCCTGCGAGTGCAGACGGCTGCCATCAAGACAACCTCCTCGCGGTTGAAACCCGGGGGATGATCAGCCACAGGCGCCGGGTCGACCCGCCTGCGGCAGGAAACGTCAGGTCTTCTCGACTTGGCTGAACTCGAGCTCGACCGGCGTGGCGCGACCGAAGATGGTCACCGACACGCGCATCTTGTTCTTCTCGTAGTTGACTTCTTCAACGGTGCCGTTGAAGTCGGTGAACGGACCTTCCTTGACGCGGACGTACTCGCCGACCACGAACTCCACCTTGTGGCGCGGCTTGTCGGTGCCTTCCTGCATCTGGTTGACGATCTTCTGGACGTCTTCCTCGGAGATCGGTGCGGGACGGTTCTTGGCACCGCCCACGAAACCGGTCACCTTGTTGGTGTGCTTCACCAGGTGCCAGGTGTCGTCGTCCATGACCATTTCCACCAGCACGTAGCCGGGGAAAAACTTGCGTTCGGTGGTGCGCTTCTGGCCGTTCTTCATCTCGACCACCTCTTCGGTGGGAACGAGGATGCGGCCGAACTTGTCCTGCATGCCGGCGCGGTTGATGCGCTCGAGGATGTTCCGCTCGGCGGCCTTCTCCATGCCCGAATAGGCATGCACCACATACCAGCGCATGCCTTCAGCGGGGGTCACGGGGCTTTGTTGCTCGGTCATCATTTTCTCCAGCCCAGGATCAGGTCGTAAAACACCCACTCCAGGGTCTTGTCGGTCAGCCAGAGGAACAGCGCCATGACCACCACGAACGCGAACACGTACGCGGTCATCTGCATCGCCTCCTTGCGGGCCGGCCAGACGACTTTCTTCACCTCTCGCCAGGCATCACGGCCGAATGCCACCAGCTGACGGCCCGGCTCGGACACACCGAACACCACCACAGCCGCGATGACGCCCGCCAGCAGAGCGATCCAGCGCACCCAGGCCGCCTGGCCTGCCAGCAGGTAGAAGCCGACGAACCCGGCCAGCAGCAGGGCGATGGCCGCGGCCAGCTTGGCTTTGTCGGCGCCGGACTGTACGGTTTGAACTTCGGAAGTGGCCATGTGGATCCAGAAAATGTGAGGCAGTCAGCGCGCCCGAAAGGCAAAACCTTGAGACACGCAAGCCCACCAGAGGTCCTCAGGACTTCGGTGGGCTTGTTGGACCACTTGAAAGTGAGCGGAACCCGGGTTCCGCGATTTCACCGTCAGGTGGCAGGGGCAGTAGGAATCGAACCTACAACCTTCGGTTTTGGAGACCGACGCTCTGCCAATTGAGCTATACCCCTACTGGCCGGATGCCCCTTGCGGGCGGCAATTACTCGATGATCTTGGCCACGACGCCGGCGCCGACGGTACGGCCGCCTTCGCGGATGGCAAAGCGCAGGCCTTCTTCCATGGCGATCGGGGCGATCAGCTTGACGGTGATCGACACGTTGTCACCCGGCATGACCATTTCCTTGTCCTTCGGCAGCTCGATGGAGCCCGTGACGTCGGTCGTGCGGAAGTAGAACTGCGGACGGTAGTTGTTGAAGAACGGGGTGTGGCGGCCGCCCTCGTCCTTGCTCAGCACATACACCTCACCGGTGAAGTGGGTGTGCGGCTTGATCGAGCCGGGCTTGCACAGCACCTGGCCGCGCTGCACTTCCTCGCGCTTGGTGCCGCGCAGCAGGATGCCGACGTTGTCGCCAGCCTGGCCCTGGTCCAGCAGCTTGCGGAACATCTCCACGCCGGTGCAGGTGGTCTTCTGGGTGACAGCGATACCGACGATCTCGATTTCCTCGCCGACCTTGACGATGCCGCGCTCGATACGACCGGTCACCACGGTGCCGCGACCCGAGATCGAGAACACGTCTTCCACCGGCATCAGGAAGGCGCCGTCCACGGCACGCTCCGGGGTGGGGATGT
Source organism: uncultured Hydrogenophaga sp. (assembly GCF_958439165.1). Taxonomy (GTDB): domain Bacteria; phylum Pseudomonadota; class Gammaproteobacteria; order Burkholderiales; family Burkholderiaceae_C; genus Hydrogenophaga. Next base: position 18,505 of record NZ_OY288116.1, on the reverse strand, counting down.
AGCTGTCCAGCGCATCGGCCAGACGCATGATGGCCTGCTCGCCCAGGTCGCCCTTGTCGCCTTCCAGCGCCAGCTTGGCCGAACCCTTGACGATGGGGGTGTCGTCACCGGGGAAGTCGTACTTGGACAGCAGCTCCCGCACTTCCATCTCGACCAGCTCGAGCAGCTCGGCGTCGTCGACCATGTCGCACTTGTTCAGGAACACGATGATGTAAGGCACGCCCACCTGACGCGCCAGCAGGATGTGCTCGCGGGTCTGGGGCATCGGGCCGTCAGCGGCCGAGCACACCAGAATGGCGCCGTCCATCTGGGCAGCACCGGTGATCATGTTCTTCACATAGTCGGCGTGGCCGGGGCAGTCCACGTGAGCGTAGTGGCGGTTGGCCGTTTCGTACTCGACGTGCGCGGTGTTGATGGTGATGCCGCGCGCCTTCTCTTCCGGAGCCGCGTCGATCTGGTCGTACGCCTTGGCTGCGCCGCCGAACTTGGCCGCCAGCACAGTGGTGATGGCCGCCGTCAGGGTCGTCTTGCCGTGGTCCACGTGACCGATGGTGCCCACGTTGACGTGCGGCTTGGTCCGCTCAAATTTCTCTTTTGCCATCTTTCAGCTCCAAAAACGAGTTTGCCGAAACACCAAAACCTAAACAGGATCCTGGAAAGGAAAACTTGGTGCCCATGGCGGGAATCGGACCCGCGACCTCTCCCTTACCAAGGGAGTGCTCTACCACTGAGCCACATGGGCGAGGACGTCGGACAGGCCGCCGTCTTCTTGAAATCTACGAGGTCAGCAACTGCAGGCAGCGCAACCTGGAGCGGGAGACGGGAATCGAACCCGCGTCATCAGCTTGGAAGGCTGGGGTTCTACCATTGAACTACTCCCGCCGCGCTGTCAGTTGCAACAACCGCTGGCTAACCATCTCTCGTATCGCTGGTGGAGGAGGCTGGATTCGAACCAGCGTAGGCGTAAGCCAACAGATTTACAGTCTGCCCCCTTTAGCCACTCGGGCACCCCTCCGTCGCGAAGCCTTTGATTATGCCACGGTTTTTTGACGGCGTGCAGCCCCTGTTTGCATCCCGGGGTCAAGTCACCAGCGCACCGGGGGCCGTTCCTGAGCAGCCAGCCACCGGTTCACGGCCGAAAAATGCCCGCAACCCAGAAATGGGGTCGGCGGGCGCCGGGCTGAGAGCGGCGAGGGGTGATTGGCCTGAAGGACGAGGTGCCGGGCGGCGTCGATCAGCGTCTGTTTTTTCTGGGCATGCGCGCCCCACAGCAGGAAAGCCTTGGCCGCTCCGGTCTGGCTGCAATGCCGGATCACGGCGTCGGTGAAGATCTCCCAGCCCCGGCCAGCGTGACTGGCGGCCTGGCCATCCTCGACGGTGAGGCAGGTGTTGAGCAACAACACGCCCTGCTCGGCCCAGCGGACCAGCGATCCGCTGGCAGGCACCGGGAGCTGCAGATCGCGCTGCAGCTCAACGAACATGTTGCGCAGGCTCGGCGGCGGCTTGATGCCGGGCGCGACCGAGAAGGCCAGCCCTTCGGCCTGGCCCGGGCCGTGATACGGGTCCTGCCCCAGGATGACGACCCGCACGTCGGCCGGCCGCGTCAGCGTCAGCGCCCGCAGGGGATGCGGCGGGTAGACGGCGGCGCCTGCTCGCAGCCGCTCACCCAGGTAGCTCGCTAGCGAACGCCCGTCGGTGGATGCGGCAAACGCATCGCGCACGCCGATCCAGCCCGGGTCGACCGGCCAGGCCGCCAGATCGGCATCCATCAGCCGGTCGTGGAACACGGCGGACCTCAGTCGGCGAACAGCTCGGCCAGCGCCAGACCCGGATCGGGTGCGCGCATGAAGGCCTCGCCCACCAGAAAGGCATTCACGCCGGCATCCCGCAGGGTGTGCACGTCGTCGCGCGTCAGGACGCCGGACTCGGTGATCAGCAGGCGGTCGGCCGGCACGTCGGCCCGCATCGACAGCGTGGTCTCCAGCGAGACCTCGAAGGTGCGCAGGTTGCGGTTGTTGATGCCCACCAGCGGGGTCTTGAGCCTGAGCGCCCGGTCCAGTTCGGCGCGGTCGTGCACTTCCACCAGCACCGCCATGTGCAGGCTGCGGGCGATCGCCTCCAGATCGGCCATCTGCGCGTCGTCCAGGCAGGCAGCGATCAGCAGGATGGCATCGGCCCCCATCGATCGCGCCTCGAAGACCTGGTAGGCGTCGACCATGAAATCCTTGCGGAGCACCGGCAGGTCGCAGCTGGCGCGGGCCTGCTTGAGGTAGTCGGCACTGCCCTGGAAGAACTGCCGGTCGGTCAGCACCGACAGGCAGGCCGCACCGATCGTGCCGTCGCCCTCGGCGTAGCTTTGGGCGATGTCGGCCGGAATGAAGTCTTCGCGCAGCACGCCTTTGCTGGGGCTGGCCTTCTTGACTTCGGCGATCACCGCCGGCTGGCCGCGCGCGATGCGCTGGCGCAGCGCACCCTCGAAGTCGCGGGTCAGGATGCGGCTTTCGGCGTCGGCACGCACCAGTTCCAGCGGCTTCTTCTTGCGGGCTGCGGCGATCTCTTCGTGCTTGACCGCCACGATGCGGTTGAGGATGTCGCTCATGTCGGTTCCGTTCAGGCGGCAAAGGTCTTGAGTTGTTCGAGCTTGGCGATGGCGGCCCCGCTGTCCAGGGTCTGGCGCGCCAGTGCGATGCCGGCCTTCATGTCGGGCACCACATTGGCGGCGTACAGCGCCACGCCGGCATTCAGGCAGACGATGTCGCTGGCGGCCTTCAGCGCCGCATCGGGCCTGCACTGCAGCACGCCCAGCAGCATCTCGCGCGATGCTTCGGGCGTGTCGACCCGCAAGGCGCGGTTGCTGGCCATGGTCAGCCCGAAATCTTCGGGGTGGATCTCGTACTCGCTGATTTCGCCGTGGCGCAGCTCGCCCACCAGCGTGGCCGCGCCCAGGGAGACCTCGTCCATGCCGTCGCGGCCGTACACCACCACCGCATGCTCGGCACCCAGACGTTGCAGGGCGCGCACCTGGATGCCCACCAGATCGGGGTGGAACACGCCCATCAGGATGTTGGGCGCGCTGGCCGGGTTGGTCAGCGGACCCAGGATGTTGAAGATGGTCTTGATGCCCAGCTCCTTGCGCACCGGGGCCACGTTCTTCATGGCCGGGTGGTGGTTGGGCGCGAACATGAACCCCACGCCGACCTGCTCGATGCAGCGGGCGATGGCCTCCGGGGAGAGGTTGATGTTCACGCCCAGGCTCTCCAGCACGTCGGCGCTGCCGCTCTTGCTGGAGACGCTGCGCCCGCCATGCTTGCTGACACGGGCGCCAGCCGCTGCAGCCACGAACATGCTGCAGGTGCTGATGTTGAAGGTGTGCGAGCCATCGCCGCCGGTGCCCACGATGTCCACCAGATGGGTCTTGTCGGCCACGTTCACCTTGGTGGAGAACTCGCGCATGACCTGGGCGGCGGCCGTGATCTCGCCGATGGTTTCCTTCTTGACGCGCAGGCCGGTGATGAGCGCGGCCATCATGACCGGGGACATCTCGCCGCCCATGATCATGCGCATGAGGTGCAGCATCTCGTCATGGAAGATCTCGCGGTGTTCGATGGTGCGCTGCAGGGCTTCCTGCGGCGTGATCTTGTGGCCTGGCATGGGTCGGTCTCCGACAGGGATGGATGGGGAGGTGGGTTCAGGTAGCGGGAGCATCGGTCAGCGCCAGGCGCACACCGAAGCCGATGAACAGCACGCCGCTGGCGCGGTCCATCCAGTGCATGGCGCGGCGCACACGGTCGACCCGACGGGCCGCCCAGGCCGACAGCCAGGCGTAGCCCAGCGTGACCGGCAGCGCATTGATGCTGAACAGCAGACCCAGGGCCAGGAAGGCCAGCGTCTTGTCCGGCGCATCCGGAGCAATGAACTGGGGCAGGAAGGCGAGGAAGAACAGCGCCACCTTGGGGTTGAGCACGTTGGTCAGGAAGCCGTGCCAGAACACCCGGGGTAGGGGGGCCGCACGGGCGGCGGCCTGCGGGCTCCAGCTGCCCGGTGCCGAACGCAGCAGACGCCAGCCCATCCAGACCAGGTAGGTCGCGCCGATCACCTTGACCACGGTGAAGGCGGTGGTCGATGTCGCCAGCAGCGCACCCAGTCCGACAGTGGCCACGGCCACGTGCACGAAGCAGCCGGCGAAGATGCCGAGCGCAGCCACCATGCCGGCGCGCGCACCCTGCCGCAGCGAACTGCCGACGATGTAGAGCACGTCCGGCCCCGGCGTCAGGTTGAGCAGCCAGCCGGCCGCCATGAACAACAGGAGCTGCGGCAGGTCCGGCATCGCGCTGCAGCTCAGTAGACCGCAGGGGCTGCGGCTGCGGTCGATGCCTCCGCCTTCGCGGGCAAGGCGAAGAAGCGGCGCACGCTGGCAACGGCGCGGTCGACACCCTCGGCATCGACGTCCAGATGGGTCACGAAGCGCAGGCCGATCAATCCGGTGGCCAGCACGCCGTCGAGCGCCAGATGGGCCAGCAGGTCGGGGCCGCGGCCACCATCGACATCGACGAACACGATGTTGGTCTGCGCCGACCGCACCCGCAGGCCGTCGATGCCCTGCAGGCCGCTGGCCAGCCGCTGCGCCAGGGCATGGTCGTCGGCCAGGCGTTGCACATGGTGGTCCAGGGCATGGCTCGCAGCGGCGGCCAGCAGGCCGGACTGGCGCAGACCACCGCCGACCATCTTGCGCCAGCGCCGGGCACGGTCGATCAGCTCGCGCGAACCGCACAGGGCCGAGCCCACCGGCACACCCAGACCCTTGCTGAAACACACCGACACGCTGTCGAAGCGGTCGACGATGCGGCGCAGGGCGGCCGGCACGTCACCGCCCGGGCCGGCATCGGCCACGGCGGCATTGAACACCCGGGCACCGTCGAGGTGGGTGGCCAGGCCATGCTGGCGCGCCAGATCGGTGGCCTGCTGCAGGTAGTCCTGCGGCATGGGGTGGCCGTTCCAGGTGTTTTCGAGGCAGAGCAGCCGGGTGCGCGCGAAGTGGGGGTCATCCGGCTTGATGGCCGCTGCGATATCGGCCAGCTGCATGCGGCCGTGTGGATCCTGCACCAGCGGCTGCGGCTGGATGCTGCCCAGCACCGCCGCACCACCGCCCTCGTAGCGGTAGGTGTGGGCGTTCTGGCCGACGATGTATTCGTCGCCCCGGCCGCAGTGGGCCATGATGCCGCAGAGGTTGCTCTGGGTGCCGCTGGCCATGAAGAGCGCGGCCTCCTTGCCGGTGAGCGCCGCCAGCTGCGCCTGCAACGCATTGACCGTGGGGTCGTCGCCGAACACGTCATCGCCCAGGGGCGCCGCCATCATGGCCTCGCGCATGGCGGGCGTGGGCTGGGTGACGGTGTCGCTGCGAAGGTCAACCGTCTTCATGCCTGCTCCAGAAAGTTCTTGAGCATGGCATGGCCGTGCTCGGTCAGGATGCTCTCGGGGTGGAACTGCACGCCCTGGATGGGCAGCGTCTTGTGGCGCACGCCCATGATCTCGCCGTCATCCGTCCAGGCGGTGACCTCCAGCTCGGCCGGGCAGTCGTCGCGGCGGATGGCCAGCGAGTGATAGCGGTTGACGGTGAAGCGCGCCGGCAGGTCGGCAAACACGCCTTGCTGCGTGGTGGTGATCTCGCTGGTCTTGCCGTGCATGAGCTCCTGCGCCCGCACGATGGTGCCGCCGAAGGCCGCGCCGATGCTCTGGTGGCCCAGGCACACGCCCAGGATGGGCAGGCGGCCGGCGAAGTGGCGGATGGCCGGCACCGAGATGCCGGCTTCCGCCGGCGAACACGGGCCGGGCGAGATCACCAGCCGGTCCATGCGACCGGCATCCAGCCGGGCCTGCAGCTCGTCGACCGTGACCTCGTCGTTGCGCACCACGGTCACGTCGGCGCCGAGTTCGCCCAAGTACTGGACGATGTTGAAGGTGAACGAGTCGTAGTTGTCCACCATAAGGACCCGCAGATTGGTGCTCATTCCAGTCCCTCCTCCACCAGTTCGGCGGCGCGCAGCAGCGCGCGCGCCTTGTGTTCGGTCTCGCGCCATTCCATCTCGGGCACCGAGTCGGCCACCACCCCAGCCGCCGCCTGAACATGCAGGGTCTGGTCCTTGATGACGGCGGTGCGTATGGCAATGGCCACATCCATGTCGCCGGCATAGCTGAGGTAACCGCAGGCACCGCCGTAGATGCCGCGCTTGACCGGCTCGAGCTGGTCAATGAGCTCCATGGCATGCACCTTGGGCGCGCCGGTCAGGGTGCCGGCCGGGAAGGTGGCCTTGAGCACGTCCATGTTGGTCATGCCCTCGTTGAGGATGCCCTCGACATTGCTGACGATGTGCATCACATGGCTGTAGCGCTCCACCACGAAGGCCTCGGTCACCTTGACGCTTCCCACGCGGGCGATGCGGCCGATGTCGTTGCGGGCCAGGTCGATCAGCATCACATGCTCGGCACGCTCCTTGGGGTCGGCCAGCAGCTCAGCCTCGGTGGCCTTGTCCTTCTCGGGCGTGGCGCCACGCGGGCGGGTGCCGGCCAGCGGGCGGATGGTGACCTTCTCGCCCTCGTCGGTGTGCTCCTGGCGCACCAGGATTTCCGGCGAGGCGCCGACCACATGGAAATCACCGAAGTGGTAGTAGTACATGTAGGGCGACGGGTTGAGCGAGCGCAGTGCGCGGTACAGCGACAGCGGGCTCTCGGTGTACCGCTTGCTGATGCGCTGCCCCACCTGCACCTGCATGAAGTCGCCGGCAGCGATCAGTTCCTTGGCGCGGTCCACCGCCGCAAGGTAATCGGCCTTGGCAAAGCTGCGCTCGGCCGGGTGCCCCTGGCTGGCCTTGACCACCGGCGCGGCCACCGAGTATTTCAGCGCGTCCTTCAGATCACGCAGGCGCTTCTTGGCGCCGGCATAGGCCTCGGGCTGGGCCGGATCGGCATAGACGATCAGGTAGAGCTTGCCCGAGAGGTTGTCGATGACCGCCAGTTCCTCGCACTGCAGCAGCAGGATGTCGGGCGTGCCCAGGGTGTCGGGCGGGCAGCCGGCTTCGAGCTTCTTCTCGATGTAGCGCACCGCGTCGTAACCGAAGTAGCCGGCCAGGCCGCCGCAGAAACGCGGCAGGCCGGGTCGCAGCGCCACCTTGAAGCGCTGCTGGTAGGCGGCGATGAAGTCGAGCGGGTTGCCGTGGTGGGTCTCCACCACCACGCCGTCGCGCACGACTTCGGTCTGCGCCTGCTCGCCGAAGCCGCTGGCGCGCAGCAGGGTGCGGGCCGGCAGGCCGATGAAGCTGTAGCGGCCGAAGCGTTCGCCACCCACCACCGACTCCAGCAGGAAGCTGTGGGCGCCGTCGCCACGGCCATGGGCCAGTTTCAGGTAGAGGGAGAGCGGGGTTTCGAGGTCGGCGAAGGCCTCGACCATCAGGGGGATCCGGTTGTAGCCCTGCTGGGCCAGGCTCTTGAATTCGAGTTCGGTGATCATGTCGGGTTCTGCTGCGGCACCGGTCACAGGACAGGCTGTGAAGGAAGGCGGTGCGGATGTCCGGGAAGTCCGGCCGCGGGGCCGGGGCGGCGGATGCCGGGCTGGGGGCCGGGGCATCCCGCGAGGGGGTGGGGACGTTTACGCTGGCTTGCGCCAGGGCCAGGCTCCCCGGCCGGGACGGCGCGGCAGCTCGCTGCAGAGGAACTGTTGAGGGCTGGACATGATCGTCGCACTATAGCAAACGCTCCGGCCCCGTCCGACCCTGCCATGCTTTCGTCTTAAGGCCCAACCCGATGCCCGCCGGCCATGCGCAGCGGGGACAATCGGAAAAGCACATTCGTTCGATTTTCACCATGACGCCTGTTTCCCTGCGCGCGCTGACGCGCACCTTTGCGGCCCTCGGTCTGTGGGTCTCCCTGTCCCTCACGGCCCACGCCGCCACGATCGATGTGGCCGGCGTCAAGCTGGAAGACCGCATCAGCCTGTCCGGTTCACCGCTGGTGCTCAACGGCGCCGGCGTCCGTTACAAGGCGGTGTTTCAGGTCTACACCGCCGGGCTGTACCTGGAGCGCAAGGCCACCACGCCGGACGAGGTGCTGGGTGCTCCCGGACCCAAGCGCATGACCATCACCATGCTGCGTGACATCGACTCGGCCGAACTCGGCAAGCTGTTCTCGCGCGGCATGGAAGACAACATGGAGCGCGCCGCCTTTTCCCGACTGATTCCGGGCGTGCTGCGCATGAGCGAGGTGTTCAGCAAGCACAAGAAGCTGGTGGCCGGCGACACCTTCCTCATCGACTGGGTGCCCGGCACCGGCACGGTGCTGACCATCAAGGGCCAGGTGGAGGGCGAGCCGTTCAAGGAGCCGGAATTCCACCAGGCGCTCATGCGCATCTGGCTCGGCCCCAAGCCGGCCGACAACCTGCTCAAGGAGGCCCTGCTGGGCCAGCAGAAATCAGGCCAGCAGCGCCGGAACTGAGGCCAGCGAATCCACCAGCGCGTCGTGCGGCGCGCTGGCGATCGGCTCGCCGTGGTTGTAGCCGTAGGTCACCAGCACCACCGGGCAGCCGGCCGCCCGCGCGGCCAGCGCATCGTTCTGCGAGTCGCCCACCATCAGCGTGGCGGCTGGCAGCGTGCCCAGGGCCTCGCAGGTCTTCAGCAGCGGCAGCGGATCGGGCTTGGTGCGTTCGAAGCTGTCGCCACCGAACACCAGCCCGAAGTACCGGTCCAGCCCCTTGGCCTGCAGCAGCGCGCGTGCAAAGGCCAGCGGCTTGTTGGTCAGACAGGTCAGCGGCAGACCCCGGTCGCGCAGCCCCTGCAGGCCTTGCTCGACACCCGGGTAGACGGCGCTGTGAGCGCCGTTGATGGCCTTGTAGTGCGCCTGGTAACGCTCCCAGGCGTCGGTCTGCAGCGCAGCCGCACCGGCGTCGTCCAGCCCGCCGTGGCGCAGGGCCGAGCGGATCAGGTGCGCCGAGCCCTTGCCCACCATGCGCTCGATGTCGGCCCGGGTCACGCCCGGGCGGCCGAGGTCGGACAAAGTGGCGTTGAGGGCGGCGTCGAAGTCGCCCAGGGTGTCGACCATGGTGCCGTCGAGGTCCACGATGACGGCCTCGATGTTCCTCACGCCAGCGCCGCCCGCATCTGGTCGATGACCGCCTTGTAGTCGGGCTTGCCGAAGATGGCGCTGCCGGCCACGAAGGTGTCTGCGCCGGCATCGGCCACACGGCGGATGTTGTCGGGCTTGATGCCGCCGTCCACCTCCAGGCGGATGTCGCGGCCGGTGGCCTCGATGCGGCGGCGGGCCTGCTCGATCTTGCGCAGGGCCGAGTCGATGAAGCTCTGGCCGCCGAAGCCGGGGTTGACGCTCATGATCAGGATGAGGTCGATGTCGTCGATCAGCCAGTCCAGCACGTCCAGGGGCGTGGCCGGGTTGAAGGTCACGCCGGCCTTGCAGCCCCGGGCCTTGATGGCCTGCACGCTGCGATGGGGGTGGGCGCTGGCTTCGGGGTGGAAGCTGACCAGATCGGCACCGGCATCGATGAAGGCACCCGCCAGGGCATCGACCGGCTGGATCATGAGGTGCACGTCGATGGGCACCGGCGTGCCGTCGGGCTTTTTCGCGTGCGGCTTGAGCGCCTGGCACACCATGGGACCGAAGGTCAGGTTGGGGACATAGTGGTTGTCCATCACGTCGAAATGGATCCAGTCGGCGCCGGCGGCCACCACGTTGCGGACTTCCTCGCCCAGGCGGGCAAAGTCGGCCGAGAGGATGGAGGGGGCGATGCGGTGGGCTGGGGCGGACATGGGCTTTTTCCTGGTTGAAACCCGGCCTGCAGGCCGGAAATGCCGCATTTTCGCAGGGCTTACGGGGACTTGCGGTGGCGCGTTAACATGCCGCCCATGCCCAAATACCTGTTCACCGTCGAGGCCGACCCGCAGTACCTGAGCGAGCAGTCGGCACCCGAGGAAGACCAGTACGCCTTCGCCTACACCATCACCATCACGAACACAGGTGACGTGCCGGCGCAGCTGATCGCGCGCCACTGGATCATCGACGATGCGCGCGGCCACACCGAGCAGGTCAAGGGCCTGGGCGTGGTGGGGCACCAGCCGCTGCTGCGGCCCGGCGAATCCTTCCAGTACACCAGCGGCACCCGGCTGGCCACCCCGACCGGCAGCATGCGCGGGAGCTTCCTCTGCGTGGCCGAAGACGGGGAACGTTTCGAGGCTCCGGTACCCGAATTCACGCTGCGCGCCGAAGGCGCCGGCCCTGGCGACGCCCCTGCGCGCGTGCTGCACTGAGCAGCACCGATCTGCGCTGGCGGCCTGCGCAAAACCCTTCCGACCGCCCCTGACCGCATGACACCTCAGACCCTGCTCGCGGCCATCGACGCCGACGCGCCGCTGGCGCAACGCCATCTCTGGCTCATGGATGCCCTGCGCTGGGTGCGCGGCGACGCCTCGGACGTGATCGGCGCCGTGGCCCGCCTGCGCGCCCTGATCGATGTGCTGGAGGCCGACCCGGCCCTGCGACAGCGATGGCGCGCCTGGTGGAACACCTTCCACGACACCGTCGACATCACCCCGCTGCTGGCCGACCACGGCTTTGCGCCCCGTACCGCGTTCCTCAGCGAGTTCGGCCACCGGATGCGACGCAAGCTGCTGCCCGGTACGCCCGAGACGACCGATCTGGCCGAACTGTTCAACCTGTTGCTGCCGTCGCCCTTCGATGTGCAGTGGATCAAGGCGATCGACACGGCCACCCTGCAGCGCATGCAGGAAACCCTGCTGGAACCCGCCGACAGCCAGCGCTGGAGCGCCGAACTCATGGACGCGCTGACCTACTGCGTGAGCCAGGTGAGCGCCACCGGGTTCGCCTCCGAGGTGCGGGTGCGCATGTCGCCCCAGGCACAGCGCGACCGGGCCTTCCATGCGCTGCCGACCGCCCTGGAAGCGCTGCGCCAGGCGGTGCAGCAGAACGGTCCGCGCAGCCCCGAGGCGCTGCAGGCCGCCGGCAGTCTGGTCGAACTGCTCGATGCCTGCCGCCACGCCGCCTACACCGTGTATGCCCACCTGGAGGAGCACGGGGTGTCGGTCGGCATCGTGTTCCGGCTGCGCCAGCTGCGCGAACGCATCGTGCGCATCCGGGTGCTGCTGGAATGCCTGCAGAGCGAACAGCCGGGCCGGGCCACCGCGGCGCTGCTGGCCGACCTGGTGCAGGTCGGGCTGGACAGCCGCAGCATCCGGGCGCTGATCGCGGCCAGCTCCCACCTGACCGCCGCCAAGGTGGCCGAACGCAGCGCGGAGAGCGGCGAGCACTACATCACCCGCAACCGGGCCGAATACCGCGACATGCTGGGCAAGGCCGCCGGTGGCGGTGCCGTGATCGGCCTGACCACCTGGGTGAAGTTCGCCCTCTACGGCCTGAGCCTGTCGGCGTTCTGGGCCGGTTTTGCAGCCGGCCTGAACTACGCGGTGTCGTTCGTGCTGATCATGCTGCTCCACTTCACCGTGGCCACCAAGCAGCCGGCGGTGACCGCGCCGGCCATGGTGGCCAAGCTGCGAGACATCAAGGCCACCGGTGCGGTGCGCAGCTTCGTGGACGAGGTGGCCAACCTGTTCCGGTCGCAGGTGGCGGCCATCCTGGGCAACATCGGCCTGGTGATCCCGGTGGTGCTGCTGATCAGCGCGGTGCTGCACTTCACCACCGGCACCGCGATGATCGACGCCGAGAAAGCGGAACACACGCTGCACGGCCTGAACATCCTGGGCCCTACGCTGTTCTTTGCCGCCTTCACCGGCGTGCTGCTGTTTGCCTCCAGCATCGTGGCCGGCTGGGTGGAGAACTGGTTCGTGCTGCACAAGCTGGATTCGGCCATGGCCCACAACCCCCGCTTCACCCGGGTGCTGGGGCGCGAGCGGGCAGGCCGCTGGGCCGGCTTCATGCGGCGCAACATTTCGGGCCTGACGGCCAACACCTCGCTCGGTTTCATGCTGGGCCTCACCCCGGCCTTTGCCCAGTTCTTCGGCATCGGGCTCGACGTGCGCCACGTGACGCTGTCGGCCGGCCAGATCACCGCTGCCGGTTTCGCACTGGGGCTGGATGTGCTGACCCAGCCGGCGTTCTGGTCGGCCGTGGCCGCCGTGGTGCTGGTCGGACCGCTCAACCTCACGGTGAGCTTCTACCTGGCCTTCCAGCTGGCACTGCGTTCGCAGAACATCAGCCAGGTCAACCGGCAGCTGATCCGGGCAGCCCTGTGGCGGCGCCTGCGAGTGGCCCCCCTGAGTTTCCTGGTGCCACCGGCCAACCCGCCCGAGGACGACGACACGCCCGACGCCACCCCGCAGCAGCATGGGTGAGTTCGAGCTGATCCGGCGCCACTTCCAGCGCGCCGCACCGCCCGGCAGCGCCGTGGTGCTCGGTGTGGGTGACGACTGCGCCCTGCTGCAGCCCCCGCCGGGCGAACAGCTGGCGGTGTCCAGCGACATGCTGGTCGAGGGCCGGCACTTCCTGGCCGGCACCGATCCGCAGGCCCTGGGGCACAAGGCTCTGGCAGTGAACCTCAGCGATCTGGCCGCCATGGGCGCACGGCCGCTGGGCTTCACGCTGGCGCTGTCGCTGCCGGCGGTGTCCGAGGCCTGGCTGGCGGCGTTCTCGCAAGGGCTGCTGGCGCTGGCCGACCGCCACGCCTGCCCGCTCGTGGGGGGCGACACCACGGCCGGACCACTGAACCTGTGCATCACCGTGCTGGGCAGCGTGAAGCCCGGCCAGGCGCTGCGGCGCGACTCGGCACAACCCGGCGACGACCTCTGGCTCAGCGGCCGCACCGGCGAGGCAAGGCTGGCCCTGGAGCGGCAGTTCGGCACCGCCTGGGCCTGTTCGCTGCCGATCGATGCCCATGCCGACGCGGCCCTGCAGACCCGGCTGCACCGGCCTGAGCCGCGGCTCGCCCTGGGCCTGGCACTCGCCGGCGTGGCCCGCGCGGCACTGGACGTGAGCGATGGCCTGGCCGGCGACCTGGGCCATGTGCTGGTCGCCAGCGGGGTGGGTGCCCGCATCGAGGAAGCCGCGCTGCCGCTGGCCCCTGCCCTGGCCGGCCTGCCCGAGCTGCACCGGCGCGAATGCCTGCTGCACGGCGGGGACGACTATGAACTGTTGTTCACCGCCAACCCGGCCCGCCGCGCCGACGTGCTGGCCGCCGGGCAGGCCAGCGGCACCGCCGTGACCCGCATCGGGCGCATCGAGCAGGCGCCGGGACTGCGGTTGCAGACCGCCGATGGCGCGACGCGGGACTGGCCGCAACGCGGGTTCGACCACTTCGGCAGCGAGGCCACCCCGGGATAATCCGGCCATGTCCTTCTCCGACGCCAGCTCCCCCAACGCCCAGCCGGTGCAAACCCCGGTGCTGCGCCCCACGCTGTCCTTCCTGGTGGCCCACCCGGCGCACTTCATCGCACTGGGCGCCGGCGCCGGCCTCTCAAGGCTCGCGCCCGGCACGGCCGGCACGCTCTGGGCCTGGGTGGCCTTCCTGGTGCTCGATCCGTTCCTCTCGACACAGGGCTGGGGCGTGCTCATCGGTCTGGCCACCCTGGCCGGCTGGTGGGCCTGCACCGTGACCGCCCGCCACATGGGCGTGGCCGATTCGGGCCACATCGTGTGGGACGAGGCGGTGGCTTTCTGGCTGGTGCTGTGGCTGGTCATGCCGGCCGGCTTCATGGGCCAGCTGGTGGCCTTCGCCCTGTTCCGGCTGTTCGACGCCGTCAAGGTCGGGCCGATGGCCTGGGCCGACCAGACCTTCAAGGGCTTCGGTCCGCGCGGCGGCTTCGGCATCCTGCTGGACGATTTCGCCGCTGCGTTCTGCACCCTGCTGGTGATCGCGCTCTGGCGCTACTGACCCGGCCCGGAAGATCACGATGCCGCACGACACCGCCGCCCTGGTCGAGGCACTGGCCACCGCGCTGACCGCCCGGGGCTGGATGATGGCCAGCGCCGAGAGCTGCACCGGCGGTCTGATCGCCGGCGCCTGCACCGACCGAGCCGGTTCGAGCGACTGGTTCGAGCGCGGCTTCGTCACCTATTCCAATGCCGCCAAGACCGCTCTGCTGGGCGTGCCTGCCGAACTGATCGGGACCCATGGCGCGGTGAGCGAGCCGGTGGCCCGCGCCATGGCGGCCGGTGCTGTGCAGCAGGCCCCGGTGCAGGTGGCCGTGGCGGTGACCGGCGTCGCCGGCCCCGGCGGCGGCAGCGAGGCCAAGCCGGTCGGCACGGTCTGGTTCGGCTGGGCCACGCCGAAGGGTGTGGACACCGAATGCGTGCGCTTCGATGGCGACCGCGCCGCCGTGCGGCAGGCCACCGTGGCCCACGCACTGGCCGGGCTGCTGCAGCGTCTGGGCTGAATCGGGGCCGACCGACATGGCCGAGCCGTTCAAGAACCTTGTCTCGCCGGCCACGGTGGAACACATGGCCCACCACCTGGGGCGGGTGACACCAGGCTTCGACGCCGCGCGTTTCAGCCACCTCGCCCTGGAGAACCAGCCGGCGCTGGAACTCAAGGCCCGCATCCTGCGCATCGCCGATGCGCTGCAGGCCACCCTGCCGGCCGATTTCAGTGACGCTTGCGATGCCATCGAGGCGGCGCTGGCATCACCACTGCCGCTGGACGAACGCGGCGAGCTGGTGGCCGGCGGCGCGGCGCTCCGGACCGACGGGCTTTCCGGCTGGAGCATCTGGGCACTGGGCGAATGGGTGGCGCGCAACGGCGTGCCGGCCGATGCCCGACTGTGGCCACGGGCGCTGGCCTGCCTGCACGCGCTCACGCAGCGCTCGACCGCCGAATTCGCCATCAGGCCCTTCCTGCAGAGCCACCCGGATCGGGTCTGGCCGACCCTGATGCGGTGGTCGGGCGACCCCAGCGCCCATGTGCGCCGGCTGGCCAGCGAAGGCAGCCGGCCGCGCCTGCCGTGGGGTCTGAGACTGCAGGCGCTGGTGGCCGACCCGGCACCGACCCTGCCGCTGCTGCAGGCCTTGCAGGACGATCCCAGCAGCTATGTGCGGCGCAGCGTGGCCAACCACCTCAATGACATCGCGCGCGACCACCCGACCGTGGTCAGCGACTGGCTGCAGCGCCACCTGCCCGACGCCCCGACCCCGCGCCGGGCCTTGCTGCGACACGCCAGCCGGGGGCTGATCAAGGCCGGCCACGGGCCGACGCTGTCGGTCTGGGGCCTGGGCATGCCACTGCAAGGTCGGGTCGGTTTCGCGCTCGATGCGGCGCAGGCCGCCATCGGAACCGGCATCGGCCTGCGGGTCGACCTGGTGTCGACCGCCGACCGGCCGCAGGCGCTGGAGATCGACTACGCGGTGCACCATGCCCGGCAACAGGGCGGGCATTCGGTCAAGGTGTTCAAGGGATGGCGATGCAGCCTGGGGCCGCAGGCGGTGCTGGCGCTGGAGAAGCGACACAGCCTGCGTGAGGTCACCACGCGCAGGCTGTGGCCGGGGCAGCACCGCATCGAACTGCGCATCAACGGCCAGACCGTGGCCGAGGCGGGCTTCGAACTCATGGCCGCCTGAGCACGGCACTCAGGCAGAACCGGACACGGTGCTCAGGCGCCGTGGCACTTCTTGTATTTCTGGCCACTGCCGCAAGGGCAAGGGTCGTTGCGGCCCGGGGTGGCGGCCTGTCGCACCGGCGCGCTGCGAGGACCGAGGCTGCGCCAGATCTGGTGCAGGTCGTACACCGCCCAGATGGCGGCGCCGAAGGCATTGAGGCGCTCGTCGCTCACGCTGGGCGGGCCGTCCTCCACATGCAGGTTGACCTCGGGCTTGGCCGAATCGTCTTCGGTCAGGGCCACGATGCGCTGCAGGGCCTCGTCGATCCATTCGGCGGTCTCGCGGTCGCGCACCGGTGCCCACTCCTCGCTCCAGTTCTCGACCACGAACATGAAGCCCAGGGCCCAGACCTGTGCATAGGACGGCAGCCCCTCTTCGTCCAGCTCGGGCTGCTGCTCCGGCGGCAGGGCGGCCACGGCACCGCGCACGTCCATCACCTCGGGGTGGTAGCTGCGCTCGTCTTCCAGCGTCTCGACCGGTGCCAGCAGCGCTTCGCGCACTTCGGCGAGGCGCCGGGCCCACAGATCCATGAAACGCTCGTAACGTTCGGTGTTCGCGAAATGGGTGCCTTCGGCCTGCGGCAGGGTGGGCAGGTCGCCCACGCCCAGCAGCACGGGCAGCCATTCGGCCGGCTCGACCGGGCGACGGGTGCAGACCAGCGCCGCCATGGCGCCTTCCAGGAATTCCCATTGCGGCACCTCGTCGTCGCGCTCGCGCAGCTCGTCGAGCAGTTCGTCCAGGGTGTCGAAATCGGTGGGCTCCAGCGGGGCGGGGTTCGGGGCGGTCATGGTGGCGCGCAGGGGTTGATGGCAGGAAATGACCGGCAAAACCGTGTCAAAAGAGACGAAAAAGGCCGGCCAGTGTAGCGGCGGGCAATGGCAATATGCAGCCCATGCTTGACCGACTCAACCAGCTCTACCCGGTGCGCTACACCGCCCTGGCCTTCTGCGTGGTGGCCAGCCTGCTCAGCCTGTTCACGCTCGTGGGGTTCGGCATCGGGGGCTTCTGGTTCCTGGTGTTCACCGGCCTGAGCGTGCAGGGCTTCCTCGATCTGCGCCAGACGAAGAGCTCGGTGCTGCGCAACTACCCGGTCATCGGCCACCTGCGCTTCATGCTGGAGATGATCCGGCCGGAACTGCGCCAGTACTTCCTGGAGACCGACACCGAGGCCACCCCGTTCTCGCGCAGCCAGCGCAGCCTGGCCTATGCCCGTGCCAAGGCCGAAACCGACAAACGCCCGTTCGGCACCCAGCTCGACGTGCAGGCCGAGGGGCACGAGTGGATCAACCATTCCATCAGCCCGACGCAGCTCGCCTCGCACGATTTCCGCATCACCATCGGTGGGCCGGACTGCGGCCAGCCCTACGCGGCCAGCGTGTTCAACATTTCGGCCATGAGCTTCGGCGCGCTGTCGGCCCCGGCCATCGAGGCCCTGAACGCCGGCGCAAAGCGCGGCGGGTTCGCGCACGACACCGGTGAAGGCTCCATATCGCAGTGGCACCGGGTGCATGGCGGCGACCTGATCTGGGAGATCGGCTCCGGTTACTTCGGTTGCCGAGATGCGCAGGGCCGCTTCGACCCGGTGCGCTTCGCCGAACAGGCCACCGACCCGCAGGTGCGCATGATCGAGATCAAGCTCAGTCAGGGCGCGAAACCAGGCCATGGCGGCGTGCTGCCGGGGCCGAAGGTCACGGCCGAGATCGCGGCTGCGCGCGGGGTGCCGGTCGGTCAGGACTGCGTTTCACCGGCCTCGCACAGCGCGTTCTCCACGCCGCTGGAACTCATGGCCTTCGTGGCCCGCCTGCGTGAGCTCTCGGGCGGCAAGCCGGTGGGCATCAAGCTGTGCATCGGCCATGTGTGGGAATGGTTCTCCATGGTCAAGGCCATGCAGGTCAGCGGCATCACGCCGGACTTCATCGTGGTCGACGGTGCCGAGGGCGGCACCGGTGCGGCGCCGCTCGAATTCACCGACCATGTGGGCGCACCGCTGCAGGAAGGCCTGCGCCTGGTGCACAACACGCTGCTCGGGGTGAACCTGCGTGACCGCATCCGCATCGGCTGCGCCGGCAAGGTGGTCAGCGCCTTCGACATCGCACGCGCCATGGCGCTGGGTGCCGACTGGTGCAACAGCGCGCGCGGCTTCATGTTCGCGCTGGGCTGCATCCAGGCCCAGAGCTGCCACACCGGGCGCTGCCCCACCGGCGTCACCACCCAGGACCCGCTGCGCCAGCAGGCGCTGGTGGTGCCGGACAAGGCCACCCGGGTGTTCAACTTCCACCAGAACACGCTCAAGGCCCTGCAGGAGCTGGTGCAGGCCGCCGGCCTGCAGCACCCGGGCGAGATCGGCGCACACCACCTGGTGCGCCGGGTGAATGCCAACGAGGTGAGGCTTCTGTCCAACCTGCTGCCCACGGTGGCAACGGGTGCGCTGCTGGGCGACACCGGACCCGACAGCGGCCTGCACCCGGCCTTCACCACCTGGTGGGCGCGCAGCCGGGCCGAAGCGTTCTCGCAGGACTGAACGGCGCCTGAGCGGCCTCAGAGACGCCGGGCGTCGTCGGCCAGCACCTCTTCGCGCTCGACCTGGCCGGCGGCGTTGTAATGGCGCCGGCGCAGCAGCTCGCCACCGGGGCCGTGCTCCTCGTCGCGCAGGCGCTGGCCCTGTGGTCCGAAGTAACGCTGCCATCCCCAGAGGCGACCGAAACGTTCGGTGTTGACCGCCGCAGGCTGGCCGTTTTCCCCAGAAGCTGCGGGTCTGCCGCTCCTCGTGCCGGCCCTGGCGGCGGATCTGCTGGTCCAGCTTCAGGCGGCCATTGAGGTGCCACTGCCGCACCCGCTGCTCGCGACCCTGGGCCCAGGTCACCTCCTGGGTGAGCTGACCGCTGTC
>NZ_OY288115.1 GCF_958439165.1 uncultured Hydrogenophaga sp. | reverse complement strand
GGGTGTAGCGCCGGGTGAAGGCGCCATCGCAACCAGCGCGCATGTACAGGCTGACAAACGGCTCATTGACGGCCGGTGCGGCCTGCACCCGAACCGTGGCTTCGCCGCCACTGGCGCCGCGCTGCACCGTCACGGTGACCAGTCCGGAGGCAACCTGGGTGTCGCCATAAAACACGTCGGCTCCGATGCACTGGGCCGACGGATCTTCGTCCGGCGCCGCAATCAGCTGGAGCCGGATGTCCAACGGACGCCCCACGATGGCTTGTCCGTTATGACGGCCGAGAGTCACAGCGGAGCTGCTCAGGGCCGTTGATAGCAAAATACAACCTGTCCAGAACTGGCGCACGTTCTTGTCCTTGGGTTCACACGTTGAAACATTCTGGCATACCCGGTAGGGTCCCCGACCCAAATAAAACACACTTTATGCAACCTATCTTTGGAAATGTGGCAGTCATAGGCACTGGCGCCATGGGACGTGGCATTGCCCAGATGGCCGCCCAGGCCGGCGCCACGGTCTGGCTGTTCGATACCCAGCCCGGTGCGGCCGAGGCAGCCCGGACGGCGCTGGAGGGGACCTGGAACGGACTGGTGGCCAAGCAGCGCATGCCGGCGGACGCTGCCGCCGACTGCGCCGCCCGGCTCCGCCTGGCCACTGCGCTGACCGACGTGGCGGACTGCGATCTGGTGGTCGAGGCCATCGTCGAGCGGCTGGACATCAAACAGAAGGTGTTCGCCGATCTGGAAGGGATCGTGCGGGAAGACGCCGTGCTGGCCACCAACACCTCCTCGCTGTCGGTCACCGCCATCGGCGCGGCGCTGAAGCGGCCGGAGCGCTTCGCGGGCTGGCACTTCTTCAACCCGGTGCCGCTGATGAAGGTGGTGGAGGTGATCGCCGGCCTCAAGACCGATGCCGCCGTCTGCCAGCGCCTGGACGCCTTCGCCCGCGCCTTCGGCCATACCCCGGTGACGGCCCAGGACACTCCCGGCTTCATCGTCAACCACGCCGGACGTGGCTACGGCACCGAGGCGCTGCGCATCGTGGGCGAAAGCGTGTCCGATTTCGCCACCATCGACCGCATCCTCAAGGATCAGCTGGGTTTCCGCCTGGGCCCGTTCGAGCTGATGGACCTGACCGCGCTGGACGTGTCGCACCCGGTCATGGAATCCATCTACCACCAGTATTTCGAGGAACCGCGCTACCGCCCCAGCGTGATCACCGCCCAGCGTCTGGCTGGCGGCGTCGTGGGCAGGAAGGTGGGCGAAGGCTTCTACCGCTATGTGGACGGCAAGGCCCAGGTGCCGACCGAGCCACCGGTGCCGGCCCATGCAGCCCGCCCGCCGGTGTGGGTGTCGCCCAAGGCGGCCCGCCGCGCCGAGCTGTACCAGCTGCTCAAGGACCTGGGCGCGGTCATCGAGACCGCGGCGGCTCCTTCGGCAGAAGCCCTGATTCTGGTGGCACCGCTGGGTCTGGACGTGACCACCCTGGCCGCGGTGGAGCGGCTGGACGCCACCCGAACCGTGGGCATCGACATGATGCTGGAGGACGCCGCCGTCAAACGCCGCGTGCTGGCCACCAACCCGGCCACCCGGCCCGACATGCGCGACGCCGCCCATGCCCTCTTCGCCCGCGACGGCAAGGCCGTCAGCGTGATCCGCGACAGCGGCGGTTTCGTGGCGCAGCGGGTGGCGGCCACCATCGTCAACATCGCCGCCGACATCTGCCAGCAGTCCATCTGCAGCCCGGCCGACCTGGAACTGGCGGTGACGCTGGGTCTGGGGTACCCCATGGGCCCGCTGGCCCTGGGCGACCGCATCGGCCCGACCAATGTGCTGGAGATCCTGTTCAACCTGCAGACGGTCTACGGCGATCCGCGCTACCGCCCCTCGCCCTGGCTGCGCCGCCGTGGCGCCCTGGGTCTGAGCCTGAAGCACGAAGAAGCCTGAGGCCCCGCCATGACCGCCAGCCTCAAGAGCCATTCGGTGGGCAGCACGCTGGTGCTGACCATCAGCAACCCCGACCACCGCAACGCCCTCGGGCCGGAGCTGTATGCCGCCGGCGTGGAAGCGCTGTCGGTGGCCGAGGGCAACCCCGATGTGCGCAGCATCGTCATCACCGGCGAGGGCAGCCATTTCTGTGCCGGCGGCAACCTGCAGCGTCTGCTGGCCAACCGCCAGAAACCGCCGCAGGTTCAGGCCGACAGCATCGAAGGCCTGCACAACTGGATCGAAACCATCCGGACCTGCCCGAAGCCGGTGATTGCGGCCGTGGAAGGCTCCTGCGCCGGCGCCGGTTTTTCGCTCGCCCTCGCCTGTGACTTCGTGGTGGCGGCCGCCAACGCGGTGTTCGTCATGGCCTACAGCAACGTAGGCCTGTCGCCCGACGGCGGTGCCACCTGGAGCCTGGTGCGTGCCCTGCCGCGCGCCACTGCGCTGCAGCTGCTCATGGGCGGCGAACGCATCAGCCCTGACCGGCTGCAGCAGCTGGGCGTGATCAATGCGGTGTGCGGCAACGGCGAGGCGCTGGACCAGGCGATCGCCATGGCCGAGCGGCTCAATGCCCGGGCACCGAACGCGCTGGCCAGCATCAAGGATCTGGTGAACGACGCAGCCGGCAGCAGCCTGCACGCCCAGCTGGCGGCCGAGCGCGACCACTTCGTGCGCAACCTGCACCATGCCAACGCCGGTGAGGGCATTGCCGCCTTCATGGACAAGCGGCCGGCCAGCTACCGCTGAACCCGGCAGGTCCCAGGGGCGACAGCCCCTGCCCCTCCCAGTCACTCAAAAGACATGCCATGGACGAACCGATTCTGACAATGGAAGAACGCGAGGCGATCAACAACGGTCGCTGGTTCTCCAATCTCTCCCCTTCCCTGCGGCACGACATTCTTCGATGCGCCTACGTCAAACGGTTCAAGGACGGCGATCTGATCGTGGCCCGGGGCGATCCACCCTCGGAGTGGACCGCCGTGGCCAAGGGAGCGGTGCGCGTGAGCTCGACCTCGCTCTCGGGCAAGCAGATCACGCTGACCTATGTGGAGCCGGGCGTCTGGTTCGGGGACGTGGCCATGTTCGACGGCGACCAGCGCACCCACGATGCCTATGCCCACGGCGCGACCACGCTGCTGTGCGTGGCCCGCAACGACTTCCAGAAGATCCTGGCCACCCATGTGGAGCTGTACGAGGCGCTGATGCGCCTGCAGGCGCGCCGCATCCGCACCCTGTTCGGGCTGGTGGAGGACCTCAACACCCTGCCGCTTCGGGCGCGGCTGGCCAAGCAGCTGCTGCACCTGGTGCGCAGCTATGGCGTGCCCTGCCTGAACGATGGCAACGAAATGCGCATCGGCCTGCAGCTGGCGCAGGAAGAACTGGCACAGCTGCTGGGCGCATCGCGCCAGCGGGTGAACCAGGAACTCAAGTCGATGGAGCGCGAGGACGCGATCCGCATCGAACAAGGCGGGCTGGTGGTGCGCAACCGGGCCATGCTCATGCGCATCGCCGAATCCGAAACCTGACCGGACTGCCGTGCAGCCGGTCCACCAACACCGAGCTGACGGCATGAGCGACACCCAGAGTTTCACCGGCACCCGCCCGGTTTCCGATCAGCACGCCTTCGACCAGGACGCTCTGGCTGCCTGGCTGCGGCTGCACCTGCCCGGCTTCGAAGGGCCGATGTCGGTCGAGATGTTCAAGGGCGGGCAATCCAACCCGACCTACAAGCTGATCACCCCCGGCCGCGCCTATGTGATGCGGGCCAAGCCGGGCCCGGTGGCCAGACTGCTGCCCTCGGCCCATGCCATCGAGCGCGAATACCGGGTGATGAGCGCCCTGCGCGGCACCGGCGTGCCGGTGGCAGAGATGCATGTGCTGTGCGAGGACGAATCGGTGATCGGCCGCGCCTTCTATGTCATGGAATGCGTGAACGGTCGCGTGCTGTGGGACCAGTCGCTGCCGGGCATGGACCGCGCCGGACGGGCTGCGCTGTACGACGAGATGAACCGCGTCCTGGCGGCACTGCACAGCGTCAAGCCGGCGGAGGTGGGGCTGGACGGCTACGGCAAGCCGGGCAACTACTTCGAGCGCCAGATCGGCCGCTGGAGCAAGCAGTACGTGGCCTCCGTCACCCAGCCCATCCCCGAGATGGACCGGCTGATGGAATGGCTGCCGCAGAACATCCCGGCCATGGCGCGAGACGAAGCCCTGGTTTCGGTGGTGCATGGTGACTACCGGCTGGACAACCTCATGTTCCACCCGACCGAGACCCGCGTGCTGGCCGTGCTGGACTGGGAGCTGTCGACCCTGGGCCATCCGCTGGCCGACTTCAGCTACCACTGCATGTCATGGCATATCCCGCCCGGACTGTTCCGTGGCATCGGCGGGCTGGACCTGGCCGAACTCGGCATTCCGTCCGAGGCCGATTACATCCAGCGCTACTGCGAGCGGACCGGCTTTGCCACGCCGCAGCAGCTGCAGGCCGACTGGAACTTCTACCTGGCCTACAACATGTTCCGCCTGGCGGCCATCCTGCAAGGGATCGGCAAACGGGTGGAAGCCGGCACCGCATCCAGCGAACAGGCCGTTCGCTCGGCCGCCGGCGCGCGTCCCATGGCCGAGATGGCCTGGCGCTTTGCCCAGGGCGGCTGATCGCCCCGGCCCCGACCCCCTCACCGCCCCACCGAACACCCCACGATTCCCAAGGAGCCACCATGAATTTCGATTACACCGACAAGGTCAAGGCCATGCGCGAGCGTCTGCTCGCCTTCATGGACGAGCACATCTACCCCAACGAGGCGCGCTTCTTCGCCGAGATCGCGGCCAACCGCGCCGCCGGCAATGCCTGGATCCCCACGAAGATCATCGAGGAGCTCAAACCCAAGGCGCGTGCAGCCGGCCTGTGGAACCTGTTCCTGCCGCGCAGCCCGCGCGCACCGGAAGGTCTGTCCAACCTGGAATACGCGCCGATGTGCGAGATCATGGGGCGGGTGCCGTTCGCGGCCGAGGTGTTCAACTGCTCTGCGCCCGACACCGGGAACATGGAGACCTTCGAGCGTTACGCCAGCGAGGAGCTCAAGGACCGGTGGCTGGAGCCGCTGCTGCGGGGCGAGATCCGTTCGGCCTTCCTGATGACCGAGCCGGAAGTGGCCTCGAGCGATGCCACCAACATCCAGTGCCGCATCGAGCGCGTGGGCGACGAGTACGTCATCAATGGCCGCAAGTGGTGGTCGTCTGGCGCCGGTGACCCGCGCTGCGCGGTCTACATCGTCATGGGCAAGTCCAACCCGGACGCGCCGCGCCACTCGCAGCAGTCGATGATCATCGTGCCGGCCGACAGCAAGGGCATCAAGGTGGTCCGGCCGCTCAGCGTGTTCGGCTACGACGACGCCCCGCACGGCCACATGGAGGTGGTGCTGGAGAACGTGCGGGTGCCGGCGGGCAACCTGCTGCTGGGCGAAGGCCGCGGCTTCGAGATCGCCCAGGGCCGCCTCGGCCCGGGCCGCATCCACCACTGCATGCGCTCCATCGGCGCAGCCGAACGTGCCATGGAACTCATGTGCCAGCGACTGAACAGCCGCGTGGCCTTCGGCAAGCCGGTGTCGGCCCAGTCGGTCTGGCACGAGCGCATCGCCGATGCGCGCTGCCGCATCGAGATGGCCCGTCTGCTGACCCTGAAGGCGGCCTACATGATGGACACGGTGGGCAACAAGGTGGCCAAGGCCGAGATCGCGATGATCAAGGTGGTGGCACCGAACATGGCCTGCGACATCATCGACATGGCCATCCAGGCCCATGGCGGCGGTGGCGTGAGCGACGATTTCCCGCTGGCCTACAGCTATGCCAACCAGCGCACCCTGCGCCTGGCCGACGGCCCGGACGAGGTGCACCGCCAGTCCATCGCCAAGCTGGAGCTGGCCCGTCACATGACCATCAAGACCGACGTCGAGATGCCGGTCACCCGCGGATCCTGAATCAGGCCGGCTGGCCCGCCAGCAGACGCAGCAGGTCCAGTGCGTGGACGGCGGCGTCGGGATCGGCGGGCGGGTCCATCTGAAGGCGCATCTGCAGTCGGCCGCGCTGGCGGCTGATCAGCAGCGGCGTCTGCGGGGTCACGCTGCCCGACGGCCAGCCCAGCAGGCGGTCCACCGCTTCTTCATCGATCCACCGCCGGGCGGCAGCCGGATCGTCGGCGAGCACGGCAAACCGCTCCCAGAACACCGCCGGCGGCCCCTGCCAGCCGGTATCCCGCAGGGTCGACACCCAGCGGACCTCTTCCGGGACCTCCTGGGCGAGCGTCTGCAGATCGTCGGTGACCTGAGAGAAGAGTGCTTGCGACACGGCTTCAATGTCGTGCCGCAGCGAGCGGTGCATGACCACGATCAGGTTGCCGTCGTCGCGGCCCAGGTGAATCCGGGCCAGCAGCTCGTGGTCGGCGATGTAGCCCCGGGTCGACGGGCCACAGGCTGCGCGCCAGATGCGGGCACCTTCGGCGCCCTGGACCGCAAACGCCATCGGACCCAGGTTGCTGAACTGGAGTCCGTGGTTGCGGCACCAGAGCGCCAGCGGCTCGGTCGAGGCAACCGGTCTGGCGGCTGCGAGTCGCTGCAGGGCATGGCGGGCAAGTTGGAACATCCGCTGCATTTTCCCGTAAAGTCCGCGCGCTGGCGCCCGCTGCGGAGCACCTACCGGAGATATCTCATGATCGACGTCTATTCCTGGCCCACACCCAACGGGCACAAGGTCCACATCATGCTGGAGGAGTGCGGGCTCAGGCTCGGTCGCGACTGGCGCGTGCACCCGATCGACATTGCCAAGGGCGACCAGTTCGATCCTGCCTTTCTGAAGATCAGTCCCAACAACAAGATACCGGCCATCGTCGACCCGCAGGGTCCGGACGGCAAGCCGATCAGCCTGTTCGAGTCGGGCGCCATCCTGCTCTACCTGGCGGGCAAGACCGGCAAGTTCCTGCCGCGCTCCGACCGCGACCGCTTCAGGATGCTGGAGTGGCTCATGTTCCAGATGGGTGGCGTGGGCCCGATGCTGGGCCAGGCGCACCACTTCCGCATCTACGCGCCCGAGAAGATCGACTACGCGGTGAACCGCTACACCAACGAAGCCAAGCGCCTGTATGGCGTGATGGACCGGCAGCTGCAGGACCGACCCTACATCGCGGGTCGCCAGTACACAGTGGCGGACATCGCCATCTTTCCGTGGCTGCGCAGCTGGCAGAACCAGGGCATCGACTGGGCGGACTACCCCCGCCTGAAGGACTGGTTCGACCGCATCTCGGCCCGTCCTGCGGTGCAGCGAGGCGTTGCCGTGCTGGCCGATGCACGCAAGCCCCTGACCGACGACAAGGCCCGCCAGACCCTGTTCGGTGCCGTCCAGTACCAAAAGCGCTGAGCCGCCCGGAAACGGTGCGTCGGCGCAGGTACAATCGGCCGCTTCAGTCGGAGCGTAGCGCAGCCTGGTAGCGCATCTGCTTTGGGAGCAGAGGGTCGCGAGTTCGAATCCCGCCGCTCCGACCACGAAAAACGAAAAGGCCCACAGTGTGGGCCTTTTCTCCATCTGGCCCGCCACCTGACCCCGCCCGGGGCATCCGGTGGACCCATCTGCCCGTAGCTCAACCGGATAGAGCAGCTGCCTTCTAAGCAGCAGGTCGGGGGTTCGAGTCCCTCCGGGCAGGCCAGCACCGTTCCATTCAGGAATCGTGGATTTTCATTGCCCAACAACGGGATAGAATGAAAATATCCATTCACGAATCCATTCATGAGCACGCACACTCCCCGCGATCTGCTGCTGGCCTTGCGCCAGCTCGGCGGGACCGCGACCAGCCCGGAGCTGCAGACGCGGCTGGGCATCAGCCAACCGACGGCCTCGCGCCTGCTGGCGCCGCTGGTGGCCGACGGCAGTCTGGTAGCGGTGGGTTCGGCAAGGGCCAGGCGGTACCTGCTGCCGCGTGACGTGCCCGGCGTCGGCCGCCAGGTGCCGATCCATGCGGTGCAACCGGACGGCAACGTGCAGTTCTTCGGCACCTTGTACCCGCTGGCCGGCGACGGGTTCTGGATGGAAGAGGCCGATCGCGAGCACGGTCAGAGCGCCCGGCACGACAGCCTGCCCTGGTTCCTGCACGACATGCGACCCCAGGGTTTTCTGGGGCGGGGATTCCTGCACAACCATCCGGCCCTGCAGCTGCCGGCCAACCTGGCCCACTGGCACGATGACCACATCCTGAAGGCGCTGGTGCATGCGGGCGAAGACATGCCGGGCAACCTGCTGGTGGGGACCCCGGCCTTCGACCGCTTCCAGTCGCTGCAGGGCCCGCTGCGCACGGCCGCCCCCGTGGTGGCCGATCCCGCGACCGACTACCCCGCCCTCGCCGCCCTGGCGCTGACCCAGGGAACGACCGGCTCGAGTGCCGGCGGCGAGCAGCCCAAGTTCAGCGCGGTGCGCGACGGTCATGCGGTGCTGGTGAAGTTCTCGCCCGCCGATGACAGCGCTGCCAGCCAGCGCTGGCGCGATCTGCTGGTGTGCGAGGGGCTGGCGCTGCAGACCCTGAGCGGTGCCGGCGTGGACGCAGCCCACAGCGTCATCGAACAGGCTGCCGGCCGCGTGTTCCTGCAAAGCCGACGGTTCGACCGCAATCCTCAGGGCGGGCGCATGGGCATGGTGTCGCTGGAGGTGTACGACCGCCAGTACATCGGCGCAGGCACCAGCTGGGTCGACACCGCCCAGCGCTCCGACCGAGCCGGGCCGGAACGGCTGAGTGCGGACGACGTGCAGACGGTCGTGCTGCTCGATGCCTTCGGGGCACTCATCGGCAACACCGACCGGCATCACGGCAACCTGTCGCTGCTGCTGCGCGACCACCGCTGGCGGCTGGCACCGGCCTACGACATGCTGCCGATGCTGTACGCGCCGGTGGGCGGCGAGGTGGTGCCGCGGGACTTTGCCGAAAGATTGCCGCGCCCCGGCGTCCACACCCTGGCGGTCTGGCCGAAGGCCCTGGACCTGGCCATCCGCTTCTGGCGGGCGTGCGCCGCCGACGAGCGCATCAGCGGCGGGTTCAGGGCCTTGGCGAAGCGCAACGCCGACGCCCTGACACCCGCCTGAGGCAGACAGCCCGGCAAAGGCTTATTGCTTGGAGCCTTCACCCAGCCGGCGGCCCAGCGACACCGCATACGGTGCAGCGCGACCCGCCAGCATGGGGTCATCGGTGGGCACCACGCCCTTGGGCAGGATCATGGGGTTGTAGGTGACGCCGACGCAGGGGCCGGTGGCGTCGGCCGAGACGGCGACGATCTTCAGCACGCCCAGGTTCACCTTCTGGCGGCCCTCGGGCAGCGGCACGGTAGCGCTGTTGATCTTGTCGCCCGGCTGGGCGAGCTCGAGGTTGAAGTTGAAGGCCACGCCGCCCGCCTTGACGCGTTGGCGCAGGTCGTCGAACAGGAACTGCGGACCCTTGGCCTTGGCCTCGTCGTCGCTCAGGCCCTGCACACCGCCGACCGGCTCGAAGATCCACTTGCCGTACTGGGTCTGACCCTTGTCGTTCACGAAGCCGAAGCCATGCACGCCCCAGTAGTTGACGCTGGTGTAGCTGGCCGGCACCGGCTGAGAGGCGAAATAACGGCCCTGCATCAGCACCTCGGGGTTGGCGTCGGCGAAGGCCTTGACCCTGGCCGGATCGGCCGCCTTGGTGGCCGGATCGGGACGCAGCGATTCCACACGGCCGAGCAGCTGCTCGGGTGTGGAAGCGCCGAACACCGGCGCGTTGATGTTGCCCATCTGCCAGACCTCGCCGTTGGGGAGATCGAACTGCAGGGCCAGGTTGCGCTGGCCTTTGCCGTTGTCCGCGGCATTCGGGTTCGCGCCACCCACGGAAAAGCGCACGACCACCGGCACAGGCTTGCCCGAGAAGGCCGAGGCCGTCGACAGGGCACGGCCCTGGGCCGAACCGACAAATTCACCGGTGGCGCAGATGCCCTTGGCACCCGAACGGCGGAAGCCTTCGAACTTGCCGTTGGTGGCCTCGAAGGCATCGACCATGCGGGTCGGGTCGACCGCCCAGGCGGCGGGCAGGCTCAGCAGCCCGGTGGCCATGACGGCGCTGGCTGCAAGAAGGTGGACGTGGCGGTGGCTGGTGCGGGACATGAAAACTCCGTGGGGGATTGGACGGCCGCCACAGTAGGCCCACACCGCTGCCCGCACATCGGTGCAATCCCCTGCATCCAGCGGCGCATGGGGATATTCGGGCGGGCTCAGGCGGCTGCGGCTGCCCCGTCCGGGAGCTTGAACACCCGGACCAGCTCCGACAGACGCTCGGCCTGGCCCTTGAGGCTGTCGGCAGCCGCTGCGCTCTCCTCCACCAGCGCAGCGTTCTGCTGGGTGACCTGATCGAGCTGGGCGACCGCATCGCTCACCTGACCCACGCCCTGCGTCTGCTCCTCGCTGGCCGAAGACACCTCGCCCATCATCTGGGTGACGCGCTGGACCTGGTCGACGATGTGCTGCATGCGGGTGCCGGCTCCGTCGGCCAGACGGGCGCCCTGCTCCACCGTGTCGACGCTGCCCTGGATCAGCCCGGCAATTTCCTTGGCGGCGCTGGCGCTGCGCTGGGCGAGGTTGCGCACCTCGCCGGCCACCACCGCAAAACCCCGCCCCTGCTCCCCGGCGCGCGCGGCTTCCACCGCGGCGTTGAGCGCCAGGATGTTGGTCTGGAAGGCAATGCCGTCGATCACGCCGATGATGTCCGCCATCTTGCGGGAGTTGCCGGAGATGCTCTGCATGGTGGTGACCACATCGTTCACCACCTTGCCCCCTTCGCGGGCGGCCTCGCTGGCCTGGGTGGCCAGCTGGCTGGCGGCCCGGGCGCTGTCGGCGCTCTGGCGCACATTGCTCGAGATCTGTTCCATCGAGGCGGCGGTCTGCTGCAGGTTGCTGGCCTGCTCTTCGGTCCGCTGGCTCAGGTCGTTGTTGCCGATGGCGATCTGGCTGGAGCCGGTGGCGATGGATTCGGCACTGTTCCGCACGCCGCCGACGATCTTCACCAGCGACTCGTTCATGCGCCCGAGCGCCGCGAGCAGCTGGCCGGTCTCGTCGCGGTGATCGGCCGTGACGCGGCTGGTGAGGTCGCCCCGCGCCACGGTCTCGGCCAGCTCGACGGCCTGGTTCAGCGGCGCCGTGATGCTGCGGCTGATCAGCAGGCCCAGGGCGATGCCCATGCCGATGGCAGAGACGATCACCACGCTCATCAGCACCACGCTGCTGCGGTACAGCTCGGTGGTGGCGTCGGATGCCTCCCGGGCATTGCTCTCCTTGCGCTGGGACAGGGCCGTCATCTGCTCGTCGAGCTGGCGGTTGATCTGGCGGGTGCGGGCAACGCTGGCCTGCAGTTCCGGTGCCTGGGACTGCAGCGCCGCCCGGGTCGCCAGCTGGAGCATGGCCTCCATCTCGGTCTGGTACTGGGCCAGCACCTGCTTGAGCTCGGTGATCATCCGGCGGGCCTCGGGCGCGGTAAACAACGGATCGGCCTTCTCCACATAGGCGTTGGTGGCTGCGATCGCCTTGCGGGTCTCGTCGATGAAACGGGCCCGCTCTTCTTCGGTCGAGGCCAGCAGGGCATTGCCGCGGGCCCGGCCGACATAGATCAGGTTGATGTTGGCTTCCTTGATGTGCGAGAGGCCCATGAGTTCTCGCTGGTACATGACGTCGGCCATGTCGTTGATCCGGCTCATGTTGAACATGCCGATGGCACCGACGGCACCGCACAGCACACACATGGCCAGGAATGCCGCTATCAGCCGGGTACCCACCTTCAGGTTCTTCATGCGTCGACTCCGTTCAAGGGTTGGAAAAGCCGCGGCCCGAGCCGCGTGGCAAGAATCGGCAGAACGTTATCGGTCAACGACCCGGGACCATCGCGTGAATAACGCGCCTGAAGCGGTGCAATTCAAGTTCCGGGAAGATCCGGCGTCGGGCCGGGCACAGGGAAAACCCCCGTCATTTCACTCAACAACATGAACTAAAGTGCAGCTTATGCCCACTCCCTCCAAACTGCTGATCCTGGTCGGCACCATGACGAACACCGCCGAATACGTGGCTCAGGCCATCGAACTGGACTGCAGCGACCTGATCGGATCGATTGAAGTCCGGATGATGGACGGACTGGACATCAGCACCTTCGACGAAGATGCACTTTACGTCATATGCACCTCCACCTATGGGGCCGGTGACGTGCCGGACAACGCCCAGGCGCTCTATGCCTCGCTGGACGCGCAGCCGAAATACCTGGGCCATGTTCGTTATGGCCTGATCGCCCTGGGCGACAACGCCCAATACCCCAACACCTTTGCCAACGGGGGCCGCCTGTTCGACGCCCGCCTCAGCGATCTGGGCGCGGTCCGGCTGGGTGAACCGCTGGTGCTGGATGCCTTCACCGTCGACGATCCGGAAGCCGCCGGCATCGCCTGGTGCCGCGAATGGCTGCCGCAGGCCCTGGCCGCCACGGCATGAGTTCAAGACTGAATAGTTTAGATATGAAGTAGGGTAATTCAGGATCGTCACCACCCGACCCGCCCCCTACAGTGACTCGCGTTCCAACCCGCCAACAGGAGACCTCCATGACCACCCGCCGACTCGTCCTGACCCGCAGTGCCGCCGTGATCGGCGCTGCTTCCACCGGCCTGCTGCTGCCGCAGATCGTGCGTGCCCAGTCCGACAAGGTCCGGGTGGGCTTCATGCTCCCGTACACCGGCACCTTCGCCCAGCTCGGCGTGGCCATCGAGAACGGTTTCCGCATGGCGCTGGACGAACAGGGCGGAAAGCTGGGTGGCCGCGAGGTCGAATTCTTCAAGGTGGACGACGAATCGAACCCGGCCAAGGGCATCGAGAACGCCACCCGCCTGGTGCAGCGCGACAAGGTGGACGTGCTGGTGGGCACGGTGCACTCCGGCGTGCAGATGGGCATCCACAAGGTGGCCCGCGACAGTGGCGTGCTCAGCCTGATCCCCAATGCCGGCGTGCACGTGGCCACCCGCGCGCAGTGCGCCCCCAACGTGTTCCGCACCTCGTTCACCAACAGCCAGCCCACGCTCGCCCTGGGCAAGGCCATGGTGGACCGGGGTCACAAGAAGGCCGTGTGGATCACCTGGAACTACGCGGCCGGCGATGAAGCCTACGAAGGCTTCGAGCAGAGCTACACCGCCGCCGGCGGCACCATCATCAAGAAGCTCGGCCTGCCCTTCCCCAACGTCGAGTTCCAGGCCCTGCTGACCGAGATTGCTGCACTCAAGCCGGATGCTGTGGCCTGCTTCTTCGCCGGCGGCGGCGCCGCCAAGTTCCTGCGCGACTATGCCGCGGCCGGCCTGAACAAGAACATCCAGCTCTACGGCTCGGGCTTCCTGACCGAGGGCGTGCTGGAAGCCGCCGGCCCGGCCGCCGACGGGGTGCTGACCACCATGCACTACAGCGACTCGCTGGACACCCCGCGCAACAAGACCTTCCGCCTGAACTACGCCAAGACCTTCAAGCTCCAGCCCGACGTGTATGCCGTGCAGGGCTACGACACCGGCCTGCTGCTGATCAAGGGCGCCAACGCGGTCAGGGGCGACCTCAACAACAAGAAGGCGCTGTACGCCGCCATGGAAGGCGCGACCATCGACAGCCCGCGCGGCCAGTGGACCATGAGCAAGGCCCACAACCCGATCCAGGACATGTACCTGCGCAAGGTCGAGAACAAGGAAAACAAGGTGATCGGCGTTGCGCAGAAGGCCGTGGCCGACCCGGCCACCGGCTGCCGGATGGGCTGACCCCCGCATTTCTTCCACCTGCAGCCGGCGCCCGCGGGGCGCCGGTTTGCTGTCGGCCCTGCTCAAGCACCCATGGATTTCGCCAACTTCCTCATCCAGCTGCTCAACAGCCTGCAGTACGGGCTGCTGCTGTTCATGCTGGCCGCCGGCCTGACGCTGATCTTCGGGATCATGGGCGTGGTGAACCTGGCCCACGGCAGCTTCTACATGCTGGGGGCCTACCTGGCCTGGTTCATCTCCAGCCAGACCGGCAGCCTGACGCTGGCCATCCTGCTGGGCGCGGCGCTGGCCGTGGTGTTCGGCTGGCTGCTGGAGTGGCTGCTGTTCCGCCACTTCTACCACCGCGACCACCTCGATCAGGTGCTGCTGACCTTCGGCCTGATCTACATCTTCGAGGAGGTCCGCTCCATCCTCTGGGGTGACGACGTGCATGCGGTGCAGGTGCCCGAGGTGCTGAACTGGTCGATCCCGCTGACCGAGAACCTCTCGTACCCGGTGTACCGGCTGGTCATGTCCGGCATCTGCATTGCCCTGGCGCTGGGCCTGTACCTGCTGATCAGCAGGACCCGCCTGGGCATGAAGATCCGGGCCGGCGCCTTCAACCGCGAGATGACCGAATCGCTGGGCGTGAACATCCGGCTGATCCATGGCGTGGTGTTTGCGCTGGGCGTGGCCCTGGCGGCGATCGCCGGGATGATCGCCTCGCCCATCGCCAGCGTGTACCCCGGCATGGGCAGCTCGGTGCTGATCATGTGCTTCGTGGTGGTGGTGATCGGCGGCATCGGCTCGGTGCGGGGCGCGCTGGTGGCCGCCCTGCTGGTCGGCCTGGTCGACACCTTCGGCAAGGTGCTGGTGCCCCAGATCGCCGGCATGGCGGTCTACATGCTGATGGCCCTGGTCCTGCTCTACAAGCCCGAAGGGCTGTTCAAGCAATGAGTTCCCCCAAAGCCCAACTCGAGCGCCTGCCGCGCAGCATCCAGTTCATCCTCGGACTGGGCTTCATCGCGCTGGCGGCGTTCCCCTTGATGCCGCTGACCGGCGCCGACTTCTACCTCGGCATGCTGTCGCAGATGATGATCCTGGCCATCTTTGCGATGAGCCTGGACCTGCTGCAGGGCGTGACCGGCCTGGTCTCGCTGGGCCATGCCGCCTACTTCGGTCTGGCCGGCTATGCCCTGGCCTTCCTCACCCCGCAGGACGCCCCCATCGCGCTGTGGTGGTCGCTGCCGCTGGCCGCTGCGGGGGCCGGTCTGGCGGCACTGATCATCGGCTTCTTCGTGGTGCGGACCCACGGCATCTACTTCATCATGGTCACCATGGCGTTCGCGCAGATGGTGTTCTTTCTGTTCTTCGACAACAAGGGCCTGGGCGGATCGGACGGCATCTACGTGACCTTCCGGCCCGATGCCACCGCGCTCGGGATCGACCTGGAAAACAAGACCACCTTCTATTACTTCACGCTGGCGGTGCTGGTGCTGGTGTACGCCTTCCTGCGCCGGCTGCTGTTCTCGCCCTTCGGGCGCGTGCTGGCGGGCATCCGCGTCAACGAACACCGCATGCGTGCCGTGGGTTACGGCACCTTCGGCTACAAGCTGACGGCCTTCACCCTGGCGGGCACGCTGGCCGGCGTGGCGGGCTACCTGTGGGCGGCGCAGACCGGCTTCGTCAACCCCGAGCTGATGGGTTTCCACATGAGCGCGCACGCGATCATGATGGTCATCCTGGGCGGCATGGGCAACTTTGCCGGCGCCATCGTGGGAGCCTTCGCGTTCGAGTACGTGATGCATTTCTTCAAGGACCTCACGAAACACTGGCAGCTGCTGATGGGCAGCTTCATCGTGCTGGTGGTCATCGTGGCGCCGCGCGGTCTGCTGGGTCTGGTCGAACGCTTCAGCCGCAAGGAGGCGCCGTGAAAGACGCTGCTGCTTCGCCACCCGTGCTCAGCGCCCGGTCGCTCACCAAACGCTTCGGTGGCCTGGCCGCCGTGAACGAGGTGTCGGTCGACCTGCACCGCGACCGCATCCACGCGGTCATCGGCCCGAACGGCGCCGGCAAGTCCACCCTGACCAACCTGCTCTCCGGCGACCTGCCGCCCACCTCGGGCACCATCGCGCTGGGCGGTCACGCCATCGCAGGCCGGAAGCCCGAGGCCATCTCGCGCCTGGGCCTGGGCCGCAGTTATCAAAAGACCAACATCTTCCTGCCCTTCACCGTTTGGGACAACGTGCGGCTGGCCGCGCAGTCGCGCGAGCGGCACGCGTCCTTCAACCCGCTGCACTGGTTGTCGTCGGCCGGCCGCATGGCCGACGTGAACCGCCGCTGCGAGCGGGCGCTGGAACTCGCCGGCCTGACGCCGCGCGCCCAGGCGGTCGCCGGCACCATCAGCCATGGCGAACAGCGCCAGCTCGAAGTGGCCATGACCCTGGCCACCGAACCCACCGTGCTGCTGCTGGACGAACCCCTGGCCGGCATGGGCACGGCCGAAGCCGAGCGCATGGTCGACCTGCTGCAACGCCTCAAGAAGGACCACGCCATGATGCTGGTCGAACACGACATGGACGCCGTCTTCAGCCTGGCCGACGTGCTGACGGTGATGGTCAACGGGCAGGTGATCGCCAGCGGCACCCCGGCGGAGGTGCGTGCCGATGCCGGTGTGCAGGCAGCCTACCTCGGCGAGGAACACGCATGACCGCCCTGCTCCAGGCCAAGGGCCTGCACACCCACTACGGCCAGAGCCACATCCTGCGCGGCATCGACTTCACCGTTGGCCAGGGTCAGACCATCGGCCTGATGGGCCGCAACGGCATGGGCAAGAGCACCCTGCTGAAGTCGGTGATGGGCATCGTCAAGCCCAGCGGCGGCACGGTGGAGATCAAGGGCCGCACCATGACCGGCGCTTCACCCTATGAGGTGGCGCGCCTGGGCATTGCCTATGTGCCCGAAGGCCGCGGCATCTTCGGCAACCTGAGCGTGCGCGAGAACCTGGTGATGGCGGCACGGCCCGGCACCCGCGGCCAACGCGACTGGACCTACGAGCGCGTGCTGGAGACCTTCCCCCGCCTGTCCGAACGCCTGAACCACGGCGGCCAGCAGCTCAGCGGCGGCGAGCAGCAGATGCTGACCATCGGCCGCGCGCTCATGACCAACCCGGACCTGCTGATCCTGGATGAGGCCACCGAAGGCCTGGCCCCGCTGATCGCGCGCGAGATCTGGCGCATCTGCGGCCTGATCCGCGAAAGCGGCATCAGCAGCGTCATCGTCGACAAGAACTGGAAGCACGTCACCCGCATCACCGACCGCAACCTCATCCTGGTCAAGGGCGAGGTGGTGTTCGAGGGCAGCTCGGACGAACTGCTGGCCCAGCCCGGCCTGCTGGAACAGCACCTGGGCGTCTGAGACCGGCCCTCAGAGCAGCGGCCGTAACTCCAGCGCGGCGGCCTGCAGCTGGGGCAGCAGGTCCTGCCGCAGCACCGACTCCTCCAGCCGCTCGGGCGAGGCCACCACATTGAGGGCTGCCACCACCCTGCCCTGTATGTCCCGCAACGGCACGGCTGCTGCGTACACGCCGAGTTCGTGTTCTTCGCGCGCCACGGCGAAGTCGTCGGCCCGCACCTGTGTCAGCACGGCCCGAAGCGCCTTGGGCTCCACGGTGGTGTGGGGCGTGAGGCGCGGCAGTTCCCGGCCCCGCAGCCAGGCATTCAGCTCGGTGCGCGGCTGGGCCGCCAGCAGCACCCGCCCGGTGGACGTGGCATGGGCGGGCAACCTCGCCCCCAGGTGCAGGCCATAAGCCATGAGCCGCTGCACATGGGCCGAAACGCTGCGCGCCACGATGACCACTTCGTCGCCGTCCAGCACCACCGCCGAGAACGATTCGCGCGTCAGCGCCGCCAGCCGGTTCAGCGTGGGCTGCAGCACCCGGGGCAAGCGGGCCGACGCCAGGTAGCTGCCGGAAAACCGCAGCACCTTGGGCGAAAGCCAGTAGTGGCTGCCGTCCGACTCCAGATAGCCCAGGTGCGCCAGCGTCAGCAGGTGCCGCCGTGCTGCTGCGCGCGTGATGCCGGCCCGCTCGGCCGCCTGGGTGGCATTCAGCCGCTGGCGGGTGGTGTCGAAGCTCTCCAGCACCGCCATGCCTTTGGCCATGCCTTCAATGAAGTCGGCCCGGGCGATGGCAGGTGTGGCGGTGGCAGGGGATGGCATCGGCAGGCTCCAGTCGGTCGGCTGTTTTGCGCGATCATCGCACAGCACGTCCGATCACCGCGCAACTCCTGCGGCCGGCGGTTGTCGACCCAGGCGCGGTCTACCCACAATCGCACACCACAAGGAGACACCCCCATGCGTACCCAGGTTGCCATCATCGGTGCAGGCCCGTCGGGCCTTCTGCTCGGCCAGCTGCTGCACAAGGCCGGCATCGACAACATCATCATCGAGCGTCAGAGCGCCGACTATGTCCTGGGTCGCATACGCGCCGGCATCCTGGAGCAGATCACGGTCAACCTGCTGAACGAAGCGGGTGTGGGCGCCCGTGTGGCGGCCGAGGGCACGGTGCACCACAGCATCGAGCTGGTCTACCGCAACACCCGCCACCCGATCGATGTGACCGGCCTCACCGGCGGCAAGGTGGTCACCGCCTACGGCCAGACCGAAGTCACCAAGGACCTGATGGACGCCCGCGCCGCCGCCGGGCTGGCCACCGTCTACAGCGCCGCCGATGTCAGCCTCCACGACTTCGACGGCAGTGCTCCGGTGGTGCGGTTCCGCCAGAACGGGGAGATGAAGGAACTGGCCTGCGATTTCATCGCCGGTTGCGATGGTTTCCACGGCGTGAGCCGGGCCAGCGTGCCCGAAGGCGCCATCACCGAATACGAGAAGGTCTACCCCTTCGGCTGGCTGGGCGTGCTGGCCGATGTGCCGCCGGTCTCCACCCACGCCATCGTCTACGCCAACAGCGAACACGGGTT
Organism: uncultured Hydrogenophaga sp.; assembly: GCF_958439165.1. Lineage (GTDB taxonomy): Bacteria > Pseudomonadota > Gammaproteobacteria > Burkholderiales > Burkholderiaceae_C > Hydrogenophaga. Next base: position 133,063 of record NZ_OY288115.1, on the reverse strand, counting down.
CGGCCTGTGTTCCATGCGCAGCCTCACCCGCAGCCGCTACTACGTGCAGTGCCCGATCGAGGACAAGGTCGAACAATGGAGCGATGACCGCTTCTGGGACGAGCTGCGCCGCCGCCTCGACCCGGAGATGGCCGAGCGCATGGTCACCGGTCCCAGCATCGAGAAGAGCATTGCGCCGCTGCGCAGCTTCGTGGCCGAGCCGATGCGCTTCGGCCGGCTGTTCCTGGCCGGTGACGCCGCGCACATCGTCCCGCCCACCGGCGCCAAGGGACTGAACCTGGCGGCCAGCGACGTGAAGTACCTCTCCAATGCCCTGGTCGAGTACTACCAGGAGCGCACCAGTGCCGGCATCGACGACTATTCCCGCAAGGCCCTGGCCCGGGTCTGGCGTGCCGAGCGCTTCAGCTGGTGGCTCACCTCGCTGATGCACCGCTTCCCCGATACCCAGGGCTTCGGCCAGAAGGTGCAGGAAGCCGAGCTGGAGTACCTGGTCAACTCGGAGGCGGCCTCGCGCTCGCTGGCCGAGAACTACGTGGGATTGCCCCTGGATTTCGCTCAAAAGCGCTGATCGACCGTCAGCCGGCGCAGGTACATTCGGGGCTCTCTTCCCGAAACGCCCTGCCATGTCGTCCCCTGCCCTGAAGCCGCTGCGCGGCGTGCGAATCCTGAGCCTGGCGCTCAACCTGCCCGGCCCCGCCGCGCTGATGCGGCTGCAGCAGATGGGCGCCCGGTGCACCAAGGTCGAACCCCCCGGCCCGGCCGGCCGCAGCGGCGATCCCATGGGTCAGTACAACCCGCAGGCCTACGCCACCTTGCATGCCGGCATCAAGGTCAGCACCCTGGACCTGAAGACGGAAGCCGGCCGTGCCCGGCTGCAGCGCATGCTGGCCGGAACCGACGTGCTGCTCACATCCTTCCGGCCCTCAGCCCTGCGCAAGCTCGAGCTCGACTGGAAGACGCTGCACAAGGCCCATCCGCAACTCTCGATGGTGACCATCGTCGGTGCGCCCGGTGCGCGTGCCGAGGAACCCGGTCATGACCTCACCTACCTGGCCGACGCCGGCCTGGTGCCGGGCATGGATCTGCCGGCCACGCTGTTCGCCGACATGGGCGGCTCGCTGATGGCCAGCGAGGCGGTGCTGTCGACCGTGGCCGTGGCCGGCAGCACCGGCCGTGGTCAGTACCAGTCGGTGGCGCTGTCGGACGCGGCTGCCTGGCTGGCCTTGCCCCGCCAGTGGGGCCTGACCCGGCCCGACGGCGCCGTGGGCGGCGCGCACGCCGGCTACCGGGTCTATGCGTGCCGCGACGGCCGGGTGGCCGTGGCCGCCCTGGAGCCGCACTTTGCCGCCGCCCTGTGTGCCGTGGCCGGCATCGCGGTGGCAGGCCCGCAGACGCTGTTCCTGCCCGCCACGCGCGAGGCGCTGGAGAACTGGTTTGCCCAGCGCAGCCGGTGTGAGCTCGACCGCCTGGCCGCCGAGCACGACATCCCCCTGCACACGCTGGCCTGAACCCCTGGAGCCCGCGCATGCGAAAACAAGGTTCAGTGGTCCAGTGGAATGCCGAGGAAGGTCTCGGCCTGATCCGCAGCCCGCAGACCGCCGCCTTCATCCGCTTCCACCTGCGCGACTACAAGGGCCCGCTGCCGATCCAGATCGGTCAGCCGGTGGAGTTCGAGGAAATCGTGGTGGGTGGACGCGGGCCGCAGGCGCTTCACGTCAAGGAAGCACCGGCCGACATCTACTTCAAGTCGAACGTCAAGGTGGCCACCACGGTCGAGGAGCTGCTGCCTGCGGGCCGCAGCGCGTCCCGCCGGCCCAAGCCGCCCACCCTGCTGGAGAAGTGGTACCCGTGGCCGGCCCTGTGCCTCGTCGGGGTCTGGCTGCTGATGTGGCTGGTGGGCATCGCCCTGGGGCGTTTCCCGTGGGTGGTGCTGGTCGGACTGGCGCTGCTGAACGTGACGGCCCTGTTCGCCTACTGGCGCGACAAGCACGCCGCGCAGCACGGCGAATGGCGGGTCCAGGAGAGCGTGCTGCACGGGTTTGCCGTGCTGGGCGGCTGGCCGGGGGCCTGGTTTGCCCAGGTGGTGCTGCGCCACAAGACGCGCAAGCCGCCGTTCCAGCTGGCCTTCAAGGCCACCATTGCAGTGCACTGCCTGGTGCTGCTGGCCTGGCTGATCTGGCCGCCCTTCGTCCACTCCCCCTGAGGGTGCTCAGCGCGGCTTGCGCCGCGCGGCCGGGCCTTTGCCCGGACCCGCCCCCTGCACCCGGGGCGGCAGACCGGTGTGCTGGGTGAGCAAGGTACCTGGCCGGGGCTGGGCTGGCTTGCCGGGCGGCGTGCTGTTCTTGCGCCGGGCACTCTGGTAGCCACCGTCGGTGAGCGGCTGGAAGGTGGGAATCAGGTGGTGCTTGCCGTTGCCGATGAGGTCGGCCCGGCCCATGGTCTTGAGCGCCTCGCGCAGCAGCGGCCAGTTGTTCGGGTCGTGGTAGCGCAGGAAGGCCTTGTGCAGCCGGCGGCGGCGCTCGCCCCGCACGATGTCGACCTTCTCGCTGCGGTCATCGCGGTGGATGCCCTTGAGCGTGTTCAGGCTGGTGTGGTACATGGCCGTGGCCGTGGCCATGGGGCTGGGGTAGAAGGTCTGCACCTGGTCGGCCCGGAAGCCGTTGCGCTTGAGCCAGAGGGCGAGGTTCATCATGTCCTCGTCGCTGGTGCCGGGGTGGGCCGCGATGAAGTACGGGATGAGGTACTGCTTCTTGCCGGCCTCCTCGCTGTACTTCTCGAACATCTGCTTGAAGCGGTCGTAGCTGCCGATGCCCGGCTTCATCATCTTGGACAGCGGGCCGCCCTCGGTGTGTTCGGGGGCGATCTTCAGGTATCCGCCGACGTGGTGCTGCACCAGTTCCTTGACGTACTCGGGCGACTTGATGGCCAGGTCGTAGCGCAGGCCGGAGCCGATCAGCACCTTCTTGATGCCGCGCAGTTCGCGGGCGCGGCGGTAGATCTTGATCAGCGGACCATGGTCGGTGGTCAGGTTCTGGCAGATGCCCGGGTACACGCAACTGGGCTTGCGGCAGGCGGCCTCGATCTCGGGCGTGCGGCAGCCCAGGCGGTACATGTTGGCGGTGGGCCCGCCCAGGTCGGAGATGACGCCGGTGAAGCCTTCGACCTTGTCGCGGATGTCCTCCACCTCACGGATGATCGACTCCTCGGACCGGCTCTGGATGATGCGGCCCTCGTGCTCGGTGATCGAGCAGAAGGTGCAGCCGCCGAAGCAGCCCCGCATGATGTTCACGCTGAAGCGGATCATTTCCCAGGCGGGGATCTTGGTCGGGCCGTCATGGCGGCCGTTCTCGTCGGCGTAGACGGGATGCGGGCTGCGGGCGTACGGCAGGTCGAACACATGGTCCATCTCGGCCGTGGTCAGCGGGATGGGCGGCGGGTTGATCCAGACGTCGCGTGCCAGCACGCCTTCGCCATGGGCCTGCACCAGGGCACGGGCGTTGCCCGGGTTGGCTTCCACATGCAGGACCCGGTTGGCATGGGCATAGAGCACGGCATCGGCACGCACCTGCTCGTAACTGGGCAGGCGGATGACGGTGCGGTCGCGCGGCGGGCGCCCGCCCTTGCCCTTGAGCGAGGGGTTGGGCACGAACTGGATGGTCTGCACCGCCTGACCCTGGCTGGCCGGCGCTGAAGGCTGAGCCTGGGCAGCCCCGTCGTCCTTGGAGCAGGTCTCGCCCTGCGCCTGGGCCTGCTCGCTGGTGGTCAGGTAGGGGTTGATGTGCGACTCGACCGGACCGGGGGTGTCGACCTCGGTCGAATCGATCTCGAACCAGCCTTCGGTGGACGGGTCGCCCGGGCGGCGGATGAAGGCCGTGCCGCGCACGTCGGTGATGTTCTCCACAGGCTCGCGGGCGGCCAGACGGTGGGCCACCTCCACCAGCGCGCGCTCGGCGTTGCCGTAGAGCAGGATGTCGCACTTGCTGTCCACCACGATGCTGCGGCGGACCTTGTCGCTCCAGTAGTCGTAATGCGCGATGCGGCGCAGGCTGCCCTCGATGCCGCCGAGCACGATGGGCACATCCTTGAAGGCCTCGCGGCAGCGCTGGCTGTAGACGATGGCGGCGCGGTCGGGCCGCTTGCCGCCCACATCGCCGGGGGTGTAGGCATCGTCGCTGCGGATCTTCCGGTCGGCGGTGTACCGGTTGATCATGGAATCCATGTTGCCGGCGGTCACGCCCCAGAACAGATTGGGCTTGCCCAGCACCTTGAACGGGTCTGCGCTCTGCCAGTCGGGCTGGGCAATGATGCCCACCCGGAAGCCCTGGGCCTCGAGCACCCGGCCCACCACGGCCATGCCGAAGCTGGGGTGGTCCACATAGGCATCGCCGGTCACCAGGATGATGTCGCAGCTGTCCCAGCCGAGCTGCTCCATCTCGGCCCGGCTCATGGGCAGGAACGGCGCGGTGCCGAACCGCTTGGCCCAGTAAGGCCGGTAGCTGGTGATGGGCTTGGCGGCGCGCGCGAAGAAGGAGACGTCGAGGGGGGCGTTCATGGGCGGTGCACCCGTGGCGCGGGCGATGGACAACCCGTGATTTTACGGCCCGGCCCGATTTCAGGGGCGCATGGGCCCATGTCCGGCAGGTGCTTCAACTGGTCACACCTCTTACGGGCGCGGCCTGAATGTAAGCCGCATGGCGCCTAGCATGAGCGCTCCTGTTTTCATTCTTCGACCAAGGAGCTTCCCATGGCACTGCACTTCGGCAAACGCGAGTCCGACCTCAACAAACCCCTGGGGGGCCAGATGGCCACGCCACGCTACGGCCAGGCCGGTGCGGCAACGGCCTCCGCCGGCGCCCATGCAAATGCCACCCCTGCCGCCCCCGCCACACCCGAGCCGACCGCGCAGCCCCATGCGGTCACGACCACCGAGAACACCGCTGTTCCGGAAGGCGGCAGCAAGCTCACCGTGGGTCCGAACATCAAGCTCAAGGGGGTGGAGATCACCGACTGCGACACGCTGGTGGTCGAAGGCCTGGTCGAGGCCACCATGGACTCGCGCGTGATCCAGATCGCCGAACAGGGCGCCTTCAAGGGCTCCGCCGAGATCGACATCGCAGAAATCCGCGGTGTGTTCGAAGGTAACCTCACCGTGCGGCAGAAACTGGTGATCCATGCCACCGGCAAGGTGACCGGGCGCATCCGGTATGGCCGTGTCGTGATCGAGGAAGGCGGCCAGCTCTCCGGCGACATCGAGTGCGGCAGCCCCGTACAGGCCCGCACCGCCTCCATCGCTCCGGCCTCCACCGGCTCCCCTGCCTCGGCCGCCACCACCGCCGCCCAACAGCCCATGGCCCTGGCGGCCTGACGGACCGTCGCCCCCGCGGGCCCGCGGATGACCCTGATGGCCCGGGTCATCTGCGGCGGCTATGCTCAGGTGCATGTACGCCGGGTATTTCGGACTCCAGCTCGACCCCTTCACGCTCTCGCCCGACCCGCGCTTCCTCTACATGAGCGAGCGCCATCGCGAGGCGCTGGCCCACCTGCTCTATGGCGTGCGGGGGGGCGGCGGCTTCGTGGTGCTCAGCGGCGACATCGGCGCCGGCAAGACCACGGTGTGCCGCTGCTTCCTGCAGCAAGTGCCGGCGGACTGCCGGGTGGCCTACATCTTCCATCCGCCGGCCACGGCGCTCGACCTGCTGCAGTCGATCTGCCGTGAATTCGGTCTGGACTGGACTGCGCAGCCCGGCAACCCAGGCTCGCTGCAACCCTGCATCGAGGCCCTGAACGTCCACCTGCTGCGCAGCCATGCTGCGGGTGAACGCAATCTCCTGATCATCGACGAGGCGCAGGCCCTGCCCGCCCCGGTGCTGGAACAGCTGCGCCTGCTGACCAACCTGGAGACCAGCGACGCCAAGCTGCTGCAGATCGTGCTGATCGGCCAGCCCGAACTGCGCCAGCGTCTGGCCGAACTGGGCCTCGAACAGCTGGCCCAGCGGGTGGTGGCGCGTTTCCACCTCGACACGCTGGGGCCGGAAGAGGTGCGACCCTACGTGGCGCACCGGCTTCAGGTGGCAGGGCTGACCGGGCCCCTGCCCTTCACCGACGAGGCCATCGACCGCATCCATGCCCTCACCGCCGGTGTTCCCCGACGCATCAACCTGCTCTGCGACCGCGCCCTTCTGGGGGCTTATGGCGGTGCCCGGGCCCAGGTCGACCTGACGACCCTGGAGCGCGCTGCCAGCGAGGTGTTCGACACGGCGCCGCCGGTAGCGTCTGCGGCCCCTCTGCCGGCGGCGGTCAGCGTGCCCTGGTCGCGCCCGGTGCTGGCCGTGGTGGCACTGGCAGCTGCCGGGGTGCTGGCCAGCGTGCTGCACGCTGCTCTGAATGCCCGCAACACGCCCGCTGCAGCCGCGCCGGTTGCCACCGTACCCGCTGCAGGTTCGGCAACCCCGGCGGGTACGACCGTCGCCACCGAGCGGGCTACCCCGCCGGCTGCGACCGGCCGGCCGGCATCGCAACCCTGGCCCGAAACACCGCCCTGGCCTGACATCCAGGCCGATGCCGGCTGGCAGCAGCTGGGCCGGCTGTGGGGCGCCGAGCTGGCGCTGCGCAACGCGTGCGGCACGGCCCGGCTGGAAGGCCTGCAGTGTTACCGCACCCAACGCCTCACGCTGGCCGGGCTCAGGCAGCTGGATCGGCCAGGTCTGATCACGCTCAACCACCCCGGCGGATCGGCCACGGTGCTGGTGACGGCCCTGACCGACCGCGAGGCCACGCTGACCACCGGCGAGCGGGTCTGGCAGCTGCCGCTGGAACGGCTGGAAGGGTTGTGGCGGGGCGACTTCGGCACCCTCTGGCGGCTGCCGCCCGGGCAGCGCACCCGGCTGGAAGACGGCCGTTTCGGGCCTGCAGCGCCCTGGCTGGCCGAACGCCTGTCCGATCTGCAGCTCAAGGGGCTGGCGGGGCAGGCCGGCGCGAGCCTGACCGAACAGGTCAGGGCCTTTCAGCGCAGCCAAGGCATCGACCCGGTGGGTGCGGCAGGCCCGCTCACCTTCATGCAGCTCAACCGCGCCAGCCAGGTCGATGAACCGAAGCTTCGGCAGGTGCTCCCTCCTTCCTGACCGGCCATGTCCTACATCCTTGACGCCCTGCGCCGTGCCGAAGCCCAGCGCCAGCAGCAGAACCCGTTGCCGCCGGGGCTGGGCAGCGCGCCGCTGCCCGCACCCCCTGCCGCACCGCAGCCGGCCGCTGCGTCCATGGCATCAGCCACCGCGACGACGGCCGATGCCCTCACCCGCTCGGCTGCACCGGCACCCGACGCCGCACGCGCCGGTGGCGTATCGGTCCGGCAGCTCGGCTGGGTGATGCTGCTGGTGATCGCCACGGCGGGCGTGCTGCTGATGTGGGCGCGCCAGGGGCAGCCACCCGCAGCCGACCCAGCCGCCCCGACCGGACAGGCCGCACCGGCGACCCCGACCGCACCGGTGATGCCGCTCCCGTCTCTGCCAGCAGAGCCGGCGGCACCGATCCTCCAGCCCGCCCCGCCGCCGCCGCCCCCGACGGCGGTGGCAGCTCCAGTAGCACCGGTGGCTCCTGCGGTGCGGGCGGCCGCGCGCAAGCAGCCCGGCGAGGTCATACCCCGCTATGCCGAACTGCCCGAGGCGGTGCGGGCCGGCCTGCCGGCCATCAGCGTGCAGGGCGTGACCTGGTCGGAAAACGCGGCCTTGCGACACCTCATCGTCAACGGGCGCGTGCTGCAGGAGGGGCAGTCGATCGGGCCGGACCATGTGCTGGAGCAGATCGGGCGCGAGGGTTCGGTGCTGAGCTACCGTGGCCAGCGCTACCGCATCGGTCACTGAACCTCACCGCATGAACACCCTCCCCTTGCTCCAGATCCGGCAGCTCAGCCATGGCTGGCCCGGGCTTGCGCTGTTCGACCGGCTCGACATCGACATCCATTGCGGCATCACCCTGGTCACCGGCGAGGAAGGCTGCGGCAAATCCACACTGCTGCGCCTGCTGGCCAGCCGCGAACCGGCACTGACCTTCCTGGCCGACGTCCAGGATCCTGCGCTCGACAACGAGCCGGTGGCCCGCCTGTTGTCCGCCGTGCCGCACGGTCTGGTCGACGAGTTCGGCCTGGAAGAACACCGCGCGAAACCGCTGTACATGCTCTCCACCGGCAGCCGCCGCAAGGTGGGCCTGTGCCTGACGCTGGTCAGCCCGGCCCCGGTGCTGCTGATCGACCAGCCGGTGGCCGCTCTCGATCCGCCGTCGGCGCGTTCTCTGGTGGCGCACCTGCAGCGCCTGGGCCGACTGTCCGGGCGGGCGGTGGTGGTGGCCGACCACGAATCGCCCCCGGGGCTCACGCCAGACCACACCGTGGTGCTGCCAGCGCGCTGATCTTTTTGTGGGCCGGCTGTAAGAAGCCTGCTGCGTGGCCGACCACCGATCAGGCGGAGCGGACCGATGTGGACCGTGACCCGCCAGCCCCGTCACTCCACAGAAAGGTCCCCATGAAACGCTCCCTGCTGGCCACCAGCCTGGCCGCCCTGCTCGCCCCGGCCCTGTTCCCTGTTGCCTCCGCCCAGGCCCAGCCCAATCTGGCCGAAGCCCAGGTCAATGCACTCGAAGGCCTTGCCGGTCCGCAGCCGGGCTCGCGCCGCTCCGGCGCCAAGGGCATCTGCGCCAGCGGCCACTTCGTGGGCAACACCGCCGGCCGCGCGCTGACCACTGCGTCGGCCTTCAGCGGGGCCAAGGTGCCGGTGGTGGCGCGTTTCTCGGTCGGTGGCGGCAGCCCCAAGGCCAGCGACAAGGCCAAGTCGGTGCGCGGTCTGGCGCTGTCATTCCAGCTGCCCGGCAACGAGAGCTGGCAGATGGCCAACATCTCGGCACCGGTGTTCTTCGTGGCGCGTCCTGACCAGTTCGCGCCCTTCGTGCAGGCCCGCACCGCCGACCCGGCCACCGGCAAGCCCGACCCGGAAAAGCTCAAGGCCTTCAACGCCGCCAACCCCGAGACCCTGCGCCAGTCCGCCTACCTGGCCCAGGCTCCGGTGCCGGCCAGCTACGGCTCGGTGAACTACTGGGGCGTGAACGCCTTCGAGTTCGTGAACGCCAAAGGCGAAAGCCGCTTCGCCCGCTGGCAGTTCGTGCCCGAAGCCGGCACCCTGGGCCTGACCGAAGACCAGCTCAAGGCCATGCCGGACGACTTCCTGGCCGGCGAACTGCGCCAGCGTACGGCCGCCAAGCCGGTGGTGTTCGACATGAAGCTGCAGCTGGCCGAAGCCGGTGACAACCTGACCGACCCGACCGTGGCCTGGCCCGAGAGCCGACAGCTGGTGCCGGTGGGGCAGCTGGTGATCAACCAAGTGGAGGCCGGCATGGGCGGTGCCTGCGACGCCATGACCTTCAACCCGGTGGCACTGCCCGCCGGCATCAAGCCGTCGGCCGACCCGGTGCTCAATGCCCGCGCCGCGCCCTACGCCATCTCGCTGGGCCGGCGCCTGGGCGAAGCCGCCCGCAAGTGATGCAGGCCGGGGCTGGCGGGCTCAACGCCCGCCCAGCCCCATGCCGCGCGAGATCACCTCCTTCATGATCTCGTTGGTGCCGCCATAGATGCGCTGGACCCGGGCGTCTGCGTAGGCCCGGGTGATGGGGTATTCCCACATGTAGCCGTAGCCGCCGAACAGCTGCACGCATTCGTCCATGACCTTGCACTGCAGGTCGCTGCACAAGTACTTGGCCATGCTCGCGGTGGCGGTGTCGAGCCGGTCCTGCAGCACCAGCTCGCAGCACTTGTCGACGAACACACGGGCCACCTGCACCTCGGTCTGCAGCTCGGCCAGCTTGTAGCGGGTGTTCTGGTAGGCGGCCACCGCCTGGCCGAACACCTGGCGGCTCTTCACGTAGTCCACCGTCCAGTCGATGGCGGCCTGCGCCGCACCCACCGCGCCGATGGCGATCTGCAGCCGCTCCCAGGGCAGCTGCTCCATCAGGCAGATGAAACCGCGCCCTTCCATGGTCGTGCCGCCCAGCAGCTGCTCGGGGCCGACCCGCACGTTGTTGAAGAACAGCTCGGAGGTGTCCTGCGCCTTCAGGCCCAGCTTCTTCAGGCGCTGACCCTTCTCGAAGCCGGGCATGCCGCGCTCCACCAGGAACAGGCTGGTGCCCTTGGCGCCAGCGGCGGGGTCCGTCTTGGCCACCACGATCACCAGGTCGGCATGCCAGCCATTGGTGATGAAGGTCTTGCTGCCGTTGACGAGGTAGCTGCCGTCGGCCTGCTTCAGGGCCGTGGTGCGCACGCCCTGCAGGTCGCTGCCGGCGGCCGGCTCGCTCATGGCGATGGCGCCCACCATCTCGCCGCTGGCCAGGGCCGGCAGGTAGCGGGCCTTCTGGTCGTCGGTGCCGTAGTGGGCGATGTAGGGCGCCACGATCTCGCTGTGCAGCCCGTAGCCGATGCCCGAGAACCCGCCCCGGGCCAGTTCCTCCATCTGCACCACCGAATACAGCCGGTCGGCCCCGGCGCCGCCGAAGGCCTCGGGCAGGGTCATGCACAGGAAGCCGTTCTCGCCGGCCTTGCGCCAGACCTCGCGGTCCACATAGCCCTGCTCTTCCCAGGCGGCGTGGAAGGGCGCGATCTCCTTCTCCATGAAGCGGCGGAAACTGTCACGAAAGGCTTCGTGGTCGGCGTTGAACAGGGTGCGTTCGATCATGGGGAGGTCTCCTGAAACCAATCGTTGAATTTTGCCGAGCATACGCTCAGCAAAAAGGTTCTGGCGTTCGGGAAATCACCGGCATCAGCCATCGACCAGGATTGTGGGCAACGGCACGCCGTGTGCCTGAATGCGTTGCTCGATGCGCTCACGTTGCCGGGCCAGAGCGGCCGTGGCCTCGTCCTTCAGGGCCCGGGCGTGTGCCGCCAGCTGGTCGGGAGACGGCACCAAGCCGACCGTCGGACGGACCATCACGACCTTGAAACGTTCATCGCCCACCAAGGGCTCCTGCAGCCGATCCACATGCTCACCTGGGAGCACCACGTAGGTCGTGTGGTAGCGGCTGGGTCGGTGCTGGCTGATCTGTTCATGCATGTGCGCGTGACGCGCCTGCAGGCCGTTGCCGGCGGTGCGCTCCTGGTCCATGGCTTGCCATGCATCCAGGAACCGGATCACCCGGTCCTGGGCCAGGTCCAGCGCCTGGCGCTGCTGCGCCGACCCTTGCGCCCAATGCGACTGGGCCACCTCCAGCAGCATCTCGATATGGCGTAGAGCCGCTTCATCGGCCTGGGCGTCCAGGAGATCGTTCCTGGGAGCTGGCAACTCCAGGCCCATGGCCAGCGGCTGCAGCAGATCCCAGGCGGCCTGGCGCAGACGAACCAGGTCGGCATCGGCACCCAGACCGAATGCGAGGTCGATGCCATGGCACAGGTCCGCCGCTTTCGCCTGTGCACTGGGGCAGAGGCGCTGCACGTCGGGAGATGGCTCGGCGATCGGCAACAGGCAGGTGTCACCCGAGACCACCACGCTGTCGAGCAGCCGGCGAACCGCCGCCTGCATGCGAGGGTGATCGGCTGCTTCGGTGGCGATCAGCACGACACAACCCGCCAGCGAATCGCTGGCCTTCACCCCTTTCAGAGGCTCGACCTGGAATTGCCCCTGGGCTGCTTCTGCGAGCTGCGCCATGCTCAAGCGCGGCGTCTTGCGCGCCTCGGCGGCGGCGTCGTAGCGAGCCAGTCCCCTCATGACTGTGGTGGCCGACTTCTGTACCCACCCCCACCAACTGTCGGGCAGTGGATCGGTGTCGTCCTTCAGGACCTGCAAGGGGGCAGGCTCCGGCAATCGGCCTCCTTTGGACACCACGTCACTCTTGAGCCGTGCCAGGTAGCGCTGGTGCTCTTGTTCGGGTGTCCACTCCACGGGAATGTGCCGAATGTGCTGGCCCCGCTTGTAAAGCCGGGCCGGCTTCTGGGGCGACGCCACCGCGCGCAGCGGCATGCCGGGCGGCAACAGCACGCTCAACGGGGCTTGGGGCGTCAAGGGCAGCTGCGTGCTGACCGGCTGGACGAATGAGGTGTTCGAGCGAAATGAAGTCGAGTTGCCAAACATGCACGTGGACCCAGGTTGAGGATGGAAAACACCTGGGTAACCGGGGTGCCTGTGGTGGTTCACGGTACCGGAATGGGATGCCCAGGATTTTTACCAAGCAATCGCTTTTCATAAAACATATACTTGGCCGACCTCAGAAAACACCCCAGGAGACACCATGACCCAGGCCTTCATTTATGACGCCGTGCGCACGCCGCGTGGCAAGGGCAAGAAGGACGGCAGCCTGCACGAGGTCAAGCCGGTCGACCTGCTGGCCGGCGTGCTGACCGCGCTGCAGCAGCGCCTTGGCTTCGACACTGCAGCGGTGGACGACGTGGTGATGGGCGTGGTGTCGCCCATCGGCGAGCAGGGCTCGGTGATCGCCAAGGTGGCCGCACTCAAGGCCGGCTGGGACTGGCGCTGCTCGGGCGTGCAGATCAACCGCTTCTGCGCCTCGGGCCTGGAGGCGGTGAACCTGGCGGCCATGAAGGTGGCCAGCGGCTGGGAAGACCTGGTGGTGGCCGGCGGCGTGGAGAGCATGAGCCGGGTGCCCATCGGCTCGGACGGCGGCGCCTGGGCGCAGGACCCGGCCACCAACTCGGCCACGCTGTTCGTGCCGCAGGGCATCGGCGCCGACCTGATTGCCACCCTGGAAGGTTTCAGCCGCACCGACGTGGACGCCTATGCACTGGAGTCGCAGCGCCGTGCCGCCGCCGCCCGGGCAGAAGGCCGCTTCCAGAGATCGGTGGTGCCGGTCACCGACTTCCTGGGCCAGACCCTGCTGGCGGAAGACGAATTCATCAAGCCCCACACCACGCTGGACGGGTTGGCCAGCCTCAAGCCGGCGTTCGAGCAGCTGGGCGCCATGGGCTTCGACGCCGTGGCGCTGCAGCGCTATCCGCAGGTGGAGCGCATCCACCATGTGCACCATGCCGGCAACTCGTCGGGCATCGTCGACGGTGCCACCGCGGTGCTGGTGGGCAGCGAAGCCGCCGGCCGCGCCCATGGCCTCACGCCCCGGGCGCGGGTGGTATCGGTGGCGCTCTCGGGGGCCGACCCGACCATCATGCTCACCGGCCCGATGCCGGCGGCCCGCAAGGCGCTGGCCAAGGCGGGGCTGACCATCGACCAGATCGACCTGTTCGAGGTGAACGAGGCCTTTGCCGCCGTGCCCATGAAGTTCATGAAGGAGCTCGGCGTGCCGCACGAAAAAGTGAATGTGAACGGCGGCGCCATCGCGCTGGGTCATCCGCTGGGGGCCACCGGCGCCATGATCCTGGGCACCCTGATCGACGAACTGCAGCGCCGCAACCTGCGTTACGGCCTGGCCACGCTGTGCGTGGGCGGCGGCATGGGCATTGCCACCATCGTCGAGCGGATCTGAGGAACCCACCATGAAGACCATCCGCTACGAACTCGCCGACGGCATCGCCACCCTCACCTTCGACGAGCCCGGCTCGCCGGTCAACACCATGTGCGCCGACTGGCAGCGCGACCTCACCGAGGCCACCGAGCAAGTGCTGCGCGACAAGTCCGGCATCCGGGGCATCGTGCTGGCATCGGCCAAGAGCACCTACTTCGCCGGCGCCGACCTCAAGGCCACCATGCGCCTGCAAGCCTCGGACGCACCCGCCGTGTTCGCCGAGATCGAGCAGACCAAGAAGAACTTCCGCACCCTGGAGACGCTGGGCGTGCCGGTGGTGAGCTGCATCAACGGCGCGGCCCTGGGTGGCGGCTGGGAAGTGGCGCTGGTGGGCCACCACCGCGTCGCGGTGGACAACCCGAAGATCCAGCTCGGCCTGCCCGAGATCACGCTGGGCCTCATTCCCGGGGCCACCGGCATCACCAAGATGGTCCGCCTGCTGGGCCTGATGGGCGCACAGCCCTACATCCTGGAGAGCCAGCTGTTCACTCCCCGCCAGGCGCTCGACCTGGGCCTGGTTCATGAACTGGTGGCGACCGACGCCGACCTGCGCCCGGCCGCGCTGGCCTGGATCGCCGCCCACCCGACGGCCCGCCATCCCTGGGACGAGAAGGACTACCGCCTGCCCGGCGGCTCGCCCTCCAGCCCCAAGCTGGCCGGCATGCTCAGCGTGGCGCCGGCCGTGCTCAAGCAGAAGACACGCGGCCTCTACCCGGCGCCGGAAGCCGCACTGGCCGCCATGGTGGAGGGCGCGCTGGTCGATTACGACACCGCCACCCGCATCGAGAGCCGGTACCTGGCCGGGCTGATCGTCAGCCCCGTGGCCAAGGCCATGATCAACACCTTCTTCTTCCACATGAACGCCATCAAGGGCGGGCATTCGCGGCCGAAGGATGTGCCGCGCTTCAAGCCGACCAAGGTGGGCATCCTGGGGGCCGGCATGATGGGTGCAGGCATCGCGTACGCCCAGGCCAGCAAGGGCATCGCCACCGTGCTGAAGGATGTGTCGCTGGAGCAGGCCGAAAAAGGCAAGGCGTACAGCGCGAAGATCACCCAGCCCCGGGTCGACAAGGGCCGCATGAGCCCGCACGACCAGCAGGCGCTGCTGGGGCGCATCACCGCCACGGACCGCGTGGACGACCTGGCCGGCTGCGAACTGATCATCGAGGCGGTGTATGAGAACCGCGAGCTCAAGGCCCGCGTCACGCAGGAGGCCGAACCCCGGCTGGCCCCGGGCGGGTTCTTCGCCAGCAACACCTCGACCCTGCCCATCGGCGGCCTGGCCCAGGCCAGCCGCGACCCGGCGAAGTTCATCGGCATCCACTTCTTCAGCCCGGTGGACAAGATGAAGCTGGTCGAGATCATCCGCGGTCGCCAGACCAGCGACGAGACCGTGGCCCGCGCCTACGACTACGTGCAGGTGCTGGGCAAGCTGCCCATCGTGGTGAACGACTCGCGCGGCTTCTACACCAGCCGAACCTTCGGCACCTATGTGATGGAAGGTGCGGCCATGCTGGGCGAAGGCATTCCGGCCCCGGTCATCGAGAACGCTGCGGTGCAGGCGGGCATGCCGGTCGGGCCGCTGGCGGTGCTGGACGAGACGGCGCTGTCGCTGTCGGTGCATGTGCTGGACCAGACCCGTGCCGACTTCGCCGCCGAGGGCCGCACCTACCTGGCCAGCCCCGGCGAGCTGCTGGTCGAGCGCATGGTCAGGGAGCTGCAACGGCCTGGCCGGGCCGGTGGCGGTGGCTTCTACGACTACCCCGAGGGCGGCCGAAAACACCTGTGGCCGCAGCTCAAGCCCCTGTTCGAGCGGGCCGACGTGGCCTGGGACCTGACCACCATCCAGGATCGCCTGCTCTACCGGCAAGCCGTGGAAACAGCCCGCTGTCTGGCCGAGGATGTGCTGACCACGGTGCACGACGGCAACATCGGGTCGATCTTCGGCATCGGTTTCCCGGCCTGGACCGGCGGCGCACTGCAGTTCATCTACGGCATGGGCATCGAACGGTTCCAGAGCCGCTGCGCCGAACTGGCCCGGCGCCACGGAGCCGGCTTCGAGCTCGATGCCACCACCCTGGACGCGCTGCGCCGGCACCAGCCGGTGTGGTGATCCGCCCTCCACCACCTACCCGTTCTCTCGACCTCCATGACCCGACTGCTCGACAAAGTCAGCCTCATCACCGGTGCCGCGCAAGGCATCGGCCTGGCCACGGCCCTGCGTTTTGCCCGCGAGGGCGCCACCGTCATCGTCTGCGACGTCAAGGCTGCGGCCGTTGACGACGCGGTGCGCCAATGTCAGGCCCTGGGAGCCCGGGCCGAGGGCCACGTGCTGGACGTGACCGACCGCGCCCGGGTGGACGCCGTGGTGGCCGACGTGCTGGCGCGGCATGGGCGCATCGACGTGCTGGTGAACAACGCCGGCATCACCCAGGACGCCCGGCTGCAGAAGATGACGCTGGAGCAGTTCGACCGTGTGATCGATGTGAACCTGCGCGGCGTGTTCCATTGCGCCCAGGTGGTGGCCGACGCCATGGTGCAGCAGGGCTCGGGCGTGATCCTCAATGCCTCGTCGGTGGTGGGCATCTACGGGAACTACGGCCAGACCAACTACGCGGCCAGCAAGTTCGGCGTGATCGGCTTCACCAAGACCTGGAGCCGCGAACTCGGCCCCAAGGGCATCCGGGTGAACGCGGTGGCACCCGGCTTCATCGCCACGCCGATCCTGAGCACGATTCCGGAGAAGGTCATCGGCGAGATGGAGCAGCGCGTGCCGCTGCGCCGGCTGGGCCAGCCCGAGGAGATCGCCAGCGTCTATGCGTTCCTGGCCAGCGACGACGCCAGCTACATCAACGGCGCCGTGATCGAGGTGTCCGGCGGCATGTCGGTCTGAGGGTTCGGTGGTCGGATGACCACCACAGGCCTGTGAAGGCCGTCACATATGATCGGCTGGCGTCTGAAGGGTGACGCCAGCGGCCGGACTCGGTGACGCTGCATGTAACAGAATCTGGGTCACGTGTTACAAATACGTCCGGTCATCATGCAAATAGCCCCTCATCCCCCCAATGAAGCCGCGCGGCTGGCCCGCCTGCGGGGTTTGGGCATCCTCGACACCCTGCCCCAGAAGGCCTACGACGACATCTCCGCGCTCGCCATGGCGATCTGCAAGACGCCCATGGCCTACATCGGGTTCATCGACGCCGACCGGGAATGGCTGAAGGCCCGCAACGGACTGGACGTGGTGGAGGCGCCGCGGGACATCACCCTGTGCGCTCACGCCATCCTGCAGCCCGATCGGGTGATGGTCGTCGAAGACACCCTGCAGGACCCCCGCTTCGCTGACAACCCGCTGGTCACCGGCGACCTGGGGCTGCGGTTTTACGCCGGGGCGCCGATCATCACGGCCGATGGCATGGCGGTGGGCACCGTCTGTGTCATCGACCGGACCAGCCGGCGCCTTGACCCGGTGCAGATCGACGCGCTCCAGCGGCTCTCCGGCCTGGTCAGCACCCTGCTTGAGCATGAGCGCACCCGCCAGGACGAAGCCCAGGCCGAAGCGGCGTCGGCCCACCTTCGCAACGAGCAGCTGGTGGCCATGATCACCGCCGGCCTGGATGCGCAGGCCTACATCGACCGCGACCTGGTCTACCGGCATGCCAACCACAAATACCTCGAGTACCACGGAGCCGAGCATGAAGAGGTGATCGGCCGCAACGTTCCCCAGCTGCTGGAAGACGATCCGGGCATGGGCATGGTGGTGGACAACCTGCGTCAGGCACTGCAGGGCAAGCCGGTGCACTACCAGCGGCTGGGACACTACCGGGGCAAGGGTGACCGCCATGTCGAGGTGGCCATGCTCCCGGTCTTCGACGACACGGGTGCGGTGGCCGGTGTGGTCAAGCGGGTCCATGACATCGAGAACCTCAAGCGCAACGAAACCCAGCTGCGCGAAACCATCAGCCTGCTGGAACGCAAGACCCTGGAGCAGCAGCGATTCATCCAGGTCATCTCGCACGACCTGCGCGAGCCGATCAATTCCATCAACAACTTCACCTCGCTGCTGACCTCCGACCATGCCGCAGGCTGGCCCGCCGATGCACAGCGCTACCTGGCGTTCGTGAACCAGGGCGGCCAGCGCATCAGCCAGCTGCTCGACGATCTGCTGCGGTATGTGCGGATGGACAAGCACCGGGTGGATTTCACCGATGTCGACACCGGGGCACTGGCCCGGCAGGTGCGGGACGACCTGACTGCCGCACTGCAGCGCACCGGCGGCCAGATCGACATCGGCCCGATGCCGGTGGTCCGGGGTGATGCCACGCTGCTGCGCCTGCTGCTGCAGAACCTGGTGGAAAACGCCCTGAAATTCGTCCGCCCCGGCGAGCGGCCGCATGTGCGCCTGAGCCACGAGGCAGCGCCCGGCCATTGGCTCATCCATGTGGAAGACGACGGCATCGGCATTGCACCCGAGCACCAGTCGGCCGTGTTCGACATGTTCAAACGACTCCACAACCGCAAGGTGTACGCCGGCTCGGGGCTGGGCCTGTCCATCTGCCGACGCATCGCCGACATGCACGGCGGGCGGCTGCTGCTGGATTCCGCCACCGACCGAGGCAGCCGCTTCACCCTGCAGCTGCAACGCCAGCCCGACCCCGTGACCCCATGAACCGACTGCCCCGCCCCGAACGCTTCATCCTGGTCGACGACAACGAAGCCGACAACGTCTTCCACGAGATCATGATCCGCCGCGCAGGCTTCACCGGCGACGTGCTGATCTTCGACAACGGGCTGGACGCGCTGGCCTTCATGCGCCAGGACGAGCTGCGCGTGCCGACCTGCATCTTCCTGGACATCAACATGCCCATGCTCGACGGATTCGAGGTCGCCATCCAGGCCGCACCGCTGCTGGAAGGCCGCGAGACCACGGTGCTGGTCATGCTCACCTCCTCCGGGTCGCCGCAGGACCGCGAGCGCGCCGCCCAGATCCCGGTGATCAGCGGCTATGTGACCAAGCCGCTGGCGGCGGCCCTGGTGCGGGACATGATGTCGGCGTGAGTGCGGATCCTTCACCGCAACGTCCCGGTTCCTGCCGCGAGCTGTTCCTCGCCTTCACCTGGCTGGCACTGCAAGGTTTCGGCGGCGTGCTGGCGGTGGTGCAGCGGGAGCTGGTGGACCGGCGCCGCTGGCTGACCCGGGAGCAGTTCGTCGATGACTGGGCCATGGCCCAGCTCATGCCGGGGCCGAACGTGGTCAACCTCTCGATGATGATCGGCGACCGCCACTTCGGTCTGCGCGGCGCCCTGGCGGCTCTGGCCGGCATGCTGGCCGCACCGCTGGTGGTGGTGCTGCTGGTGGCCATCCTGTGGGCCCAGGTGGCCAGCCATCCGCTGGCACAAGGCGCCCTGCGCGGCATGGGCGCCGTGTCGGCCGGACTGGTCATGGGTGCCGGGCTGCGGCTCATGGGCGCGCTGCGCAGCAACCCCATGGGACCCGCGGCCTGCGGGCTGCTGGCGCTGGCCAGCTTCGTCATGGTGGCCTGGCTGCGCTGGCCGCTGACGGTGGTGCTGCCGGTGCTGGGTCTGGCCGCCTGCAGCTGGGCCTGGTGGTGCCTGGGAGCCACGGTGGAAGAGCCGCCGGCATGACCGCCATGGAACCCACCCTGCTCAACTGGCTGGGGCTGTTCGTGCAGCTCATGTCGCTGTCGCTGCTGGCCATCGGTGGCGCCATCACTGTGGCACCGGACATGCACCGGTATCTGGTGCTGCAGCAGGGCTGGCTGAGCGATGCCGAGTTCACCACCGCCATCGCGCTGTCGCAGGCGGCGCCGGGGCCGAATGTGCTGTTCGTGGCGCTGCTGGGCTGGCAGGTCGGCCTGCAGTCGGGCGGCGGACCCGCCGGCGGATGGACTGCCTGGTTGCTGGGCCTGTCGGGCGTGGTGGTCAGCATGGTGGCCATCCTCCTGCCCTCTTCCCTGCTGAGCTACAACGCCGCGCGCTGGGCCCATCGCCACCGCGACAAGAGGGCGGCACGTGCCTTCCGGGCCGGCATGGCGCCGGTGGTGATTGCCCTGCTGGTGGCCACCGGGTGGCTGCTGGTGGCTACCCACGACCAGCCCCGACGCGACTGGCCTATGTGGCTGCTGACAGCTGTGTCTGCGCTGCTGGTCTGGCGCACCCGGGTTCACCTCTTGTGGATGATTGCGGCGGGTGCGCTGCTGGGTGTGATGGGCTGGGTCTGAAGGCCACCAGAAGGCGGCCGGGTACTGCGTGGATTTCAGCGCGGGGTGTTGACCAGCAGTTCGGCGGCTTTGGGGTCGATGAACTTTTCGCGAGCAGGAACGATGCACTCCTGAACGCTGCGCGGCGGCAAGCGTTTGCCTGCGGTGTCGACCAGGCGGGCACGATCGGCCAGTCGGCGTGCGGCCTGCTTGTCCTGGGCCTCGACGAACACCAGCCGCTGAACACCGCTGGGCATGGTCGCCGAGCACACGTGAAGGACCGGCTCGCGCACCGGCGGCGTCTGGGCCCCGGCCTGTCCGGCCGTCAAGACGGCCGCCAGGAACGCCAGGAACGCCAGGGTACCGGAGAAAGCGATGGATGAATGCATGAGGTGTCTCCAGACTGGCATCACCAGCAGGTGGCGGCACTGGTACCCGTGGCAGCTTTCGCGCCATTCGATCCCAGGGTGAAGGAGGTGCAAGCCGCATCGGCGGCTTGCGGGCCGACGGGTGTCGCCGTGAGCAGATAGCAACGCGTCAGAGGCACGGCGCCCGCGCACTGGGCGGACGATATGGTGTAAAAGCCGTCCGGAGAACGGGCGGGGTTGGTTGCGTAGCCCAGATCACGCATATCCACCGTGAAGGTCGACCGGTTCAGGACGAACTGCTGCTGGCGGTTGGCCGCCTCCATCAAACCGGACCGTGCGTCGCTGCGCCGGCTCTTTTGAACATAGCTGTTGTAACTGGGCAGGGCGATGGCGGTCAGCACACCGACCACCGCGACGACGATCATCACCTCGATCAGCGTGAACCCTCGAAGCCGGTGCAGATGCAGGCGGGACATGAACTCAATACTCCTGTTCATAGCGGTAGGTGGGAACGACCGGCCTCAGACCCCTGGGTCCGCACAGCATACCGGGCCCGCAATTGGAACCTCCCGCCCCCCTCGTGCCGGCAACAGGACCGCCGCCGGCAGGGAACAGCAGACGGATCTGCTGATCGCGGGCGAAATACAGCGACGGCGAGTCAGGAACCGTCGATCCCAGCAGGGCTGAGCGGTCGGCCGTGACCAGGGCTCCGTTACCGTTGAAGTCAATGGTTGCCGATCCGTCCTGCAGGTTGACTGCATAAAGTCGCCCCGTGCCCGCAGAAGGCTCGCAGATGTTCGCGTTGGCTGAAGCGGAACTGGGAGCGAATGTCGTGAAGAAAGTCGTTCCGCGCAGGGTCGTCGCAGCCGACAGCGATTTCTCGCCCAGGCTGCTGCCCAACGTGATGAACCAGCCCATCGACTGCGCCAGGCTGTTGCGCGCCGTGTTCTGCTCGGTGGCGTTCCCGACCTGGATCTTGTTGTCGGTTGCGTTGAACAGCGCAGACTCGGTGATCGGCAGCTTGCAGCGGTTGTCATTGCTCGGATTGATCAGCGCAGAGCACTGCAACGTCGTGGGAGCGTCGGTGATGTACGGCGACACCTGGTAATCCCGCAGCATGTAGAAGCGATCGGCGTTGTCAGTGGCCTTGGGATTGGTCCGGTCACCACTGCCCAGCAGGACCGCGTCAAAAGCTCTGCCGCGGTAGGTGCTCCGGACCACGTCGACTTCACTCAGGAAGCGGCGGTCTCCGGCTTGCCGTGCCGGGTTCAGCAGCGCGATGTTGGCAAGGCTGGCCAGCTTGGTGACACGCCAGCGGTTCTGCTCGGTCTCTGCAGTAGGCCGGGTATTGCCGGGCATGTCGATGCGCCAGACGTTGCCGCCCACATCGGGCATGTACACGCGGTCGGCGATACCGTCCCCGTTGCTGTCGATCACCGACGGCGGAGCCGCCATGGCATGAACGAACCCGGCTTCCCGCTTGTTGGTCGCGCTGTTGGCGGCCGGGGTCACACTCCACACCAGGGCACCGGTGGCCACGTCGATCACGAACAGACCTCGCCCGACGGTATCGGTCGTTTCGCTTGCAGTCCGGGTGATGTCGTCGTTCACGGCGTCGTAACCGGCACCGAAGATCAGGACAGGGCGCCGGACGCCGCCCACGACATAGCCGGGGACATTGGTGACGACAGGGACCGACCAGGTCTGGCCGAGCTCGGAGAAACCGGCCGTGTCGGCGCCGACGCGCCACAGGAAGCTCGGGTTGTCCGGATCGGTCACGTCCATGGCGTACAGGGCACGACCACCACGGCGCAGACCGAAGACGATGTACATCTTGTCGCCGTCGGTGGCCTTGATGGAGCCGTCCTGGTTGGCGTCGAAGCGGTAGGACACCACCGGCGCATCCACGCCCCAGACCTTGTTGCCGCCCAGCAGGTCTTCCTTGCGGGCCTTGAAGATCCGGGTCAGCTCCTTGGGGAAGAAGGCCCAGTTCTCGTCGCCGTTCGCGGCGTTGAACATGTGCAGGAAACCGGCGTTGGTGCCGACCACCACACGCAGATCGGGATTGCTGCTGCTGAAATCGGTCGTGCGGGCACCGTAGTTCAGCACCAGGGGACGGCTGTGCACGATGTCGCCCAGGATCCACTCCCGGCGAGACGTCTTGTTGCGGTCGGTCCAGCCCCGCGCCCAGGCGATCAGATCGGAAAACTCGTCGGCAGACCCCACGTCGAACAGGGAGTGCAGCTGGCTGTCGGTGTTGAGGGTGTAAGCCGAGCGGTTGATGTTGGCAGTGCTGAAATCCTGCAGCGCTCCGTTGAGGCCGGTGTTGGTCTTGATGACCCGGCTGTCCGGGTCGCGGGCGGCCAGCCGGCCCCCCACCCCACCGGCACCCACCTGCGGTCCGTCGGCATTGGTGCCCCAGAAGGTGACCGCCGACTCCTTGATGAACCCGGTCTGGCTGTCGATGGCTTCGTTGCCGGCACTGTCGATCAGGGCGGCAGCTCCATTGTTCGCCACCCGCACTTTCAGCTTCTTGATGTTGCCGGGCCAGTTCACCCCCGTCGTCGGGCGGAACATGGCGTAGAACACATCGTCACGGCTCTCGGTACGGGTGAAGGAATCCACGGCCACGGCCGGCGAGGTGAACGACGCGTTGGTCGACAGGATGTTGGTGATCGCGCCCTGGAAGGCGGTGGTCAGCTCTTCGGTGTTGTCGGCGGTGTAGTACTGACCGCCGCCGCGGGTCGCGGTGGTGCTCAGCAGTGCCTGGTTGGTGGCAAAGCCGATGGTGTAGGTCACGGCCCGCTGGATGCCGTTGGAGGCGACACCATCGAGGTCTTCGTTGTACATGTACTCGGCCAGTTCGGGCATGCAGTTCTTCGTGCCGCCGTACGACGCGCAGGTCTTGCCGGTCATCTCCTCGATCAGCGTGTTGGCCGCGGTGTCCGAGGTCGGCTCGCCGTCGGTCATCAGGATCACGTACACGTACTGGCAATCGCCCACCGGGGAGGCGTAGGTGCCCCCGGCGCGTACGGCCAGCGCGTCAGCCTCAGGACCATCCCGGTTGAGCGCGTCCTTCTCGTTGGCGAACAGGAGCGAACCGCCGGAGAAGTAGCGGAATGCCTCGTACATGCTCTCTCACAGGGGTGTGTTGCCGCCCGGGAAGAGGCCATTGATCAGGTCCACCACGTTTTGCTGCTGCGCCGCGGTGGAGTTCTCGATGATGCGGCGGATGATCCGGCCACCGTCCGTGTTGCCGCTGGTGTTGTAGTTGAACGTGGCCAGACCGAAGTCGATGTCCGGGTTGCTCTTCACGATGTCGGAAATGACGCCTTGGGCCACGTCCATGCGGCTGCGGTCGACGAGCGTGGTGCTGTACCACCAGCGCATGTAGTTGGCGGTGTAGATCCGGGCCGCGGTCCAGCTGTTGTCGATGTCACGGTCACGGTTGGTACCGTACCCGTTGGTCGCATTGTTGCTGCGCGGATACCCGTTGGCCTGCCCGGACCCGTTGCCGTTGTTGCTGGCGTCAATGTCGGCGCGGCAGTCCACGTGGGTGGGTGCGTTCGTGGTGGAGGCCAGAGCCACCCAGTTCCCTGCCCTGAACATGCCGAACGCCGAACTGGTGTACAGCCCGGCCGTGGTCAGCGCATTGGACGACGTCACGCAGCGGTTCACCGATTCGGGGAACCAGTTGCTGGTGTCCACCGGCGGAGGCCGTACCGGGTTGCCGGTGGACCAGTACAGGCGTCCATCTACGATGCCCGGCACCGGGTCATAGGTGATCGCTGGGTTGTAACCCGGCTTGCGCTGAGCGAGGGTGTCCATCGAACCCGAGTTGTCGAAAATGACCAGCACCTTCGGACGGGTGTTGCCATTCTCGTTGTCGGCCCTGAACACCTCGGTCTCGTCTGCGAGCACCAGGGATGCCTGCGTCAGCAGGAGGCCCGTCATCAGGGAAGCAAGGACACGCGGCAGCATGCGCCAGCCGGACAGTTGTTTCTGGTACATCATTTCCTCTCCTGGATCAGGGCGCGGTGCGCCCGATGACCTCTGCAAAGACACCTTCATCGACCTTCGTCCGCGCAAAGTCGGACGTGTGCTCCGACTCGATGCGGTAGTGGTCACAAACGATCACGCGGGCGCTGGTGCCGGCTTCCGAGCGCGGGCAGCTCCCCTCCCGAACCGTGTTGACCACGTTCAGGTCGACGACGTCATCGCCCCGGTTGGTCACATTCACCAGCGGGTTCGGATTGACCCCGGCCAGCGGGTCCGCGTTGCTGGTCCCGTTGAGCAGTGCGGGCGTGTCGAAGATCGCCTTGATCAGCGCCGACGTTCCGGCTTCTGCAGAGTTCAGCGAACGAACCGATTCCTGCAGGTTGCGGACCATGCGGAGATCGGAATTCACGTTCGAGGCCGCGTAAGCAGCCAGCAGGGCCACCACCACCAGCAGAACCATGGTGATGGCCAGCACTGCGCCCTGCTGGTGGGGCCTTGAAGCTCGTGATCGATATGCAACTTGCGTCATGTTCAGAATCCGGAACGAACCAGGAAAACCGAGTTCCGCATGGACACGGTCTCGGAAATCACCAACCGCCGGAACGATCCTCCCGGGGTGAAATTGGTACCGGCCAGGACATAGGTACGGTCATCGACATAGCCGGGTTCAGGCTCGACACTGCGCAGCAGAAGGTTCGGCTGGGCGGAGAGCACACGGGTCCAGTCGACGACCGCCGTGGCATCCACGAGCACATCCACGTTGCCGTCGTTCGTCCTGTCTTCGCCGAGCAGGACACGCATCTGTTCAACACCCTGCACCAGGTCCTCGGTGAGGATGGCCATGTTGGCCCCGTTCCATCCCAGGGTCTTGCGGCTGAGCGTCGGCACGTTGCCGGTGGCGCGCACGTAGTACACGAATGCCTGGTACTGCCACGCTTCGCCCTGAGGAACATCGCCCCCTGCCGTGATGGTCGGCGGCGTTCCGTCGTTGCCGCGGAACAGCACACCACGATCGGTGTTGGCCAGGATGTAAGCCCGCTGGTTGTTGATGGCTTCGGGCCTGTCGATGATCCCGTCGTCGTCGGCCCTGTTGTCCCGGGCGCCGTCCGTGAGCGGAACGGCTCTGACGGCCTTGATGATGATCACGTCTGAATTGGGCACCGCATCGGTGACACATCCGACGGCCACCCCGGCTGCACTGGCACGCACCACCTGGAAATAGGTGCCGAATCCGTAGGCGTCTGCCGGTGCGGTGCAGTCTCCGACGACGGCACCCGTGTCGGGATCGGTGCTCAGATTGGCCAGCCCTGCTGCCCCGAAGAAGCCTGCCTGACGCAGGTCGCGCCCCAGCGTCACGAGGGCAAATCGGCCCGATTCAGCCACACGGGAGAACCGGTCGGTTTCGGTGTACGACCGCTTGGAGGCCAGAAACAGTGAGATCACTCCACCGACCAGAAAGATGCCGATCGACAGCGCAACCAGCAGTTCGAGCAGTGTCAGACCCCTGGAGCGGCGAGCGGGTGCGTGCTTCTGTTGCCTCATGGCGCGTAGTCCCCAGGGTTGATCACGTAGCTGTTGAGCACGACCTGTTGCCGGCCGGCATCCGTACCGGTGCCGACCGCTCCACAGGTGGTGGCAGCGGTTGTGGCTGCGTCGGTGGTGTCGGTCAGCGCACGCCAGCTGACGATCACCCGCAACTGACCCGAATTGGGCGAAGCAGCGCCGTCGGACGTGAACACCACGCACCCGCGAGCCTCGAGCAGGCCGGACGTGTCGTTGTTGTTGACATCAAGGATGCCGGCGCCGTCCAGGCGACGTTCCCAGTTCCAGAGGTCCCAGGCTGCCAGCTGGGCAGGAGTGCAACTGTTGGCTGCCACAGTGCAGTCGGTGCCGACCGCCCCAAGACTGCCCCGGCCGAGCCCGGTGCCCAGCCCGGTGTGGTAGGCGGCGGCCTGACTGGGGTTGAGACTGACGCGCTCGATCATTTCGTTTGCGACGGTCAGCGCCAGCGTGCGCTGGTAAGAGGTGTTGCCGCCACTTTTGGTGGCCAGCTGCAGCCCGGCCAGGCTGATCAGACCGAACGTGATCACCAGCACGGTGACCATGATCTCGATCAGCGCGAATCCGCCCTGAGCGGTCCGGCGCCGCGAAACGTCAGGGGCAGGTGACGTTGGCATTAGTGTGGTCATTCACCACTCCATCGACTGGGTTGTTGGTATCGGCGGCGGTATTGAGTCGCCCTGTCGGCGTCATGAGCCATGCCCGCGCGGAGGTGGCGCCACGGGAATCGCAAAACCGGATGGTTCCGTTCCCGGGGACCACGAGGAACCCCTGGGTGTTGAAGCTGAATCGGTCGTTGTTGAAGCCGGCCACACGGGTCGTCACGCCCGGACTGCCGTTCTCGATGCTTTGAAGGATGCGGTCGTTGCAGGCAGCACCGGCCACCACCGCGTCGACGGCTCCGTTGCCGTTGCAATCCAGGAAGCTGACCACGAACGTGGACCATGCAGGGGCGGTCGCGTTGCAGGCCGCCCCGTTCAGACTGCCGCAGACGGTCACGATCCTGCGTTGGGCAGCCGCCTCGCCCCGCGCCTGATTGACCAGCTGCAACACGGCGTTGGACCGGGTCTCAACGCGGGTGTTCTGGACGAACTGGACGAAAGAAGGACCGCCCAGACCGACAATCACACCCATTATCAAGATCGCGGCGAGCACCTCGATCAGCGTCACTCCGGCCTGTTGACGGCTCGGCAGATGGCTGAGACTGGCGGTGGGCGTGTTCATTTCGTTGGTGAATGGAGCAACCCGATACGGGATACCCCCATGTGTAAAAAACTATGACAGGATGGTACCGGTAGGGGGTACGGTACATTCAACCGTACAACCAATCGTTTTGACCGCGCGTCGAAGTCACGGCCCCATGCGTTTTCCCACTTTTCGCCTGGCCTGGAGGCTGGCATTCGGGCTCAGCCTCCTTCTCGTCACCGTCGGCTCACTGCTGCCGACCCGGCAGCTGCCCGATCTGGCCTTCGATATATGGGACAAGGCCCAGCATGCAGCTGGCTTCGGCTGGCTGATGTTCTGCGGCCTGATGTCTCACCGCTGGCGCGACGACGGTGCGCGTCTGGCTCTGGGACTGGGCATCTGGGGAGCCGTGATCGAGGTGCTGCAGGCCTGGAGCGGCTGGCGCCACGGCGATCTGGCCGACCTGGCGGCCGACATCCTGGGCATTGCCGTGGTGCTGCTGATCTGGCGCATGGCCAGACCCGCTGCTGAGCGACCCGGGCCCTGAGCCATTTGCCTTTCTCATGACGCTCACACCACCCACGCGCGCCCTCCCCTGGCTGGAGCCAGGGCAGGACTTTCCGCCGGTGGACGAAGCCTGGGGACCTTCCGATCCCGCCCCCGGACTGCTCGCCGCCGGCGGCGTGCTGGATGTACCCACGCTGGTGGCGGCCTACACCCGCGGCATCTTTCCCTGGTACAGCGCGGGCCAGCCCGTGCTCTGGTGGAGCACCGACCCGCGAATGGTTCTGCAGACGGCAGAGTTCCGGCTCCACCGGTCCTTGCGCAAGACCATCCAGAAGTTGATGACGACCGGCCGCCTGGAGATTCGGGTCGACCACGATTTCGACCGTGTCATCCGGGCCTGCGCGCACACGCCCCGCAGCGGTCAGGATGGCACCTGGATACTCCCCGCGATGGCGCAGGCATACGTCCGGCTGCACCAGGCGGGCCTGGCCCACAGCGTCGAGACCTGGATTGACGGTGACATGGTCGGCGGGCTGTACTGCGTCAATCTGGGCGCCATGATCTACGGGGAATCGATGTTCAGCCGGCTGCCCGATGCTTCCAAGATCGCACTCGCAGCGCTGGTGGCGTTCTGCCGGGTCAAGCGGGTTCCCCTGATCGACTGCCAGCAGAACACGGCTCACCTGGCGTCGCTGGGCGGCCGGGTGCTGCCCCGCACCGACTTCGTGCAGCACCTGAAGCTGGCATTGCCGCTGGCTGCTCCCACCTGGGAATTCACGCCCGTATACTGGGACGCACTGTTCAACGACGCCCGCCGGCCCGCGTGACCCACCCCAAAGAACTCCCGCTACAGGCGCTGCAGTTTTACGCGACGGCGCCCTACCCGTGCAGTTACCTGGACGGACAGATGGCACGCTCGCAGGTGGCCACGCCGAGCCATCTGATCCACAGCGACGCCTACTCGGACCTGGTCACCCATGGTTTCCGACGCAGCGGCATGTTCACCTACCGGCCGTACTGCGATGGCTGCCAGGCCTGCGTGCCGTTGCGGCTGCCAGTGGCCCGCTTCCAGCCCAGCCGCAGCCAGCGTCGGGCCGAGAAGCAGCATGCCGGCCTGGTCACTCGGGTGCTCAAGCTGGGTTTTGTGCCGGAGCACTACGACCTCTACCTGCGCTACCAGAACAGCCGTCATTCCGGCGGGGGCATGGACCAGGACAGCGTGGACCAGTACGCCCAGTTCCTGCTCCAGAGCCGGGTCAATTCCCGGCTGATCGAATTCCATGAGCCGGATGCCGACGGCAACGCATCGAAACTCAAGATGGTGTCGATCGTCGACGTGCTCAACGACGGTCTGTCGGCGGTCTACACGTTCTACGAGCCGGACGACCGCGCCAGCTATGGCAGCTACAGCATCCTGTGGCAGATCCGTCAGGCCCGCGCACTGGAACTGCCGCACGTCTATCTGGGGTACTGGATCCGCCAGAGTCCCAAGATGAACTACAAGGCCAGCTTCCACCCCCACGAGCTCCTGGTGGACGGTCGCTGGACCGAACAAACCTGATTGCGGGCCTGCGCCTGCAGCAGACCCGACTTACGGGAGCGCATTTCATCTCGTAAGATCAGGCCTTCAAGCCATGAACAAACGAACTGAATCCGCACCCGCAGTACCCACCGTGCAGGTGATCGAACGCATGTTCAACCTGCTGGAGGTGCTGGCCTCCCGCGAAGAACCGGTCTCGCTGAAGGAAATCAGCGAAAAGACGGGCCTGCATCCCTCCACGGCCCACCGCATCCTGAACGACCTCACGATCGGCCGCTTCGTCGACCGGCCCGAAGCGGGCAGCTACCGGCTGGGCATGCGCCTGCTGGAGCTGGGCAATCTGGTCAAGGCCCGCCTAAGCGTGCGCGACGCCGCACTGGCTCCCATGCGCGAACTGCACAAGCAGATCCAGCAGCCGGTCAATCTCAGCGTGCGGCAGGGAGACGAGATTGTTTATGTCGAGCGGGCCTACAGCGAACGCTCCGGCATGCAGGTGGTTCGGGCCATCGGCGGCAGAGCGCCGTTGCATCTCACCTCGGTGGGCAAACTGTTCCTGGCCGATGAAGAGCCCCAACGTCTGCGCTCGTACGCTACACGCACCGGGCTGGCCGGCAACACCCGCAACAGCCTGACCCAGTTGCCCGCACTGGAACGGGAGCTGAGCCAGTGCCGTCAGCTGGGGGTCGCCCGCGACAACGAAGAACTGGAACTGGGTGTGCGCTGCATGGCAGCCGGCATCTATGACGACCAGCACCGGCTGGTCGCGGGTCTTTCCATCTCTGCTCCGGCGGACCGCATCGACGAAAGCTGGCTGCCCCGACTCAGGGCGACCGCCAGCGAGATTTCAGCGGCCTTGGGCTGCCCGAACCCCGACCAGCTGAGGCCGCGCTGACGCGACCGCCGGGGGCCGCAGCAGGCCCTGCCGGATCAGCCCTGGGGCCGCACAGCCACGGGATGGGTGGGCTGAAGCTCAAGCCACTTGCGTACCCGCTCCGCGTCCTCGAGCCGGCTCAGCTTGCCGGTGGCGTCCAGAAACACCATGATCAGCTTGCGTCCGGCGACTTGCGCCTGCATGACCAGGCAGCGACCCGCCTCCGAGATGTAGCCGGTTTTCTGCAAACCGATGTCCCATTGAGGGTTCTTGACCAGCCGGTTCGAATTGTTGAACTGAAGCGTCCTTTGACCGACATCGACCTCGTAGCCCGGCGAGGTGGACAGGTCGCGCAGGATGGGCCGCTCGTAGGCGACTGAAACCAGGGTTGCCAGATCGCGGGCACTGGAGCGGTTCTCGCTGGAGAGGCCGGTCGGCTCCACATAACGGGTGTCGGCCATGCCGAGCTCCCTGGCCTTCAGGTTCATGAGCCGGACGAATTCGGTCATGCCGCCCGGGTAGGTGCGGCCCAGGGCGTGAGCCGCCCGGTTCTCGCTCGACATCAGCGAGAGATGCATCAGTTCGCCACGGGTGAGGCGGGTACCGACAGCCAGTCGCGACCGGCTGCCCTTGTAGGTGTCCACGTCATCCTGGGTGATGGTGATCATCTCGTTCATGTCGAGATGGGCATCCGCCACGATCAGGCCGGTCATCAGTTTGGTCAGGGAAGCAATCGGCAGGATGGCGTGGTCGTTCTTGCTGAACAGCACTTCGTTGGTGTCCTGGTCCACCACCAGGGCCACGCTGGAATTCAGGTCCAGCGGATCGTCCTTGGCGCGAAGTCCCAGCTGCTCACCCACCGACAGTCGCGCCGGAGCAGACAGCCGGACCGGCGTCATGTCACGGGCGACGGCCGTGGCACCCACCTGCACGCTGACGCGCCGGGCCTGCACCTTGGTGCCGGACTTGCGGGAGGATGCGACGACCGCAGATTTGCGCTTGCCGCTGCTTTTCTGCGCGACAGCCGTCTTCTTCGACGGCTGCTTGCGCGCCACATTCTTGACGGCCGGCTTCTTTTTCTGAACCTGCGCCTTTTTGGTGGCCGCAGATCGGGGTTCCGCTGCCTGCGCAGAGGGCAGCAGCATGCCGGTCAGCCCGAGGCATATTGCCAACACGCTGCCCACCCAGGGGATGGCGCGGCGCCATCTGCTGACCGAAATGTTCATGCCCGGACTCCTGCCTCTGTACTACGACCTGCGCGGATTGTAGAGACAGGGAAAAAATCTAGCAATATCAAAAACTTGAGCGGTAGTCTTCACCGATCGATGGAACAGATGCTACTTTTGGTATCTATTCAAAGGATCAAATCGATTTTCCGCCCAAGTCCTTGATTCAATTACATTTTTATCCTTGAGCTGCCACCCGGTCTGCCTTGCTGTGCAGCTTGTTGAGTGCGCTCAGGTAGGCTTTTGCGGAAGCCACCACGATGTCGGGATCCGAGCCGACGCCGTTGACCACCCTGCCACCGTGCTGCAGCCGGACCGTGACCTCGCCCTGGCTCTCGGTGGAACCGCTGGTGATCGCATTGACCGAATACAGCACCATTTCGGCACCGCTCTTGACGTTCTTCTCGATGGCCTTGAGCGAAGCATCCACCGGGCCATTGCCGTCAGAGTCGGCCTGCACCTCGCGTCCATCGACGGTGAACACCACGTTCGCATGCGGGCGCTCGCCCGTCTCGCTGCGCTGGGCCAGCGAGACCAGGCTGTACTGCTCTTTTTCCGTGGTCACGCTGTCGTCGCTGACCAACGCCAGGATGTCTTCGTCGAAGATCTCGGCCTTGCGGTCGGCCAGTTCCTTGAACTTGGCGAAAGCGGCGTTGATTTCGGTCTCGGAGTCGAGCGCAATGCCGAGCTCCTGCAGGCGCTGCTTGAAGGCATTGCGGCCGCTGAGCTTGCCCAGCACGATCTTGTTGGCACTCCAGCCCACATCCTCCGCCCGCATGATCTCGTAGGTGTCGCGGGCCTTGAGCACGCCGTCCTGGTGGATGCCGCTGGCGTGGGCGAAGGCATTGGCCCCCACGACCGCCTTGTTGGGCTGGACCACGAAACCGGTGGTCTGGCTGACCATGCGGCTGGCCGGGACGATCTGCGTCGCATCCACGCCCACCGTCAGGCCGAAATAGTCCTTGCGGGTGCGCACTGCCATGACGATCTCTTCGAGAGAGCAGTTGCCTGCACGCTCGCCGAGCCCGTTGATGGTGCACTCCACCTGGCGGGCGCCACCGATCTTCACCCCGGCCAGCGAGTTGGCCACGGCCATGCCGAGGTCGTTGTGGCAATGGACCGACCAGATCGCTTTATCGGAATTCGGCACCTTCTCGCGCAGGGTGCTGATGAAGTTGCCATACAGCTCCGGAATGGCGTAGCCCACCGTATCGGGGATGTTGATGGTGGTGGCACCTTCGGCAATCACCGCTTCCACGACGCGGGCCAGGAAATCCATCTCGGAACGGTAGCCGTCCTCGGCACTGAACTCGATGTCTTCGCACAGGTTGCGGGCAAAGCGCACCGACTGCCTGGCCTGCTCCAGCACCTGCTCCGGCGTCATGCGCAGCTTCTTCTCCATGTGCAGCGCGCTGGTGGCGATGAAGGTGTGGATGCGCGCGCGGTTGGCGCCCTTCAGGGCTTCGGCAGCACGGGAAATGTCGCGGTCGTTGGCGCGCGCCAACGAACAGATCGTGGAGTCCTTGATGGCGTCGGCAATCGCCTTGACCGATTCGAAGTCGCCGTTGGAGCTGGCAGCGAAACCGGCTTCGATCACATCGACCTTCAGGCGCTCCAGCTGGCGGGCAATGCGCAGCTTCTCGTCGCGCGTCATGGATGCGCCGGGCGACTGCTCGCCGTCGCGCAAGGTGGTGTCAAAAATGATCAGCTGGTCACTCATCGCATTGCTCCGTTAAGGCACTCTGGCCAAGGATCTCGAAAACCTGCAGTTCCAAAACAAACGGCCCGCTGCAGGTGCATACGGGCCGTTGGGGATGTTCGCTCGCGCGCTACCGGACGTGCCCGTGGTGGACAGACAGGGGTAGCAGCAGGGCGACTTGGAACATGAAGCTCAATGTATCACAAAGGATTTGCTGAACCGATAGGGGTTTGCAATCGGATCCATCGGGCCTCAGTCGTGCAGACCACGCTCGTCGGGCTCGTCGGTGGACGTGCTGATGACACTGGTGGGACGGCCCTTCGACTTGCGCCACACATAGATCACGTAGCCGGACAGGCCGTACAGGACGAAGAGCCCGAACAGCACGGTCGGCGGGTGGATGTTGATGACCGCGATGCCCAGCGCAACCAGCACGATGGCCGCGAACGGGACGCTGCGCTTGAGGCTCAGGTCCTTGAAGCTGTAGAACGGCACATTGGTGACCATCGTGAGCCCGGTGTAGAGCGTGATGGCGAACATGAACCAGGTCACGTCCTGCGGGGGCACCTCGGTCTCGGTCATGAGCCAGATGAAGCCCGCCACCAATGCGGCCGCCGCGGGGGAAGGCAGGCCCTGGAAGTAACGCTTGTCCACCACGCCCGTGTTGACGTTGAACCGTGCCAGGCGCAAGGCTGCACAGGCGCAGTAAACGAATGCCGCAATCCAGCCCCAGCGGCCGATGTCGCGCAGCACCCATTCATAAGCAATCAGGGCAGGCGCAGCGCCGAACGACACCATGTCGGAAAGCGAGTCCATCTGCTCGCCGAACGCGCTCTGGGTGTTGGTGAGCCGGGCCACCCGGCCGTCGAGGCTGTCGAGCACCATGGCCACGAAGATGCCCACGGTGGCCAGGTCGAACCGGTCGTTCATGGCCATGACGATGGCGTAGAAGCCGCCGAAGAGCGCGGCCAGTGTGATCATGTTGGGCAGCATGTAGATGCCCTTCGCCCGCTTGGGCGCGTCGACCGGGGTCGGGATCTGGGTGTCGGTTCCGTCGTGCATGGCAAGGTTGTGGCGCGGCCGTGCGGCCGCGGAAGGCGCAGTGTACGGCAGCGGGGGCGCAGGAACGACAAAGGGCCACCGGAGTGGCCCTTTGAAGATCGACGCAAGCCGGATCAGTTGCGGGTCTGGTCGACCAGCTTGTTCTTCGCGATCCAGGGCATCATGGCGCGCAGCTGGGCACCCACCACCTCGATCTGGTGATCGGCGGTGTTGCGGCGGCGGGCCGTCATGCTGGGATAGCCGGTGCGGCCTTCCAGGATGAACATCTTGGCGTAGTCGCCGTTCTGGATGCGCTTGAGGGCGTTGCGCATGGCCACGCGCGACTGCTCGTTGATCACCTCGGGGCCGGTCACGTACTCGCCGTACTCCGCGTTGTTGGAGATCGAGTAGTTCATGTTGGCGATGCCGCCTTCATAGATCAGGTCGACGATCAGCTTGAGCTCGTGCAGGCACTCGAAGTAGGCCATCTCCGGGGCATAGCCGGCTTCGACCAGGGTCTCGTAACCCATCTTGATCAGTTCGACGGCGCCACCGCACAGCACGGCCTGCTCGCCGAACAGGTCGGTCTCGGTCTCTTCCTTGAAGTTGGTCTCGATGATGCCGGCCTTGCCGCCACCGTTGGCCATGGCATAGCTCAGGGCCAGGTCACGGGCCTTGCCGGACTTGTCCTGGTGCACCGCCACCAGGTGGGGCACGCCGCCACCCTGGGTGTAGGTGTTGCGCACGGTGTGGCCGGGGGCCTTGGGCGCCACCATCCAGACGTCCAGATCGGCACGCGGCACGACCTGGTTGTAGTGCACGTTGAAGCCGTGGGCGAAGGCCAGCGAAGCGCCCTGCTTGATGTTGGGCTCGACGTTGTTCTTGTAGACCTCGGCGATCTGCTCGTCGGGCAGCAGGATCATGACCACATCGGCGGCCTTGACTGCATCGTTGACTTCCATGACGTTCAGGCCGGCCTTGCCGACCTTGTCCCAGGAGGCGCCGCCCTTGCGCAGGCCGACCACCACCTTCACGCCGCTGTCGTTGAGGTTCTGCGCGTGTGCATGGCCCTGGCTGCCGTAGCCGATGATGGCCACCGTCTTGCCCTTGATCAGGCTCAGGTCGCAGTCCTTGTCGTAGAAAACTTTCATGGTTGCTCCGTTGGAATGAAATTAAACGCGCAGGATTCTCTCACCGCGGCCGATGCCGCTGGCACCGGTGCGGACCGTCTCGAGGATGGCGGTTCGGTCGATGGCTTCCAGGAAGGCGTCGTTCTTGCTCTGGTCGCCGGTGAGTTCGATGGTGTAGCTCTTCTCGGTCACGTCGATGATGCGGCCGCGGAAGATGTCGGCCATGCGCTTCATCTCCTCGCGTTCCTTGCCCACCGCGCGCACCTTCACCATCATGAGCTCGCGCTCGGTGTAGGCACCTTCGGTGAGGTCGACCACCTTGACCACCTCGATGAGGCGGTTGAGGTGCTTGGTGATCTGCTCGATGACGTCGTCCGACCCGGTGGTCTGGATGGTCATGCGCGAGAGGCTGGGGTCTTCGGTGGGGGCCACCGTCAACGACTCGATGTTGTAGCCACGGGCCGAGAACAGGCCGACCACGCGGGAGAGTGCGCCGGGCTCGTTTTCGAGCAGAACGGCAATGATGTGCTTCATGTGCAGCTTCCTCTTTTCGCCGCCCTCCCCCGCGCACGGTAATGCGCAGGCTTGGCGGGCAATAGATTCGACTTGAGGGAATGGGCCGGCAGAAAGCCGGCCCGCGAGGGGTGGTTACAGGTCTTCGGAACCCAGCAGCATCTCGGTGATGCCCTTGCCGGCCTGCACCATCGGGAACACGTTCTCCGACGGGTCGGTGCGGAAGTCCATGAACACGGTGCGGTCCTTCAGCTTGCGGGCCTCGCGCAGGGCGGGCTCCACATCCTGCGGACGCTCGATCAGCATGCCCACGTGCCCGTAGGCTTCGGCCAGCTTCACGAAGTTCGGCAGCGCATCCATGTAGCTGTGGCTGTAGCGGCCGGAGTACTCGATCTCCTGCCACTGGCGCACCATGCCCAGGTAGCGGTTGTTCAGCGAGATGACCTTGATGGGCGTGTTGTACTGCAGGCAGGTGGAGAGTTCCTGGATGCACATCTGCACCGAGCCCTCGCCGGTGATGCAGTACACCTCGCTGTCCGGCTTGGCCAGCTTGATGCCCATGGCGTACGGAATGCCCACGCCCATGGTGCCCAGACCGCCGGAGTTGATCCAGCGGCGCGGCTCGTTGAACTTGTAGAACTGCGCGGCCCACATCTGGTGCTGGCCGACGTCGGACGTGACGTACGTGTCGACATCCTTGGTCAGGTTCCACAGCGTCTCGACCACGTACTGCGGCTTGATGACGTCCTTGTTGCCGCGGTCGTACTTGAGGCAGTCGCGCGAACGCCAGCCTTCGATGGTCTTCCACCAGTCGGCCATGGCCTTCTCGTCGGCACGGGTCGTGGTCTCGCGGATCATGTGGATCAGCTCGCCCAGCACATCCTTCACGTCGCCCACGATCGGCACGTCGACCTTCACCCGCTTGGAGATGCTGGAGGGGTCGATGTCGATGTGGATGATCTTGCGTTCGTTCTGCGCAAAGTGCTTGGGATTGCCGATGACGCGGTCGTCGAAGCGCGCGCCCACGGCCAGCAGCACGTCGCAGTTCTGCATGGCGTTGTTGGCTTCGATCGTGCCGTGCATGCCCAGCATGCCCAGGAAACGGCGGTCGGTGGCCGGGAAGGCGCCCAGACCCATCAGCGTGTTGGTGACCGGGTAGTTCAGCAGGTCGACCAGGGTGCGCAGCTCGCCGGTGGCATCGCCCAGCAGCACGCCGCCGCCGGTGTAGATGTAGGGGCGCTTGGCATTGAGCAGCAGCTGCAGCGCCTTGCGGATCTGGCCGCCATGGCCCTTGCGCACCGGGTTGTAGGAGCGCATCTCCACCGTCTCGGGGTAGCCGGCGTAGGGCGTCTTGTTGAACGACACGTCCTTCGGGATGTCCACCACCACCGGGCCGGGACGGCCGCTGCGGGCGATGTGGAACGCCTTCTTCATGATGTCGGCCATCTGGCGCACGTCCTTCACCAGGAA
Source organism: uncultured Hydrogenophaga sp. (assembly GCF_958439165.1). Lineage (GTDB taxonomy): Bacteria > Pseudomonadota > Gammaproteobacteria > Burkholderiales > Burkholderiaceae_C > Hydrogenophaga. The sequence continues at coordinate 96,234 of NZ_OY288115.1, read as the reverse complement.
GTTGTGCTTGACGATGGGCCGGGTGATGCCGACGGTGTCGCATTCCTGGAAGGCGTCCAGGCCGATGGCGGCCGTGGGCACCTGGCCGGTGACGATCACCATGGGGATGCTGTCCATGTAGGCGGTGGCAATGCCGGTGATGGCATTGGTCACGCCGGGGCCGGACGTCACCAGGGCCACGCCGACATCGCCGGTGGCGCGGGCGTAACCGTCGGCAGCGTGCACGGCGGCCTGTTCATGGCGCACCAGGACGTGCTGGATGGTGTCCTGCTTGTAGAACGCGTCGTAGATGTGCAGCACAGCACCGCCGGGGTAGCCCCAGACGTACTTCACGCCCTCGGCCTGGAGGGCCTTGACGAGGATTTCTGCACCGCGGAGTTCGGGGATGGCTGCGCCGGATGCGGCGGCCGCCGAAGCGAGTTCGGCTTTGGAGATTTCCATGATCAACCTTTCGAGAATTTCTCTGACGAAAAACCTTGGGTGCCCCTCCACCCACCCTTGTGGGGCGGCATCGGGACTTGAGACCCATGGCCATGAGCGGACACATACCCCGCCGGACCCGGATCCGTTTGCCTTGTTTTTGAATTGCAACGCTGATTATCGCACCGCAACACGACCGGTTTTGCCGCCCGCCGGCGCACAACACCCCCGATCCGGGCCGTTTTCATGCCGGATGCGACAATTCCGGCTTTTCCGGACACCCTGCCTCCATGTCGGCCGACACCGCGTCTTCCCCCGCCTCCCCGCCTGCTCAACCCGCCTCGCTGCAGGCGCCCTCGCTCCGGCGCCGCATGGCCTGCTGGCTGTACGAAGGCACCCTGCTGTTCGGCGTGGTGTTCCTGGTCGGGGTGCTGTTCACCACCAGCTATGTGCTGGCATCGTTCGTCCAGTCGGGCAATGCGCTGGACAACCGTTACCTGCAGCAAGGCCTGGTGTTCGTGGCCTTCGGCATCTACTTCGGCTGGTTCTGGGCCAAGGGTCAGACCCTGGCCATGAAGACCTGGCACATCCGTGTGGTCGATCGGCACGGCAACGCCCTGACGCAGGGTCGCGCGCTGTGGCGCTACGTGCTGTCATGGGTGTGGGTGCTGCCGCCGCTGGCGGTGGCGGGGGTCATGCGCCTGCCGGGACCGCAGTTGTCGGTGCTGCTCGTGGGCTGGGTCGTGATCTGGGCGCTGCTCTCGCGCTTTCATCCCCAGCGCCAGTTCCTGCACGACGCGCTGGCCGGCACGCAGCTGGTGCATTTCAAGCCGGTGGAGGACCCCAACAAGCCCCGGCGCTGGTGGAGCTGAAGCCATGGGTCACAACGCCGATCGGGAACCCGTCAACGCGCAGAAGCTGCGCACCGGCGCCTCGCGCATGTGGCATGCCTTCGGTTATTCATGGGCCGGGCTTCGTTCGGGCTGGGGCGAAACCGCGTTCCGCCAGGAGACGCTCGCCGCCATCGTCCTGGTGCCGGCCGCCTTCTGGCTCGGGCAGACCTGGGTGGAAACCGCCCTGCTCGCGGGCTCGGTGATGCTGGTGATGATGGTCGAGCTGCTCAACACCGGCATCGAGACCGCCATCGACCGCATCGGCCCGGAATGGCACGACCTGTCCAAGCGCGCCAAGGACATGGGCAGCGCGGCCGTGTTGCTGAGCCTGTTGCTGTGCCTGGGCATCTGGATCGCAGCCGCCTGGGCCCGTTGGGCTTGATGTTCCGGAACAAGCCACATGACAGAACCCGCCTTTTCACTCTGCGTCTATTGCGGCTCCCGCCCGGGCGCCGATGCGGCCTTTGCCGAAACGGCGCGGACCGTGGGTCGATGGATCGGTGAACATGGCGGCCAGCTGGTGTACGGCGGCGGACGCAACGGACTGATGGGCATCGTGGCCGACGCCACCATGGCCGCAGGTGGTCGGGCGGTGGGCATCATTCCGAAAGCGCTGGTCGAGCGGGAGTGGGCACACCACGGCTGCAGCGAACTGCACGTGGTGGACAACATGCACGAACGCAAGCGGATGATGGCCGAGAAGGCCGACGCATTCCTCGCGTTGCCCGGGGGCGTCGGCACCTTTGAGGAATTCTTCGAGGTCTGGGCCTGGCGCCAGCTGGGCTACCACGACAAGCCGGTGGGGCTGCTGAACGTGGCGGGCTACTACGACGGACTCATGGCGTTCCTGCGCACCGGGGTGGAACAGCAGTTCATGAGCGGTGGGCAGATGGAGCTGATCCGCACCGACAGCCACGCCGACCGGCTGCTGCCGGAACTGGTGCAGGCAGCGGGGCTGTCGCCCGCCGCCCGCCTTGACGCGATCTGACAGGGCCGCTCAGACGGCGGCTTCGTCCTGTTCGCCGGTGCGGATGCGCACCACGCGCTCGACCGAAGTGACGAAGATCTTGCCGTCGCCGATCTTGCCGGTGCGCGCGGCGCGGATGATGGCATCCACACACCGCTCCACATCGTCGTCGTTCACCACCACCTCCACCTTGACCTTGGGCAGGAAGTCGACCACGTACTCGGCACCGCGGTAGAGCTCGGTATGGCCCTTCTGGCGGCCAAAGCCCTTGACCTCGGTCACCGTCAGACCGGTCACACCCTGTTCGGCCAGTGCCTCGCGCACTTCCTCGAGCTTGAAGGGTTTGATGACGGCGGTGATCTGCTTCATTCGGGAACTCCGGTTCGGTCTCAGGAAAGTGTCAAAAATGTATCACGCGCCCGTCACGACCCCGGTCACGCGCGGTACCGGCTGGTGATGGGGTAACGCCAGTCCTTGCCGAAGCTGCGGTGCGTCACACGAATGCCCACCGGCGCCTGGCGGCGCTTGTATTCGTTGATCCGGATCAGGCGCACCACCTTGTCGACATCGGCCTGGGCGAAGCCCTCCGCCACGATGTCGGACGGACTGCAGTCGTTCTCCATGTAGCGTTCGATGATGGCGTCCAGCACCTCGTAGGGCGGGAGGCTGTCCTGATCGGTCTGGTCGGGACGCAGCTCCGCACTGGGCGGGCGGGTGATGATGCGCTCGGGGATCGGCTGGGCGCCGGTGCCGTAGGGGTCGTGGGCATTGCGCCAGCGGGCCAGCTGGAACACCACCGTCTTGGCCACGTCCTTGATGACCGCAAAACCGCCCGCCATGTCGCCGTACAGCGTGCAGTAGCCGGTGGCCATCTCGCTCTTGTTGCCGGTGGTCAGCACGATGCTGCCAAACTTGTTGGACAGCGCCATGAGCAGCGTGCCGCGGATGCGGGCCTGCAGGTTCTCCTCGGTGGTGTCTTCGCCTCGCCCTTCGAACAGCGGAGCCAGCGAGGCCTTGAACGCCTCGAACTCCGGCGAGATGCCGATTTCGTCGTAGCGCACGCCCATGCGGGCAGCCATGTCGCGGGCGTCGATCCAGGAGATGTCGGCCGTGTAGGGCGACGGCATCATGACCGCACGCACCCGATCAGCGCCCAGCGCATCCACGGCGATGGCCAGCACCAGTGCGGAGTCGATGCCGCCGGACAGGCCCAGCAGCGCACCGGGGAAACCGTTCTTGCCGATGTAGTCGCGCACGCCCAGCACCAGCGCATGCCAGAGGTCCGCCTCGGCACTGTGGGCGCGGTCGGTGTCGGCCTCGATGCGCCAGCCCTGATCGGCGCGGTGCAGTCGCATGCCGAACGCGGCTTCCTCGAAGCTCACGGCGCGGCCGGCCAGCGCGCCGTCAGCCCCCAGCACGAAGCTGCGCCCCTCGAACACGATCTCGTCCTGACCACCCACCAGGTGGGCATAGATCAGAGGCAGGCCGGTGGACATGGCCCGCCGACGCATGGTTTCTTCGCGCTCGCCCCCTTTGCCGGCGTGGAACGGAGACGCGTTGATGACCGCCAGCAGCTCGGCACCGGCGGCCTTGCAGTCGGCAGCCGGTGCTTCGAACCAGGCGTCCTCGCAGATCAGCAGGCCCACCTTCACCGGCCGACCCTGTGCATCCGGCACCGGGAAAACGCAGGCCTCGTGGCCAGGCACGAAGTAGCGGCGCTCGTCGAAAACCTGATAGTTGGGCAGTTCGCGTTTGGCATGCCGGGCCACCACACGCCCCTCGGTCAGCACGCTGGCGGCGTTGTACAGCCCGGCCACCGCCACGCTGCGACCCCGCAAGGCCACGTCGGTCTGGCGGGCCGGATGTCCCACCACCAGATGCAGGCCTTTGAGATGGGCTGTGCCGCGCAGGATGTCGTTCAGGGCATCATCGCAGGCGTCGATGAAGGCTGGCCGCAGGAACAGGTCCTCGGCTGCGTAGCCGCACAGCGCCAGTTCCGGCGTGAGCAGCAGATGCACGCCTTGCGCGTGGGCCTGCACGGCCGCATCGACGATGCGGCGGGCATTGCCGGCCATGTCGCCCACCACGAAGTTGAGTTGGGCCACGGAAACTGAAAACGTCATGGAGCGGGTGTGAAAACAGGTGTTCGGCGGGGGCTGGTGCGTGGCTGAAAAAGATTATGTCACCCGGGTATCGGATGACCTGGCCGGCATCGGCATGTCCCGGTGGGACGGTCTGCTGGCGTCGCAGCCGGAACCATCCCCGTTCCTGAAGGCGGCCTACCTGGACGCGCTGCACAGCAGCGGCAGTGCGGTGGCCGACACCGGCTGGCAACCCCGGTACCTCAGCCTGTGGGAGGGTGACGATCTGGTGGCGGCCTGCCCGCTCTATCTCAAGCAGCACTCCTACGGCGAATACGTGTTCGACTGGTCCTGGGCGCAGGCCCACGAACAATATGGCGTGCGCTACTACCCGAAGGGCCTGGTCGCCGTGCCGTTCACGCCGGTGCCAGGCCCCCGCCTGCTGGCCCGGGACGCGACTGCGCGCGCCGCTCTGGTGAAGGCCCTGGTGGAGCAGATCCGGGCCTGGCGGCTGTCGTCGCTCCACCTGCTGTTCCTGGCACCGCAGGACATCGAGGCCTGCGAGCAGGCGGGGCTGATGTTGCGGCACACGGTGCAGTTCCACTGGCAGAACCAGGACTCGGACGGCCAGCCCTTCGGCGACTTCGACAGCTTCCTGGCCTCCCTGCAGCAGGAGAAGCGCAAGAAGATCCGCCAGGAGCGGCGCAAGGTGGTCGAGGCCGGCGTGACCTTCCGCCATGCCGAGGGCGCCGACATCGCCTCTGCCGACTGGGACTTCTTTCACCGCTGCTACCAGCAGACCTATTTCGAGCACGGCAATGCGCCTTACCTCCAGCCGGGCTTCTTCGACCGCATGCAGCACGAACTGGCGCACCACTGGCTGCTGTTCATCGCCGAGCGCGAAGGCCGGCCTATCGCCTCCAGCCTGATCGGCATCGACCGCCAGCAGGGTGTGGCTTATGGTCGTTACTGGGGCGCCCTGGAGCGGGTGGACTGCCTCCACTTCGAAGCCTGCTACTACCAGCCGCTGGACTGGTGCATTGCTCAGGGCTTCAGGCGGTTCGAGGGTGGCGCGCAGGGAGAGCACAAGATGGCCCGCGCCCTGCTGCCGGTGCGCACCACCAGCGCGCACTGGCTGGCCCACCCCGCATTTGCCGATGCCGTGGACCGTTTTCTGGACCGCGAGGGCCAGGGGATCGATCAGTACCTGGAGCATCTCGCCGCGCGCAGTCCGCTGCGCCAGCCTGGCGGCTGACGACCCCGCTAAACTGATCCGCCATGACCGAACAGGATGCGTTCTTCACCCAGACCATCGTCGGCGCACCGGTGTCGGTGCTGCTGGGACGCCGCCAGCGCGGAACCGGTCTGGACCAGGGGCTGGAGGTCGACATGCGCCGAGACGGCCTGCGCCTGAGCCCCGAATGGCAGGCCTGGGCCGAGACGCGGGCGGTCGCGCCGCCGGGCCAGGCGTTTGCACGGCCGGGTCGCTGGCGCCTGTTCCTGCTGCGTCACGCAGGCCAGCTGGCAGGGGTCGGGCTGGTGTCGCTGCTGACCGGACTGGCGCTGGCATACCTCAGCCTGAGCGGGCTGCTGCCGGTCTGGCTGCAGGTGTTGGTTCCGGGCTGAACGCGGAGGACGACATGGCCGGCAAGCTGCTGCAGGACGCACTGACCATCGACCCGGTGGCCATGAACATCACCAGCCGGGTTTCGGCCGGCTGCCGGCTGCAGGGCGAGCTGGTGTTCGAGGGTGGCTTGCTGGTCGAAGGCGAGCTGCATGGACAGATCCGGGTCAATGGCCGACTGATCATCTGGACCGGTGGCCGGGTGACCGGCCGCATCAAGGTGATGGGCGACACCTACCTCTTCGGGCATCTGGGCCACGACGATGGAGGCCCGGCCGACTCGCAACTGGAGTGCCAGGGCATGGCCTGTGTCAGCCGCAGCGGCGTGTCCACCGGCACCCTGATGGCGCGACGCCTCCAGGTTTACGAGGGCGCCCAGCTCAGAGGCCCTTTCCGGACGCTGGTGGCGGGTGACCAGCTGCCGGTGCTGCGCGACGCCATCGACACCGACCGCTGACCTGCAGCGGCCGGGATGGGGCATCAGGCCTTGTTGGCCTTGTCGTAGTTGGCGATGCCGTCGAGGATTTCCTTGTGGGCGGCGTCCTTGCCTTCCCAGCCCAGCACCTTGACCCACTTGCCCGGCTCCAGGTCCTTGTAGTGCTCGAAGAAGTGCTGGATCGTCTTCAGGCGCATCGGGTTGAGGTCTTCCGGTTTCTGCCACTGGGTGTAGATCGACAGGATCTTGTCCACCGGCACGGCCAGCACCTTGCCGTCTTCACCGGCTTCGTCTTCCATCTTCAGGATGCCGATGGCACGGCAGGGCACCACCACGCCGGGGATCAGCGGCACCGGGGTGATGACCAGCACGTCCACCGGGTCGCCGTCGCCGGCAATCGTGCGGGGCACATAGCCGTAGTTGGTGGGGTAGTGCATGGCCGTGCTCATGAAACGGTCCACGAAGATGGCGCCGGTCTCCTTGTCCACCTCGTACTTGATCGGGTCGGCATTCATCGGGATTTCGATGATCACGTTGAACGCTTCGGGGACTTTGCTGCCGGGGGTCACGTTGTCGAGAGACATGATGGATCTGTGATGGTTGGGAAAAACGGTCGGGATTTACCCTGATTTTACTGATCCGGACCTGACGACCCCGGTGGCAACCGGCCGCAATGCCGCTAAATTGCAGGCGTTGGCCAATCGCCCTGCCCGTGCTGCACCGCAGCGGAGGTACCGAGCGAGGAAGCAACGCAGCGGGGGCAGACCCTCAAGCGTTGTCCCCTCCAAGTCGTACAAACAGAGCAGGAGAAACCTCATGGTTGGACAAAGTGCGCTGGTATTTGCGCTGGTGTGTGGCCTGATCGCCGTCGTCTACGGCTTCTGGTCGCGCAGCTGGATCCTGTCGCAGGACGCGGGCAACGCCCGCATGCAGGAAATCGCGGGGGCCATCCAGACCGGAGCAGCGGCCTATCTCGCCCGACAATACAAGACCATCGGCCTGGTGGGCGTGGTGCTCGCCATCCTGATCGGCGTCTTCCTGGACGGACCCACGGCCATCGGCTTCGTGCTGGGTGCCGTGCTCTCGGGCGCCTGCGGCTTCATCGGCATGAACATTTCCGTGCGGGCCAACGTGCGCACCGCACAGGCCGCCACCCGGGGCATCGGGCCGGCGCTGGACGTGGCCTTCCGGGGTGGCGCCATCACCGGCATGCTGGTGGTGGGTCTGGGCCTGCTGGGGGTGGCGGGCTTCTTCTGGTTCCTGGTGGGCAACGGCAACCTGAATGCCACCTCCAACCTCGCGAAGATGCTCAACCCCCTGATCGGCTTTGCCTTCGGCTCCTCGCTGATCTCCATCTTTGCGCGGCTGGGCGGCGGCATCTTCACCAAGGGCGCCGACGTGGGCGCCGACCTAGTGGGCAAGGTGGAGGCCGGCATCCCGGAAGACGACCCGCGCAACCCGGCGGTGATCGCCGACAACGTGGGCGACAACGTGGGCGACTGCGCCGGCATGGCTGCCGACCTGTTCGAGACCTACGCCGTCACGCTGATCGCCACCATGGTGCTGGGCTCGCTGATGGTGGCCGCAGCGCCGATGCAGGCGGTGCTGTACCCGCTGGTGCTGGGCGGCGTGTCGATCATTGCCTCCATCATCGGCTGCTTCTTCGTCAAGGCCAGCCCGGGCATGAAGAACGTGATGCCGGCGCTCTACAAGGGCCTGGCGATCGCCGGCGTGCTGTCGCTCATGGCGTTCTGGTTCGTCACCGCCTGGATCATGCCGGACAACGCACTGGGCGCTGCCGGCAGCCAGCTCAAGCTGTTCGGCGCCTGCGCCGTCGGCCTGGTGCTGACCGCCGCCCTGGTGTGGATCACCGAGTTCTACACCGGCACCCAGTACAGCCCGGTGCGTCACATCGCGCAGGCGTCGACCACCGGCCACGGCACCAACATCATCGCCGGCCTGGGCGTGTCCATGCGCTCCACCGCCTGGCCGGTGCTGTTCGTGTGTGCCGCCATCATCGCCTCGTATGCGCTGGCCGGCCTGTACGGCATTGCCGTGGCGGCCACCGCCATGCTGAGCATGGCCGGCATCGTGGTGGCACTGGACGCCTACGGCCCCATCACCGACAACGCCGGCGGCATTGCCGAAATGGCCGAGCTGCCCAGCAGCGTGCGCGACATCACCGACCCGCTCGATGCGGTGGGCAACACCACCAAGGCGGTGACCAAGGGCTATGCCATCGGCTCGGCCGGCCTGGCCTCGCTGGTGCTGTTCGCCGACTACACCCACAAGCTGGAGACCTACGGTGCCCAGGTCAGCTTCGACCTCTCCGACCCGATTGTGATCATCGGCCTGTTCATCGGCGGGATGATCCCCTACCTGTTCGGCGCCATGGCCATGGAGGCCGTGGGACGGGCAGCCGGCGCCGTGGTGGTGGAGGTGCGACGCCAGTTCAAGGAGATCCCCGGCATCATGGAAGGCACGGCCAAGCCCGAATACGGCCGCGCGGTGGACATGCTCACCACGGCGGCCATCAAGGAAATGGTGATCCCTTCGCTGCTGCCGGTGGTGGTGCCGATCCTGGTGGGCGTGCTGCTCGGTCCCAAGGCGCTGGGCGGCCTGCTCATGGGCACCATCGTGACCGGCCTGTTCGTGGCGATTTCCATGTGCACCGGCGGCGGTGCCTGGGACAATGCCAAGAAATACATCGAGGACGGTCACCACGGCGGCAAGGGATCGGAGGCCCACAAGGCCGCCGTCACCGGCGACACCGTGGGCGACCCTTACAAGGACACGGCCGGACCGGCCGTGAACCCGCTGATCAAGATCATCAACATCGTGGCACTGCTGATCGTGCCGCTGCTGCCCCTGGCCTGAGCGGCCCAACCGCGCGCCCCCGAACACCATGACCCACCTCACCGTCCGCCGCCTGCTGATCGACCTGGAGCCGCCCGTGGCACGCCACTGGTGCGGCGGCGATGCCTTCCTCACTGCCTGGTTCAATGCACTGTCGATGAGCTTCCCTGTGGGGGAGCAATTCTTCCTCGACAGCGTGCGCCGGGGCTGGAAGGCCCTGCCGCCCGAGCTGCAGGCCCAGCGGGAGGCGGAGGTGAAGGGCTTCGTGGGCCAGGAGGCCACGCACCGGCGCATCCACAGCCTGTTCAACGCCCATCTGGAACGCCAGGGTCTGGTGAACGACTGGGAGCCGCGTGCGCTGGCCAGGCTCGCCCCGCTGGAACAGGCAGACCCGCGCCATGCACTGGCCATCACCGCAGCCAACGAGCATTTCACCGCCCTGTTCGCCGAATGGCTGCTGGCGCGGCCCGAGGTGCTGGCCGGCGCCGAACCCCGGCTGCAGACTCTGTGGTTGTGGCACAGCGCGGAAGAGTCCGAACACAAGTGCACCGCCTTCGATCTCTACCAGGCCCTCGGCGGCAGCCATGCGTGGCGCACCACCTGGATGCGCCGCGTGACCCTGATCTTCCTGACCGACACGCTGCGTCAGACGGCCGCCAACCTGCGGCGGGACGGCACGCTCTGGCGCTGGGGCACCTGGCGCAGTGCAACCCGGCACCTGCTGGGGCGCAACGGTCTGCTGAGGACCAGCTTCAGCCCGTGGAGAGCCTACTTCCGGCCCGACTTTCACCCGTCGCAGCAGCACAGCGATCTGTCCGAGCGCTGGCTGGACGACCATGCCGGCCTGCTGGCACCGTTGGGAACCCCGGCAACCGTCGCTCCAGCGACCTGAAACCCCGCTCGGGAAGGGGCCGGCGGGCGCATGCTCCAGGGGGCATGTCGGATAATCAAAGGCTATGTCCGAACGCGTCATTCCCCTGATCGACCAGCGCCTGCGTAACACGGCCGTGAGCATTCCCGAGCGCCCCGTCGCTGCCACCGGCCTGCTCGGCGACACCCTGGGCCGCCCGCTGCGCGACCTGCGCATCAGCGTGACCGACCGCTGCAACTTCCGTTGCAGCTACTGCATGCCCAAGGAAATCTTCGACAAGGACTACGCCTACCTGCCCCACAGCAGCCTGCTGACCTTCGAGGAAATCACCCGGGTGGCGCGCCAGTTCGTGGCGCATGGCGTGCAGAAGCTGCGCCTGACCGGCGGCGAGCCGCTGCTGCGCAAGAACCTGGAGGTGCTGATCGAGCAGCTGGCAGCCCTGCGCACGCCCGAAGGCCGACCGCTGGACATCACCCTGACCACCAACGGTTCGCTGCTGGCGCGCAAGGCGCAGGCCCTGAAAGCCGCCGGCCTGCAGCGCGTGACCGTGAGTCTCGACGGCCTGGACGATGCGGTGTTCCGCGCCATGAACGATGTCGATTTCCCGGTGGCCGACGTGCTGGAAGGCATCGAGGCCGCCCGCGATGCCGGCCTGGGACCGATCAAGGTCAACATGGTGGTCAAACGGGGCACCAACGACGACCAGATCCTGCCCATGGCCCGACACTTCAAGGGCAGCGGCATCGTGCTGCGCTTCATCGAATACATGGACGTCGGTGCCACCAACGGCTGGCGCATGGACGAAGTGCTGCCCAGCGCCGAGGTGGTGCAACGCATCCATGCCGAACTGCCGCTGGTGCAGCTGGACCCTTCGGCCCCCGGCGAGACCGCCGAGCGCTGGGGCTATGCCGACGGCACCGGCGAGATCGGCGTCATCAGCAGCGTGACCCAGGCCTTCTGCGGCGACTGCAATCGCGCCCGCCTGTCCACCGAAGGCCAGCTCTACCTGTGCCTGTTCGCCACCCAGGGCCACGACCTGCGACCGCTGATCCGCGGCACCGCGAGCGACGAAGAGCTGGCCAGCGCGATCGGCGCCATCTGGCAGCAGCGCAGCGACCGTTATTCCGAACTCCGAGCCACCCTGCCGCCCGATGCCTCCCAGGGCCAGCGGCGGGTGGAGATGTCCTACATCGGCGGCTGAAACCATCCACATGATCGAACCGAACCAGATCACCGGCATCGTGCTCGCCGGCGGCCGGGGCTCCCGCATGGGCGGCACCGACAAAGGCCTGCAGAACTTCAACGGCACGCCCCTGGCGCTGCATGCGCTGCTGCGACTGCAGATGCAGGACGGCGGCCTGATGGGCGACCAGATGATCAACGCCAACCGCAACCTGGCGGCCTACGAGGCCTTCGGAGTGCCGGTCTGGCCCGACAGCATCAGCGACTTCCCCGGCCCGCTGGGGGGCTTCCTCACCGGGCTGGAGCGCTGCGAGACGCCCTACCTGCTGACGGTACCGTGCGACGTGCCCCGCTTCCCGCTCGACCTCGCGCGGCGTCTGGCGGCCGCGTTCGACGACCCCGCCACCGAGATCGCCATGGCCTCGGCGCCCGAGGATGGCGCGCTGCGCACCCAGCCGGTGTTCTGCCTGATGCGCATCGATCTGCTCGAGAGCCTGACGCATTTCACCCAGGCCGGCGGTCGCAAGATCGACGCCTGGACCGCGCAGCACCGCGCGGTGGAGGTGCCGTTCGATCTGCCGGGCGACGATCCGCACGCCTTCCGCAACGCCAACACGCTGGCGGAGCTGCACGCGCTGGAAAAGACCTGAGCCATGAAGACCATCGAGCAGATCGCCGCCGAACTGCAGGGCTACGACCCGCAGGCGCTGAGCGCCGCCCAGGTCAACGAATTCCTGGCCCGGCTGGTCACGCCGGTGACCGAGGCGGAGGACGTCGGCTTGTTCGACGCCCTGGGCCGGGTGCTGGCCCGGGACATCATCTCCCCCATCAGCGTGCCGCCGCACGACAACTCGGCCATGGACGGGTTTGCCTTTGACGGCAGCCAGCTTCCCTCCGCCCCGCTGTCCCTGTCGGTCGTGGGCACAGCCTTCGCCGGCAAGGCCTGGACCGGCTCGGTGGGCCCGGGCCAGTGCGTGAAGATCATGACCGGGGCCATCATGCCCGCCGGGCTGGACACGGTGGTGCCGCTGGAATTCGTGAAGGTCGAGGGCGACCGCATCAGCCTGCCGGCCGGCATCCTGCAGCCGGGCGACAACCGCCGCTTCAAGGGCGAAGACCTGATGGAAGGCCGCGCCGCCCTGCGCCGGGGGCAGACCCTGGGGCCGGCGGCACTTGGCCTGATCGCCAGCCTGGGCCTGCCCACCGCGCCGGTGATGCGGCGCATCAAGGTGGCCTACTTCTCCACCGGCGACGAGATCCTCAGCCTGGGTGAGGCGCCGCGCGAGGGTGCGGTCTACGACAGCAACCGCTACACCGTCTACGGGCTGCTGCGGCGCCTGGGCATAGAGGTGATCGACATGGGCGTGGTGGGCGACGACCCGGCCAGCCTGGAAGCCGCCTTCCTGCAGGCCGCCGATGCGGCCGACGCCATCATCACCAGCGGTGGTGTCAGCATGGGCGAGGCCGACCACACCAAGGCCCTGATGAAGCAGCTGGGCGACGTGGCCTTCTGGCGCATCGCCATGCGGCCCGGCCGGCCCATGGCGGTGGGGCGACTGAAGGGCGGACGCTCGCCGGTCCTGTTCGGTCTGCCGGGCAATCCGGTGGCCGTCATGGTCACGTTCCTGGCCTTCGTGCGCCCTGCCCTGCAGCAGCTCATGGGCGCCGAGGTCACGCCGCCGGTGCTGCTGCAGGCCCGCAGCGGGGAAGCCATGCGCAAGAAGCCAGGCCGGACCGAATACCAGCGCGGCACAGTGGTGCGCGAGGCCGACGGCTCTCTGGTGGCCCGCACCACCGGCAACCAGGGCTCGGGCGTGCTGCGCTCGATGGTGGAGGCCAACGGCCTCATCGTGCTGCACCATGGCCAGGGCAACATTGCCGTGGGCGACACGGTCGACGTGATGGTGTTCGACGGCGCGATCTGAGGCGGGCGACCGACGCCACCCCACCGGCTTTCAAGCCTCAGTCGTCGAAGCGGTCGCCGGCATCCAGCGATGGTGGCCGCATCAGGTCATCGTCGATGCCCATGGCGGCGCTGGCCCGCTCCACCGCCTGCCACAGGGGCGCGGGCATGCGCAGGATGTCATCGGGCGTGGCGGCCTGTGCGATCCACTCGCTGACCTGCCGGTGCTGCTCGGTGGTGAGCAGCGCCAGGTGGAGCATCTCGTCGATGATTTTCATGGGATCAGTCAGCCCGGGTCGCGCGCACAGCCGTCACTTGGCCGGAATCACTTCTACCGGGGGGTGTCCGGATGTCGGTGCCGGCTGGTGCCCCTTGTTGCGCGACAGCAGCGTGTACATGGTGGGCACCACGAAGATGGTGAGCAGCGTGCCCAGCGACATGCCGCCCACGATGACCCAGCCGATCTGCTGGCGGCTCTCGGCACCGGCACCGCTGGCCAGCGCCAGCGGAATCGCACCCAGCACCATGGCGCCGGTGGTCATCAGGATCGGGCGCAGGCGCATGGCGGCCGCACGGCGCACGGCCTCGACGCGTTCCACACCCTCCTCGCGCAGCTGGTTCGCAAACTCCACGATCAGGATGCCGTGCTTGGTGATCAGCCCCACCAGCGTGATGAGCCCGATCTGGCTGAACACGTTGAGCGTGCCTCCCGCCAGCTTGAGGGCCAGCAACGCGCCCAGCATCGACAGCGGCACGCTGAGCATGATGATGAACGGGTCGACGAAGCTCTCGAACTGCGCAGCCAGCACCAGGTAGATGAAAAGCAGGGCCAGCACGAAGACGATGGCCAGCGAGCCCGAGGCACTGCGGAATTCGCGGCTCTGCCCGTTGAGATCGGTGGTGTAGCCCGCCGGCAGCACCTCGGCCGAGATCTGATCGAGGTAGTCCAGCGCCTCGCCGAGCGAGTATTCGGGCGACAGGTTGGCGGTGATGGTGGCGCTGCGCCGCTGCGCAAAGTGGTTGAGCTCGCGCGGCACCACCACCTCGGAGGTCTTGACCAGCGAGGCCAGCGGGATCATGGCGTCACCCCGGCCGCGCACGAACAGGCGGTCGATGTCTTCCGGCGTGGTGCGGCTGGCCGAGACCGTCTGCACCACCACGTCGTACTGCTCGCCGTCGCGCTTGTAGCGGGTGACGGTGCGGCCGCCCAGCATGGTCTCCACCGTGCGGGCGATGGCGTCCACGCTCACGCCCATGTCGGCCGCGCGCTCGCGGTCCACGTCCAGACGGATCTCGGGCTTGTTCAGGCGCAGGTCGGTGTCGACCTGCACGAAGCCGGGGTTCTGGGCCAGGCGGTCCTGGAACTGCCGCACCACACCGGAGAGGTTCTGATAGGAGTCGTTGGTGACGATGACGAAGTTCACCGGCCGCTCGCGAAAGCCCTGACCCAGCGACGGTGGCGTGATCGGGAACGCGCTGATGCCCGGCAGTGCCGCCACCTTGGGCGCCAGATCGCGGGCGATCTCCATGGTGGTGCGGTCGCGATCTTCCCAGGCAGCACCGCGCATGATCACGCTGCCCTGGGCCACCGACGGGTTGCCCACGATGGTGAAGATGCGGTCGAACTCGGGATAGCTCTGGGCCATGCCCTCGATGGCCTGCGCGTACTTCTGGGTGTAGGCCAGCGTGGCGCCGTCAGGCCCGTTGATGGAGGCCAGCACCACGCCCCGGTCCTCCATGGGCGAGAGTTCCTGGCGGGTCGACTGCAGCAGCAGCCAGCTGCCGGCCGCACTCACCACCATGATGGCCACCATCAGCCAGCGCACCTTCAGGGTGGCACCCAGCAGGCGTTCGTAGCCGGCGCTCATGCGGTTGAGCTGGCGTTCCATGAAGGTGTCGAAGCGGCCGGGCTTCGGGTTGTGCCTGAGCAGCTTGGAGCACAGCATCGGCGAGAGCGTGAGCGCCACGAAGCCCGAGACGATCACGGCACCGGCCAGGGCCAGCGCGAACTCGGCGAACAGCCGGCCGGTGCGACCCGGCGTGAACATCAGCGGGGCGTACACGGCGGCCAGCGTGAGTGTCATGGCCACCACCGCGAAGCCGATCTCCCTGGAACCCTTGATGGCGGCCTCGAACGGCTTCATGCCGTCCTCGATGTGGCGGTAGATGTTCTCCAGCACCACGATGGCGTCGTCCACCACCAGGCCGATGGCCAGCACCAGGGCCAGCAGCGTGAGCGTGTTGATGGAGAAGCCGAACAGCGCCATGAGCGCGAAGGTGCCGATCAGGCTGACCGGAATGGTCACCAGCGGAATGATGGAGGCACGCAGCGTGCGCAGGAACACGAAGATGACCAGGGCCACCAGCACCACCGCTTCGGCGATGGTGGTGTAGACCGCCTTGATCGAGCGGTCGATGAAGATCGAGTTGTCGTTGGCCACCTCGACCTGCACCGTGTCGGGCAGGTCGGCGCGGATCTGCGGCAGCATGGCCTGCACCGCGGCGGAAAGGTCCAGCGGGTTGGCGGTGGCCTGGCGGATGACGCCCAGCGAGATGCCCTCGCGGCCGTTGTATCGCACCGTGGTGCGTTCGTCCTGCGGGGCCTGCTCGACCCGGGCCACGTCGCCGATCCGGATGGTCTGGCCATTGACCGTGCGGATGGGGATGCCGGCGAACTGCTCGGGGGTCTGGAGGTCGGTGGCGGCGGTGACGTTGAATTCACGCTGCGCGCTCTCGATCCGGCCGGCCGGCACCTCCAGGTTGGAGCGGCGCAGGGCATCTTCGGCGTCCTGCACGGTGAGGTTGTAGGCCGCCAGCCGGTCCGGGTCGAGCCAGATGCGCATGGAATACCGGCGCTCGCCGAAGATGCGCACATCGGCTGCACCCGGCGCGGTCTGCAGGCGCGGCTTGGCAATGCGGTTGGCCAGGTCGCTCAGTTCGAGGGCCGGCATGGAGTCCGAGGTGAGCGCCAGCCACACCACCGGCGAGGCATCGGCCTCGACCTTGGCGATCACCGGTTCGTCGACGTCTTCGGGCAGCCGCTGGCGCACCCGGCTGACCTTGTCACGCACGTCGGCGGCAGCGGAGTCCGGGTCGCGGTCGAGCTTGAAGCGCACCGTGATCTGGCTCTGCTCCTG
Source organism: uncultured Hydrogenophaga sp. (assembly GCF_958439165.1). Lineage (GTDB taxonomy): Bacteria > Pseudomonadota > Gammaproteobacteria > Burkholderiales > Burkholderiaceae_C > Hydrogenophaga. Next base: position 79,864 of record NZ_OY288115.1, on the reverse strand, counting down.
GCGGCTGATGGAGGTGATGATGTCCACCCCCTCGATGCCGGCCAGAGAATCCTCCAGCACCTTGGTGACCTGGGTCTCGATCACCTCGCTGGACGCACCGCCGAAGGTGGTGGTGACGGTGACGGTGGGTTCGTCGATGTTGGGGTACTCGCGCACCGTCAGGCCGTTGAAGGCCACGGCGCCGACCAGCAGCACCAGCAGGGACAGCACGGTGGCGAACACCGGACGACGGACAGAAATCTCAGGCAGCTGCATGGGGGTTTGCTCCGCTTATCGGTATCAGCGCGCCGGTGCGGCAGCCGCAGCGGAAGCCGGGGCAGTAGCCGGCGCAGTCGCCGGGGCCTGGGCCTGGGCCACCGCCTTGGCCATGTCGACCACCTTCACGGCGGTGCCGTCGCGCTGCAGGCGCTGCTGCCCGGCCACCACCACGGTCTCGGTGCCCTGCAGGCCCTGGACAATCTGCACCTCGGCGCCGCGGCGGGCACCGGTCTGCACCTCGATGCGGCGCGACAGCCGCTTGCGCGCATCGCCCTCGCCCTGCTCATCGATGACGTACACGAACTGCTTGCCGGCCTGCGGGACCAGCGCTTCCTCGGGCACGACCATGGCGGTGTCGTCCACCGAGAACACGGTCAGCACGCGGGCGAACATGCCGGGGCGCAGCTCCTTGCGCGGGTCGGCCGGCATGGTGGCACGGACCGCGATCGAGCGGCCATTGGCGTCGAGCAGCGGGTCGACCGCCAGCACCTTGGCTTCCCAGCTGCGGCCGGGCAGTGCGTCCAGCTGAACCTGCACCGACAGTCCTGGCGCGATGCGGGTCTGGTAGCGCTCGGGCAGGCGGAAATCCACCGTCAGCACCGAGGTGTCCTCCAGATTGACCAGGTCCTGGCCCTCCTGGACATACTGCCCCAGATTGATGCTGCGCAGACCCACCGTGCCGTCGAAGGGTGCGGTGATGCGCATGCGCTGCTGGCGCGCCTGGGCCAGCGTGACCTGGGCCTGTGCCACCTGCAGGGCGGCACGGCTCTCGTCCAGCACGCGCTGGGCCACGAAGTTCTGGGCCACCAGTTCCTGGTTGCGGTTGAAGTTGGTCTGGGCGATGGAGAGCTGCGCCTGCGCCTGCAGCAGCTCGGCGGCCTGCAGCGTGTCGTCCAGCTGCACCAGCAGCTGGCCACGCCGGACCTGGGCGCCGTCGCCGAAGGCAATCCGCTGCACCCGGCCCGCCACTTCGGGCTTGAGCGTCACGCTCTGGCGCGAGCGCAACGTGCCCACCGCCTGGGCATCGTCCTGCAGCCGCATGCGGCGCACGCTGGTCACCTCCACGCTCGGCGGGCCGCCAGCGGCTCGCGCGCCACCGGCCGGAGCGCCCTGGGCGGCAGCACCGGCAGGGGCAGCAGCGCTGTTGGCAGGAGCCCGCTGCTGCCACCACCAGGCAGCGCCGGAAGCCACACCGATGCCGGCCACAGCGACCAGCACATGAATCATTTTTTTGGCCATGGTGTCCCGTCAATGGGGGATGGAAAGGTCCGTGCGGCCAGCTCGGGCGGCAGGACCATCGGGCAATGTATCAGTCCAGAGCGGATGCCCGGACACGAAGTTCCCGCGACCCCTGGATCAGGTCGGTGCCGACGCGGATGCGGGAAGACTGGCGGAGTCAGCCGGGTACACCGCGGTTGGCCAGTGCGTCGGCACGCTCGTTGCCTGGATTGCCGGCATGGCCCTTGACCCAGTGCCACTCGATCTGGTGGGGGCCGCCGTGCACCAGCTGGTCCAGCCGTTGCCACAGCTCGGCGTTCTTCACCGGCTGTTTGGCCGCTGTGACCCAGCCCTTCTTCTTCCAGCCGTGAATCCACTCGGTGATGCCTTTGCGAACGTATTCGCTGTCCAGGTAAAGCGAGACGCGGCAGGGGCGGTTCAGTGCAGCCAGCCCCTCGATGACCGCGGTGAGTTCCATGCGGTTGTTGGTGGTGTTGCGTTCGCCGCCCCACAGCTCTTTCTCATGCCCGTCGGACTTCAGGTAGACGCCCCAGCCGCCGGGCCCCGGGTTGCCCTTGCAGGCACCGTCGGTATAGATCACCACATGGTTCAAGACAGATTGCTCCAGGAATGTGTAGGAAAGATAAAGATGCGCCGGAAGCCGACCGGTACGCCGGGTCTTGTCAGTGCCGGTTGGCCACCGGCACCGGGGCCGCAGCCTTGGCGCGCCGGGGTTTCCAGGCCGGTCCCAGAACCCGCATGCCCCGCACCCGCTTGACCGCCACCGCGAAATACACCGCGCCGAACACCGGCCACCAGCGCGCACCGGCACGATCCATCCATGCGGTCCGCTGAAGCCACTTTTCGGTACGCACCGCAGGCCGGTAGCAGCCATAGCGGTCGGACTCGATCTCGAAACTCAGCAGCCGCAGCCAGTCACGCAGGCGCCAGGGGCCGATGAATTCGCCCGCATCGGGCAGGTACAGGCCGCTGCCGTCGTCGATGCCGGTGCGCTCCCAGAGGCGGGCGCGGCCCTGACGGAAACCCCACCAGCTGGCCGGGTTGAAACCGCTGACCACCACACGCCCTTCCGGCACCAGAACCCGCTCGACCTCGCGCAGCACATGGTGCGGATCGGCACTGAGCTCCAGGGTGTGCGGCAGCACCAGGAGGTCCAGACTGGCCGCCGGGAACGGCAGCGCAGCGGCGTCGGTCACCAGCGCCACGGCGGCCTGTCCGGCCACCGGAGCAGCGCCCGGCTCCACCGGTTCCGGCAGGGCCAGCCAGCGGTGCGGCATGCGGTTGCTGCGCAGTGTGTCGAGCTCCGGCAGACCGAGCTGCAGCGCGTTGTAGCCGAACAGGTCTGCCACGGCCAGATCGAACTGCGCCTGCTCCCAGGCCAGCAGGTACTGGCCGGGGGGCGTGGCGAACCATTCGGTCAACCCTATAATTTTTTCGGTCATGGCGCAGGGAATGGACCCGGGGCGGTTCCCCTCTGCGACACTGCAAGGGGCTCCATCCGGACAGCCCCGCACTCTACACGGCCCCGAGGCACAGCACGGCATGCAGCTCATCCCCCTACCCGCTTTCTCCGACAACTACATCTGGATCCTCCACGACGGCCAGCGCGCGCTGGTCGTGGACCCTGGCGAATCCGCCGGCGTGCAGAAATGGCTGGCCGGCCACGGCATCCAGCTCGACACCATCCTGATCACCCACCACCACGCCGACCACACCGGCGGCGTGGCCGAGCTGCGCGAAGCCACCGGCGCACGCGTCATCGGTCCGGCCTTCGAGAACATGCCCGAGCCGCTGCAGCGCGTGTCGGGCGGCGAATCGGTGGAAGTGCTGGGCATCCGCTTCGAGGTCATGGATGTGCCCGGGCACACCGCCGGCCACATCGCGTTCTTTGCACCCGACGCGCCGGGCGGACCGCTGGTGTTCTGCGGCGACACACTGTTCTCCGGCGGCTGCGGCCGGCTGTTCGAGGGCACGCCGGGTCAGATGCACGAATCGCTGTCGGCGCTGGCTGCCCTGCCCGGCCAGACCCGGGTCTGCTGCACCCACGAATACACCTTGTCCAACCTCCGGTTTGCCGTGGCGGTCGAGCCCGACAACGCCGACCTTCTCAGCTACCAGGCCCGTTGCGAACAGCTGCGCCTGCAGCAGCAGCCCACCCTGCCCAGCTCCATCGAGCTGGAGCGCCGCATCAATCCGTTCCTGCGGACCCTGGTGCCCGGCGTGGCGGCCTCGGCCCGCCGGCATGCGCCCGAAACAGGCGCCGATGCGGTCTCGGTGCTGGCCACCCTGCGCGAATGGAAGAACGTTTTCTGATGCAGGCTTTGTTCCGTCACCGTCGCTGCCTGAGCGCAGCCCTGGCAGCCCTGGCCCTTTTCATCTCCGGCTGCGCCTCGGTACCCGGCGGCGACAGCCCCACCGGCGCCAGCACACCTTCTGCCGCTCCGCAGGTCAACCGGTCCGGCTTCGGCACCGATCCGGTGTTGCCTTCGGGACCGCTCAGCCAGATCGGCACCGCCAGCATGCCGGGCGGGTCGGTGGCCAGCCTGGCGGCTCCAGCCGACCTGTGGGAACGCATCCGACGCGGCCTGTCGATGCCCGATCTGGACAACGAGCTGGTGCGCGACCACGAGCGGTGGTACCTCAACCGGCCGGACTACATCCAGCGCATGACCGAGCGCTCCAGCCGATACCTGTTCCACATCGTCGAAGAGATCGAGCGTCGCAACCTGCCCATGGAACTGGCGCTGCTGCCCTTCATTGAAAGCGCCTTCAACCCGCAGGCGGTGTCGTCGGCCCGGGCCGCCGGCATGTGGCAGTTCATGCCGGCCACCGGTGCCTCGTTCGACCTCAAGCAGAACGTGTTCCGCGACGACCGTCGCGACGTGCTGGCCTCCACCCGGGCAGCGCTCGACTACCTGCAGCAGCTCCACGCCCGCTTCGGCGACTGGCACCTCGCGCTGGCGGCCTACAACTGGGGCCAGGGCAATGTGAACCGGGCCATCACGCGCAACCAGCGTGCCGGCCTGCCCACCGGCTATGCCGACCTGACCATGCCGGCCGAAACCCGCCATTACGTGCCCAAGCTGCAGGCGGTGAAGAACATCGTGGCACGGCCGCAGGCCTTCGGCGCCACCCTGCCTGCCATCGGCAACCACCCGTTCTTCGACATGGTGACCGTCGAGCGCGACATGGATGTAGCGGTGATCGCCCGTCTTGCCGGCATCAGCGAGAACGACTTCCGCGCCCTCAACCCGTCGCTGAAGCAGCCGGTGGTGATGGCCGCCGGCACACCCACCGTGCTGCTGCCCTGGGACAACGCCGTCATCTTCCAGCAGAACCTGGCCCGCCACGACGGCCCGCTGGCCACCTGGACGGCCTGGGTGGTGCCCAGCACCATGTCGGTGGCACAGGCCGCCAGCAAGCTGGGCATGAGCGAGTCGGAGCTGCGCTCGGTGAACAACATACCGCCGCGCATGCAGGTGCGGGCCGGCTCCAGCCTGCTGGTGCACCGCACCGGCGCCCGTGACCGCGACGTTCCCGTGCATGTGGCCGACAACGCCATGCTGGCCCTGCAGCCCGATGTCGTGCTGCGCCGGACCACCGTGAAGGCCCGCAAGGGCGAGACGCTCGCCAGCCTGGCCCGGCGCTACAAGGTGCCGGTGGCCAGCGTGGCGGAATGGAACAAGCTGTCGGCCGGCGCCTCGCTGAAGGCCGGCCAGAGCGTGACGCTCATGCTGCCGCAGCGCGCTGCCGTGGCCAAGGCAGGCGGCACCCGCAAGAAGGCAGCCACCCGGACCGCCCGCACCCAGGCCAAGGGCAAGACCACCACCGCGTCCAGCCGCAAGGCTGCGCCGACGACCCGGACCCGGGTCGCCACCGGCAAGCCCTGACGATCTTGGGCTTCAGGCCCTGAAACGGGCTTTGGACCTGCGCGCGAAATCGTTGGTGTAGCTGCGCTGCAGCTCCTGGGGCTCGGGCAGCGCAGCGTCATCGCCCATGGCCATGGCGCGCAGGGCAATCAGCGGCCCTTCCGACGGCATCAGGCCGTCGGGCGTCCAGCTCTCCCGCATGCGCTCGAACGCCGCGAGGTACAGCGCCCGATCACCCTGGAAGTGCGATTCAGGCACCACCCGGATGATGTCGGTCACACCCGCGGTCTGCAGCCATTTGAGGGCATGCACCATGGCATCGGACACCGCCTGGCACAGGCGCGGGAACTGGGCAATGAAATCGATCGGCGCACCCAGACAGACCGAAGGCATGGGACCGCCGAACACCTCGGTGGACCCGCGCAGGGTTCGCGTGTCGGCCACCACGCGCAATTCGCCCAGCAGTTCCAGCTGGGTGATGACCGGATCGGCAAAGCTGATGGCGTCGATGGCGCCGTTGCGGAACGCCTGAACCGCCGCAAACGGGTTGGGTTGGGGCACCAGTTCCACGCGGGACAGGTCGAGCCCGCCCTGCTCCAGAACGCGCCGCACCACGGCGCGCCCGGTCGAGTGGCCGGCCTGCACACCGATGCGCCGCCCTGCCAGATCGGCCACCTCGCGGTACTGCGGCAAGGCCTTGCGCGACACACCCACCACGATCTGCGGCGTGCGCGACTGCAGCAGGAAAGCCCGCACACGGGAAGCGGAAAGCATCTGGGTGAACGAGCCGCACACCATGTGGGCCGTCTGGGATTGCACCGCCCGCAGCGCACTGCCGGGCTCTGTCATGTCGCGCACCTCGACATCCAGGCCTTCGGCACCGAAGTAGCCCAGGCGCTGGGCCACTGTGAGCGGCAGATAGGCCAGGGCCGGGCGTTGCTCCACCGAAATCACCAGCCGGGTGGCCGACAGTCGAGGTGCTGCAGGCGCCTGGAGCGCCACCTGCGCGACGGCGCGGGCAGGCACCGCTCCGAGCAGCAGCCCGGCCGACAGCCCCCCCCACAACCCGACCCACTGGCGGCGATCGCAGTTTTTCACTGCTTGCTCCCGGCCGGTCAAGGGATCGGCCTTGACCTCCACCGTAGCGGCAGCCCGGCCGTGACGCATCGGGACGAATCCCGAGCGGGAAACTACCGAGCCAGCCGGCTCAGGCGAACAGGATGCCGATGTTCAGCGCCAGTGCCAGCAGCCACACCAGCGAGCGGGCAGTGGCCTGGTCGGCCACGTACAGCAGCACGTAGAGCACCCGCAGGAACACCCACAGGAAGGCCATCACGTCCAGACGCATCTGGTAGGCACCCGCCTGGTGGGCAATGATCACCGCCGCAAAGAAGAACGGCAGTGCTTCGAAGGTGTTGGCCTGAGCGGCGTTGGCACGGGCACGCCAGTCGGTCTGGCGGGCCAGCCAGGCGCGCGGGTTGTGGTTGTCGTAACCGCCGTCCTTGCGTGAGCGGCTGAACATGCCCCATTTCGCCAGACCGGCGCAGAAGATGGGCAGCAGGGCCGCGAGCAGCAGGGCCCAGTAGGCCACGGTGAGTCCTGATTTCATGAGCGGAAGCTCCAGTTGTCGGTGACGGGGTTCAGCGCCGGTCCACCAGCGCATGGGCGATGGTGCCCAGATCGACGTATTCCAGTTCGCTGCCCACCGGCACGCCCCGCGCCAGGCGGGTGACCTTGATGTCCCGGTCGCGCAGCGCCTGGGTGATGACATGGGCGGTGGTCTCGCCCTCGGCGGTGAAGTTGGTCGCCAGGATCACCTCGCGCAGCACGGGCGCGTCGGTGTCCATGATGCGGTCCAGCAGCTTGTCCAGACCGATGTCGCGCGGGCCGACCCCGTCGAGCGGGCTCAGCTTGCCCATCAGCACGAAATACAGGCCCTTGTAGGCGCCGGTGCGCTCCATCGCCGCCTGATCGGCCGGGGTCTCCACCACGCAGAGCTGGCTGCGGTCGCGCGCCGGATCCTCGCAGGTGGAGCAGATCTCGGCCTCGGTGAAGGTGTGGCACATCGCGCAGTGGTGCACCGAACCGGCGGCATCCTGCAACGCACCGGCCAGCACCCGGGCACCCTCCCGGTCGTGCTGGAGCAGGTGAAAAGCCATGCGCTGCGCCGACTTCACGCCCACGCCGGGCAGGCGGCGCAGCGCCTGCACCAGGCGCTCCAGCGAAAGGTTGTCGGCCACGCCGTGCGCCGGATCAGAACGGGAACTTCATGCCACCGGGCAGGCCCGGCATGCCGGCGGTGAGCTTGCCCATCTTCTCGCTGGAAGTGGCTTCGGCCTTGCGCACCGCGTCGTTGAAGGCGGCAGCCACCAGGTCTTCGAGCATGTCCTTGTCGTCGGCCAGCAGGCTGGGGTCGATGGTGACGCGCTTGACGTCGTGCTTGCAGGTCATGACCACCTTGACCATGCCGGCGCCGGACTCGCCGGTGACCTCGATGAACGCCAGCTCGTCCTGGGCCTTCTTGAGGTTGTCCTGCATGGCCTGAGCCTGCTTCATGAGGCCGGCGAGTTGTCCTTTGTTGAACATGGAAATCCTTGGGTGAACGGTATGAACGGGGAAAGCGGAAGGGGTGCGGCGGTCAGGAGACTGCCTTCAGCGTGCCGGGCACGATTCTGCCGCCAAAGTCGCGCATCATCGCCTGCACGAAGGGGTCGGCCATGATCTGCGCCTCGGCCTGGGCCTGGCGCTCGCAGGCCTGGGCGGCCAGCCGGCGGGATGGTGCGTCCACCACCGGGCCGATCTCGACCAGCAACCGCACTTCGTGGCCGGTGGTCTGCAGGGCCGCAGCCAGCCGCTCGCGCGTGTTGCCCTGGTTGAGCGACTCGCGCTCCACGCGCAGCAGCCACTGGCCCTCGTCGCGGGCCACCAGCTGCGATTGCAGCGCCAGCTCGCGCACCAGCGCCGTGACGGCCTCCGACCGCACCAGCTGCATCACCAGCTCGAACCACACATCACCTTCCGGCGTGGGCTGCAGCGGCGCCTCGGGAGCGGCGGCACGGGGCTGGTCCAGCCGACCGGGCTCGCCCGGATCACGCACCGGAATGCGCATCAGCGGCGGGCGGACCGGAGCTGTGGCCACCGGTGTCGGCATCGGCGCCGGCGCCGCACTGACGGGCACACCGGCATCCCAGGGAGGGCCTTCGTCGTCAGGCTCGGGCCAGGGCGCATCGTCGGGCGGCGGGCCATCGTCCTGTTCCGCCACAACCGGCGCAGGCGCGGGGACAGGCGCAGGAGCAGGCGCGGGGACAGGCGCAGGAGCAGGCGCGGGAACGGGCGCAGGAACGGGGGCGGGTGCAGCGACGGGAGCGGGTGCAGGAACCGGCGCTGGCAAGGGTGCCGGGCGAGCCTGGGGCGCCGGCGCTTCAGCCGTTTTCAGGCTTTTTTTTTCCGCCGAACCCGAGGGCTTGAAGGCCAGCAGGCGCAGCAGGATCATGGTCAGCGCGGCGTACTCGTCGGGCGCCAGCCCGAGCTCGGTGCGACCGTGCAGACACAGGCTGTAGAGCAGGTGCGTCTCGTCCGGCGGCAAGGCCTGGGCGAGCCGCGCCACCTCGGGCGCGTCCGGGTCGTCCGACGGGGTGGCATCGGGCACCGCCTGCAGCACCGCCATGCGCTGCAGCACCGAGGTCATGTCTTCCAGCGTGCCGGCAGCGCTCAGCCCTTGGGTGCGCAGGGCGTCGATGGTGGCCACCACGGCCGCGCCATCGGCCCGGGCCAGGGCATCGATAAGTCCGAGCACCGGCGCACTGTCGACCGCACCCAGCATCTGGCGCACACCGGCTTCCTGCAGGCTGCCGCCACCGAATGCAATGGCCTGGTCGGTGAGCGAAAGCGCATCGCGCATGGAGCCACGCGCCGCACGCGCCAGCAGCCGCAACGAGGCGACGTCGGCCGGCACCGACTCGGCCTGCAGCACCTGCTGCAGGTGCGACGCCACCGTCTCGGGCGCCATGGGCCGCAGGTTGAACTGCAGGCAGCGCGACAGCACCGTGACCGGCACCTTCTGCGGATCGGTCGTGGCGAGCACGAACTTGAGGTATTCGGGCGGCTCCTCCAGCGTCTTCAACATGGCGTTGAACGCCGTGTTGGTCAGCATGTGGACCTCGTCGATCATGAAGACCTTGAAGCGGCCCTGCACCGGCTTGTAGACCGCCTGCTCCAGCAGGCCCTGCACCTCGTCCACGCCGCGGTTGGAGGCGGCGTCGAGCTCGGTGTAGTCGACGAAGCGGCCGGCGTCGATGTCGGTGCAGGCCTGGCACACACCACAGGGCTCGGCGGTGATGCCGCCCTGCCCGTCGGCACCCAGGCAGTTGAGCGACTTGGCCAGGATGCGGGAGACCGTGGTCTTGCCCACGCCGCGCGTGCCGGTGAACAGGTAGGCGTGGTGGAGGCGCCCGGTGGTCAGGGCATTGGTGAGCGCCTGCACCACATGGCCCTGCCCGACCATCTCGGCGAAGGAGCGCGGGCGGTACTTGCGGGCCAGGACAACATAGGACATCCGCCGGATTCTAAAGGTGGGGTGATGCCCCGGCCGCCGCGCCGCCATCGCCTACAATCCACCTCGACGGGCCTTCCCGCATGGTGAAGCGGCCAACCGGGTCAGGTGGGGAACCAAGCAGCCCTAACTGTGAATCCAGTGCCGGGGTCAAGGCTCGTCACCTTCTTCTGGCCGCGACCTTCAGCGTCGCGGCCCTCCCAGCGGCCTCACCGGCTTTCCAGCCAGCGCGCCGCGCCCTCCCCCGCCCGCACCCCGCTCGCCATCGTGGCGGTCAGCAGATAGCCGCCGGTGGGGGCTTCCCAGTCCAGCATTTCACCCGCCACGAACAGGCCGGGGTGCTGCCGCACCATCAGCTGGTCGTCCAGCGCCTCGAAGGCGACGCCGCCGGCGCTGCTGATGGCCTCGTCGATGGGACGCGGGCGCAGCAAGGTCACCGGCAGCGCCTTGATCGCGGTGGCGAGTTGCTGCGGGTCGTTCATGGCGGTCCTGTCGAGCAGTTCGCTCAGCATGGCGAGCTTCAGGCCGTCGATGCCCAGGCGGCTCTTGAGGTGGCTGGACAGGCTGCGGGAGCCCCGCGGGTGGCGCACCTGCTCCAGCACCCACTCGGCCGTGCGGTGCGGCAGCAGGTCGATCTCGATACCGGCCCGGCCTTCGGCCTCGATGCGGCCGCGCAGCAGGCGGGAGGCAGCGTACACCAGGCTGCCTTCGATGCCGGTGGCGGTGAGCACGAATTCGCCCTGGCGGTCGAACACCTCGCCATCCACCCCGGTGCAGCGCAGCCTTACCGACTTGAACGGCTGGCCGGCCCAGCGCTCGGCCAGCAGCGGTGTCCAGCCCTCTTCCCGTCCGTGTACCGGCGAACCGGCAACATCGAAGCCGCAGTTGGCCGGGGCCAGCGGGCGCAGGGCCACACCGGCTTGTTGCAGCCAGGGCTGCCAGGCGCCGTCGGAGCCCAGGCGGGCCCAGCTGGCACCGCCCAGCGCCAGCACGGTGGCGCGCGCCTGCACCGCCTGTTCGCCCTGCGGGCTGTCGAACCGCAGCGGGCTGGAAGGGTCGCTGCCATCCTGCCAGCCCAGCCAGCGGTGGCGCATGTGGAACTGCACCGGCACGCCCGGAGCGGCCGGATGGCGCAACCGCTGCAGCCAGGCGCGCAGCAGCGGAGCGGCCTTCATGTCGGTGGGAAAGACGCGCTGCGAGCTGCCCACGAAGGTGGCCACGCCGAGCCCGGCCGCCCACTCGCGCAACGCGTCGGCGCCGAACGCTTCCAGCAACGGGTGTAACACGGGCGTGCGCTCGGCATAGCGGCCGACGAAGGCATCGAAGCCCTCGGCATGGGTGAGATTGAGGCCGCCCTTGCCGGCGAGCAGGAACTTGCGGCCCACCGAGGGCATGGCGTCGAACAGGTGCACCTGCAGGCCTTGCGCCTGCAGGCGTTCGGCGGCCATGAGGCCGGCGGGCCCGCCACCGATCACGGCGACATCGATCGGGGAGGCGTCTGGGAGAAAAGCGGTCATGTAGCGGTGTCGTCGCCGGTCAGCTCGATGAGCCGGCCGGCTGTGTTGATGAAGGCGGTGCGCACCGGTTCGCCCGGCTGCGCGGCGCGCACCGCCTGACCATAACGGTCGAGCTGGGCGCGCAGTTCGGGGTCGAGTTCCGGGCGCAGGGCACTTTTGTGGTCCAGCACCCACCAGGTGCCGGTGGCGGTTTCCCGCACCAGCCGGTCCAGGCGCAGCAGCTCGCCGCGGTGGAACAGATCCACCTCGTTGCGGGCAGAGTCCACGCAGGCGGCATCCCAGGCCCAGGCGGCCTCGCCGCGCACCATGCGGCGGGCCGCATCCACCGCTTCGCCGGCCTGCGCAGGGGTCAGGTCGAACTCGCGGGCCACGGCGCTGCGGTGGCCGTCGTGCCAGTCGAATCCGGCCAGGGGTGTGGGGCACCACTGCAGCAGGCGGTGCAGGGCCATGCCGAGCCGGGCCGAGGTGTCGTCAGCGCCGTCGTCGATGGCGCCGGCATCGACCTGGGTGGGTGCCGGCATCGGGCGCCGGGCACCTTGCCAGGACGGCAGGTCCGGCAGGCTGCAGGTGCCGACTGCGACGGCGTCGGCCTGCCCCGTCTGCCCGGGCGGCACGGCCACCACCTGGGCATGGGGCGCGAGCCGGTCGAACCAGCTGACCGCGTCGGTGCTTCTCGCAGGCACGAAGCTGGAGACGACCAGCTGGTGTTCCGCGCGGGTCATGGCCACATAGAGCGCGTTGAGTTCCTCGAGCGAACGGGCCCGGCGCTCGATCTCCAGCGCAGCGGCGGCGCACACGGGCGGCTGCTTCTCGCTGACCAGGAAGACAAACCGCTGCGGCACTTCGGCCTCGCCCGGCCAGTCGACCAGCACGCCCATGTTGTCGGCACGGGCCCCTCCGGATTGGGTGTCGATCAGCAGGACCACCGGGGCTTCCAGGCCCTTGGCGCCATGGATGGTGAGCAGGCGCACCGCGTCTGCCGGCTGTGACGCCGGGGCTGGCAGACGGCCCGCCTTGAGGGCGCGGACCCAGCGGTAGGGTGTCAGGAAGCGACCGCCCTCGATGTCGAGCGACAGCAGCAGCAGTTCGCGGAGCTGGGCCAGCACGCTGGAGCGCCGGGCCGGCGCCACGCTGGCGACGTAGCGGGCGGTCAGGTCGGCTTCGGCGTAGATGGCGGACAGCGCATCGTGCGGCGGCAGCTGCGCCACCAGGCCCTGCCAGCGGACCAGCGACGCGGCGGTCTGGCGCCATCGACCGGAGAAACGGCTGGCGTCCTCGGCGGGCAACTCGGCTTCGGCCGGCGGATCGGACTGCAGCACGTCCCACCACGAGAGCCGGGATGGCATGCCGACCTCGGCCCCTGAAGCGGCACGGCGACGCCGGCAGACACGCGCCAGGCCAGCCAGATCGGCATCCGACCAGCCCAGGATGGGCGAGCGCAGCGCGCGCGCCAGCGACAGATCGTGGTCGGGCGAGACCAGGGCATCGAGCAGGGCCACCACGTCCTGCACCGCGGGTGCGTCGGCGAGATCCAGCTTTTCGGGCTGGTCGGCCGCAATGCCGCGCTCACGCAGGGCGTCGAACAGCCAGCCCAGGCGTTCGCGCTTGCGGGCCAGCACCATGATGTCGCCGGGCTGGAGCTCGCCGCGCGCCAGCTGGTCGGCGATCCAGTCGGCGGCCTGCCGTGCTTCGAGCGCCGAACGGGTTTCTTCGGGCGGGTGCAGCGGCTGGGTGAGGCTGTCGCGCCAGTCGTCGGGGGCGGGTGCAGACGGGTCGACCGCTTCGTCGGTCGCAGGTTCGCCCTCGCTCTCGCCCTCCGCTTCGCCGGCCACTGGCGGCAGCAGCAGCACGGCGCCGTCGGCCTGGCTGTCGGTGGTGTGCGGCCGGAAGGCAGCACCCACGGCCTCGCCGTATTCACCGGCGGCTTCGGCCTGCTGCATGACCGCGTTGAGGGTCTGCACCACCACCGGGGCACAACGGCGGGTGTGGTCGCAGCTGAGCTGGGCCCCGTGCAGGCCCTGCACCACGAAAGCCTGGGCCGCGCGGAACACCTGCGGCTCGGCGCGGCGGAAGCGGTAGATGGACTGCTTGGGGTCGCCGACCAGGAAGACGCTGGGCGCCTCGCCGGGGCCCGCTCCGGCATAGCCGGAGAGCCAGCCGTACAGCGCCTGCCATTGCAGGGGGTTGGTGTCCTGGAACTCGTCGATCAGCACATGGCGCAGCCGTGCATCCAGCCGCTGCTGCAGCCAGCCCGACAGCTCGGCATCGCCCAGCAGCCGGCGCGCGGCGCCCTCGACATCGTTCATGTCGACCCAGCCCTGCTCGCGCTTGAGTTCGGCAAAGCAGGTCAGCAGCAGCCGCACCTGGCGGGTCATGCGCTGGTGGTGGGCCCAGGCTTCGTGCTGGCGCACGGCGGCACACAGCTCCTGCAGTTCGGGCTCTGCCTCCTGGGCCTCGGGGACATCTTTCAGGTTCTTGGTGAGGCGGTCATCGTCCTTCACGAAGAACACATCGCGCAGCAGGCGCAGCCGCTCGCCCATGCGGTCCGGCTCGTCGGGCAGCAGGAAGGCGTCGATGATGGTCTGCGCCGCCTTCACCGGTGTCTTGTTCTTGTGCCGGCCCAGGGCGGCTGCCCAGCCCTGCCAGCGCTGCCGCGCGGCAGGCGCCAGCAGCGCATGCTCGGGACGATCCAGGCCCTGCAGGCGCGGGAAGGCCTGGCCGAAGGTCTGCACCGAGCGGTCCAGGGCACCGGCTGCGTCGGCCAGCGAGAACTCGACGCGGCGGGCCAGCGCCTGCAGCAAGGCCTTGCGGGTCTGGCTGCGGCCATGCCGGGCCACCAGATCGAAGAAATCCTGCCGGTCGGCCGGGCTGGCAGCCAGCGCGGCATGCCAGCGCGGCCAGACCCGCTCGATGGCGGGCTGGTCGTCCTCCAGCAGCTCGTAACGCGGGGGCAGTTCCAGGTCCTGCAGCACCGACAGCGGCGCGCCGCGCAGCAGGGCTGCGAACCAGCTGTGGAAGGTGCGCACCTGCACATGGCGGCCACCGGCCAGCAGACGCTGGTGCAGACCGGCCAGTTCAGGCTCCAGCCGCTGCGCCTGGAGCATCGGCATGCCACGCTGGCACAGCGCCTCGATGCGCTCTTCCGGGGTCATGGCCGCGCAGTCGCGCAGCAGGCGGTCCAGCCGCTCGCGCATCTCGCCGGCGGCCTTCTTGGTGAAGGTGATGGCCAGGATGTCCTGCGGCGGACAGCCGTCGAGCAGGGCGCGGAGCATGCGGGAGACGAGCATCCAGGTCTTGCCGGCACCGGCACAGGCCTCCACCGCGACGCTGCGCGCCGGGTCGCAGGCCACGACATAGAAGGCCTCGGGGGTGGCCTCGCGGCCATCGATGCGGAAGGCGGGCGTCATGACCAGAAGTCCTTGCGGCACAGGCCGCGCGCTTCGCAGTGTTCGCAGACCGGGCCTTCGCCCAGCGCCGGCAGCGCGGCACCGGCAGCAATGCGGTCGAGGTCGCCGGTCATGCCCTGCACCAGGCGCTCGGCGGCGGACGTCACGTCCGGGTGCTCCACCACCAGCGTGGGTGCCTTGTCGCCAGTACCCCGCTGGTCGGTGATGCTGAGGTAGGCGGCGCGCACCGGCTGGTCGGGCAGCAGGGCGGCGTAGAAGGCCAGCTGCACGTCTTCGTCGAAATGCTTGCGGCGTGCGGTGGTCTTGCTGCGGCCCTCGGTCTTGTAGTCGATGACCCAGGCATGGCCACCTTGCGACACGGGCAGGCGGTCGATGCGGTCGAGCTGGCCGATCAGCGTCCAGCGACCCAGATCGCGCTGCAGGTCGACCTCTGCCGCCTCGAAGCGTGGTCCGTCGGCACCCTCGGCCGCCTCGTGACCGACCAGCCAGTCGAGGTAACCCTCGCGGAGCTGCGGCCACTGGGCTTCGAAGGGCAGGAAGCCCGCCCCGCCCTCGCCTGCATTCAGACCCATGGCCTCGGCCTCCTGGCGGGCCAGGGCATCGAGATGCCTGCGGTCTTCGGCACGACCGGGGCGCTGGTCACGCCGGTCTTCGTGGAAGCGCCGAAGCACGCGGTGCAGCCAGTTGCCGAGGTCGCGGGCATCGGGTTCGTCGTCCAGCTCGGCGGCATCCGACAGGCGCAGCTGGCGCAGGGCAAAGAAGCGGTAGGGACACTGGCGCAGCTGCGTGTAGGCGCTGGCAGAGATCCGCTGCGGCACCAGATCGGGTGCGACCGGTTGCGGCGACATCACCGGCTGCGCATCCAGAGTGCGACAGGGACGTGGATCGGCAGCGGCGGGCATGGTCTGCTGGAGCAGCCAGGGCGACGCCAGGCGGGGCTCGCCACGGTCGCTGCTGCGCCACAGGACGTCTGCCCGGGACTGGCGGCCCAGCAGCTCCCAAGCGCTCCGCGCGGCCTCGGCCAGGGCCTCGCGGGAAGGCAGGCCCAGGCGCTCCCGCTGGGCAACCGTCCACTGGCCCGGCAGTTCGGGGCTGGCGGGCAGGTGGAGCTCGTCGCAACCCGGCGCCACCACGGCAGCAAAAGGCCGGCCGAGCAGCTGGGGCAGCGGCAGCACCACCACGGCAGCCACGACGCCGGTGTGCGGATGGAAGACGGCCGACTCCAGCACGTCCCGCACCCAGGCGGTGAAGGCCGGCAGGCCGATGCGGCTGCCGGCGCCTGACGCCGGGATGGCGCCGGCGTCGGTGGATGCCTCGGCACCCAGCCCGGCCAGTTCGGCGGCACCGGCCTCCGACAGTCGCAAGACCGCCAGCACCTGCTGACCGGCCGTGTCGGCCAGCATCGGCTCGCTCATGCCGGCCAGATCGAGGGCGGCACGCAGTCCGGTCAGCCAGCGTCCCAGCGGACGGGGTGCCGTCAGGGACGAAAGCCATTCGGCTGCACCCGACGGCAGGGTTTCGGCAAGAACGGGGCTGGCCACCGCAGAACCCCAGCGGGCCACTCCACGGTCGCGGGCCTGCTGCTCCAGCAGGCGCAGCATCGGCGCGGCCTCCCCGGTGCTGAACAGCGGGGCCTGGCGCAGGGCATCGAGCGCCTCGTCCATCGACGCGCCGGGCCGGGCGGCCCGCAGCAGCGCCATCAGCGCGGCGGCGCTGCGGGTGGTGGAGAGCTTCCAGCCGGTCTCGTCCCGCACCGGCACCCCCTGCTGCCAGAGCAAGGCACTGACGCGCCGGGTCAGCAGACGGTCGTTCGCCACCAGGGCCACCGGCTCCCGGCCTTCATTCAGGTGCTGCAGCACGCAGGCGGCGGCTCGCTGGGCCTCGTCTTCGGCATCGTCGCAGGCATGGACGCGCACATCGCCCCAGATGGAGGCATCGCTCTGGCCACCCAGCGGCAGGCGCCAGCAGCGCTCGCCCCAGCGTCGGGCCAGTGCATCGGCCAGCGGGTCGCGCTGCAGCCCGTCCAGCACGATCAGGGCGTCGGCATCGGCACCGGGAGCTGCCCGGGTGCTCCAGAGCACATCGGTGGCGTAGGCCGACGTGCCGGCCCAGGCCAGCGCCAGCCGGGCGACCAGGCCCTCCCAGCGCAAGGCGCCCAGTGGCGGCACGAGGTCCTCGCCCCGCTCCTGCGACCAGGCCGTGCGTTCAGCGGGCGGCAGCGCAGCGGCCACCGGCGCGAGCTGCCGGGCCGCTTCCACCAGCCGGGTCACCAGTTCGGCCCGCAGCGGCGAGCCCGCGCGTGCCGAGGAAACCTGATCGAGCAGCGTGGCGGCGATCAGGGAGTCGCGCGCCATGTCGATGCCCAGATCGGTCGGACCGGGCAAAAAGGGGTCGAGAGCCGCCGCCCAGTTGCGGCTGGATTCGAAGCGCGGCGGGAATCCGTCGCCCATGCCGGTGGACCAGGCGCGGCGGGCAATGTCCATGAGCTGCGCGTACGGCACCAGCACCACCACCCGGGAAGGTGACAGCCGTTCACGCCGGATCAGGTCGGCCAGGGCCGCGAGCGCCGGCTGCCACTGCGGCCAGGCGGACGGCCGGGCGCCGTCGGCCGGTCCATCGGGGCTAGGGCGGGCTGACGTCATGGGATGGAGCTTTCTGTCACAATGCGGCCGTCTTGCCGGGGCTTGTTCGGCCGGTGAATCCACCGCCCGCCCGGCGCGCAGACTGTAACCTCCCGCTCACCGATTTCTCCAGAGGACCCCAGCATGGCCAGCGACCTGATCAAACACGTTTCCGATGCCAGTTTCCAGACCGACGTTCTGGAATCGAAGGCGCCGGTGCTGGTGGATTTCTGGGCCGAGTGGTGCGGCCCCTGCAAGATGATCGCGCCCATCCTGGACGAAGTTGCCGGCGCCTACAACGGCAAGCTTCAGGTGGCCAAGCTCAACGTCGACGAGAACCGCGACGTGCCGGCCAAGTTCGGCATCCGCGGCATCCCGACCCTGATGCTCTTCAAGGACGGCCAGCTGGCCGCCACCAAGGTCGGCGCTCTCAGCAAGGCCCAGCTCACCCAGTTCATCGACCAGCAGCTCGTCTGACCCCGGTGCCCGGGCTCTCAAGCCCGGGCCGGCGACACCTGTCAGTTGCCTGTCGCCGTTTCCTGTCATAATTTCCTCAGCAGGTCCGACCCAGGCACCTGCCCCTCCCGCGCAGCGTCCACCTCAGGACCCCAGCGCCCCCTCCCCCGGTTTCCCGAAGCAACTCCCCCACGGAGTGAATTCCATGCACCTCAACGAACTCAAGGCACTGCACGTGTCTGAAGTCCTCAAGCAGGCTGACGCCCTTGAGATCGAGAACACCGGCCGCATGCGCAAGCAAGAGCTCATGTTCGCCATCATCAAGAAGCGGGCCAAGGGCGGCGAGCTGGTGTACGCCGACGGCGTGCTGGAGGTCCTGCCGGACGGCTTCGGCTTCCTGCGCGCACCGGACACCAGCTACACGGCCAGCACGGACGACATCTACATCTCGCCCAGCCAGATCCGCCGCTTCAACCTGCACACCGGCGACATGATCGAGGGCGAGGTCCGCATCCCCAAGGACGGGGAACGCTACTTCGCGCTCAACAAGCTCGACAAGATCAACGGCCTGCCCCCCGAGGACAACAAGCACAAGATCATGTTCGAGAACCTCACGCCGCTGTTCCCCAAGGAACAGATGCGTCTGGAACGCGACATCAAGAGCGAAGAGAACATCACCGGCCGCGTCATCGACATCATTGCCCCCATCGGCCGCGGCCAGCGGGCGCTGATCGTGGCCCCTCCCAAGAGCGGCAAGACGGTCATGATGCAGCACATCTGCCACGCCATCACCGCCAACCACCCCGACGTGGAACTGATGGTGCTGCTGGTGGACGAGCGCCCCGAGGAAGTGACCGAGATGCAGCGCACCGTGCGCGGCGAGGTGATCGCCTCCACCTTCGACGAGCCGGCCGCCCGTCACGTGCACGTGGCCGAGATGGTGATCGAGCGCGCCAAGCGCCTGGTCGAGCTCAAGAAGGACGTCGTGATCATGCTCGACTCCATCACCCGTCTGGCCCGCGCCTACAACAACGTGCTGCCCTCATCCGGCAAGGTGCTCACCGGCGGCGTCGACGCCAACGCCCTGCAGCGGCCCAAGCGCTTCTTCGGCGCAGCCCGCAAGGTGGAAGAAGGCGGCTCCCTGACCATCATTGCCACCGCCCTGGTCGATACCGGCTCGCGCATGGACGAGGTGATCTTTGAAGAGTTCAAGGGCACCGGCAACTGCGAGATCCACCTGGACCGCCGCCTGTACGAGAAGCGCGTGTTCCCCTCGATCCAGCTCAACCGCAGCGGCACCCGCCGCGAAGAGCTGCTGCTGCAGCCCGAAATCCTGCAGAAGACCCGGATCCTGCGCCAGTTCATGTACAACATGGACGAGATCGAAGCCATGGAGATGGTGCTCAAGAGCATGAAGGCCACCAAGAACAACTCCGAGTTCTTCGACATGATGCGCCGCGGCGGCTGACGCTGAGCGCACTGGTATACTCGCAGGCTTTGCTTGAGCGGCAAGTACGACGGATAGGGTTCCGCCGCGGCTGCCGCCACTGAAACCCAAGGAATCATCATGAAAGAGGGCATCCACCCCGAGTACCGCGAAGTCGTGTTCGTCGACATGTCGAACAACTTCCAGTTCGTGACCCGCTCGTGCGTCAGCACCAAGGAAAAGATCAAGCTGGACGACGGCCGCGAGCTGCCGCTGGTGAAGCTGGAAACCACCAGCGAATCGCACCCTTTCTACACCGGCACGCAGAAGACCGTGGACACCATGGGTGGTCGCGTCGAGAAGTTCCGCAACAAGTTCAAGCGCGCTTCCGCGTAATCGACCTGATCGCGTCGCTCTCCAAAAAGGCAGCTGCTGGTCGGCTGCTTTTTTTTCGCCTGTATAGTCCCTCGCCGTGAACCAGCCCACGCCAGCCATCGTCACCCAGGCCGCCGTCCGGCGTCTGCCCCGCTGGGCCTTGCTGCTGTTCTGCGTGGCATACGTGCTGCCCGGCTTCATCGGCCGGGAGCCCTGGAAACTGGCCGATGTGGCGGCTTTCGGCGCCATGCTGGAAATGGCTGCGGGGGTCGGCCCATGGCTGCAGCCGGCCGTGCTGGGCCAGCCCCTGACGGACGCCGCGCTGCTCCCCTACTGGCTGGGTGCAATAGCGATCCAGGCGCTCCCGTTCCTTGAGCCGGCATTCGCGGTAAGGATCCCCTTCATGGGACTGCTGGCCGTCACGCTGGCGGCCGTCTGGTACACGGTCTACCACCTGGCGCGGCAACCGGCGGCACAGCCGGTGGCGTTCGCCTTCGGTGGCGAGGCCCACCCCACCGACTACGCACGAGCCCTGGCCGACGCCGGCCTGCTGGCCATCGTGGCTTGCCTGGGGCTGGCCCAGCTGTCCCACGAAACCACACCCGATCTCGCCCGACTGGCCGGCGTGGCCCTGCTGCTGCTGGGTGCTGCCCGTCTGCTGTCGCCCGACGCGCACCGGACATGGCGCAGCCTGCTGATCTGGACTGGCGGTGCTGCGGTGCTGGCACTCAGCGATGCGGTTTTGCCGCTGGCAGCACTCGGGCTGGTCTGGATGCTGGTCATGGTCACCCGCCGATCACGCACGGCCTGGGCCGCGGGGCTGATATGGATGACGGCCCTGGTGCTGGGGGAGTGGCTCAGCGGCGGGCTGGCGCCTTCCAGCTGGACCGCCCGCACCGATGATGCCGACAGTTTTGCCCGCCTGCTGCTGTGGTTCACCTGGCCCGCCTGGCCGCTGGCACTGTGGACGCTGTGGCGCTGGCGGCGCCAGTGGCTCGCCCCCCATGTCGCGCTGCCACTGTGGCTGGTGGTGGTGGGAGTGCTCACCAGTGCCCTCTCGGACGAGCGCGACCGTGCACTGCTCACCGCCCTGCCCGGCCTGGCGGCGCTGGCAGCGTTCGCCCTGCCCACGCTGCGCCGCAGCGTCTCGGCGCTGATCGACTGGTTCACGCTGCTGTTCTTCTCGGGCTGCGTACTCATCATCTGGGTGATCTGGCTGGCGATGATGACCGGCGTACCGGCCAAGCCCGCTGCCAACGTGGCCAAGCTGGCGCCGGGTTTCGTGCCCGACTTTGGGTTGCTGCCCTTCGTGCTGGGCGCCCTGGCCACCCTCGCGTGGGTGTGGCTGGTGAGCTGGCGGGTGGGTCGGCATCGGCAGGCCCTCTGGAAGAGTCTGGTGCTGCCGTCGGCCGGGGCCACGCTCTGCTGGCTGCTGCTGATGACCTTGTGGCTGCCGCTGCTGGACTTCGGCCGGAGCTACGGGCCGCTGTCGCGCCGCATCGCGACGCTGGTGCCGCCGGGCAGCTGCGTGATGGCCGACGGCCTCAATGCCGGACAACTCACGGCCCTGCGGTACCACGGACGGCTGAACGTGGTCCGCTCCGATGCGCCGAATGATGCGGTCTGCCGGGTGATGGTGGTCTCGCCGGCCTCGCAGCCCACGCTGGACCAGCGCGTGGCACTGACCGACTGGGCCTACCAGGCATCGGTCAGCCGGCTGACCGACAGCAAGGAAACGCTGCTGGTGTACCGCCGCATCGGGCGCTGACCCGACGGTAAACCGTCAGGAAGGGGCGTAACGCCGGATGCGGTTGGCTGGCAGTCCCATGACGAAGCAGGAGCCTTCTCCCAGGGTGCTCTGCACATCGAGCTGGCCGCCATGCCGCTGGGCCACGTGCTTGACGATGGCCAGCCCCAGACCGGTACCACCGGTCTCCCGGGAGCGGCTGCGGTCGACGCGGTAGAAGCGCTCGGTCAGGCGGGGCAGGTGTTCGGCCGCGATGCCGGGGCCGTTGTCCTTGACGAAGAATTCGGCCGAACCGTCATCGCGCAGGCGCCATCCGGGTTCGATCAGCCCGCCGCCGGGCGTGTAGCGAACCGCATTGCTCAACAGGTTCGACATGGCGCTGAGCAGTTCGCTCTTGCTGCCGGCAATCCAGAAGCGCTCATTCCCCACCGGCTCGATCTGGTGCGGTTGCGGCGCGATCGCCATGGTCAGGCCGCGGGCCTCCTGGACAACGTGCCCGAGCAGCTCCTCGGCGTCGGACCATTCGCCCAGCCCCGGGGCAGGACTGCCCTCCAGTCGGGAAAGGGTGAGCAGATCGCTGACCAGCGTCTGCATGCGCTGGGCCTGCTGGCTCATGAGCTCGAGGTAGCGCGTGCGGTCGGCCTCCTCGAGCGGCAGGCTCTGCATGGTTTCCACGAACCCGCTCAGCACCGTCAGAGGCGTGCGGATTTCGTGCGAGACGTTGGCCACGAAGTCGCGCCGCATGGTTTCGGCCAGCTGTACCGCCGTGATGTCGCGGGTGAGCATCAGCTTGCGCTTCTTGCCGTAGGGGTGAATCTGCAGCGAGATGCGGCTGGGCTGGGACGGACGGGCACCGATGCCGTCGACCTGGATTTCGTGGCTGAAGTCGCCCTCGGTCAGGTAAGTGGAGAAGGCCGGGTTGCGCACCATGTTGCGCACGTACTGGCCCAGATCGCGCTGCGGGTCGAAGCCCAGATGGTTCGCAGCCGTCAGGTTGGCCCACTCGATGCGGCCACTGGAGTCGAGCAGCACCACCCCGTTGGGCGAGGCCTGGATGGCGGACAGAAAATCCTCCAGGCGGGCATCGCTGTTCTGGGCTTTCTTCTCGAGCTTCTTGACCAGGCGGCGGCAGCGGTCGAGCAGCTCGCCCCAGGTGCCGCTCATCTCGGGGGCACGCGACACGTCGGCCTTGTTGAGCCACTTGAGCACCCGGTTGGCCCGCAGGCTGTCGATGATGGCCCACACCAGCGCGCCCAGGAGGGCGCCGCCCACGGCGATGGGCGCGGAATCGCGCGACCAGCCCCACACCGCTGCCAGGGCCACCAGCAGCAGGAGTTCAATCACCCGCCGGGTCATGCGGGGGAGGCGGAGGTTCCCTGCGCAGGGCGCGTGCCGCTGCCTTGCGCGGTCAGCCGGTAACCGGCGCCACGCACCGTCTCGATCATGCTGGAGGCCTGACCGAGCGACTCCCTCAAACGTTTGACATGCACGTCCACGGTGCGCTCCTCGATGAAGACATGGTCTCCCCAGACCTTGTCGAGCAGCGTACCACGCGTATGAACCCGCTCGGCGTGCTTCATGAGGTAGTGCAGCAGCTTGAACTCGGTCGGGCCGACCTTGAGTTCACTGCCCCGAAAGCTCACCCGGTAGGTGGCGGCATCCAGCGTGAGGTCGCCGACCTGGACCGAGTCGTTCACCACCTCGGGCGCGCGGCGGCGCAGCACGGCGCGGATGCGGGCCATCAGCTCCTGGGTGGAGAACGGCTTGGTGATGTAGTCGTCGGCGCCGGCGTCGAGGCCCTGCACCTTGTCGGACTCGTCGCTGCGGGCGGTCAGCATGAGGATGGGAACCGTCTTGGTCCGCTCCTGCTTGCGCCACTGGCGGGCCAGCGACGCACCGCTTTCGCCGGGCAGCATCCAGTCCAGCAGGATGACGTCGGGCAGCACTGCATCGACCTCGCGCTGGGCGGCCGCGCCGTCGAAGACGACGGTCGGGGCAAAGCCGTTGTGGCGCAGGTTGACGGCAATCAGTTCGGCGATCGAGGGTTCGTCCTCGACCACCAGCACGCGGGGGAGTTTTCTCATCCGATCACCGAAGCCACCTTGTCCACCGGGACATGGCGTACGTCTTCGCCCTTGACGATGAAGATGATCTGTTCGGCGATGTTCTTGGCGTGGTCGCCCACCCGCTCGATGGACTTGGCCAGAAACAGCAGGTCCAGACTCGGCGAGATGGTGCGCGGGTCTTCCATCATGTAGGTGATGAGCTTGCGCAGGAAGCCGTCGTACTCGCGGTCGATGTCGTCATCGCCCTTGATGATGGCCAGTGCCATGGTGGTGTCGAGGCGGGCAAACGAATCGAGCGTCTTGCGCAGCATGGACGCCGCGAGGTCGGACGCCAGCCGCAGCTCGGAGGTGGGCAGGTTGCGCGGGGTGCCGTTCTCGATGATGGACTTCACCATGCGGGCAATGCGGGCCACTTCGTCGCCGGCCCGCTCCAGGTTCTGGGTGGTGCGCGAGATGGCCATCAGGAAACGCAGGTCGCGCGCGGTGGGCTGGCGCCGGCCGATGGTGGAGATGATCTCGTGATCGATCTGCAGCTCCATCTGGTTGATGCGCGCTTCGTTCTCGATGACCTGGTGGGCGGTCTCCAGACTCATGTTGACCAGGGCATAGACGGCCTGGTGGAGCTGGGCTTCGACCATGCCGCCCATTTCCAGCACGTGCGTGGAGATGGAGTTGAGTTCGGCGTCGAACTGGCTGGAGAGGTGTTTGTCGCTCATGGGGTCTCCTGTGGTGGGCGCCGGATCAGCCGAAACGGCCGGTGATGTAGTCCTCGGTGGCCGTCTTGGCCGGCTTGAAGAAGATCTGCTCGGTCGAGCCGAACTCGACCAGCTCACCCAGGTACATGTAGGCAGTGAAGTCGCTGCAACGGGCGGCCTGCTGCATGTTGTGGGTCACGATGGCGATGGTGTAGTCCTGCTTGAGCTCGTGCACCAGCTCTTCGACTTTGCCGGTGGAGATCGGGTCCAGGGCAGAGGTGGGCTCGTCGAGCAGCAGCACCGACGGCTTGACCGCCACGCTGCGCGCGATGCACAGACGCTGCTGCTGACCACCGGAGAGCGACAGGCCGCTCTGGCCCAGCTTGTCCTTGACTTCCTTCCACAGCGCCGCCTTGGTCAGCGCCCATTCCACGCGCTCGTCCATGTCGCTGCGCGAGAGGTTCTCGTAGAGCTTCACGCCGAAGGCGATGTTGTCGTAGATGGACATCGGGAACGGCGTGGGCTTCTGGAACACCATGCCGATGCGGGCGCGCAGCAGGTTGATGTCCTGCTTGGCGTCGAGGATGTTGTCGCCGTAGAAGCTGATGGTGCCCTCGGCACGCTGACCCGGGTACAGGCTGTACATGCGGTTGAGCGTGCGCAGCAGGGTGGACTTGCCGCAGCCCGATGGGCCGATGAAGGCGGTGACGCGCTTTTCCTGGATGTCCAGGTTGATGTCCTTGAGGCCCTGGAACTTGCCGTAGAAGAAGTTCAGGTTGCGGACCTCGATGGCGTTGCGCACGGGTTCGCCGGACGCAGCGACGGGCCGGGCGAGGTTTTCGCGGTTGATGACCATGGCGGTGTCGGACATGTCGGTATTCCTTGAATGGGTTCGATGCAGCGGGTGTCGGCAGGCAGGGGCTTCAGCCCTTGACCTTCTCGCGGAACACCACACGGGCGAGGATGTTGAGCACCAGCACGGTGAGGGTGATGATCAGCGCACCGCTCCAGGCGAGGCGGATCCAGTTGTCGTAGGGGCTGAGGGCGAACTGGAAGATCACCACCGGCAGGTTGGCCATGGGGCCGCCCATGTCGGTGCTGAAGAACTGGTTGTTCAGGGCCGTGAACAGCAGGGGAGCGGTCTCGCCGCTGATGCGGGCCACGGCGAGCAGCAGGCCGGTGATCACGCCACTCTTGGCCGCGCGCAGGGTGACCATGGTGGCCACTTTCCAGCGCGGCGCACCCAGTGCGAAGGCGGCTTCACGCAGGCTGCCGGGCACCAGCCGCAGCATGTTCTCGGTGGTCCGCACCACCACCGGAATGGCAATGAGCGAAAGCGCCAGGCTGCCGGCATATCCGGAGAAGTTGCCCACCGTGGCCACGGCGATCGCATACACGAACAGGCCCAGCACGATGGAAGGCGCCGACAGCATGATGTCGGTCACGAAACGGGTGATCTCGGCCGTCTTGCTGGTATCGCCGTATTCGGCCAGGTAGACGCCGGCCAGGATGCCCACCGGGGTGGACACCACCACCGACAGGCCGACGATCATCAGGCTGCCCAGCAGCGCATTGCGCAGACCACCACCCTCCGAGCCGGGGGCCGGGGTGTCGGCGGTGAAGATGTTGCTGTCCAGGCCTGCAATGCCGTTGGAGAACAGCACCCACAGGATCCAGAGCAGCACGAACAGGCCGAGGGCCATGGCCGACATGGACAGCGTCAGGCCGATCCAGTTGGCGCGGCGGCGGCTGGCGTAGAGAGAGGCGTTGATTTCCATGGGGGAGTCCTGTTTCCGGCTCAGAAGCCCTTGGCCTTTTCGGCGCGGATGATCATCCACTTGGCCACCGCCAGCACCACGAAAGTGATGCAGAACAGCAGGAAGCCGAGCGCGAACAGCGTGTTGAAGTGCAGGTCGGCGGCTTCACCGAACTCGTTGGCCAGCACCGAGGCGATCGAGGTGCCGGGCGAGAACAGCGTGCCCGGCATGCGGTTGGCGTTGCCGATCACGAAGGTCACCGCCATGGTTTCACCCAGGGCACGACCCAGGCCGAGCATGATGCCGCCGATGACGCCCTTCTGGGTGTACGGCAGCACCACCTTGCGGACCACCTCCCAGGTGGTGCAGCCCAGCCCGTAGGCCGACTCGCGCAGGATCGGCGGGGTGATCTCGAACACGTCGCGCATCACCGCGGCAATGAACGGCAGGATCATGAAGGCCAGGATGACACCGGCCGCCATGATGCCCAGGCCGTTGGTGGCACCACCGAACAGCCAGCCCACCAGCGGCATGCCGCCCAGCAGGGTCTGCACCGGCATCTGCATGTAGTCGGCAAAGATGGGCGCGAACACGAACAGGCCGAACATGCCGTAGATGATGGACGGCACGGCGGCCAGCAGCTCGATGGCCGTGCCCAGCGGGCGACGCAGCCACACCGGGCAGGTCTCGGTCAGGAACAGCGCAATGCCGAAGGCCAGAGGCACCGCGATCAGCATGGCAATGCCGGCACTCAGCAGCGTGCCCACGATGGCGATGGCCGCACCGTATTCCTCATTGACGATGTCCCACTCCACCGTCCAGAGGAAGGCCACGCCGAACTTCTGGAAGGTCGGCCAGGCGTTGTAGAACAGTGAGCCGATGATGCCGACCAGCGCCACCAGCACCAGCAGCGAGAAGCCCTGGGTGAGACGGTGGAAGATGGCGTCCTGCAGGCGCTGGCGGCGGGCGATCGCCCGCATCTGCTCGGCGTCGCGCTCCTCCTGGCGACTGAAGGTGGATTCGATGGAGCTGGCCATGGGGCTGTCTGCTGTAGTGGTGTTGGTATTCATGACCCCCTCCGGGTCGATATCACAGACTTTAAACCGCAAACCCGCCGGCCGATCGAGGTCGGCTGGCGGGTCGGCACCGGGCGGATCGACCGCCGATTACTTGGCGATCTGGCCCCAGACGCGCTGGCGGATCTGGGCGGTCACGGCGTCAGGCATCGGCACATAGTCCAGGTCCAGGGCGGCCTGCTTGCCGTTCTTGAAGGACCAGTCGAAGAACTTCAGCACTTCGGCGGACTGCGCCTTGTCAGCCGGCTCCTTGTACATCAGGATGAACGAGGCGGTGCTCACCGGCCAGGCGTCCTTGCCCTTGGCGTTGACCATCGACACGCCCATGCCCGGCACGCTGAACCAGTCGACACCGGCGGCAGCGGCTGCGAAGGTCTTGTCGTCCGGCGACACGAAGTTGCCGTCGGCGTTCTGCAGCTGCATGTAGGGAATGTTGTTCTTCTTGGCGTAGGCGTATTCCACGTAGCCGATGGAGCCGCGGGTGCGCGACACGTTGGCGGCCACGCCCTCGTTGCCACGGCCGCCCACCGAGGTCGGAGCCGGCCACTTGACGGCAGCGCCCTTGCCCACGGTGTCAGCCCACTCCTTGCTGACCACGCTCAGGTAGTCGGTCCAGTTGAAGGTGGTGCCGGAGCCATCGGCACGGTGCACCACGGTGATGGCCTGGCTGGGGAAGGTCTTGCCCGGGTTCAGGGCGGCGATCTTGGGGTCCTTCCAGTTGGTGATCTTGCCCATGAACATCTCGGCCAGCACCGGGCCGGTGATGCGGACTTCGCCCTGCTTGAAGCCGTCCAGGTTGAACACCGGCACCGTGCCACCGATGATGGCGGGGAACTGCACCATGCCGTCCTTGTCCAGATCGGCGCCCGACACCGGGGCGTCGGTGGCACCGAAAGCGACGGTCTTGGCGCGGATCTGGCGGATGCCGCCGGACGAGCCGATCGACTGGTAGTTCAGGCCGATGCCGGTCTGGGCCTTGTACATCTCAGCCCACTTGGCGTAGATCGGGAACGGGAACGTGGCGCCCGCGCCGGTGATGTCGGCGGCGTGGGCGGAGCCCAGAGCCAGGGTGGCCAGTGCGGCGGCGGCCACGGACTTCAGGAGGGTGCGTTTGGTGTTCATGTCGGTCCTTGCGGTAGGTGTTGGGGGACGGACGGACTGTAGAAAGTCTGTATGACAAAGACGTGACAAACGACTTGCTGTCACAGAGGCCAGTGGCATGGCCGGCATGCGTCACAATCGCCGCTCCCGATGCAGCCACGCCGGCTGTATCCACTGACCGGCTCTGCAGATCCGGTCCGACCCGGCCCCCATCCCGCAATGCAAAACGGAACCCTCCTCGCCGCCATCGACCTCGGCTCCAACAGCTTCCGCCTGGAGATCGGCCGCTACCACTCAGGCCACATCGAGCGCATCGAGTACCTGAAGGAAACCGTGCGCCAGGGCAGCGGACTCGACGACGACAAGATGCTGAGCCAGGCTGCCATGCAGCGCGGCTGGG
Source organism: uncultured Hydrogenophaga sp. (assembly GCF_958439165.1). GTDB lineage: Bacteria > Pseudomonadota > Gammaproteobacteria > Burkholderiales > Burkholderiaceae_C > Hydrogenophaga. The sequence continues at coordinate 51,302 of NZ_OY288115.1, read as the reverse complement.
AATGCCTGGCCCGTTTTGCCGAACGCCTGCACGGCTTCAAGAAACAGCAGGTGCGGGCCGTGGCCACCCAGACCCTGCGGGAAGCCCGCAACCGCGAGGAGTTCCTGCGCCACGCGCAGGCCATCCTGGGTTTCGCCATCGAGGTCGTTTCCGGCCATGAAGAAGCCCGGCTGATCTACCAGGGTGTGTCCCGCCTGCTGCCCCATTCCGACGAGAAACGGCTGGTGGTCGACATCGGGGGGCGCTCCACCGAGATGATCCTGGGCCAGGGGTATGTCGCGCAGGCCATGGAGTCCTACCGGCTGGGCAGCGTGGCCTGGTCGGGCCGTTACTTTGCCCGCGGCGCGGTGAGCGCTGCGGCGTTCAAGACCGCCGAGGTGGCCGCCAAGGCGGTGCTGGACGAAGCCCTCGACACCTTCCCGCCCGCCGACTGGAACGTGGCCTACGGATCATCGGGAACGGTCGGTGCGGTGGCAGAAATGCTCGGCGCCAACGGCTGGGCCACCGGCCTGGTCACCCGCAGCGGCCTGGACTGGCTGACCGACCGGCTGATCCGCGCCGGCAACGTGGATGCCCTGAAGCTCGACGGCCTCAAGGACGACCGGCGCCCGGTGATTGCCGGCGGTGTGGCCGTGCTGCGCGCCATCTTCGACCTGTTCGACATCCAGCAGATGCTGCCGGCCCAGGGAGCACTGCGCCAGGGAGCGCTGTACGACCTGATCGACCGCGAGACCGATGGCGGCGATGTGCGCGAGCGGACGGTGAACTGGCTGAGCCAGCGCTTCTCCATCGACACCGCCCAGGCCGGCCGGGTCGGCGAGGTGGCCATGGCCCTGTTCGCCCAGGTGGCTGCCCAGGACGACCAGAACCAGCGTTACTCGCAGAAGCTGGCATGGGCAGCACGGCTGCACGAGGTCGGCACCCACATCTCGCACGACCGGGCACACCACCACGGTGCCTATGTGCTCGACCATGTGGACGCTCCGGGTTTCTCGATTCCGGAACTGCACCGCATGAGCCTGCTGGTGCTCGGCCAGCGCGGCAAGCTGCGCAAGCTCGAAGAGGCGCTCCAGGACGAGCTGTTCGCCAAGCAGCTGCTCTGCCTGCGGCTGGCCGTGATCATGTGCCATGCCCGTCAGATGCCCGAGCACTCGGCCGTGCGCCTGAGCTACAAGGCAGGTGCGTTCCGCCTGACCACGCAGCCCGGTTGGGCGCGGCGCTATCCGCAGTCGGCCTGGCTGCTGAGCGAGGAAGTGCTGGCCTGGCAGAAGACGGTGTGGAAGTTCAGCGCGGACATCCGCTGAATCGGTTTATACGATTTACACTGTTGCCTCCCGTCGTCCACGACACCATCCAGGAGGCCGCATGCCGGACAGCAAGAACACCCCCCGCAAACCCAAGCTGGTGCGCGACAGTTTCACCATTCCGAAGGCCGAGTACGCCGCGATCGAGGCACTCAAGAGCCGAGCCATCGCCATGGGCACCTCGGTCAAGAAAAGCGAGTTGCTGCGCGCCGGCCTCATGGCCCTGATGGCCATGAGCGATGCCGGCTTCAAGGCCGCTGTGGCGGCGGTGCCCACGCTCAAGCCGGGTCGTCCCCACGCAGAGGTGGCCCCGGCAGCCAAACCCCGTCCTGCCTCCAAGGCCACACCCGCAAAAACACCTGCGAAAGCACCAGCTGCGAAGACCGCTGTGAAGGCGGCTGCGAAGAAAGCGCCAGCGAAAAAAGCGGTTGCCAAGAAGGCGCCCGCCCGGAAGGCCCCGGTGAAGCCGACTGCTGCCACCCAGGCTCCCATCCCGAAGGCACCGGCCAGGAAAGCGGCAGCAAAGAAGGCGCCCGCCAAGCCGGCAGTTACAGCAGCTCCGGCGTCTGCACAGCCAGAATGACCGTCTGGTGCGCGCCGGCCCGCTCCCGGTGCCGCAGCCACCACACCGCGCCCTTCTTGACGGCGCATTCGTCGCGCAGCATGCCCACCGTCTGGCTGATCACCCAGCCCAGCGTGGGCTGATGCCCCACCACCAGCACCGGTGAACGGCCATCGGGCCAGTTCACCAGGTCGAGCAGTGCACCGGAAGAGGCTTCCGGCAGGATGGTCGGGCTGGTGCGGTACTTGCGCCCCAGTGCCATCGCCGTCTGTTCGCAACGGGCGGCCGGGCTGCACCAGATGCGCGTGCCCTCGGGCAGCTGGCGGTCGAGCCAGGCGGCCATGCGGGCCGCCTGTTTTTCGCCACGCGGCGTGAGACGCCGGGCCAGATCGACCTCGTCGCCCGGCTGCCCTTCCAGCAGGTCGGGATGCTCGTGCGCTTCGGCGTGCCGCCACAGGATCAGGTCCATGGTGCGATCCCGCCTCAGCCCTTGGTGCCGTAGAGCGCCATCAGGCTCGACTGGGCCGAATGCTGCACCGCGCGGCTGCGGCGGCTGCCACCAGACTGGGCGGCCGGCATGTAGGTGCCGTCCGGCTGCAGCAGCCAGGCATCGCGCGTGTCGTGCAGATAGGCCAGCAGGCACTCGTCGACGATGCGGTTGCGCAGCACCGGGTCGGTCACCGGCCAGGCCAGCTCGATGCGCCGCAGCATGTTGCGGTTCATCCAGTCGGCGCTGGACAGCCACACTTCCTCGTGACCGTCGATGCGGAACTGGAACACCCGGGAGTGCTCCAGCAGCCGTCCTATGACCGAACGCACCCGCACGTTGTCGGTGAAGCCGGGCACCTGGGCCGGCAGCACGCAGGCGCCACGCACGATCAGGTCGATCTTGACCCCCTGCTGCGATGCATGGGCCAGCGCACGGGCCATTGGCTCGTCGGTCAGCGCATTCATCTTGAGCACGATGCTGGCCGGCTTGCCGGCTGCGGCAGCCGCGCCGGCGGCCTCCACCTTGTCCAGCATGGCCTTGTGCAGGTGGAACGGCGCCATCAACGCCTTGTTCATCTTCGGCAGGCGGTTCTGGCTGGCCAGGTGCAGGAAAATCTGGTCCAGGTCGGCCGTGAGCAAGGGGTCGGCGGTGAGGTAGCTCAGGTCGGTGTAGAGCCGCGCGGTGCCCGGGTTGTAGTTGCCGGTGGAGATGTGGGCGTAGCGGCGCAGACCGCTTTCCTCGCGCCGGGTGACCAGCAGCATCTTGGCGTGGGTCTTGAGCCCGACCACGCCGTAGACCACCTGCGCCCCGACCGACTCCAGCCGCTCGGCGTAGTTGATGTTGGCCTCTTCATCGAAGCGGGCCTTGAGCTCCACCACCGCCGTGACTTCCTTGCCGCGGCGCACCGCCTCGCGCAGCAGCTCCATCAGCTCGGACTTGGCGCCGGTGCGGTAGATGGTCTGCTTGATGGCGAGCACATCCGGGTCCTGCACCGCCTCGCGCAGGAAGGACAGCACCGCATCGAAGCTTTCATACGGCTGGTGGATCAGCACGTCGCCCTGCTGGAGCCGCTCGAAGTACGACTGGCCCGGGTGAAGCTGCACCGGCCAGCCGGCGTTGTAGGTCTCGAAGCGCAGTGCGGGCGCATCGACCTTGTCGATCAGCTGGTTCAGGCGCACCAGGTTCACGGGCCCGGGCACCCGGTACAGGGCGGCATCCGGGAGTCCGAACTGCTCGAGCAGGAAGCCCGAGAGGAACTCGGAACAGCCGGCCGACACCTCCAGCCGCAGGGCCTGACCATAGTGGCGCTGCTGCAGGCCCTTGCGCAGGGCGGTGCGCAGGTTCTTGACCTCTTCTTCGTCGACCGCGAGATCGGAGTGCCGGGTCACCCGGAACTGCGAGAACTCGGTCACCTGGCGGCCAGGAAACAGGTCGCCCAGGTGAGAGCGGATCAGGCTGGAGATGGACACGAACAGCGCCTGGCGCGATCCCTTGGCCTGCGGCATGCGGACGAACCGCGGCAGGATGCGCGGCACCTTGACGATGGCGATCTCGTTCTCGCGGCCGAAGGCGTCCTTGCCGGTGAGCCGCACGATGAAGTTGAGCGACTTGTTGGCCACCTGCGGAAACGGATGGGCCGGGTCGAGTCCGACCGGCATCAGCAGGGGCTGCACCTCGCTGACGAAGAAGTCCTTGACCCAACGCCGCTGCGAGGCGGTGCGCTCGCCGTGCGAGACCAGCTTGATGCTCTTCTTCTCCAGCAGTGGCAGCAGTTCGTCGTTGTAGATGGCGTACTGCTGGGCCACCAGCTGGTGCACCTTGACAGACAGCTGCTCGTAGGTCTGCGCGGTGTAGAGGCCGCGTTGCTCGTTCGCCTTGGCCGCGGTGATGTGCTGTGCCACCCGCACCTCGAAGAATTCGTCGAGGTTGCTGGACACGATGCTGAGGTAACGCAGCCGCTCCAGCAGAGGAACGTCGGGGCGGCGGGCCCAGTCCATCACCCGCTCGTTGAAGGCGAGGATGCTGTGGTCGCGGTCAAGAAGGGCGTGTCGGTGGCCGGATGGAGGGGTGCTCATGGACCTTGCAGTTGGCGACTCCGGATCTGTGACCGGAGCCGAATTTTTCGAACTCATTATTTCACCGGGATGCCATGCTGTGGACAGATGTCGCCACAGCGCGGCTGCGGCGGTTCACCGGAATGGAGGGCAGCAGCTGCACGAATTCGGCAGCGGCCCGGGGCCAGGCGAACGCAGACGCATGGGCGTGAACCTGCCAGCGGGGCTGGCGCAAGGCCGCATGCCACGCTGCAGACAGATCGTGGTCGAGGGCACCACCCTGGTCGGCCACCCGCTGCAGCGGGCCGTCGACCGGCCGTGCTGCCACGGGAGTGCCGCAGGCCATGGCCTCCAGCACGACCCGGCCGGCTCCGTCCTGGCGACCCGGGTAGACCAGCACGTCGGCCGCCTGGTAGATGCGCACCAGATCGTGCCGCGGGAGCACACCCAGCCAGTGCACGTTGGGGTGGCGCTGACTCAGGGCGCGGGCCTGAGGCCCGTCGCCACACACCAGCTTGCTGCCGGGGACATCGAGTTCGAGGAACGCCTCGACATCGCGCTCGTGTGTGACCGGGCCCACATACAGGCTGACCGGTCGGGCCAGCGGTCCGAGACCTCGGTCTGCCAGCGGTGGATCGGCGAGGCGGAACAGGCGGGTGTCGACCCCGGGAGACCAGTCGTGCAGGCGTTCCCAGCGCATCGACTCGAGGCGGCGAAGCAGCGCCGGGCTGCTCACCAGCACGGCGCTGCTTTCCCGGTGGAACCGCTGCATGAGCACATCGGCCCAGGGCGGCGGCATGATGCCGCGCCGACCCAGCCATGCCGCCACATCGCTGTGGCAGGCACTCGAAAAGGGCCAACGGCGGCGAAGGCAGTGGCGTCGCGCTGCCCAGCCCAGCGGGCCCTGGGTGGCAATGTGCACCGCGTCGGGCCGGGCCTCGTCCATCAGACGGCGAAGCCGCTCTCCCGGCCAGGCCACCCAGCGCGGCGCGCCGGCACCCAGCGGCAGGCAGGCAAAGGCGCCGGGCTGCACCACCGTCACCGAATGGCCGATCTGCTGCAGCTCGCGGGTGAGCTCGACCAGCAGGTGACCCACGCCATGGTCGTGGGTCTGCCAGATGTCGGTGACGATGAGGATGCGCACCGGGTCAGGTCCCCAGGAAGTGCCGCCGGTAGCGCGATGGCAGGTCGGCGATGCGCATGAACATGGGCAGGTCGGCGGCGTTGAAGTCCGGATCCCAGGCCGGCGGGCCCAGCACCTTGGCACCCAGCCGCAGGTAACCCTTGATGAGGGCTGGCGGCTCCACGTCCAGGCTGTCGTCGAGCTGCTCGACCGGCAGCGGCAGCCGCGGCCGCACATGGAAGTCGATCGGCGCCAGGTGGGTGCGGCTGACCTGCCGCCAGATGCTGGCCGCCGCGTGCCCGCCGCCCACACGGCCATGCGGGCCCTCGTGGTGCATGGGGATGCTGGCGCAGCCGATCATCATGTCCAGCCGGTTGTTGACCATGAACCCGGCCAAGGCGCCCCACAAGGCCATGATCACGCCACCATGGCGGTGGTCGGCATGCACGCAGCTGCGGCCCAGTTCCACCATGCGCTCGCGCACGCCGCGCAGGCGGGTGAGGTCGAATTCGGTGTCGCTGTAGGTGCTGCCCACGCGCCGCGCCTGGGCCGGCGTCAGCACACGGTAGGTGCCGACCACTGCGCGGCTGGCCGCGTCGCGCACCAGCAGGTGCTCGCAGTAATCGTCGAACAGGTCGATGTCGTGGCCTGGCACCGTGACCGGCAGGCGCGCGCCCATTTCCTGGGCGAACACTTGGTACCTCAGACGCTGCGCTTCACGAACTTCGTCCAGATGCCGCGCCCAGGCCACCTCGATGCCGGCCACCGGGCCCGCAGCCGCTGCCAGCGGGCGGGGATGAAGTGACCCCCGTGGCCAGGCGGCTGGCGACAGGTCGAGCGTGGGGGTGGGCAGTTCCTTCATGGCAGGCTCCTGTGCTGGGGTCGGTACTTCTTGCATGCGACGGAGTCTGGAGCGCAGGAGTGACGCTCATGTGGCATTCACATGACTTTCATGTGACGCACGGGCCCGGACCCTGCCGCGGGCACAGCGGCGCTGCTGCCAGAATGTCGGCCATGACGCCGCTCGAACTCAGCTCTCACCCAGCCAGCCCGCCCCCGACCCGGGTTGCGCTGCGGGTCGGGCTGCAGCGCAGCGGACCGCTGCTGACGCTGTTCTGGCGGGTCGACGCAGACCCGGCTCAGATCGCCTGGCCCGCACCGCAACCGCCGGGCCCGGCCGACGAGCTGTGGCAGCACACCTGCTTCGAGGCCTTCATCCGCACCGACGACGGCTCCGCGGGCTACACCGAATTCAATTTCTCGCCATCGGGCCAGTGGGCCTGCTACCGCTTCCGGGCCGAACGCGAGCGAGAGCCGTCGCCACCACCGCCCACGCCGCCGTCGCTGCACTTCCAGCGCCTCATCGACGGTGTCCAGATGGTGACGCAGCTCGCCCTGCCCGACCCGGCCACCGACGAAGACCACCCGGGCTGGCGCGTCGGCCTGAATGCGGTGGTCGAAACCACCGACGGACACCTCAGTTACTGGGCCCTGCACCACCCTGCACCCAGGCCCGACTTCCACCACCCCGGCGGCCATGTCCTGCACTGGCCGGCCGGCTGAACACCCGCACCCTGACCTCCATGTCCACTGTCCCCCTGCGCTTCGGCATCGAACGCCTGCTTGAAGAACCCGAACTTCGCCGCCCCCTGCAAGGTCGGCGCGTGGCCCTGCTGGCCCACCCGGCGTCGGTCACGCGCGACCTCACCCACAGCCTGGACGCACTGGCGGCCCTTCCCGACATCCGCCTGAGCGCCGCCTTCGGGCCGCAGCACGGGCTGCGCGGCGACAAGCAGGACAACATGGTCGAGTCGCCCGACTTCACCGACCCGCGCCTGGGCATTCCGGTGTTCAGCCTGTACGGCGAGGTGCGGCGCCCCACCGACGCCATGATGGACAGCTTCGACGTGCTGCTGGTCGACCTGCAGGACCTGGGCTGCCGCATCTACACCTTCATCACCACCCTGCGCTATGTGCTGGAAGCGGCGGCCCGCCACGGCAAGTCGGTCTGGGTGCTCGACCGGCCCAATCCCGCCGGCCGCCCGGTGGAAGGCACGCTGCTGCAGCCGGGCTGGGAGAGCTTCGTGGGCGCCGGCTCCATGCCCATGCGCCACGGCATGACCATGGGTGAGCTGGGCCACTGGTTCATCGCCGAGCTGGGCCTGGAGGTCGATTACCGCGTCATCCCCATGAGCGGCTGGCAGCCCGATGCCGGCCCGGGCTTCGGCTGGCCGCTGGGTGAGCGCAGCTGGGTCAACCCGAGCCCGAACGCTCCCAACCTGTCGATGGCGCGGGCCTATGCCGGCACCGTCATGCTGGAAGGCACCACCCTGAGCGAAGGGCGTGGCACCACGCGGCCGCTGGAGTTGTTCGGCGCGCCCGACATCGACACCACCCGGCTGCTGGCCGACATGCGCCGCATCGCGCCGCACTGGCTGCAGGGCTGCGTGCTGCGCGCCTGCTGGTTCGAGCCGACCTTCCACAAGCACGCGGGTCAGCTGTGTGCCGGCGTGCAGATCCATGTGGAGGACCCCAACCACTACGACCATGGCGCCTTCCGGCCCTGGCGGCTGCAGGCCCTGGCCTTCCGGGCGATCCGCCTGCAGCGGCCGGACTATCCCCTGTGGCGCGACTTCCCGTACGAGTACGAACGCGACCGGCTAGCCATCGACCTCATCAACGGCGGGCCGCTGCTGCGGGAATGGGTGGACGACGTGAATGCATCACCCGACGCGCTGGATGCCGCCGCAGGCCGCGACGAGACCGCCTGGATCGCCGCCCGCCAGCGCTTCCTGCTTTACTGACCGGATCCGATCCATTTCTGCATGAACTCGGCCGTACCCATGGCCGGGTCCAGCTGGTAGCCGGCGTAACCCAGGCGCCGGTACAGCGCGAGCGCCGAGCCATTGCCGGACAGCACCTCCAGCGTCATCTTGACGGCGCCGCGTTGCAGCGCGACCTCTTCGGCCTTGAGCAGCATCTGCCGGGCCACGCCGCGGCCCCGGTGGCTGGCCAGCACGGCCACGTCGTGCACGTTCACCAGCGGCCGGCACTTGAAGGTGGAGAAGCCTTCGATGCAGTTGACCAGTCCCACCGGCTGGTCACCGGCAAAAGCCAGGATGCTGAAGGCCTGAGGCCGGGCAGCAAGTTCGGCCACCAGATGGGTGCGGGCATGGGCGCTCAGCGGCTCGCCGCCACCGGCCGGGTCGCGGGCATAGGCATCGAGCAGCTCGACCACCGCACTCGCGTCGGCAGGGTCGGCGTAGTCGGCCAGGCGGACGATGAGGTCGGCCATGGCTCAGGCTGCCTGCACCGCTGCCACCAGCCGCTCGGCACAGGAACGGGCCTGGGCGGCATCGCGCGCTTCCACCATCACCCGCAACAGCGGCTCGGTGCCGCTGGCTCGGATCAGCACGCGCCCGGCATCGCCGAGTTCGGCCTCGACGGCGCGTGTTTCGTCATGCAGGCGCTGGCTGGACTTCCAGTCCTGACCGGGCTGCAGACGCACGTTGAGCAGCGTCTGAGGGAACAGGGTCACCTCGCTCAGCAACTCGGCCATGGTGCGGCCGCTGCCGACACACGCGTGAAGCACCTGCAGCGCCGACACCAGACCGTCGCCGGTGGTGTGGCGGTCCAGCACCAGCAGATGGCCCGAGCCTTCACCGCCCAGGATCCAGCCCTGGCGCTCCAGCTCCTCGAGCACATACCGGTCGCCCACCTTGGCCCGCACGAATTTCACACCGCGCGCCTTGAGGGCCACCTCGACCGCCATGTTGGTCATGAGTGTGCCCACCACGCCGGGGACGTCCTCGTCGCGGGCGATGCGGTCGGCCGTCATCAGGTAGAGCAGCTCGTCGCCGTTGAACAGGCGCCCGTGGCGATCGACCATCTGGAGGCGATCGGCATCGCCGTCGAGGGCCACGCCGTAGTCGGCCTGGTGCTGGCGCACCGCCTCCACCATCGCCTCGGGATGGGTGGCTCCCACGCCGGCATTGATGTTCAGACCGTCCGGGTTGCAGCCGATCTTCACCACCTCGGCGCCCAGCTCGTGGAACACTGCAGGAGCAATGTGGTACGCCGCCCCATGGGCGCCATCGACCACGATCTTCAGGCCCTTCAGGCTCAGGCTGTTGGGAATGGTGCTCTTGCAGAACTCGATGTAGCGCCCGGCAGCATCGTCCAGCCGGCGCGACTTGCCCAGCTCGGCGGCCGCCACCCACACGGGAGGCTCCTGCAGCGCAGATTCGACGTCGAGCTCCCAGGCATCGGGCAGCTTGGTGCCCTGGGCACTGAAGAACTTGATGCCGTTGTCGGCAAACGGGTTGTGGCTGGCAGAGATCACCACGCCCAGACTGGCGCGCTGGGCTCGGGTGAGATAGGCCACGGCCGGCGTGGGCACGGGGCCGAGCAGCACCACATCCACGCCGGCGGAATTGAAGCCGGACTCCAGCGCTGCCTCCAGCATGTAGCCGGAAATGCGTGTGTCCTTGCCGATGAGGACCGTGGGATGCTTTTCGGTACGACGCAGCACGCGCCCGACCGCATGGGCCAGCCGCAACACGAAGTCGGGCGTGATGGGCGCCTGCCCCACCGTGCCCCGGATGCCGTCGGTGCCGAAATAGGTGCGTGCCATGGGGACGATCTCCTCGTTGTTATGGGGTCAACCGCGCATTATCGCGGCCTCCCACACCCGCAAGGCGTCCACCGTGGCACGCACATCGTGCACCCGCACCACGCGAGCCCCGCGGTCCACCGCCAGCACGGCAGCGGCCACACTGGCGGCCACCCGATCGGCCGGCACCTGCTGGCCGGTGACCGAACCCAGCGAAGATTTGCGCGACCAGCCCGCCAGCACCGCGAAGCCTGCGTCCAGCAAGGGCCGCTGGCCTTCGATGAGGCTGAAGTTCTGTGCCACCGTCTTGCCGAAACCCACACCGGGATCGAGCACGATGCGGGCGCGGTCCACACCCAGCGCCATGAGCGCTTCGGCCCGGTCACGCAGGAAATCGGCGACCGCGTGAACCACATCGCCCTCCATCGGCGCCACCTGCATGGTCTGCGGGTCACGGTGCATGTGCATGAGGCAGACACCGGCACGCGGATGGGCCGCGAGCACCTCCAGCGCATGGCCCTGCCGCAGCGCCCAGACGTCGTTGACGATGTCGGCACCTGCGTCCAGCACCGACTGCATCACCTCGGGCTTGTAGGTGTCCACGGAGACCGGCACGCCCAGCCCGATCGCGCCCTGCACCACCGGCAGCACCCGGGCCAGCTCCTCCTCGAGCGACACCGGCGGACTGCCTGGACGGGTCGACTCACCGCCGATGTCCAGCATGTCCGCCCCCTCGGTGAGCAGCCGTTCGCAGTGCTCCAAGGCCGCTGCGGTGCTGGCGTGCAGGCCGCCGTCCGAGAAAGAGTCGGGCGTGACGTTGACGATGCCCATCACCCGCGGACGGGTCAGGTCGATATCGAATCGGGCGGTGGTCCAGCGGTTCATGTTCGGTACCTGGAAAAGAAAACGGGGCCGAAGCCCCGTATCTGGTGTGCCGTCGGCCCGCTCAGGCGGCCGTGGGCGATGGGTCGGTCGACACCGCCGGGGTGCCGCCGTCACCGCCACCCACGGAGGGATTGCGGGGCGTCCAGTCCTTGGGGGGACGGGGCGGCTTGCCGGCCATGATGTCGTCGATCTGCTCGGCGTCGATGGTTTCCCATTCCAGCAGGGCCTTGGCCATGGCGTGCATCTTGTCGGCATGCTCCTCGATCAGGTCGCGGGCCAGCTTGTACTGAGTGTCGATGATGCGGCGCACCTCGCCATCGACCTTCTGCATGGTCTGCTCGCTCATGTTGGTCGTCTTGGTGACCGACCGGCCCAGGAAGACCTCGCCTTCGTTTTCGGCGTAGACCATCGGGCCCAGCGCGTCGGTCATGCCGTAGCGCATCACCATGTCGCGGGCGATGGTGGTGGCACGCTCGAAGTCGTTGCTGGCGCCGGTGGTCATCTGGTTCATGAACACCTCTTCAGCGATACGGCCACCGAACAGCATGCTGATCTGGTTCAGCATGTATTCCTTGTCGTAGCTGTAGCGGTCCTGCGAGGGCAGGCTCATGGTCACGCCCAGCGCGCGGCCGCGCGGGATGATGGTGACCTTGTGCACCGGATCGCACTTGGGCAGCAGCTTGCCGATCAGGGCGTGGCCGGACTCGTGGTAGGCCGTGTTGCGGCGCTCTTCCTCGGGCATGACCATGCTCTTGCGCTCAGGGCCCATGAAGATCTTGTCTTTGGCCTTCTCGAAGTCCTGCATTTCCACCACCCGGGCATTGCGGCGGGCAGCCATCAGCGCAGCTTCGTTGCAGAGGTTGGCCAGGTCGGCACCGCTCATGCCGGGCGTGCCGCGGGCAATGATGGAGGCATTCACGTCGGTGCCCAGCGGAACCTTGCGCATGTGCACATTGAGGATCTGCTCACGGCCACGGATATCAGGCAGGGTCACATACACCTGGCGGTCGAAACGACCCGGGCGCAGCAGCGCAGCGTCCAGGATGTCCGGGCGGTTGGTGGCAGCCACCACGATCACGCCCAGGTTGGTCTCGAAGCCGTCCATCTCGACCAGCATCTGGTTCAGGGTCTGCTCGCGCTCGTCGTTGCCACCGCCCAGTCCTGCGCCGCGCTGTCGGCCGACAGCGTCGATCTCGTCGATGAAGATGATGCAGGGCGCATTCTTCTTGGCGTTCTCGAACATGTCGCGCACACGGGCAGCGCCCACGCCGACGAACATTTCCACGAAGTCGGAGCCCGAGATGCTGAAGAACGGCACCTTGGCTTCACCGGCAATGCCCTTGGCCAGCAGCGTCTTGCCGGTGCCGGGAGGGCCGACCAGCAGCAGGCCGCGGGGAATGCGTCCGCCCAGCTTCTGGAATTTCTGAGGATCTTTCAGGAAGTCCACGACTTCCTTCACCTCTTCCTTGGCCTCATCGCAGCCGGCCACGTCGGCGAAGGTGACGGTGTTGTTGTTCTCATCCAGCATGCGCGCCTTGCTCTTGCCGAAGCTGAAGGCACCGCCTTTGCCGCCGCCCTGCATCTGGCGCATGAAGTACACCCACACGCCGATCAGCAGCAGCATGGGGCCCCAGCTGACCAGCAGCGTCATGAGCAGCGAGCCCTCTTCGCGGGGGCGCACGTCGAACTTGACGTTGTTGTTGATGAGGTCGCCCACCAGACCTCGGTCGAGGTAGGTGGCTGTGGTGCGCACGCGACGATCGTCCTGGGTGACGGCAACGATCTCGGTGCCGCCCGAGCCTTCCTGGATGGTCGCACTCTTGATGCGCTGGGCCTTCACCTCGTCAAGGAACTCCGAGTAGCCCATGTAGCCCGCTCCTGCGGTGCTGCGGCTGTCGAACTGCTTGAAAACGGTGAAAAGCACCATGGCGATGACCATCCACACGGCGATTTTCGAAAACCACTGGTTGTTCAAAGGCAGCTCCTGTTGGACCTGAAGGTCCGGGTATCACATTTGTGGCTCATTCTAGGTCTTTCAAGGCCGCGTGCCTGCCACTGGCCCTGAGCCTTTGTCAATCATGGGGTTAGCTTTTTTTTGGCGAGGCTGCTCACCCGGCCTTCAGACCCAGCCCCACCAGAAAGGTTTCCGAGGATTTGTCACGGCTGGCCTTGGGCTTGATGGCCTTCACCACCCGGAACGTCTGCCGGAACAGGGCCACCATGGGCTCATAGGCGCCGCCATGGAACAGCTTGACCACCAGGGCGCCTTCCGGCCGCAGCCACTGGCGGGAGAAATCGACCGCCAGCTCGATCAGGTCGGCGATGCGGGCAGCGTCGGTGTCACCGATGCCCGAGAGGTTGGGCGCCATGTCGGACACCACGACATCGACCTTCTGCACCGAGCGCTTGCCCAGTTCGGCTTCCAGCGCCTGCAGCACCTCGGCTTCCCGGAAGTCGCCCAGGATGAAGTGCACGCCTTCCACCGGGTCCATGGGGAGCAGGTCGAGCGCGAGTATGGTGCCCTGGAGTTCGCCCACTGCAGCCCCCTGAGGGCTCAGACGGCGGCGCAGGTACTGGCTCCATGCGCCCGGGGCGCTGCCCAGGTCGACCACCACCTGCCCCGGATGCACCAGGCCCAGCAGCTCGTCGATCTCCTTGAGCTTGTAGGCCGCACGGGCGCGATAGCCCTCCTTGTGGGCCAGTTTCACGTACGGGTCGTTGACGTGCTGGTTGAGCCAGGCCTTGTTGACCTTCTTGCTCTGGGTTTTGACTTTGATGCCCATGGGGATCGCACAGTGGCGTGGTAAACGATAATTGTCCCATGCCCCAGATCCAGCTCACCCCCGCCCAGCGCAAGGCCCACCGGTCCGACGCCCATCACCTCGACCCCGTGGTCCACATCGGCAACGACGGCCTGACCGCCGCAGTCCGCAAGGAAGCCGATGCCGCCCTCAGGGCGCACGGCCTCATCAAGATACGGGTGCTCAACGACGACCGCGCCGCCCGCGACGCCATGCTGGCGACGCTGGCCGACGAACTCGATGCAGCCCCGATCCAGCACATCGGCAAGCTGCTCGTCCTCTGGCGGCCGGTGGCCGAGAAGGTGAAGGCGGCCGAAGAAGACCGCATGCCGGGCCCGAAAGACGTGAAAGTGCTGAAATTCAGCAAACGTGGCGGCCAGCGGCCCGAGGTCAAGGTGGTGCGTGTGCTGGGCAACCAGCGCCTGACCCCCGGAGGCCAGATCAAGCGGGCCAAGGTCCGCAAGAAGAGCGTCAAGAAGACCGCAGGCTGACCGCCCGGTGCGGGTCGCTTGAACTTGACGCCAAACAGCCCATCTGAGAGTCCATGAACGATCGCACCACCCTCCCCGCCGACAGCAGCACCCGCCCGTCCAACCCGCTGCTCGACTTCGCCGACCTGCCCTTGTTCGATGCCATCCGGCCGGAACATGTGGCACCCGCCATGGAAGTGCTGCTGGCCGAGGCAGGCGCAGCCCTGGAAAAGGCGACCTCCCCCGATTTCCCGGCCGACTGGAAAGCCATTGCCGGCACGCTCGACGTCGCCACCGAGCGCCTGTACTGCGCCTGGGGCGCCGTGAGCCACCTCAACAGCGTGGCCGACACCCCTGTCCTTCGCGCCGCCTACAACGAAAGCCTGCCCAAGGTCACCGAGTTCGGCACCCGCCTGGGCTCCGACGAGCGTCTGTACGCCAAGTACAAGGCCATGGACCCGGCCGGGCTCACGCCCGAGCAGGCGCGTGCCCGCCACAATGCCCTGCAGGGCTTCGTGCTGGGCGGAGCAGAACTGGAAGGCGAGGCCAAGGCCCGTTTCGCTGCCATCCAGGAGCGCCAGGCCGAGCTGGCCCAGAAGTTCAGCGAGAACGCACTGGATGCCACCGATGCCTTTGCCCTCTACCTGCCCACGGCCGATCTGGACGGTGTGCCCGAGGATGTGCTCCAGGCCACGGCCGCCGCAGCGCAGGCCGACGGCCAGACCGGTCACAAGCTGACCCTGAAGATGCCGGTCTACCTGCCGGTGATGCAGTTCGCCCGCCGCAGCGACGTGCGCGAACAGCTCTACCGGGCTTACGTCACCCGCGCCAGCGACCAGTCGCAGGGCGATGCCGCCCGCTTCGACAACAGCGCCGTCATGAGCGAGCTGCTGGCATTGCGCCAGGAAGAAGCCCGGTTGCTGGGCCACCGCCACTTCGCCGACGTGTCCCTGGTGCCCAAGATGGCCCGCTCGCCCGAGGAGGTCATCGAATTCCTGCGCGACCTGGCCCGCCGGGCCCGGCCACATGCCGAGCAGGACCTCGCCGATCTGCGGGCCTTCGCCCGCACCGAACTCGGCATGGCAGACCCGCAACCCTGGGACTGGCCCTACATCGGGGAACGCCTCAAGGAAGCCCGCTACGCCTTCAGCGAGCAGGAGGTCAAGACCTACTTCACCGCGCCGAAGGTACTGGCCGGCCTGTTCCAGATCGTCGAGACCCTGTTCGAAGTGGCCATCCGCCCGGACCAGGCCCCGGTCTGGCACCCGGGCGTCCAGTTCTACCGCATCGAGCGACAGGGCCAGCTGGTGGGCCAGTTCTACCTGGATCCCGGTGCCCGCACCGGCAAGCGCGGCGGCGCCTGGATGGACGATGTGCGCGCCCGCTGGCTGCGCCCCGACACCGGCCACCTGCAGACCCCGGTGGCCCACCTGGTGTGCAACTTTGCCGAAGGGGTCGGCGGCAAGCCGGCGCTGCTCACGCACGACGACGCCATCACCCTTTTCCACGAATTCGGCCACGGCCTGCACCACATGCTGACCCAGGTGAACGAGCGCTATGTCTCCGGCATCAGTGGCGTGGAGTGGGACGCGGTCGAGCTGCCCAGCCAGTTCATGGAAAACTTCTGCTGGGAATGGGATGTGCTCAAGCACATGACCTCGCATGTCGATACCGGGGCAACACTCCCCCGTGACCTGTTCGACAAGATGCTCGCAGCCAAGAACTACCAGAGCGGCCTGCAGACGCTGCGCCAGGTGGAATTCGCCCTGTTCGACATGCTGCTGCACAGCCAGGCCAGCCCGCCGGCCAGCGGCGATGCGGTCATGGCGCTGCTGAACCAGGTCCGCGCTGAAGTGGCGGTGATGCAGGCCCCCGCCTACAGCCGCACGCCACACACCTTCAGCCACATCTTTGCCGGCGGCTATTCGGCCGGCTATTACAGCTACAAATG
Organism: uncultured Hydrogenophaga sp.; assembly: GCF_958439165.1. Taxonomy (GTDB): domain Bacteria; phylum Pseudomonadota; class Gammaproteobacteria; order Burkholderiales; family Burkholderiaceae_C; genus Hydrogenophaga. Next base: position 35,050 of record NZ_OY288115.1, on the reverse strand, counting down.
GGCCGAGGTGCTGTCGGCCGACGCCTACGCCGCCTTCGAGGAAGCTGCGGCCCGCAACGGTCGCAGCACGGTGGACGCCGAGACCGGACGCCGTTACCGTGAAGCGGTGCTGGAGGCTGGCGGCAGCCGGCCGGCCATCGAATCGTTCAAGGCCTTCCGGGGCCGCGAGCCGCAGATCGACGCCCTGCTGCGGCATCAGGGCATGGCCGCCTGACCGGACGGTGGCGCGAACCGATTTCCAGGGAGAACGCATGAAAAGTGCACGACACATCCGCGCCAGCGCTGCGCTGGCCTTGCTGACTGCTGGTGGTCTGATGGCCGGCACGGCGTCGGCCCAGGGCGTCTACCGCATCGTCGGGCCGGACGGCAAGGTCACCTTTTCGGACCAGCCGCCACCGGCCTCGCAGGCAAGGCCTGCGGCAGCGGCAGGCACCGCCAGCAGCTCGGGCGCAAGCTCGGGCGGCGGTGCGTCGCTGCCCTTCGAGCTGCGCCGGGTGGCGAGCCAGTTTCCGGTCACGCTCTACACCGGCAAGGACTGCTCGCCGTGCAACAGCGGTCGCAACCTGCTGAACTCCCGCGGCATTCCGTACGTGGAACGTACCGTGACCACCCCCGACGACGCCGCTGCCCTCACCCGGCTGGCCGGCGAACCGACGGTCCCGGTGCTGACCATCGGCAGCCAGCAGATCAAGGGCTACTCGGACGTGGGCTGGGGCCAGTACCTGGATGCGGCCGGGTATCCGAAACAGTCCCAGCTGCCGTCGAACTACCGCCGGCCGCAACCCGAGCCGCTGGTGGCCGCCCAGTCCGCTGCGCCGACCGGAGCAGCCCAGGCAGCACCGCCTGCCCAGGCGCAGCAGCCGGCCAGCCGGCCCGCCGAGATCTCGATCCAGCCGCCCTCCGGCATCCGGTTCTGATCCGGTTCTGAAACTGCCGGTCCGGGCGACCGGCTCTGCTCAGAACTCCAGGGTGCGCACGCCCTGGGCCGTCCCCAGCAGGCACACGGCCGCCTTCTGGTGCGCAAAGACGCCCACCGTCACCAAGCCGGGCCACTGATTGACCTCGCTCTCGAAGCCAATGGGATCGGTGATCTGCAATCCCGTCACATCCAGGATGTGCTGCCCGTTGTCGGTGACCAGGGGTGTTCCATCCTTGAGGCGCAGCCGGGCGGTGCCGCCCATGGCGGCAAAGCGGCGGGCGATGTGGGCTGCGGCCATCGGGATCACCTCCACCGGCAGCGGGAAAGTGCCCAGGGTGCGGACCAGTTTCGACTCGTCGGCGATGCAGATGAAGCGGCGCGACTGGGCTGCCACGATCTTCTCGCGGGTGAGAGCGGCACCGCCTCCCTTGACCATGTGGCCCTGGTTGTCGATCTCGTCGGCACCGTCGATGTAGACCGAGAGCTCGCCGGCGTCCTGCGCTGCGATCACCGGAATGCCCAGGGCCTGCAGCCGGGCGGTGGAAGCTTCCGAGCTGGACACGGCACCGGGCACCCGGTCCTTGATGGTGGCCAGCGCCTCGATGAACTTGTTGACGGTGGAGCCGGTGCCCACGCCCACGATCTGGCCGGGTTCCACATACTGCAGCGCAGCCTGCCCCACCAGGGCTTTGAGTTCGTCTTGGGTCATTTGAGAGAATCCGGGGTTGTCTGAACCGCCGGATTATCCGATGTCACTTCTTCCCTACGGCGCCGCGCGCCCCTTCCTGTTCGGCATGGATCCGGAGCAGGCCCACGACCTCACGCTGGGCGCCATCGCCCGGCTGCAGCATTCGCCGCTGACCTGCCTCTACAGCGAGCGCCGGGTGGACGACCCGATCACCGTGGCCGGCCTGCGCTTCCCCAACCGGGTCGGTCTGGCCGCCGGCCTGGACAAGAACGCCCGCTGCATCGACGGACTGGCCGCCATGGGCTTCGGCTTCGTGGAGGTGGGCACGGTGACACCGCTCGGTCAGAGCGGCAATCCCAAGCCGCGCATGTTCCGGCTGCCGGCGCGCCAGGCCCTGATCAACCGCCTGGGCTTCAACAACGAAGGGCTGGAGGCGTTCCTGCGCAACGTGCAGCTGGCCCGCTTCCGCCAGCGCGGGCAGCATGCCGGCACGCCCATGCTGCTGGGTCTGAACATCGGCAAGAACGCGGCCACGCCCATCGAGCGCGCCACCGACGACTACCTGACCTGCCTGGACGGCGTCTACCCGCACGCCGACTACGTGACGGTGAACATCTCCAGCCCGAACACGAAGAACCTGCGCAGCCTGCAGTCCGACGAGGCGCTGGACGCGCTGATCGAGGCCGTGATGGAGCGCCGCGAGCAGCTGGCCGCACGGCATGGCCGCCGGATTCCGGTGTTCATCAAGATCGCACCCGACCTGGACGATGCGCAGGTCGCCGTCGTTGCCGCCACGCTGCGCCGCCACGGCTGCGACAGCACAGGTCAGCCCACGCAGGCGCTCGGCGTGATCGCCACCAACACCACGCTCAGCCGGGAGGCGGTGGCCGGCTTGCCACATGCCGAAGAAGCCGGTGGCCTGTCGGGTGCCCCGGTGCTGCAGGCCAGCAACCGCGTGATCCGCCAGCTGCGGGACGCACTGGGCGCCGGCTTTCCCCTGATCGGGGTCGGCGGCGTCATGAGCGCTGCCGATGCGGTGAGCAAGGTGCAGGCAGGAGCCGACGTTGTGCAGATCTACACCGGCCTCATCTACCGGGGTCCGGCGCTGGTGCGCGAGGCAGCCGAAGCACTGGCCACCCTGCGGCGCTGAGCCCGGCGTTCAGTCCAGCAGGTCGGCCACGGCCTGCCCGATCGCCAGGCTGCTGGTCAGCCCCGGTGACTCGATGCCGAACAGGTTGACCAGCCCGGGCACGCCGTGCGCAGCCGGCCCCTGCAGCAGGAAGTCGGCCGCCGGCTCGCCCGGGCCGCTGATCTTGGGTCGCATGCCTGCGTAACCGGCCTGCAGGCTGCCATCAGCCAGACCGGGCCAGTACCGGCGCACCTCGGCGTAGAAGGCATCGCCCCGTGCCGGGTCGACCTGCAGGTCGTCGGCCCGGTCCACCCACTGCACGTCGGGTCCGAACTTGGCCTGACCGCCCAGGTCCAGGGTGAGGTGCACGCCCAGCCCGGCCAGGTGCTTGTCGGGTTCGGGCGCCGGATAGATGAGATGCTGGAACGGCGCCCGTCCGGTCAGGGTGAAGTAGTTGCCCTTGGCGTAATGCGGCGTGGGCACATGGCGCGGGTCCAGACCCTGGATGCGCCGGGCCAGGTCGCAGGCCTGCAGACCGGCGGCGTTCACCAGGGTGCGGGCCAGCAGACGGGTGCCGTCCAGCGTGGTGACCAGCAGGCCATCCGCCTGGACTTCCACCTGGTCCACTGCGCTGTGGCAGGCCACCAGACCGCCTGCATGTTCCAGATCACCCTGCAGGGCCAGCATCAGACCGTGGCTGTCGACGATGCCGGTGGAAGGTGAATGCACGGCACCCAGGCATTCCAGCGCCGGCTCCAGCGCGCGGGCCTGATCGCGGTCGAGCAGCACCAGATCGTCCACCCCGTTGGCCCGTGCGCGCTCGACGATGGTCGGCAGCGCGGCCAGCTGGCTGGGCGTGTTGGCCACGATCAGCTTGCCGCAGCGACTGAAAGCCACACCGCGCTCGGCGCAGTAGGCGTAGAGCATGGCCTTGCCCTGCACGCACAGTCGGGCCTTGAGCGAACCTGCGGGATAGTAGATGCCGGCGTGGATCACCTCGCTGTTGCGCGAGCTGGTGCCGGTGCCGATGGCCGCCTCGCCCTCCAGCACCATCACCTCGCGGCCCCGCAGCGCCAGCGCCCGGGCCACCGCCAGACCGACCACGCCGGCGCCAGCCACCAGCACGTCACAAGGGTCGGGGGGCGGCAGTCGGTCGGTGTTCATGGCGTCAGCGGTGCTGTGGGTCGGAAGGCTAAAATTCTAGGTTGCCCGGCCGTGGCGGCCGCAGGCGCATCACATTCCACCCCAAGGACGCTCCATGTCTCTCTTCACCGCCGTTGAAATGGCCCCGCGCGACCCGATCCTGGGTCTGAACGAGCAATTCGCCGCCGACACCAACCCCAGCAAGGTCAACCTGGGTGTGGGCGTGTATTTCGACGACAACGGCAAACTGCCCCTGCTGCAGTGCGTGCAGGCAGCCGAGAAGGCGCTCATGGACAAGCCGACCGCGCGCGGCTACCTGCCCATCGACGGCATTGCGGCCTACGACTCCGCCGTCAAGGGCCTGGTCTTCGGTGCCGACAGCGAGCCGGTGAAAAGCGGCCGCGTGGCCACGGTGCAGGCCATCGGCGGCACCGGCGGCCTGAAGATCGGTGCCGACTTCCTCAAGCGCCTGAGCCCGAACGCCACCGTGCTGATCAGCGACCCGAGCTGGGAGAACCACCGCGCCCTGTTCACCAACGCCGGCTTCCAGGTCGGCACCTACGCCTACTACGACGCCGACAAGCGCGGCGTGAACTTCGACGGCATGCTGGCCAGCCTGAATGCTGCTGCCCCCGGCACCATCGTCGTGCTGCACGCCTGCTGCCACAACCCCACCGGCTACGACATCACCCCGGCCCAGTGGGACCAGGTGATCGCCGCCGTCAAGGCCCGCAACCTGACCCCGTTCCTGGACATGGCCTACCAGGGCTTCGGCCACGGCATCGCCAAAGACGGCGCCGTGATCGCCAAGTTCGTGGCCGCCGGCCTGGACTTCTTCGTGTCCACCTCGTTCTCCAAGAGCTTCAGCCTGTACGGCGAACGCGTGGGCGCCCTGTCGGTGCTGTGCGCCAGCAAGGAAGAAGCCGACCGCGTGCTGAGCCAGCTCAAGATCGTGATCCGCACCAATTACTCCAACCCGCCCACCCATGGTGGTGCCGTGGTGGCTGCCGTGCTCAACAACCCTGAGCTGCGCGCCCAGTGGGAGAAGGAGCTGGGCGAGATGCGTGTGCGCATCAAGGCCATGCGCCAGACGCTGGTCGACGGCCTGAAGGCCGCCGGCGTGACGCAGGACATGTCCTTCATCACCACCCAGATCGGCATGTTCAGCTATTCCGGCCTGAGCAAGGACCAGATGGTGCGCCTGCGCAGCGAGTTCGGCGTGTACGGCACCGACACCGGCCGCATGTGCGTGGCTGCGCTCAACAGCAAGAACATCGACTACGTCTGCCGCGCCATCGCCGCTGTGGCCTGAGGCCCGTCGATCCCGTCCAGGCACCGGTCCGACTGTCGCTCAGGCGCCAGTCCGGCCGGTTTTTTGCTGGTTTTTACCCGCACCGGAAACAGTACATACTGTTATATTGCACTGCAACATAACGCGGAGTCTTGGCCCATGCTGTACCAGTTCTATGAAACCCAGCGCTCCATGATGGAGCCGTTTGCCGATCTGGCCGACGTCGCATCGCGCATGTTCACCAACCCGGCCCTGCCGCTGGCCCAGCTGCCCGGCGCACAGCGAATCTCGGCCGGTTACGACCTGCTGCACCGCCTGGGCAAGGACTACGAAAAGCCGACCTTCGGCATCCGCACGGTCGACGTGGACGGTGTGGAGGTCGCGATCCACGAGAAGGTGGAAGTCGACAAGCCCTTCTGCGAACTGCGCCGTTTCAAGCGCTTCTCCGACGACACCGCCACCCTGGCCACGCTCAAGGGTCAGCCGGTGGTGCTGGTGGTGGCACCGCTCTCGGGCCACTACGCGACCCTGCTGCGCGACACGGTGCGCACCCTGCTGAAGGACCACAAGGTCTACATCACCGACTGGAAGAACGCCCGCCTCGTGCCGATGAGCGAAGGCGCCTTCCACCTCGACGACTACGTCAACTATGTGCAGGAGTTCATCCGCTACCTGCAGGAACAGTACGGCAACTGCCATGTGATGAGCGTGTGCCAGCCCACCGTGCCGGTGCTGGCCGCCGTGTCGCTCATGGCCAGCCGGGGCGAGACCACGCCGCTGTCCATGACCATGATGGGCGGCCCCATCGACGCCCGCCGCTCGCCCACCGCGGTGAACAACCTCGCCACCCAGCGCAGCCATGCCTGGTTCGAGAACAACGTGATCTACCGCGTGCCGGACAAATTCCCCGGTGCCGGCCGCCGCGTCTACCCCGGCTTCCTGCAGCACTCCGGTTTCGTGGCCATGAACCCGGACCGCCATGCCAGCAGCCACTACGACTACTTCCAGAACCTGGTGAAGGGCGACAACGAAAGCGCCGAAGCCCATCGCCAGTTCTACGACGAGTACAACGCCGTGCTCGACATGGACGCCGACTATTACCTCGAGACCATCGAGACCGTGTTCCAGGAGTTCAAGCTGGTCAACGGCAGCTGGGACGTGAAGAACGATGCCGGCAAAGCCGAGCGCGTGCGCCCGGCCGACATCAGCAGCACCGGACTGCTGACGGTCGAAGGCGAGCTGGACGACATCTCCGGTTCCGGCCAGACCGCCGCCGCCCACGACCTGTGCACCGGCATTGCCCAGAACCACCGGATGCACTTCGAGGCCAAGGGTGCCGGCCACTACGGCATCTTCAGCGGCCGCCGCTGGCGCGAAATGGTCTACCCGGTGGTCAAGCAGTTCATCCTGGCGCACCAGGAAGGCATCTCCAGCGCACGGGCTGCAGCGCCGGCCAAGGCCGCTGCCAAGCCCGCCGTGAAGTCCGCCGCCCGAAAGCCGGCCACCCGCGCCCGCAAGACCACCGTCTGAAGCATGAATGAACTGGCGCGGCGCATCGACGCCGCCCTGCCCCAGACGCAGTGCCAGCGCTGCAGCTACACCGACTGCGCAGCCTACGCGCAGGCCATTGCGTCGGGCGAAGCCGGCATACGCCAGTGTCCGCCCGGGGGAACCGAAGGCATCGAACGGCTGTCGGCCATCACCGGGCTGCCAACTGGCCCGCTGGACACCGAGTTCGGCATCGAAGGTCCGGTGACCGTGGCCATCATCGACGAGGACTGGTGCATCGGCTGCACGCTGTGCATCAAGGCCTGCCCCACCGACGCCATCGTCGGCATCCACAAGCGCATGCACACCGTGGTCGAGCCGCATTGCACCGGCTGCGAGCTGTGCATCCCGGTCTGTCCGGTGGACTGCATCTCACTGGAACCTGTCACCGGCGAACGCACCGGCTGGGCCGCGTGGACGCCTGCACAGGCACAGGCCGCCAAGGACCGCTACGAGGCGCGCAAAGCGAGGCTGGCGCGCGAGAAGTCGACCCACGAGCAGCGCCAGACAGCGCAGATCGAAGCCAAGCTGGCGGATCTGCCCGCCCATTCGGCCATCACCGACCCGATCGAGCTGGAACGCAAGCGCGCAGTGGTGGAAGCCGCCCTCGCACGGGCCCGTGCCCGACGCCAGGGCAGTTGACCCGGATCAGGCTGCTGCCCGGGCCGCCACGGTCTTGTAGACGCCGCAGCCCACGTACAGGTCGTCGACCTTGACCACATAAGACATCTTGCCCTGCACCGCGCCGGTGACCGGGTTGACGATGTCGTACTCCACCCAGCCGGGGCCCTGCTCGGCCTGGTCGATGATGGAGGCCAGCAAAGCGTTGCCGTCGATGCCGGCAATGTCCTGCACCCGGCTGCCGACCTTTTCCGGCTTGCCGCCGAAGGCACGGTACACACCGGACACATCGAGCGCGAAGATGTACATGTCGCGGTCATGAAAGCCGCGCGAGGGCTCGGTGAGTTCGCGCACGAAGGCTTCGCGACCGATCTGCTGGCGGAACGACACCGCCCGCTCCACCAGGTGCAGCGCCTCCTCGGCGGTGCCTTGCTGCAGCATGAAGCTGGCCACGGCCCGGGCGAGATGGGCAGCACGCTGTTCCAGCCGGTTGGCCTGCTCCACGGCCAGGTCCACCATCTGGGCATTGCTCTGGGTGATCTGGTCCAGCTGGCCGACCGCCGAGGCGATTTCGCTCAGCGCGCCGCTCTGTTCGGCGCTCGAAGCGGAAATCAGCGACATGTTGGCGGCGACACCGCGCACGCCCGACACGATCTCGGCCATGTTGCTGCCGGCGCTGCGGATCAGACCGACGCTGGATTCCACCTGGCTGCGCGAGGACTGGATCAGTTCGCGGATCTCGCGGGCCGAGGCAGCCGAGCGCTGGGCCAGCGAACGCACCTCGTTGGCCACCACCGCAAAACCCCGCCCCTGCTCGCCGGCCCGGGCCGCCTCCACCGCTGCGTTGAGCGCCAGGATGTTGGTCTGAAAGGCCAGGCTGTCGATCACGCCGATGATCTCGTTCATCTGCTGTGCGCTTTTCTGGATGCCCTCCACCGACTCCACCGCCCGCACCATGGACTGCGAACCGGCCTCGGCCATGTCGCGCACCCGGGCGGCCTGGGCGTCGGATTCGCCGGCCGTGCTGGCGTTCTGGGCCACCGTGCCGGTGAGCTCCTGCACGCTGGCAGACGTCTGCTCCAGGTTGGCGGCCTGCTGCTCGGTGCGGTCGGCCAGGTCGCGATTGCCGGACGCCAGGCTCTGGCCGGCATGTGCCACCAGCGCCGAGTTGCTGCGGACCTCGGCCACCATGGCCGAGAGGCTGCCGATCATGCGGTCGAGCAGGCGGGTGAGGTCGGCCAGCTCGTCGCGCCCCTGCGCACGCAGGCTGGCGCGCAGGTTGCCCGAGGTGGTCTGTTCCATCACGTCGATGACCTGGCGCAGGTCGGTGCGCAGGCTGGCGTCCAGCCCCCACAGCAGCCAGATCACCAGCACGGCCGCCAGCGGGGCCACCACCAGCGACAACTCGGGCATCAGCCACAGCAGCGGCAGGGGCCACAGGGCAGCGGCCGCCACCAGGGCCAGTTTGGAGCGCAGCTTCAGCCGGCGCATGAGTGCCACCACCGGCAGCAGCAGAAAGTTGTGTTGCATCGCTCGGGACTCCGGAGGTCAGTGCAGCTGACCGAACGCAGCAGGGTCGGCATCGAACTGGCGCATCAGCTCCAGGGACATCAGGACCAGCAACGGATCGTCGATGTCGTGGGCATGCGCGGCCTGCTGCCGGGCGTAGGCAGGATCGGCCAGCATCATGCGGCGGCTCACGCACATGCCATGGCGGGCCATCCGCAGGCTGAAGGCCTCGATCAGATCGGTGGCTCCGCCCAGCAAGGCCTGGCGGGGCTCCTGCGGCTCGTGGGACGGGAAACTGAACCCCGAATCGGGAACCGGTGTCATGGATCTTCCTCCTGGCGTCAGGACCCTCAGCGAGCCCTGCAGAACTGTAGGTCGGTGCTGCCCGGGCCAATGGCACAAACAACGGCAGCTTTCCTGTCCACATCGGCGCCTGGAAGGACTTTCTGAAGTGGGTTTTGCGACAATCGCCGCCCATGAACACGCCGCCCACCCTGCTCAAGCTGACCGCACAGCCGGTCGGCACCCCGGACATCGACCATCCGAAGCCCGAACGGCTGATCCGCGGCAACCCCCGGCGGGAAACCTGGAACAGCGTGGACGACGCCCTGGCCGCCGGGCGGGTGTATTGCGGCGTGTGGCGCTGCGAGCCCGGGCGCTGGCGGATTGCCATGGGACCGACCGAACGCGAACTGTTCACCGTGCTGAGTGGCCGCTGCCGGGTGCACGACACCCAGGGCGGCTACCAGGAGGCCGGGCCGGGGGAGGCGCTGTACCTGCCGCCCGGCTTTGCCGGCGAGTTCGAGGTGCTGGAGCACCTCACCAAGACTTACATGATTGCCGAGTAAGCCGCCACCACCTCGGGCGGCGCCTGCACCAGCTCCACCAGCACGCCCTCGCCGGCAATGGGGAACTCGTCGCTGCTCTTGGGGTGCAAGAAGGTGATGTCGTAGCCCGCTGCGCCCTTGCGGATGCCGCCGGGCGCAAAACGCACGCCCTGCGCGGTGAGCCATTCCACCGCCCGCGGCAGGTCGTCGATCCACAGGCCGATGTGGTTGAGCGGCGTGGTGTGCACCGCCGGCTTCTTCTCGGGATCGAGCGGCTGCATCAGGTCGACCTCGACCTTGAACGGGCCGCTGCCGATGGCGCAGATGTCCTCGTCGACGTTCTCGCGCTCGCTGCGGAAGGTACCGGTGACCTCCAGGCCGAGCATCTCGACCCAGAGCTTCTGCAGGCGCTGCTTGTCGGGCCCGCCGATGGCGATCTGCTGGACACCCAGCACGCGGAAGGGACGCTGGCTCATTGTTCAAACTCCACGATGGGCTGGTCGACGACCAGAGATTCACCCTGGGAGGCCAGCACCTTGGCCACCACTCCGTCGGCCGCCGCAAACAGGACGTTCTCCATCTTCATGGCCTCGATCACGGCCACGCGCTCGCCGGCCTGCACCTTCTGCCCCGGCTGCACCGCCACCTGCACCAGCAGGCCGGGCATGGGCGAGAGCACGAAACGGCTCATGTCGGCCGGCGCCTTGAAGGGCATCAGGCCGTGGAGTTCGGCCATGCGCGGCGACACCACCATGGCCTCGATGCGGGTGCCGTTGTGCTGCACCACCAGGGCCAGCGGGTTGCGGGCCGTGCCGCGCTCGATCTGGGCGGTGAAGGGCCGGTCGTTGCAGATGCCGCTGATGCAGATGTCGTTCAGGCGGGACGGGCTCTGGATGGCGTAGCGCCGGTCGCCCACCGTCACCACCGCCGCACCGATCTGCCCCACCACCTCGTCCACATGCACCGGTGAGTAGCGGTGCTCGCCACCCTGGCCGTCCAGGGTGATGACGCGGTAATCGTGCCCCACCTTCACGCCGTAGCCCGGCAGCTGGCCGCTGATGCCGGCGGCCCGCTCGCGGCTCTTGCGGCGCACGAAGGCCGCCAGCGCCACCAGGAAGTCGGGGTCGTCGTGCGGCACGTCCTCGGCGCGGAAGCCCTGGCCGTAGTGCTCGGCGATGAAGCCGGTGTTGAAGTCGCCGGTCACGAACTTCGGGTGGGCCAGCAGCGCGGCCTGGAACGGGATGTTGCTCTGCACGCCCCGGATGACGAAGCCGTTGAGGGCCTCGCGCATCTTGGCGATCGCCTCGTTCCGGTCCTTGCCGTGCACGATCAGCTTGGCGATCATCGAGTCGTAGAACATCGGGATCTCGCCGCCGTCCAGCACGCCGGTGTCCACCCGCACGCCGAAGCGGTCGGCGGTGTTGGCCTGCCACATGCTCTGGGCCGGGGGCGCAAACCGCACCAGGCGGCCGGTGCTGGGGAGGAAATTGCGGAACGGGTCTTCAGCGTTGATGCGGCACTCGATGGCCCAGCCTTCGCGCTTCACGTCGGCCTGGGCCAGCGGGAGCTTCTCGCCGGCGGCCACGCGGATCATGAGTTCCACCAGGTCCAGGCCGGTGATGCATTCGGTCACCGGGTGCTCGACCTGCAGGCGGGTGTTCATTTCCAGGAAGTAGAAGTCCTGGTCCTTGCCGACCACGAATTCCACCGTGCCGGCGCTCTGGTACTTCACCGCCTTGGCCAGGGCCACCGCCTGCTCGCCCATGGCCTTGCGGGTGGCGTCGCTGATGAAGGGCGACGGCGCTTCCTCGATCACCTTCTGGTGGCGGCGCTGGATGGAGCACTCGCGCTCGTTCAGGTAGATCACGTTGCCGTGGGAGTCGCCCAGCACCTGGATCTCGATGTGGCGCGGCTCCTGGACGAACTTCTCCATGAACACGCGGTCGTCACCGAAGCTGTTGCGCGCCTCGTTGCGGCAGCTGGTGAAGCCCTCGAAGCATTCCTTGTCGTTGAAGGCCACGCGCAGGCCCTTGCCACCACCGCCGGCACTGGCCTTGATCATCACCGGGTAACCGATCTTCTGTGCGATGCCGACCGCCTCGTCGGGCGACTGGATGGGATCGTTGTGGCCGGGGATGGTGCTGACCTTCGCCTCGTTGGCCAGCTTCTTGGAGGCGATCTTGTCGCCCATGGCCGCGATGCTGTAGTGCTTGGGGCCGATGAACACCAGCCCGGCTTCCTCGACCTTGCGGGCGAAGTCCTCGTTCTCGGACAGGAAGCCGTAGCCGGGGTGGATGGCCTGGGCACCGGTGGCCTGGGCAGCGGCAATGATGGCGTCGCCCAGCAGGTAGCTCTCGCGCGAGGGCGGCGGGCCCAGGCGCACGGCTTCGTCGGCCAGCTGCACATGGCGCGCTTCCTTGTCGGCGTCGGAGTACACCGCCACGGTGGCAATGCCCATCTTCTTGGCGGTGGCGATCACGCGGCAGGCGATCTCGCCACGGTTGGCAATCAGGATCTTGTTGAACATCACGGTCTCCTTAGTCGGGAGTGAATGGGGTCTGTGGGCGCGGGGTGTTGGCTGTGCTCGCAAGGAGCGTGGCGGGTGTGCTCGCAAGGAGCGTGGCGGGTGTGCCTCCGCTCATGTCCCCCGCCGGCCTGCGGCCGGCTCCTCCTTTACTTCGCTGCGGCACACCCGCCACGCTCCTTGCTGCGAAGGGGGTGACGTGAAAGCCCAGCGAGCACAGACCGCTGAGGATCGGGGTGCTCGGGCGTTTTGCGCAGGTAAAGGAGGAGGCCGAAGGCCGGGGGACACGGAGCAAAACGTCCGGGCACCCCGAGCCGACCCGGCGCGAGAAGACAACGGAGAAGCCCATCACAGCGGAATGTTCCCGTGCTTGCGCCACGGGTTCTCGAGCTTCTTGTCCTTGAGCATCACCAGCGAACGGCAGATGCGCTTGCGCGTCTCGTGCGGCAGGATCACGTCGTCGATGAAGCCGCGCGCACCCGCCACGAACGGGTTGGCGAAGCGGGCCTTGTACTCGGCCTCGCGCTCGGCCAGCTTGGCCGGGTCCTTCTTCTCCTCGCGGAAGATGATCTCCACCGCGCCCTTGGCGCCCATCACCGCGATCTCGGCGTTGGGCCAGGCGAAGTTCACATCGCCGCGCAGGTGCTTGGAGGCCATCACGTCGTAGGCGCCGCCATAGGCCTTGCGGGTGATCACCGTGATCTTCGGCACCGTGCACTCGGCGTAGGCGTACAGCAGCTTGGCGCCGTGCTTGATGATGCCGCCGTACTCCTGGCTGGTGCCGGGCATGAAGCCGGGCACGTCCACGAAGGTCACCACCGGGATGTTGAAGCAGTCGCAGAAGCGCACGAAACGCGCGGCCTTGATGCTGCTCTTGATGTCCAGGCAGCCGGCCAGCACCAGCGGCTGGTTGGCCACGATGCCCACCGTCTGGCCGTCCATGCGGGCAAAGCCGATCAGGATGTTCTTGGCGTATTCAGGCTGCAGCTCGAAGAAGTCGCCGTCGTCCACGATCTTGAGGATCAGCTCCTTCATGTCGTAGGGCTTGTTCGGGTTCTCCGGCACCAGCGTGTCCAGGCTCAGCTCGGTGCGGTCGATCGGGTCGCCGCTGGGGCGCGCCGGGGCCTTCTCGCGGTTGTTCAGCGGCAGGTAGTTGTAGAGCCGGCGCAGCATCAGCAGCGCCTCCACATCGTTCTCGAAGGCCAGGTCGGCCACGCCGCTGCGGGTGGTGTGGGTGATGGCGCCGCCCAGTTCCTCGGCGGTCACTTCCTCGTGCGTCACCGTCTTCACCACCTCGGGGCCGGTCACGAACATGTAGGAGCTGTCCTTGACCATGAAGATGAAGTCGGTCATGGCCGGCGAGTACACCGCGCCACCGGCCGAAGGGCCCATGATCATGCTGATCTGCGGCACCACGCCGCTGGCCAGCACGTTGCGCTGGAACACGTCGGCGTAACCGCCCAGGGAGGCCACGCCCTCCTGAATGCGGGCGCCGCCCGAATCGTTCAGGCCGATCACCGGGGCACCGACCTTCATGGCCTGGTCCATCACCTTGCAGATCTTCTCGGCGTGCGCCTCGGACAGCGCGCCACCGAACACGGTGAAGTCCTGGCTGAAGACGAACACCAGGCGGCCGTTGATCATGCCGTAGCCGGTGACCACGCCATCGCCCGGGACCTTGTTGTCCTGCATGCCGAAGTCGGTGCAGCGGTGCTCGACGAACATGTCCCACTCTTCGAAGGTGCCTTCGTCCAGCAGCACCTCCAGCCGCTCACGCGCGGTCAGCTTGCCCTTGGCGTGCTGGGCGGCAATGCGCTTCTCGCCGCCACCCAGGCGGGCTGCAGCGCGTTTTTCTTCGAGTTGTCGAAGGATGTCCTGCATGTGTCTTCTCCAGAAAAATCAGTCGAACAGGGCCAGCAGCGCCCGGGCGGCGGTGCTGGCGGGCAGCGTGCCGTCCAGCACGCGGCGGGTGGTGTCGTCCAGCGCCGCCTGCACCGCCGGATGGGTGCGGAAGCGCTGGCGCAGACCGGCCTCGATGCGTTCCCACATCCAGGCACGGGCCTGCTGCTGGCGGCGCTGCGCCAGCTGGCCATTGGCGGTCTGCAGATCGCGGAAACGGCTCACCGCGTCCCAGAACGCATCCACGCCCAGGCCCAGCAGCGCACTCAATTGAATGGCTTGCGGATGCCAGATGGCATCGCCCCCACGCTCCCCCACTTCGTGTGGGTCGCTGCCCCCCGAGGGGGCTGGGTCATCCTTGGGGCGGCCCGGCGGATGACCCTGCCTGGTGCTCATGCCCAGCAGGCGCAGCGATGACGTGATCTGCGCCCGCGCGCGGGTGGCGGCATCGGGGTCGATGTCGGCCTTGTTGATGACCACCAGGTCGGCCAGCTCCATCACGCCCTTCTTGATGGCCTGCAGGTCGTCGCCGGCGTTGGGCAGCTGCAGCAGGCAGAACATGTCGGTCATGCCGGCCACGGCGGTCTCGCTCTGGCCCACGCCCACCGTTTCCACGATGACCACGTCGTGGCCGGCAGCCTCGCACACCAGCATGGCCTCGCGGGTCTTCTCGGCGACGCCGCCGAGCGTGCCGCTGCTCGGGCTGGGGCGGATGTAGGCCCGCTCGTGCACCGACAGCCGCTCCATGCGCGTCTTGTCACCCAGGATGGAGCCGCCCGACACGGTGCTGGACGGGTCGATGGTCAGCACCGCCACCCGGTGGCCGCGCTCGATCAGGAACAGGCCGAGTGCCTCGATGAAGGTGCTCTTGCCCACGCCCGGCACGCCGCTGATGCCCAGCCGGAACGCCTGCCCGGTGTGCGGCAGCAGGTCGGTGAGCAGGACATCGGCCTGCTGGCGGTGGTCGGCGCGGGTGGATTCCAGCAGCGTGATGGCCTTGGCCATGGAGCGGCGCTGGGCCATGCCCTGGCCGTGCACGATGCCTTCAAAGAACGCTTGAGGCGTCACGTCGCGCCTTCAGGCAAAGGCTTTGCGGATCTGTTCCAGCACGTCCTTGGCGCTGGCGGGAATGGGGGTGCCGGGGCCGTAGATGCCCTTCACGCCGGCCTCATACAGGAACTCGTAGTCCTGGCGCGGAATGACGCCACCCACGAACACGATGATGTCATCGGCGCCCTGCTTCTTCAGCTCGGCAATGATGGCCGGCACCAGGGTCTTGTGGCCGGCGGCCAGGGTGCTCACACCGACCGCGTGCACATCGTTCTCGATCGCCTGGCGGGCGCACTCCTCGGGGGTCTGGAACAGCGGGCCCATGTCCACGTCGAAGCCGAGGTCGGCGAACGCGGTGGCCACCACCTTGGCGCCCCGGTCGTGGCCGTCCTGGCCGAGCTTGCTGATCATCACGCGCGGGCGGCGGCCGTGTTCGTCGCCGAAGGCGGCAATCTCCTGTTGCAGCTGGGCCCAGCCCTCGGCGCTGTCGTAGGCGGCGGCGTACACGCCGGTCACCTTCTGGGTGTCGGCGCGGTGGCGGCCGAACACCTTTTCCAGCGCATCGCTCACCTCGCCCACGGTGGCGCGCAGGCGGATGGCTTTGATGGACAGGTCCAGCAGGTTGCCCTGGCCGCTCTCGGCGGCAGCGGTGAGTGCGTCGAGCGCGGCCTGCACCGCGGCAGCGTCGCGGGTGGCGCGGATCTGCTGCAGGCGGGCGATCTGGCCGTCGCGCACGGCCACGTTGTCGATGTCGCGGGCCTCGACCGGCGGCTCATCCTTCAGTCGGTACTTGTTGACGCCGACGATCACGTCCTTGCCCGAGTCGATGCGGGCCTGCTTCTCGGCGGCGGCGGCCTCGATCTTGAGCTTGGCCCAGCCGCTGTCCACCGCGCGGGTCATGCCGCCCATGGCATCGACCTCTTCGATGATGGCCCATGCAGCGTCGGCCATGTCCTGGGTGAGCTTCTCCATCATGTAGCTGCCGGCCCAGGGATCGATCACGTTGGTGATGTGCGTCTCTTCCTGGATGATCAGCTGGGTGTTGCGCGCAATGCGCGAACTGAACTCGGTGGGCAGCGCAATGGCTTCGTCGAAGCTGTTGGTGTGCAGGCTCTGGGTGCCACCGAACACCGCCGCCATGGCCTCGATGGTGGTGCGCACGATGTTGTTGTACGGGTCCTGCTCGGTCAGGCTCCAGCCCGAGGTCTGGCAGTGGGTGCGCAGCATCAGGCTCTTGGGGTTCTTGGCGCCGAAGCCTTTCATGATGCGCGTCCACAGCAGGCGGGCCGCGCGCATCTTGGCAATCTCCAGGTAGAAGTTCATGCCGATGGCCCAGAAGAAGCTCAGGCGCCCGGCAAAGTCGTCCACGTCCATGCCCTTGGCCATGGCGGTCTTCACATACTCCTTGCCGTCGGCCAGGGTGAAGGCCAGCTCCAGCGCCTGGTTGGCCCCGGCTTCCTGCATGTGATACCCGCTGATGGAGATCGAGTTGAACTTCGGCATGTGCCTGGCCGTGTACTCGATGATGTCGCCGATGATCTTCATCGACGGCTCCGGCGGGTAGATGTAGGTGTTGCGGACCATGAACTCCTTGAGGATGTCGTTCTGGATGGTCCCGGCCAGCAGCTCCTGCGCCACGCCCTGTTCCTCGGCCGCCACCACATAGCCCGCCAGCACCGGCAGCACCGCGCCGTTCATGGTCATGGAGACACTGACCTTGTCCAGCGGAATTCCGTCGAACAGGATCTTCATGTCCTCCACGCTGTCGATGGCCACGCCGGCCTTGCCCACGTCGCCGGTCACGCGCGGGTGGTCGCTGTCGTAGCCGCGGTGGGTGGCCAGGTCGAAGGCCACCGACACGCCCTGCCCGCCGGCGGCCAGCGCGCGGCGGTAGAACGCATTGGATTCCTCGGCGGTGGAGAAGCCGGCGTACTGGCGGATGGTCCAGGGACGCACCGCGTACATGGTGGCCTGCGGACCGCGGATGAACGGCTCCAGGCCCGGCAGGGTGTGGGTGTGCGGCAGTTCGGCCACGTCGGCTGCGGTGTACAGCGGCTTGACCTTGATGCCGTCCGGTGTGGTCCAGTCGAGCGCCTCGATCTGCCCACCAGGGGCCGACTTCTGGGCGGCCTTGAGCCAGGCTTCGTACGACGGCGGGGTGAATTCGGGGTTCGAGGAGCTCATGGTGCAGGACGTGAAAGGGGGAAGTCCGAAGGCCGGCAGTTTACATCATTCATAATTATTGATGCAGAATACCGACTCCTTCCTGACGCCCCGATCCATGTCTGCCACCGCCCTCGCCCCCCGTGCTCTGTACGAAGAAGTCGCCGAACGGCTGCGGCAGCGCATTTTCCAACGCGAGCTGGAAGCCGGCAGCTGGATCGATGAACTCAAGATCGCCGAAGAACTGGGCATCAGCCGCACCCCGCTGCGCGAAGCCCTGAAGGTGCTGGCGGCCGAGGGTCTGGTGACCATGAAGGTGCGGCGCGGTGCCTACGTGACCGAAGTCTCCGAGAAAGACCTGTCCGACGTCTATCACCTGCTGGCCCTGCTGGAATCCGACGCAGCCGGCGTGGTGGCCCAACGCGCCTCCGACACCCAGCTGGCCGGTCTGCAGGCCCTGCATGCCGAGCTCGAAGCTGCCAGCGACGACCGCGACCGCTTCTTTGCCATCAACGAGCAGTTCCACATGCAGCTGCTGGAGATCGCCGACAACCGCTGGCGCGACCAGATGGTGGCCGACCTGCGCAAGGTCATGAAGCTCAACCGCCACCACTCGCTGTTCAAGACCGGGCGCATCAGCGAATCGCTGGCCGAGCACCGCGCCATCGTGCAGGCGCTGGTCCAGCGCGATGCGGCACTCGCCGCCCAGCGCATGCGCGAACACTTCCGCAGCGGTCTGGAAGCGGCCGTCTGACCGGCCGGGCTCAGCCGCGCCAGAAGGCGTCGAGCCGCTGCGCGAAATCGGGCAGATCTTCAAAGTACGGCAGCGCGCCACCCGGCACGGCCTCGAAGCGCCAGTTCGGCTGGTCGTCCACCGTGCTGCGGCCCTGGTAGTCGGTGAAGTCGCCGCGCGTCGCCATGCTCACCCACACCGGGCACTGCACCGCTTCGTACAGCGTGTTGATGTCGGCACTGAACAGACCGGCCGACACGAAGCACAGCGGCGCGTGCCGTGCACCCGGCTGGCGGGTGGTCTGCACGCCGAAGGCCCACAGTCCTTCGTCGATGGTCGGTGTGCCGAAGGTGCGCTTCAGAAAGTAGCGGATGACACCCGGCTTCGTGAGCCAGCCAAAGATGCGCTCGCCCCAGCCCGGCCGGGTGAGCAGGCGGTACAGCCAGGGCAGCATCAGCGTGGAGCCGGGCGGACCGTGGCGGCGTTTGGAGCGCGAGAACCCGGTGGGGCTGACCAGCGCCATGCGGCGGAGGGTGGCGGGCTGTTCCTGCTGGGCCCGGACCACGAATTCGCAGCCCAGCGACACGCCCAGGGCGTCCACGGACGCCGCGCCGGTCTGCTGCAGGGTCCATCCGATGGCGGCATGCACCGCGTCGGTCATGAGGCGCGGGGTGTAGGGCCGGTCGCTGCGGTCGCTGTGGCCATAGCCCGGCAGGTCCAGCGCCACCACGGTGCGTTGGCTGCGGGCCTGCTCGAACAGCGGCGCCACCTCGGCGGCCGAGGCCGCGGCATTCACGCTGTGCACCAGCAGCAGCGGCGGCAGACCGGACGGCTGTGCGGGATGCGCGATGTACACCGCCACCGGCCCGGCCGGTGTGTCGATGACCTGCGGGGGCACGCTCAGGGGCGACGGCAAGGTGCTCATGCGGCAGCCCCCTGCGGCGCCGTGCCGGGAACGGTGGCGGGTGCCACGAAGCCGGCATCGACCTCGTCGCTCACATGCTCCTGGGCCAGTGCCCACACTTCACGCGGCGGCAGGGGTTTGAGGCGGTGGTCGCTCCACACCTGGCGCCACTTGCGGGCACCGCGCAGGCCGTGGCGCAGGCCCAGCATGTGGCGGGCAATGGCGTACCAGGGGCAGCCGTCCTCGGCATGGGCGCGCTCCATGTAGCGCACCATCTGTTCTTCCACTTCGTTGCGGTCGGGCGCTGGCGTGTCCTGGCCGAAGAAGGCGTTGTCCCAGCTGGTGAGCAACCAGGGGTGGTGGTACGCCTCGCGCCCCACCATCACGCCGTCCACGTGTTGCAGGTGCTCGGCAATCTGCGCGTTGGTGGTGATGCCGCCATTCACCGCGATGGTCAGCTGCGGAAAGTCCTGCTTGAGCCGGTGCGCCAGCTCGTAGCGCAACGGCGGAATCTCGCGGTTCTCTTTCGGGCTCAGGCCCTGCAGCCAGGCGTTGCGGGCATGGACGATGAACACCTCGCAGCCCGCCTCGGCCACCGTGCCCACGAAATCACGCACGAATTCGTAGCTCTCGGTGCGGTCGATGCCGATGCGGTGCTTCACCGTCACCGGAATGTCCACTGCATCCCGCATGGCCTTCACCCCGTCGGCCACCGTCTGCGGCTCGGCCATCAGGCAGGCGCCGAAGGCACCGCGCTGCACCCGCTCGCTCGGGCAGCCGCAGTTCAGGTTGATCTCGTCGTAGCCCCACTCCTGCCCCATGCGCGCCGCGCGCGCCAGCTCGTCCGGCTCGCTGCCACCCAGCTGCAGCGCCACCGGATGCTCCTCGGCGTTGAAGCGCAGGTGCCGCTGCACGCTGCCATGCATCAGCGCCCCGGTGGTCACCATCTCGGTGTAGAGCAGCGTGTGCCGGCTCAACAGCCGGTGCAGGTAACGGCAGTGGCGATCGGTCCAGTCCATCATCGGCGCGACGGAGAGGCGCCACGGGCTGAACGGATGAGGGGCAGTGAGGGTGGTCATGGCAGGAGGGCTTGGGGAAGGCGGTATTGTCCCCTCTGCCGCTGAAGTCGTTGATCAACCAGGGAACATGACGGGGCCACCGGCTTGGGCGATGGAGCCGGTTACGGCAACAGTCGCGTGTGGCGGCCCATCCATCACAAACAGACCGTGCGCCACACCGCCCTCAGCATCGAAGTAGGGCTGAACAAGGTCGAACAGCTCGCTGTCCCCTGCCGAGAACTTGCGGTAGGTGGCGAACGACACCAGATCGGCCAACTGGATCATTCGACTCGCGCGCGAGTCCAGGAACATCGGCACGTCTGCGTAGTTCCTCGTGCCCAGCGGACCGCCCTTGAACTCCCGCGCCAGACTTTGTATGCGGGGCTCGGTGGAAGCCTTGTCGAAGATGATGAGACCCCGCTGCTTGTCCTTGTTTTTCAGGTACCGACGGCGCAGGAACAGATCGAACTGGGACGACAGCTTTTCAAACGCGAACTCGACAGGGTCAACCCCGCTCAGGGCGCTCTTCCTGATAACCACCGCGAACAGGGTGCAGGCCGGTCGACCTGCTCCGTCAACTCCCAGGCGCAGGGCATCCTTGATCGCCTCCAGGCGATGGGCGAACGGGTAAGACCGCCACATGTCCCGCCCCCCGCGCATGGGCGAGCCATGCAGCTCGACAGACTGAGGCACGTCCGGGTTGAACCGGGCGGCTATCTGATCGAGGTCACGCTGAATCCAGTGCGTGGCCCTCTCGAAAACAGCCACTCCGGCCAAGACGAAGTACGGTTGACTGGGATCGGCGACCGCACCGGACTCGTCTGCGCACAGCAAATACATGAATGGCTTCTCCTGCGATGGGCAAAAAAAAACCGCTCAGAGATCTGAGCGGTTTTCGTGAACGGCTGGCTGTGCCAGTCTGTATGTGTGGAAGCCGAGTGAAGCTAGTGCTTCAACGCCCTGCTGGAGGCAGCGCTCTCGACTAAGCCGCCATTCTATTCCCGGCCTGCGGCCCAAAAGCAGCCGATCGGCTGCAGCTCGTCGCCTGAGTCGGGCCAGTTAACGTCTTTGTCCACCACCACCCCATCATCCAGCCCCGACATCACCGCCCCCGCCAGATCACCCAACCGGCGGGCCACGCCGCGCACCTGCAGGGGCAGCGCATCGTCGTCGCGCAGGGCCAGGTCGGGCAGCAGGCGGGCCAGGGCTTCGATTTCCCAGGCGGCTTCCAGGCAGGCGCGGTGGCGGGCTGGGCTGAGGCTCACGGCGCCGGATTCATGGCGCAGCAGGCCCACCGTGTCGGGGTGGGTGGAGAAGGTGATGGGGTGAACGGGAAGAGCGGTCTGGCTCATGGGGAGGCTCCTTGTCGAGACTGGAAACCACCCGCAGCGTTACGACGCGCAGAGGGTGGGCAAGATGTTCGTAACACGGGACAAGCCGTGCGGCCAGCCTCACGGTGTGGCCCATCTTGCCCATAAACCATAGGGACGCGAATGGTCTCGCGCCACCGGTATCGAAGCATGACGAAGCCCCGCTTTAAGGTGGGGACTGCACCTCTTGTCCTTTGGCGTTACGACACACCGGGCCTCGCGGCTTGGCGCGATTATGCGGGCGCAGCGCTCTCCATAATCACCGCTCCTCACCTGCAGGCACACATCCATGAAACCACGCTGGCTCATCGGCGCCGGGCTGCTGCTGTCCACCTTGCTGGCCTTGGCCCTCTGGACGCCCGATCGCGATCCGGCCTGGCTGGCCGAGCGCTACCTGCGGTCACCCGCCGATCTGGTCGAGGTGGACGGCGTGCGGCTGCATGTACGGGAGGACGGCCCGGCCGATGCGCCGGCGGTGCTGTTCCTGCACGGCTTCGGTGCCAGCCTGCACACCTGGGAGACCTGGGCGCAGGCGCTGTCGACAGATTTCCGTGTGGTGCGGCTGGACCTGCCCGGCTCCGGGCTGAGCCCGCCCGACCCGGCACGCAACTACTCCGACGCCCACAGCCTGGCCCTGATCGAAGGTGTGCTGGACCGGCTGGGCATCGCCAGCGCCAGCGTGGTGGGTCACTCCATGGGCGGCAGGCTGACCTGGCAGCTGGCGGCAGCGCGACCCGCGCGGGTGAACCGGCTGGTGCTGCTGGCGCCTGACGGTTTTGCCAGCCCGGGCTTCGAGTACGACCGCGCACCCGAGGTACCGGCCTCGCTGCAGCTCATGCGCTTCACGCTGCCGCGTTTCGTGCTGAAGATGGGTCTGGAGCCGGCCTATGCCGACCCGGCGGTGCTGACCGATCCGATGCTGGACCGGTACCACGACCTGGTGCTGGCGCCCGGTGCGCGCCAGGCCATGCTGGACCGCATGGCGCAGGCGGTGCTGACCGACCCGGTGGCGCGCCTGCAGCGCATCACCGCGCCCACCTTGCTGCTGTGGGGCGAGCAGGACGCCATGATCCCGGTGACCAACGCGGCCGATTACCTCAAGGCCGTCAACGGCAGCCGTCTGGTGGCGCTGCCGGGCGTGGGCCACATCCCCCAAGAAGAAAGTCCCGCAGCAGCCCTGGGGCCGGTGCGGGACTTCTTGTTGCGCTGAGGGGGCAAGGCCCCTGGGTCTTCAGCCCATGTGCAGACCGCCGTTGACCGAGAAGTCGGCCCCGGTGGCGTAGCCGCCTTCGTCGCTGGCCAGCCAGGCAATGATGGACGCGATCTCGCTCGGCTCACCCAGGCGCTTCACAGGCACGGTGGCCACGATCTTCTCCAGCACGTCGGGGCGGATGGCCTTGACCATGTCGGTGCCGATGTAGCCCGGGCTCACCGTGTTGACGGTGACGCCCTTGGTGGCCAGTTCCTGCGCCAGCGCCATGGAGAAGCCGTGCATGCCGGCCTTGGCGGCCGAGTAGTTGGTCTGGCCGGCCTGGCCCTTCTCGCCGTTGACCGAGCTGATGTTGATGATGCGGCCCCAGCCCTTCTCGACCATGTCGCCCACCACCTGCTTGGTGACGTTGAACATGGAATCCAGGTTGGTGTTCATGACCGCGTCCCAGTCGTCGCGGCTCATCTTGAGGAACATGCGGTCGCGGGTGATGCCGGCGTTGTTCACCAGCACGTCGATGGAGCCGTGTTCGGCCTTGGTCTTGGTGAAGGCCTCGACCGTGGAATCCCAGTCGCCCACGTTGCCCACCGAAGCGTGAAACGTATAGCCCTGGGCCTTCTGCTCGTCCAGCCACTTCTGCGCGTCGCGGGTGGGGCCGCAGCCAGCGATGACCTTGAAGCCTTCCTTGTGCAGCCGCTGGCAGATGGCGGTGCCGATGCCACCCATGCCACCGGTGACGTACGCAACTTTCTGACTCATGTGTACCTTTCGTTGTATCTCGGATGTGACGATCGATCGTATCGACCGACTCAGCGTTCGACAGCGAGGGAAACCCCCATGCCGCCGCCGATGCACAGCGCCGCCACACCTTTCTTGGCGTCGCGCTTCTGCATCTCGTGCAGCAGCGTGACCAGGATGCGGCAGCCCGATGCGCCGATGGGGTGGCCGATGGCAATGGCGCCGCCGTTCACGTTGACGCGGGCCGGATCGATGTCGAGCGCCTTGTTGACGGCGCACGCCTGGGCGGCGAAAGCTTCGTTCAGCTCGAACAGATCGACGTCGGAGGCCTTCCAGCCGGCGCGGGCCAGGGCTTTCTGCGAAGCCGGCACCGGGCCCATGCCCATGGTGGCCGGGTCCAGGCCGCTGGTGCCGAAGGACGCGATGCGGGCCAGCGGCGTGAGGCCCAGGGCGGCGGCCTTCTTCGCGGTCATGACCATCACGGCGGCGGCACCATCGTTGATGCCCGAGGCGTTGCCGGCGGTGACCGAGCCGGCCTTGTCGAAGGCGGGGCGCAGCCCGGCCAGCACCTCGGCCGTGGTCCGGGCATTGATGAACTCGTCGCTGTCGAACAGCACCGGGTCACCCTTGCGCTGCGGAATGCTCACGCCGACGATCTCGTCCTTGAACTTGCCGGCGGCCTGGGCCGCGGCGGCTTTCTGCTGGCTGCCGGCCGCCAGGGCATCCTGCATGTCGCGGGTGATGCCGTGGGCCTTGGCCACGTTCTCGGCGGTGATGCCCATGTGGTACTGGTTGTACACATCCCACAGGCCATCGACGATCATGGTGTCGGCCATCTTCCATTCGCCCATGCGCTGGCCGTCGCGGCTGCCCAGCAGCACGTGCGGGCTGGCGCTCATGTTCTCCTGGCCGCCGGCAATGACGATCTCGCTGTCGCCCCAGGCCACAGCCTGAGCGGCCAGCATGACGGCCTTCAGGCCGGAGCCGCAGACCGCGTTGATGGTCAGTGCCGGGGTTTCCTTGGCCACACCCGCCTTCATCATGGCCTGGCGGGCCGGGTTCTGGCCGGCGCCGGCCGCCAGCACCTGGCCCATGATCACCTCGCCCACCGCATCCACCCGCAGGCCGGTGCGCTCCAGCAGGGCCTTGATGACGA
This sequence comes from uncultured Hydrogenophaga sp., assembly GCF_958439165.1. Taxonomy (GTDB): domain Bacteria; phylum Pseudomonadota; class Gammaproteobacteria; order Burkholderiales; family Burkholderiaceae_C; genus Hydrogenophaga. The sequence goes on along the minus strand of NZ_OY288115.1, from coordinate 10,570 downwards.
TGCTGCCCAGTTCGGTGGCCGGGGTCTTGGCGAGCGTGCCGCCGAACTTGCCGACGGCGGTGCGTGCGGCGGAAACGATGACGATGTCTTCCATCTCTGGCTCCTGGTTGAATCGGTTCAGGCTTTCGCCTTGACATAGCGGCCCGGTGCGGGCTCGATGGCGGTGTAGGTCTTGCCCCGGCCGTAGGCCTTGGGCGCGGCGATCTGCTTGCCGGCCAGCGGCTTGAGCCAGGCGGCCCAGTCGGTCCACCAGCTGCCGGGGTGTTCGGTGGCGCCGGCGATCCAGTCTTCGGCCTTCTCGGGGAAGCGGTTGGCGGGTCCGATCCAGTGGCTGCGCTTGCCCTTGCTGGCCGGGTTGATCACGCCGGCGATGTGGCCAGAGGCGCCCATGACGAAGCGCTTCTTGCCCGGCAGCAGCTGGGTGCTGGCGTAGGCCCCGCCGATGGGCACGATGTGGTCCTCCCGCGAGCCGTAGATGTAGACCGGCAGCTTGACCTGGCGGAAATCGATCGGCTGGCCGCAGACGGTGGTGGCACCGGGGCGGGTGTAGCGGTTTTCCAGGTACAGGTGGCGCAGGTACCAGGCGTAGTAAGGGCCCGGCAGGTTGGTGCTGTCGGAGTTCCAGTACAGCAGGTCGAACGGCGGCGGGGTTTCGCCCTTGAGGTAGTTGCCCACCACGTAGTTCCAGACCAGGTCGTTGGGCCGCAGGAAGCTGAAGGTGGTGGCCAGGTCGCGCCCGGGCATCAGGCCGCCGTCGGCGAACTGCATCTCGCGGAACTTGACGAAGGCTTCGTCGATGAAGAGGTCGAGGATTCCGGTGTCGCGGAAGTCCAGCAGCGTGGTGAGGAAGGTGGCGCTGTGCACCGGCTCCTCGCCCCGGCCGGCCAGCACCGCCAGCGCGGTGCCCAGCATGGTGCCGCCCACGCAGAAGCCCAGGGCGTTGATCTGCTCGGCGCCGGTGATGTCCTGCGCAACGCTGATGGCGCGGATGACCGCGTCCTCGATGTAGTTGTCCCAGGTCTTCTTCGACAGCGATTCGTCCGGGTTGCGCCAGCTCACCACGAAGGTGCGGTGGCCCTGCTCCACGCAATAGCGGATGAAGGAGTTCTCCGGCTGCAGGTCGAGGATGTAGAACTTGTTGATGCACGGCGGCACCAGCAGGAACGGGCGCTCGAACACCTTGGCCGTGAGCGGCTTGTATTCGATGAGCTGGAACAGCTCGTTCTCGAACACCACGGCGCCTTCGGTGGTGGCCACGTTCTTGCCGACCTCGAACACGCTCTCGTCGGTCATGGACACGTGGCCCTGCTTCATGTCGTGCAGCAGGTTGGCCACCCCCTTGGCGATGCTCTCGCCCTGGGTCTCGATGGCCTTCTTCTGGGCTTCGGCATTGAAGGCCAGGAAGTTGCTGGGCGCGCTGGCGTCGATCCACTGCTGCACCGCAAAGCGCACCCGGGTACGGGTCTTCTCGTCGCCGTCGACCGCATCGGCCATGCTCATGAGGGTGCGGGCGTTGAGCAGGTACACGGCTGCGGTGAAGCCGGCCACCGGGTTGCTGGCCCAGGCGTCGCCGGCGAAGCGGCGGTCGCCCTGCGGGCGGGCGGTGGCACCCTGGTTCCACAGGGCCACGGCGTCCTGCAGGTAGGTTTTCTGGATCTCGATCAGCTTGGCCGGATCCAGCCGCACGGCCGGACCGCTGGCCTGGCTGAACAGCTGCTCGATGCCCGGCATGCCGAAGGGCGACGCGCCCGCGTTGCCCATGCCAGGGAAACCGGGGATGCCCATGGTCGGCATGGCCTGGGCCATCTGCGTCCACTGCCCCATGAGGTTCTGCTGGAAAGCCTGCATGTGCTGCGTGGCCTGCTGCCACGGGTCGTTCGGCCCGCTGCCGCCCGGCGTTTTGCCCGATGCCATGTGTGTCTCCTCTGGAATTGGCCTGCACCTATTATGGGAGGCTCTGGGGCAGTTATACCCGGCCCTGCACCAGTATCGGCCGCGCGCCTTCCGCGCCGCTGACGCCATTCCGCCACCGATGCCGGCCCCTGGAAGCAGCTGTGTACCTGGTCGTCATTGCGTGGATGTATGTGGTGCTGATGATGGCAGTGGCCGAAGCCACCAACACCACCGGCTCGGTGCTCGGGGCCGTCATCACCTTTTTCCTGTACGGCGTGCTGCCCATGACCATCGTGGTCTATGTGATGGGGACCCCCGCCCGCCGCAAGGCGCGCAAGGCCCGGGAAGACGCCGAATTCGCGGCCGCGCAGGCGGCTGCCACCGAAGCAGCCCCCGCTGCCGCTTCAGCCGAACCAGATGCAGGCGGCCATGCGCCCGGTGCTGCCGAGGCGGACAGCATCGCGCCGGTGCGAAAAGAAACTTGATGCCTGCGTGACGGTGCACCAGCCGGGTGTGCCGTCGTTGCCGTGCAGTGCCGACACGCCGGCCTGCCGCAGCCGGATGCGGGCCAGCGCCGGCAGATCGGCCCACCACTTGCCGGGACCGTGCGGCATGAAACACCCGCGCACGGCTTCGTCGGCCCCGAAGGCCTCGCGCACCTCGTCGCCCACCTCGAACGCGGCGGGCCCGATGCAGGGCCCCAGCCAGGCGCTGATGTCGCCCGAGCCTTCTGCCTGCTGCAACGCCTGCACCGTGGCTTCCAGCACCCCGCCGGCCAGACCGCGCCAGCCGGCATGCGCTGCAGCCACCGCACGGCCCGAGGCGTGCGCGAACAGCACCGGCAGGCAGTCGGCCACCATGATGGTGCAGGCCACACCGGGTTCGGTGGTCAGGCAGGCATCGGCCTCGGCGCCCTGGCTGGCTGCGATGTGGGCCGGATCGGTCTGAAGGCGCAGTACTCGCGTGCCGTGCACCTGCTGCAGGAACACCGGCTGCGCGGGCGCCGTGAACCCGGTGAGCAGCTGCCGGTTGGCAGCCACATGGGCCGGGTCGTCGCGCACATGGTCACCGAGGTTGAAGCTGTCGAAGGGCGCGGCCGACACGCCACCGGCGCGGGTGGTGAACAGGGCCCGCACACCCGCTGGCAGGGGCCAGTCGGGTGTCAGCAGACCGGGCATGGCCAGCCCGGCCATCAGGCCTCGAAGTCGGGGCAGGCCTTGGGCTCGGCGGCCTGGAAGGCCGGGTGGGCCATGCAGGCGTCAAAGACGCGCATGGTGTGGGTCAGACCGTCGAAGCTCACGTTGAAGCGCTGCCCGTTGAAGATCTGCGGCACCAGCAGGCAGTCGGCCAGGGTGGGGGTGTCGCCATGGCAGTAACGGCCGGTGTGGCCGGTGCCACCGGCCGCCAGCTGCTTCTCGAATGCTTCCAGCCCGGTACGCACCCAGTGGCGGTACCAGGTGTTCTTGGGCTCTTCTTCCACCTTCAGCTCGCGCACCAGGTACTTCAGCACGCGCAGATTGTTGATGGGGTGGATCTCGCAGGCCACGATCTGCGACAGGGCACGGACGCGCGCCCGGCCCAGAGCATCGGCCGGCAGCAGCGGCGGCTCGGGGTGGGTCTCGTCGAGGTATTCGATGATGGCCATCGACTGCGTCAGGCGGGTGCCGTCGTCCAGCTCCAGCACCGGCACCAGGCCTTCGGCGGCCATGTCGGCGAAGGCCGGCAGCTTGTGGTCGCCACGGGCCAGGTGCACCGGCAGGTAGTCGTATGACAGCCCCTTCAGGGCCATGGCAATGCGGACCCGGAACGAGGCGGAGGAGCGGAAGTAGTTGTAGAGCTTCATGCGGCAGGGCGTGTTCGGTGAAGTTCGGTGAAAAACGCCCTGCAGTATGCCTTCAGCCCAGCGTCGGGTAGTCGGTGTAGCCCTGGGCGCCGCCGCCGTAGAAGGTGTTGCGGTCCGGCTCGGTGAACGGGCCGCCGACGCGCAGGCGCTGCACCAGGTCGGGGTTGCCGATGAAGGGGCGGCCGAAGGCCACCACGTCGGCGCCATCGGCCACCGCCTGGTTGGCCAGGGCAAGGTCGTAGCCGTTGTTCACCATCCAGGCGGCCTTGCCGCCGGCCGCGCGGTAGGCGGCCTTGAGGGCGGCGTAGTCGAACGGGCGGTCGGCCAGTTCGCGCGGGCCGCCGGTGGCGCCTTCGATGACGTGCACATAGGCCAGGCCGTGCGCGGCCAGCTGCTGCACGACGTAGGTGAACAGCGGCTGCGGATCGGCGTCGACGATGTCGTTGGCCGGGGTCACCGGCGAGAGGCGGATGCCGGTGCGGCCGCCGCCGATGGCGTCCACCACGGTCTTGACCACTTCCATGAGCAGGCGGGCACGGTTCTCGATGCTGCCGCCATAAGCGTCGGTGCGCTGGTTGCTGCCGGTCTTGAGGAACTGGTCGAGCAGGTAGCCGTTGGCGGCGTGGATCTCCACGCCGTCGAAGCCGGCCTCGATGGCGGCCAGGGCGGCACGGCGGTAGTCGGCCACGATGCCGGGCAGCTCGGCGAGGTCGAGGGCACGCGGCTCGGAGGTGTCGACGAACACCGGTGCGCCGTCCTTGAGCAGCACGGTCTTGGTGTTGGCGCGGATGGCCGAGGGCGCAACCGGTGCGCCGTTGTCCGGCTGCAGCTCGGTGTGCGAGATGCGGCCCACGTGCCACAGCTGGGTCACGATGCGGCCACCGGCCTGGTGCACCGCGGAGGTGACACCCTTCCAGCCGGCGATCTGCTCGGGCGCGTACAGACCGGGCACATCGGCATAGCCCTGGCCCTGGTGGCTGATGGCGGTGGCCTCGGTGATCAGCAGGCCGGCGGTGGCGCGCTGGGTGTAGTAGGTGGCCATGAGCGGCGTGGGCACGGCGTTCGGGGCGCGGTTGCGGGTCAGCGGCGCCATGGCGATGCGGTTGGACAGGGCGATGTCGCCCACGGTGATCGGGTCGAACAGGGTGGTCATGCGTATTCCTTCGGTTCAAAAGCAAAGGCGACCCGCAGGTCGCCAGCGAAGTGCATTGTGGTCAGGCCCTCCGGGAGGCGCACCCGACCCGGTGAAAGCCCTGTTTCCCCCAAGGACGAAAACTCCGGCGGTTGACGCCACAATGCCAGGGCTCTCCATACCCCTCCCCGCCCTTACCCCGCCATGATCCGACTCCTGCTGCACAGCTTCGACGGCACGCCCCACCCGCTCCAGGGCAACGAGGGCCAGAGCGTGCTGGACGTGGCGGTGCAGGCCGGCGTGGCCGGCATCGACGGCGACTGCGGCGGCCAGCTCACCTGCGCCACCTGCCATGTGATCGTCGACCCAGAATGGCGTGACCGCCTGCCACCCCCGGTACCCGACGAGACCGACATGCTCGATTTCGCCGCCAGCCCCGCCGGCCCGGGCAGCCGCCTGGCCTGCCAGTTGCGCCTGTCCATGGCGCTCGACGGCCTCTCGCTGCGGCTTCCACGTAGCCAGTACTGAAGCTTCGGCATGGCAAACTGATCCGGCCTTCAACCCGACCGAACTCCCCACACCGATACCCATGAGCGAGACATACACCTTCAGCCCCCCCGCCGTCGTCAGCGTGCCCGTCGTGGGCAGCACCGCCCGCTTCCCGGTCCACCGCGTGTACTGCGTGGGTCGCAACTACGAAGACCATGCCAAGGAAATGGGGCACAGCGGCCGCGAACCGCCGTTCTTCTTCCTGAAGCCGGCCGACACGGTGGTGGTGGCCGATGCGGGCCAGACCGCCACCATTCCCTACCCCGACCTGACCAGCAACTTCCACCACGAGATCGAGCTGGTGGTGGCCATCGGCACGGGCGGCCGCAACATCGCCGCGGCCGATGCGTTCAAGCACATCTTCGGCTACGCCACCGGCCTGGACATGACCCGGCGCGACCTGCAGTCCGACATGAAGAAGACCGGCAAGCCCTGGTGCATCGGCAAGGCCTTCGACCATGCCTCGCCCATCGGCCCCATCACCCCGGCCGCGCAGGCCGGCGACATCACCCAGGCCGCCATCTGGCTGCAGGTCAATGGTGCCGACCGCCAGCGCAGCAACGTGGCCAAGCTGATCTGGAACATTGCCGAGACCATCGAGCAGATCAGCAAGGGTTGGGAATTGCAGCCCGGCGACCTGATCTACACCGGCACCCCGGAAGGCGTGAACGCGGTGGTGCGCGGCGACGTGCTGCACGGCCATGTGGACGGCCTGACCGACATCCGCTTCCAGGTGGTCTGAGCGCCCTCTTCCTGATCCAGCCCGAGTCCTTCACAACCACAACGGAGACCCCACCATGATCCAGCGCCGAACCCTGTTGAAGTCGACCGCCGCCGCGGCCCTGGGCACCCCCGCCCTGGGTGCCCTGGCCCAGTCCAGCGTGACGCTGAAGTTCCACACCTTCATGGCGCCGCAGTCCAACGTGTGGCTCAACATGCACAAGGCCTGGATGGACAAGGTGGAGAAGGAGTCGGGCGGGCGCATCCGCTTCGAGGGCTACCCGGCCATGCAGCTGGGGGGCTCGCCGGCCCAGCTGTTCGACCAGGCGCGCGACGGCGTGGTCGACATCATCTGGACGCTGCCGGGCAACACGCCGGGGCGCTTCCCGCGCAGCGAGGTGTTCGAGCTGCCGTTCATGATGAACAACGCCGAAGCCACCTCGAAGGCGTTCTGGGAATACATCACGACCATGGCCCCGGACGAGTACAAGGACGTGCACCCGCTGGCCCTGCAGGTGCACGGGCCGGGCATGTTCCACATGCGCAGCAAGCAGATCTTCCGGGCCGACGACCTGCGCGGCTCCAAGGTGCGCGGTCCGACCCGGCAGATCACCAAGATGCTGGGTTACCTGGGTGCCACCCCGGTGGGCATGCCGCTGCCGCAGATCCCGGACGCACTGTCCAAGGGCGTGATCGACGGCTGCGCCATTCCCTGGGAAGTGGTGCCGGCGGTCAAGGTGCACGAACTGACCAAGTTCCACAGCGAGTTCGAGCCGGCCGGTGGCGCGCTCTACACCACCACCTTCGTGATGGCCATGAACAAGGCGAAGTACGCCAGCCTGCCGCCCGACCTGAAGGCCGTGATCGACCGCAACACCGGCATGGAAACCTCCGCCTGGCTGGGCAAGGTGCAGCAAGCCGGCGACGGGCCGGGCCGCGAGGCCGCCGTGCGCCAGGGCAACAGCATCCACACCATTCCCGCGGCCGAAGCCCAGGAGTTCAAACGCAAGGCCCGCCTGGTGGAGGTGGAGTGGGTGCAGGACATGGACAAGCGCGGCTACAACGGCCGCCAGCTGCTGGAAACCGCCCGTGCCCTGATCGCCAAACACGGCCGCAAGGCCTGAGGACATCCGACCCCATGCTGCGCACCCCTGCCCGCTTCTGCCGCCACTGCGGCACCGCCGTCGAACTGCGGCTGCCCGACGACGGCGACACCCGCCAGCGTGCGGTGTGCCCGGCCTGTGGACTGGTGCATTACGACAACCCGCTCAATGTGGTGGGCACGGTGCCGGTGTGGGGCGAGACCGGGGAGTTCGTGCTGCTGTGCAAGCGCAACATCGAACCCCGGCTCGGCAAATGGACGCTGCCGGCCGGCTTCATGGAGCTGGGCGAGACCACGGCCGAGGGTGCTGCCCGCGAGACCGACGAGGAAGCCGGGGCCGAGATCGAGATGGGTGACCTGTTCACCCTCATGAACGTGCCGCGCGTGGGCCAGGTGCACCTGTACTACCGCGCCCGGCTGCTGAGCGACCGCTTCAACCCCGGCCACGAGACGCAGGAGGCCCGGCTGTTCACCGAGGCCGAGATTCCCTGGGACGAGATCGCCTTCCGCACGGTGAAGGAGACGCTGGAACACTACTTTGCCGACCGCCGGACCGGGCGCTTCGGCATCCACACGCTGGACATCACCTGAGCGGGATCAGCCCGGTCCGGACGGCCCCAGCAGCTCGGCCAGTCGGGTGACGACCCAGCCGGCCTCGCTCTCGTTCACCACGGTCGGCTCCACCCGCAGGCCTTGCCCCACGCGCTGCAGCACATCGTCCTGGGTGATGCCCAGGCTGAATTCCATGGTGCGGGCGGTGTCGACCAGCATCTGCGCCATGTCTTCGCACAGCTCGTAGCGCGCGGTGAGTTCGGCACGCGCCAGGGTGGGCTTGATGCGTCCGGGCGGCACGTACAGGGCCACGAAGGACGGCGGGATCTCGATCTGGGATTCGTCGGACATCGTCCGACTGTATTGCAGGCCCATGCCGGCTGCGGCAGCATGGGCCATTACTGAAGGAGCGGTTCACATGGCGATCTGGTTCGAGCTGGGCATTTTTCTGGTGGTGCTGGCCTTCGGCCTGTGGCAGATCCACGATGTGAAGAAGGCCCGCCAGGCGACGCAAAGCCGGCGCGAGGCCGAGGCTCGGCTGGCCGCGCTGCGCGACAAGGCCGAAGCGGGGCCGGACGGCACGCCACCGATCCCGCCGGCCTGAAGCCAGCCCTTCACCGGAAGTCGCGGCTGCTCACGGCCAGCGACCCCAGCAGCGGCGTGAGGTCTTCCAGGTGGCCGGCAATCAGGCTGCAGACCTCGCCTTCGCGCTGCCACACGCCGTACACCGCCAGCAGGCGCGACTGCATCAAGGCGCGCCGGTAGCGTTCGCGCAGGCTGCGCCAGACGATGGCCTGCACCACGCCGGTCTCGTCCTCCAGGCTCACGAACATCACGCCGCCAGCGGTCTCGGGCTGCTGGCGCAGCGTCACCAGGCCGGCGTGGCGCACCAGGCGGCGGTCCGGGGCCTGGGCCAGTTCGGCCGCGCTGGACAGGCGCCGGGCCTGCAGCTGCGGGCGCAGCAGGGCCAGCGGGTGGCGGCGCAGGCTCAGACCGGTGGAGCGGTGGTCCCAGACGATGGCCTCGCCCTCGGGGGCGGGTGGCAGTTCCACCGCCGGCTCGTCGATGGGCGCTTCCTGCAGCAGGGCCGGCGGGGTGTGGCGGGCCACCGCGTCCCACATCTGCTGGCGGCGATGGCCGCTCAGGCTGGTCAGGGCGTCGGCAGCGGCCAGCAGGGTGAGTTCGTGCGAACCCAGGCCGGCGCGGTGCCCGAGATCGGCCACGTCGCGCCAGGGTCCCCGGGCGCGGGCCTGCACCAGGCGTTGCGCCACGGCCTGCCCCAGGCCGCTGACCAGCCGCAGGCCCAGGCGCACGACAGGATGGGTACCGGGCGCGGCATCCGGCGGCGCATGCAGGGTGCAGTCCCAGTCGCTGTGGCTCACGTCCACCGGCAGCACCTCCACGCCGTGGCGCTGCGCATCGGCCACCAGCTGGCGCGGGGTGTAGAAGCCCAGCGGCTGGCTGTTGATCATGGCGGCCAGGAACTCGGCCGGGTGGTGGCACTTGATCCAGCAGCTGGCGTACACCAGCAGCGCAAAGCTGGCGGCATGGCTCTCCGGAAAGCCATAGCTGGAGAAGCCCTTGACCTGCTCGACCACGCTGTCGGCAAAGGCCGGGGTGTAGCCGTTGGCCAGCAGACCGTCGACCAGCCGCTGGCCGTAATGCCCCAGGCCGCCGCGCCGCTTCCAGGCGCCCATGGCGCGGCGCAGGCCGTCGGCCTCGCCGGGGGTGAAGCCGGCGGCCAGGATGGCGATCTGCATGCACTGCTCCTGGAACACCGGCACGCCCAGGGTGCGGCCCAGCGCCTGTTCCAGGGCCGGGCTGGGGTAGCTCACCGGGGCCTTGCCCTGGCGCCGGTCCAGGTAGGGGTGCACCGCCCCGCCCTGAATGGGGCCGGGACGCACCAGCGCGATCTCGACCACCAGGTCGTAGAAGCAGCGGGGCCGCAGGCGCGGCAGCATCGCCATCTGGGCACGGCTCTCGATCTGGAACACACCCACCGTGTCGGCGGCGCAGACCATGTCGTAGGTGGCCGGGTCTTCGGCCGGTATGTCGTGCAGCGCCAGGGGCTGGCCGCGCCGCTGGCCGATGAGGTCGAGCGACTTGCGCAGCGCGGTCAGCATGCCCAGGGCCAGCACATCGACCTTGAGCAGGCCCATGGCGTCCAGGTCGTCCTTGTCCCATTCGATGACGGTGCGCCCGGCCATGCGGGCGTTCTGCACCGGCACCAGGTCGGTCAAGGGCCCGCGGGTGAGCACGAAACCGCCGGTGTGCTGCGAGAGGTGGCGTGGCAGGCCCACCAGCTGGCCGGCCAGTTCCAGCAGCAGGGTCACCTGGCGGTCGTCCGGGTCGAGCCCGGCTTCCTGCAGGCGTTCGGGCGGCACCCGGGCGCCGTCCCACCAGCCCAGGCTGCGGGTGAGCCGGGCCAGCGCCTCGGCCTCGATGCCCAGGGCCTGACCCACGTCGCGCAGGGCGCTGCGCGGCCGGTAGCAGATGACGGCCGCCGTGAGCGCGGCCCGCTCGCGCCCGTAGCGCCGGTAGAGGTACTGGATGACCTCTTCGCGCCGCTCGTGCTCGAAGTCCACATCGATGTCGGGCGGCTCGTTGCGTTCTTTCGAGATGAAGCGCTCGAACAGCACCGACAGCCGGGCCGGGTCGACCTCGGTGATGCCCAGGCAGAAGCAGACCACGCTGTTGGCCGCCGACCCCCGCCCCTGGCACAGGATGCCCCGGCCGCGTGCGAAGGCCACGATGTCGTGGACCGTCAGAAAGTAGTGCT